>NZ_AP018288.1:5901090-6077099 GCF_002368335.1 Nostoc sp. NIES-4103 | reverse complement strand
GGGGGACTGGGGACTGGGGACTGGGGACTGGGGACTGGGGAATGGGAAAAAATATTAGTTCATCAAACAGCAGTTTTTTCCTAATCCCCAATTCCCAATTCCCAATGCCCAATTCCCAATTCCCAATTCCCTAACGCTAAAATGAGTCCTACAGTGATATTTTGAATGATCCTAGATGTTTACCATTGACTTAAGTATCAGAAATACTGCTTTTCCTATATCAGTGCAACGTAAGTCAGCTGAGGATGCTGAGGCTGTCTATCAGCTAATTTTGGCAGCTATGCGTTCTGGCAATCCTGACATTGTAGAACTCAAGTGCGAAGGCAAGACAGAGAAAAAAATTGCTGTCCGTGCTAGTGAAATTTCTGGGGTACAGATTATTCAAAAAGATGGTGTCACCACTGGTAGTGGTAAACCACCAGGCTTTTTCGCTCTAGCTGGTGAATAACTAAGGTGCAAAAATGGCGGAAGTAGGCATTGAGGTTAAGGATTTATACTTCAGTTGGCCTAGTGGTGAAACAGCGATCAAATCTTGCTCTCTAGAAGTACCTCAAGGTGAATTTTGGATGCTTTTGGGTACTAATGGCAGTGGCAAATCAACATTACTCCGATTACTGGCGGGACTATTAGCTCCCCAATCTGGTAAAATTCGAGTTTTGCATCCTGTTGGCTTTGTCTTCCAAAATCCCGATCATCAATTAGTCATGCCAACTGTTGGTGCTGATGTGGCTTTTGGATTGGTGGAAGAAAAATTGCCACCTGCTGCTGTGAGAGCAAGAGTTGATGAGGCACTAGGGGCTGTAAATTTGCGTGCTTTGCAACTACGCCCGATTTATGCCTTGAGTGGAGGACAAAAACAGCGAGTAGCGATCGCAGGTGCGATCGCCCGTCGCTGTGAAGTCTTATTATTGGATGAACCCACAGCTTTACTCGATCCAGATAGCCAGCTGGATTTAGTAGCTAGTGTCCGCCGCTTAGTCAAGAGTCGAGGTATTACAGCTTTGTGGGTAACTCATCGTCTAGACGAATTGAACTACTGTGATGGTGCTTTCTTATTAGAAAAAGGCTCTTTAGTAGATCAAGGCGAACCTCAGCGCCTCAAACAACGTCTGACGGAGGTACATAATCAAGCCTCTTAGTAATTGAGTAACCCTACTTGGATGCAGGGGTGCAGGGGAGATGGGGAGATGGGGGGATAAAAACAACTGACAACTAACCACTAACAACTGCCTAGTTGCACTCGAACACCCTTTTTTCTCCAATTAATTAATTAGTAATTACTAACAATTGCGACGCGCCTCGAAAGGGCGCGTTTGCTGTTAATGCAATGTTTTTCAGCTATATTCTGCGATACTATCGCATTTTTTACTTTTTGTAGCATATTGTTACAACCAATGCTTCATTTACTATAAAAATCATGAATGAATTTTGTTAACTCTAGAAAATTGTGATTAAAAACCATGCCCCGTTCCGCAATTCCAGCCGTTTTATTAGTGGACGGCTACAACATAATTGGTGCTTGGCCTTGCCTGAAAAAAACCCGGGATAATGCTGGATTAGAGGCAGCGCGCGGGGAACTGGTTGAAGCAATGACAAGTTACAGTGCGTTTGTTGGTTACGAAACTCAAATAATTTTTGATGCCCAATATCATAATGCCTCTAGTAATAAAGAAGTTATTACAGAGCTTTTATCAGTTCATTTTACTGAGTTCGGGCAAACAGCAGACACCTATATAGAAAAAGTCTGTGCATCTTTACGCCCCCAAGTAACACAGTCTAAAATTTCTCGCGTGATTGTTGCCACATCAGATCGAGCGCAACAATTAATGGTACAGGGGTATGGGGCTGAATGGTTATCAGCACAACAACTTTGTGGCGAAGTGGAAGCCACAGTTTGCCGGATGCGCCAAAAGTATCAAACACGCAAACAATCCAAGAGTAGATTTCTCGCCAGCGCGATTGATGCCAAGGCGCGGCAGCGTCTAGCTGAATTGCGTATGGGGTTACAGTAAATCTCAGGTTTTGAAAGCCTGCACTCCTTATTGGGAGAGGGTTTTGGCTGTAATGAACTTATGGCTAAGCGTATTGAAAAAAAAATTTGGCGAAAGTACTTGTCAAATCCATTTTTTAACATTAAGATAATAAATCGTGAGTGATCCTCAGTAGCTCAGCGGTAGAGCGATCGACTGTTAATCGATTGGTCACTGGTTCGAATCCAGTCTGGGGAGTTAAAAAAGTATGAAGGGTGAAGAATGAAGTATGAAGTAGACAATTTCAGGCTTCAAACTTCTGGATTTGAGGAACTATGGTCGCTTGATCCGACTATTACATTTCTCAATCATGGGTCATTTGGTGCTTGCCCTAAAGCAGTGCTAGTAGTACAGCAGCAGTTGCGATCGCAATTAGAGCATGAACCCATACGCTTTTTTGGTAGGGAGTGGGAACCACTGCTAGACGATGCCAGAAGCAAGCTAGCAGCATTTGTTGGTGCTGATATCCAGGAATTAGTTTTTGTACCCAATGCCACGACTGGTGTCAATTCCGTGCTACGTTCGGTGACTTTTTCAGCAGATGACGAAATCCTCACTACTAATCATGAGTACAATGCTTGCCGTAATGCACTGGATTTTATCGCTAGTCGCACTGGCGCACGGGTAGTCGTAGCAACAATTCCTTTCCCTATTGACTCGCCACAGCAGGTGGTAAAAGCAGTCATTGAGCAAGTTTCACCAAAAACACGATTGGCTTTAATAGATCATGTTACTAGTCAGACAGGGTTAATCTTCCCTCTTCAGCAGTTAGTTAAGGAATTGCAGCAACGTGGTGTAGATACACTTGTAGATGGTGCCCACGCGCCAGGAATGATTTCCCTCAACTTACAAGAAATTGGTGCAACTTATTACACAGGCAATTGCCATAAATGGCTGTGTGCGCCCAAAGGTGCAGCATTTTTGTATGTGCGTAGGGAGAAACAATCAGAAATTCGTCCTCTAACAATTAGCCACGGTGCAAATTCGCCACGCACCGATAAAACCCGCTTTCAGTTGGAATTTGATTGGACGGGTACAGACGATCCTACACCTTACATGTGCATCCCGTCAGCGATCGCTTTTCTGGGTTCATTGTTACCTGGTGGATGGACAGAATTAAGACAGCGAAATCATCAGCTAGTGTTAGAGGCTAGGAAGCTGCTTTGTGAAGCTTTAGAAGTCCTACCACCTTGTCCAGAAGAAATGATTGGTACAATGGCGGTTGTACCAATGCCGACAACGTTAGAAAATCGTGATTTTATGTCTTTACACGATGAGTTATTTGATCGGTTTAACATTCAAGTGCAAGTCGTTCCCTGGACGGAATCACCTCGGTTATTAGTGCGAATATCGGCACAGATTTACAACACGCGCGAACAATATGAGTATTTAGCAAACGCGCTGAGGGAATTACAAAAAAGTTGAGTTAGGTCAAGAATATTGCTGATTATTAGACTTTTACAAGCATTTTAAAGATATTAGTTATAATAGATATGTAGAGAAGAATTAAACCTTTAAGTAAGTAGGACAATTTCTCTTCAAGAAAAATGCCAGCAAGACTCTGAAAAAGTCACACTACTATAGCACTACATCTGGTTTATCAAAGATAAATTGCTCTGAATTTATACCAGATACTTGCCCTAAATCAAGGAGGGCTAAGATGAAAAGCTTTTTACCCAATAAATTATTCAACTGGGCTATAGTTACAACATTAGTAACGACAGTTTTCTCAATAACTGCACCAGTAACAGCTATCGAAACTACGCCAATACCCAACAATTCAATTAACTCCATTTATCCAAGAGAACCAAACTTTTTCACACGGGGAAGGGAGCAATTTGAGAGAGAAATTCAACTATGGCTTCATAGAAGCCGTTCTACTCCTGAGATACCGCTGAAAATAGATCCTACACAAGAAAAAATTCAAGAACAGCTAGCACCACTGGAAAAACTTCCTCAATCGCAGGAATTAGAAAATCAGAACCAGTTAGAAGTTGAGTTTTAACCACAATAAGTCACGGCGAAACAATCTCTTTGAGTCTGTCTGCAACATATAGCCTTTCTTAATTAACTGATATCATGTCCGGTTAATTAACGTGAGTTCGATAAACCTCTCCCCAACCCCTCTCCGACGCGGAGAGGGACTTTAACATCTTGGGTAAAGAACGAAAAATCAAGCTTTTAAAGCCTCTCTCCTTTCAGGGGAGAGGTTTGAAGAGGGGTCTTTTAAATCTGTCGAACTCACGTTAATTAGTTATGATTCCTACAGGCATTTTACCCCACCCCCAACCCCTCCCCTTACCAAGGGGAGGGGAGACAAAGCATAGCTTTGGCGGGGTGGGGTTCAGGGTTTAATAAGTAATCAGGCGGACATGATATGATACCGATTTTCAAAAAGAATGCAACAGATACCTTGTAAGGGCGTACAGCTGTACGCCCCTACTAATGCATGTGTCGCAAAAATTATTAAAATTAGTATAAAATTACAAATTTTTTTCGCAGAAGATTCCTTTTTAAAAAGAAAAATCACATAGGTAATTACTATTCGATAAAGAGGTTGTGTAGGCAGTTTTTCAGTTTATTATCTAGGTGTTAGCACCGAAATTTATGTAGTTAATTTTTATTAAAAATGCCCTATGCTTCCTTGCCTAATAACCCTTTTTCGACTGGGGGGAAGATTGAAGACACCAGGCTATTTATTGGTCGTACAGAAGAATTACATGCGATCGCAGCTGGAATGCAGAATGTTCAGCCGACAAATATCAATATAGTTGGTGACAAGCACATTGGTAAATCTTGGTTGCTGTATTACTTCTTTCTCACCTGGGAACAGCGAGTATTAGACCGCAACCGTTATATAGTTGTTTATCTTTCACTCAGAAATGCCAATTGTCAAACTGAGGCGGGATTTTATCAAGCTGTAGCCGACGCTTTGCAAAGTTGCCTTGGTGCATTGCAATTCAATTTGAAAAATCCTTTGAAAACTAAACCGCTGAATCGTCAAGCATTCTCCAATGCTATCAAACAATGGAAACAACAGAAAGTTTTACCTGTTCTGTGTTTGGATGATTTTGACAGGCTTTTTAGACATCCCCAGGAATTTGATGACGGGTTTTATGATAACTTGCGATCGCTCATGGAAGATAACGCCTTGATGTTGGTGCTAGCTTCCGGCAAAAGCTTGAAAGTTTATGGTAGTGAGCATCGGTTTGTTTCTAGTTTCTTTAATATTGCTCACACTGTTGAACTTCAAGAATTAACGACTGATGAAGCTATTCAACTAACACGCTTGCCAATTAGCTCTGTCAATAATACACCAGCTTTGAGTGTAGAAGAGCAAGAAAAAGCTCAAAAGTGGGGTAAGCGTTATCCTCACAAGTTGCAATTGGCTGGTTATTATTTGTGGGAAGCACGTCAACAAGGTAAGTCTATCAAGTGGGCAAAAGAAAAGTTTGACCAACAAATTGCTGATTCCCAGCAGCAAGGAAAGAAGCTTGGGTGGAAATCATTGCTTGGCTGGTTATGGGATATCCCATTGCATTTAGGTCGTTTAGCTACAAACATTGGCGGGAATTGGGATGATTTTCAAAACAGAATCATCGGCATGTTCATTTTAGTTGTGATTGGCTTAGGTCTGGTACGTGTATTGCCTCTGCCTGATGTTAAGCAGTGGTTGGAAAGAATTTTTAATTTTGTGAAATAGCAATGAGCAACACACCCACAGCATCAGGCTTTTGGAGTTATGTGGCTGAATGTGTACGCCTGTTGTATTGGACGTACTTCAAGCCTTTTACCTTTGAACGCTGGTTACGCGATATCCATCCAGAACTGAAGCCGAGAGACAACCCCTTTGCAAAACGAGCTGAGTTTCGTACTAACCCCCGTTTGCGTCGCTATGCTTGGCAGGTTTGGTGGCTAACTGCGGTAGTTCCAGTGCTTGCTGTATTATTAGTTACACCAATTTACACTCTAGCTAGTGGTAAGTCATTTAATTGGTTCGTAAGCTGCGTTTTTTTGGTGGGTTGGTTAATCGGACGGATTCTAGACCGTGGTGACAATAAAAATAGACTAGTTATTGTCCTTGCTGCTGTCCTTACCATTGTGTTGGCAATTATATTTTTATCAGTTTTATCAGGCGTAGTGGTAGCTGTGGCCGTAGGCATCGTGGCGATAGGTGTGGCGATAGGCGTTATGGCGGTGGGCGTGGCATCAGGCGTGGTGTCAAGCGTGGTATCAGGCGTAGCGGTAGGCGTGGCGGTAGGCGTGGGGATAGGCGTGCCGGAAGACGTGGTGGGAGGCGTGCCCGGAAGCGTGGCGATGGGCGTGGGTTTCGGTGTAACGGGACGCGTGGCTTTTGGCGTAGCGTTAGGTGTGGTGGGAAGCCTAGTGGGAGGCCTGACAGGAAACGTAGTGGTAAGCATGGCGTTTCTTCTTGGTGTGTTGCGAGTTTACTTTTGGTTGCCAGAATTGCTATGGATACTCATACTATTCTTCTTTTCTCGCATTGGGGAACGGGTGAATTGTTTAAGATACTTGCCTCCCCGCTTTGATGAAGTAATTATTTTGCCTCTGCCTTTCATGGATGTCATGATTGTAGAAGCTCATAGAAATAACCCAACTGCTGCTCATCAAACTATTAATTACCTCATCAATTCTACCAACCAGCAAAAAGTGGCAGCACGAGCAATTTATGGTATTGCTAGTGATACTCTCAATCGTTGTCAGACTTTAAGAGATATTGAAGACATTGCCAATCAATTAACTTGGATTCCTTCACCACCACCAAAAGAACTTGGCACTGTTTTGCCTCAATTTCTGGATATTAGCCAAAATGTCAAAGCATCAATGGAAGCAACTTCACCTTATCGTCAGCGTGAGTTATTAAACATTCCCATCAATGCATTGCACGACCTGAAAAACAGTCTAGCTTTTGGGAAAAATGCTTTGTTGGCTACGAGGTTTGGCAGTATAGCAGAACGCTGGCTGACAATTCTAGAGACAGCACGGCGTACTTTAGAGGAAACAGCAAAGAAATCAAAGGAAATTCGCCAAGTTTATATTGCTGGTAATTCACTAGATCCGCAAACAGCAAAGAATCGCTTCAAAGGACGAATTGACATATTTCGAGAAATCGAAAATTTGGCACTTGCTGAACAACCGCCAGTATTGTTACTTTATGGTGGGCGAAAAACTGGGAAAACCTCAGCACTGAAATATCTACCACACAAGACAGGCTCAGATATTATACCTTTGTTTGTGGATATACAAGGAGTAGCATCAGCTACAACTTTAAAGGGATTTGCAGAAAATTTCGCCCAACAACTTCAGGAAGTTGCACGGCAATTACCACGAAAAATTTACTTACCCGACCCAAATACAGATAAACTTGCTGAAGACCCATTTCCAGCACTACAAACTTGGTTCGCAGAAATAGAAAAGACCATCCCTAATAAGCGATTTCTTTTATGTTTGGATGAATTTGAGCGGTTAAGTGAAGTAGTGCAAGCCACAAATAGCCGTGCGCCACTCAACTTTATTCGTCATCTGGTGCAACATCAAAAGCAATGGATTTTGCTGTTCAGCGGTTTACATTTGTTATCTGAACTTGATGCTTATTGGAGTGACTATTTAATTAATACCTATGCTGTGCAGATGAGTTACTTGCAAGAGTCTGAAGCCCGTGAGTTGATTTTACAACCTGTTGAAGAATTCCCGAATATTTATGAACCAACTGCAGTAGATATGATTATTCAACTTACTCGCTGTCAACCTTATCTCGTGCAATTAATGTGTCAGGAGTTGGTGGAGTTGTTGAACCGGGATATGAGAAAAAATAGGCGAGAGGCGGATACTGCAAAAGTGACTGTACAGGATGTTGAAGAGGTTATTCCTACTGTATTGGAGCGGGGCAAGCAATATTTTCAGGAATTATGGACAAGTTTAGCAGATGGCGATCGCAATTTTCTTCGCAGTCTCATTCAAGGTGAAATACCCACACAGCAACCCAAAGGTGTTGTCCGCAAGCTGGTGCGAAAGGGAATTTTAACTCCAGAAGGTAACGCCTTTCAAGTGCCTTTAGTGAAAAAATCTATAGAACAATTTCTAGAAGATGAATAAAATATCAAGTCTGGTTAATTAATTATAATTCCCATCATCATTGCACCCCACCCCTAACCCCTAAGAGTGAACGGGGAGGGGAAATAAGAAATAATCAATTAAGCATAAAATCATTTCAGTAAATACCTGATTAGGTAGAGATATTTTACCGAAACGTTTCTATCCGCCGGAACATCTTTACAACTGATTTATATGTTACAAATAATTTTGTAAATATAGCAGTCCTAAATCATTTGTGAAAATTATATATCTCTTATTTCTTTCTTATCTTGGCGTCCTTCTCTAACGAGACGCTGCGCGAAGGCGACCTTGGTGAAGCAGTCGCAGTCTTGGCGCCTTGCGTCGATTGCGAACTGCTGAACCCGAAGGGCGGTTCGTTTCCTTATCTATATTTTTCACGACAAATTTAGGATTGCCATAGCATAAAAGCAGTTTTAAAAACTTTAATTTAATACTAAGATATTTAAGCTATGACTACTAATAGCAATAATGCAAAAAATCAGTGAAAAAGGGGATATTCGCTCCATCACTTCAAGGTGCGAGTGGGATGAAAAATCATTTAGCGATCGCCACTTCACTAAAAAAATAAGTATTTGATTATACCCTATATCATAAACTGATAACAGGAACTATTTCATGCTTATTTTTTTCATGTAGTCACTAAAAACTTGAAATCAAAACTCGCTAGATAGATTGTTAATAAAAAAAGATATTTATGATTTTAGATGGCGACAATCAGCCAACACAAAACAGCCTGCGCGTCAAGGGAATTATAGTGTTTGTCCTGCTCAACATAATTTGGGCCAGCACCTTGCCATTAATCGAGCAAACAGTCGGTAGTCTTTCAACAAGTGTACTGATTGCCACCCGTTTTGCTGTGGCAGCATTAATTTTTAGCTTCAATTTACGTAGCCTGAACACACGATTGCTACGTGATGGTTTTATCCTGGGAATTTTATTGTTTGTCTGTTTAGCCACTGAAAGAATTGCCCTTGAGACTGTCCATGCAAACCGGGCATCATTTATTATCAGTTTGAGTGCAATCTTAGTACCTTTACTGGGATTACTTTTGGGTCGGCGCTTACCGTTGAGAATTTTTCTTGCCGCCGGACTGGCGATTATTGGTATTGGGGTGATGTCTTGGGAGAATGGAGTAGTAGGGATTGGAGATATATTGATGTTTGGTGATGCTGTTCTCCATGCAGTCTATGCAATAGTATTAGAGCGGGTAACAAAAAACCATTCATCTTTATCGCTCACTAGCGTGCAATTATTGGTAATTGCAGTACTGGGCGTAGTCTGGAGTAGCTCAGAATTAATCTCACAACTTGAAATAATAGGTGAGAACTGGGGCATAATTTTCTATCTTGGATTGGTAGCAACAGCCATTGTCATATGGCTCCAGACATTAGCTCAGCAATGGATTCGAGCTGACGAAGCGGCCTTACTCTACACACTAGAGCCAATATTCACAGCAATTTTCTCATTTTTATTACTTGGTGAGCAGCTTGGTATCAGCGGTTTTATAGGAGCGATTTTTGTTCTGTCTGCAATGGTTATCAGCCAAAGCAGTCAAGATGAGTTCGAGCCGGATAGTGAGGCTAATGTCAACCAAGCGCCAATTCCTGCACTGCTTGCTTCAGAATTGACAGCACTTTCGAGCGTATCAAATCAGCAAGCGCAGAGCAGTGGCAGTCTTAATCAAATCAAGTATGAAAAATCACGCTTAGCAACGGTAAAAATGCTAGCAAAAAGCCATTCCAAGACTGCCAATTGAGTTCCGGTGTTGGTGGTGGTGGTGCTAATAAAGCTTCTATTCTTTGTTCTAAGCGATCGCTAACACCAGCAACTCCCAATGCGGCACAGCAAATTGCTGACTCTGGCAATACTGAAGTATTACTGACCACCAACAGCAGTGATTCTGCTAGCAGTAACGGGTCTACTTGTGATGCAGCGTAACTATCAGCACGGAGTTCCCGCAAAGCTAACAGTTCTTGCCACAAAGTTTCTGTGTTGGGTAACCAAGCCGTGCAGGAACGCACCCAACCCAGCCAGAAAAACCAAAATGTATCTCGATAATAGTAGTGTCCTTGTTCATGTGCCAAAACGCTTTCTACATGATTTTGTGAGAGATTTTGCAATAATCCTTGACTCACAACTAGTTGCGGTTGCCAAAAACCAATTTGACCCGCAAACAGCGCCTTGGTGTTGAGTAACCGGACTTGTGTACCTTCAAGGTTAACCAAAGGACACTCACAGGCAGATTTCACAGACTGCCAACCTTGAAAAGCAAGTTTAATGCATGAAATAGCAAAAAAAGCAAGATAAATTAATGCAATTATATAGCTAAACCAGCCAGTATACACACCACCCATTTTTCCTTGGGGCCCCATAAATAGCAGAGCGATCGCAGTCATGAAAATGAGTAATGGGGGGAAGAGAAATAAAAACAGCGATCGCCGCCACCGCGAACTCCAACTACCTTGGGGCCAACTGCCTTGAGGATTGCTCCAAGAGCATCTCAAGACCCAAGAGACTGCTAAAGCAGTCAAAATCATGATTAGATGCATTATTTTTCCTCCCTGGCTTGGCGTGCAGCTTGAATACGTTTAGCGATCGCTTCTATTTGTTGGCTGCTAGCTTCATCTAGACTATCTGCAAAAGCAGCAACCACATCGGGATTGCCTACCGCTAGAAATCTCTGTAAATGCTCGTGCGCTTTAATTACCTGCGCCTGTTTCTGTGTGAGCAATGGTCGCCAATAGAATGCCCGTCCTTGCTTATCACAGGCTAGCCAACCTTTTTCAGTGAGGCGACGTAAAACTGTGGTCACAGAAGTATAAGCTAATTCCCGGTTGGGGTCAGACAGAATGCGATCGTGTACATCTTTGACTGTAACTGAACCTAGTTCCCAGATAATATTTAAAATTTCTGCTTCCAACGGGCCTACAGACAGTTGCTTGGGACGATAGTCGGGTAAGGGTGCCATAAAGGTCAGGAGTTAGGAGTGACGAGTGAGGAGTTAGTACGAATGGAGAAATTCCACCACCAGGCATGTAAATCAGGCTTGCCCTAGAGCCACTTTTTAGTATGGTGTATTTCACTGATCACAGCATTGCTTTCAAGAGCCTATTCTTTTTCCAGATTACCAAAGAAGGTAAAAAGGGATAGTACTCATATAGCTTTTTGTCCCTTTTCCCCTTCACCTAGGGGATTTTCGGCATAGACTCTAGGCTGAGGATAAAAAATACTGTTGTTTAAGCTGTGCTTATAGTTAGTAACAGCAATTAAAATGTAATGTCAGCAATTGTATATACAGCAGGTGTATCCAGCGCGTGAAGCTATTTGTATACCACACACCGGAATTGACTCCAAATGGTAAAGCTCCAGACTGCGCGATCGCAGTCGATGTCTTGCGAGCCACCAGCACAATAGCAACTGTCTTGGCAGCTGGAGGTGAAGCTGTGCAAGTCTTCAGTGATTTAGACCAACTCAAGGAAGTCAGCGAGAAATGGCCTTTAGAAAAACGACTGCGAGCAGGAGAACGTGGCGGTGCGAAAGTAGCTGGTTTTGAACTAGGTAACTCGCCCCTTGACTGTACACCAGAACTAGTGCAGGGGCGTCGCTTATTCATCAGTACTACTAATGGCACTCGTGCCTTACAAAGGGTACAACACTCGCCAACTGTACTAGCAGCAGCTTTGATTAACCGAGCTGCGGTAGTGCAACATCTTCTCCAAAAGCAACCAGAGACAGTATGGATTGTCGGTTCAGGTTGGGAAGGTAGTTTTTCTCTTGAGGATACAGTCTGTGCAGGTGCGATCGCCCATAGTCTTGTACAACAAACCCAGTTATCACCAGAGGAGTTAGCTGGTAATGATGAAGTCATTGGTGCGATCGCTCTTTACTCACAGTGGCAAGATGATTTATTGGGATTATTCCATCAAGCTAGTCATGGCCAAAGATTACTACGCCTGGAATGTTATGAAGACCTAAAATATTGTTCTCAAACTGATATTTTAGATGTCTTGCCCATACAGCAAGAACCAGGAGTTTTGAAAAGTCAATAACTAGAGAATTATTTTTTTTATAAATTTTTCCCCTTCTAGTTTAAACCTAGTAAGGGGTAAATTTATAATAACTTTATGTTTGTGTTTTGGCAAACAATTATTCTATGATTTCAAACATATTTGAATATAAAACGTAATCAATAAAATGAAGCTACCAAACCTAGATTCTGAAACCATTGATCGTATCATTGAAATGGCATGGGAAGATAGAACGCCAATGGAAGCTATTGAGGCTCAGTTTGGGCTACTGGAGAAACAGGTAATAGCCTTAATGCGGCAGCAAATGAAAGAATCCAGTTTTCTGATGTGGCGAGAGCGAGTCACCAAACGCAAAACAAAGCATTTAAAAAAGCGAGACTTTATTGCAGGTAGATTTAAATCAAAAAATCAAAAATCATGAACATGAATCTGTAATCACATCTTCTAATAATCAATCCAAATTTAATTTTGTAGGCTAACGCACCATCTCAGATTGAGGTGCGTTAGGACTAAAGTCCATAATGCACCCTACTCAGGCTTACTCTCCGCGCCTGGAGCGACTGTGCGTGACACAGATTCATATTTTCAATTAGCAACACTGAAAAACCCCTAGTATTTCTACTAGGGGTAAAAATCTCTAATACAGTGACGTAGTTGAAATACTAGCCAGCATTAGCTAAGAGTAACTCTCTTTTTTCTGACTTCCTGACTCTGACTTGATTGTCATCATCAACATCAACAATGGCTGTGTCTCCCTCGCTGATTTCGCCAGCCAGCATTGCTTCTGCCAAGGAATCTTCCAACAGGCGCATAATTGCCCGACGTAACGGTCTTGCGCCGTAACTGGGGTTATAGCCTTCTTGTACTACAAGCTCTTTGAAGCGTTCAGTAACTTCTAGAGTAATTCCCTTTTCAGTCAAGCGGCTAGAAACATCGCGGAGCATAATGTCAGCAATTTGCTTAACTTCGTCCCTCGAAAGTTGAGTGAAGACGATAATCTCATCAACTCGGTTGAGGAACTCAGGACGGAAGTAATTTTTGAGTTCTTCATTGACCAAAGTGCGGATGCGGTTGTAACTAGCTTCGGCTTGATTATTAAACTCAAAGCCTAAACCACCGCCACCTTTTTCAATGACTTTGGAACCAATGTTAGAAGTCAAAATAATCAAGGTGTTCTTGAAGTCTACTTTGCGACCTTTGGCATCGGTGAGGTGTCCGTCATCCAAGATTTGCAGCAGCATGTTGAAGACATCAGGGTGTGCTTTCTCGATTTCGTCGAACAGCAACACTGTGTATGGTCTGCGCCGCACAGCTTCGGTAAGTTGTCCGCCTTCGTCGTATCCCACGTAACCAGGAGGCGAACCGATCAGCTTGGAGACGGTGTGGCTTTCCATGTATTCGGACATGTCGAGCCGAATCATCGCTTCTTCGGAACCGAAGAAATAAGCTGCTAATGCTTTCGCCAATTCTGTCTTACCTACTCCAGTAGGGCCAGAGAAGATAAAGCTAGCAATGGGACGATTGGGACTCTTTAACCCAACTCGCGCCCGCCGAATGGCACGAGATACAGCAGTAACTGCTTGCTCTTGACCAATTAACCGCTGGTGCAGGGTGTCTTCTAGATGCAACAGCAACTCTGACTCGGATTCTGTGAGCTTGTTAACTGGTACACCAGTCCAAGAAGCAACGATTTGAGCAATATCTTCTTCGTCAACGACGGGAGATTTGATACTTTGCTCAGTTTGTAATGCCGCTTGAATTTCTGCTTCCAATGCTAATTCTTGGTCACGCAATTTGCCAGCTTTGTCAAAGTCTTGGACTCTGACTGCTTCTTGTTTGGCTTTGGTGACACCAGTTAATTGGCGCTTGAGTTCTTTGTCAGCAGAATGCTGAGAATTTCGCAAACGTACACGAGAACCAGCTTCATCAATTAAGTCAATTGCTTTATCTGGCAAGAAGCGATCGCTAATATAACGATCTGACAACTGAGCTGCTGCTACAACAGCCGCATCGGAAATTTCCACTCTATGGTGCTGCTCGTAAGCACCGCGCAAACCATAAAGTATATCAATGGTTTCCTCTACAGAGGGTTCGCCTACCAAAATCGATTGGAAACGACGCTCTAAGGCTGCATCACGCTCAATGTGTTGACGATATTCGTCAAGTGTGGTAGCGCCAATGCACTGGAGTTCGCCCCGTGCTAAGGCAGGTTTGAGAATGTTGGCTGCATCTAAGCCACCTTCTGTACCACCAGCACCAACTAAGGTATGAACTTCATCAATTACTAAGATGATGTTGCCTTCAGAGCGGACTTCATCAACAATTTTCTTGATACGTTCTTCAAAGTCACCACGGAAGCGAGTTCCAGACACCAGCAAGCCCATATCTAGACTGATGACTTGCTTATCCAACAAAATGTCAGGAACATCTTGATTGACAATGCGTTGAGCTAGACCTTCGGCGATCGCAGTTTTACCAACCCCTGGTTCTCCAATCAATACAGGGTTATTCTTGGTGCGACGACCGAGAATTTGCACAGCACGCTCGATTTCTTTTTGACGACCAACTAGAGGGTCGAGTTTACCTTCTTGTGCTAGCTTGGTTAAATTTCTGCCAAACTCTTCTACCGTTAAAGCTTGAGTGCGTCTATTGCCACCACTACCACCTGTGGCCACAGATACACCTTCACCAATACGACGAACTACGGCGGTGCGGACACTCTTGAGGTCAACCCCTAAATTTTGTAGCACTTTGGCGGCGACACCTTCACCAGCCTCGGTCAAGCCCAAGAGTAAGTGTTCAGTGTTGATGTAGTTTTGTCCAAGACTATGAGCTTCTTTAAACGCTTGCTCGAAGAGGCTTTTAACCTTGGGGGTAAAGGGAATTTCTGGTGGTACAAAACCAGAACCCCTACCAATAATTTTTTCTACTTCCCTACGTGCTTCTTTGAGAGTAACGCCCAATTCAGTCAGCACTTTGGCAGCAACCCCAGTTCCTTCTCCAATTAGACCCAGGAGAATTTGTTCTGTGCCTACGAAATTGTGTCCCAGGCGACGTGCTTCCTCCTGAGCGAGCATAATTACTTTAATGGCTTCGGAAGTGAAGTGTTCAAACATAACGGGTTCATGCTCCCTTGCTGCTTGGACTTTGGGTGAGCTAAAAATTCACCCGCATTTAAACTTTTTTGTATTTTCTTAGAGATAATGTATCTTTATTTAAAGTTGAACCGCAGTGTTGAGAGCCGTAAGAGCTAGGTGTGGTTGCCGTCATCATGATTTTTGACAAAACCGGGAAATTCTCAACTCTAGACTCTAGATCAAAAACTATCTAAATAAAGGTATGGATTATGGCAGAAGAACACGGAACTAAGGATCAACAGCACCCACTTTACAACCGCGATCGCCCCCTTATTGATATTTTACTATCTCAAGAGATAACGGACTATCATCTAGCTGAATTAGCCAGGCTGCGAATTCGTTATCAAGGTTTTCCAGGCGCTAGAGATATCCAGAAAGACCTAGACAAAGTTTTGCAGCAGTGGGGTTTGACAGAAGCCGAATTGTTTGAAAAGACTCGCCAACTCCACAATGTTGGCGGAATTTACAAAAGTCGCGGCAAAAAAGAAGAGCAAGATTGGAATTAGTCATTAGTCATTAGTCATTAGTCATTCGTCATTAGTCATCAGTCATTCGTCATTTGTCAGTTGTTATTCTCCCTCATCTCCCTCATCTCCCTCATCCCCCTCATCTCCCTCATCCCCCCATCTCCCCAAACCTAGGCGATTCGCTTTTCTAAATACTGTCCAATCATCTGTTCTTCGCCAGCGCGGGAAATGATTGTTTGTCGGGTGCGGTATTGAGTGCCGATGAGTTTCACTTCTTCTTCAAACACGTTACCGCTGTACTCGGTTCGCAGGCACATGGTTTTCGGGTCGCGCATGGAGAATTTAGCAATGATGGGTTTGGTGGTGGAAAAACCGCGATCGCGATACAATGCTGTTCCCAAAACCCCAAATACTGTTGAACCTGTGGTCTGTTTGGGACTCGGCCCCACATAGTTGCTTTCCCAACTTGTAAAAACTCCACAGGTCAATATGGTTTCATCTGCCATTTCGTGTAAACGAGCTAACTGAATCAGTTCCTCGCTTCCCTGTTCTAGAAACCGTACAGTGATTATACTTACCACTTCTTGAGCTTCGCCATCTTTGAGGGTGTAGTAACGGCGCTGCGATCGCCAGTTCCCTTCCGATTGCTGAAAAAACTCTTTTACTAGGAATTCTGGGGTTAGCTCAACAATTTGAGGCTGAAACGTCATAAGCTATAAAACCTCTTTCATATACAATCTACAACAAGTTACTTATGTCAATTCATTGACAACTATTTTTACATTTTGTCACATTACTTGAGATTCATGCATCTTTAAGAGGTATGGATTATAGCAATCTTGCTCAATCAACACGAATGTGCTTGAGTTTTAGTTCAGCAAGTCTATTTAACCCAGTCCCCAGTCCCCAGTCCCTAGTCCCTTTTAAACATACACTTCTGCTTCTTGCAGAAACTTACCAGCTTGATCTTTAGCAGATAGAATTGGTTTTTCTTGAATTGGCCAGGCGATCGCCAAGTCTGGGTCATTCCACTGGATGCAACGTTCATCCTGTAATAAATAGTAGTCAGTGGTCTTGTATAACACTTCAGCTACTTCAGATAACACAACAAAACCGTGCGCGAAACCTGTTGGTATCCATAATTGCTGTTTGTAAGCAGCATTCAAGTACCTACCAACCCATTGTCCAAAAGTGTTAGAACTTTTCCTTAAATCCACAGCTACATCAAATATTTCTCCTACTACAACTCTCACAAGTTTTCCTTGTGGCTGATGAATTTGGTAATGCAAACCACGCAAGACATTTTTAACGGAACGGCTGTGATTATCTTGTACGAAGTGAGATGATATTCCTACCTTCTCCAAAAAAACTCTTTCGTTATAACTTTCATAAAAAAAGCCTCGTTCATCACCAAAAACTTGCGGTTCAATCAGCAGCACATCAGGAATTTCCGTCTGTACAACCTTCATAACCTGATCCTTTTTGTCTGTTAACCAGTCTTACGCTAGAATACTGTTTTCTGTAGTCACATTGTTTACTTCACTAAAAGTCGAGTAAGTGTCTTCTTCTATAACTTGTTTCAGATAAAGTCCATAACTACTTTTAGCCATAGATTCAGATAACTTACTCAGCTGAGCTAAATTGATATATCCTTGACGATATGCAATCTCTTCCACACAACCTATTTTTAGTCCTTGTCGTTGTTCTAATGTTTGGATAAAATTGGCTGCTTGATGCAACGACTCGTGTGTACCTGTATCTAGCCAAGCATATCCTCTACCCAAAACTTCTACTCGCAGTTTCCCTCGACGCAGATAAGCTAAATTTACATCAGTAATTTCTAGCTCATTGCGAGCAGAAGGTTTAAGACTAGCAGCAATTTCTTTCACTTCAGAGTCGTAAAAGTAAATACCAGGTACAGCATATTTGGATTTAGGAATTAATGGTTTTTCTTCTATATTAATTGCTTTACCCTGGGCATCAAATTCAATTACACCATAGTGTTGAGGTTCTTTAACTTTGTAACCAAAAACTAACCCTCCCTGACGGAGATTAGCAGCACGAATAAGTACTTCGGTGAAACCGTGCCCATAAAAAATGTTATCTCCTAAAATCAAGCATACAGAATCATTACCAATAAAATCTTTGCCAAGTATAAAAGCTTGAGCTAAACCTTCTGGTCTTGGTTGTTCAACATAACTAAAGCTCAAACCCCATTGACTACCATCCTTTAAAAGTCGCCGAAAAAGGGGCAAATCTTCAGGTGTAGAAATAACTAAAATTTCCCGAATTCCAGCTAGCATTAATACAGACAAAGGATAGTAAATCATTGGTTTATCGTAAACACACATTAATTGTTTACTGATCACATGAGTTATGGGGTAAAGACGTGTACCAGAACCACCAGCTAAAATGATACCTTTCATTTTATAAATCCTCACAAATCAGCAATTAAGAATTTTGATAGTTTTGTTTGATCCAGTTTTGGTACTCACCTGTGCGTACAGAATTTATCCAAGTTTGATTATTCAGATACCACTGTACTGTTTTCAGTAAACCGGTATCAAAATTTTCCTTTGGTTGCCAGCCTAAATTTTGGCTAATTTTATGACAATTAATTGCATACCTTTTATCATGACCAGGACGGTCTTTAACAAATGTAACTAAGGAAGAATGTTGAAAATTTAATTTAGGCGTTAGCTGATCAAGAATATCACAAATTTTTTGGACAACTGTCAAATTTGTTTGTTCATTTTGTCCGCCAATATTATAAGTTTCTCCAATACAGCCTTCTCTAAGAACAAGATAAAGGGCATCACAGTGATCATCTACATATAGCCAATCTCGAATATTTTGACCGTCACCATATATAGGTAGAGGCTTACTATCTAAAGCATTAATAATAGTCAGAGGAATTAGTTTTTCGGGAAATTGCAAAGGCCCGTAGTTATTTGAACAATTAGTTGTTAAAGTTGGCAAATTATAGGTATGATAGTAAGCCCGTACCAGATGATCTGCTCCTGCCTTAGAAGCTGCATAAGGGCTATTGGGTGCATAGGGTGTATCTTCTAGAAAAGGTGGGTCTTGTGGATTAAGTGAACCGTATACTTCATCAGTAGATACATGCAAAAAGCGAAATTGTTCTTGTCTTGTTGATGTTAATTTTTGCCAATAAATTTTACTAGCTTCTAGTAGTTTAAAGGTTCCGACTACGTTAGTCTGTATAAAGTCTTGGGGACTAAAAATTGAACGATCAACATGGCTCTCCGCAGCAAAGTTGATCACTGCACTTGGTTGATACTGCTCTAGTAGATAGCTGACTAATTCTAAGTTATTAATATCTCCCTGAACAAAATTATAGTTTGGATCATCTTGCAAACTTGCTAAATTTTGTAGGTTGCTTGCATAAGTCAGCTTATCTAGGTTAACTATTTTAGCCCATCGTGCTTTTCTAGCTTTCAGGATAAAGTTGGCACCAATAAACCCTGCTCCACCTGTTACTAATAAAGTCTGTCTATCATCTTGTGGAAAATTTGGCATATGGTAGTTGTATGTTAGAGACTATTTGTAAACGATTATGAAGGTCTAAATTGAAGTCTTCGGAAGTGTTATAGCATCATTGAACCATACTTACAATGATGCGTAATGATTATCATTATTAAGTAAAGAAGCGGCAGCTAGCTAGCTACCGCTTCTTTACCTATTTTGTAGTAAATTCAATAACTATAGTTCAAGTTTTGGGTGACAGTCTCTTTTTAATTTTCTCTCCTGCTTCCCTACTCAATAGCAGTCTGAAGGTGCAAGTTAAATACGTGAGAGCTTAGTTTACAGATGGGTCAAACAGCCTTCCAACCCTTTTTGAGCAAGGCCAGAAAGGTTGCATAACCTTTAGAAAAGTGACGAGGGTCGGGTAAAAAATATTCTGGAAACTCTTCATATGGACGCCAAGGTTCTGATGGATGATGCCGTAAGTGTAAGGCACAATCTATTGCTCCTTCTATTTTCCAGGTCATTTGACCACCAGTTGGTATTTCAGCCATAGTTTTTCTCAACAACAGTAGTGTTAATTGTTAGGTAATAAAAATTCTCACACCTGAATGTTAATTTCTGTAAACGTTGATACGTTTATGCTAGACATTTATGCCAATTTGCTATAGAGGTATCATTGTTAATTACACTATATGGTTCCCAAAATTCGGAATCCAGTTCCTCAAGAAGTACTTTTTTACTCTTTCTAACGACAGCAGAAGTTACCTGCATACAGCTTTTGGATGTAGGGTTTGAGCTTGCAGGATTTATTGTTAATCTTGTGAGAAACTTTTTACTCTAACCTCAGTTCGGGTTAAAAAGATTTTATCGAACCGCAGAGGCACGGAGATCACAGAGTTATGAGAGTTTGAGAGATATTTTGCGTAAATTTTAGGAGTTTCGACCAACGATAGAATCATGGTTTGGGCTTATCCCGAACTCAGGTTACTCTACCTGTAAAGGCTGAAAATACCAAAAATACTCAAAATTTGGGTACTATAGGAATTTACAGCCATATCCTATTCCCCACTCATCTTTGCTGACACTCCTTGAGTTTTTCTCGCGCTTCTGGATGGGAAGCTAGGTAATCCTTTAGCCAGTCGCAACCCCGCGCCAGCAACTCATCCAACCCACCAACTCGCCACACCTCTACCCCAGATAACACAATGAAAATTTGCTTTGCATCTGGGCTAAAACTGGCGCTACCAGAATTTTCAAATTTTGCTAACTGTCTGCCTGACAAGTCCCAAATATAAGTATTTCTTGTTGAAATTCGAGTATTGTTTGATGTAGTCATAATTCGCTGCCCATCCGGGCTAAAACTGGCATTTTCAACCTCTGTGTTATGCCCTTTAAGTTCGACAAGCAGCTTTCCTGATAAATCCCACACACGAGCTGTTTGGTCACCAGAAGCAGTAACGATGTATTGTCCATTAGGACTAAAACTAGCACTTTTGACATCAGCTTGATGCCCTTCTAGTTTTGCTAGTACCTTTCCAGATAAATCATGCACTGAAGCAATAGAACCATTGGTGACAACGATTTGCTGACCATTTGGGCTAAAAGCTGCACTTGTGCCAGTTAATTTTGCTAGCTGTTTACCCGATAAATTCCAGAGAAAAATGTTTTTATTTGGCCCATGATAAATGTACTTAGATGGTATTGCAAGGATGTGCTGACCATCTGGGTTAAAACTTGCACTTTCAAAGCCAACACCGTACCTCCAATGCGAATCTGCTACTTGGCTTTCTGTTGTGCTTTGGTTAATGCCTCATTCAAGTATGGCGGCTCGTTTTCGCTGGGCAGAGGCTGATTCATTTGACTATTTTCCTAAAACTTCAAATAATTGTGAAAGGATGTTTGTGAACTGATATCTTGCACCATTCTCAATTAACCCTGCGGTGGGCACTGCATAATCAGGTTCGCTTAAAGCTTGATTTTTATGTTGTTGCCAGTGCCCACCCTACAAAAATATTAATTGGGAATTCTCAACAGATAGTGATGAACTATATTCACAAAGCAGAATCAAAATTTCTTTTCGCCAGTCTCTTTACTAGAGCAAATCTTCCATCGCCGCCCCAACAACGCGATGATCTGCGTCTTGTCGAAGTTGAGCTAAGGCTTGTTTGGCATCGGGGTCATTAAAATGTTTTAGGGCATAAGCAACTTGTACGCGAATGCCTTCGGATTCTGAATTCTTGAGGTTGAGGAGTTGGGCTAAGGCAGCTTGATGTTGACGGGAACCAGCTAAACTACCTAGCATGTCTACCGCTACTTCCTGAACAGTTGCATCTTCTCCTTGTACTGCTTGGACACAAACCTCAAGTAGTTCTTCGGGACACTTCAGTTCAACCAAAGCTGCTAGGATGCTGCGGCGCAATAGCCAATGATCATCCATGAAAAATGCCTGAACCAGATGGGAAGCTGATATCTTACCAAATAAAGACAGGGAGTTAGCAGCTTCTGCCCGCACATTGGGAGTGTTATCAAACTTCATCATCTGGAGTAAAGCTGCAAAGGATTCAGACGTTTGATGGTTCCCCAACCCCCTAGCAACAAACGATCGCACTAGAAATTCTGGATCTTGAATGTACTTGGTGAGTAAAGGAACAGCCACTTCCGGGGGATAATTTTTCAAAGCTGCGATCGCATCCAGCCTATATTTAAAATCGGAGTTTTGCAGATTGGTTTTGATTTGATCAAGTTCCATGAGAGCAAATGACAAAAGTTTCTTTAATTTTAGAGGGACTGGGGACTGGGGACTGGGGACTGGGGACTGGGGACTGGGGACTGGGGACTGGGGACTGGGGACTGGGGACTGGGGACTGGGTAATGGTAAAATCCAATCCCCAAATCCCAATTACCAATCCCCAATTCCCAATCCCCAAATCCCAATTACCAATCCCCAATCCCCAATACCCGGTACCCAATACCCAATCCCCAATCCCTTTTCATTGCACATCAAATCGCGTGCGAAAACTGCCATATTTAATCCAGTATTGCTTGAGGTTATGGCAAGGGGTGTGCAAACTGGCTCTAGCACGATAAAGAAAAACTTGGCGATGATCTCCCATCCACAATTTGTCAACTGGTTCGACCGAAATTACAGTTCCCCCTAAAGCTACAACGCATTCTGAAAAACGCTCGACAGCGCTATAATCTACTGTTTCAAAAATAAAAAAATTACCTGAACAAATCAAATGGCGGCTTCGGAGCCAGCATTGCATCTTTTTTTGAGCTTCTGGTGGCAACATTCTTGCTTCAACGCGCTCCAGACTCTTCAAGGAAGTGTCATAGGATAGTTGGGATTTCATGGGCAAAACTCTCTCGTTTTTCAAACCTCAAGGGCCCGAAGGTTGACCCCCAAACTTGCTCATGTGTATTTACATCCATGCCTTTATCGAGGCTCACCCAAGTGGTTTGTGTGACTTCGACATCACTCACTAGGTAAGTCTGGCAGCCATTGCGCTCAATCAAGCATGAGTTACCAGGTTCTACACTGCCTCGAAATAGATCACCATCTCGCCTGAAAATCATGGCACAGTGATATCGGCGTTGGATACAGTCAGGTGTAATTGTTTTAAGAATGTCTAATTCACGCGCTGCACCTGCGTAAAGATATGCGTTGTTTAGGCTGTAGTTTTCGATGTAAATGTGGTCTTTGCAATCCACCAGCCTATGCACGCCTTGACGGTAGGGATTCCAAAGATCATAGTCGTAAACTTGCTCAGAATAAAAGCCAATGCCAGAGAAGAACTCAAACGGCAAAGGGCGAAAGTAAACATGGATATGAGCGAAATTTCTAGAATTTTCAACAGACTGTTTGTAATTACTAAAATCCCCTGCCATACAACGAGCCAGGGTTACTAAATCATTTGATTCAGACTCAGAAATATGCAGTGGCGTAGTCATACTAATTCGTAATTTCTAATTCGTAATTCGTAATTAAGACTTTATTAAAAAGGACTTAAACGGTTTTTTTTAAATTTTCACCTGCGAAAATTCAACAATACATCTTAATAGAATTTGGTGTTATTGATATGCAATTGGTTACAGTTGATTAGATGACAAAATTGGCAGTTGTGAGACTCTGACAATTTTTCTATTTATTTTGAATTTTTAATTTCTTGTCGAATTTCTGATGAAAAAGAGGCTGTCACAATTCCTGTACCAGCGCTGGTTTTAATCAGGGAAACTCGACAACGAACGTTGGGGTTCACAAACCAAATTTTTTCTTCTGCGGCTGCGCGGTCATATTGTGTAACTAAGACGAAAGTATCATCTTCGGTTAAGTAATAATTACCAGCTGCTGCCATTGTTTCTGCATAACCTTGATCGCGTAGGAGTTTACCGCGATTGGGGTCGTCAGGGTCGGGAACTGGAACTAAAATGCAACTACCTTTGAGGACTTCGTTTTCATCCCAGTCTGATTGACCGTCCCAGGTCATGCGGAAGGGGGAAACAGCTGCCTCTATTTCAATGTTGTAGGACTTGCACAGGTCAATAACTGCTGGGTCATCTGGGGGAATAGCAACGATGTCGATGACTGATTGTATGGCTTCAAAGTGCCCGAAAGCTAAGTGATGGGCGCTACGTTGCGATCGCCAACGCCCAATGGAACGCTCAACAAATTCTTTAATCTTCATAACGACTAATAATTAAATCAGACTTCTGGGAGAAGTCAAGAAAAGGAAAACGGGAAAACAACAAGGTAAAGGGGAAGGGAAAGAATTATTTTTTTCCCTTTTCCCCTCTTTATATACTTTTTTCACCTTTACTTACCTCTTATCAAAATACCCTTTTGCAAGAGGTTTATATATAGAGATGGTTGAGCCGATGAGCAGGATCATCAAGGTGGATATTGCCGACCCCACAGGGGACTATCCTATTTCAGTAATACTGACGATTTTACCGCTAGTGCGATTAATCCGCTGAATTTGCGGGGACATCTTGCTAGCGGGGACGATGTATTCAGTCGTACTCACACGGCGGGGAGCGTCAAATTTGGAGCCAGTGACTACAATTTTGAACTGCTTTTCGCTACCTGAGCCAATTACAGTTGCTGAAGATGGCTTAATCTTGTTGCTAGCGTTAGCAGCGATCGCATAGACAAGCTGTGAAGATTTAACTGCACTATCAACTTGAGCAGGGCCACGATCAAGGGCAAAAATGCGGTTGTAGCCGACTTGCTTTTGGTTGGCTGCGCTGTTTTTGCCGCGTTCGTAAGGCACAATATTTTCACCAAAAGCTGATTGATATTCTTCGCTGTCGATGTAGGAGTCAATCTCAGCGTCGTAACCTTCAGCAACAGTGCGGATGATGTGTTCGGAAACTTCTCTTTGGTCTAGGGGGGCGCGACCGAGCAAGTGTAAGAAGTTCAGTTCAATAAAGCGGTAGGGGGCGGAGGACTCAAAGTAGCGGCTGCGGTAGAAATTAGACTTAGCCACAGCGCGGACGAATTCACGCACGCTAATGGAGCGATCGCGCAACTGGGACTCAGCAGTCACCAAGCGTTCACTCTCCAGCACGTGTGGATTTCCTAAAACATGCTTGTAAACTGCCCGAATCACTATTTCGATATCTTCTAAACTGCTGGTAGACCGCAGTTCCAAAACTGTAGCGGATGTCATTGAAAGTATCTCCTAAAATGCTTCAATTTTTTCGGTTTGCTTAAGCACATATAAAAAAGTGCTGATTCAGCGAAGTTCAGCTGAGCCACCGAACTTTCTATATCTATATAGAATTTTCGGGAAACCCTGCTGTAACTTCTTGCGATCGTGTTATTGCCACACTCACACTATTAATTCAGCACATAGACTTTTAGACCAAGCCTGGTAAAAGCTAGGTCGAAAAAACAAATCTTTTCCAGACTCAATTCCCAAGCTTTAGCTATGGGAACTGAGCAGTCAGCATTATTTAAGTCTAGTAATTAGACCGCTGTAATACTGGCAATGACACCGCCTTGTTGGTGAATCCGCTGATACTCTTGAGACAGTTGATCGTAGGGTACCAAATAAACTTGGTTCGAGCGGCGGAACTTGGAAACTGCATTGACAGCTTTTGCACGGTAGCCAGTCACTTCGATGCGATAAACCTTGCCATCGGAGGTAGCACCCACTCCTTGACGTGAGCGGGAAACTGCTGGGGGTGTACGGAAGGTTGCACCATCGCTAGAAGGCGAAACTACCGGAGTGGCGATCGACTGAATAACTAAAGAATTCAGTTTGGGACTCTTTCCTGCTAGGTCGCCTTTGAGGCTGCTGCTGGCAGAACCGCGAACTAATTGGAAGGTGTGGGTAAACTGAACTAAGCTTTGAATGGCTTCAGTTTTGTAGCCCCGGATATAGGGTACAAAGTTTTCACCGAAGGTGTTTTGGTATTCATCGCTGTCGAGATAGGAATCAATCTCAGCTTCAAATCCCTTCGTATCTAAGATAGTGCTGTGGGCACGGGTTTCTTCTAAATCCCGTGGAGGACGACCAAGAAGGTGTCTGAAGTTCAGTTCGATCGCACGGTAACGAGGAACACCATCAAAAAAGCGAGAACGGTACAGTTCAGACTTTGCCACTGCACGGACAAACTCACGGACGCTGTACTCACCGCGCTTAAACTGCGACTCAGGTACAGCAAGCCGCTCACTTTCCATTACATAGGCATTGCCTAACACTTGCTTGTAGACTGCCCGAATAATCGATTCTGCTTCTTGTGCCGAACTACCGGGAAACCGCTCAATCGGAGGGGTTTCGTCAAATAGGCTAACACCCAAGCGTGAAGCTGGTCCAAAAGGCATTAACGATATCTCCTGCGTTAACAACAGAGTTTAAGAAATTTGTTTCAAAAAGTTAAGAAATTTCAGATTGTTCATCCAACAAATCAAGCAATTGATTGATTTGTTCGACTACAAAGCCTAAATTTCTTCATCAGAAGCCCAACCCCACAAATAATAGAAATTTTTGGGAGGTTTTATACGCTTTGTTATGATCAATCTTCATATGAGTCTGTAACCAACAACATGAAGATTTATGAATCTTGATGATTGTAGCGGGGACTGGGGACTGGGGATTGGGGATTGGGGATTAGGGACTGGGTATTGAGGATTGGGTATTGGGGATTAGGGATTGGAGATTGGGTATTAGGAAAAAAACGCTGTTTGATGAACTAATATTTTTTCCCAGTCACCAGTCCCCAGTACCCAGTCCCTAATCTTGTTTCTGCTCTACTCCAAAACCTACTAGAACGACCTCTTGCAAGGGTTCTCCTGCTGCGGGACGACGGTAGTTAAGAATTTTGCGAATCCGGAGCTTGGGGTTTACTAGAGTGATGGAGTCCACAGAAACTACACGGGTGTAGGTAGTAGTCATCAACAGTTCCCTGGTTTCTGGGTTGAAGCGAAAGTTAGATACTATTGGTCGGGATTCTTCGTAGGCGCGATCGCGCAAATAATCTCCCACCAATTTAAAACCTTCTTCCATCTGAGGTACAAACAGCATATTCAGAGATTGATTCACTTTCTCGCCTTTCTCTGAAACGGTTGTAAATTCCAGATGGTATCCAGGTAAACCCTCTAGGTTTGAGTTATCTGGATACTGGTTATCGCTGAGAACTTGGGCTTTGCGTTCTGTGGTGATGGGCTGGATCAAGAATTCTGTATGCGATCGCTCTACTTCCTGATGTGTCAGATAATGGTAGGTGCGTTCAGTTGCCCAATTACCAACGCAAGCTGCAAAAAACTTGTGAAATTCGTCTTTTGAGTCCATAGTTTTAAATGTTGATTTTTGAATGATTGGGAATTGGGAATTGGGAATTGGAGATTGAGTATGAGTTATTTCTCCCCATCTCCCCATCTCCCCTGCACTCTTGCACCAATCCCTAGTTCTTCAGTTCGACTTTAAAGATGCTATCCGCGGGTTTTTGGGCAATGGCTGTATCCCAGGCGATCGCTTGCAAAAATGCCTCAGATGAGAGGGTTTCTACTACATCTACGCCCCAATTTCCCGGTTGTAATGCATCGGGTGAACTGCTTGTTGGAGGGGTGGTTTTAATGCCACCTAAGACCAGAATCTCAGGGATAGATCCTGGGTGCGATCGCTCTAGTTGACGCTTCTCTAATAGGGCATTAGCACACAGTTCTCCTACCTGTCTGGGTGAAAACTCTTCTGTAGCAAACAAAACCTCTACAATCCAATGAGGATTATTCACTAAGCGACATTTGAGGTGTTGATGAACACTCAAACCTTCTATAAAAACTTGTGCAAATTCTTCCCGACTCAGGGCTGGCACGATGTCGGTAGAAACGTCAAAGTTATGTGAGAGCAACATCCGCCCTCGAAGCAGATCATTCACAATCTTTAACTGTTGTCAATAATACTTTATCTTCCAGCCTACCTTAACTAGCAGCTCAGTATCAGCAAAAAATCCTAGTCAATCCAGATTTTTTACACTTTCTCAGCATCAGTTCACAACATCAAACTGAATAATTTATTTTTTGAACTGTTTCAATTGTCCGACTAGGTGATCGAAATAGGGAGCAAGAACTTCTTGCTGCTTTGGTTCTACCCGATTCAAACTAGCAGCTTTGATACCTTCTAATCCCACTACCATGGCATCTAATGGCACTTGCAATTCTTGATAAAGTAGTTGCATGTAGTGCAGACCTTCTGCACTGGTATAATCGGTGCGACCTCCGGCAATGCCGTAGATAATACAGCGGAGGAAGTGCCAAAAGTCCCGCCAGCAGGCTTCAGCTCTTTCGGTCGGGTAGAGTCCGCCACCTGGTTGGGTAATAGTAGGAAAGGTAGCTAAAACTTCGTTTCTAGCTTCATTCACGATGTCGTTAACGCGATCGCGTAACATCCGTGCTACTGGAATCAGTTCTGCTGTAGTTGGCACAAGTCTCTGAATCTCTTGAAAATCCTCATCTGTCAGATAACGTCCTTGGTCATCTGCTGTCTGGAATCGTTCAATGGCTGGAACCGAATGAGTATCTTGCCAGGTAGCAAAGCTGACGATCCGGGCTTTTTTAATCAGTTCTTGGACTTTTTCACTCAGTTGCGGCATTGGGTATTGGGTATTGGGTATTGGGTATTGGGTATTGGGTATTGGGTATTGGGAAGAGAAGAATTGATGACCATATTTCTATTTTTTTCCCAGTACCCAGTCCCCAGTCCCCAGTCCCCGATACCCAGTACCTAATCATTTTATGAAGAAATGGCTGCTCGTCGGCGCAGAACTTCTAGTAGAGTTGTAAATGTTTGGGGAGGGGGAGCTGTGACTTCAATCCAATCAAAAGAAACGGGATGCTGCAACTTTAGTCGCCAAGCATGTAGTGCTTGACCTGGCAAGTTTACTCCTACAGAACGACCAGAACCATAAATTGGATCACCGACAATGGGATGACCGATTTTGGCACTATGGACGCGAATTTGATGGGTACGTCCCGTTTCTAATCGAAAGTGGATTAATGTATAGTTTCCTAAGCGTTCAAGTACTTGCCAATGAGTGATGGCAGACCGTCCGCCTTGTTCTAGGGAAACAACTGCCATTTTTTTGCGGTCTTGGGGATGGCGACCAATGGGTAAGTCTATGGTGCCGCTTTCCACTTTTGGGGCACCGTAAACCACACCTAGATATTCTCGCCGTGCAGTTTTTGCTTGGAGTTGCGCTTGTAAGTGTTGATAGGCAAGATCTGTTTTAGCAATGGCGATCGCACCTGTTGTATCTTTATCTAGTCGATGCACGATTCCCGGACGTTGCACTCCCCCTATTCCTGGGAGATTGGGGCAATGTGCTAATAAGGCATTTACTAAAGTACCATCTGCATGACCAGGTGCAGGATGCACAACTAAACCAGCAGGTTTGTTGAGAATCAGTACCTGGTCGTCTTCGTAGAGAATATCTAAGGGTATCTCTTGGGCTTGCAGTTCTAGAGGTTGGGCTTCTGGTATTTCCAGCGTGATGCGATCGCCTGCTTTCACATTAATCTTTTTGGTTGTGCAGACTTTGCCGTTGATTTGAACGTTACCCTGTTCAATTAACTGTTGGATGCGGGAACGTGATAAGTCTGGTAATTCTTGGGCAAGGTAGCGGTCGAGGCGATCGCCGCTGGTTTCTTGGACTTGTAAATTAATTTCATTCAGTACCACAAATTTATTATAAATAATTTAAATTTCTTTACGTCATATAAATATACACTTTTAACCTCTTTCTTGAGGAGGAGGTTATATTGGCTGGGTAGATTACCTAATTCCTAATTCTACTTGCAGTCTACATTTCACAGTCAAAAGCTTTTCACATTAACAATAGTTAATTGTTAGTGATCAAGAGCACTAAAAGTATACAAACCCGCTAAGATAAGGCATAAATTATCTTTTGTGACTGTTATCAGCTGCATCCTAAAAGCCTAATAGTTCACCAAACTAATACATAGTAGGTGGACAGGTTTGATGGAAGCTTCTTGAGTCGGAGGTGCAGAGCATCTCATGACAAGCCAATTCATAGATGAGGGCTATGACTCTTAAGGTATGTCAACTCTTAAGAGAACACACTCGTGTGATGCCTGCGGCTAACTACGCCTACGCAAAAATATGGCTCTAAAGCAGTTCGAGCAAGGAACTAACAAGTATGTTTTGCATAGAACAAGTACGTGAATAAGAATCTACAAAGGGAAAATCTATCTTGGAAACAATTTCTAACTCGGAAAATCTGCCGACAGCTAGCCAAGTAGCAGAAAACAATCATCAGCATGGAAAAGTGTATTTCATTCGGCATGGTGAAAGCACCAGCAATGAACGCAATATTTTTGCAGGTGTATTAGATGTCGATTTGACCACATTTGGTAGATTGCAAGCACGTCAAGCAGGGATTGACCTCAAGAAAAAAGGTGTGAAGTTTGATGCAGTATATGTCTCTCATATGAGACGCGCACGACAAACCTGTGAAATTGCACTTGCAGAAAGCCAAGCGTTGAAATCCCCCGATACTCCTATACAGATAGACCATCGAATTAGCGAGAAATCTTTTGGTATTTTTGCAGGTCGTAATTTAAATCTACTGCGTCTGGCTCTGGGTTACGAAGGCTTCGAGGAAATGCTGCATTCACACAACGAAGCACCCCCAGCTGGCGAGAAGATTGGACAAGTTTATGAACGCGCTGCACGTTTCTATGAGGAGCGGGTTGTACCGCACTTACAACGAGGTGAAAATGTTTTAGTAGTGTGTCACCAATATGTATTGGAGCCTTTAGCACTCTATTTAAGCAATCTGCCACCGACTGCTTATAAACATCTGAAACTCCCCAATGGTAAAGCTCTCAGTCGAGAGGAGCTAGTCAAGTTTCGTGATAAAGAATCTGGCGGTGCTGCTTCTTTACGTAAACAAATCAACGATTTGTCAATTATGTGGGCAATTTTGCTCTATGCTGCTGCCTTCTTATTGGGATGCTTGGTAAGAGCCTTCAGCGGTCTTGAAGGGGGAATTCCATCAGAACTATTTCGAGCAATCATCGTTGCTTGTCTAGCTGCTTCAACCTTTTATACCTATCTAGATATTGACTTTGCAGCCAGTAAACGCAAAGTAAGTTCAACTGTGAAGTACATAGTCTACGCGTGGATGTTGGTCAGATGGGTTATTGGGCTATTTTTAATCTTTTCTGGAATCTTGTATCAAAACCCTGGCGATTTGTACAAAGTTATGTGGGTGCTTTTTTTGATGGTTCCCCCAGCTTTAACTTCCCCAATTTTATCGGTACTCTGGGGCGGTAATCTCTATCCCTCAGCTATCTTATCAAGGACATTATCAATCATCGCTCCACTTGCTCTGATTGTGACATTTGGGTTGGCAAAACAATTACCAATTAACTCTTCGAGCCTTCAATTTTTTTTGGTGATTCTAATTGTTGGTTTGGCAATACCAGGAGCTTTAGCCCAATTTTGGCGTGAGAAATCTCCTGTTGAATCAAACCACCACAGCAAGAACTGGAAGTTTATCGGAGTGCTTGCTGTGGCATTAATGGCCTTGACAACTGGGTTCCAGTTTACTTTACCAACATTCATCAGCGACTTATTTTCCTCAACAGATGTGAATCGTTCCCTAGCCTGTCTCCAACAACTTGCAGTAGCAACATTAGTCTTTACTTTAATACGCATCTTTGCCGTATTGACTTCAGTATTTACAAAAGGCAAGCTTAACAAAGCAGAAGCTCAAGATGCTTATATCCTGCTTGTTAATCCAAACTTTTTCCTTTGGGCTGCTCTTTTCATCGGAGTTAGTGCAACTGGAAATCAGGAAACTGTAAGATATGCAATTTTTTGGGCAGCACTGGGTTTCTTCTCCATCCCACTTATAGAGCAGATATTGTTTATGAATTCATTTGGCAATGAATTATTGAGAGAAACACTGCGCTCTTCGAGAATGGCAACAGAACAGATCAAAAAGCTTTTCCTGCAATTGGATACAGATGGAAGTCGGGCACTCGATAGAGATGAAATTATGGAGTTTTTAGGTCAAATAGAAGATATGACAACAGGCGAACGTAGTTCTGAAGAAGTCAGGAAATACATAACAGATTATCTTTTCGCCACTCTTGACACTGATAAAAATGGGACAGTTGATTTGCAAGAGTTAGAAGATTATGTATCAACCTATGGGTTAGTTGCTAATCTGAATATTGTTCCTGCTACTATATCTAAAATTGTAAAATAATTATTGCCATATAAACGTGAGTTCGATAAACCTCTCCCTCCTCTTAGGGGAGAGAGGAGCAATGAAAAAATAATAGTTTTATTCCCCTTTCCTTGTAGGAGAGGGGCCGGGGGAGAGGTCAAAACAGTACTTGTCGAACTCACGTTAAATAAGTAGATTTAGCTGACAAATATCTTTTAATCCCAACAAAGTAAAAGAGTCTGTGTACCAAATACGGTTTTGGCTATAGAAAATAAAATTTATAGCCAGGCTCAAGAGAGAGGCTTCAAAAGCTCGATTTTTCGTTCTTTTCCAAGAATTTCAGAGCCACCTCTCCACGTCGGAGAGGGGTTTGGGAAAGGTTCATCGAACTTAAGTTAATTTATTTTCATAATTATTCCAACCTCTGCTAATATGCTTGTACATTAGGAAAACAAGGAAAATGAAGTTAGACAAGTTTGTATTGGCACAAAATATGGCTTTTCTAATATCTATTCCGCCACAAAGCAATTTAGCTAAGTTACTTGCTTTTTGTTTGGCGACAAAAGCCAGGGAAAATACTACAGGAACAAAAATATTGGAAATGACTTATGAGTTAATGGAAAATCCTTCTAAGTTGCCTTATTGGACTCAAGACATCATGGGGCAAGATTTAGATTACACAACTGAAGAATGGCAAGCACTGGGAGAAATGGGGATTAAAGATGCTAATGAGTTTATGTCTATTTTATGGCAGGAATTAGAAGAATTGAGTTTGTAATTTTTTCCACAACTAATATGACAGTAATTTTTAAATTTCTTGAATAAATTTTGTCAAGAAATATTTATATCATATAAGCTTTTCAAGTTTATGCTTAAATAATTAAAATCTTTTATTAGTAAATTGCAAAATAAATATGTCTTTAAATATTGAAATTTTAGAGCAAAGTTTTGAAAAAGTTAAACCTCGTGCTGAGGAATTTGCCGCAAGTTTCTATGATAATTTGTTTAAAGCTCATCCAGAGGTAAAACCGCTATTTACCAATACTGATATGGTAAATCAGCAAAAAAAGCTATTAAATTCTCTAGTTTTGGTAGTAGAAAATCTCCGGAACCCAGAAGCTTTAGAGCCAGTTCTCAAAGCTCTAGGAGGTAGACACGTCAGCTATGGGGCCATTCCCAAATATTATGGCCCAGTGGGAGAAGCTTTGCTAGTTACATTTGAACAGTATCTCCAAGAAGATTGGACTCATGAAGTCAAAACAGCCTGGCTAGATGCTTTCACAGCAATTACTACTTTGATGTTAAAGGGTGCAGGTGTAGATCATGCACCAACAAAAGTTAAATTAGAGATAGCAGCCAATTCAGAACAACAAGCAGCGACAAAACCAATTGAGCAAAAGTTAGAAGAGATTAAACAAGTAGAAACAGCCGAAGAAATCTTAACAGCAATACCAAAAGAAGAATCTGCAAAGCTACCTGTAGATTTACTAGAAATTAGTTTTGAAAAAATTAAACCTTGTGCTGAGGAATTTGCCGCAAGCTTTTATGAGAATTTGTTTAAAGCTCACCCAGAGGTGAAACAACTATTTACTAATATTGATATGGTGAATCAGCATAAACAGCTGTTAAATTCCCTAGTTTTAGTGGTAGAAAATCTCCGCAATCCAGAGGCTTTAGTACCAGTTCTCAAAGCTCTAGGACGTAGACATGTAGCCTATGGAGCCATTCCCAGATATTATGGCCCAGTGGGGGACGCTTTGCTAGTGACATTTGAACAGTATCTCCAAGAAGATTGGACTCATGAAGTCAAAAAAGCTTGGGTAGATGCTTTTAGAGCAATTACAGCGTTAATGTTAAAAGGTGCAGGGGAAGAGTCTTCACCTAAAGTTGTCCAAGCACAGAAACTTACAACTTTACCAAAAACTGTCTCATCTGAAAAAAAATCTGCAACTTTAGCGAAAGCTTCAATATTAAAAGCCGAACCACTAAAAGAATTTCAACCAGAGACAGAAAAAAAATCTCTTATATCGATTCAGTTAAATGGTGAAGTATTAACAGAAATTATTAATAAATTGGCTGCTAATTATCATCAATTTCAAACAAAAATATCAGAACAGCAATTAAGTGAATTACTCAAGCCAATTCCTAGGAGATTTGTTGATATTTTCTGGATAGCACCAACATGGTTGGTCGCTATAGTTACGGCAGTTATTTTTACATTCATTGTTGTAATTGTTGATGACAATTCTGTACTTGCAGAAGTTTTGGGTGCTGCTGATAGTATCAGTTTGGTGGTGGCGCTAGTTCTATTTATTAAGGAAACTCCAGATAGGAGAAAACAATTTCATTATCAAGCCTGGAGTACGGTTGATGCAGCACACGATGTTAAAGTTAGTTATGCTAGAGTTTTGGCATTACAAGATTTGAATGAAGATGGTGTTTCTCTAAGAGGTTTGGATGCTCCTGGCGCGGAGTTAGTAGATATTAATCTCTCTCATGCCAATCTAAGTAAAGCCAATTTGATGGAAAGCGACCTCAGTAATGCTAATTTGAGCTATGCCAATTTAGATAATGCTAATCTTAGTCAGGTTAAACTTAGTGGTGCAGATTTAAGTCATGCCAAACTGGGTTTTGCTAATTTAAGTCAGGCTAATCTTAATAGTGCTAATCTCAAAAGTGCTAATTTGATTTGTGCAGATTTGAGTCATGCAAACCTGAGCGGTGCAGATTTGAGAGATGCTAGTTTGAGTGGTGCTAACCTGGAGGGGGCCTATCTGACTGGTGCTAATCTCAAAAATGCTAAGGTGAGCGATTATGAACTGAGTAGTGCTTTCACTGAAGGTGCAATTATGCCCAATGGCTCACGATATCAATCTTCTGTTGTTTAATTCCTAATAGCAAATTTCTGTAACAATGCACTTAATAATTACCCCAGTTATCTTGATATAATTTCGTGACTCAGTAAAAAAAGTAAAACCCTCATTTAGCGCTAATAAGTAATAAAAATAAGGTAGCGAATTTTATCATGTCCGGTTGAACAGCTGTTTGCAGCGCTAAGCGAAGACATGCCCGAAGGGCTTTATGTAGCAATCTTCCTAGTGAAGCAATCTCAAGATGTTTGCTTGCGATCGCTTAACTTTACTTAGTTGCGCTCGCAATGATATATCGTAAGTGATTTAGCAGACATGATCTTGTAAATAATTTCGCGGTCATGATATTAATGCCCAATTTTATATTGTCTGGGTTTGTACGGTGAGATGCAATATCTGAGTTGAAAAACTATGCCGTTAAGGGATAAGTACAGCTTTTAATTAATTGCTGTCCTCTAGAATTTCTTCATCAGATTTTTACAAAAAAAACAAAAAAATAGGTAACACCCCTCACACCTAAAAAGCTATTCTGTGTGTAGTAGATATACCCTAATGATCGGGAGGGCTGACTAAATAGCTCTCCTTCTTTTTTTAGCTCATGAGTTATGAGTGTCAAGCACAAAGGTGTCCAGTGTCAGGTAATTGGTGTTTACTCAGTACCCCTATTGGTGTTCTTACAGGGTGTACAAGAAGATAATTTTCTCTTCTACCCCACAACCATCACCCAACACCCTAGTTTTGGTAACACGCATTATGTATTCCTTGATAAAAATTAAAATTGCCATTTTCAACTAAAATTTTCTAGGTTAAGTAAATTCGGGGTAAGTTCTTAACAATATGTATACAAAAAAGAAATAATGGGTATTACTCCTCATGGCAAAAGTGTTATAATGTGCTAAGTAGATGCACCCTGATGATCTGGAGAGCTGCCTAAGTGGCTCTCCTTTTTTGCTATCTGATAGCCAGGGGGGAAGGGGAAGGGGAAGGGGAAGATTTTAATATTTGGGGTAAGGTTAAGAGAACAAAGACCACAATTTTAAATTGTGATAAACAATTGTTTTTATGCAGGACTTACGCAACTGGCACACATATTTTCTGCAATAGCAGTCAATAGTCAAGAGTCAAAGGTCAAAAACCTTGATTTGTTGGACTGTTGACTTTTGACCTTTGACAACCCACACGAGAAAAATATGACAATGCGCGTAAGTCCTAATTATGCTTTTACGTACCTTCACTCCTGGCAAAAATTAAGTTCTTCCCCTTCCCCCTTCCCCTTCAGCTAAATTAATGAATAAGCCTTGGAAGACTTGGTATAATCGCCAGTCGTGCGGTTAATAGTTGTGGGTGCAGAAAAATGGCAGACTGGCAGGAAATTAGTGGTGGCGTTACAGCTCCAAGGGGATATCAGGCGACAGGAATTACCGCCGGACTGAAACCTTCGGGATTACCCGATTTGGCGTTAATCTACTCAGAGGTAGAAGCGATCGCAGCTGGTGTATTCACTACAAGCCAAGTTAAAGCTGCCTGTGTAGATTATTGTCGCAAACGTTTGCAAGCTAAACATAGCGCTCGTGCAATTCTCTGCAATGCCGGACAAGCAAACGCCGCTACAGGTAAGCAGGGTGTACAAGATGCTATTGAAAGTGCTGAATTATTGGCTCGTGAGTTAAATATTTCACCCGATGCCATTTTACTAGCTTCTACTGGTGTGATTGGTCAGCGAATCAAAATGGATGCCCTCAGAAATGGTATTCCCAAGCTAGTGGCAACATTATCTGACACAGGGTCAGATGCAGCAGCCAGAGCAATTATCACCACAGACTTGGTAACAAAATCTATTGCTTTAGAGACAACTATAGGCGATCGCCCGGTAAGAATTGGGGGCATTGCTAAAGGTTCTGGGATGATTCACCCCAACATGGCAACTATGTTGGCATTTGTGACCTGTGATGCGGCTATTTCACCCAGTCTTTGGCAGCAAATGTTAGCTAGAGCCGCTGATAGAAGTTTTAATTCTATCACCGTTGATGGTGATACTAGCACTAACGACAGCTTAATCGCCCTCGCCAATGGTCAATCCCGCACTCCAGCCATTACCGACGCGGGCGCAGAAGCAGAAAAATTAGAGGCAATGTTAACAGCTGTTTGCCAGCATTTAGCAAAAGCCATCGCTCGTGACGGTGAAGGAGCAACCTGTTTAATTGAAGTGCAAGTCACAGGTGCCCATGATGAACTCTCAGCGCGTCAAGTAGCCAAAACTATTGCAGGTTCATCTTTAGTCAAGTCTGCAATCTTTGGACATGATCCCAATTGGGGACGTATCGCCGCCGCTGCTGGTCGAGCTGGTGTGCTTTTTGAGCAAGAAAACCTGCAAATTAAGCTAGGGGATTTCTTAATGTTGGAAAATGGTCAACCTTTACCATTTGACCGCAAAGCAGCGAGTGCTTATTTAAAACAAGCTGCTGATGATGCTTCCTTACCCAAAGATTTTGTTGCCACCAATAATAGTAATGATTTGTCAGTTGATCGCACCACTATCAAAACTCAACGATTAGACAATCCAGTCATCATTGCAGTCAGCATTGGTAATGGATATGGTTCTGGTAAAGCTTGGGGTTGCGACTTGAGTTATGACTACGTGAAAATTAACGCTGAATACACTACCTGACCTACACCAATTCCGAGTTGCTGCTAAAACTATGGCTATAATTTATCTGGCTAGCGTCTAGCAGCATGAATAATAGACTTCTTGCATAAATATTTTTTTGCCTCACGCAAAGTCGCATTCGGCGTTCGCCCTTGGCGTTCCCGTAGGGTAGCCGTTTCCGAAGGGTAGGCGCAAAGAAGAGGGCGCAAAGAACGACTTTTGCAAGAGGTCTAAAACTAAAGCTATTTCATCAAGTGAGTTTCGCTTTTCGGAGTCTAAACGAAAGTTTATTTTGAAGAAACTCAATTAGTAGCAAATATGCCGATAAACCCGCCCGTACAGGAGTTATTTGTCAGTTGTTAGTTGTCAGTAGTTATTTTCCCTATCTACCCATCTCCCTCATCTCCCTATCTCCCCATCTCCCTCATCTCCCTATCTCCCCATCTCCCTCATCTCCCTCATCTCCCTCATCTCCCTATCTCCCCTACCTCTTACTTAGCAACATCTTTACTCCATATTTGGGACGCAAAGTAAAAGCTGGCCAAGGTACGATTTCCTGATTTGGCACTAAGGTTAAGTGAAATTTCTGGGCAATAGTTGCTAACAATAGTACCGCTTCCATCATGGCGAAGGACTTGCCAAGACAAATTCTAGAGCCACCACCAAAGGGAAAATACGCATAAGTGGGTAGTTTTTTTAGCAAATCACCCGCCCAGCGATCGGGATTGAATACTTCTGGTTGGTCGAAATAGCGGGGGTCACGATGCATTACCCACTGACTCATCAGAACACCATCGCCAGCACGTATAGGATAGCCAGCGATTTCGCAGTCCTCTATGGCTGTGCGGGCCATTCCCCAAGCGGGGGGATATAATCGCATTACCTCCATGATTACCATGTCTGTGTAACGTAATTGTGGTAAGTCGGCAACTGTGGGTGTTCTGCCATCTAAGACTGTTTGTAATTCTTCGAGCAATTTTGCCTCAACTTCGGGATGCTGTGATAACAGATAACATCCCCACGACAACACTAAGGCGGTGGTTTCATGACCTGCTATTAACAGTGTCATTATCTGATCACGTAGTTGGCGATCGCTCATTCCTTTGCCGTCTTCATCCACCACTTGCAGCACCATCGAGAGCAAATCACCTGTATCTTTGCCGCTGGCTCGTTGTTGCTGAATAATTTGATAAATTAGCTCATCAAACTGCCGCACCGCTTTGAGAAAACGCAGATTTTTAGCTGTGGGGAACCAATCTGGTAGTAAAAAGAATAACAGGTTATTCAGACGCTTTTCATAATATTCGATGCTCACCTGCATAGCGGTTGCCACTTTTTCTACCTCAGTGGCTAACTCAGCGCCGAATAAAGTTTTGGCGACAATTTCTAGGGTGAGGTGCATCATGTCTTCGTGGATATCCCGAATTGTGCCATCATCCCAAGTGGTGAGTAAACGGTTAGTGTAGTTAACCATCACTTCACCATAGGAAAAAATGCGATCGCGATGAAAAGCAGGTTGCATCAGTCGCCGTTGACGCTGCCAAGACTCACCGTCACTTCCCACAATTCCATCACCCCACAGTCGCCGTAAAAGTTGTATGGTTTGATGTCTACCAAATTGACTGCTTTTTTTGACTAAAACTTCTTCGATATAGTCGGGATGATTGAGTTGATAAGTCTTAAACAACGACCCTTTCCACAAAACAATATCACCGTACTCTCTGGCACAGTTAGTTGTAAAGCCAAGCGGATCGCGGCTGTATTCAGGAAGAATACCAAAGAGAAAATGTGCTTTTGGCCCTGGTGGATAATTGCTAGAATTCTGAGCTTTAGTTGCTGAAATCATAATTTTTTCGGTTTTTCAAAATTTTTATAGTTCCGTAAATTATAAATAAGGAGCTTGTTTAAAAGATATCAATAATTTTGATTTTAGGTAAGATTGAAATACAATCAACTTTAAACGAAGCTGAAAATATTAGATTTTTTTTACCCTACTCCCCACTCCCAAACGCCACATGCTCCACTTGGGGAGACCCCAAGACCCTCCGGGTTCAGCAGTCCCCCATCGACGGAAACCGCCAAGATGGGGGCTGCCTCACCGCAGTGGCTCCTCCCCACTCTCTTAATTTCCCCATTAAGTCTGTGGAATGACAAAGTTAATGAGACTATTAATTAAGCGATCGCTTGCCATTGGCATTACCTGTTTACCGTGAAGTACTTCCATAGTGATCACGTATGACATCACCGAACCTGCAAAAATTCTTGCTGTTGCCTCCGGGTCAGAAATCCCTAGTTCTGGATGGGAAGCTAAGTATTGAGTGAGGGTTTGGATACCTAATCCAAAGCCGTTGCGAACAAATGCCTGAGCTAAATTGGGAAAACGACCAGACTCCGCAAACACTAACCGAATAAAAGATAGATATCTTTGATCGTTCAAAATTTGGTTGAGAAATGTTGTTGCTAGTTGTCGCAGAACCACTTTTGGTTCTCCTTGTAGCAGTTCAAAACTAAACAAAAACTCAAACCGTTCACTGACTATTTGCTCTATTAAAGCTGTGAACAGTCCCTCTTTATCTCGAAAATGACTGTAGAGAGTTTGTTTGGATACTCCAGCGGTTGCAGCTACTCTATCCATGCTGGTGTCTGCATAGCCATGTAAAAGAAACTCATGCATAGCTCCCTGTAGAATTTGTTCTGGCTTGCTGGTGTATGAAAAATTTGGTAGTGAAGGTACTTCCTGTAACTCAGTCATGGGAGAAGTGATTTCTGGACTGATGGCTTTAGCGCGTATTAACTGGCGGACTACGGCAGTCATCGGTACTCCCTGACGTTCTGACTCTTCCTTTAATAAGGCAAGCTCAGTTTGATTCAGTGTAACTCTCAAGCTGTAATCTCTTGGTTGTTTCATTTTTGTATCATTTTTTGTTCATATTATGGAGGTAATATTTTACGTTGTTTTTGTTCCGCAATCGATAAAAATTTCGAGTATAATCTCGATTATCTCTTGTTAATCGGTTATTTTAACTTAAAAAGTTATACATTTATTTTCAGTAAAATCCACACTAACAAACCATACAGTCTAGTTTAAAAAGTTAGGAGTTAGGAGTTAGGAGTTAGGAGTTATCTTTCTTTTCCAATGCCCCATGCCCCATGCCCAATGCCAATGCCCAATGCCAATGCCCAATGCCCAATGCCCCATGCCCCAAAGAGAAAAATTATGGCTCAGTCACTTTCCCCAGCCCAAGAACCTTTTGATAGTACTGTATCGTCTAAAAACAAGCGCAAACTGTCCCCCCTATTGCTGATTCCGTTGGGCTTATTACTAGCAGGAGCAGGTATACTAACGTGGTATTTTCTCTCATCAAACTCGGAAACTAACACACTGCGGGTAAGCGGTCGCATTGAAGGCTACGAAACAGATATTGGAGCGAAAGTAGCGGGTAGAATCGAGTCTGTGGCAGTGCGTGAAGGAGATGAAGTTCACCAAGGTCAGGTGATTGTGAAGCTCGACGATGCAGAAATTCAAGCACAACTAATGGGTGCAGCTGCTCGTTTAGATTCTACTGAGAAACAAGAAGAACAGGCACGATTACAAATTAATCTGTTGTCAAGTCAAATTTTGGAAAGTCAGCTTGCTTTACAACAGTCTCAGGGAGATGCCAAAGGCCGAATTTTTCAGGCTGAATCATCGGTGGCTTCAACTCAGGCGCAACTAAATCAAGCGTTCGCCGAAGTACAGCAAGCCAAATCTGAGTTGCGACTGGCGCAAATAAATCGCGATCGCTATGCCAAATTAGTAACCCAAGGAGCTGTCACCAAGCAACAATTTGACCAAGCCCAAACCACCTTTGAAACTGCCCTCGCCACTGTCAATTCACGTCAAGCAGCGGTGGATTCCTACCGCAAATTAGTCGATTCTGCCAAAGGTCAATTAACACAAGCTAAAACCACAGCGTTAAATCCCTCGATTCGTAACACCCAGCTAGCAGGGTTACGCACACAATTGGCACAGACACGCTTACAACTAGCAGCGGCTCAAGCAAATGTCGCCAACGCTAAAGCCTCGCAGCAGGAGACTAAAGCCAAAATTGCTGACTTGAATGTCATTAGTCCTATCGATGGCGTTGTCGTCACTCGTAGTGTAGAACCAGGTGCCGTAGTTACCACTGGTAAAACTCTGCTGACAGTTATCAATCCCAATACAGTTTATCTGCGTGCTTTTGTTCCTCAAGGCGATATTGGGAAAGTGCGAGTTGGTCAGAAAGCTCAAGTATTTTTGGATTCAGCACCCAAAGAACCCCTCAGCGCCAAAATTGCCGCTATTGATACGCAAGCATCTTTTACTCCCGAAAATATTTATTTTCAGCAAGACCGAGTTAAGCAAGTTTTCGGTGTGAAAATCTCCATCGACAATCCCGATAGATTAGCCAAGCCAGGAATGCCGGCGGATGCTGAGATTATGCTTGCAAAGGAGCAGAAAAGATGAGGGGCATGGGGCATGGGGCGTGGGGGGATGAGGGAGATGAGGGGGATGAGGGGGATAACTATTGACTATTGACTATTGACTATTGACTATTGACCAATGACTAATATCGTAATTCAAGTAGAAGGTTTATCTAAACGTTACGGGAAATTAATCGCCGTTAAGGGTATAGATTTTGCTGTTAAACAAGGAGAAATCTTTGGATTAATTGGCCCTGATGGTGCAGGAAAAACAACAACTTTCCACATTTTAGGTGGGGTTATGGAAGCATCTGCTGGTAATATCCAAGTTTTAGGAAAACCACCGCGTGATGCTCGTTTAGCTATCGGTTATTTGACACAACAATTTTCACTTTATCTTGATTTGAGTATTGATGAAAATCTGCGTTATAGTGCTGGGTTGCGTGAGGTTCCAGAACAGCAATTCTTTCAGCGTCGCAATAAATATCTGCGATTGATGAGTTTGGATAGATTTGGCGATCGCTTGGCTGGTCGCCTCTCTGGTGGGATGAAGCAGAAGTTAGCTTTGTGCTGTGCGTTAATTTCCCAACCAAAAATTCTCTTGTTAGATGAGCCGACTACAGGAGTTGACCCTGTATCTCGGCGGGAATTCTGGGATGTTCTAGCCGCAGTAGCAGCGGAGGGAGTGACGGTAGTTGTAGCCACGCCTTATTTAGATGAAGCTGAAAGGTGCGATCGCATAGCTTTAATGTATGAGGGAGAAATTAACCAAATTGGTACTCTTGCACAGTTGCGAGCCAGTCTTGGTTTACAGCGTTTGGAAGTACGGACTAGTCAAATTGAAGCGGCTGAACGAGTATTACAAGAAGCTACAAACAACAAACAAACATCAATTGTTGATGTCCAAACCTTTGGCGATCGCTTGGATGTGTTAGTCAAAAATGTATCAGTAGGGACAGCAGCAGTCCAGACAATTTTTAATCAACAGCAGCTACAACTTGACAGTATTCAAACTGCTGACGCCACCCTAGAAAACGTTTTTGTTATCCGCCTGCGTGCAGCTGGTAATGACCCAGAATTTATATCTTTTCCTCGTACAAAAAGGGGGAATGGGGACTGGGTAATGGGGACTAGGGATTGGGAACTTAGAGGACAAAGAGGAATTATTGAAAAAGTTTCTCCCTTGTCTAGCTTGTCTTTTCCCAATACCCAGTCACCAATCCCCAGTACCTCACCTATTGCTATTGGTGCCAAGAGACTAAAAAAAGTTTTTGGCAACTTCCAAGCAGTTAAGGATGTAGATTTAGAAATTCGCTATGGTGAAATTTACGGCTTACTAGGAGCTAATGGTGCAGGAAAGACAACTACAATTAAGATTCTCTGCGGCTTGTTAGAACCGACATCTGGAAAAATCTCTTTAGCTGGACAAACTCAGAATTTACGTAGCAGTGCTTTGCGCCAACGCATTGGCTACATGAGTCAAAAATTCACCCTCTACGATGATTTAACGATTATTCAGAATCTGCAATTTTATTGTGGAGTTTACGGTGTACCAAATCGATTGCGTCGTAGCAAAATTGACTGGGTATTGGCAACCTGCGGCTTAGTTGGTCGAGAAAATATGCTGACTGGTCAACTACCGGGAGGTTGGAAGCAACGGGTAGCTTTTGGTGCTTCAGTGATGCATGAACCAGAAATTTTATTTTTAGATGAACCGACATCAGGTGTAGACCCTTTAGCACGTCGTCAGTTTTGGCGGTTAATTAATGAGTTTGCTAGGTCAGGGACAGCAATATTAGTAACAACCCATTATTTAGAAGAGGCAGAACAATGCAACCGTATGGGATTTATGGTAGCGGGTGAAGTAGTAGCACAAGGTTCTCCCACCGAGATTAAAGCTTCTCAACCCGGTCAGTTAGTGGAAGTTGTTACCGATAAAACTCAAGCTGCTTCTAACTTACTCAAAACTCACTTAGCAGAGTGGCGAGTATCAATTTTTGGCGATCGCTTGCATCTTGTTCTCGATCGTCCAGACTCAGAAATTCCCCGTATCCGTTCAATTCTCCAAACAGAAAATATTAATCTTCACTCCTTGCGACCCATCACCTTTTCCCTTGAAGATTCGTTTATTGGCATTGTGCAACGCGCCCAAGAGGCTGGGGAGTAGGGGAGATGAGGGGATAGGGAGATGGGGAGACAAGGAGAATAACTATTGACTATTGACCATTGACTATTGACTATTGACCAATGAAAAGAATTCTATCTCAATGTCGCAAAGAATTAGCACAATTTCAGCGCGATCGCCTGACTTTAGCGCTGGCATTTCTGCTGCCATTTATGACTTTAATCATTTTCGGTTTTGTGATTCGGCTGGAATCTAAAAATATTCCTTTATTTGTACAAGATTTTGACAATAGCCCTCTTAGCCGTGCATATACGGAGCGGTTGTTTGCTACCAATCAATTTGAACCAATCAATAATTTAATTTCACCATTTATACCATCAATTATATCATCAAATCATTTATTTACTAACCTCAACACTCAAACGAAAATTAAAGATTCTCAAGAGGTAATTGACCGGGGGCTGGCAAAAGTTGCTGTGGTGATTCCGCCAGATTTCAGTCGTCGGATTAAATCGGGTTTAACTAGTACAGTTCAGATTTTAGTAGATGGAACTGATGTGAATAATGCACGTGTTATCAAAAATAGCATCCAGGCGACAACAAGATTTTTTTTGAGTAATTCAGGTTTACAATCCTCTAATAATCAAATCATTGCTAATACCCGCCTTTGGTTCAATCCAAGCAGACAAGAATCTCTTTATATTGTACCAGGTGTTTTTGCAGTTATTCTGTGGATTTATCCTTCATTATTAACTGCGATCGCGATGGTACGAGAGAAAGAAAAAGGCACTATTTTACAAATTTATGCTTCTAATCTTAGTATTGAAGAATTGCTATTAGGTAAAGCTTTTGCTTATTTGATTATTGGCATTATTGAAGCTTTATTGATTATGATCATGAGTTCATTAATATGGCAACTGACTTTAGCAGTTGAACCTACACCGCTATTAATTGGTACACTACTATTTTTAATAGATAGTATTATGTTTGGTTTATTGGTTGGTGTTCGTGTTCCTAATCAAAATGCAGCTGTTCAAGCTGTTGCACTGATAGGTTTTATGACGGCTCTATTACTATCTGGGTTTATTTATCCACTCAGTAATATTCCCTTTCCCTTATCATTGCTTTCTTATATTGTACCAGCACGTTACTATATTGAAATTACTCGTGATTCCTATGTTCGTGGTACCGGTTGGGCTGGTGTGTGGTTATCAATATTAATGCTGATTATTTTAGGATTAATTTTATTTAATGTAGCACGTAATATATTCAAGCAAATGCAATTATCAGATTAGTCAATTGTCAATAGTCAATGGTCAATAGTCAATAGTCAATAGTTCTTCTCACCATCCCCCTATCCCCCTCATGAACTGGATTAAAAGTTTACTGAATAGCCGAATTTTGACTTTAGCGATTAAAGAATTTCAACAAATACTCAGGAGTAGGGAAACACTGATAATGTTGATAATTCCCCCTACAGTTCAAATGCTAATTTATGGCTTTGCCCTCAATCCAGATGTGCATTATCTGAAGTTAGGAATCGTCGATTATGCAAATACTTATGAAAGCCGAGAATTAGTTTCTGCTTTAACTGAAAATAAAATTTTTATTGCAGATAAATATACATTAAATACTCAAGAATTAAGTGAGCAGGTGCGACGCGGAGAAATTACGGCTGGTTTAGTAATTCCCCCTGAGTTTAAACGTAATTTATCTCAAGGCAAACCTGCTGAAATTCAGGTTTTAGTTGATGCGGTAGATGCTAATACTGCTGGTATTGCTCAAGGTTATATGAATCAGATAATTAATCAATTTAGCCAGCGATTGTCACCTAACCAAGCGCCAGCATTAATCAGTCCACAAACGATTTTTCTTTATAATCCTGGTTTGGTGAGTAGTTGGTTTTTTGTACCGGGAGTTTTGGGATTAGTTTTAACGCTAATTAGTTCACTGGTTTCTTCAGTTACAGTTGTGCGAGAAAAGGATATAGGAACTCTTGAACAATTGTTAATGACTCCGGCAGAAGCTTGGGAAATTCTATTAGCTAAAATTGTACCACTGTTTGTTTTGCTGATAGGTGATATTATCTTAGCTTTGAGTTTGGCTAGATTAGTTTTTCGAGTACCTTTTCGAGGAAATCTAGTTTTATTTTTAGTACTTTCAGGACTTTATTTATTTGTGGGAATTGGCATTGGGATTATGTTAGCAACTGTATGCCGGACTCAGCAACAAGTTGTACTAACATCATTTTTCATCAATCTACCTATGATTCAACTTTCTGGTGCTATTTCTCCCATAGAAGGTATGCCTGTAGTATTTCAGTATCTGTCGCTATTAAATCCGCTGCGTCATTATATAGCGATCGTGCGGGGAATATTACTCAAAGGTGTAGGTTTAGAGGTACTTTGGTTTCATGCGATCGCACTTTTGTTTTTTGCTGTATTACTCTTATCCATCAGTGTTAACAATTTTCGCCGTCAACTAAGTTAATCTACAGTCAATAGTCAATAGTCAATAGTCAATAGTCAATAGTCATCACTTCTCCCTAGGTGGCGTTGCGATACCGCGTCTAATTAGACTCGCTTCTAGTTCTTTGATAAATCTCAAGTCTTCCTGCAATTGCTGTTGGCTTTTGCTTGCATATGAGTCTTCATTGATAGAAGATTGCTTTTCTAAGAAAGCGAATGCTTGGCGAAATTGATGTGGACTTGTCTGAATTGGCGCGTCAAAGTGACAGGAAATAATTTGCTGAAAATCCCAAGTTGCAACTTTGTCAGCCCAGTGAAGTACTTGTGTTGGGGCTTGAGGCAAAATCAGAGTTTGCAGAATTGGTGCGACAAATGGACGCCCATCTCCTCGTAAGGCGTCGAATGACTGCTTCCAGTTGCTTCGCCAGCGAAATGGATATAAACCGAAGTATGCTTTTTTTGAATGATCTGGTGCTTTGATAGCATCACGAAACATCTCTTTCAGTCCAGGAATTTCCACCATGCTGGGGCCAAAGTAAATGGCAAACAGTGAAATACGTTGCCATCCTTGACGACGGTTTGCTTGATTATCTTCTATGACTTGCAGGGCATTGTCTCTAGCATGAAATAGCAAAGGATAGGGGTCTAATTGGATGATAGCTGGCGGATTTTCTGGTATGGACAGTATAGAATCAGTTAGAAGCAGTGTGCGCGATCGCTTGTGAAACACAGCCACTTCTGCAAAAGATCCGCGCCCCAAGTCTATATCCAACACAGCATAGTCAAATTCATCAGCAAACGGAACTTGGCTTTTATCCTCTGGAAGTACCTGTGTCCGTTTTTGGGGAAAACCCAGCCAACTCAGCGGTAAATTGAACGGGAAACTCCACTGATGCGGTGCAACATACACTACAGCTTGGGAAAAGTGTCTGGCGAAGGGGCCGACGAAAATTTTATGTTCCAGTCCCGAACTGGTTGGTAGAATGATGTACTTAACATCACCGTGCTTGATGACTAATTCGTTAACTAAGCGGATACACTCAATTGTGGGTGCAACGGGTGCATAGACCAGCAGCCCGCCTGCTTCCAGCTTGACTACAATCATCCGAATCGGCACGATGGTGTAGAGGATGCCGTGAGGCTGATCAAATGTCCAAATCGTATCTTTAACTATTTCTGTGCGGAGTGTCCGCCGCCTACCGTAGGGATAAAGTGGTAAAGCAGGCCAAAACGGCCATGACCAATCTTTCGGATCGGTACTGGGATTTAACCATTTTTCCTGAGATTGTATTCTCGACTTACGTCCCTGTGGGTTCATCGTCATTCCACTCACTTCCTGTTCCTTTTCAATTTCTAACATTGCAGCGAGTTCGACGAATCAGAATTTTAATATGAGTTACAAACATTTTGGAAGAATTGGGGACATCTGGAAACATATACCTTTGTGCGAATTTTTAGCTATAGAAAAACCAGCTAGCTATATCGAAACAAATTCTGCTTATCCAGAGTATCAACTTACAGGTTCTCTTGAGCAAGAATACGGAATTTTATATGTGGAAAAGAATATACATAAATCTTCACTAATTCAAAATTCTGTTTATTGGAAAGTATTAAACAGTATCTTTGAGAATCATCATGGCATATCCAAATATCTAGGTTCTCCAGCTTTGGCGTTAAACATATTGGGAACATTAACTGAAAAATTTGTCTTTTTTGATATTGAAGAAGCCTGTTTAAAAAACATAGAAGAATATGCCCAAAAATTAAATCTCACTAGTCAGATATTTTATAAAAATGAAGACTTAATAGATGGACTATTAAATTTGATTGAAGAATTAAGTATAGAGGATTTTATTCATGTTGATCCTTACTTAATTCATGAAAAGAATACTAATGGTAATACTTATTTTGATGCTTTTGTAAAAGCGATGAGAAAAGGTGTGAAGGGGATGCTTTGGTATGGATTTAACACCTCTAAAGAGAGAAATGATTTACATCAAGGTTTTCAAGGGCTAACTAACACTAGTAGTATAAGCTTGCAAGGAATTGAAATTATGTCAATATTGCTTGATAAAAATATTTTAGATGTAAACCCTGGCCTCTGGGGGTGTGGAATTATGATTGGCAACTTGAGTGATGTCAGTAGTCAGTATTTTAAACAAATTGTATTGGAAGTAATCAAAATTTATCAAGGCTCTACTATATTTAACAAATATTTAGGAGAGCTAAAATTTGAGGATTTTCAAATTCCAATATAGTAACATAAAAAGACTTACAAATAAAAAATCCTACTATTCATAGTCAACAGTCAACAGTCATCAGTCATCAGCAGCCAGCGCCGTGCGGTGAGGGGGTAGCAGTCTTGGCGGTTCCCGTCGATTGCGTTAGCGACGAAGGAGCGTCACCCCCGAACCCGAAGGGGGGTTCCCCCCCGTTGAGGCGACTGGCATTCATCAGTCAGCAACTTCAAGCCAGATAACTTATTTATTGAAATTACCTAAAATTATGTCTTATATTGTTGTCGAAGACCTGAGAAAGACTTTTTTTGTGTCTGAACGCTCTTCTGGATTGTTTGGTGCAATACGAGGGCTGGTGCAGCGCAATACAAAACAAATTCATGCCTTAAAAGGGGTTTCTTTTTCATTGAAACAGGGAGAACTTGTAGGATACATTGGGCCTAATGGAGCTGGTAAATCAACGACTATTAAAATTTTAAGTGGTATTCTTGTACCGTCCAGTGGAAAATGTTTAATTGGTGGGCATACTCCTTGGAAAGATAGAATCCGCCATGTTAGTCGCATTGGGGTGGTATTTGGTCAACGAACGCAACTATGGTGGGATTTGCCAGTAGTTGAGTCTTTCGATTTACTGCGAGATATTTATCGCATTCCTAATTCACAATATCAAAAGACACGGCAAGAAATGATTGATTTGCTAGATCTATCTGGCTTGCTTTCTATCCCAGTCAGACAGTTAAGTCTTGGTCAAAGGATGCGATGTGACTTTGCCGCAGCCATGCTTCACAGACCACAGATTCTGTTTCTAGATGAACCCACAATAGGGCTGGATGCAGTTTCTAAGTTGGCAGTTAGAAAATTTATCAAAACGCTGAATAAAACTCATCAAGTAACCACTATTCTCACTACTCACGATATGGATGATATTGAAGCATTATGCGATCGCATCATTATTATCGGTGGCGGTGAGATTTTATGTGATGGAACTCTGGCAATGTTGCGTTCTCAGGTTTCCTCCCGTCGGTACTTAAGAATAGATTTGAAAAATGAGGATTTCTCTTTTGCCCAAGCAGGTGTCAGTATCATCTCACAAGCAGGTCGTAGCGTCACTCTTGCTTTTGACCCCACCAAGCTTTCTGCTGCTTCCTTAATTAGCCAAGTTACTGCACAAAATGAAGTAGAGGATCTGTTTGTCGAAAATCCACCTATTGAGGAGATAATTGCTCAACTTTATGCCAACTCAGGAGAGATTTGAGGATGAGAGCATATTGGTCACTGTTTGTTGCTAGGTTTGCTCTGTTATTGCAATATCGTACTGCTGCTTTGGCAGGAGTGGCAACTCAACTTTTTTGGGGGTTGGTGAAAATTATGGTGCTGGAGGCATTTTTTACTCATGCAACCACTCCTCAACCCATGACTTTACAAGAGGCTATAGGATATTTATGGCTGATACAAGTATTTCTAGTAGCGATTGTACCTTGGAGTGGCGATCGCGAGATTCAAGAAGACATCAGATCAGGCGCGGTAGGATACGATCTACTGCGACCCACAGATTTGTATAATTTTTGGTTTACTCGCGCTTTAGCAATGCGTACAGCGCCTTTGATACTTCGTGCTATTCCTTTGGTGTTGATCATAAACTTGTTTTTGCCTCTTGTGGGGTTGTCTAAGTGGTCGCTTTCTTTTCCACCTTCGATGGCGTCGCTTGTAGCTTTTGTTGTCTGTTTTATTGGTGCAATTCTGCTTGCGTCAGCATTCACTATGCTGATGACTGTATCAATGATGTGGACAATTTCTGGTGAAGGAATTAATAATTTACTTCCCACATTTATTATTTTCTTCTCTGGAATGATAGTTCCTCTGCCACTGTTTCCTGAGTGGATTAAACCTTTGTTGAATGCCCTTCCCTTTTCAGGACTTATTGATAAACCTTTTCGTATTTTTACGGGTAATTTGCCAGCGGATGCTTTATTTAATGTAGTACTGCATCAAATTTTCTGGATAGTGGTTATTATTACCCTAGGGCGTTTTATTGTAAATCGTGGTGTCAGAAAGCTTGTAATTCAAGGCGGTTGATCAAGTGTGTAATTTGTTATAGCCCCCGGTAGGGTTTTAGCTTATATAATTTATGGAAATTTGTTTGCATCGGTCTGCAATTGAGTTGCATCGGTCTGCGATCGTTGAATTATATCATGTCCTTTGCTTATTACTTGCGTTATAGACGGAACGTCCTAATGCACCGACAAATCCGTAATGGTGCGTTGCGCTTCGCGACAACACACCCTACTGGCGTGACCAGGCTAAAATAATGCATTAACGAACCACAGAGGCGCAGAGAACACAGAGAGGGAAGAAGATTATTACTATTTTTTATGCACTATTTTAACCTGGTCATGTTAAGAGGATTTGTGGTAATTAATTCATTGAATTGAGTATGAATGATTTTTTTCTTTACTTGCGATATATTTCTATCTCTTTAAAGTCGCAAATGCAGTATAAACTTTCTTTTTGGCTGCAACTCGCAGGGCAATTTTTGCTCACTGTGATTGAATTTTTTGGCATTTGGGCGCTTTTTACTCGTTTTAATAATATTGGTACTTGGACTTTAAGTGAAGTTGCTTTGTTTTATGGCATGGTGAATATTTCTTTTGCCTGTGCTGATGCGTTAGGCAAAGGATTTGAATCGTTTACAATAATTATTAAAAGTGGAGATTTTGATCGTTTGCTACTGCGCCCACGCACCACAGTCATTCAACTTCTAGGACAAGAATTGACATTGAAACGCATAGGAAGATTGTTTCAAGGAGTTGTGGTTATGGGGTGGTCAATTTCAACTCTACACATTCCTTTGACTTTCAAAAATTTGTGGCTTTTAGGTACTTCGTTTATTAGTGGGGTTGCATTATTTGTGGGGATAGTTATCATACAAGCAACACTCACATTCTGGACTATTGAATCTCTGGAAATTATGAATATCCTCACTTATGGAGGAGTGGAAACGGCTCAGTATCCTCTATCAATTTATACTAAATGGTTTCAGCGATTCTTCACTTTTTTTATACCGCTTGGCTGTGTGAGCTATTTTCCTCTGCTAGCGGTACTGGAAAAAGCAGATTCTTTTTTAGTACCTCTATGGTTTTGTTACACTTCTCCCGTAGCAGGCATTCTTTTTCTGATGCTTGCCCTTAAGCTTTGGCAATTAGGAGAGCGTTACTATTGTTCTACTGGCAGTTAGTACAATATCAACCAATATTTGTATTGGTGTATTATAGCAGTCGCCAGTAGTGTTAGGACAGCAACAGATGATAAAGCCTAGACACAAAAAGACTTTTTACCCAGTCTCCAGTCCCCAATCCCCAGTCCCCAGTCCCCAATCCCCAATCCCCAGTCCCCAATCCCCAGTCCCCAATCCCCAGTCCCCAGCTATATTACCCATTAGCCAACTTAGCTCACTACTGCCTCTGTTTTTGCTTGTGTCGGCACATACGGCTTTTCAGCGCCTTGTGCTAAGTATTCAGCTAGCTGACTTTCAATTTGGTCGCGGACAATTTGACGGTATTCTAGAAAATGTTCGTTGTGGGCACAGGCAGAAAGATAATGCTCGGCAACTCCTGGGTTACGCTTGATAATACTAAACAAGTGATGCCAGAACTTCCACCGAGTTTCTCGTTTGATTCCTTGCCGCCAAATCACAATTAACAGCGCTTTAATTACTACCCATTCTGGCATTTTGAACGGCGCTTTCCAACTCGGCGCACCCATCATTAAAAAACAGCGATAAGTACGATCTAAGTACTTAATTGGGTCATATAAAGCACAAAATGCTTCAATATATTCTCTGGCAATATCTTCCAATGGGCGAGTGGGAATGAAGTTCATTAATGTTGTTTGATTGATATTGCCGTCTTGATTTTCTCGCAGTCTTCCTTCTTTTTTTAAGCGATGCCACAAAGCTGTGTTTGGTAGCGCTTGCAACATAGCAAATGTGGTAGAAGGAATTGCTGCTTGTTCAGCAAAGCGGACAATGCGATCGCCTGCACCAGCTTTTTCTCCATCAAACCCGATAATAAAGCCAGCCATTGGGCGCAACCCAGCTTTAATAATGGTTTGCACAGCCTCAGTCAGCGAATTCCGCGTATTTTGAAACTTTTTAGTTAGTTGCAAGCTATCTTCATCTGGTGTTTCAATGCCCAAAAACACCGCAGCAAAACCAGACTCAACCATTAACTCCATCAATTCTGGATCTTGTGCCAAGTCAACTGAAGCTTCAGTGTCAAAGCGGAAAGGATAGTTATGTTCTGCCATCCAAACTTTTAACTCTTTCAACAACAGCTTGACATTGCGCTTGTTGCCAATAAAGTTGTCATCCACCATGAACACACCGCGCCGCCAACCCAATTCATAGAGATAATCTAACTCTGCTAACAATTGTGCTGGAGTTTTGGTGCGGGGTTTGCGACCATAAAGCACGATAATATCGCAAAATTCGCACTGGAAGGGACACCCGCGGGAAAACTGCACCGACATCATGTCATAGGCATCAAATTCTAGTAAATCAAAGCGGGGTATGGGTGTACTTGTGACATCTGGTTTTTCTGTGGCGCGGAAAATGCCAGAAGTTTCTCCTCTTTGAATTGCCTCTATAAACATAGGCAAAGTGATTTCCCCTTCATCGAGAATCAGGAAATCTGCACCCACGTTTTGCACTTCGTGGGGTGTGGAGGTTGGGTAAGGGCCACCGACTGCGACTAACTTACCGCGTTGCTTTGCTTCTTGAATTTGATCTAATAAATCCTGTTTCTGGACAATCATCGCCGAAAAGATAACTACATCCGCCCATGCCCATTCTTCCTCTGTGGCTTGACGAATGTTGCGATCAACCAGCTTAAATTCCCATTCTTGGGGCAAAATCGCCGCCACTGTCACCAAACCCAAAGGCGGTAACAAAACCTTGCGATCGACTAACGCCAAAATTTTTTCATATGACCAAAAGGTTTTAGGAAAAATCGGATAAACTAGCAAAATTCGCATTAAGTATTAATCCTCACACTTTGATTGTTATCCCACTCTAGCGGAAATGAATAGTTATTGACTGATGAATGCCAGGTGCTATCCTGCGGGAACGCTAAGAGGGAACAATGTTTTTAGACCCCCTATGGGGATGGTTACATTCAAAAAAGCGTAGCGTCTCTCCTGAGACAAGACACGGCTTAGCTAACGCCAGTTGACTGGGCCAGAAAACCTCGCCCACGATGGCTGCTAATTTTACACAAGTGCAAGGTTTTGCACCTGTACTTTTGACTGACGACTGTTGTTAGGAGTTATTAGTTTCCCCTTATCTTCAGCTGCTTGTGTTTATGTTCATCAACACAACACTGGTATGAGGAGATATCTGCAAAACTGCTGCGTCCTTTTTCTTGGAGTTAACGTGAGTCTCCAACAAAGGCGCATCTATGGGAAGGGCGAAAAAAAACGCGTTTTCTTAGGAGTAGGTCAATAGTCCAAAAATTAAGGTTTTTTGACCCTTGACTCTTGAGTGCCATTGCAGAAAATATGCGTGCCAGTTGCGTAAGTCCTGATCCAGTAATCTTAACTCCACTTCATGACAAAAATATTTTATGTAAAAGTAAGAAAAGTAGGAAAAGCAAGAAAATAGAAATTATTAAGTAGGAAAAGTTAGAAATTAAATAGATATTATAAAAACTTGCCGTAAGTATTGAAAATTGATTTTTAATAGTGTAAATTTAAACTCGTGTGAAAACTCAAGGAGTGAAAAAGTTACAGAAAATACAACTGTAACTTTTAGAGAATTTTGGAGCAAGTCATAGCTCCATCTCTCCGCAATGGAATTAGGAAGTGAATATGTGTGCAGTGTAAGCTGTTGCAATTATTAGGCTTGAACTATTTTTTAGTACTAGCTAAACATTTCGTATGACTAAATAGTGAAAACAGAGTTCTTAGGTGTTAAGATGAGACTTTTTTTTGGCAGCAAAATTGCTATTGGGCTGACTGTAGTAGCCGCTTGTGTGGGCTTGAATGTTAACAAAGTTTCGGCTGACATTGGTAGCGCGCTCGTTGACATACTCATCAATATCACAGGCAAAGAATCTGGTTTAAGATTCATTGGTTTAACCTCTAACAATACTCTTGTGAATATCAATCCGGGTGGATACGCAACAACAATTAAAGTTAGAGGAATTGACGGCAATTTACAAGGTATTGATTCCCGTCCCGCAAATGGTCTGCTTTACGGTGTTACAGACACTGACAAGATATACACCATTAACCTGACAAATGGTCAGGCAACGTTGGTTAGCAATTTATCTAGTAGTTTCAATGGGGGTTTTCAGTCAGGGTTTGACTTCAATCCCGTACCAGACCGCTTACGAGTAGTAGGTAGCAATGACCAAAATTACCGTATTAATGTGGATACTGGTGCAGTGATTGTGGATGGGACTTTAGCTTATGATACAGCTGATGTTAACGCCGGAGTTGACCCCAATATCACCGCTGGTGCTTACACAAATTCGGTTGCTGGAGCGACGACAACTCAACTTTTTGGCATTGACTACGACCTTGACGTGTTAGTACTCCAAAACCCACCCAACAATGGTACTCTCCAGACGATAGGCAATCTGGGTGTCAACTTTTCACCTGTGAGTGGGTTCGACATCTTTACAGACTCAAAAGGCAACAATACTGCCTATGCACTATCTGGTTCGGCCCTTTATAAGATCGATCTATCCACTGGTGCTGCAACTAAAATTGCGGACGTACCCGGAGGTGGGTTTATCGGTTTGGCTGTTACTTCTTGGTAGTCAGCAGCTTCTGAGCTTTCGGTGCAGGGGGGACTCGGGGCCCCCTCTGGGGATAGGGGGGGAAGGGGAGAATGTACAACAAATCTTTTCCCCCATCCCCTACTCCCTACTCCCTATGTTTCTTAGGAATCCTATTTTATTGTGGGATGGGTGTCCTCACCCGTCCTTTGTCTTAAGGGTGGGTGAGGACACCCTTATTTGACAAATTCTGGTAGTTCAATCCAAAAGCGGCTACCTTGACCGACTGCTGACTCCACGCCTACCTGACCTCCCATGCGTTCGATGCCTTTACGGACGATCGCTAGTCCAATTCCTGTACCTGGATAAGCTTCTATGCTATGCAGGCGCTCAAAAACGGCGAAAATCCGCTCTAAATGCTGGGGTTGGATGCCAATGCCGTTGTCTTCTACCCACAAGCGTACCGAGCGATCGCGCCGTTGTGTCCATAGTTTTACTTGCGGTTGCACTCCAGCAGCGACAAATTTGATGCTATTGGTTAAAAGATTTGTGATAACTTGCTCGACTGTGCGGTAATTCCCCACAACTTCCAGCATAGGTTCAGTAACTATAACTTGCGCCTGTTTTTCTTGTAAGGAAGGCTCTAGTTGCGTTAGTACTTGTCTTACAAGCAAGTTGAGGTTTATTGGCTGAACCGGCAAATCAACGCGACTCAAACGGCTGTATGCTAATAAGTCCACCAGTAAGTTGTCCATCCGCTCGACGCTACTGGCGAGGCGATGCAATAAATCTTGCCCGACTGAATTTAAAGCTGTATCATATTCTTCTAATAAAATGGAAGCAAATCCCCGCATAGCACGCAGAGGTTCTTGTAAGTCGTGGGAAATAGAATAAGCAAAGGCTTCCAAAGCGCTATTGGCTTCTTCTAACTGTTGTGTGCGGTTACTCACTAATTGTTCCAATTGTTCGGTGTAGCGGTGCAATTCCTCACGCATCCGGGATTGCTCGATGGCGATCGCTAGCTGATTCGCCACTTCATAAGCATTATCCATGTCTTCGTCAGTTAATGACCTTGGTTGAATTGCTCCCAAGTTGAAACAGCCGATGAGCTGTCCTTGAGCAATTAAAGGTACATTCATGATCAAGCGAATACCTTGGTCAAACAGTCTCTGTTGCAGAAGATAAAGTCTAGGTTGTTCAGCTAGGTTTTCAATGAGCAGTGCTTGGTTTTGTTGCAAGGTTTCAATATGGCAAAAATCTGACAATGGGAAAGTTTCACCGATGCTCAAATCAATGCCATCGTTAGATTGAACAGCCAACACGGTAGCTTGCTGAGTTGACAAATCAAATAATGTCACATCCAGTACCTGACAGGGAAGTAACGGATAAGTAGCAGCAAGAGCAGCTTGGGCAATTCCTGTGGGTGACATTGCCCGCAGAATCGAGCGATCCAACTCTTGTAGAGTTCTTAATCTAGTAGCATAGCGTTTGAGCGACTCTTCTGCGCGTTTGCGCCCGGTGATGTCTTCTATCAGTCCATCAATTACCGCTTCGCCATTAGTCGTATTCAGAGTTTCATTGACTGCAAGCCAAATCAAGCTACCATCGGCTCTGCATAACTTTAATTCCCGTTCTCGTCTCCGTTGTGGTGTCAGATCTCCCGCTTTGGAAAAAATTGCATCAAAGTTACTATTAGAACGGATTTCGTCTAAAGACTTTACTCTTAAAACCCTAAGAAAAGCACTGTTAACTTCTAGTAGTCCTCCGTCTGGAATGGCGCGAAACACACCTACATTTAATTGGTTGAGTAAAGATTGCAGGCGATTTTCAAAAAAGCTGGCTCTACGTCGAGTTTCGTTGCGTTCTAAAACAGACCTCACCGAGGTTGACAATCGTACAAGGTGTTTGGATGACTTGAGGATGTAATCATCGAGTCCATTCTTCATGGCCTCAACGGCAATTTCCTGAGTGCCTGTATTTGTAAACATAATTACAGGGCGATCAGGAAAGCGGTTCTTTAGGGTACGTAATATTTCTAAACCAGTAGTCCAGCGCAGTTGGTAGTCGGTTATTGTCAGGTCAAATTGACCTGCTGCCAATGCTTGCTCGAACTCTTCTGGTTCACCCACTTCCTCCACCTGTACATCAGAGAACTCCCGCCGCATCTCTCTAATAATCATGAAGCGGTCGTTTGAATCGTCGTCAATAATCAGAATGTGCATGAGGCTATGGATGCTTGAAAGTTTTACATAGGGGTTGGAGAGGTGTAGTGAGGTTACTTGGTATCAAATAAACTGTCAGTCGGTGTAAACAAATGGCCGTTGATTTAAATTAATCCAGTAGGCCTCTAGTAACTTTATCATTGCAGTCAGGTCATTGAATGCCACAGGTTTGACTAAGTAGGAGTTGACACCCAAGTCATAAGCCTTTTGAATGTCGTGCATTTCTGTGGAAGTTGTCAAGACTATGACTGGTAGGCGTTTTAATTCAGGTTGTTGTTTGAGCCACTCTAACACTTCAAACCCAGATTTGCGAGGCATCTTCAAGTCTAACAAAACCAGTATCGGCAGAGGATAAGACTTGCGGTCAGCGTAATTTCCTTCACCACACAGGTAAGCAATGGCGGCTTCTCCGTCGTTCACAACTTGTAGAATTTGTGTAAGATTCGCTTTGCGTAATGCACGCCGAATTAATAGGACTTGATTCGAGTCGTCCTCTGCCAACAAAATGGTTTGTTGCTCTGCGGTGTTCATGTGTCCATAGTGTCTGTTTGTAGTTCGATCCAAAAGCGGCTACCTTGCCCTAATGCCGATTCTACGCCGACACGTCCCCCCATGCGATCAATTCCCTTACGGACAATTGCTAAGCCAATGCCGGAACCAGGGTAACTCTCTTCACTGTGTAACCTTTCAAACACGTTAAAAATTCGCTCTTGATGCTCTGGCGCGATGCCAATGCCGTTGTCTTCGACCCAGAGGCGGAGTTTTGGGAGTGGGGAGTGGGGAGATGAGGAGGATGGGGGGGATGAGGGGGATGAGGGAGATGGGGGGCTTTGGGGTCCCCTGCTCCCCTGCACCCCTGCACTCCTGCACCCCTGCTCAAGAGCTTCCACCATTTCTGCCCATACACGAATTTGGGGCTGCCTGTTAGGGGGGACAAATTTGATGGCGTTGCTGAGGAGGTTAACGATTACTTGCATCAGGGTTGTGTAATGTCCCCTAACTTCTGGAAATGGCTGTTCGATAGTTACCTGAGCTTGTCGCGATCGCAGTTCTGCTTCCAATTGAGCTACTGCATATGTGACGATTTCTGTCAAGTTTAATAACCGTAGCTTCATTTCAGCCCGACTGAGGCGGGAGTAGTTGAGCAGGTCTTGAATTAATCCATCCATGCGTTCAGCTGAGGCCACAATCCGCTGGATATACTCTTGCCCATCGCTGTCTAATTGGTCACCGTAGTCTTCTTGGAGTGCTTGGGCTAAGCCTTGTACTGAACGCAGAGGTGCGCGTAAATCGTGGGATACGGAATAGCCAAAGGTTTCTAACTCACTGTTGGCTTCCACAAGGGCGGCTGTGCGTTCGGCTACTCGTTGTTCTAGTTCATTGGCGTAGTTTTGCAGTTGTTCGCGCAGTCGGGATTGCTGGATGGCGATCGCTAGTTGATTGGTAATTTCGGTGGCGATGGCTTGGCTTTCTAAATCAAAAGCAGCAGGTTGGTTGGCAAATAAAGTTAAGTCGCCGATCAAATTGCCCTCAACTTGCAACGCCACTGCTAGGAAACTTCGAGAACCTGCTGCCAACTGATATTCTAGGGCTGGTGTGCGATCGCTCCAAGTTGCAATATCATCTATATATAAAATCGGTTCTCGATACCTCACCATCTCTACGGGCGTTAATTGATTAATCGATACTAGTGTCCCCGTATAATTACCAGCAATTTGCCCCGCCAAGATTTGGGCTTCACTGGTGTTGAAATTAAACAAAATCACAGCGGCTTGCTGGCAGGCAATTACATTGGTCAAACGCTCCAAGGCAGCTTGGGCAATTTGTTCTGGTGACTCTGCTCTTAAAATAGCATGGTCAATTGCTTGTAAAGTTGCTAAACGCTGATTCGAGCGATACAGTGCTGCTTCCGCCCGCTTACGTTCTGTAATGTCTGTTGCTATACCAATTAAACCAATGATGTTACCGACTGCATCTCGGTAGGGGTCTTTGGTGGACAGATAGGTATGCAGGCTACCCGCCTTTGTCATCAGTTCTTCAACAACTTCTGTTTTGCCTCTGTTCATGATCCGACGATCAGTTTCTCTAATGGCCGCCGCAATGTCACCCGGAAGTAGTTGAATATCGTCTTTACCCACAATCTCATCTTTAGGGCTACCGAAAATTCGCGCCGCAGTTGTATTAATCAGTTGGTAGCATCCTTGGCGGTCTTTGAGAAATACAGCATCATTGGTGCCTTCAATGATACTTTCTAACAGGTTATGACTTTCTTGTAATGCTTGTGCTGACTCTCCCCGGTCGATTGCTTCAGCGACTATATTGGCAACACCTTGCAAAAAATTAATATCATTTGGGGTAAAGTTTCTTTGACGAGTGGTGTGAACACCTAAAATTCCCCAAGGTGATTGATATCCGTTGATAATGACGCTAATACCACTGATAACTCCGTAATTCAATAGCAAGGGAGAACCGCGAAACCGGGTTTCTGTGCGGAGGTCTGTCAGAATCACTGGCTGATTGACAAGCAATGTATAGCCTGCTTGAGAATCAGTGCCGGCGCTGACTGTGGTACGATTAATTAATTCCGGCTGCCATCCCATACCTCCCAGTAACAGCAAAACACCTTGCTGTGGTAGTAGTTGCAAGACTTGAGTGTATTCTATATCTAAAGTTTGAGCTACCAAAGTGCAGGTGGCATTGAGCAGCGTTGCTAAATCTATACCAGAAAGTGCCAATTGACCCAACTGAGCGATCGCTTCTTGTTGCCGCGCCTGCATTCTCAGTTCGTTTTCTGACTGCTTACGTTGTGTGATATCACGTACAACTTCACAGAAGCCAGATAAGTTTCCTTGTTCATCTCGCAAAGCTGTAATCAGAACACTAGCGTAAAAATAAGAGCCATCTTTACGGACTCGCCAACCTTCTTCAGTAAACTTTCCAGTAGATGCGGCTACCTCAAGCAAGCGATCAGGATGACTTCGCTTTAAGTCAGTGGCTGTGTAGAAACGGGAGAAATGTTGACCTAAAATTTCTTTAGCTGTGTAACCTTGAATACGTTCTGCACCAGTATTCCAAGTGATAATTCGCCCCTCTGGGTCAAGTATGTAAATGGCATAGTCCTGTACCGCCTCTACCATTTGCCGATAGCGATTTTCACTTTCTCGCAGCCTTAATTCGGCTCGTTTTCTAGCAGCATTCAACTCATTGGTGAACAGAGATACAGCGGCAAACAACCCCAAACGGATAATACCATCCAGCGTTAAAACATACGGTAAATGGGCGGGCTGTAAAAAGAAGAAAACAATAGCTAAGCTACAAAGGAGAGTAGCTATAAGACCCGATTTGTAGCTACCATACCACGAACTAAACACTACCGCTGCAAAAAACATCGAGAAGCTCACGTTTTCCAGCAGTGGCGATATGAGTAGGGAAAATAAAAGTGCTAAAGCGCTGGCAAGTACAGCAATGCCGTAGTCTTGTAGCTGCCAGGAGTGATTTGCATTTTGCATCACTCACCCTCCTGGTAGTATTAATGATTTACGCTTTATTTATTTTATTAAAGTGGTCTAAATTCCGCAGCTCGTTGGTAAAAATAATTATGCCAGAAGCCAAAAGGGCGATCGCTTGATCTGAGACAGGAATTACCCTATCTTCCGCCAAGAAATCAATTTCTTGGCTCAAAGCTGAAGTTTGCGATTAGCTTACTAAATATAAATTCTAGCCCGTTTTAACGGACTTTAGCTATGAGCCTTGAATTTAAGTTCAAGGCGTACTCAGGGTAAGGTGCAAGATTTGAATTATGGTACAGGTGCAGATTGTGGATGCTTTCCTGCATAGTAAACAACAACTTTTAACTGTTCTTCATCAGGAACGTAAAATACTCTATCGCCTTTTGTGACTTCATATTCCCAAGCTCCTCTGTAGAGTTTGCCTTTTAAAGGAAAAATACGTCCAAGTCGTCTAGTTGTTGGTGCAGTAGATAAATCTTCATAACAACGGCGAGAGTTTTCTGGATGGCGCTGCATCAAGGCTTCCCAGTCCCGATTAACTCGATTATTTTTAGCTACGACTAACCAAGTGTTTTCTGTAATAGATAATGTAGGAGCCGTCAGTTTTACTTCTGGCGGCTCCACATTCTCTGCTATGGGATTTTCTGGAGGATTTTCTGACATACGAAAATTCACGTAGCACTGTGAGCAGAGGGTTTAGTTAATGGTACTTCATCTGTCTCATCACTAAAAGCTGCTGCTAATTCAGGACTAGCGATCGCTATGGCGCTCTCGTGCCATTCGTGTATAATCGCGTCAATCATATCCCATGCATGATTCGAGGAATCAATCAACCGAAAAGCTTCGCTAACTTCTTTGATAAAGTCTTGGAGTTCTTCAGCATCAAATACTCTCAGCCATCCATAAGGATTTTCAAAGCCGATTTCTTTCCCCATTAACAAACAAAAAGCGACGGTTAACAACTCAAATATAGTTTTACTCTGTGTTGCTGTCTTGACCAGAAAAGTTACTTCCTCACGCCGCAACAAAGCAAAAGATTGATCATTGCGAGTAATTGTTATTGGACGTTCTAAAGCTTTATCTAAAATTCGTCCAGGCTGACGATTCAATTCTGTGGCAGTAATGATCTCATCTGAGTAGATATTACTGAAAGTCCCTATATACATAGGCGGTTGCGTTTTCAAAAAACGCTGATTTAACAAAATTCAATAAGATGGATTAACCTTATACGTATTATTATACGTACTTTGTTTTGATTGTCAATTATGATTTGATGAGCTTTCTAGAAGACTTCCAACTAAAAAAATATTCCATTGTTCACAGTCATCAGTTATCAGTTTTTTTAGCTTCTTGTACTAAGTTAGTAATAGTTGCTACTAGCAAAGCTGGATCTATTGGTTTGGCAATATGGGCTTGAAAACCCACTGACAAAGCTTGCTGTTCATCGCCTTCACCAGCATAAGCCGTCAGAGCGATCGCAATAATCTCTCCACCTTGCTCTTTTGTCATTAATCTAATTTGCCGCAGCAGCATATAACCATCCATTTCTGGCATACCAATATCACTGACAAGTACATCTGGTTTTGATTCTGCTATGGCAAAGAGTGCTTTTGTTGCTGATGATACTGCCTTGACGTTGGCATCACACTGTTGCAGCACAAAGGTAACTAATTCTAAAGAATCTGGGTCATCGTCTACAACTAGAATATTTAAACCATGAAAAACTGAAGCATTGGTAGCAGTTGTATCAGTTTCTTCGCTACTCACCTGTGGTTCGGTAAGGATCATCGGCAAATTAATAGTAAATGTTGCTCCTTGTCCTTCTCCAGGACTTTCTGCTAAAACAGTTCCACCATGCATTTCTACCAGATAACGGACAATTGCCAGTCCTAAACCCAAGCCACCAAATTTTCTAGTGGTGGCGCTATCAGCTTGGCGAAAGGTATCAAATACATAGGGAAGAAAATCTGGGGTAATGCCTTTACCTGTGTCTTTTACCAAAATTTGCGCTTGAGACTCAACTTGCTGTAAATAAACCTCGACTTGTCCACCTTCGGGAGTAAACTTAATGGCGTTGGAAAGTAAATTCCAGACAACTTGTTGCAAGCGTCCTGCATCGCCGAACACTTGACACACAACAGAATCAATAGCCGAATGAATTTGAATTGATTTGGCTTCAGCTGCCAGCCTGACTGTTTCCATTGCAGCTCTAATAATAGTTGCTAAATCAACGGGGCAAACATTCAGGCTTAACTTACCTCGCAAAATACGCGAGATATCTAGCAAATCTTCAATAAGTTTAGTTTGTAATAGGGCATTCCGTTCAATGGTTTCCAAAGCGAAAGCCGTCTTATTTTGATCAAGCTTATGGGTACGCAAAAGTTTTGTCCAACCCAAAATCGGATTGAGTGGCGTTCTGATTTCGTGAGACAATACTGCTAGAAACTCATCTTTGATGCGGTTGGCTTCTAAAGCTTGTTGGTAAAGCTGAGCATTATCAATGGCTGTAGCTGCTCGTTGAGCCAGTGCAATAGCCATAGTTAAATTGCTGCTGCTGTAGCGATGGTGCGGTTGTGTGGTCAAAAAAGTAATTGCACCTAACTTGCGTCCACGGGCGACTAAAGGCACAACCATATAAGATTGAACATTTATCTGATGGATTAACCGCATGAGTTCTTCATCCTGACTCATGGCTGGTAAAAACCTATTGGGTACATCAGTAACTAACTCTGACTCAAGAGTTTGCAACACCTTGCGGACACCAAAATCAACCTCAGCTGAGGTGAAATAAAGCTTTCTCAGTACAAGAACCAGCGCTTCTATTTCCGGCGTAGTCGCAGCAATCACTGGTTCCTCAAATACTGTCAAATTACTTTCGATAATATCAATAAAACAGCAATCAGCTAAAGTCGGAACGACTAAATTAGCTAACTTTCCTAAAGTTGTGCGGTAATCGAGGGAAGATACCAACAGCCGGCTGGCTTCAGATAGTAAACTGTAGTTTTGCTTTTCAACTTCAGCTTCCATCCGCGCTGCTTGTTCGCGGCTGAGGAGTTGTTCTCGTTCTAACTCTACTTGTTTGCGATCGCTAATATCTTCGATTAAGCCGTCAACTATGGTGTTACCATCTATTTTTGTAAAGGTTTTGCTGACACGTACCCAAATTAAACTACCATCTGCGCGTCTTAGTTGCATCTCGCGATCGCGCACTTCTCCATTTTGTCGCAGTTGCTCGCTGAGTTGTGCATAATCTTCTGGCTGGAAATAAAGCTCAATCAACCTACTGGCTTGTTCTTCTGGCAATGTTCCCAACCCCAACAGACGCAAAAATGCAGGATTGCACTCTAGTAAAGAACCATCTAAAGTTGCCCGATAAATCCCCACATTTAAGCGGTTGAGTAGTGTTTGAAAACGCACCTCCAATTTTGCAGCTTTTTGGCGAGTTGCTGTTCTCTCTATAGCTGAACTAACAGCTGCTGTTAATCTTACGTAGTGTTGAGGTGACTTAACAACATAGTCATCCAATCCCGACTTCATTGCTTCAACTGCTACTTCTTGAGTACCGCTGTTGGTAAACATAATTACCGGACAGTCAGGATAACGAGTTTTGATTGCTCGTAATACTTCTAACCCATTACTCCAGCGCAGTTGATAATCGGTGATAACTAAGTCAAATTGCCCGTTTTGTAAAGCTTGAGTTAATTCTTCTGCAATGGCAACCTCTTCTATTACCAAGTCAACAAACTCTCGCTTCAGTTGACGCATTGCAATGAGGCGATCGTTAGGGTTGTCATCAATCAGGAGAATACGTAACATTTGGCTACAAGTTACATAGCATTAATATGATAAGCCTAAATAGAGCTTAATACCCTTTGACTTTAAGGTTGATACAAATAGGCAGGCATCTACTAAAGAAGCTTTTTGCGAAAAACTAGTTTTATCGTCTGTATAATCACTGAGATGGGCAAGAGTGCCAAGCTGATATCGGGTGATTTGTGATGAAACTAGATTTAGTCAGGTTTTTTCAGGCTTGCAACCCAGCCAAAACTCTGGTTGTCAGCAAACCGGAAGATAGGCAGTATTATATTGATTTTTCCCAAGTGCGTGGTGCCAGAATTATTGAGGAACTTGGGCGGACTATCACCAGGCTTTCACCGGAAGAACCCACCTGTCAATTATTTACCGGACATATCGGCTGTGGCAAGTCTACTGAATTACTGCGCCTGAAAGCAGAATTAGAACAGCAGGGATTTCATGTAGTTTATTTTGAATCTAGCCAAGGTCTAGATATGGCGGATATTGATGTTACAGATATTTTACTGGCAGTGGCTCGTGAAGTCAGCCAAAGTTTGGAAGCAATCAAAATTAACTTGAAACCAGGATACTTTAAAAATTTATTTCATGAAATTTCGGAATTTTTGCAAACACCCTTAGACATTGGTGTTGAGGCTGAATTGTCTGTAGGTATTGGCAAAATCACTGCTAAAACTAAAGATAGTCCCAAACTTCGCGGTCAGTTGCGACAATATTTAGAACCCCGTACCAAGGTATATTAGAATCAATCAACAAAGAATTACTCAAACCTGCCAGAGAAAAACTCAAGCAGCAAGGGAAAAAAGGACTGGTGGTAATTGTTGATAATCTTGACCGAGTTGATAACTCTTTGAAACCTTCCGGTTATTATCAACCAGAATATTTATTTGTAGAACGCGGCGAACAGTTAAATCAACTAAATTGCCACGTAGTTTATACTGTTCCCTTAGTGTTGATTTTTTCCAATGCTTTAGGCAGGTTAACAAATCGTTTTGGCGTAGATCCTAAAGTTTTACCGATGGTTCCGGTACAATTACAGGATGGTTCGCAATTTTCCCCAGGAATTACGCTACTGCAACAAATGGTCATGGCGAGGGCTTTTCCTGGTGTCAGTTGGGAACAAAGCCAGCATTTAATTACCCAAGTTTTTGATAGTCTTCAAACTTTAGAAAGGCTGTGCTTAGTTAGCGGTGGTCATTTACGAAATTTGCTGATGTTATTATTTCGCTGTCTTCAGCAACAAGACCCGCCCATTTCACAAGAGTGCGTAAATAGAGTCATTAAACAACGCCGTAATGAATTAACTTTAGCAATTACACCTGATGAATGGGAAGTATTGCGTGAAGTAGCGCAAGACAAAAGCTTAAGAGGTCATGAAAAATATGAACTTTTGCTTCACAGTATGTTTGTATTTGAATACCGTGATGAAGATGGTTCTTGGTTTGATATCAATCCAATTTTGGCACAAGCCAAAGAATTCAGATTATGAATTGGCGTAGAGGCGTACATTAGAGAGCGGGGGAGAAAAATTGTATAGGTAATCTTACACTGGGAAGAGAGTAATTGTGGGAACGGTGTCACTTGTCATGTTAACAACAAATGTAGGGTGTGTTGTCGCGAAGCGCAACGCACCATCACTGATTCGTCGGTGCATTAAGACTAACGTCCATAACCCACCCTACTGGCGTGTCTAGACTAAAGTTGTGCATTAGCAACTCTTGTGGGATGGGCGTCTCGCCCGTCCGTTATTGGCGGGTAAGATACCCGCCCCACAAGAAAATCTATTGCAACATTTTAGTCCGGTCGTGCTAATACTGGCGTGGCACAGCTAAACTAGTGTATTAAAGAATTAGCTATGAGTCCAATAAATCAAGCTTTTTGCTGATTTTCTATTCCATCATTTTAGGTGTGCCACGCTACTACTGGTTATACCATTTCACGAAATATCTGATACAGATACATGGCTAGGGGGGTACAGTTGTACGCGCCTACAGCTTTTTGGAATTGGTATTAGCCCTACCTTCGACACCGCTAATTTTCAAAACATCACTCATGGTGACACAATAATTTGGCAAGCCAAAACTATCAGGATTAATGACATTTTTGTATGTAAAATGCCGATAGTTCATACAGAATCTATCCCAAGCTGCCATTTGAATACGGAAAATAGCAATAATTAAATTAGCTAATCCTAAAGACAAAGGAATGCGAAAGTAAATCTTTTTATTCAGATAAGCACAAAGTTGTTCTACTGCTTGATTGGCAGTTATTTCTTTTTGACCTAAAACTAAGGAACGTGATGCATTCTCTTTGGGCGGATGATTAATTAAGTATTGCACAACAGTGGCAATGTCTCGCCCGTGAATAAAGTGAAAACTGCCATCAACTTGCAAAAAGCGAATCAAATTAATATATTTTGCCACTTCTGGAATGCCAGTTGTGGCATGAGAATAGGGTTTATTAGCATCACCACCCAGAACTAAAGTCGGAAAAACAGTAGTGATTTTTGATGCTATTGCTAATTGTGATTTTTTATGTAAGCAATCATATTTAGAACGGATATAATCTGTACCAATTTCCCCTGCTTCTTTTAGTGGTTGATTGTCACGTCCTAAAACACTAGCTGTAGAAAAATAGATTACTTGTTCGCAGCGTTCTGCATCTAAAAGTTGGAGTAATTCGATTGTTTGATCTACATTAATATCAAAAGTTTGTTCACCACCCCAAGCCGTTGCTGTGAGTACTGCAATATCAATTGTGGATAGTAAGTCAGCAAACTGGCTAATTTTTTGCATATCACCTTGCAAGACGGTGATACCTGGGCGTGCTTGAGTATTAACTTGCAGTTTATTGGGGTTTCTAACTAATAGAAATAATTCGTGATTTGTATTTTGAATTAAAGCTTCTGAAATATAGTGACCGATACAGCCACTTGCGCCGGTCACTAAAATTTTTTTCTGGTTCATACTAAGTCTTTTAAACTTTTAAAAATTAAGAGTTAAAAAAAAGTTAAATGTTCCGCAAATCAATAGACCTCTTGCAAAAGTCCGCTAATACCCCACCCCCAGCCCCTCCCCGCTAGCGAGGAAGGGGGCAAAAGCGTAGCTTTGGCGGGGTGGGATTCTTGTTTTTGATTTATGCAAGAAGTCTATTGTATTGTTATCAGGACTTACGCAAAAATTGCCAAAAACCTTAATTTATCGAACCGCCAAGACGCCAAGAACGCTAAGAATGCGTAGAGTGTGCGTAAGTTCTAGTTATATTTGATCACGCATTTAACATTTCTTCAACTGTCAAATTAATATCACTGGCAATTTGTCGTAGCAATCTAGGTGATATATCTCGACCTTTGTGAAATGGAACCGTTGTACTTCGTCCATCTTCATGACGGAATTGCTTGTGTGAACCTTTCTGACGCACTTCTATAAATCCAAGTTTCTCAAGAATCCGAACAACCTCCTGGGGTTTTAGAACAGGAATGTTGCTCATAACTTATGGAATCACAATTTGCTGTGTACCAATAAATTCAGTAATAAAATCTAAATTTTCATCTTCTAGCAACATCTCAATTACCTCACGTAAATTCTCATGTAACTCATCTAAAGTTTCACCTTGAGAATGCGCTCCAGGAAAACCAGGAACGTAGCCAACATATAGATTTGTATCAGAATCGCGTTCGACGATCGCGGTAAAAGTTCTCATAAAAATATTAGTTGTTAGTTGTGAGTAGTTAGTTGTCAGTTGTTTTGATTCTGCCACTGACAACTAACCACTAACCACTGACTAAACAAGTGCATTCAGTTGTTTAGCTGTTTCAAAGAAGAAAGCAACATTTTCTTCTGGAGTTTCTGGTAGTACACCATGTCCAAGATTGAGGATATGACCCCAATTTCCAGCTTTGCGAACTGTATCAAGGATGCGATCGCGGATAAACTGTTTGGAACCAAATAGTACACCAGGGTCAAGATTTCCCTGTACTTTGACGTGTTTACCTAATCTGGCGCGTGCATCTGCCATATCCACTGTCCAATCAACAGTCACGACATCTGCACCTGATTGTGCCATTCTTTCCAACACGCCAGCACTACCACTGACCAACAAAATCAAAGGTGTATCTGGATGAGTTTGCTTAACTTGCTGGAACACTCTTTGCTGATAAGGCAGAGCAAAAACGTCATAATCTTGGGGGCTTAATTGTCCTGCCCAAGAATCGAACATTTGTACCACTTGGGCACCACAGTCAATTTGGTAGCGCACATAAACAGCGATTTCATCTGCTAATTTAGCTAACAGCTGATGTAATATCGCTGGCTCTGAGAATGCCATATTTTTGATGATGGAGTAGGTTTTAGAACCTTTACCTTCCACCGCATAAGCCGCTAACGTCCACGGCGCACCCACGAAGCCTAACACCGTTGATTTGTCGCCAACTTCTTGGCGTAGCGCCTGCAAAATTGTCTTAATAAATGGTAGAGATGCTTCTGGATCTAAAGAATGCAGGTTATCAACTTGTTCTTGAGTGCGAATGGGCGAGTGAATGATTGGGCCTTTACCTTCCGCAATGTCCATGTCAATGCCTAAACCAGGCAATGGGGTTACAATGTCGGAAAATAAAATCACTCCGTCAGGCTGGAAGGCTCTCCAAGGTTGCAGGGAGACTTCAATTGCTACTTCGGGAATTTCGGAGCGATCGCGGAATGAGGGATACTTCTCCCTTAAGTCTCGATACGCTTTCATATATCGTCCCGCTTGTCGCATCATCCACACGGGAGGACGATCTACTACTTCACCACGAGCAGCCCGCAGGAGATGAGGAGCCGTTAACGTAACACCCATTTAACACTTCATCCTAAGTCACTTTCTGATGCCAATGTTTAGCTTATCATTCTGGGATTACGCTTTTTCAGAAATGGGGATTAGGGATTGGGGATTGGGGACTAGGGACTGGGGAATTGGCAATTGGTTATTCTCCCTCATCCCCCTCATCCCCCCTGCACCCCTGCTCCCCTGCACCGAAAGCACCTTACTCCCTTTTATTATGCAATCTGATTCTAGTTCTAATGTGACATCGACTAATAATAATTCCAGTCTAGGCAGGTTGTTGATTCCGCGATCGCTGCGACGGAAGTTTTTTGTTGTATTTACTTGCATGACCATCATGGGATGGATTGTGGGAGGTGTTGTTAGTATAGCTCTAGAAAGAATTATTCTAGGAAGCCTGCCCCCTGCTATTGCTGTTGAGTCCCATATCTGGGTAAGATTACTCACTACTGTTGTGTTTGCTGTGGTTTTCGGCGCAGATCAAGCTCTTGCTCTTCGCCTCTATCTCTCTGGTTGGTTATGGACGCTGGCTACTAGTGTAGGGTGGGTGGTAGCTTACGGCGTTGCTATGGCCTGGAGTAACTATATCTCATCCATTGCTGCTTCCTTAAATGAAGCTTTATCTCCTGAAATCACTGTGATTTTGGGATTATTATCAACAATCTCATATATTCTTTCTGGAATTTGGCTAGGGCTTTTCCAATGGTTGGTGTTACGGCGTTACACAGCAGGCGCTTGGTGGTGGACTTTTCTGCCTGCTGTTGCTTTTTTCTTGATCAGTGTTTTTATTTGGTTGCTCTCTCTTATACAATATTTAATTCCAGAAGTAATTCGTACTGGGATATTGTATTTGGGCGAGCAAGGATTTACAGCTATTATTCTCGGAGTGATACCAGCTATTGGTTTGTGTACGTTGAAGAGAAACTCTCAGCGTCAGAGGGAGGTTTCTGGGGGATGAGGGAGATGAGGGAGATGAGGGGGATAAGGGGGATGAGGGGGATGAGGGAGAATGAATTTCTCACAACTGACAACTGACTCTTAACTCCTCACTCAGCAGTATTACTAAAGGTTAGAAATGATGAATAAAAATAATAATATTTTAAGAGATATCGTAGTGCCTCCTGTTGCCGAAAAGCAGCCGCAGGTTTTGGAATCGCATGGCGATCGCCGTATTGATAATTACTTTTGGCTACGCGATCGCGATAACCCACAAGTTATCGACTACCTGAAGGCAGAGAATGCTTACACCGCAGAGATGATGCAGCATACAGAAGTACTGCAAACCAAACTCTACGATGAAATGTTGGCTAGGATTAAAGAGACTGATTTGTCTGTGCCATACCGCAAAGATGAATATTATTATTATTCCCGGACGGAGGAAGGAAAGGGTTATCGGATTTACTGCCGCAAAAAAGATAGTTTAGATGCTCCTGAAGAAATCATCTTAGATGAAAATGAATTAGCCGCAGAGCATGAGTTTTTTGATTTAGGTGCTTTTGCTATTAGCCCTAATCATCAAATATTGGCTTATTCAATAGATACCAGTGGTTCTGAGCAGTATACACTTTACTTTCTGGACTTAAATACGCATCAATTGTATCCAGAAGTGATTCCTGAAACTTACTTTTCTTTTGCTTGGGGCAATGATAATAAAACAGGATTTTATACCAAAATTGATGCTGCTAACCGCCCTTATCAATTATTTAGGCATACTTTAGGCACTTCGTTTCAAGAAGATGTTTTAATTTACCATGAACCAGATGATGCTTTCCCTATATATGTTACCGAAACTCGCAGTCAAGCATATATTTTGCTGATGTTACATAGCAGCATCACCTCTGAAGTGTATTATTTAGATGCTAATAATCCCACTGACGATTTTCAATTAATTCATCCACGTACTCAGGGAATAGAATACAGTGTTGATCATCATAGCGATTACTTCTACATTGTTACTAATGAAGACGCTGTTAACTTCAAGCTGATGAAAACCCCAGTAGCTTCACCTGCAAAGGAGAATTGGCAAACTGTAATTCCTCACCGAGATGATGTGCTGCTATCAGGGGTAAGTTTGTTTAGTAATCACTTGGTAATTTATGAAAGAACTGGGGGGCTAGAAACTATTAGAGTGCAAAATCTCACAACAGGCGAAGAAAATAATATTTCTTTTCCTGAACCAACATATGAGTTATATGAAGGAAGTAACCCAGAGTTTAACACTAATATTTTGCGCTTTAATTACACATCTTTAGTCACGCCCCTATCTGTTTTCGATTACAACATGGAAACAACTCAGCGGGAGTTGAAAAAACAAACAGAAGTTCTTGGTGGCTACGATAAAACTCAATATCAGAGTGAGTGGCTGATGGCAAAAGCCGCAGATGGCACAAAGATTCCCATATCTATTGTTTATAAACGGGGAATAGTAAAAGACGGTAAAAATCCTTTGTTAATGACAGGATATGGTGCTTATGGTATGTCTTACCCTGCAACATTTTCTGGAAATAAACTTTCACTGCTAGACCGAGGAATGGTGTTTGCTATTGCCCATATTCGTGGCGGTGAAGAGATGGGGCGGAAGTGGTATGAAGCAGGGAAGTTTTTGCAGAAAAAGAATACCTTTACAGATTTTATCGCTTGTGCGGAGTATTTGATTGCCGAAGGTTGGACAGCGAGCGATCGCCTAGCAATTACTGGCGGTAGTGCAGGCGGTTTATTGATGGGTGCAGTGATGAATTTACGTCCTGACCTATTCAAATTAGTAGTAGCCCAAGTTCCCTTTGTAGATGTAGTAACTACTATATTGGATACTTCCCTACCACTTTCAGCTATGGAATGGGAAGAATGGGGAAATCCCAACGATCCAATTTATTATGACTACATGAAATCTTACTCACCCTATGATAATGTTGAGGCGAAAGATTACCCAGATTTACTAATTATTGCCGGCTTAAATGATTCTCGCGTCAAATATTGGGAACCCGCCAAATGGACAGCTAAACTTCGGGAACTCAAAACCGATAATAATATTCTCTTGTTGAAAACCAACATGGATGCAGGACACGGCGGCGCATCTGGACGTTACGACAGCCTGCGAGAACTTGCTTTTGAGTATGCTTTCATCCTTGATCGGTTAGGGTTGGGGAGTGGGGAGTAGGGATTAGGGAGTGAGGGGGGTGAGGGGGATGAGGGAGATGAGGGAGAAATTCTTTTCCCAATTCCCCATTCCCAATTCCCCATTCCCAATCCCCAATCCCCATTGCCCCTAATCCCCACTCCCTTACGGTCGTGGGGGCCCCGAGTTCCCCAGTCCCCAGTCCCCAGTCCCCTTTATGCACAAAATCAATCGAGTCGCCATTGTTGGTGGAACTCACGGCAATGAATTTACCGGAGCATTTTTAATTAAAAAGTTTGAACAGCTTCCTAATTTGATTCAGCGACCTAGTTTTGAAACTATCACATTATTAGGCAATCCCCAAGCTTTTGTAGCAGGTAAGCGTTATATTGACAAAGACTTAAATCGTGCTTTCTTCAGTGAAGATTTACACAACTCTACACTCTCTAGCTATGAAGATATTCGGGCAAAAGCTATATATCAAATATTAGGAGAGAAAAATCAATCTCAGGTAGATGTAATTATTGATTTACATAGTACCACTGCAAACATGGGTCTGAGTCTCATGCTAGGTAGCTATCATCCTTTTCTGCTGCAATTAGCAAGTTATCTCAATTCAGTAAACCCCGAAGTAAAGATTTGTTATACACAAGCTGAAAAAGGCAGTAATTTTCTGCGTTCACTGTGCGAATTAGGTTTTGTAATTGAAGTTGGGCCTGTAGCCCAAGGTGTCTTGAATGCAGAATGGTTTCAAAAAACAGAAAAACTAATTTACGAGGTTTTAGACTATCTAGAAAGGTGTAATCAAGGTTCAATTCCAGAGAGGGAAAATACACTGACATTCTATCAATTTATCGGAACGATAGATTTCCCTAGAAACGAGCATGGAGAGATTCAAGGAATGATTCATCCTCAACTTCAGTTTCGGGATTATGAACCTCTCAATCCTGGCGACCCTATATTTTTAACCTTAGATGGTCAGACAATCAATTATGAAGGAACATCAACTGTTTATCCAATTTTCATTAACGAAGCTGCTTACTATGAAAAGGGAATTGCTATGTGTTTAACCAAGAAGCAAATCGATTTTAGATTTTAAATTTTGGATTTTGGATTTGTTCTGCCTTAACTTTTGATATACAGCAGTTTGTAAGTAAATGAAGTACACATCTTAATATGATAAATCTTGTAGGGGAGCCACTGCGAAGAGCGCGGTTTCCCGACAGCCGCGCATGTGGCGTTGGGCCAGAAAGCCCGCCCCTGTGTACCTCATTTATATGAAATGTGCTGTATATGTGCAATTTTGCCACTAAACCTGGATATCAATTTTTTGATAATAAGACTTACGCAAGTGTCATATTTTTTTCGTGTGGGTGGTCAAGAGTCAAAAGGAGCCAGTCGTGTGGTGAAGCAACGCGGTCTTGGGGGTTCCCCCCATGAGCGATTGCTGAAAGGGTTTCCCGACTTGAACGAACTGGCGTTCAATAGTCCAAAAATCAAGGTTTTTGACCCTTGACTCTTGACTATTGACTGCCATCGCAGAAAATATATGTGCCAGTTGCGTAAGTCCTGGATAAAATTAATCATGTCAGTAATTCACTATCACCCTGAAAAATTATGATATCTGCTGACGCAAATTCTCAAGTTTTGACGATTCCGCCTTTAGAAAACGGCGACAAACTCACCCGTGCTGAATTTGAGCGCCGCTATCAAGCAATGCCTAATTTGAAAAAAGCGGAATTGATTGAAGGAATTGTTTATATGGCATCCCCCTTGCGGATTACAAATCATGGTAATCCCCATGCTCGAATTATGACTTGGCTAGGAAACTATTGGGCGGCTACACCAGGTATTGAATTGGGGGATAACGCTACAGTACGTCTTGATTTTGATAACGAACCTCAACCTGATGCACTACTGAGAATTGAAGTAGGAGGACAATCTACTATTAGCCAGGATGGCTATGTAGAAGGTGCTACTGAATTAATTGCGGAAATTGCTGCTAGCAGTGTTTCAATTGATTTAAACCAAAAACTCACAGTATATCGTCGCAATGGAGTACAAGAATATTTGGTATGGCGAGTTGATGATGGTGAATTTGATTGGTTTAAGTTAAATGAAGGAGAATATATTAAACTTGAAGCCGATGATAATGGTATAATATACTCTCAGGTGTTTCCCGGTTTGTGGCTAGATAAAGCGGCTTTATTAGCGGGAAATTTGGCAAAGGTTTTAGAAGTATTGCAACAGGGTTTAGCGAGTCAAGAACATCAAGATTTTGTGCAATTTTTGGCTGAGAAAAATGTGGAGCGATCGCAGTAAAAGTATTTGGGGAATTTGGAGCGATCGCTAAAATTAATTACATCAGTAATTAACCATGAACTAAAAAATTATGATAACTACTAAAACAACTGCTCAATTGTTAACAATTCCGCCTTTAGAAAATAGCGACAGACTCACCCGCACTGAATCACCGATTAACCTCACCCATTACCATGCAAACCGACTATATCGTAAGTAATTAGCCGAACTTGATATCATTGGTCATTAGTCATTTGTATTTCCAACAGACAAAAAATTATAATAAAAAACCCCAAGTGACTGGGTTTTTTATAGCGATCGCAGTTCTATCGCACTGTAATATATCTGCGTAAAATGCTCATCACTTCATCTGGGTTGTCGGTTGGTTGCAAAGAACTCCAATCACTTGCAAGTAGTGAATTGTGGCTGTCAGAATATATATAGGTTTATAAATTACAAATTATGAAAAAGTTAATCAACAAGCCGGAAGACTTTGTGCGGGAAAGTCTAGAAGGAATGGCAATAGCTCATGGTGATTTAATTAAAGTGAATTATCAGCCGACTTTTGTCTATCGAGCTGATGCACCTGTGCAGGGTAAGGTAGCAATTATTTCAGGTGGTGGCAGTGGACACGAACCCATGCACGCCGGGTTTGTGGGTAGGGGAATGCTAGATGCAGCTTGTCCTGGTGAGGTTTTTACTTCCCCTACCCCCGACCAAATGTTAGCAGCAGCAAAACAAGTAGATGGTGGTGCTGGTATCCTTTATATCGTCAAGAATTACAGCGGCGATGTGATGAACTTTGAGATGGCGACGGAGTTAGCGCGTAGTGAAGGTATGCGCGTATTGAATATTTTGATTGATGATGATGTCGCCGTGAAGGATAGCCTTTATACCCAAGGACGGCGGGGTGTGGGAACCACAGTATTAGCGGAGAAAATTTGTGGTGCTGCTGCGGAAGCTGGGTATGATTTAGCACAAATAGCTAATTTGTGCCGACGGATAAATTTGCATGGGCGGAGTATGGGAATTGCCCTTACCTCTTGCACAGTGCCAGCCAAAGGAACGCCGACATTTTCTTTAAGCGATGAGGAACTGGAAATAGGTATCGGGATTCACGGGGAACCAGGTATAGAACGGATTGGCACTAAGTCAGTAAATGAGATTACTGAGATTTTAGCGACAACAATAATTAATGATGCACCCTATAGGCGTGTGGTGAGAGAGTGGGATGAAAATCAGGGAGAATGGGTAGATGTAGAACTGGTAGACCCACCCTTAAAAACAGGCGATCGCGTGCTAGCTTTCGTAAATGGTATGGGTGGTACTCCTGTTTGTGAACTGTATCTTGTTTATCGCCAACTAGCTCAAATCTGTGAACAGCAAGGACTGCAAATTGTGCGAAATTTGATAGGTTCCTACATCACTTCTTTAGAAATGCAAGGATGTTCTATAACCTTACTTAAGTTAGATGACGAGATGATTCGGCTATGGGATGCACCAGTGAAAACAGCAAGTTTATCTTGGGGAAATTGACCTTATCACTGAAATACTGTTTCCAAATTTTGTAACTGACACTTCGCCTCAGCTGTACCTAAGCGTTCAATTACTTGTTCAGCACTCATCAGACGCTTCAAAACTACTTGACCAATTGTAGTATTAGCGACTGCTGATGTTGGTTTGACTTCCACAGTTAAAATGGCTTCTTCAACTCGATAAAGCCATAGCAATTCGTTTTTTTCCACTAAACAGATATTAATTCGCTGAATATCTGGTTGGCGTCGCCATGCAGTAATCTGCCATAATCCATCAGAAGCCCACACTCTGCCAACAGTCCATCCTTCAGAAAGAAAGAAATATTTCATTTTAGTCTCTCGGTTTTAGAGTTTGAACCTGCTGCTGCAACCTCACGATTATCTAGCAACAGGCTAGTTTTTAATGTCAACTACTTACTTATCGGAGCTATTTCATAAAATTATTTCTCTGATAAGTACGAATTTAGGGCAATTTGCCACAAAGTCTCAAATCTTAATTAATTAATAAAGTTTTTGGTTGGCTGGGGACTGGGGACTGGGGAGCTCGGGGCCCCCACGACCGTAAGGGAGTGGGGATTAGGGGCAATGGGGACTGGGGACAATGGTGACTGGGGACTGGGGAATTGGGACAGTAGGGTGCGTCAGCTTTTCTTGTGGGATGGGCGTCTCGCCCGTCCTAACTGGCGGACAAGATGTCCGCCCCACAAGAAAATCTATTGCAACATTTAAGCCAAGCCACGCCACTACGAAATTTTTGTAAAAAATTGCGTACTGGAGGCATTGGAGCCAAATATGTAGTATGATGACTGACCGCTGATTTAAAAAACCTCAATTATATGATTTGGTTTTCCCAATTTGCAAGACGCTGGGGTCGGATTACACAATTCCTATCTTTGTTTTGTTTGTGTTTGTTGTTAGTCATCAGTTGCAGACCGAGTGGAAATCCTCCGGGCGCCACAGGAACTAACTCAACACTGAGTCCAAGTGCTTCCGGTGATGGTCGCATTACTGTAGGGACAACAACTAAGCCAAGAACTCTCGATCCGGCTGATGCTTATGAATTGGCATCCTTGGGTTTAGTATTTAATATGAGCGATCGCCTGTACACTTACGAACCAGGTAGCACAGAAATTAAACCAGAATTAGCAACGGCATTACCTAAAGTCAGTGCAGATCGTTTAACTTACACCATTCCCTTACGTAGCAAAGTAGTTTTTCACGATGGTACTCCTTTTAACGCTAAAGCAATGGAGTTTAGTATTAAACGCTTTATTGAAAATAAAGGTAAATCTTCTTTCTTACTAACCGATATAGTAGATACAGTCACAGCTACAGGCGAAAATGAATTAACTATCAAGTTAAAAAAACCTTTTGCAGCATTTCCTTCATTGTTGGCGTTTCCTGGGATATGTGCAGTTTCACCCAAAGCTTATGAAATTGGTGCGGGGAAATTTCAACCAAATATCTTTGTCGGAACTGGGCCTTACAAATTAGCAGAATTTGGCACAGATTCATTACGATTTGATGTTTTTGATCAGTATTGGGGAGAAAAACCAGTCAACAAAGGTATTAACTTACAAATTCAGACGAGTCCGGTTAACTTATTTAATGCCTTTCGCACCAAAGCTGTGGATGTTGCTTACCTGTCAATGGAACCAGACCAAATTCGCAGTTTAGAAGAAAGTGGCAAAAAAGGGGAATTGCAAGCCATTAGCGCTCAAAGTAGTGTAGTAAGCTATATGGCATTGAACCGCAATCAAAAGCCTTTAGATAAACTAGAAGTACGAAGTGCGATCGCCTCAATTATCGACCGTCCCTTGATTATGCAGCGAGTGTTATATGGTCAAGCTGATGCACTTTACAGCATGATTCCCACGACATTTAATGTTTCTCAGCCATTATTTAAAGATAAATACGGTGATGCTAACTTTGATCGAGCTAAACAATTATTAACAGCCGCTGGTTTCTCCAAAGAAAATCCTGCAAAAATTCCACTTTGGTATCCTTCTAGTTCACCCACCCGGAGTTTAGCAGCACAAACAATTAAATCCTTAGCTGATACTAAAATGGATGGAATTATCCAATTTGAAACCATCGCTGTAGAAGCGCCAACCTTTTTTAAAGACATCGCCAAAGGTTTATATCCAGCATCTATGCTTGATTGGTATCCAGACTTTTTAGATCCAGATAATTATGTGCAGCCATTTTTATCTTGTGAAAAAGGCTCAGCAGCTAAAGGATGCGAAGATGGAGGTAGTCAAACCCAAGGTTCATTTTATTATAATGAAACCGTCAATCAACTAATAGATCAGCAACGCCAAGAACTCAACCCAGAAACCCGTAAGAAAATTTTTGCAGACATTCAAACACAAGTAGCTACTGATGTACCTTACGTACCTTTATGGCAAAACAAAGACTATGTATTTGCCCAAACAGGTGTCAGCAACGTGCAACTTAATCCTACTCAAATTTTGGTTTACAAGACAATTAAAAAGTAGTCAGTGATATAGGAAAGTGCTGAGTGCTGAGGAAATTGGTATAGCTGGGGACTGGGGACTAGGGACTGGGGACTAGGGACTGGGTGAAAAGTCTTTTTGTGTCTAGGTTTTATCATCTGTTGATGTCCTAACACTACTGGCGACAGCTATATAACAATTAACAACTGACAACTAACAACTGACCTGACTTTTCACGTCATGTGGAAAAGCTAACGCAAAACCTAACCCCCCAGCCCCCTTCCCTAGTAGGGAAGGGGGAGAAATCAAAGCCTCTCTCCTTACAGGGGAGAGGAATGGAAGCGGGGTTTTCCAGATACCGTGAAAAGTCAGAACAACTGACAACTGACAACTAACAACTAACTTATGTCTCGCTCTAAAGCCCTACAATATTACATCGTCTCGCGGTTGCTTTTAGCACCACTGCAACTGTTGACGATTATCACAATTGTATTTCTGTTATTGAGAGCAACCCCAGGCGACCCAGCTGATGCTATTCTGGGCGGACGTGCGCCAGAAGCCACTAAAGAAGCATTGCGGAAACAACTTGGCTTAGACCTTCCCCTGTGGCTACAATACTGGAATTACTTAGGTAGCATAGTACAGTTCGATTTAGGAACGTCTTTAACAAGTCGAGGTCAACATGTTTGGCAGATAATCACACAATATTTTCCCGCAACAGTGGAGTTAGCTGTGTGTAGTATGATCGTTGCATTGTTGATTGGGGTTTTCGTTGGCACTCTTTCAGCTTCTCGTCCTGGTACATATTTTGATGTTGGCGGACGGTTGTTTGGTATTATCACCTACGCACTGCCAATGTTTTGGGCGGGGATGATTTTACAATTGATTTTCTCAGTACAACTCGGTTGGTTTCCTAACTCTAACCGTTTTCCTCCTGGTCTGGCTGCACCTACGCCTATCACCGGATTATATACAGTTGACAGTCTGCTCAATGGTAATTTAACTCAATTTTTTGCATCTTTGCACCATCTTACCCTGCCTAGTGTCACCCTTGGGCTTTTGCTAAGTGGGATTTTTGAACGCATTGTGCGAGTGAATTTGAAGCAAACTCTGCAAGCAGATTATGTAGAAGCAGCGAGGGCCAGAGGAATCAGTGAAAATAAGATTTTAGTTTCACATGCTTTAAAAAATGCCTTAATTCCGGTGATTACAGTTTTAGGACTCACCTTTGCTTCTCTATTGGGGGGAGCAATTTTGACTGAAGTTACCTTCTCCTGGCCTGGGTTAGCCAATCGGCTTTATCAAGCAATTAGCGATCGCGATTATCCCACAGTCCAAGGAGTATTGGTATTTTTTGGGGCGATCGTTGTCAGCGCCAGCATTTTAATTGATATCCTAAATGCTTATGTTGACCCGCGAATCCGGTATTAGATAAACCTTTTTTCTTCGTGTCTTTGTGTCTTGTGTGGTTTAAAATTCTACCACTAAGGCACAAAGACACAAAGCCAGTAATTACGCATTACGTAAAGTGCTACTAGGCAATTTAGTTCCACACCTTTTACAAAACCCAGCATCAGCATCATGAAAAGCTAAACCACAACCAGAACAAACTGTTTCTACCTGATTGGTATTTTTCACCAATCGCTTAATTAAATCACCAACTTGCCAAGGAACTAACGCCACACCTGTCAAAATCATCAATACTGTGAGTAGACGACCTAATTCAGAAATTGGTGTGATATCACCAAATCCCACAGTTGTCATTGTCGCCACAGAGAAATAAAAAGCATCCAAAAAAGTACTATAAACTTTGGGATTAACAGGATGTTCAACTTGATAAATTAAGCCAGAGAAAACAAAAATAATTGCAAATAAAGTAAATAATATTCTCGAAAATATGACGGTATCTTCACTAGTAATTCCGTCTAATAGAAATTTTTTATCTATAAACCTAATTAAGCGTAAAATCCTAAACCAACGAAGGATGCGGATAAAGCTAATATCTACCAAACCTATGAAATAGGGTAACATTGCCATTAAGTCAATAATTGCATAAAAGCTAAAAATATATTTAATTTTATTTTCTGCACTCCACAAGCGAGTTACATACTCTACTGCAAAAATGATCAAGATAGTAGTATCAATCAAATCCAACTGAAACCGGACAGTATCAGGAATATTATAGGTTTCAGCCACAAAAATTCCTGATGATAGTAAAACCAGTCCGGCAATAACTAAGTTAATTGCTTTACCCACTGGTGTTTCTAGGTCTGTTAAGTAAAATTCTGTTTTTTGTCTGCTTAATAGCATATTCACCTATTCAGTAATTTTAATCAACTCTCATAAGTAACATTGCTAATACGATATTATATAAACCCCGCCCTTAAGGGCGAGGTCTTCATTAACCATTATCTTTTTCTACTCCCAACGAACATGAACCAAGAATATTTTATGCGCTTAGCACTGGCAGAAGCAAAAAAAGGCGATGGGCCTTACGGTGCCGTTATTGTTAAGGATGACGAAGTTGTTGCCGTCGCATATAATACTGTGATTAGAGACAATGACCCATCTGCCCATGCAGAAATCAATGTCATTCGCAGTTTAACAGATAAACTTCAAAACCTTTCTTTAGAAGGTTATAGCATATACACTACTGGTGAACCTTGCCCAATGTGTGCGGCCGCTTGTGTTTGGACAGGTTTATCAGAAATTGTATATGGCGCTTCAATTCAAGATTTAATCTCGGCTAAGCAGTCGCAGATTAATATTACTTGTGAAGAGGTGATAGCCAAGTCATTTAGAAATATTAAGGTGACTAAAGGAGTGTTGAAAGAAGAATGTTTAGCTTTGTTTAAATAACTTATATTTTGTAACAGCAAGTAAAGGAAAAATGCCAAAAATAATTGGCTTGGAAGGATTGACTGTGGAAGAAGTAAACAAAGAAATCACCAAGAGTGCAAAGTTTGTAATTTTTCCTTACTGCTTTTCTATAATAATTTTAACGTTTAAACGTAGTTCTGAGATTCACTTTATTAAAGCTGGAGAAAATAGTCTAAAAAAAAGGCTGCCATTTATATTTATTTCATTCTTTTTAGGTTGGTGGGGTATACCTTGGGGGATAATATATACAATCCAATGTCTTTTTACTAACTTGAGAGGTGGAAAAGACATAACTGATCAAGTAATTTCTGCTTTGAGACAAACTTAAAAAGTACTTACGCAACTATCACAGATATTTTCTCCAGTGGTAGTCAAGAGTCAAAAGTCAAAAGTCAACGTTTTTTAGAATATTGATTATTGACCATTGACAACCCACATTAAAAAAATATAACAGTTGTGTCAGTCCTATTAAAATATAGCAAATTTCAATTTTCAGCTAGTTTCATTTAAATAGGATAAAAATGTATTAGCGATAATAGCAGCTTGAGTGCGATCGCGTAAATCTAATCTGTTTAAAATATTAGTGACATGATTTTTTACTGTCCCTTCAGAGATATAGAGTTGTTGAGCAATTTCGCGGTTACTAGCGCCTGTAGCAATTAACCGCAAAACCTCTTTTTCTCTGGGAGTGAGTTCAGCTAAATTAGGCGGTACAGGTGTTGTTGGGGTTGATGGTATAACAGAGAACTGAGTCAAAAGTTTTTTGACAATTCCTGGCCCTAGTTGTGTATATCCTTTATAAACTGCACGAATGGCAACAGCTAATTCTTCTGAAGGTGTATCTTTGAGTAAATAACCTATTGCTCCATTCTGCAATGCTGCTGTTACATAGGCATCATCATCAAAGGTAGTCAAGACTAAGATTTTAACTTTGACAAAACGTTTTTGAATTTCCCGTGTAGCTGCAACTCCATCCATTACAGGCATTCTGATATCCATTAATACGACATCTGGCTGTAATTCTTCAACTAAATGAATGGCATTTTCACCATTTTCTGCCTCTCCCACAACTTCTATATCTGGTTCTAATTCTAATAATGCTTTTAATCCTTGGCGAATTAAACTTTGGTCATCTACAAGTAACAATTTAATCATCATTTCAACCTTGGTAAAGGGATATCAACTATAATTTGGCAACCAGAACCAGGCGCACTATGAATATTAAATTCACCGCCTAATGCTAAGGTGCGATCGCGCATACTTTGTAAACCAAATCCGGTAGTATTTTGTTTTAAATTAAAACCTTTACCATTATCTTGAATCATTAACCATAAACTACCTGTAATGGTAATTAATTCCAGTTTCACTTCTGTAGCATTTCCATGCTTAGCAATATTCGTCAAAGATTCTTGGATAATCCGGTAAACAGCCGTGCTAATTTCTATAGGAATAGTATAATCAATTGAGAACCTACAAATAGGTGAAATCCCAGTTGAACGATAAAAATCTTCTAGAAGAATACCAATTGCTTGTTCTAAAGATTTTTCTTGCAAGGGATGAGAACGCATAGTAGAAACAGATTGACGAACATCTCTGAGTGCATTAGAACCGAGTTCTTTTGCTCTTGCTAAAAATGTTTGGGCTTTGTTGGGATTAGATTGCCAAAGTTTCAAAGCAGTTTCTAGTTGCAGATTTAAAGCTGTAAGAGAATGTCCCAAAGAATCATGAATTTCACGAGCAATGCGATTGCGTTCTTCTAAGGTAGCTTGATTTTCAATTTGCATCGCGTATTGGCGGAGTTTTTCGTTAGCACTGGCTAGCTTTTCTCGACTCTGCCGTTCAGATAAGACAGCATTCATCATCAACAAGACAAAAGCTAAACTTAAGCCAAATGTTAGCGCCCAGTTTAAACTCAAAAACCGAAAGCGTTCTTGTCCTTGTTGTATTGATTGATAATTGAACAATTGAAATTTAAGTTGTGTCGTTGATAGAGATAAGATAAACGATAGGCAGGTAACTATCAAACGCCCAGGTAATTTAAAAATTAGGCAACTGCGAGCAACTAAAATGATGTAGAGAAAGGGAAAAGGGCGAGAAAATCTGCCACCAACTAAACCAGTAATGGAAATCAATATAATTTCACTAGCTGTATAGATGATCTTTGTTATCCTGTTATTTGTGGGCAATCTCAAACCCATCAATGCAAAAAGAATCAGGCTAAAAATTGCTAGTTCAGGTAAGATAGTGCAAAACGACAGTTCAGGAAAAATACTGCAAATTGAAACTTCTGAATGTTTGTAACGAAATCGTGGTGAAGAGGGTGATAAAATAATTGGCAATACAGCGATCGCTAGTAGTATCCATTCCAAATAAAGTAGAGAAGGAAAAGGATGCTTCTTAATTTTAAACGGAAGACTCATAAGTTGCTGCCCTCGATTTAAGAGTTAAGAGTTAGGAGTTAGGAGTTAGGAGTTAGGAGTTAGGAGTTAGGAGTTAGGAGTTAGGAATTAGGAGTTTGGAGTTTGGAGTAAATAAATATCACAAAAGTTATGTAATTAATTAGAACTTAGGCAAACAATAGCTGAAACCCTTATTTACATATATAGGACTCATATTTGATTTTTGAACAAAACTCAGTACACCTTTATTTCTTCTTCCCAGTCCCCAGTCGCCAGCCCCCAGTCCCTTACCTCTACGAGTGATTCTCAATCATCAAATCGGATTGCTATAGAGACAATTGAGCAAGTATGTAATTTTACTTAAATTTTTTGATAATATTTTCATAACTCTAACTTGTGTAGTTTTACAAAACCTTGTGTTCGTCCTAACTCTTCACTACTATCTTTTAACAATTATCAGTCACATTGACCAAAACAGAATCATGACTTTAGTCATAGGTGTAACCGTGACTTTCTCCTCATGTGATTGCTGGGCGTAAATTTCTATGATGGTGACATCCAACCAGGAAGCAATCACAAGGTAGTAAATGAAACTGAAGGTATTATCATTGATAGCTGGAGCGATCGCTCTGACTTTAACAGCAACTTCTTTTGTAGTGCAAGCACAAACAGCCTCTTCTTCACCTCTGCTAGTTGCACAAACAGCGAAAAAACAAAGGGGCCCTTGGCAAAATCTGGATTTAACAGATGCACAAAAAGCCCAAATTCAGCAAATTAAACGCAATACACGCGCCCAAATTGAAGCAGTTTTCACCCCAGAACAAAAAGAAAAGTTAAAAGCGGCTTTTGAAGCACGTCGGGCCCAACGCGAAGCAGGTCAACGACCAACAGGCCCACGCCAAGGTAATTGGAAGAACTTTGCACAATTGAATCTAACCCAAGCACAGAAAGACCAAATACGACAAATTAAAGAATCATCAAGACAACAAATTCAAGCAGTTCTGACTCCTGAACAGCAAGCCAAACTCAAGCAATTCCAAGAGAATGCAAGACAGCGCCGCCAACAACGCCAACAAAATCAACAGAGTTATTAACCTCGCATTAAAACACAGCATTGAAGTCTAGCGCGATATTTCTATGAAAAGTGTTATCTATCTTGTTGTCTGCGCTGGTGCAATCTGCTTAGTTAAAAGTTAAACACGACTGTGCAAGTATTGTTTTCCATAGTGAAGATTTCATAGACTTCTTGCAGAAGCTGGAAAGGAGACAAAGTTCAATCTCCTTTCCTTTTCCCTTTTTGATTAGGACTTACGCACTCTTGACGTAAAATCGTAGTCCGTGCGTAAGTCCTGTTGATAATAAAGTTATCAATAATAAATTGGGCTAATACCAATTCTCCAAAATTCGGCAACAGATTCAAAGCTTGTAACCTAGATTAAATCTGAATTTATTAATTGCAAATTGATATAACGCTCTAGTAAAAGTTAGGAGTTATGATTATGAGTTAATCATAAGTTCTAGCTTTTTTAGTATGTCCAAAGAATTCGCCATTGGTAGTAAAGTGCGTGTTGTGGCACTACCGCCCTACGTGAAAACAGCAGATCCCATGCCAATGTTACGCCCCCCAGATGTAATTCATACTGGCGAAGAGGGTATAGTCATTGACCGTCGTCCGGGAGGATATTGGGGTATCCGCTTTGCTAAAGGAACTTTTCTTTTAGATAGCCAATACATTGAAAGCACAGACACCCCTGCTGGTTAGGGAGGTGGGGGGATGAGGGAGATGGGGGAGATGAGGGAGATGGGGGGATGAGGGAGATTGGGGAGATGGCGGAGATGGGGGAGATGAGGGAGATGGGGGGATGAGGGAGATTGGGGAAATTTTTACTCAATTACCAATGCCCAATTCCTAATGCCCAATGCCCCATTCCCCATTCCCAATTCCCCATAAGATTTTAAGGACTTTTTGACAGAATAAGTTGCCATCGCGTATTAATTTAAACATACCTATTTATCTCCCATCACGACTTTAGCCCTGGATACGGCTTAAGGATGAAAGCACCACTACCTGATAACGAACCAGAAAGAATTAAAAGTCTTTTAGACTATAAGATCCTCGATACTCCATCTGAAGCTGCCTTTGATGATCTCACTCGTTTAGCTTCGTATATTTGCGGTACTCCCATTGCTTTAATCAGTCTCATTGATACTAACCGCCAGTGGTTCAAGTCTAAAGTCGGTTTGGAGGCATTAGAAACACCTCGCGATATTGCATTTTGCGCCCATGCCATTCTGCAATCTGAAGTTTTGATTGTTCCTGATGCAACATCTGATAAACGGTTTGCCACAAACCCGTTGGTGACCTCTGACCCCAATATCAGGTTTTATGCTGGTGTACCATTGACTAATGCTGAAGGATATGCATTAGGAACGCTGTGTGTAATTGATTATGTACCACGAAACCTTTCTTTAGAACAGGTCGAAGCATTACGAATTTTGGGACACCAAGTCATCAAACAATTAGAACTGCGGCGTAACTTAGCTAGTTTGGTATTGGTGAACAATGAACGCAAACAGGTACAAAAGGTACGTAGGCAATTCTTCAAAAAGGTTGCTGGAGGTTTTGGGTTAGCGTTGGCAATTTTAATTTTAATTGGTGTCGTTTCTTATCAAAACACAAGAATATTAATTACCACTAGCAATCAAGTTAAAAAAACCCAAGAGCAAATTACCAGTCTCGAAGAATTGCTGTCCCTGATTAAGGATGCTGAGACTGGACAACAAAGTTATATTCTCACTGGAGAAGAACGCGATCTCAAAGCATATGAGATCGCAGTTGTGGAAGTTGAGCGCAAAATTAAGGAACTGAGGAATTTAAAATTAGATCAACCCAGACAACAGCAATTCGACATACTTAAATTGTTGATAGTAGCCAAATTAAGTGAACTCAAGCAAACTGTTGAGTTGCGCCAAAGCAAGGGATTTTCAGCAGCATTGCAAATATTGCTAAAAAATAAGAGTGAAAATCGCATGGATATTATCCATGAACTAATTTATGAGATGCAGGTTCAGGAAAAAGCTTTGCTTGAGCAACAATCAGAAGTAGCAAAAGACAGTGCTGAAAACTCAATTTTGACAACTGCGATCGCTATTTATGCCAGTTTTCTAATTTTGACTATAGTCTACTATCTCATCTATCGTGAGGTGACTGAGCGCAAATTAACAGAAGAGACACTCAACAAAGAACGCAACTTTATTTCGGCAGTTTTAGATACAGCCAGCGCCTTGGTAATTGTTCTGGACACCCAAGGGCAAATCGTGCGCTTCAATCACGCTTGTGAGCAAATAACAGGTTACTCATTTGATGAGGTCAGGGGTAGGTATGTATGGAATTTGTTGTTACTTCCCGAAGAGGTGAAGTCGGTAAAAGCAGTGTTTGAACAATTGCGAACTGGTACTGGCCCCAAAGGATATGAAAATTACTGGCTAACTAAAGATGGCAATCAACGACTAATTGCATGGTCAAACACAGTTTTAAAAGACTATGAAGGTTCAGTAGAATACATTATTTGCACTGGTATTGATATTAGCGATCGCAAACGATCGCAACAGCAATTAACGGCACAATATACCATCACTCGTGTTTTAGCCGAGTCTACCACAATCCTCGAAGCCATGCCCCAAATTCTCCAAGGAATCTGCGAGAGTTTGGCATGGGATTTAAGTGAAATTTGGATGGTTGATCAGCAAGCAAATTTACTGCGTTTTCTCGACATGTGGTATAAAATATCTTTGGAAATGCAAGAGTTTGAAATACTAAGTCGGCAAACTACATTTGCCCCAGGAATGGGATTACCTGGTCGAGTTTGGGCTAGTGGTGAAGCTGTTTGGATGAGTAATGTTGTTGAAGATAGTAACTTTCTCCGCTCACAAATTGCCGCTGAAGCAGGATTGCACGGTGCTTTCGCTTTTCCTATTCGTAGTGGGAAAAAAATTCTCGGTGTGATTGCCTGTTTTAGTCATAAAATCCTGCAACCTGACCAAAATTTTGCCAAAATTATGAATTCCATTGGTGAGCAAGTGGGGCAGTTTATCGAACGTAAACAAGCTGAAGAAGAAATTCAACGCCAAAACTTGCGATCGCAACTGTTTACTGAAATCACCTTGAAGATTCGCCAGTCTTTGCAAATCAAAGAAATTTTCCAAATTACTGTCAAGGAAGTACAAAAGATTCTCCACAGCGATCGCGTTTTGATTTATCAGCCTTTGCCAGATGGATCTACAAGCACTGTTGTTGAAGCAGTAGTTTCAGGTTGGCTGGCCATTAAAGAGCAAAAAATGACTGATTCTTATCTACGAGCAGAATACATACAGCAGTATTATCTACAGCAATATCGGCAAACACGAAATTTGGGTTTTACTGAGTCAGATATAGTTGCAGTTAAAAAAAGCCACATGAAGTTTCTGCAACAGTTTGGAGTCAAGTCTAATTTGGTTGTGCCGATTTTGGTCAAAGAAGAACTCTGCGGTTTGTTGATTGTGCATCAGTGCGGCAGTTCCCGCCAATGGTCTAGCTTTGAAACTCATCTGTTGCGACAAATAGCTGACCAAGTAGGTATTGCCCTAGCCCAAGCCCAAATGTTAGATGCAGAAACTCAACAACGGCGAGAACTCGAAATTGCCCGTCAGCAAGCTGAATTAGCTTCTAAAACCAAAAGCGCCTTTTTGGCTAACATGAGTCATGAAATCAGAACTCCCATGAATGCGGTGTTAGGGATGACCAATTTGATGTTAGAAACTCCCCTGAACTCTGAACAGCGGGATTTCATGGAAACAATTCGCATTAGTGGAGATGTTTTATTAAGCCTGATTAACGAAATTTTGGACTTGTCCAAACTTGAAGCTGGGGAGATGAGTTTAGAAACTCTAGATTTTGACTTATCTACCTGTGTCGAAGAAGTTTTAGAATTATTGGCCCCCCCAGCTCACAATAAAGGATTAGAAATTGCAGGATTGATTTATCGCAACGTTCCCACCCAACTGCAAGGAGATTCTGGGCGCTTACGGCAAATTCTGATGAACTTGCTCAGTAATGCCATCAAGTTTACCAGTGATGGCGAAGTCATGTTACGAGCCGAATTGCGATCGCAAACTCCTACCACTGCAACTATTCACTTTGCTGTCACCGATACAGGTCTTGGCATTACAAAAGAAGACCAAGGCAAACTCTTTACGCCATTTACTCAACTAGATGCCTCCACCACCCGCAAGTATGGCGGTACAGGTTTAGGATTAGCTATTTGCAAACAACTTGTCAACTTGATGAAAGGAGAAATTGGAGTCGAAAGCCGTTTGGGGAAAGGGTCTAAGTTTTGGTTTGAGATTACTTTCCAAAAACAACTTCACCCTGTTTCTGCAATCGATGATGGCGGACTTTTACGTAATAGACGTATGTTAGTGGTGGATGATAACGCTACTAATCGTCAAATCATCCAGCATCTAGCTAGCCGTTGGGGGGTACTAGTAGATGAAGCAGCTTCTGCTAGTACAGCCCTCAAAGCGATAGAGATGGCTGTAGAGCAGAAAATGCCCTATGATTTAGCTTTGATTGACATGCAGATGCCAGACATCGATGGCATAACATTGGCAGCCCAAATTCAAGCCAATTGTGCGATCGCTGTTATACCTTTGGTGATGCTGACTACTACTAATCAAAGAGAGTCAGCACAACGCTCATTAAATATAGGATTTACCGGTTATTTGGTCAAACCGATCAAAGCATCCCGACTCCTCGATTCCATCATGACCATTTTGGCAAGCCAGCTAGAACAGGAAGCAGGAGGCATCAGGCAGCAAGCAAAAGGTGAATCCACTTCCCATCTTGGCTGTTGCCGAGATAGCAAAGTGGCGTTCCCCCAAGGGGTACTCTTCGAGAACCCAAAGGGCTGTTGCCGAGATGACAAAGCGGCGAACCCAAAAAGTGAAAAGCAGGAGGCAGGAGTGAAAAATTTAGAATATAGCAGCGATGATATTTGTTTTGATTCCTGTTTTTTGCAGCCAAAGTTAAGAATTTTGTTAGCTGAGGATAATCTAGTGAATCAGAAAGTAGCCTTAAAGCAACTTCAAAGCTTGGGCTATAGTGCTGATGTTGCTGCCAATGGGCAAGAAGTTTTGCAGCTATTAGAAAAAAATTCTTACGATTTAATTCTTATGGATTGCCAAATGCCCATTCTTGATGGTTTGGAAACCACAAAAGCAATTCATTCTTGGCAAGAAAGCCGTTTTGCTAGCCATCGTCGCCCAGTAGTGATTGCGATGACAGCTAATGCCATGAAAGAAGATAAACAAATGTGTTTAGATGCCGGAATGAACGACTATTTAAGTAAGCCAATCATCAAAGAAAAATTACTAGCAGTGCTGGAATATTGGGCAAGCTTTATATTCTCTACACCAGAGACAGTTAGCTTTGAACACACAGTTACCACAGCAAATATAGATGCAGTTGATTTACCAATTGATTGGAAACGCCTACATGAAATGTCAGAAAATGACCCTGAATTTGAATTAGATATATTGCAGATTTTCGTTGAAGATATTCAAGAGCATATAGAGTTAACCAAAACTGCGATCGCAGCAAGCGACTTTCAGCAATTAGCCAAAGAAGCCCATCAAATCAAAGGTGCTAGTGCCAACGTTGGAGCTACAGTTATGCAACTGACCGCAGAAAAACTAGAAAAACTAGCCCATAACCTAGAGTATCAAGGTACTACTAACTTAATCTCAGATTTAGAAAAGTTTCTCAAACGCATTCAAGAATTTTTAATCAAAAGTCAATAGTAGAGAATTAGGAACTTCTCTTTGTGTCTTTGTGTCTTTTGTGAGGCAGCCCCCGTGTTGTCTTCTGCCGAGATGGGGACTGGACTCACTAAGGCACAAAGACACAAAGGATTCAATATCAGCAACTATTTAGCGTCGAACTTGGTTAGAGATATCTTCGCCTGCTTGTGCTGCACTATTGCCTACATCCTTAGCAGTTTCCTTAGCACCCTTTACGTAACCTGAACCAAATTCTTTAAAAGCTTCTCCTGACTGTTGCCCAATTTTCTTTAGTCTTTCACCAGGAGAGTCTTCGGTTTCTCTAGCATCTTTAAACCACTGCCCTGTTGTTTTAGGTCTTTGGGCATCATTTTGTTCTACCTTTTCACGAACTCTCTCACCCAAGGATTTGTCATTGTCTCGTAGACCAACATTTGTTGTCAGCACTAAAACACCAACTAGGACAACAGCAAAAAAACGCTTTACTTGAAGGTTATTAAGTAAGGAACTTATGTAAGCATTTGTCCTAGAAATTAAATTTATCATACCAATACTCCATTGTTCTTTGTTGATGTTTTTACCAGTTTGGAGGCATAATTGGCTCATTTAAAATTCAGCTAATGCACGATAAAACTGAGTTAATTTTGTTGATTTTTGCAATTAGCATACTGAATGAAATCATAGGTTAGTGATGAAATCTGGTAAAAATCCTACCTATCATTAGCCAATTACTTGTTTTGAATCCAAATACAGATTAACGGTAAATAAAGTGATTATCCTTCTAACAAAAGGCATATCTCAGTGATGAAACCTGCGGTAGAGGACACTGGGGACTGGGGACTGGGGACTGGGGACTGGGGACTGGGGACTGGGGACTGGGGACTGGGGACTGGGGGGATGAGGGAGATGAGGGGGATGAGGGAGAAATAACTAATGCCCAATTCCCAATTCCCAATTCCCCATTCCCAATTCCCAATGCCCAATGCCCCATGCCCTAATTCAGCAAGGTGATCTAAGATTGTTGGGTATTCTATAAATTTACGATCGCCTGAAACTGATTAAACTGATGATTGAAGTTGAGCATCTAAGTAAAACATACGGTTCTACCCCAGCTATTACTGATATCAGTTTTAACGTGGAAGCAGGGGAGATTTTAGGGTTTTTAGGCCCTAATGGTGCTGGCAAAACTACAACTATGCGAATTTTGGCTGGCTATTTACCTGCAACAAATGGCACAGCCAGGATTGCTGGCTTTGATGTCCATGAAAATTCGCTGGCTGTGCGGCAACGCATTGGCTATTTACCAGAAACACCGCCGTTATATCCTGAGATGACGGTGGAGGGTTTTTTACATTTTGTGGCACAGATTAAAGGTGTACCAGCAGGCGATCGCAATCATAAAGTAACGGCAGCTATCGAACGCTGTAATTTACAAGATAAGCGGCGTGTAATTATTCGCAAGCTTTCTAAAGGATATCGCCAAAGAGTTGGCATTGCCCAAGCGATCGTTCACGACCCACCAGCGATTATTCTCGATGAACCCACTGTTGGACTTGATCCTCGGCAAATTATTGAGGTGCGAAATCTAATTAAAAGTCTTGCAGGGACTCATACTATAATTCTGTCCACCCATATTCTGCCAGAAGTGAGTATGACCTGTAACCGCGTGGCCATCATCAATCGTGGCAAATTAGTAGCTACTAACACGCCAGAAAATCTAATGACACAGTTGACAGGTGGCTCAGGATATGAATTAGAAATTGCTGGAGAAGTTGGTCTAGCGAAACAGGTATTGCAAAATGTATCGGGTGTGAATTTGGTAGAATCAATGCCCATCGCAACCATGTCAACTCATCTCCCTCCCCAAGACAACCGCGCTTATTTGCGGGTGATATCGCAACCAGGAAGTGAACCAGGACAAGATATTGCCACAGCATTGGTACGTGCAGGATTTGGTTTATACGAAATGCGGCGTGTCAGCGCTACCCTAGAAGATGTATTTTTGCAACTGACAACAGAAGAAAAGAATTTAGATTCTGTTGAAAACTCAGCAGCAGTCAACGAAGGAGAAGCAGCGTAAATGGGTATAGTACTGAGTAATATTATTGCCATTTATCGCCGAGAGTTACAGAGTTATTTTATATCGCCTTTAGCTTATGCGATCGCTGGCGTATTTTGGTTCATCTCAGGGTTATTCTTGGTAATGATTTTGCTGGGGCCAGACGGCATTTTGCCAGCGATCGCCGCATATGATTTACAAGCACAACAATTTCAAGTGCCAATACCACCAATAGATGTACCCTACGAATTTATCCGGGCATTTTTGGATCGTATGGGTTGGCTATTGTTGTTTATCCTGCCAATTCTGTCTATGGGACTGTATGCCGAAGAACGCAAGCGGGGCACATTAGAACTTTTAGCCACGTCACCAGTAACAAACTGGGCAGTAGCCGTAGGGAAATTATTAGGGGTGATCACATTTTTTACCACGATGGTTTTACCCTTGCTAGTATTTGAGGCGATCGCGATCGGCGGATCAAATCCACCATTCTCACCCTCAATTCCTTTACTCGGTCATTTAGGATTAATTTTGCTAGCAGCGGCAATTTTATCTTTGGGAATGTTTATTTCCTCATTAACAGACAGCACAATTTTGTCAGCTGTCCTGACCTTTGCCCTAATTTTATTGCTATTATTTGTTGATTTAATCGCCAAGAATATTGGCGGGCCAGTAGGAGAAGCTTTAGGTTATTTGTCATTGCTGAAACATTACAACACCTTCATTCAAGGCATTTTCGACACCAGCGCCTTGATTTTATTTCTCAGTTACATTTTTTTGGGCATCTTTCTCACAGCCCAATCAATTGATACTTTACGCTTTCAGAGACAGTAGTTACATAAGTTAAAAGTTAGGAGTTAGGAGTTAGGAATTAAAACTCATAACTCCTAACTCCTCACTCCTCACTTCAGTCAAAGAATATGAAAAAAATCAAAAAAAAGCAACCTTGGAAATATTTGTTTTGGCTGGGGCCGTTTTTCGCTGCTGTCGGTCTAACAGCTGGATTAGTTTCAGGAAACTGGGGTTTAACTCCCTTGGTATTTCTAATTATTGGAATTGTCATCAGTGCGGCGTGGGTAGTATGGCAAAGCCAGCAAAGTCAATGGTGGAAACAACGTTCTACTCAAGCTGGCACTAATGCCTTAGTTGCCATTCTGGCTGTCTTGGTAATTTTAGGATTAATTAACTTTTTGGCTACTCGTTATCATCTACGGGCCGATTTAACGGAGACTCAGCTGTTTACCCTTGCACCTCAATCAAAAGAATTAGTGCGTGGCTTGCAACAACCAGTAAAAGTTTGGATATTTGATGTTAATCAAAATTCCCAAGACCGGGAATTGTTGGAAAATTATCAAAGACAAGGTAGAAATTTTAAGTTTGAATATGTTGATCCACAAACTAGACCAGGACTAGCAGACAAATTTGGCGTTAAAGAATATGGCGAAGTTTACCTAGAATCAGGAGACAAACGCCAATTAGTACAAAAACTAAATGAAACTGAACGCCTTTCAGAAGTCAAGTTAACAAATCGTTTGCAACAAATCCTGAGTTCAACCACTGCTTTAGTTTACTTTCTCCAAGGTCATGGCGAACGCCCAATTGCAGCGGGTGAGGGTGGAATGACACAAGCTGTTGAGGGACTAAGCAACAAAAATTACACTGCATCACCCCTGAATTTGACAGAAAATTCCCAAGTTCCTAACGATGCGGCTGTGGTGATAGTAGACGGCCCTAAACGAGGATTATTTGATAGCGAGGTGAAAGCCTTGCAAAACTATCTCAATCGTGGCGGCAATATGCTGCTAATGATTGATCCAAATACTGACCCCAACTTAAACAGTTTATTACAAGAGTGGGGTGTACGTTTAGATAATCGTTTGGCGGTGGATGTCTCTGGAGGTGGCGTAGGACTTGGCCCTGCTGCACCTATAATCACGGACTACGGACAACATCCAATTACTAAAGATTTTGGTAATGGCATTTCTTTTTATCGGTTGGCAAGACCTTTAGAAATTACTCAAGTACCTGGTGTCGAAGCTACTCCCCTGCTACGAAGCAAACCTTATCCCAATAGCTGGGCTGAAAGTGATCTGCAAAGCGAAAAATTAGAATTTAATCCAGACAAAGACCTCAAAGGCCCTCTAACTTTGGGCGTTGCTTTGACCAGAAAAGTAACAGCTAAATCTGAAGCTGCACCTAGTCCAACTCCCCAAGCTTCCCCTAGTCCGTCACCACTACCATTGCCAAGCATCCAAGGTCAAGCCAGTCCAACTCCCAGTACTGCGGCTACTGCTTCACCCACAGCATCACCAACAAGTCAAGCCAGTCCAACTCCCAGTACTGCGGCTACTGCTTCACCCACAGCATCACCAACAAGTCAAGCCAGTCCGACTCCCAGTGCTGCGGCTACTGCTTCGCCCACAGCATCACCAACAAGTCAAGCCAGTCCGACTCCCAGTGCTGCGGCTACTGCTTCGCCAACCGCAGAGAAATCGGAAAAACCTGCTACCGAGTCACGGTTGGTAGTTATCGGAAATTCAGATTTTGCCACCAATGGCTTGTTTCAACAACAGCTAAATGGAGATGTGTTTCTCAACTCAGTTAGTTGGCTGAGTCAACAAGATCAACAACCTCTGTCCATTAGCCCCAAAGAAGCAAAAAACCGTCGGATAACGCTATCAAATGCCCAAGCCAGTATTTTAACATTGTCGTCTTTGGTGTTTTTACCTCTAATCGGGTTACTAGCGGCAGCTTTTATCTGGTGGCGAAGACGGTAAAAAAGTTAGGAGTTAGGAGTTAGGAGTTAGGAGTTAAAAGTGACAAATAATAACTCCTTGCCAATAACAAATGACAAATGACAAATGACAAATGACAACTGACTAAAATATGAAATTGCCACGAACGACTTTAATTCTGATTTTGCTGGCTTTAGGTTTGGGTGGTTTTGTTTACTTTTATGAAATTAAAGGGGCGACTCAGCGACAAGAAATCAAGGATAAACAGCAGCAAATTTTCTCATTTACAGCAGATGATGTGCAGGCTTTAACAGTAAAGACTAAGAAGTTGACTGTAAATCTAGAACGTAACAGTCAGTCTAGTAATCCCAAGTGGTTGTTAAAGTCTCCTGTATCAGAACCAGCAAATGATGCTATTGTTTCTTATTTGATGGATTTGTTGGTAGAAGGTAAGAGCGATCGCACTTTATCAATTTCCCCTAACCAGCTTGGAGAATTCGGTTTAGATCAACCCCAAGCAACTATCGATATAAATCTTAAAAATCAGAAAACCCATCAGATAATTTTGGGTAAGCCTAATTTTAATCGTAGTTTTGTCTATGCTCAAACTGATGCTACAGCACAACCAAATGGTAATATCAATGTGCTATTAGTAACAACAGATTTTGAAAATGCAGTCAATAGGGAGATATCAGAGTGGAAACAACCTGTAGATAATAAAGCAACTCCTTTACCAAGCGTACTACCTCTGCCAACTCCTACTAAGAGCAATTGATAACACATTCAAAGATACTATCAGGTCAGGGAAGATGGGGAGATGAGGAGGATGAGGAGGATGAGGAGGATGAGGAGGATGAGGGAGCAGATGAGCAGGGGAGAAATAAATAATTCCCAATTCCCAATTCCCAATTCCCAATTCCCAATTCCCAATTCCCAATTCCCCATGCCCCATTCCCAATTCCCATTCTATGACTAATCCAACCGCAACATTGCTGATTTCCTGTCCCGACCAAAGAGGACTAGTAGCGAAAATTGCTAATTTTATCTATGCCAATGGTGGCAATATTATCCACTCAGACCAGCATACAGATTTCGCTGCTGGTTTGTTTCTGATGCGTATTGAATGGCAGTTAAATGGGTTTAATTTGCCTAGAGATTTAATTGGCCCAGCATTTAATGCCATTGCCCAACCTTTAGGCGCTAAATGGCAACTACACTTTTCTGATACTATTCGACGTATTGCTATTTGGGTAAGCAGGCAAGACCATTGTCTGTTTGACTTGATTTGGCGACAACGCGCCGGAGAATTTACTGCTGAAATTCCTCTAATTATTAGTAACCATTCTCATTTCCAAGAAGTAGCACAGCAGTTTGGTATTGACTACCACCACATCCCTATTAATAAAGATAATAAAGCTGAACAGGAAGCTAAACAATTAGAATTACTGCGGCAATATCGAATTGATTTGGTTGTATTAGCCAAGTATATGCAAATTGTCAGTGCAGATTTTATTACTCAATTTCCCCAAATTATTAATATTCATCACTCATTTCTACCTGCTTTTGTGGGCGCCAATCCTTATCATAGAGCATTTGAACGTGGTGTCAAAATTATCGGAGCAACGGCTCATTATGCCACTGCTGAATTAGATGCTGGCCCAATTATTGAACAAGATGTGGTGCGAGTTAGTCACCGAGATGAAGTTGATGATTTAATTAGAAAAGGTAAGGATTTAGAGCGAGTTGTCTTAGCAAGAGCAGTGCGTTTACACTTACAGAATCGCGTTTTGGTGTATGGAAATCGGACAGTGGTTTTTGAATAAGGGCTTTGTGACAACTGTTAACGGATATTGAATAGTAAAAAACAACCACCATTCAATAAAGCAGTAATAGCTGCACCAATTATTACACCTTTTCTGATTGCTGCTTGCTGCCGTCGTTGTAGCCAAATACAAAGTGGAATCACATATATAAGTTGCCAGAACAAAAAACCAACTCCACCAATAATCCAAACTTGTAAACCAATATAATTGTTAGAGCTAGAATTTAACTGTAATAAGTAACCAAGAGTAAATAGTATTACTAATGCAATAAAATGACAAAATAATAATAATAAGATTCCTAAAAAAATCTTTAGTATTTCATGATTTTCATTGCTCTGTGACATTCATTTATCCTAAGTTCAAATAACTAAAATTCATGAATAGCGGTTATTAACTAAATGATATCCAGCGCTACCCTCACGGTAAAAAATATTAAAGGTATCGAAGGGAATAATCCTACCATCTGGGTGAACAATATGAATACAGGAACGCTTGACTGAACGGACATCAAAGTTAAAAGGGTCAAGAAATTGCACAATCATAACTCGAAATACATTAGAATAGTTAATACCTTCAGGTACAGGTATCATCGGTAGGCAACACAACAGTTGTTTTAATGATGCTGCTGCGGAGTTTGGAGAATGGCTGGTAGAAAATAATTGGAAAATATGCCGTTTTAGTTCTTCATTTTGTTCATAAAGTACGCTATTAGGTAGTATATCCACAAAAACATCTGGATTAATTAACCCAGTTAATGGTATTACTTTGCCATTTAGTTTCAGGGCATAAGCCATTGCTAAACAATCTGGGTGGCAAGGAACTGGTAGAATATCTTCCGATTTAAAATAGGGACTTTGTTGCAGAATCGACCTGCGAACTTCTGTTAATGTATATCTATCTTTTTGAGGGTCGAATCCCTCTAATCTTCCTGCTGCTTGTATTGGTTGAAAAGTCACGCCACGAATGCAGTTTTGTTGTAATGCATACTCTATAATGTTGCCAATTTCATGGTCGTTCAATCCTTTTTTAAGAGTAACGACTAAAGTCGTGGAAATATTATATTCGTTAAGATGGTTAATTGCTTTTTCTCTAACTTCCTGTAAATCAGCACCGCGTAATTCCTGTAAAACTTCGTTTTCAAAGCTATCAAATTGGAGATATAGTTCAATTCCTGGCATATATTGGCTGAGGCGATCGCAAAAAGATTTATCCTTGGCAATCCTCACACCATTGGTATTAATCATTAAATGCTTAATGGGCTTGCTTTTCGCTATATCTAGAATTTGAAAAAAATCTGGGTGTATGGTTGGTTCACCACCACTTAATTGCACTATTTGTGGTTCTCCCTCGTTCGCCACTACCGCATCAATCATTTTTTCAATTTGTGCTAAACTGCGATGGCGACGGGGTTGATAAGATATTGCAGAAACTTCTTCAGCGCCAGAATCAGCATAGCAAATGGGGCAAGAAAGATTACATTTATCTGTTATTTCTACTAAAGTTAAACAACTGTGCTGTTCATGGTCAGCACAAAGTCCACAATCATAAGGACAGCCATATTTTATTGATGTATTAAACCTCAACGGCATATCTCCAGGTTTAATAAATTCCAGAGACTTTTTATAATAATCAATATCGTCAGCTATTAAAACTTTTTCTTGTCCGTGGGTGGGACAGTGTTTAACTAAGTAAACACAATCATCTTGAAAAATGATTTTTGCTTCTACTTTGACCAAACATTTTGAGCAAATGCTGTTTGTCAAAGCGTAAAAAAGATAATTACGAGTAGGCATATTGAAAATAAGCAATAATTGATTTATAACAAATCCTTTTGATTTCCATCCATCTTACATAAGAATTCTATCTTTGGATTTTGAATATTTTGGGAATTGTTTGGCGATAATATAGTAAAGTTAAGAGGCAAGCAAATTGAATTGCACTTAAGCCTAAAAGAGGACGAAACTCTGGTTTAATAAAATCTATCAATAAACGGAAGCTTAAATATAGAACTAAATAAAATTTAAACAAATCGCCATTTTGATAGTTATATTTACTGCGAAGTTTAAAAAATAAAATTAAAATTAATAAAAATATAATTTCATATAATTGTGTAGGATGACGGTAAATACCATCGCCAAAATCAATACCCCAAGGTAAACTTGTGGCAATACCATAAGTGCGATCGCTCAACCCTGTTAAAAAGCAACCAATCCTGCCAATACCTGTCCCTACAATCAAAGGATAGACAAACACATCACCAGTAGACTGATTAACACCAATGATTTTTTTGGTAATTTCCACACCAATCAGTCCACCCAAGAGTGCGCCAACTACTGTTTTTCCTTGTAGAAGTATTAATATTAATTGCTGTGGGTTTTGCGAAATTAAATCTATATGTTGCAATCCAACCAGCACTTTAGCACCAATTAAAGCACCAACCATACCACCGACCATTACAGAACCGCGTTGGCTGGCTGAAATGGAATCCTTGCGGACATTTCGTAGTAATAAACGAAAGGCTGTAGCATAAGCCAAAGACTCAAACAATATATGAGGATGAATCCGCAATGACCCTAACCAAAAATAAACGGGAAAAGTCGCCATAATTCGTAATTCGTAATTCGTAATTCGTAATTTTTAGGTATTTCTAATTGAAAAAATTACGAATTTTGTAGGGTGAGTTATGGCGTTAAGTCTAACGCACCATCAACCCAGTAATTACCAGCTGCACTGGTAAATTCTGTCTTGTGAATTTTTCAATGAATCGCCTTTTTTAACAATTCTGGAATTAGAGAAGGGCGTTCAGCCACAGGCACTTCTGCTGCTTGGAAAGCAGCTAATTTGCTTTGTGCAGTGCCAAAGTTGGGAGGGCGTCCTATAACTGTTGCTAAAGTTCCTGTCTGATGCCAATTTTTTGCTAGTGGTGCTTGTGTACCTGCGATGTAGGCAATAACTGGTTTGTCAATTGCCTCAGTAATATATCGTGCTGCGGCTTCTTCACTATCACCACCAGGTTGACCAACTAAAACGATCGCTTCTGTAGTATCGTCTTCATCGAGAATTTGCAGCCATTGCAGAAACGATGAACCAACGATCGCATCACTACCAATACTGACACTAATCGATTGCCCTAAACCAGCTTTTGTTAATTCTCTGGCAATTTCGTATGTGAGGGTAGTGCTGCGACTCACAATGCCTACAGGCCCAGGTGTATAAAATTCGCTGGGGTGAGTGCCTAAGAGAATTTTCCCAGGTACGATGATTCCGGGACTATTCGGCCCAACTATCAAAGTTTCACATGCCTCGGTTTTGCGAAGTAATTCCACCATATCTAAAGGTGGCACCCCAGCAGAGATAATAATAATTTGGCGAATATCAGAGGCGATCGCTTCTAATGCTGCATCTAGCACTTGGTAAGGATGTACACTGATAATTGTTGTGTCAATTGTGCCAAATTGTGCTACTACTTCCTCAACTAAATCAAATAACTGGAGATCGTAGAGTTGCTGTCCACCACATCCGGGATTGACACCAGCAACTAAATTGGTACCATAAGCTTTCATTTGAGCAATATGAGTTGCCGATATAAATTCACTGAAGCCTTGAATGATTACTTTGCTATCTGGCGTTAGGTTCATAAAAAATTCTGGTAAGTTTGGCAACCCAGTGGCTTGAGGCACTGGAAATTTTAACAGAAAACAGGGTGTGGAGTGTAGGGGAAAAACGAAGTTTAAAACCCCATTATTAAATAATGGGGTTCCCTACACCCTTTTCATCTTCCTAGCCTTTGAGAAAAAAAAGAAATTTCCGAGTAATAGACATCACTCATTGAAATGTATTGTGTTATTACTTAATTTTTACTAAAATTTCAAAATTTGTGTTATTGCTCACTAACCTAACAGTCTCTAAACCTAGCTCTGGTGAGTATTGGCTGATCAATTCACCAGAGCGAAAAACATATCATTTTACACTTTTCTAACTTTCTTGTAAGCGGTTGGCTTGGTGAGATGGACTGCTTCTGCTACCGCCTCATCTAAATTTTCTACCAGTATCAAGGCATCGCCGCGAGTTTTTAATGTTGCTAAAAAATTATTAGCAGCATTGAAATCGGAACCAGCAAGACGGACAACTAAGCGCGGAAAATCAGATTCCCGTAGGGTTCCATTACCATTTTTGCCTAAAAATTGTGAGTTGATTTCGCTATTTTCGTGTTGCACAAATGTAGCAATGACTTGGGCGACTTCTTCTGCTTGAGGAACACTACCCAAGAGGTTGATGAGTATAACTTGAATGCTTTTGTCAGTAGCTAAGATATTCAAACCTTTCGCCAAGCGATCGCAAAATGTAGTTGGTGAGGTATCAGTGGGGAAAGCATGACGCAGGTTGAGAGAGTTACCAGGTTGACCACCAGCGCTGACAACTAAATCGAAGGTTGCCATAATCGAACCAGTGCCATTACCGAGAATGCCTATTTTACCTTGCGTTTCTGAATCATTCCAGTCCTGTGAGTGACCATTCATCTGTCTATCGTGACGACGGTTGGCTATTTTGGCTGCTATCTCAGCAATTTCTGGATGACGACCCATAGCTCGTTCGTTAATGCTGACTTTACCATTGAGAGCCATCACTTCACCAGCAGCGTTGATTGCTAAGGGATTAACTTCTACTAAATCTAGGTCTTTTTGCACAAATAACTCGTACATCTTTTCTAGGACGCTGCTGACTGACTGCATCAGCGTACCTTGTAAACCCATTTTTAAAGCCAGTCGCCGTGCATAAAAAGGAGAAAATTCTTGTTTGACGACAACATGGTGCATTCTTTCGCCTGCTGTTTCCCAATCAATATCTGCTTCTTTACAACCTAAAAGTACTGGTCGGCAGACAGCAGTATCTAAAACTACAGCTAAATAAAATTCTTGCTGGCCATCATACTTAGATTCTGCCAGTAAAACTTCTGGTAACTCACCCCAAATTGGCAATTTGAAGATAGTTTGTGCGGCTGCGATCGCATCAATGGTAGTTTCTACAACCCTGACACCGCCTGCTTTTACCCTTTCACTGGCATGTACCTGAGACTTGAGTACAATCGGATAGTTAATTTTTAACCGCTTCAACTCTGTAGGATGGTCAATGCGTTGCGAGGGCAATACAGGAATGCCTATTTCTGCAAACCATTCTTTAACTTGGTACTCTAATAAATCCATTGATATGCACCTTCTAATTACACTTCCTTAGCATTTATTTGGTACTATTTTTGTTTTTTTCAGCACCATAATTACTAAATCCTACTTTAGGCATATATAAGAATAATTTATTTTTTCACGGTTCAATTTTATCTAATTCGGTCAAGGAGGCAAACTCATTTCTGGTATCAATCCGTTTCAGCTGTAACAACTACACGTGATTATTATTCTCGGTAAATATGCCAGCATAGAACAAAACCAGCATCTATGTCAAAGTGTGGCGTGGGGTCTTGTGGATGGACAAGTTAAAAGGTAAAAGTCTCAACCAAAGCAAATTTTGCATTTTTACCAAAAAGGGGAAAAGGAAAAGGGGAATTGGGGTTGGGAGTTAAAGTTAAAACTTTTCCCCACATAGTTATAGAGCTACTATCTTAATTGCCCAGAATATTAAAATCAGATTTTACCCGCCACGTAATGCGATAAAAATCAGCGTCCATACTTGAAACCCCCTATCTTAATTGTGGGGTTCCCAACCCCCATCCTCCTTCCCCTTCCCCTTCTTCATTTTTGACTTTTAATCCCCAATACTCGGTTCAATTGACAAACCAAGCCATAAAAGTACTCAAAAAATTTATTATTCCCATTTTTTATTTTTAATTTAACTACAAGTTAAATTTGTGAATTTATTATCTAGCAATCTGAATCAGAAGATAAAACATAATTCTTCTCCTTATCTTGCCGTCCATTACCCTTACCCTTCTTGGATATACGAAAAATCACTGATTTTTTGATTTTTGGTTAAAAGCTAAAAGTTGTGTTAGAAAGTTGGTCTGTTTGATTCTATAGTTGTGGTTGGTTAAACTGTGCATCTGTATTCAACAAACAAAAGTCACCAAATTGCTTAATTTCATTCCTTCAACCAATAAAAAAATAATAATAGAAGACTAGCGGGAACAGTCTATGAAAGTAGCAGTCCAGCAGGAAGATTTACAGCTTTTAGCGAGAACTTTGCAAGAACAATTTCTTGTAGAAGTGCCATCTGGTGAAGCCTTCCGGATCAAGTGTGCTGTCAACAGAGACGAGTTAATGATTTTAATTCAACACCCTGTAGGTGTAACTGCTGACACACAGCAAATTTTTGCTTTATTTGATGAAGTACTTCAGTCGCTACCAAATTACAGGGAGCAACGGGTGCAATGTTTTATCAGGGTTAGTGGTGACAAACTTCCTTATGCTAAACATTCCCTAACTGTGAAGCAGGGGAGCAAGGGAGCAGGGGAGCAAGGGAGCAGGGGAGCAGGGGAACTCGGGGCCCCCACGACCGAAAGAGAGTGGGGATTAGGGGCACAGGGGAGCAGGGAAGTTGAGGAGCTTGGGAACTGGGGAACAGGAAAAGCAGTATTCCCCTCATCTTCCTCATCTCTCTCATTTCCTCCTCTAGACTTTCCATCTACCGAAGAAAATCACCAGGAGGAACTAGAAGATCCGTTTGACCCTCTGGCAGATACACCGGATTTATTGACTAGGCAGACAAAACGCCGTCAAGTTCAACCGATTCTGCTGGGTGCAGGTTTGGTAGGAATTGTTGTGTTGATTAGCGCTGCTTATTTGCTAACTCGTCCTTGTGTGATGTTTGAGTGCAAAGAGATACAAGCTGCCCAGAAACTTAAAACTGAATCTAGGCAAAAGATGAGTCGTGCTAGGTCAGAAAATGAATTAGTCGCATTACAACAGCAATTAGAGGCAACCAGCGCTGACCTGGCAGTAATTCCTGGTTGGTCACCCCATGCTCAAGAAGCAGAGGAACTAAAAGTTAGCTTGTCTAGCCAGGCACAAAAAATTAATCAGGTAGTAAAGGCTTTGCAGGCGGCAGCACAAGCAGCGCGAACAACTGAAACACCTGCTAAGAGTTTAGAGGAATTACAAGCTAGACAACATCTATGGCGGCAGGCGATCGCGCCACTAGAAGCCATCAACCCCAATAGTGAACTTTATAAGCTTGTACAACCCAGGTTAATAAGGTATCGTGTCAGTTTACAAATGATCAATCAGCAGTTGCTGGCACAAGAAAGATGGTTGAAAAAACTCACAGCCGCCAAAGCTGTGGCTAGTGTCGCCGCCAAACGAGAAGCTAGTGCTAAATCTTTGAGTGACTGGCAAAAAGTGCAATCGAGTTGGCAAATCGCAATCAATGCTTTGATGATTATTCCCCAAGCTAGCCCAGCATCCCAAGAAGCCCAAAAGCTGTTAATAGAGTATAAACCTAAATTAGCAACAGCACGCGATCGCGTCACTAAAGAACAATTAGCTGCTAAAAGCTACCAACAAGCCCTCAACATAGCCAAACAAGCCCAAGCCTATGAGCAGCAAAACCAATGGCAAGCGGCGGCAGTATACTGGGGTCAAGCTTTGCAAAATGCTAAACAGATTTCTCAAGATAGCCCTTACTACAATCAAGCTCAGAGTCTCACTGAACCCTACTCAGTTGCCCTCAAGCAAGCACAAGAGAAACTACAAACTGTTGGCAATCAGCAACAAACCCGCGCTGACTTAACCAAAACTTGTTCTGGTGAAATTCGGATTTGTACCTACACCATCAATGACAAAGGAATTATTGTCTGGCTGACCCCGGAGTATGAACAAGTACTACAAAGTAGCATGTCTAATGCCACTCCTCAAAATCCCAGTCCTGTAGCTGGTGCTGCCAATCACTGGCAAACTTTACAAGAAGCCCTGGCAGTAATTAGTGATAATGCTAATCTGCCTTTGTTCGTTTACGATACCCAAGGTCAAGGTATGTATACGAAAGTACCAGGTGGTTAACTTATTCTTGAACTGAGGGCATGGGGCATTGGGCATGGGGCATGGGGCATTGGGCATTGGTAATTGGTAATTGGGGATTGGGCATTAGTTATTTCTCCCTCACTCCCTCACTCCCTCATCTTTGCTGCACCTTTAAAAGAGAAAATCTGAGCAAGGTAAATTCTTGCTCAGATTTGTTAGTGCTGTTCTGTGTCACTATTAACTACAGCAAGAACTAGCTGCATTTCGCACATCAAGTCGAAATTAATTAAATTTTTTGCACTAGTTGACTTAAAGCTGATTAATAAAATACAATAATAGATTGTCTGTCTAATTCCTGCTCGGATCAGGTAGACACATTGCAAAAGCTAGGAATAGCGATTGATCGAAACAAGATGAAAAACTCCATCCACAAGAGAATGGAGTTTTTGGGAACGGCGAATAGGCCATGGGCCATGGGAAAAAGTTACCAATACCCCTTCGGGTGACGCTCGCAAGCTCGCTAACGCTCTTGCTAACGCCAGTTGCTCATGGGGGAGACCACGCCAGATGCTCCACTTGGTGAGTGAGTCGCCGACAGGAGCGCTTTGCGTCGTTAGCGAAGCGGTAGCGAGGAACGAGCGTCTGGCGAACTCACGAACCCGAAGGGGGAAACCCCAAGACCGCACTGGCTCCCCAAGACCGCGCTGGCTCCCCAATTCCCCATTCCCCAAGCGGCGGGGTGAGCAACCCTGACCACCTACAAGCGGATAGAGTTTCCTGCCGCTTTCGATAAATTGCATCTCTATTAAGAGATGAAAGCTAGCTACCTGTACGGCAACTTCAAGGACAATTCCATGACCTACGCAATTATTGAAACTGGCGGCAAACAAGTACGAGTTGAGCCAGGCCGCTTTTATGACATTGAACTACTCGCTGCGGAAGCAGACGATAAAGTTACAATAGATTCAGTATTACTAGTACAGCATGACGGCGAAGTTACTATTGGACAGCCACTAGTAGCTGGGGCGAGTATACAAGGGACGGTGCTAAAAAATTTCAGAGGCCGCAAAGTCCTGGTATACAAAATGAAGCCGAAAAAGAAAACCCGCAAAAAGCGGGGACATCGCCAGGAAATCACTAGACTTTTTATTGATTCCATCACCCTCAACGGTACGGTGCTGAGTGCCCAAGAAGCTGCAACTGCCGAAACTGCTGTAGCTGATGATTCCCCAGCAGAAGCAACTGCTGAATAATAGTAAAAAAGAAGAAAGATAAGAGGAAATTATGGCTCATAAGAAAGGAACAGGTAGTACACGCAACGGTCGTGATTCTAATGCCCAACGTCTAGGCGTGAAACGCTACGGCGGACAGACTGTCCGGGCGGGAAACATTCTCGTGCGTCAACGCGGCACCAAATTTCACCCAGGTAACAATGTCGGTATCGGCAGTGATGACACTTTGTTTGCCTTGGTTGACGGTGTAGTGACTTTTGAAAGAAAGGGTAAAACCCGCAAAAAAATCAGTGTTTATCCAGTTGTTGCCCCAGCTGAAGTAGTTGAAGCAGCAGCTAGTTAGAATCAGACAATTTAAATTGGTTTAACTCCTTGAGGTTTGTTGGCAATACGCCTCAAGGATTTTTGACAATCCCCACGGCTGCTAATTAGCTAGGGGATTTTTGTTTTACTTAAAAGCGTATGTAATGGGAAAATGCAATGTACATCCCCGCACCTAACGCCATACCTGTCAATGAAACTATAGACGTAATCAAAAAAGCTTGCCCTTCTTTAAAACCAGAAACTTGAAAATCTATTCTCGCTAATATAGCCGCAGAAATGATCAGTAAGGAATCAAGAAATAATCGGAACCAAGCAAGCATTAAGAAAAATAAGAATGCTCCTAAAACAGCAACGGCAAAAGTCCTGAGATTTGATTTAAATAAAATACTGAAATACTTTGCTACTAAAGATAAAGGCGTTGTCAAACTTGCTACTAACAGCAAAACAGCAGGCACAACTACCAACCAGACAAATTTAGGGGCTTTTGTTTCCAATAACACCCAACCTAACGTACTATAGCTCAGCAGTACCAGCACTAAGGAAATCCAGGGAAGTCTTTTCACAATTGACATGACTTAATTTGCCATTAGCGGTTAAATATATTACTTAGCAGGATTTAGTGCTACTAAAGACCTTGTTCTATTTTGACAGGTTGCTGAGGTTGTAATGATTGTCTATACTCAGCTATTAAACCTACGGATACAAGGGTTATATCTATTGCCAGCTAGAATAAAGCGTATTTAGTTGGATAGATGTTGATTGCGATCGCTTAGACTATATGTCTATCATCCTATTTCCTATGGATTCTATCAAGAGGTTGTTATGCTGTTGCAAGTCAATCTCACTACTTGGTGAAGAATTAGGACACAAACCACTTAAATATTTCCGTAAACATTTGTAAACTGTTAGCAGCCGAGTAGCGATGTGTCACTTCTTGTTAAGGAATTCTCTATGAAACAACTTGTTATTGCTGAGCGTGTATCCCTGATTGGTCATATCGTGTCAATGGTTTTTGGATTGGTAGGGATACTACTAGTTGTACCTAATGCTGAAGTAATTTTCCATTTATCTGAGATTGGACAGACTGCCATGCAGTGGAGTATGGCTGGTGGTGGCGTAGCTTATATGCTCTTGGGTGCAGCAGCTGTTTTTTTATATGGGTTGCGGGTTTTGGGTTTGGGTCGCATTTTGGCTTTTATGTTACCCGCAGTGCTGATTTCCTTAACCAGTGAACTTTTAGGAACTAGCACAGGCTTTCCTTTTGGTCACTACAGCTATCTGAGTGGCTTGGGCTATAAAATTGCTGGTTTAGTGCCATTCACAATTCCTTTGTCATGGTTTTATGTAGGATGCGTTTCGTACTTGCTGGCGCGTGCTGGTTTAGAAGTAGACAAAAAACCTAGCTTGTTGCGTCATGTAGGTGCAATTGGTTTTGGTGCTTTGCTGCTTACCTCCTGGGATTTTGTTCTTGATCCTGCGATGAGTCAAACCGCTTTGCCCTTTTGGTATTGGCAACAACCAGGTGCTTTCTTCGGTATGCCTTACCAAAACTTTGCTGGCTGGTTAGGTACTGGTTCAGTATTTATGACTGTGGCAGCATTATTGTGGAAAAATAACCCTATTAAATTAGAGCGATCGCAGCTGAATTTACCATTGGCAGTTTATTTAAGCAACTTTGGCTTCGCCACAGTTATGAGCTTAGCAGCTGGATTTTCTATTCCTGTATTACTAGGTTTGTTGCTAGGTGTAACCCCTGCTGTACTGTTTTGGCTAAAAGGTTCAGCCGCAGCTAATCAAGTTAGTCTTGAACCAGCAACCAAAGAAGTTTCAGTAGCCAGCGTCAAAGTTGCCTTGAAATAAGTTAGGAGTTAGGAGTTAGGAGTTAGGAGTTAATTATTTCCCAATTCCCAATTCCCAATTCCCCATTCCCCATTCCCAATTGCCCCTAATCCCCACTCACGAGTGGTCGTGGGGGTTCCGAGTTCCCCATTCCCAATTCCCAATTCCCAATTCCCATTCCCATCAATTGCAAAGTATTATCAACGTGGACAACGCTTTGACAGCAGTAGGAGCCATATCACTCCTACTGCTTCTTATCCAGTTACCAGCAACGGCTATTCTACTCTCGCGTCTAGTAAAGGGGCCAACACGCCATCCACCCATTCAACCCCAACAGCCAACGCTGGATATTTTGGGTAGTGTTAGTGTTGTTGTTCCTACATTGAATGAGGCTCTTCGTATTAGTCCTCTGTTATCAGGGTTGAGTCGGCAAAGTTATGAAGTGCGCGAGATTATTGTCGTAGACAGTAAGTCTCAAGATGGTACCCCCGACTTGGTGAAAGCTGCACAACAACAAGATCCCCGCTTTCGCTTGACGTGTGATGACCCGTTACCCTCTGGCTGGGTAGGGCGTCCTTGGGCGTTGCATAACGGCTTTTTACAGAGTTCACAAGCAAGCCAGTGGTTTCTGGGAATGGATGCTGATACTCAACCACATCCTAGTTTAGTTGCTGCTTTGGTGAAGACTGCCGAAACGCAAGGGTATGACTTGGTTTCTTTATCACCCCAGTTTATTCTCAAGTATCCAGGAGAATGCTGGCTACAACCAGCACTGTTGATGACTCTGCTTTATCGATTCGATCCGGCTGGTATCAAAACTGATCAGCCGGAAAGGGTGATGGCCAATGGACAGTGCTTTTTATGCCGTCGCTCTGTTTTAGCTGCTGTCGGTGGTTACACCAGTGCAAGTAGTTCTTTTTGCGATGATGTAACCTTGGCACGGCATATTGCAAGCCTTGGTTTTAAAGTGGGCTTTTTAGATGGTGCGAAAGTACTGAAGGTGCGGATGTATGAAGGAGCAATAGAGACTTGGAAGGAATGGGGGCGTAGTCTCGATCTCAAAGATGCATCTCCATCAGCTCAAGTTTGGGGAGATTTATGGCTACTATTAGCCGTTCAAGGTCTACCCCTGTTGATTTTACTGAGTTATTTCTTTGTTTCTTTCCTGCTTTCCATCGTCCCTGTTGCCCCTAATCCCCACTCCCTTTGGTCGTGGGGGCCCCGAGTTCCCCTGCTTTTATTGTTGGGGCTGAACGTATTTTTGCTAGTGATTCGTTTTGCTATGCTACTTGCGATCGCTCCTTCCTACGATCGCCAGAGTGCCAAAGGCGGCTGGTTATTTTGGCTTTCCCCCTTAGCTGATCCCCTAGCAGTGTTGCGAATCTTTTTGTCTGCCTTCCGCACTCCACGCGAATGGCGGGGAAGAAGTTATGAGTGTCGGTAATAGGTAATAGGTAATAGGTAATTGGATTTTACTATTGGTCATCACATATGGCCCATTACCCATTACCCATTACCTATTACCAGGCAAACCGACTATATCGTAAGTAATTAGCCGAACTTGATATCATCCCCTCATCCCCCCATCTCCCCCGCTCCCCTGCTCCCCCGCTCCCCCATCTCCCTCACTCCTCACTCATCTTCACCTCCTACTTGATCCCCGCGTTCCAGTTCCCAGAGAATTTGATTGCCTTCACGTCGTACTCGTGATACTATCCAGTTCCGCCAACGCCACTGATCCCCACGACTGGTGACGGCGCTGGCGTGGACATCCATTAAGTCTGCTAGTTCAGAACTGGTGATTAAGTAGCCTTTTTCAGCAATTTCGTCAGCGATACGCAGAGTTTCTACTAGGTTGCGGAGTTGTTCGACTCTGTTTTCAGGCAGCTTTTCTTCAATTGCCGCCGCAGCTTGTGCGGTAGGTTGTTCCATAGAGGTTATTTCTAATGCAGGAGTACTTATTTCCTGTGTCCTTGTGTCAATTATTGTAGAGTTTGTTTCATATTTAGATACTTTTGCTACTGGGGATGGTAAAGTTTTATGAAGGTTTGTGAGAGATAATTGTTGTAAAGAGGGGATTTTACCACTTGCAAAGCTGCGAGCGATCGCATCACAACGTTCGTTACCTATGTTACCGGAATGGCCCCGGACGTGTTGCCAATTGACTTTTCGGCTGTTGAGTTCATCGAGGATTTCTAAAAGGTCTTGATTTTGAACGGGGTTCCCGTCTGCTTTTTTCCAGCCTTTTCTTTTCCAGTTTTTCACCCACTTGGTAACGCAGTTGATGAGGTATTCGCTATCGGTATGTAGGGTGATGGGTTCAGTTTGTCCTGATGCGTGGAAATATTGCAAGGCTGCGATCGCGGCTTGCATTTCCATTTTATTATTGGTAGTACGCTGGGATGCGTCGCCCATTTCGTGGATTGAGCCATCGTCGAAGTAGACGACAACGCCCCAACCTCCAGGGCCAGGGTTGCCGGTGCAAGCACCATCAGTGTATATGCTTTGGATTGTAGGTTTGGTGGACATGGTTGGGAATATCGAACCGCCAAGACGCAGAGAAGCCAGTGCTTTGCGGGGGTTCCCCCCGTTGTAGCAACTGGCGCAGCGCAGAGGAAGAAGTTCGGCGTATTTTTTTAAATAATATCCACGCTATTATACTGGCAAGTTCTTCAGCTATAACGCTCAATAAAAGGACGTTTTTCTCTATAGGTTTCAATCCCCTTGCGGGGTAGTAGAAAGTTGAAACGTCAAACGGAAGCTTCTTGTTGGCAAATTTTAGAGGAGTTTCAATCCCCTTGCGGGGTAGTACAAAGTTGAAACTGCCCTCTGAGACTGTTACTGAGCAAGCTTTCTGTTAGGGTTTTTGGCGGGGAAGAAATTTTGATTGTTTTCAGCCGCTCTTATTGCAAAATAGTTGCAGTTACCCTAAATGTTGAAACGCTTTAATTATTGATTTATCAAGGTTATGGGGATTTTGGCGGGACTCCAGGGATTTTGCCCTCGCTTTTTCCTGCCAAACATCAAGCTGATTACATAATCATTATATGATTATTTGTTATTGTCGAGGTTTTCTGAAATATAGTAAAGTGCTGAGTACTGAAGAGCCAGCCGCACAGAAAGGCTCTGCCGACTTGAAGAAAGTGTCAGTTGCCCAGAGAGAAAGATTGAGATTTCATATGAGTCAATTAGGGGAAAATCCCAGAACTAAACATGAATCTCAATCCAAAATCCAAAATCTAAAATCCAAAATGGTATCGCACCAATTCAATTCTATTGAATATAAGGCATGGAGGGTTTAGATCCCTTACTGGCAACATCTCTAATAAGTTGAATGTGTTGGGGTAGTAAGTTAGCTAAAGCGTAGCGTTCTAGGGCAGTTTTTCTGGCGTTCTCTCGCAGTTCTGCCATGCGTGTGGGATGATTGAAGACTTCATCAACTCGTTCTGCTATCTTTTGAGGGGAGAAGAAATCAACTAATAAACCGTTTTTCCCATCTTCGATAACTTCACGGACTGGTGCTGTATCAGAACCCAGTACTAAGCAGCCTGTGGACATGGCCTCAATCATTGACCAAGAAAGTACAAATGGTCGGGTTAAATAAACATGTACTGATGATGCTTGAATTACTTGTAGATACTGTCCATAGGGTAATGAGCCAGTAAAGTGAACTCGTGATAAATCGAGTGGCACTTTTTTGAGCATCAATTCTTTATAGGTAAGACCGTTTGGTAAAGATTTACCGTAGCAAACTCTATCTGAACCAACGATGACTACATGACAATTTGGTCTTCGCTCTTGGATGTAAGCAATGCTTTCGATAAACTGGGGGAAACCACGATAAGGTTCCATTCCCCGCCCCACATAAGTGACGATTTCATCAACTCCAGATAAATCTAGGTTGGGCAATACTAGTTTGGCTCCTGGCTTGGGTTTGAAGTATTCTGTATCTACTCCATCATGCAGCACAGAAATTTTATTATGGAATTCTTGGGGAAACTGGGCTTTTTGCCAATGTGTTGGTGATAAACCGCGATCGCATGTGTACAAATCTAGTAATATCGGTGCGTTTTTTGTACGAATACGTGCTAAATCATCAACACTCAATGGATCGTTTGGGTCAAAATCTGAATCTGAGCCACGAGCATGATAAAACCATTCAAAATAACACAAGAGTGGTTTGTCTGGAAATGCATCTTTAATATATAAGGTCGGCCCCCAACCAGAATGACCGCAGATTATATCAGGTACAAAGCCTTTTTGTTTAAGCTGGTCACATAATTTAAACACAGCTTGCCCATGCAAAACTGCACTTTCTAGGCTACGAACATAATGATGGGTTGTGGAATGGGGTTCGCGGTTAGGCTCAAAAATTGCTTTATGAATACCAGGTATATTTACATCTTGATTTTTCGTACCAAAGACTACTTGATTTCTGGGGTCTTGAGCAAGAGCTATAGCGATATGGCGATACTGCGCTGGAAAGTTGGAATGCAGAAACAGGACTCGCATAGATTCAAAAAAATGAAAAACGTGTAATTTTTTATGGTCTAAGTATATCGGCCATTCTCTGTCTTATGAAGTTTTTCAGTGTCAGTTGTTAGTAGTCAGTGGTCAGTGGTTCTTCAGTGTGGTATTGGGAAACCAGTAATTTAGGCGGCTGCGCCCTCTTCTGTACCTCTGTGGTTTATTAATGAAGTATTTTAGCTTTGTTGTGTCAATAGATTCTTAACAAAAAATAATTAAAGTGAAACGCGTTCGACGAAGCTGTTACCACGGGCGATTACGCAAAGTACACGAACAAAGAAAACAGAGAAGATGTTCACAAGTAATTTATATGAAATCCGCGTAATTATCCATAATAAAATTACCCCACCCGCCTTACGGCATCCTCCCCTTGCTAAGGGGAGGGTTAGGGAGGAGTCAAACGGAAATTATAATTATTTTGCCGTGCATAATATTACTATTGCTGTAGCTGCAATTCATGAATTCTCGCTACCTTAAAATAAGGGTTTGATGTATTGTTTGCGAAATTCTAGTACTTTTAAGCAAGAGTTTTCCGAAAAGGCTGAAGTTGTTATTGTAGCAAGTTACTAGGGAAACCCATCCAAAACTGAAAAGGAACATAAAGTGATGGATAAGTTACTACTTGGTATCTTGACGATGTTGCTGGTTGTGGTTATCAGTAACCCAATTGCTAACCCAATTGCTAACATGTATGGGCCTTTGTTTTTGCTGTTTTATGGTTTTGTGATCGTTGTCACTTTGGTGGTTTGTGGATGGGGTGTACAGCGTGATTCGACAGCAAAACTACCATTACCATCAGTTCCTAGCAACCCTGATCCTTATGAAATTGCTTATTTACGCGGCGGAGAAAATGAGGTTACGCGGCTTATCGTCTTTGATTTAATTCAGCGTGGTTACTTAGAAATTGATGGGAAAAACCTCAAACAACCACTTAGTCGTCCTGATGTGAACACTCTAACATCAATAGAACGCGAGGTATTGAGTCACTTTTTGTACTCACGCAAGGCTAGTGAAATATTCCAGTCGTCGTTACCTGGTAAGGTAAAGCAGCATTGTACTGTTTATGAACAACGACTCGAAAATGAGCAATTATTATTCCCAAACACAAGCAAACAATTTGTGAAACGTCTTTGTTTCATAGGAACATTGATAATTTTAGGCTTGGGTGGTTACAAACTGATAGCAGCCCTAGCGACTGGGCATAGCAATGTGATGTTTCTTGTAATCATGGGCATCTTCTCACAGTTTATTCTTGTATCTGTTTGCCAGACACCACGACTTAGCCAACGGGGAAAAGCTTATTTGCAGCGACTACAGCAAACATTTGAAGGACTCAAGAAACAGGTTTCAACTGTTACACCAAATTCAACGGACTCTGATATATTATTGCCTTTAGCTGTATTTGGTGTCTGGATATTAGCAGCTAGCCCCTATGCTGAGTTTGAGAAGATGTTCCATGTGGCAGCAGCAAACGCTAGTACCAGTTATAGTGGTGATGTTAGTTCCTGTGGTGGGGGTAGTTCTTGCGGTGGCGGTGACGGTGGTGGCGGCTGTGGTGGTGGTGGCTGTGGTGGCTGTGGGGGCTGCGGTGGCGGATAAAATTTAGTGTGTGCTATAGTACTGTGGTTAATTAAATTAGCAACCTGAGAAAGTCAAATGTTCTAAAAAATCGCTGCAAAGATTGAGACATTTTATTTCTCGTATTTTCAGTATTTTCCTAACAAGGAGTCAAAGCAATGGATGCATTGCTCCATAACCCGATCGCAGATATGTACGGGTCAGACTTTCTATTGTTTTATAGCTTTGTGATTGGTGTAACGATAGTAATTTGCCGAGAGTTAATCCAAGATCCAACCAAAAATCAGCCTCTACCATTAATTCCTGAAAAACCAGACCCCTACGAAATTGCTTATTTGCGTTCCCAAGAAGCGGGAGTTGCCCATGTAGCATTATCTGATTTGATTGTGGAAGATTATTTGCAAGTTAGTGAACAGTCGCTCATTAAAGCAGCAAATCATCCCCAAACATTTGATCTCCACCCCATAGAACAGCAAGTGTTTGATCAGTTTTCTGCTTCTACAGCTAAGAAATCGATTCAGTTGGCAACCCAGAGTGTAAAACCATTGTGCAATGCCTATAAAGAACAGTTGCAAAATGAACAACTGCTGTATGACAGCAAATGGCATGAATGGAATATTAAAGTTGGCTTAATTGGGGCGATGATTATTTTAAGCTTGGGCGGTTATAAGCTTCTCATCGCTTTGGGAAAAGGACGCCACAACGTAGGTTTTTTGATTACAATGGGTTTCCTCTCCATTATCTATCTTTTGTGGTTAGTGAGCAGGCGATCGCACCTCAGTCATCGGGGAAAAAGATATCTGCAACAACTCCAGCAAACATTCGTCCAACTGAAGACTAAGACAAGGTTTGGTAACCCTTCTGTATATGATTACAACTTGCTGGTGGCAATCTTTGGTGTTGAAGCCTTGGCTGGAACCTCCTACGATTCTTACCACAAAGCATTCTTTCCCCCAACATATTACTCTAGGACAACTAGAACATACACAAGCTCGTCTAGGAGTTCATCTAGAAGTGGTTCATGGAGTGGTAGTGTTTCATTGAGTAGCAGCAGTTCATGTAGCAGCAGTTCATGTAGCAGTAGTTCATGTAGTAGTAGTTCATGTAGTAGCAGTTCTTGCGGTGGCGGTAGCGGTGGCGGTGGCGATGGCGGTGGCGGTGGCGATGGCGGTGGCGGTGGTTGTGGTGGTTGTGGCGGCTGTGGAGGCTAAGAAAAATGTTTTCTCATCTCCCTACTTTAGGCGTGGGGTTGGGTTTTCGGGAACCATTCAAAAGTGACTTGTTTCTCAACCGCCAGCAAGTTGACTTTCTAGAAATTGTTGCCGAACATTATCTAGATACACCTGTGCAAAAACAGCAGGAGTTAGAACTGCTGGCTAGCCATTTCCCGATAATTCCCCATGCTATCAATTTATCGCTAGGCAGTGCTGAAGGTTTGGATACTGATTATTTACACAAACTTGCATCACTGATTAAACAACTTAACCCACCTTGGTGGAGTGAACATATCTGCTTTACCAAAGCGGGGGGAGTTGATATCGGGCATTTGTCACCGCTACCTTACACTAAAGAAGCCGTGGAAGTAGTTTGTCGCAACATTGCCGAGGTGCGTCGTTGGGTTGAGGTGCCATTGATTTTGGAAAATATTACCTATATGGTGACGCTTCCAGGTGCCGAAATGACAGAGGCACAGTTTTTAACTGAAGTTGTAGAACGTTCTGATTGTGGGTTGCTGTTGGATGTCACAAATCTTCACACCAATGCCATGAATTATGCCTATGATGTGCATGACTTTTTCCAGCAATTACCTTGGGAACGCATCGTACAATTGCATTTCGTTGGTGGGCATTGGCATGACGGTATACTGATTGATAGCCATTCTCAGTCAACACCTTTGGAAGTGTGGCAACTGATGGATGAAGTTGTTGGGCGTGCATCAGTAAAAGGAATCGTGCTAGAACGGGATGAAAATTTACCACCCTTTGCAGAATTAACACAAGAACTAGAAAAAGCACGAGAAATTGGTAGGAGTCGTGGAAGATGGGGTTAGCACAAACCCAGCAAGTTTTAGCCCAACTTTACACCAATACTGAGTTTCGAGAGCGTTTTTTTGCAAACCCGCAGGCTGTTGGTGCAGAGTTGGGACTCAGTTGTGATGAAGCACAGCAATTAGCAGAAGTTTCTGCCAAAGAAGTCGGTATCTTCGCCAATTCTCTCAAGTGGAAGCGGCTGGGAGAAGTGCGGGAATTGCTGCCACGTACTGCACGGGTTTTAGGTAAAAACTTTACCGCATTGTTTTGGCGATATGCGGAAAAACATTTACCAAAAGGAATTAAAAAACACAGAGAAGATGCGATCGCTTTTGCTAACTTCATCATCCAAGTTGCTCAAAAAGAAGGCATCGAGCCAGTTTGGCTACGTGATTTGGTACGCTATGAGAAAACATGGCTGTTGGCTTATGAACCCGCAACTTACTTAAAAGTGTGTTGGTTTCGTTACCCTATCAATAAATTAGGAAACTCACAAACAATAAATCCCCAACCTACTATCGCAATTTGGTTGCGATTAAGAGCGCGATCGCAATTGTTTCACCAGATATGGGGATTAGGGAGTAGGGAATAAGGGAGATGAGGGGGATGAGGGAGTGAGGGAGTGAGGGAGAAATAACTAATGCCCAATTCCCAATTCCCAATTCCCTACCTAAAATCAATCATTGTTTGCCGATAAGCATCTGGCATTCCTGTATCAAAACACTTTCCTTTGACAAGATATCCTGTCATTCCCTGTTGTTGTCGCAAATTATCAAGAGTGGTTGTTAACTGAAATTCGCCGCGATCGCGCAAGTTCTTATTGATGTTTTCTGCTAAACAATCAAAAATTCTCGGCGTGAGTACATACAAGCCAAATACACATAAAAATTCATTTTCTGCCATTCCTTCTACATGTAAATGCTGGCGTGCATACTCAATGCTGGGTTTTTCGTAGACTTGGGTTACTGTCAAAATCGAGTTTAAATCTTGCCATACTCCTTGAACACAACCAGCTTTATAAAGCATTGTTTCTGGCATAATTGTTAAGCTAACAACACTTTGGTTGACTTGTTCATAAATATCTAAAATTTGACGAGAGCAAGATATTTCAGTATCAGATCTGTAAACATGATCGCCCAGCATTAATAGAAATGGCTCATTCTGTACCCAGTCTTTAGCACAGAATACTGCATGACCGTAACCTTCTTGCTTTTCTTGGGTTAAGATGACAATTTTACTACCCAAATCTTGTAAATATTGGCTGTATTCTTGATTTTGAGGCGAAAGTTTTGGGAAAAGTTCTGTTGATGGGGGATTTTTAAATAAATTTGTGAATATTTCTACGTCATCTGGCTGCACCACAATGCCAATTTCTGTAATTCCAGCACTGATTGCTTCTTCAACAATTGCTAAAATCACAGGTTTTGCTTTGCCATCTCGATCAATAATGGGAAAAAGTTCTTTTTTAACAACTTTTGTGGCTGGAAACAAACGAGTACCAAAACCAGCAGCCGGAATTACAGCTTTCCTAACTTTATCTTTGTGCATAAATCGTCAGTTGAAATTTGCTTGCGCTAAAACTTGCGTTATCGCCTTTAACAATACATCTGGTTCTACAGGCTTAACCAAATGCAGCTGATATCCTGCGGCTAATGCTTGTTTTTGGTTCATTTCTCCAGCAAAAGCAGTTAAAGCGATCGCTGGTATTTTTCCTCCTTGTTCTGGTGGCATTGCTCTAATTAAATGCATGAGCATGTAGCCATCTATTCCTGGCATACCAATATCACTTAATAGTAAATCAATTTGGGATTTGGCAATAAATTCTAAGGCTTCCCCTGCGGAGTCTGCCACTATTACCATTGCTCCAAATTGTTTGAGCATTATCGAAAGAAAATCGCGTGTATCTATTTCATCATCTACTATTAAAATAGATAACCCTTCTAAGTTTAAATAATTATGTTGTTTAACAGAATTTTGGTCTGGTTGAGAGATAGTCGGCATCAATGGTAATCTGACTGTAAATGTTGCCCCCATTCCTTCTCCTAGACTCTCTGCTTTGACGGTTCCACCATGCAGTTCAGTTAGATGGCGAGTAATTGCTAGTCCTAATCCTAATCCACCAAATTGTCGAGTAATTGCTCCATCTGCTTGACGAAAGTATTCAAACATATGGGGTAGGAATTCAGGACTAATGCCCTGTCCAGTATCTTGAATTTGCAGCTCGACAAAGTTGTCAATTTGTACCAGATGCACTTGTATTTCCCCTCCTGATGGAGTAAATTTAACTGCATTGGAAAGTAGGTTCCAAAATATTTGTTGTAGACGCGCTGCATCTCCTGAAACCATTCCTATATTCGGTTCAAATAAAGTTTTAATTTTAATATTTTTTGCTTCTACTGCTAAATGTACAGTTTCTAGTGCTTCTTCAATGGCTTTTACTAAATTAACAGGCTGAATATTTAAAACTAATTTTCCTTGCTGAATGCGAGAGACATCTAATAAATCTTCGATTAATTTAATTTGCAATTTAGTGTTGCGTTCTATGGTTTCTAATCCTCGAAGTAGCGTTTCGCCTTCTAACTTGCGACTCCTCAATAACATTACCCAACCCAATATAGGATTGAGCGGTGTACGTAATTCATGAGAAAGGACTGCTAGGAATTGATCCTTATATCGATTGGCTGCTTCGGCTTCGCTACGTGCAGCCTGTTCTCGCGTTAAAAGATTTTCTCGTTCTACTTCTGCCTGCTTACGCTCAGTAATATTTCTCAAAAAGATACCAAAACCATCTTCAAAAGGATAGGCGTGGATTTCAAACCACATGTTGTATTTTTCATAGAATAATTCAAAATGAACGGGTATTTCTTCATTCAGCGATCGCCAATATTCCTGCTCAGTTTTTGTATCTTTATTAGCAGACCAATGTTCCCAGTAATTCTTACCAATCAGCTTTTCTGGTGCTACTTCTTGAATTCTAGCGGCTTGTTGATTTACATAAGTAATTTGCCAGTCTCGATTCACAGCAATAAATGCATCAGTCATACTTTCTAGAATATTACCAAGCCGACGGCGAAGAGCTTGTTCGCGCTTGAGTAATTCATCTTGATCTCGATTAGATTCCTCAAGACGAGCGTTGGTTTCGATCAGTGAATTATTAGCTTCAATTAATTTTTCTGAGAGTTCTGCACGGGCTTGATATTCTCCTAATCGTACCCTTTCTACAGCCAAAGCTACTTGCGTTTTTGCCCTTTCTGTAATGGCAACTCCCACTAGTAAACTCACAGTACACTGTACCAGTAAACTCAGTTTGTGGACGTGTAAAACTTCTGGTTGTACTGGAAAAGTAGGCAAAGATATACTATCAGGATAGGCAATTAAATAGCATAATAATGTCACCAGTACACAGAAGCTAGAAATTAACATACCGCTGGTAACTCCAAAGCGGGTAGCAGCCCACATTACAGGGACAAAGCTTAAAAATGATAGCTGTTGGAACTTAAAACCCGACTCGTGAGTTTCTGAAACAGTAATAATTGCTGTACCTATACAAAAAAGTAATATCGCACATAGTTCTATTAAGAAACGGCGCGAGGACTGGAAATTGAAATAATTGGATGAAGCGTTGAATAATTCTGAATTGGGTAACCACCTCCAAAATTGCAAGCATGGAGTTATTACTAAAAGGGCAGTAGGCGTAATTGCCATAACTCCTATGGCATTTCCCAACCACCAATGAGGGATGTTTTCAGTTAATTTGTCAGGGGACATTTGGCCTATCGCTACCCAAGCCAAATTGCCAGCTATAGCCATACTACCAGACGCTACTAACGGTGCGCTGAAGGTAAAAATAGCAGCATCTTTGAGGTTATTAAATATTAGCGAACCTCGCCATAAACGACGGTAAAGTAACCAAGCAATCAAAGGTTCGATGACATCAATTAAACCAGTTAATTGATGCCAACCATGCAATCCCCACAAAGATGACATTAGCAGCGATGCAACACCACTCAGGGGAATACAAGAGGGGCCAAACCAGAATGTCAAGGCGATCGCCACTCCCGATGGCGGATACCATAAAGATATACCTGGCTGAATTTGGTAGAGCAACGCCATACCATGAGCCATGATGAGGGCTATTAGCCCCACTAATAAAATAATTAGCGATCGCCGCATGGGTGCAATTGTACTAGATTCTGACCTGGGCTGCATAATTACCGAATATAGAATTTAGGTATGTAACTTTTTCCTGCAAATTATGCAATTACAATTTGGTGAACTCACTCATACCAAGTTGCGAAAATAAATAGCATCTAGAAATGGAGAACATGGGAAAGTAACACCCCCTTATCCCCTTCATCCCCCCTCATCCCCCTCATCCCCCTCATCCCCCTCATCCCTCCCATTGAATGCAACTTAGTATTACAACTTAATTAAGCCCATCTCTCGTAAACCTTGACGTAATCTCTTTGCCTCTTCAGGGTTCTGCTGTTCATGAAGAACGATGGCGTTTCCAAAAGCTGTCAGACTACCTTGGACATTGCCAACTTTTAACAATACTACTCCTAAATTTTGATAAGCTTCGGCATAGCTGGGATTTAACCGGATGGCTTTTTGGTAAGAGGCGATCGCATCTGTAAATAAGCCCAAAGCTTTCAATATCATCCCCAAATTATAATGTCCAGCAGCAAAATTCGGGTCTATTTTCAAAGCTGTTTCATAAGCTGTTTTTGCACCGTTGAGATTTCCAGATGCTTTGAGTAAATTGCCCAGATTGTTGTATGCTCCTAGTTTAAGCATGGGATAAATTGGCAATTTGATAGCAGCTTGATAGTGGAAAATTGCTTGTTGGGAATTTTGTAAATGACTGTGGGCAATACCTAAATGGTAGTGCAATTCATACAAAATTTCATAGTTTTCTTCACTAGCAGCAACTCCTCGTTTGAGTAATTCTATACCTTGAGTAATTTTCCCAGTTTCCACATACAACGCTCCCAATTTACTGCAAACATAGGGATCATCAGGATGGGTAGTGAGGAACTCTTCCATCGCTGATTGTGCTTTTCCATACTTATTATTTTGGGCAATCGCGGTTTTTTGATATCCTTTATGTAAAATTGCTACCCCTTGTAAATAACCTATCTGCCAATGGGGTTCTTGAGTTAAAACTTCAGACACGCTGTCATCCACTAAAGCATGATAGGGGCGTTGAAAGCGAATATCTGGATGATTGCGAAATAGCCTAGAAACCAGAGAATAGGGTGATTGTGCTGCACCAACTTCTTGGCGGATCAGGTTAATCAGGAGATATTCTTCGCTTTGTATGACTGCTTTCAACTGCGGTATAATACTTAGTGACAATGTTTCATCAGCATCTAGTACCAGAATCCAATCACCAGTAACATGTTTGAGAGCAGCATTGCGAGCAGTGCTGAAATTGTTACACCATTCAAAGTGATGGACTTTTGCACCAAATTGTTTGGCAATATCAGGAGTGCGATCGCTTGAGCCTGTATCCAGCACTATCATTTCATCTACAACATTTTTAACACTGCTCAAGCATTGCGGCAATGTGGCTTCTTCATTCTTGACAATCATGCACAGACTAAGACTCATAGGCGAATCGTCATTTAATTTACTGTCTTGGGAATGTGGGGCATGGGGCATGGGAGCAGGGGAGATGGGGGGATGGGGGATGGAGAATTATTCTTCACTCCTAACTCCTAACTCCTAACTCTTAACTCCTAACTCCTGACTTCCCAAGCGAGAGTGTATTACAGACAATGGAAAACCGCTATAAGATTAGATGTAAAAATCAAGATTAACAAATCTGTGAGTGAGTAATTCTAGAAACAAGGGTAAATTTCATGCTGGGTCAAACAGTGGGTGGACGCTATCAAATTCTCACTCAACTGGGACAAGGAGGATTTGGAACGACTTTCTTACAGGATGTTTGGAAAGTTGTTAAGTATACTAGAAACCCCGCTTCCATTCCTCTCACGCCAGTTGCTCATGGAGTCTCCCCCATGAGCAACTGGCTAAGCGAAAGGTCGATAGGCTTTAAATTGTTCCCCCTTTCCGCGTCGGAAAGGGGGTCAGGGGGTTAGGTCTTGGATGACTTTGATGTTTCGCATAATACTTTTCAAACATCCTCTTAGAGGATGTTTCTTAAATCGCAAAATATACTTTTAACTTCTCTCCAAACCTCTCTCCTACAAGGAGACAGGCTTTGAATTGTTCCGCCTTTCCGCGTCGGAAAGGGGGTCAGGGGGTTAAGTCTTAGATGACTTTGATGTTTCGCAATATTTATCACTTTTTAACGCTGAAGCTTTTTAATTAACTGCAAAATTTGTTTATAATCCTCTATTTTTCCTTGTTCTTGAAAGAGTTTAGCAGCCTTTTGTAAATCGGCGATCGCTGCCACTTCATCTCCCAATTCATAGCGGGCAAGTCCCCGATTGTTGTAGGCTAAAGCATCTTTGGGATTAATTTTAATGACTTGAGTGTAATCTTCAATTGCTGCTTGTTTATCTCCCAAATCATAGCGGGCATTTCCCCGGTTGCCATAGGCTGGAGCATAGTTGGGATTAATTTTTATGGCTTGGTTATAATCTTCAATGGCTGCTTGTTTATCTCCCAAGGCAGAATGAGCATTTCCTCGGTTGTAGTAAGCTTCAGCATCGTTGGGATTCAGCTTCAGGGCTTGGTTATAGTCTGCGATTGCCTTTTGTTTCTCTCCCAAAGCAGAATGAGCAACACCGCGATTGTAGTAGGTTAAAGCATCATCGGGATTCATCTTGAGAGCTTGATTATAATCTGCGATCGCTCCTTTGTGATCTCCCAAATTAAAGCGGGCAACCCCCCGACCAATGTAGGCTGAAGCATAGTTAGAATCAAACTTGATGGCTTGATTGTAATCAGCAATTGCCCCTTGATGATCTTTCAAGTCATTGCGGGCAATTGCTCGATTGTAGTAGGCTAAAGCATTCTTGGGATTAATCTTGATAGCTTGGTTGTAATCGGCAATTGCTGCTTGGTTGTCTCCTAAATCATAGTGAGCCAGCCCTAAGCGAATATAAGTATCAGCAGTGTTAGGATTAATCTTAATGGCTCGATTGTAATCGGCAATTGCTCCTTGCAAGTCTTTCAATTTATAGCGGGCAAGTCCGCGATTATAGTAAGTGTCGGCATCGTTGGGATTAATCTTTAAAGCTGAGGTATAATCTTCAACTGCTGCTTGGTTGTTTCCCAAGTCATAATAGGCAAGCCCTCGGTTGTAGTAAGCATCAGCAGCGTTGGGATTAATTCGCAAAGCTTGGTTGTAATCGGCAATTGCTGCTTGGTTGTCTCCCAAGTCATAGTAAGCAAGCCCCCGGTTATAGTAGGCATCATCGTAGTTAGGATTAATTTCCAAGGCTTGCTTATAATCAGCGATCGCTTCAAGCAATTTTCCCAATTTATATTGAGCCAGCCCCCGGTTGTAATAAGCTAATGCATATTTGGGATTAATTTGCAAGGCTTGATTGTAATCTGCGATCGCTGCTTGATTGTCTCCCGAATCATAGCGGGCAAGTCCCCGGTTGTTGTAGGCAATGGCATAATCAGGATTAATCTTAAGAGCTATGGTGTAATCTGCTATTGCTGCCGTTAAGTCTGCCAAGCGATAACGAGCAAGTCCGCGCCCAACATAGGCATTAGCATCATTAGGATTAATCTTGATGGCTGTGGTGTACAGTTCTATTGCTCCTTTATAGTCTTTGCGATCGTACTTTTCCCCAGCTTGAACCAACAAGTCTTCAGCATTGGGTGTTTTGGCAATCAGAACAATATCACTTTCGTCCTTGTCAATTTGCACCGTAGTTGCTTTGGCAAGCTTGGTAACTGGATTTGAGGATAGTGCCACAGTCGTTTGCGGTTGTACTACGGCAATTGATACTCCAATCATTGCTAACGCCAGTGCATAATCAAACTTCATGATGCAATTACCTATAGATATTGTTGAAATTGACTAAAAAATAGCTCTACATTCTTATACAAAGGTTTCTCTCTAATTCCTCAAATCAGTGGTTAGTTGTAGGGGCGGGTTTTGCAATCTTACTCAATTATTAGCAAGTTAATCGGCTAAACCCGCCCCTACAGTTGTCAGTGGTCAGAGTTAAGAATTATTGTGTTAGTTTCCCCATCTACCTCATCTCCCCCATCTCCTCATCCCCTTATCTCTCCATTGCCCATAATCCCCAAGCTCCAGTTTTTGGTGTAATTTTTAGCTCACCACAGTATTGACACATAAACTACATACTCTAGAGGCACAGAGAAAGAGTTAAAAATAATTCATCAACATGCCTCACTTTCTCTAGAGAATATAGAAGACATTTTTAAAGAAAAAGCTATTAAAATAGCTGAAGAATATTGCCAGAAAAATATTGATGCAATTAGTAATATTTTTGCTGATTTGATAACACTAATTACCTTTACAATTATTATTGCTAATAGCCAGAAATAAATTGTAGCTGTCAGGGCTTTTATAGATGAACTTGTTTATGGTATTAGTGACAGCGCTAAGGCTCTCTTAATTATTTTATTTACAGATATATTTGTTGGATTCCACTCCCCACATGGATGGGAAGTTCTTCTTTAAGGTTTAGCAGAACATTTAGGTATTGCAGCAGATATAAGTGTAATATTTATCAAACAGAATTCAGGAGTCAGGAGTCAGAATTCAGTTGGGTATTCTGTACGAGTGGCGGATGAAAAGGGCGCGTTTTTGCACCCCCACTAAATCTTCGCTCTTGCGTGGTCTTCAATTAGTGGTGGGTCTGAATCCCACACTAATTGATTCTGACTCCTGAATTCTGACTTCTGAATTCTTCTTCAAATTTATTGCTACGTTTCCTGTAATTTTAGATACCATATTTAAATATTGGATATTCCGCTATCTGAGTAGGTTATCTCCTTCAGCACTAGCCACATTAAAAGAAATGAACGATTAGGCGATAATATGAGAGATTACAACCACTTTTCTATTTTATTGGTGAAAAATTGCAGGCTAGGATGATAAAGTCACACAACCAACACACTATTACTTTCTCACGCGTTATCCACCTCAGCCATGTAATAGATGTTGATATTCCTCAATGGGCTGGCGACCCACCAGTAGAGTTTACAACCGTTGCAGAACTTTCACAAGATGGCTATTACCTGCGGCGTTTTTCTTTGGGAGAACATAGCAGCACCCATGTGAATGCACCTAACAGTTTTCATAGTTCTGGTGTGGGAATTGACCAATACTCAGCTGAATCATTGGTTGTACCTGCCATAGTGATAGATATCCATGAAGCCGCAGCAATTGATCCTGACTATGCCCTAACTGTTGATGATATTCTGGTCTGGGAAGAAAAATATAATCAGATTTCTCCTGGCAGCCTAGTACTACTTAATACTGGCTGGCAAAATAAGTGGTTGGATAAAGATAAATTTTTCAATCAAGATACTCAAGGAACTGCTCATTTTCCAGGGTTTAGCAGCGATGCTACTCATTTTCTACTGAATGAACGGCAAATTGTCGGTATAGGAATTGATACTCACGGTGTAGACCCCGGACAGGATAATAGTTTTGCTACTAACCGTCTGGTATTAGAACAAGCGCGTATTGTACTAGAGAATCTTACGAATTTGGATCAACTGCCGCCTAAAGGCACTACTCTGGTCATTGGAATTCTTCGGTTACGGGGTGGTTCGGGTTCTCCTGCTGCTGTCTTGGCGTTAGTGCCTTGAAGAAGTGCTAAGGTACGTAGAAAGGTATGGGGTGTCACTTTAAAGAATCTCGAAGCCCAGATTGATTACCCAGTAGGGCTTATAAGAATTTATGGTACAAAAGTACTAAATTTATTTTAATTGTCTGCTCTTGTTTCTCATTCATAAATAACGCAAGTAGCAAGTGCTTTTTTAGTCATCTAACCCGAGATTGAGTTTATATGCAGATATAAAGTTTTGTAAATAACATTATATTTACTATTTGTCTACTAGCTAGAGCTAGTTTTTACTATACTACTAATAACAGTATAGTTACTACATATTTTCTAGCAGCTAAGGGGTTTATCAATGGTTAGTATAGAATATAGTAATGGTGAAAATCTTTATATTAAGTCACAGTTGTTGATATTGTAAACGTTGAAAGTACTGATGGGGTGCATAACAATACTGATGAAACATGCATAACAATACTGATAAAACAACTATTAAAGTTGATACTACCAAAATCAGACACTAGAAAATGAAAACTGGCGCTTGTTATACAAACAGTGATCTAGAAATGCAACCATTCAACAATTGGGAAAATTTTAGTTGAGTAAAAAAAGCTTTAAATACATCAGCTGTAGTTATTTAGACACACAACCGTTGATAAACTGCAACCATAATTCATTAAACAACAAGCTACAATACTGCTAAGAGAATAAAATAATGCAAGCAGCATATAAATGCCAATATATTGGATTTAATATTATAAGTATTGGTAACTGCTGCCGATGTACCCAAGTAAAAAGCGGCAAACAAGTCTTAGTAAAGCTTCATTAAAACGTAATTTTTTTCAAAAGAATAGCTCAGTTCATCTAAATAATTAACCTCAGAAAATATTTATTTTTTATTCTTGTTAGTTTACTAATACTGAGGTTGAGTTGAAGTATGAGAGAGCAAACTCTAATTATAGAGATCGATGAATAGATACTAATCTATTCCATAAAACAAAATTATAGCATTAAAGATGCTAGCTAAAATCTTCAATAATAAATCTTGCAATTAAATACAAGTTTTGTTACACTAAAATTAACAATTTTTTAAGCAAACAACTGTAGCAACAAAATTCGATTTGTTGTTAAACAAAAAATAATCACAGTTGATTCAATCTTTAAGTACAGTAACAAATGCTGAACTTGGATAAATACTTACTTACTCCAAAACTTTCCGTTTATGGAAATAGCGGAGGGGATATCCTAAGAAAGCATTCTAGTTTTTTCCAAGAAAGTAAGTTTAGCTTACTCATATAAGCTCAATACACTCGTTCCATCTATTAGATTTTTCGATTCTAAAATTACCTGATTTTTAATAATTAGGGGTTGCTAATTTAAACTTAATCGAGTTTTGGAAAAATGGCTCTATCTACAAATAAATCAAGTAAATTACAGAGTTCAATGAAAGAATATTTCCATAATATTCAGCAAATGTTTTTAGCTTCACCAGAAAAAAATCTTAATCAAGCATACAAAGCTGCATTAACGATTAAATCTATTGAAGACGAGTACTTTCATGGTCATAAAATCTCTGCTGAATCAGGAAATTATAGCAATAGTGTTATGTTATTATTGCAAGCAGAACTAGAGAAGAACATAAATATTGCCACAAGAAAACTAGCGCATTTAAAACATAGCCAATCTTTCATCAGTATTTCTAATTACATTACTCTTGAAAAAATTAGGTTTATTGATGAAATAATAGATAGGTATTCCGCTTCAGAAAGTACATCAATAAATTTGGTATCTAATCCCCCCTTAAAACCACTTTTGTTAAATAAAAGCAATAAACAGTTGCTTTTACCTCCTAAAGATATTGAGCAAGATGTTAATAATTTTGAGTACAAAACTCAAAAAATGTCTCCTTTGCCAAGATCCATTGGTAGAACAATTAATAGAATTAAATTAGAACTAAAACCAGAAGCGGAGGAACAAGTTATAAAAGACTTCCGTAGTTCCAGTAATAAAACAAGAACTGCTGTTACTTTCTTACTGTCACTGATTATTGTACCAATATTAGTTCAAAATTTATCTAAACAATTCATAATCAGTCCAATTGTTCATCAAGTCCGAGGTGAGCATAATACAGAGGTTTTTCTCAACAGAGAGATGAAAGAAAAAGCCTTTGAAGAATTAAAAGTTTTTGAAGAGGAACTCAAGTTTGCCAGTTTAGTTGATAATACACCTCAGCTTTCTCCAGAAGTAATTGAACATCAAGTTAAGCATAAAGCAACTGAATTATTAGAAGAATTTAGAGAAAAAAGCACTGGTGCAATCAGTAATGTTTTTGCTGACATAATAGCAATAATCACTTTTGTTGTTTTACTGATTAGCCAAAAGAAACAGTTCATTATCTTTAAGTCTTTTTTAGATGATACCGTTTATGGGCTAAGTGACAGTGCTAAAGCATTTATCATCATTTTATCAACAGATATATTTGTCGGTTTTCACTCGACGCATGGTTGGGAAGTAATCCTAGAAGGAATGGCAGCGCACTTGGGGATTGCAGCGAATCAAAGTTTCATTTATTTATTCATTGCAACATTTCCAGTGATTCTAGATACTATTTTTAAGTATTGGATTTTCCGTTATCTCAGCCGTATATCTCCTTCAGCATTAGCTACTCTTAGACATATGAATGAGTAAAGTTTTATGAGTAGTAAATGAGTGTAGTCAGTATACATATTCCAGATAGATTCTGCAAAAGTTTGGTTAATGAAATAAAATTTTCTGGTTAGAAACCATGTCTTACAGTTTACTTCTAGAGCAAATTGTCTATACTAGCTTTACCCAAACTGGCTTGAAAGCAGTTGCTAGTACACAGCTTCCTGTTGAAATCCAGCAAGCTTTTATGGAAAAAATAGTTCAGCATTATTGGAATTCCCACCAACCTCTAGAAGTAGGACACCAAGCAGTTTACTTGCAACAAATTACCCCAGAGCATACTCTATTTGGCTGGTTGTACAATGTTGGGAAAGATGAGTTGAACGGTCAAGATATACCCTACTTTATTTGCTACTATTTAGCCGAACCTTTACTTTTCTATTTTCAACTAGAGAAAATTTTTACTTGTTTGCACAAGGGGCCAGTAGCATTAGTAGAGCGTGATACTCCAAATTTCAGCATTGAAAGTGTTGTGGTTAAAAATATTTGGGATTATAAATCTGCGCGTCCTGGTTTAATTATTCCTATATTGATGCGCGCGCAAAGTTATATTGCTTTAAAACAAGGAGAGTTACTAGATTTATTTGTCCCATTTCATCAACAAGAAAATATATTTGGAACGAATGCTCAAACTGACGACCAAGAGATAGAAAATCTGACGATTTATACTCGTCAATTAGTGAAAGCTGTAGAAACTGGTATAGTATCTCTTAATGAAGATATTAATACTATTAAAGCTAAAGTCAGCCAACCTTACCTAGACTACAAGAAAAAACTACAGCAGTATGAACAAGCTTTTATTGCGGCAAAACAAGAGCAGCAACCACTAACAGAACAAAGTCGCAATAGCTTAAAAAATTTACAGCGAGTTTTGCAGGTAAGGAATGATGACATAGAACGTATTGAAGCTAGTTCTCATGATGTTAATGTGCTTAGTTCATCTAACAAAAGTATCAAACTCATTTCGATGTCTTATGTTGATAAGAAAAAAACATTTTTGCTGACAGCAAGCATTATTGCAATAGTGATTATTTTACTTGGCTTTTTTGATGAAATAGCTCAAAAAAAGCATCATGCGCCTGTTGTGAATGATTTTAGTCGTTTAAAAGCTGTAGGAAAAGAAGAATGAATATTGCACCAACATTTAACTTACTCAGCATTGGTCACAGAGGAGTAGGTAAAACAGTTTTTCTAGCTGGTAGCTATACAGAGTTACATGGTGATTATCAAACCAAGCAAAGGCAGAAGATGTGGTTTGATTGCACGGAACGTAAAGTGCAAGAAAATATAGATAGCATTATCGGCTATATTTCCGAGACTGCTCACTACCCACCAGCGACGATGAAAATCAGTAATTTTAACTTCTGTCTCAATCGTCGTTCTTGGCGGGGAACTGAAACTGTATGTAATTTCTCTTGGTCAGATATACCTGGTGAAATTTGTACAATTCACAATAGTGACTTTCGCGCAATGGTATCTAACTCGGATGGTTGCTGTGTCTTTATTGATGCCTATGCTTTAGTATGCAGAGGTAAAGCATATATCGAGTTATTGGAAGAGATTATCAAACAGGTGATGGCGATCGCTAGCGTAGCTTACCTACATGATCGCTATTATCCCTTTGTATTGATCATGACTAAGTGTGACTTACTCAAATCAGACCGCTTAAGCAAGGATCTTGAGGAACTTCTTCAACCATTAACCAGCCGCCTAGATGCTGTGAAAGCCCAATATCAAATATTTTATTCAATGATTCCAATTGTCCGCGCACAAAATACTGCTAAGCTCGATCCAAAAGGTGCAGCTGCTCCTATTTTGTCACTCGTTTTACAGTTAGCTCAAGCTGAACAACTTAATTTAGTCCAAGACAAATCCCCATTATTTACTAGTCTTTGGTCAAACCTCAAACAAAATCTACAAAATTTAATCGACCAATTACTACAAAAGCAGCAGGTAACAACAAGTTCTTCTCGTGTGGAAGTTTCATCTCAAGCGATCCAAGTTAAAAGTCGCAAGCAATCTAATCAACAACTTGTCAAAAATTTGAGTCAGCCTAAAAATATTATAGCTGTGGCTGTTGCGGGTATGGCTGTGGTGGGTATCAGTCTAGCTTACCGTTACACAAAACTTTCTCAACCTTGCTTATCAGGAAATTGTTTACTTCTGGAAAAAGCTGGAGCTTCAGATAGCTACTCTACCAAAACCTACAAAAAGACCAAAGTTAAAGCTGGAGCTTCAGATAGCTACTCTACCAAAACCTACAAAAATACCGAAACGGATGAAGAATAATCCTACTTGTAATCAATTCAAAGAGGATAACCTGATTCTCAGCAAATGCTGAGAATCTAGTAAAACTTTGCAGCCTTATCGTGCAATGCGTACAAAATAGCATCTCTAAAGCTCTTGGTTCTCAAATTTATGAACGTTTTAAAAATTGTAACTGAAGCTGGACGCAGCAAAAATTTCATGCACCTCATTGAAGGTGTAGTAGAACTTTTTGCTAAAGTTCTTTCACTACTACTTTTAATAGTAATATTAATCTCTGTAATAGATTTAACCACAAATCTGTGGCTAAGTATGTTTTGGAAACCTGTATTCTTCTTTAAAGACAAACTCTTTGATATTTTTGGTTCTTTTTTAACTATACTAATAGCCATAGAACTATTAGAAAACATCACTGGCTACTTGCAAAAGCATATTATACAAGTTGAATTAGTCATCGTTACATCTTTGATTGCAGTTGCTCGAAAAATTATTATCCTAGACTTAAAGAAAGTTGAAGATAATGAATTGTTTGGTTTAGCAGCCACTATTCTTGCTCTGTCAATTGGGTATGGTATTGTGAAATGGAGTAACAGTAGAAATAAAGAACAAAGAAATCATTAATGAAGTGAGCTATTAAAAAAGGTATTTTTTTACCAAAAAATAAATACTTATTCTGGATTTAAAAAAATTATATTATTTAAGTTAAAAAATCAATGATAAAATAAAAATTAAGAAAAAATAACTTCAGTTCCTAATTTATAGGACTGTAAAGGATTGTTATATACAGATAGTAAACTGCAAACAAAAAAATTTTGATGTAAGTTTACTAAGCTGTAATCTCTTTTATAAATTGTAGTGCCTAATATGCACACCAATTTTAACATGTATAGCAAAAATTTAATGATAAATATGCAATTAGAGATTACGGTGTTGGCTGTATCAAAACATACTCAATTTATAAAATCCTTTTCTTCTAGCTGTTAACAATGTCTCATAAAATGCTCTTAGGTCAAATCGTCTATAGCAGCTTTGCTGCTACAGGTTTTAAGACGGTTACGAGCGCACAGATAACCACACAGATCCAGCAAGCCTTTATGGAACGGGTGGTTTACCAGCACTGGAATTCTTATAAACCACCGAAGTCTGGTTTTAGAGCGGTTTATATACATCAACTCTCCCCAGAGCAAATCTTATTTGGCTGGTTATATAACGATGGAACAGACGACATAGATCGTAGTGATGTGCCATATTTTGTCTGTTACTACTTAGCTACACCACTACTATTTTATTTTCAGCTAGAGGAAATTTTTAACTGTCTGCACGCGGGGCCATTAGTATGGATAGACCGACACCGCCCACCAGAAACACCACAAAATATTGTGATGCGAAAATCATGGAGTTACAAACCGGTGCGTCCTGGGGTAGCGATTCCGGCACTTATCCGCGCACGTAGTCATGTTGCTTTGAAACAAGGAGAGTTACTCAATTTATTTGTTCCGTTTAACCCCCAAGATAATAAAGCTGATATCAATCCTCAAACTCAAAAAGAAGAGATAGAGAACTGTGCGATTTATACTCGTTACTTAGTTAAAGCAGTAGAAACTGGTCTTGTATCTCTCAATGATGATGTTAATCTTATTAACAGTAAGATTAGGCAACCTTACCAAGGATATAAAAAAAATTTACAGCGGTACGAGCAAGCTTTTGTTTCAGTTGTTCAACGTGATTCTTTGTTTCCACAGGATATTCACAATCACCTCAAACGTTTGCAGCAAAGTTTGCATTTAATAAAAGAAGATATAGCAAGAGTAGAAGCTAGTTTTGGAAACACAAGTGGATCAAATTTAAATAATAGCAGTATTAAACATGATTTTCCCCTACATATTTTGGGAAATTTGCAGCTATCACGTATAGTAAGTATTGGTGCCGTTATTTTAACGCTCACAGCAGGAGCGATCGCACTCAATAAAATCAAAGGTCTGCTTGAGCCTCAGCCACAGCCACACGTAATCAATAAATCTACACTTAGCCAAAACTCACTTCAGTTACAAAACATACCTCAAGGACTAATTAAATATAGTGGTTCTAGTACATTTACGTTTTTGCAATCACCATCTGTAATATCAGTTTTGCAGCAAGCTCATCCTGAATTTCAGCAATTACAGCTACGCTATATTGAACCAAGCACAGACAAGACTGGTTCTAGCATGGCAATTAAAATGCTGATTGAAGGACAACTTAGTTTTGCCCAATCTTCTCGACGCGTTCAGAATCAAGAATTTAAACAAGCTATAGCGCGTGGTTTTCCCCTAAGTGAAATTTTAGTGGGTATTGATGGTATCGCTGTATATGTTAATCCACAATTGTCAATACCCGGCTTGACCATCTCCCAATTAAACGACATATACACAGGAAAAATTACGAATTGGAAATCAGTAGGTGGGCCCAATTTGCGAATTACTCCTTTTAGCTATGAGCTTGATGATGGCAATATACAAAATGCTGAAATAGTAGACTTGTTTCAACAAGAAGTTTTAAATGCAAAACCTTTTGACTCAACAGTTAAAAAAGTACGAGATGCCATAGAGTCTATCCGTAAAGTTGCTAGAACTCGCGGCGGTATTAGTTATGCCAGAGCCTCCAAGGTTGTTTCCCAGTACGCGATACGTCCTCTGCCCTTGTCGAGAAAATCTGACCAACCTTTTGTGCCTCCTTTTACTGAAAGCAATATCACTGCCGTCAACATTCCTGCTTTCGTTGACGGCTCTTATCCCATCACTAAAAATATATTTATTATTGTTAAACGTGATGGCAGTTTAGATGAAAAGGTTGGTTTAGCTTATGCGGATTTACTGTTAACACCTCAAGGACAAAAGCTAATAGAACAATCTGGTTTTGTGCCTATTCGCTAGGAAATTTATTCAGCATATTACATAACTTCGCTGTTATCAAAGACCAGTATCTAAAATAGAACTTACCCATGACAGAAAATTGAAACTATGCAGCCAAGTTAAAGTTCTGTGTTAGGTATTCTAAAATCAAGTCACGAGCTACTTTAAGAGATAAATTTCTGCGGATTTTATACCAATTTCCAATTAACTCTTCAGAGCGTATTAAGAGGCTGTTTCTAAAGAAATGTAAAGATAGCGAAGTCAGACAATCGCTACAAAATTAAATATAGCTGGGGACTGGGGACTAGGGACTGGGGACTGGGTGAAAAGTCTTTTTGTGTCTAGGTTTTATTATCTGTTGATGTCCTAACACTAATGGCGACGGCTATAAAAGTGAGTTCGACGGATAGAATACAAAAAACCCCGCTTTCATTCCTCTTTCTCCCAATCCCCAGAGGAGGCCCTAAGTCCCCTACAGGGAGAGGCTTTGAAACCTTAATTTTTTCCTTGAGAACGGGGAATATTTCTGCCTCTGTTTGCTTCAATCAGGGGTTGGCGAGAGGTTCATCGAACTCACGTTAAATAACGCCAAGAATTTGTAGTGCGTCAGTCTAAGTAATTCAGCAATTCATGTTTACATCATATTTAATGGGTCTACATCTATTGTTAAACTGACAGAATCATGAGCAAGCGATGTCTCACGACAAGCCGCTACGTGTCTACGCACTTCTTCCCAATCTGGTAATTCTGGCAATGCATTGGGGGCAAATTTCAGTAATATTTGCCAGCGATAACGGTTAGCTACCCGCACTACACTAGCTGGTGCAGGGCCTAATATCTCGAATCCTTGTTTAGCACTCAAAGCTGTGGCGATTGTTTGCGCTGTATTTTGCACTTGAATCGGGTCAAGGCTACTCAAGCGTAATAAAATTAACCTGCCGTAGGGAGGATAATTAAGTGCTTGGCGTTGTTCTAATTCTGCTTGCGAAAAAGATTGATAATCGTGTTGTCTTACCGCTTCAATTACTGGATGGTCTGGGGTGTAAGTTTGCACAATTACTCTACCAGGATCATCGCCTCTCCCAGCACGTCCAGCTACTTGCGTCAGGGTTTGAAATGCTCGTTCGCTAGCACGATAGTCTGATAAATGCAGCAGTCCATCAGCGGCGACAACGCCCACAAGTGTCACCTGGGGCAAATCTAAACCTTTAGTCAGCATTTGTGTACCTACCAATAACTCTGCTTCCCCGTTAGCAAACTGAGTTAGTAGGGTGCGGTGTGCGCCTTTGTTGCGGGTGGTATCGCTATCAAAGCGGATGTAACGCAATTGGGGAAACTGTCGTGATAATTCCTGTGCGACTCGCTGAGTACCGCTACCAAAGAATTTCAGGTAAGGAGAACTGCATTCAGGGCAATGTTGCGGATGCGATCGCCCATAATTACAGTAGTGACAGCGCAATAATTGCGGCGCACCCTCTTCGGTATGGTGATACGATAACGACACATCACAATGGGGGCATTCCAAAACATACCCACAACTGCGACAAGATACAAAGGTACTGTGTCCCCGGCGATGGATAAATAAAATCCCCTGTTGTCGTCTTTGTTGCAGTTGTTGCAAAGCTTCTTGTAACGACTTACTAAATATAGAGCGGTTTCCCTCCTGCAACTCCCGCCGCATATCCACCACTTCCACCGGGGGTAAAGGGCGGGAATTGATGCGTTCGGGGAGTGAGAGGTAGTGAGTAGGGAGTGAGGAGTTAGGAGTTAGGAGTGAGGAGTTAGGAGTTAAGAATTTTTCCCCTGCACCCCTGCTCCCCTGCACCCCTGTGCCCCTAATCCCCACTCCCTTTCGGTCGTGGGGGCCCCGAGTTCCCCTGCTCCCCTGCACTCCCACACTCAGCCAACTTTCCAATGAAGGCGTAGCCGAACCCAAGACTAAAGGACAGTTTTCTAACTCGCTGCGCCACTGGGCGACGGTGCGGGCGTGGTAGGTGGGGATGGGTGAATCTTGCTTGAAACTGCTGTCGTGTTCTTCGTCTAAGATGATTAAACCCAAGTTGGGTAAGGGGGCGAATATGGCGCTGCGAGTCCCAATGACGACTTGAGGTTCTCCTGTCAGCATTTGTCGCCAAGTGTCGTAACGTTCACCTTCAGAAAGAGCGCTGTGATAAACGCTGACTTTATTGCCAAAACGGGCGCGGAAACGGTCTGTTAATTGGGGTGTCAGTCCAATTTCTGGTACTAACACAAGGGCAGATTTACCAGCTTTAAGTAGAGGTGCGATCGCTTGCAGATATACCTCCGTTTTACCGGAACCTGTGATCCCATGCAACAAAACTTGAGCAAATCCATCTAGCTCTTGTATACTTGCCAAAGCATTGGCTTGTGCAGAATTTAAAGTCTTTGGTTGGTCTTGAGCTAATGCTGGACTGTGTTCGCTTCGTAATACTTCTCTCTCCTCGATAACAATGTAGCCCTTTTGGGCCATCGTCTTGAGGGTAGAGGAACTGGTATTGCAAATTTGCAATAATTCATTTTGCCACACCTCACCACCACGTCGTCGCAAGACTTCCAAAATTTCTCTTTGACGTGTAGTTAAATCTTGGTCATTAATCCCGATTAAGGTCACTGCTTTTTGAAGTTTTGGCCGAGTCGTTCGCGGTGGTTCTAAGTAACTTTCTACTAAACCCAATCGCAACAACTCCCTAACTCCTCGATAGGCAGATTTGACTTTTTGTTGCAGGTAGGCAAAACTGTAGTCTCCTGCTGCTTGTGCTTGCAAAATGCCCAAAATTTGCTGTGCAGTTGGACTAAGGAAAGGTGAGGTAGATAAAAGTTGAGGATGGGATAAATTGTCTTTTGTTTTTTTTGTTTCTTGGGCTTGTACTGTGTGGGACAATCGAATGCGACGTTGCGATCGCCCTAATAAACCTGGTGGCAATGCTACCCGGATCACCTGAATTAAAGGCGTATAGTAATATGCGGCGACTCGATTTAATAATTCCCAATAAGTGTTCTGGAAAAATCCTCTACTAACTACATCTTCCACCTCCCGGATTTTTTCTGGTGGTAAATCGACATTTGGTTGTGTCAACAAACGAATGGCGATCGCTCCTAGTTGCTGTGCGCCAAATGGCACACTTAAAATATCACCTGGTTTGATTTCTAAGTGTGTCGGTAATCTGTATGTAAATAATCCTGAGCTTCCTGGGAAGTCTACCAGCACTTCTACCCAGCGATTTCCACTTTTCGCTGACTGATAAGATTCTCCTGGCTCAGCAACCACAAAATTGGGTAAATTGATGTCATTTATATACATATTTACTAACTTTTATGATGAATATTTGTAGTTTCTTCACTTAGCTTGCACAAATTTAACTTTTTTCTTGGTTCAATGTAAACTGTATTTCACAATACTTTTATCCTTCATAATACTTGATAAGTTTCCTGTTATGTAATCTCCTAGACAAATTGATATTACCCTTACGTGCAATAAATATTTTCAGTCCGCTATAAAAAACAAAACTTCTCCTCGGCTATTTCTGAAATAGATTGTCTATCTACTAACTCTGGCATAGCCCTTTTTCCGCCCATTGATAGATATTCAATGCTTTGTGTATATGAGATGCTTTTATACAAACAAAAGATTTCAGAAAATTAAATTGCTCAATTAGTGTCATGTAATAAAAGTTAGGAGAAACATAGAACCCCAAAACCAAAATCGCTACCACTCCAACAACTCCCAAAACATAAAGCTGAAAAAATTTATAAAACTATATGTTTTTTTAAGATGTTGGGGAAGATTTACTTGAGTTCTTTATCTTTGTTAAAGTTGAGCAAGATTGCAGGGGTTTGACAGATTTGGGGATTAATAAAAAAATAAGAAATATATCTGTATATCTGTTAGAACCTGAGAAGATAGTTTTTGGGTGCAAAAACCAGTATTTGTTAGGGGTTCTATCTAGCAGAACCAAAAATGACAGCTAGAGATTGATTTTTACTGCTACAGAGCAATTAGCAGAAACTTATAGTTTGTGGTTGGAAAGGTGCATCTGTTTCTTAGGGAAAACTACCAAGCTTCAAGCAAGTAGCTGTCACTAAAATTATGTACCAAACAAAGCAACAATCCCTAAAGGAAACTATGAACATTGCTGAATTGGGAACAATGGAAATACTGGAGAATACTGCCGAAAATGAAGAACAATTACTCGATATTCTAGAACCAGTGATGGAGGAAGAATCCCCAGTAGCAGAAACTCTGGAATCAGAGGAACGTGATGGGGATGAAATGGCGGCAGCCAGACCTTCAGGATACAATAAAACCGAGCATGATGATGCTGTCGGCGCGTTTTTTAAAGAAATGGCGCGTTATCCGTTGCTAAAACCCGATGAAGAGGTAGAATTAGCGCGGCGAGTCCGATTTCTAGAAGAAGTGAGGGAAATCCAAGCTTCTTTGCAATTAGAACTGGGACAGCAACCTAGCAAGTTACAAGTAGCTTCTCAGTTAGAAATGACAGAGAAGCAACTAGAAAATCGCTTATATCAAGGTCGAGTTGCCAAACGCAAAATGATTCGCTCGAACTTGAGATTGGTAGTATCAATTGCCAAGCGATATCTGAATCGCGGAGTACCTTTTCTGGATTTAATCCAAGAAGGAGCAATGGGTTTAAACCGGGCTACAGAAAAGTTTGATCCCGATAAAGGATACAAGTTTTCTACCTACGCCTATTGGTGGATTAGACAAGCAATAACAAGAGCGATCGCTAATGATGCGCGCACAATTCGCTTACCGATCCACATTGTAGAAAAACTTAACAAACTTAAAAAAGCACAGCGAGAACTCAAACAAAAACTCGGTCGAAATCCCTCCGAAGTCGAAATGGCAGAGGCTTTGGAAATCAATGTCCAACAACTACGCCAACTACAACAACTACGCCGTCAAGCACTATCCCTCAACCACCGTGTCGGTAAAGAAGAAGACACAGAATTGATGGATTTGCTAGAAGATGAAGATAACCTCTCTCCAGAAGCAAAAATGAACGAAAACATGATGCGTCAGGAGATTTGGGAAGTCTTAGGCGACGTATTAACACCAAGGGAGAAAGACGTAATTTCTTTACGTTATGGCTTGACTACGAGTGAACCTTGCACATTGGAAGAAGTTGGCAATATGTTCAATCTCTCCCGTGAACGAGTACGACAAATTCAAAGTAAAGCCATGCGGAAATTGCGTCGTCCTCACATCGCCAAACGCTTAAAAGGTTGGTTAATTTAAAAGTTACATCTAGTGTGACTTATAGAATTAACCACAGCAGTAAATTATGTGGCTTGAGAAAAGTGCAACCCATGATACCAATTTTGGATTTTAGATTGAGGATTTGCGATTACAAGTCTTATTAATATCTATGCCAATCTGGTATGATTAGGTTAGCTCCCTTAATTTGTTAAGGGGCTTGAATTTGTATATAGTTAAATCTTAACCACCAGCAAGCCACCATTTAGGTATTTACAAAAACCTTACCAATTTGAAAATTGATTGCGGGTGATTAAATCACAATCTAAAATCTCAATTGTGCTGACAGCGCTCTAAAGGTGCAATCAAAAATCCAAAATGGTATCATTTCTCATTTAGCTGTTAGTCATTAGCTAAGAGTCATTAGTCAAAAACGTTACACATTTGACTATAGACTATAGACTATGGACTTTAGACTACATACTAATGACTTCAAGTAGTGATTTGATTTTACGTTTTGCTGAACCATCTGATAGCAACGTACTGTTTGAATTAATTAAGGGGCTGGCAGAGTATGAAAAATTATCTCATGCTGTAACCGGCAATGTTCTAGCACTCGAAGAACATTTATTTGGCTCCCCCAAATATGTTGAGGCAATGCTAGCAGAATACGCAGGGCAAGCTGTTGGTTTTGCCCTATTTTTTTATAACTATTCCACATTTTTAACCAAACCAGGAATTTATCTTGAAGATTTGTTTGTTTTGCCGGGATATAGACGCCAAGGTATTGGAAAAGCTCTTCTTAAAAAAGTAGCCCAGATAGCTGTAGAGAGAAATTGTGGGCGTTTAGAATGGAGTGTGTTGGATTGGAACGAACCAGCCCAAGCATTTTACCGCAGCATGGGAGCATCCATATTAGATGATTGGCGAATCTGTCGCGTTACGGAAGAAGCGCTCACCCAATTAGCAGCTAAAGAATGAAAGATGAAATTTGTAATTCAACTGAAAATACTTTGTGTCTTTGTGGTTTTTTGAATTTTTACCACAAAGGCACAAAGACACAAAGAGTTTGCATTTTTAATCTTTTATTCAGCATCAATCTTTGGGGAGAAGTTTGACAGATTGTCATTTGACTATGGCTGCGGCTCACAGCAGAATTATATTGGCTATTCTGTCTACTGAATATGCCTTTGTTGCAGAGGAAACACTCAATGAAGAAGATTCTTTCAATATTACTGTTGGGCATAACCATCTTTACCGTTGCCTTCAGTAGCCCGGCTTTAGCAGATGCTGCTAGTGGAGCCAAAATCTTTAGTGCTAATTGCGCTTCTTGTCATGCAGGTGGTAAGAATTTGGTAAAAGCTGAGAAATCTTTGAAGAAAGACGCTTTGGAAAAGTATGGTCTGTACTCAGCAGAGGCTATTATTGCTCAAGTTACCAATGGTAAAAATGCTATGCCTGCCTTCAAAGGTCGTCTAAAACCGAACCAAATTGAAGATGTAGCTGCTTATGTGCTTGAACAAGCAGATAAAGACTGGAAGTAAGGACTTTCAACATAATTACTAATTCGTAATTCGTAATTCGTAATTCGTAATTAGAGGGTTTGAGCTACCTGCTAAAATTTCAATGAGCGCGGTCTTGAATTAGTTAGGGATTCAAACCCCAACTAATTCAATTACGAATTATTTCAAAAAAAAATGATTTGCGGGACAACAAGTCCTGCAAATTTTGTTTTTGATAAAATTGATAAATACAGTGCATATACCAATTTGAGATTTGAGATTTGAGATTATAGGTTAAGAGTTTTTCGCACAGGGCAATTCTCGAAATTCTAAACAATACTACTCATCCCAACTTGGTGTTATGACTGATTTATGGCAAATTTTTCTCAGTCTATTGATTGCTTTATTTCTAATTGGCAATCCCAGTGCAAATGCATCACCGATGATAATTGCCCAAACTACACCTAGGGACTTCTTAAATTTGGGTGTAGATGAAATGCAGCGCGGTAATTATCACCAAGCAATAGAGAATTTTAACCAAGCCATTCAAATCAAAGAGGATTTTGCTGTAGCTTATAGCGATCGCTGTCTTGCTTACCTGCATTTACAAGATTACCACCAAGCGATCGCTGATTGTACTCAAGCCATAAATATTGCACCCAAAAATATTGAGGCATATCTCAACCGCGGACTTGCCTATTATAGACAAAAGAATTTTTCAGATGCTATTGCTGATGATAATCAAGCGATCGCACTTCAGCCTGCTGATTTTCGAGCATACTATAACCGGGGATTAGCTCTGAGCGGAGCGGGTTCTGATTTAGAGGCCATTGATGATTTTAATCGAACATTAACTCTAATTCCCCCAAAACTGAATTCAACTGTTACAGATATTTTCAATGACAGAGGCTTGGCTTATTTAAAGTTGCAAAACTTAGAAAAAGCAATGCTCGATTTTAATCAGGCAATTCATCTCAATTCTCAAGATTATAGAGCATACTTTAACCGGGGTTGTGCTGACAGTAGAAACGGCGATGACCTTGGTGCAGTGCGCGATTTTTCCCAAGCCATCAGGCTAAACCCTAACAATGCCCTAGCCTATGTTAACCGGGGATTAGCTCGATACCGTTTAGGGTATTATCAAAGAGCGATCGCTGATTTACAAACCGCATCTGAGTACTTTGGACATCAAAACCAGAATGTTGCTTACCAAAAAACTTTAGATTTACTTAAAAATGTGCAACATCAATTAAAGTTTGTAAATGTAATCGCTCTTCTTTAATATTGGAAATCTGGCATTAAAAATGGGAAATAGGGAATTATTTTTCCCTCATTTCCCTCTTAAAGTTTTACGTAGTATGGAAAATAAAAAACTGTGGCACGCACAGATGTTTTATTCCCTCGACGCTGGTAATTTTACGTCTTTTTGGGAATAAAATAGCTCTCCTACAAAGAGTAGCTTTTGCCTTTAACTTCTGTGATTTGAGATATGGTTACAGCCGTGATTAGCAGCCTTATCCAAATATGAAGTCATACGGATCTAATATTCCATTTTCACCGAATAGCTCCTCTCCAGCATCTTCCCCAATATCATCGACTTCTTCCCCTAGTTTTGAAAGGAAACCTCCAAGTGTACCGCCTACTACAGCGATTAAATCTGCGTCATTCAATTCCTCAAATTCAGTTGTTACCGATTTTTGGGCAAGAGATTCTGAACCAACAATTTTGTGGTTAAACATGTATTCTTCTATTTGTGTGTTCAAGATGATTTCGTTGAGTTTTAGTGAGTTGAATCCTTAAGGTTACTCAACTAAAAACTTCGATAGTTGATTTATTGACTATTCAATAAATCAACTACCATCATCCTAACATATTATTTGCATATGTAAATTATTTTATACAAAAAATATATTTTAATTACTTATCCTACTTTTCCTACTTTTCCTACTAAAGTCACTTTTTAATTTATTTATAAAGTATCGCATATTACCTAAGTATAGGAAGAGATTAATGGCATTTTTTACTCATGACAAAATGGCACTAACAAAAGTGGAAAATGAAAAATAAACTCTCATTTCCTTCATCTTTGCTCATTTACCAGGTATATCAACCTGAAAGTGAGACAATATCAGGACTTGGTGAAATATGACAATATGTCTTTTGACAGAATTCCACTGAAACAGACACAATATCGTATAGTGACTGTTTTTACTAAGTGTGAGATAAGTGAAAAACTATTTTTGGTTGCTACCAGTTGCTGTACCAAGCCTACTGATAACTTTTCCTACTTTTGCTGCTGATACTGATATTGAGCAGAAAAATTCTAACAAATCTAGAGTAACTTCTGATATTCAGAGTTTGAGTGAAATCGCGCTACCTACCACTAGTGCTGAATTGTTAACTCAAGAACCTACACCGGATGATGCTGAACAAGAAACTCAACCAGATGCAGAACTAGAAATAGAGCCAACTACTGATGATGCAGAGATTAATGATGATGCAGATATCAATATAGAAGCGATCGGAGAACAAGACCCTGTACCTAACTCTACTCCCATTTATGTAATTGAGAAAGATGAAATTCAAAAACAAGGTGCTACAAGCGTAGCTGATATTTTAAAAAGAATGCCTGGTTTTGCTATCAATGACGTAGGTCACGGTGCAGATATTCACACAGGTACTTACTACCGAGGAGCCTCAATTAATCAGTCTGTATTTCTAATTAATGGCAGACAAATTAACACCAATGTTAATATTTATCATGGTGGAACTGACTTAAATAGTATTCCTGTAGAGTCTATTGAACGAGTAGAATTATATAGCGGTGTATCCTCTGCATTGTATGGTTCCTCAGCTTTTGGTGGAGTAGTGAATATTATTACCAAACAAGGTTATGGCCCACCTAAATTAACTGGTAGTCTAGAATTTGGCTCTTTGAACTTAAATAATCAACAAGTAACTTATGGCGGTTCATCTGGTGCAATCAAGTACAACTTCAGCTTTGAAAGATACTTTATAGATAACCGTTATCGTGTTCCCGTAGGTGCGACGAATCGTAATAACCAAGGATTTTTAAGCAACGCAGATACAGCCACAAGTACTTACTTTGGTAGCATTGGTTTAGATTTAAATCAGAGAAACTCTTTGAATTTAGATATTACTAAACTCAGCAGTCGTAGAGGCTTAATTTACTTCGGAAATCCTACCGCACTTCAAAGAGACCGACTAGACCATGATGGCTTGAATGTTGGCTTATCTTGGAAAACTCGCTTGGGTAATGGGGAAACCTCCAATTTGACAACCTCAATAGGTTATAACCAAGATTACTTCAGTACTTACGGGCCTTCAGGTAACTTTTACCGTACAGGTATTTTAGATACACAACAATTGACAGCTAGAGTAGACCATGAGTGGCAACTTAGCTCAAATAATAAGTTGCGCTGGGGATTGGATTTAAAAAACACCGATTTAAATGGTGATGTTTTGAGTACTAATCCTAGTAGAATCGCAAATAATGAAACTGAAAATAGAAGTCTATTGAATACAGCATTATTTGCTGCTAATACTTTCAACATTAGTGATCAGTTTCAGTTAGATTTAGGGCTAAGACAAAGCTTTGATACACAGTTTGGCAATTATTTAAATCCCAGTGCTGGCTTACGTTATGCCGTTAGTCCAAACTTTGCTGTGCGTGGAAGTTGGGCAGGAGGACAGCGCAATCCTGGATTGGATCAGTTATATGTTTATGATACAGTTCATGGTTGGGAACCTAACCCAGATTTAGAACCAGAAACAGGTTCGTCTTGGACTGCGGGAGTAGATATCAATTTTTCAGATAATTTAAGAGGACAATTTACATACTTTGGCAGTAGCCTAGATAATCGCTTAGGAGTTTTATCTGGAAGGTGGGCAAACATTGGGCTAGTAAATACCAATGGTTTAGAAGCAGCTTTACAACTAAAAATTGCTTCTGGCTGGTCAACTTTTCTCAACTACACTTATACAGACGCTAAAATCAAAACAGGCTCAGATAGAGGTTTACAACTAGGTTTGATTCCCTACTCTTTACTCCAAGTTGGTGTAGGTTATCAAAATGCAGGTTGGCAGGCTAATTTGTATGCTACTTATAACAGTGGCGCTCGTAGATCTGTTTTTGCTAACACATCAGCGGGTGATAAGACTACAGATTTTGCGCCATCTTTCTTCAATTTAGACTTCAGCGGTCGTATACCTCTGACTAGCAATTTAGGACTGAGTGTTTATTTAGAAAATTTACTAGATGAACAGTATGAGCGAGTTAATCGTATCTATAGTCCTGGGTTGACTTTCCGTCTCGGTTTAACCTCGAATTTGTAGAAATTAGGGAGTAGGGAGTAGGGAGTTAGGAGTTAGAGTTAGGAGTTAGGAGTTAGGAGTTAGGAGTTAGCAGTGAAAAATTATCCTCCTCATCTCCCTTATCCTCCTCATCTCCCTCATCCTCCTCATCTCCCTCATCCCCCTCATCTCCTCTACTCCTGCAAATCAATTACAATGGCTAGTATGAGAGCCAGAATTGAAAATCAAGTACTTTTTCTGCACCACGAAGATTTGCCAGAGTTTAAAAAAGGCGGTTCTGTGGTCAGAAATTCTTATTTTTGGGCGCTACGTTCAATTGCTGGTCAAGCTTCGCGTTATCGTGATTGGGAATATGAGCCGGAGGTTTGGCTAGCGCTGGCGCGAATGCTGTTGTCGTTTGCTGAGTCTGGATATTTGGGTTATCGAGAAACTATGCTGGAGTTTCCCCTATCTCAAGGTGAAATTCCTGATGTGCTGCGAGATGTGTCTACTTGGGAGTGATAAGGAACTTTTAAGTGCTTTTTACACTTTGAGTTAATTAAAAACAGTTTTATGAAATTGGTTCAAACACCATTTGAGGAATCAACACTTCATCTTGTAATTGTCCAATACCCAAAAAGCGAGTCTCTTGATCATAAACTCTCACTGTACCAGAAACATCCACAGTTATATTAATTTTTTGACCTTGACACCATTTTTGAGCAGATATTGCTGGTAAGTTCACAGATGGTAAATGTTGCAAAGCTGCATCTGGAGAAGTAGGTTGAAATGTTCCAGCTTGTTGTTGTGCTTCTAAGTTTTCCAAGGTGAGACTGTCTGCTAAGTCAAAGCCACTGCTTTGGGTGCGTGTCAAAGCAGCAAGAGTACCGCCTGTTGCTAAAATTGTACCCAAGTCACGAGCGATCGCTCTAATATATGTACCAGCACCACAAGCGATCGCAACATCTAATTCAGGAAAATCCCCTTCCCGCCAGTCCAAAATTTCTATTTGAAAAACTTCTACCATGCGACTTGGCACTTCTACTATTTCACCTTGGCGTGCTAAGTCATACAGGCGTTTCCCTTCCACTTGAATTGCACTGTAAATAGGTGGAATTTGCTCGATTTTACCTTGAAATTGTGACAGTGCAGTTTTCACATCTGCAAAACTCAATCCAGTGCAAGGACAAGAAGTGATAATTTCGCCTTGCAAATCGTCTGTTGTGGTACGCACACCCAGACGAATAGTGGCTTTGTAAGCTTTTTCCCCTGGTAAATATTGTAATAGCCTTGTGGCTTTACCAAGTGCGATCGGTAACACCCCTGTTGCTGCTGGATCTAACGTTCCTGCATGTCCTACACGTTTGAGGCGCAACAGCTTTCGCACCCGTGCTACGCAGTCGTGGGAAGTCCAGCCAAATGGCTTGTTTAAGTTGAGAAAACCTTGAGATAACGTCAAATCAATTTTTTCAACCATTAGTCTATGTTCAATCTTCAGCTAATTCAGAGTCATAGATACTATAACGGTTATCGTTCTAGCTTTGAAATTCTTTTACACGTTTAAGTGCTGAAGTTATAACACTAATAGTGTCAAAACTTAGGGCACTTACAAAACAAGAAACTCATTAGCAAGTTTTTAGAAGTTTTTTCACAACGGTAAAATTTATGAATTGGCTATGGTTGACATAATAATATTTCAAAATTATTTAATAAGCTACTACGCATTTAAATTGAATACTCTTTCGTTAAAGCAGTAAAAAGTCATGCATTCCAAAGTCCAGAACAATTATTGACTCTGGACAAACCTAAAAACTAAGTATGCAAACTATATCTGTTTTAGCTTATTGCTTTGGCGATCGCGTGAAACTTGTAAAAATTAAAAGTAATAAAAGTAGGAAAAGTAGCCATAGTGAAAAGTAGAAAAAGTAGGAAAAGTAGATTTTTTATTTAAAGACTTTACTAGCTTGTTTATATGTTGTAAGTTGATGTATTAAATAGATAGTAGTTCAACAATTGATAGCTAATTTTTTTAGATTGATTCTAACTAAGAATTTGAACAGGGTATTTTGCAAAATTTTTCAGCTTAGACGCTCTAATCCCAAATTGGCAAAGAATGTCTTATTTTATTAAGAAATAAACTTTTGAACTACTAATTAGTACAAGCAGTTCATGGCTAATCCATAATGAAGCAGTACGCTTTGATTAAGCAATTTTTGGCAATTTCTAGCACAGACCAGGTTTGAAAACCTGTTATAGCCCATGTTTGATGATTAGTCTTTGTCGTCAACTATGCTTCAAATACTATAAATAAATTGGCTACCAGATTTCACAACCACAATACAGATTTAAACTAAATATATTAATTATGAATTTATTATTAATAATTAATATTGCTAAAAAAATAACTAATTCACTTTCAATCAATGGAGGATTTATGCCTGATACTGAAACTAATGATTTGTACAATATAAATCAAGCTGAAGAAGTATGCGAAGACCTATCAATTGATATAGAAAATGAGACTTGCGATGATAATTTAGAAGAGCTTATGGCAGATATACCTGTAGATACAATGACAGCGTATACTATGGGTAGTTGGTAATAATTGAAATTACTTATTTATACTAAATTGCAGTTTGAAGTAAGTAGGTGGGCGTAAATAAAGTTAACTGGTGAACGCCGTCTTTTGTCATTCGTCTAGGGCGCGGGTTTCAGTCGCGTTTACTTTTCTTAGAGGATGTCTGAAAAGTCGAAAAATATACTAATAACCCCTCTCCAAACCTCTCCCCGAAACGGAGAGAGGCTTTGAAACCCCCATTCCCTTGTAGGGAAGGGGGGTTAGGTTTTTAAAGCTTTGATGTTAATAACGATACTTCTCAGACATCCTCTTACCAACGACTAAGAATGAATAGTAATTCGCTTCGGTAAGCTAACTGTAACTTTAGTTCCTTGCCCTAGCTGACTAAACAAGGTAATATCACCACCATGTAACTCGACACAGGCTTTAGCGATCGCTAGCCCTAAGCCAGTACCAGGGATTGTATCAACATTACTGCCACGACTAAAGGATTGAAACAAGTTTTTTTGATCTGCAATCGGTATACCAATTCCTTGATCTTTGATGTAGAATATCACCTGTGATTCTTTGCCCATCAGGTGGAACTCTACAGATCCTCCATTTGGAGAATATTTAATGGCATTGGACATTAAATTGACAAAGATTTGTTGCAAAAGACCGCGATCGCCCCAGAAACCTTTGTAATTCCCTGTAATTTTAAAAACTACTTCGTGACGTTCGCCCAATGTTTCTTGCTCTTGTTCTATGAGATCTGAGAAAAATTGCAATAAATCTAAGGGGATTGGTTTAAACTTAGCTTTGTCCAACTCAAATTGATTCACTAAAAGCATATTGTCCACGAGTTTGGACATGTATCTTGCTTTCTGCTCAATAATTTGCATGAATCTCTCTTGTTTAGATTCATCTAGCTGGTAGCGATACTTTACCAGAGTTGATGCAGCAGCCAAAATTGAAGTTAACGGCGTTCGACATTCGTGAGAAACCGTCCCAATGATTTGGGATCTAAATGCATTCAGTTGCTTTTCTTTCTGTAATGCTATTTGAGTTTGGGTTAGTAATTCAGCCTGCTGAATTGCGATCGCAAGTTGCACCGAAACTTCATAGAGCATTTCCACATCATCAGATTGCCACTGACGCTCCTCTATACTGTGATAGGCGATCAACAACCCCCAAGGCTTCGGCGTTAGGTTTCCATTGTTATTTAAATTAATGGGAACAACTAGATGTGCGTTAGTCTGAAATTGCTCTGTCAGCCTGTCATAGCAATTACTCAAGCCAGCTTCATACACATAAGAAATTGCTCGGTTACTAGAAATTGGCAATTGGGAATGGGGAATTCGGGGCCCCCACGACCGCAGGGAGTGGGGATTAGGGGTAATTGGGAATGGGGAATTGGGAATTGAGAATGGGGAATTGGAAATGGGGGATTGGGAATAGTTACTTTCTGCTTCCTCTGCTACCCAGCCCTTGTTTTTCAGACACCAGTCCCCTGTTCCACCTGATGTTTCCTCATAGAAAAAATGTGGAATGCGATTCTCTACAATAGACGCTACTGTATCTTTAGGCTTCTCCTTGGAAGTGGGAATAGCCACTTTCTGAATGTCTATGCGATCGCCCAGCAATACAACATCGCATGATTGGGCTGATGAGGCAACTATCTCACCCGTGCTATCTGGGGCGAACTGATATACCATCACGCGATCGCATTTGAGAAGTTGCTGTACTTCTGCCACAGCAGTATTTAAAATTTGCTCTAAGTTGAGAGATTGACGAATTCGCAGAGCCGTTGTAGCTATTAAACGCTGTCGTTCTTGAGTTTTGTTGAGTTGGGCTTGCAAGCCTAATTGCTTAATGGCGTTACGGACAGCTAATTGCAATACATCTGGTTTTAGCTGTTGCTTCACCAAATAATCCATTGCACCCATTTTCATCGCTTGCACAGCGACCTCTTCATCTCCCCGTCCTGTCAGTATAATCACAGATACAGGAGTCTTAAATATTTCCTGTTTTAGCTTTTTGAGGAGTTCTAATCCACTCATATCAGGTAGACATAAATCCAGCAGAATGACATCGAAGTGCATTTCTTGGCACAAAGCGATACCATCCTCTGCACAGTCTGCCTCCCAAATCTGATAAGACTGGTGCGGATCTTTCATCAGAAATCTACGATAGATTTTCCGATCCGCTGCACAATCATCAATGGTAAGTAGCGTCCATGTATCCGGCATAGAGGAACTAGGAGCAATATATATGCTTTTGATTTAGATTGTGATTTGTTACATAATTCTAAAGTTAAACTCTATTAAATATAAATAAAATCTAAAATTCTTTACTAAATATCAACATATTGGGTACTAGGGGGTCATTTAGCACGCTTAAAACCCTTGTTGAAGAAGAAGCTTACGTGTTTTGGAGTGTAAAGTAATACAAATGTTTCTCCCACTTAATCGATATTGGTGCGATCGTTGATGGTAGCATTCCAATCTCTATCCATCACAAAAGTCGCCCGCTTATAGGCGAGGCTTTAGAGGATGTCTCTTAAGTGGAAAATTATACTAAAAACCCCGCTTCCATTCCTCTCCCCGAAGCGGAGAGAGGCTTTGAAACCCCCATTCCCTTCTAGGAAACTCGGGGGCCCCATGAAATTCGGGCTAAACCCGAATTTCATGGGGATTAGGGTCAGGGGGTCTAGGGGGGTTAGGTTTTTAAAATTTTGATGCTAGCGACAATACTTCTTAGACATCCTCTTAGACCGAGTTTTTCGGTAATCTAAATACGTTTCAGTTTATTCCTCAATATATCTGTGCCACATTTGTGTATAGGCTTTTTCCATTTCACGGGTAAACTGTTTACCATTCCACAGAGGTGATGTTTTTCGTGATTGTTTTAGTTTCCAAGCAATTTGTTGTCGCAAAGCTTCATCTTTACCCAAGCGGACACCCCACTCTACATATTCTTCATCAGTCCAAGCAATACCTTCTGTAATTCCAGCATTCATCATCATGGTGTAGCTGTTACGTGCCGCAAATTGTTCACCAACTCGCGTCACCATAGGAATACACATCCACAGAGTTTCTAAAGTAGTTGTGGCACCATTATAAGGATAGGTATCTAATACAATATCAGCAATACCTAAATTCGCTCGGTGAATTGATTCTGAAGGCACACCTGGAAGAAATCGTAGTTTTGAAATGTCTACACCTTCTTCTTCTGCTAACTTATGAAAGAATGTTTTAACCGATTCTTCATCAGATATCCCTTTAATTAAGAAATAGCTATTAGGAACTTCTTTAATAATCCTCAATTGCAATTTTGTGATATCTGGATGTCGTTTAAAGCCTCGCTGACCACAAAAATATACTACTCCATCACTGGGAATATCCAACTCCTCACGAGTTACTGTAGGTACACCTACTTCAAAACCATCTACAGCTATATATGTTTGAGGTAAACGCCAAATCTTTTCCCTGTAGTGTTCTTGTGCTGATTCTGGTAAAACGTAAGGATCAGCAATAAAATAATCAACTGATGGGCTACCAGAAGCATCCCAACCTAACCAAGTCGCTTGTATTGGTGCAGGTTTGCATTGTACAACTTCACATGTTGTATCTAAAGTGACACTATCTAAATCAATTAATATATCAATTTCATCTTGATATATTTGTTCAGCCATAGACCAAACATTCGTTGATTTATAAGCTTTATCTACCTGTTCGCTATACCATTGGTGCATGAAATCAGATACATTATCTGCATTCATAAAATAGCCATTTATCTGAAATGTATCTCGGTCATGATGCCTAAATAGCCATCTAGCTAACCAACCAACAGAATGTGTTTTTAAGCAATAAGATAGATAGCCTATTTTTAATTTTTTATGTTTTATGTATTTTTGTTTCCTCTGGTGATGTCCCTGAGAATATTTTTCTACTATATCTCGCCCATAAACAAGATTATTATCTTTAGATAATTTCAATAATTGATTTTGAATTTTTCTATTTTTCTCTAAGTTATCTTCAATATAAGACGCAAAATAATTAGCACTTGATAGCCTAATGGCTTTTATTTGTTCTAAATTGTGTGGATTTTCTTTGATCAGTTCTGCAATTAAATCTTGCTGTTGACGATTTACAGAGCATGATTCTTCCCAATTACCACCAGCACTAATTACACCGCGTAGGATCTGACGGTTAGCAAATATTTTTTCTGGCAAGGAATCTACTAAAGAATAGAGCAATTTAGCAGTTTCTATACCCAAACTAAATTCACGAGCATTTTGATAAAAGGCTGTTAAATGTCCTAAAACTTCCGTGTTGTGTGGATCTAGCTGTAAATAGAGTTTAGCTAAATTTGCTGCTATCTTTGGTTGCCCGTGAGAATAGGAAATATCTACGGCAGTTGGTAGCACTATACTTAGAAGAGTTGGTAGATTGTTTACAAAATAAGGTAAACTAGCCTTTAATAAATCTTGGGTCGAAGGCTCAAAATATGCATATTCTAAAATACTCCGCAAAACTAGCTCTAACAATTCTAAATTAACCTCTATTTGCGGTTCTGACTGGAGTATTGAAATCAAGCCATATTCTTGTAAATTATCACTTTTATATGTTTTGGCTTCTATAGATAATTGTAAAAGATGCAATAAATTGTGAACATCTTTCGGGAAAAGTTCTTTAATACTTTGTCTAATTTTCCAAGACACAGAATATTCTTCTAGCTTTTCTTGGCGTTCAGCTTCTCTGTCTAATATTATTCTTAATTCTGCATTTTCATCCCCAACTTCTTCTGCTTCGTCTTCCATCATCGCCATTAACCAAGTCGTCTGGGCTTCTATTTCTTGTCCTTGTAACAACAAGATTAAGCCTAAATACCAATAATGTGACTTAACATCAGGTTCTATAGCAATTGCTTGCTCAAAAGTGCTAGCAGCCTGAATATAATTACCTTGGACTAGCAATTCATAACCTTTCTCTTGCCATTTAACTTGAGGAGCAACCAAAGCAGATTTATTCATAACATCTCACTTAATAGATAAGACAAAAGTGAGTAGTCTTTCCACCACTCACTTTTACAAAACATCAGCCAGCAATGGCTATAATTTTCAGAAAAATTAAAGAGATTTTCCCTTATCTAGCTAAACTCTTGTAGTTGGCTACACAGTCAGTTAGAGTGTTGATGGCAGCTTGGGCGACAGTCTGGATAGCAGCAAAGTTAGCTACTGATGTAGGATCTGGAGATTCACAAGCTATTGCTACTGTCAGAGCTTCAGAAGTAGCACCATCCCCTAATTGAGTACCTACTGCTCCGTAGTATGATTTCAAAGCTTTTTTATAAGCTGAGGCATAAATAAGTCCGTACCCAGTGCTATTTTCTGTAACAACAGAGTAGAAGTAATTTTCAGTTTGGCTTTTAACCCCTACTTGCAATGTTGACATGTCTTTGGCAAAACCTTGATATTCCAAGAAGTAAGCTTGTTGGGCGCGGTTAATAGTACCGATATTATTTTTAGCTTCAGCTTGCTTGGCTTTGTTTACCTGACCTAATAGTGAAGGTAGTGCGATCGCTGCGAGTACACCGATAATAATTACTACCACTAGCAATTCAATTAAGGTAAAACCTTCATCTTCTTTGTTCTTACGATTGCTGAGGTGATTGAGGAATTTGGCTTGCAATTCTGGCTTAAGCATGGGTTTCTCCTGAGTTTGGGTATATGATGCGATCGCTCTGTTCTAAAAAGAACTTACCCATTTGCGATCGCTGATCTATCACCTCTGGTAAAAAACTTTCTCCCTATAATTTCATCACCGTAATTACCGCGAAAAAATCAATTTTTAAAAATAGAAAATAGGCTGGGGACGATGAGGGGGATGAGGGAGATGAGGAAGATGAGGGGGATGAGGAAGAAATAACTAATGCCCCATTCCCCATTCCCAATTCCCCATTTCCAAGTTTATTATGCTATATTAAGCGTAGTCGTTATGAGTTCGATTTACTATTATGACTAACCCGACTGTAGAAAACTTAGTGATTATCGGTTCTGGGCCAGCAGGGTACACAGCCGCTATTTATGCAGGACGAGCTAACCTAAAACCCGTTGTCTTTGAAGGTTTTCAAGCCGGGGGGTTGCCTGGTGGGCAATTGATGACAACGACGGAAGTAGAAAACTTTCCTGGGTTTCCCCAAGGAATTAGCGGGCCGGAACTGATGGATCAAATGAAGGCGCAAGCTGAGCGCTGGGGGGCTGAATTATATACTGAGGATGTGATATCAGTTGATTTGAGTCAGCGTCCTTTCACAGTGCGATCGCAAGAAAGGGAATTTAAAACCAACAGCATCATCATTGCCACTGGTGCCACAGCCAAGCGTCTGGGTTTACCTAGCGAACATGAATTTTGGAGTCGCGGAATCTCAGCTTGTGCGATTTGCGATGGTGCAACACCAATTTTCCACGGTGCAGAACTAGCTGTAATTGGGGCTGGTGACTCAGCGGCGGAAGAATCTATTTACCTGACTAAGTATGGTTCTAAGGTAAATATGTTAGTTCGTTCCGATAAAATGCGGGCTTCTAAAGCTATGCAAGACCGAGTTTTGAGTAACCCGAAAATCCAAGTGCATTGGAACACAGAAGCCGTGGATATTTTCGGTAACGGTCACATGGAAGGGGTGAAAATCCGCAACACCAAAACCGGTGAAGAAAGCAAACTCAACGCCAAAGGATTATTCTACGCCATTGGTCACAGACCCAATACCTCTTTATTTCAGGGGCAACTAGAACTCGATGAAGTCGGTTATATTGTCACCAAAAATGGTTCTGTAGAAACCAGTGTCGAAGGCGTTTATGCTGCTGGCGACGTGCAAGATCATGAATTTCGTCAAGCAATCACAGCTGCTGGTACAGGTTGTATGGCGGCGATGTTGGCAGAACGCTGGTTATCTTCGAGTGGTTTGATTCAAGAATTCCATCAAAAACCGGAAACACCGGATAATGAATTAGAACATCAGCCAGCTGCCAAGAAAACAGAAGCCGAAGAAGCAGCCGGATTTAACTTGCAGTCCACACGCCACGAAGGCGGTTATGCCTTACGTAAATTGTTCCACGAAAGCGATCGCTTACTCATTGTCAAATACGTCTCTCCTGGTTGCGGCCCTTGCCATACCCTCAAGCCGATACTAAATAAAGTAGTAGATGAATTTGACGGCAAAATTCACTTTGTGGAAATTGACATCGACAAAGACCGAGAAATCGCCGAAAATGCTGCTGTCACAGGCACACCAACAGTCCAATTCTTCAAAAATAAGGAATTGGTCAAGGAACTCAAAGGTGTTAAACAAAAGAGCGAGTATCGGCAGTTAATTGAAAGTAATCTATAGGGACTGGGGATTGGGTACTGGGGACTGGGGACTGGGTACTGGGGACTGGGGACTGGGGACTGGGGACTGGGTACTGGGTACTGGGAAAGAGATGGAAATGTAATGATAAATTTGCATCTTACCCCAATCCCTAATACCCAGTCCCCAATCACTAATCACCAATCACCAATCGCCTAATTTATTACCGTACTCTTCTTTTCCTTGTTGCTGGGAACGAATGAAACGACAGTAACCATTAAGACCTTTTTCAATCCGGTCTTTAATTTGACTTACCCAGTTTAGTTGTTCTGCATTGCAGTACCCCAAACTCTCAGCAATTATGAAGGCGCTTTTAGTTTCAGCCAATGAACCACGAGCAATGTACATAAAACGTAATCTATCTAAGTAGTGATAGCGTCCATAGCCCTCAGCTATGTTCAGTAACAAACTACAAACCGCTCTTCGTAATTGATCGCTCAAATTGTAACGCTCACAATCAGGCAAACTATCTGCTAGTCGATAAGCCGCTTTTACCAGCTTGAGGCTATCTTGATAGAAGTCTAAAGACTCAAAACCTCTATCTCCCATATCATCCCAATCTAAAGTCTTTCAATTTTATGAGAGATTTTGCCTAATCCCCAGTCCCCAATCCCAATCCCCAGTACCCAATCCCCAGTACCCAATCCCCAATCCCCAGTCCCCTATGTACAATGGTCAGCGTATCTTGCTTAATGCAGGCGATCGCAAATGACCATTACTAAACGTCAGCTACCAACATTTCTCCGCTTTGGCAAAAGTCCCAATCTTTCCCAGAAATTAATGGTGATTGGGTTAGTTATTACTTTATTTTTCATCTTCCTAGCTTTCTTTGCGCCTGTATTTCAGGCTTGGGGATGGCTGCAAAACCCGAAGGAATTTCTCTCTAACCTCCCTCAACAGCCACCATCAGGCGAACATTGGTTTGGTACAAGTCGTCTGGGGCATGATGTATTTTCCCGCACGCTATTCGGCGCTCAAGCAGCACTGCAAGTAGTGATTTTAGCTACAGCGCTGAGTATGGTTATTGGCGTGCCTTTGGGCATGGTAAGTGGCTATCTCGGCGGTAGATTGGATAAGGTGTTGCTGTTTCTCATGGATAGCATTTATACCCTACCAGGCTTACTTTTGTCGGTGACGTTAGCATTTGTAGTCGGGCGGGGAATATTGAATGCTGCGATCGCCATTAGTATTGCTTACGTTCCCCAATATTACCGTGTTGTTCGCAACCACACTGTGAGCGTGAAAACCGAGGTTTTCATCGAAGCGGCTCAAGCAATGGGTGCTTCCACATGGATTGTACTTTCTCGCTATTTATTTTTCAATGTAATTCAAAGCGTACCCGTATTATTTACGCTGAACGCCGCCGATGCGATTTTAGTATTAGGCGGCTTGGGCTTTTTGGGGTTAGGGCTTCCCGAAGAAGTGCCAGAATGGGGACATGATTTAAAACAAGCTCTAGAAGCACTACCCACTGGCATTTGGTGGACTACACTTTTCCCTGGTTTAGCAATGACATTGATGGTGGTAGGGTTATCACTACTTGGTGAAGGGCTAAATGAATTTGTCAATCCCCGATTACGGCGAGAAAATGGAATCCGGAAATAGTTAGCAGGGGAGCAGAGGAGCAGGGGTGCAGGGGGGATGAGGGAGAAATAACTCCTAACTCCTAACTCCTAACTCTTAACTTTTAACAACTGACACCAACTAAACAATTTCATCGTCTAAATTTTTTGTATTGATTATTGAGAGATTTGTGTGAAAGATAACCTTACTTTAATTGCCGCCGCCGCTGGCGGGTTTATGCTTTCTGTTGCCCTTGCTGGTATCTTGAGGGGTACACCAGTTACAGCTTGGCAAGAGCAATCGAGTTTTCGTTCTGCGGTTGTGACTGATTTACGCGTCAGTGCGAAAAATACAGAAGACTCGCAATTGTTTAGCGCTAAAACTCAAAAAAGCTAATATGCGTCTGGTTGTGAAAATTTGACAGTGTTGAATCCTCAAGTAATTGGTATCGATTTGGGAGGAACAGCGATTAAGCTGGGGCGATTTAGTCAAGATGGTACTTGCCTGCAATCTTTGACTGTTCCAACTCCCCAACCGTCTACGCCAGAAGCAGTTCTAGCTGTAATGGTAGATGCGATCGCTCAAGTTGACTTGGATAATCAAACTGTTGCCATTGCTGTGGGTACTCCCGGCCCGGCTGACGCAACAGGACGTATTGCCAAAATCGCCATTAATTTGGCAGGCTGGCATGATGTGCCTTTGGCTGACTGGCTAGAAGCCAAAACTGGCAAACCTACCATTGTGGCTAATGATGCTAATTGTGCAGGTTTGGGCGAAGCTTGGCTAGGCGCTGGTCGTCGCTTTCAAAATTTCATCCTCTTGACTTTGGGGACTGGCGTTGGTGGGGCGATTATCCTCGATGGTAAACTGTTTACTGGACATCAAGGAGCAGCTGGAGAATTGGGTTTAATCTCGTTCAACCCTGATGGCCCCATGTGTAACAGCGGCAATCAAGGCTCTTTGGAACAATATGCTTCGGTAATTGCTATTCGTCGCCGCACGGGGAAGGAACCAGCAGAATTAGGCGCTCTTGCTGAAGCTAGAGATGCTAAAGCCTTGACTTTTTGGCAAGAATATGGTAAAGATTTGGGTATTGGTTTAACTAGTTTAATTTACGTTTTGACACCAGAAGCGATCGTTATTGGTGGCGGTGTCAGTGCTAGTTTTAAGTTTTTCTTACCAGCCATGAAAGCAGAAATTGAAAAGCGGGTGATGTTGACATCTCGCTTGGGTTTACAAATTTTGCCAGCAGAATTAGGTAACACAGCGGGAATGGTGGGTGCTGCGAAATTGGCATGGCAACATCACTGGGGATTTTGAATTTATTTTAAATTATGGTTCAAATTATCCAAGCTAGAGATATAGCGGTTTGCGGTTGAATTAAATACAAACCTAACCCCTAACCCCTTCCCTACAAGGGAAGGGGAACAACACTCAAAGCCTCTCTCCTTGTAGGAGAGAGGTTTGGAGAGAGGTCAAAACTGTGCTTCACTCAACCGAGAACTGCTACATTAGTCTTTACGAACTAGAAGAAAAATTTGCTTTACAACTTACTACAGACAGCAACTTTTTCACAGAATGGACAAAGAATTTACCGATTCTGACTGATGCTGAAAAGCAAGCTGTGGAACGAGTCAAAAGTAATTATTTCAACTTGAATCAGCAATAATTATTGGCGGTGCGTTGCGCTGGGCGACAACGCACCCTACATTTTATTAATTTCAATCCAAAATCCAAAATCCAAAATTGAATTGTGCTTTATAGCAACAGCCAAGGTTGTTAGGACATCAACAGATGATAAAACTTAGACACAAAAAGCCTTTTCACCCAGTACCCAGTCACCAGTACCCAGTCCCCTGCTTTATTTTCAAGAGAAAGAATATCCAGTTTCCTTCTGAATGAATTGTAAAACTTTTTCATAAGAGTCTGGATTACTCACAGGGTTGATGATGATGGGGATAGTCCCATCTGGCAACCAAAAAGTTATCCTGCCATTAGATTCCTGACAAAAGGAACTAACGCAGGTGAGATTAACTACATATTCATTTTTTTCATAAATAATTTTTACCCAGTAGGCATTCTCTATTTCTAACCCAGTAACACGTTCTAGATAATCGATCACCTTTCGATAGTCGTCTGGATTACTTTGTGGGTTAATCACAATGGGAATAGCACTATCGGGCAACCAAAAAGTAACCCTGCCATTGTTTTCGTAACAAAAAGCATTAACATGGTCGAAATTGACTACATATTCTTTCCTCTCGTAAAGGATTTTCACCCAGTACGCCACAACATCTCCTCAAGTCCGAAGTTTACGAAAGATAGCCACCCTGAATGTTAAAAAATTTCCTGAAATCCCAAGTCAATGTTGCTGTGCGTTAATTCCAAAATCAAAAATCAATCTTTTGAATTTTGAATTGATTAAGACACCTCTACAGGTGTTTGTAAACCAGAGGTTGAATGAGTACGAGCGATCGCAGCTTGCATAAACCCTTTAAATAAAGGATGAGGAACGCTAGGACGCGATTTAAACTCCGGATGAAATTGGCAAGATACAAAGAAGGGGTGTTGGGGAAATTCCACAATTTCAACTAAGCGTCCATCGGGAGAGGTACCGCTGATAATATAGCCAGAATCTAACAACAGCTGGCGGTAAGTATTATTGAACTCGTACCGATGACGATGCCGTTCATAAACGATTTTTTCTTGGTACAACTGGAAAGCTAAACTATTGGGCAAAATATGACAAGGATACAAACCCAAACGCATTGTCCCGCCTAAATCAACTACGTCTTGTTGTTCTGGCAGCAGGTTAATCACTGGATAGTTAGTCTCAGGGTCAAATTCCGCACTGTTAGCACCTGTTAAGCCTCCGACGTTCCTAGCCCATTCAATGACGGTACACTGCATTCCTAAGCATAAACCTAAGAAGGGAATTTGGCGATCGCGGGCATATTTAATGGCGGCGATTTTGCCGTCTACTCCCCGAATACCGAAACCTCCAGGTACAACTATGCCATCCACACCCGCTAAATAACTTTCGGCTGGTTCTGTCTCTAACTTTTCTGAGTTCACCCAACGCAAGCGCAAGTTGCCATAAGTGGCAATGGCAGCATGACGCAGTGCTTCCACTACAGAAAGATAAGCATCACCTAAGCTGACATATTTACCGACAATGGCAATTTCCACTGTGTATTTAGGACTGTATAAGCGTTCCACCATTGTTTGCCACTGCACGAGATTGGGTTGGCGTTGTTCCATGTGCAGCAACTTCAAGGCTTGCTGTGCCAGTCCTTCTTGTTCCAAAATCAGCGGTACTTCATAAATACTGCTGGCATCTGGGGAGGTAATCACACATTCTTCCGGGACATCACAAAATTCTGACAATTTGCGTTTTAATCCCACAGGTATGGGGCGATCGCACCGACATACTAAAATATCCGGTTGGATGCCAATGGATCTGAGTTCTTTGACTGAATGCTGTGTCGGCTTAGTTTTCATTTCGCCGGCTGAGGCAATCCACGGTAAGAGTGTGACATGCATATACAGCACATTCTGCCGTCCTACCTGCTTCCGTAACTGGCGGATAGCTTCCAAAAACGGTAGTGATTCAATATCTCCCACCGTACCACCGATTTCTGTAATCACCACAGATGGATTAGTATCTTTAGCAACTAACAAAATTCGTTCTTTAATTTCATTGGTGATGTGGGGAATCACCTGCACAGTGCCGCCATTATAGTCGCCACGTCGCTCTCTTGTGATTACCGCTTGGTAAATTGAGCCTGTGGTGACACTATTTAGCCGTGACATGGAGGTATCAGTAAAACGTTCGTAATGCCCCAAATCCAAATCTGTTTCAGCGCCATCTTCGGTAACAAACACTTCTCCATGCTGAAAGGGACTCATGGTACCCGGATCAACGTTAATATAGGGGTCGAGTTTGAGAATCGACACCGAATAATCCCGTGACTTGAGTAAACGTCCCAGGCTTGCTGCTACAATGCCTTTGCCTATACTGGAAACTACACCTCCAGTTACAAAGATAAACTTAGTCATAGTAGTTTGAATTTTTAGCGACTTCTCAAAATACATCCCGTCATTGTGCCACAGTCACTGTGGTAAATTGTGTGTAATCTTGCCGTGAAAAAACTTTTAGGAATAGTAGTCTTAAGCTATTTTTTTGTCACCCCCTCTGTAGCATTGGCAGAATCATCTCTTGTGGTTGTTTTTCCCCGGACGAACTACCAGACAAGTGCCGAAAAAATTTTTTTCCTGGGCACAGCACCAACAGATGGTCAGGTTTTCATCAATGGTAAGCCAATTGGGCGAAGTCAGGCTGGTCATTTTTCCCCAAGTTTACCGTTGCAGTTGGGAGAGAATCTCTTTACTGTACGTTACCAAAATCAAGAACTTCTAATTAAGGTGATTAGGCTTGACACTCAGCCAAAGTTACCACAGGGGTTAGCCTTTGCTAAAGCCTCTCTGACTCCCGCATCTGACATTGCCAGACTACCAGGGGAACTTATTTGTTTTAGCGCGATCGCACCCCCCAATGCCAGTGTTTCTGTCAAACTGGCTAATCAAACTGTTGCCCTTTTCCCCCAGCCTCAGCAGGCACAGTTACCAACTAATTTGGCAGCCCTGACGGGACGTAATCAACCTACTGCCCAGTCTACCGCAGGAAAGTATGAGGGTTGCACTACGGTTCCCCAACCCGATACTAATATCTTGAGTCTAATTTACGGTAACAACATCATTTCTGGTGCTGTTGTCCCAGATGTCACTCAAGAGGTAGATTTGGGAAAACCTCAGTTTCAACTGACGCTGAATGGCAAGACGATAACTCAACCAGGAACTGGTAAAATTCAAATCCTCTCACCTGCACAGTTGCCTGTTGCTGAGGTGACAGTAGACTCAGGGGTAGCACGCACTGGCCCTAGTACCGATTATTCTCGACTCACCCCACTACCATTAGGAACACGCGCAGCAGTTACAGGAAGGGAAGGTGAATGGTTACGCCTAGACTATGGAGCTTGGATTAATAGTAAGGAGACCCGTATTCTACCAGGTGCAGTTCCGCCACGTACAATTATTCGCAGTGTCGGATACCGTCAACTCCCTAATGCAACAGAGATGGCTTTTCCGCTACAAGTTCCTGTACCTGTAAGTGTGCAACAAGGTAAAGATAATTTTACCCTTACACTCTATAACACCACTGCCCAAACTGACATTATTCGATTGGATGATGACCCCTTAATTTCTCGCCTGGACTGGCAACAGGTAGCCCCAGGACAAGTGCAATACACCTTTAACCTCAAAAAAGCTCAACAGTGGGGATATCAGTTGAGATACGACGGTACAACCCTGGTGTTGGCTTTGCGTCATCCGCCTGTAATTGGGCGTAACAGACAAAAGCCTTTATCTGGTATCAAGATTGTACTCGATCCCGGTCATGGCGGTAAAGAATCTGGTGCTGCGGGGCCAACTGGTTATTTAGAAAAAGATGTCAACTTGATAGTGTCGAAGTTGCTGCGGGACAATTTGGTAAAACTAGGCGCAACGGTGGTAATGACGCGGGAGGATGATCGTGAACTTTCGCTAGTGGAACGTCAGGTGATTATTAGTAAAGAAAAACCTGCGATCGCCGTTTCTATCCATCACAACTCTCTACCCGATGATGGCGATGCTGAAAAAACCAAAGGATTTGGAGTTTTTTGGTATCAGCCTCAAGCCCACAGTTTAGCAATGTTTTTACATAATCATGTAGTTAAAAAACTAGGTAAACCTTCTTACGGTGTTTTTTGGAATAATTTAGCGCTGACACGCCCAGCGGCTGCACCATCAGTACTGCTGGAATTGGGTTTTATGAGTAATCCTGATGAATTTGAGCAGATCATGAACCCAGAAGAACAGAAGAAAATGGCAAAAGCGATCGCCGAGGGAATCACTCAATGGTTTATGGCTGTGCGAAAACCAACGAAATCACCTGAACTGTAAAAACTCAACCCTTGTAATGTGACTTGGAGTTTAAAGTTTTTATTTATTGCTTATTATCTTCTGATTAAGCTCTTCAACTGTAATTTAATTTTTGCAATAATTTTGGGAAGATAATAGAAATTTCTTAATTTTTGATAATAAAAGAATTTCATTAAGGCTTTTGCCTTACCCTGACAATGTATACACAAAAACTGAATCTCTTTGTTTAAAATTTGATTATAACCATAAGGAATTCCTTTTTTGAATATCAACTTTTTGGCACCAAATTGCATTCTATATTCATTATCAAAGTAATTACTTGATACATTAATATTTGTATCTACCGTCATATCATTGATGACTCTATTAAGACTAGCGACTTGAGAATTTCCCTCAGACCACAAATATAATAAAGTCATGTCACATATTCCTCCTATCAGATTATTATTAATATGCCATTGATATTTTTCTTGAAGTTTATTTAGTATGTTGTTGGTGTATGCCTCAGTACAAAAATTGGTAAAATCCTTCAATCCTTCAAAAGTCCAATATGAGAAATGAGGAGAAGATGTAAATCTTAAGTAGGGTTGATTCTCTGGAGTTATTAAAGTTGCAATACAATTATTAAGTAAAACTGAATCAATTTGTTCTGAATAATTTGCAAAAGTCATGATGTCGCCATCTAACAAAAATGCTTTTTTGATATCATTTTTTTCCATCCATTGTTCTAAATAGAAAAATCTTTTAAAACAAGCAATTTCAAACTCTTGAGAATTTGTTGACATGTGGATATAATTTTTTAAAAAAGCTTGATATTTACTACATTCTATAGGTGTAGTATCCCAGTGATTTTTCCATAAATCTTTATTAGCTTGATCTCCTATCAGTACAACCGTTTTATTAAAGTTTGCCGCTGATTGCAAGGCAAATTTTAAATAATTTGGTTTTGCACCAAAATAGACGATTGTTACAGGAATTGCTTTGGTTTCCATTGATTTAACTATTTAATAGTTGACATCACTAAGAATTGTAAACCAAAATGATATCAAAATATACACATAATACCAATTTAAATAATCTTTGCGACACATAGATTAGCGCGAAACGTGCGGCTAGAAACCGCGTCTATACAAACAAAACCCATGCAGGTGGGTTTCAAAACCTTGATTTTGTGTTAGTTCGCGGAGGCGGACTTCGCCTGTGTAGCCGCGAAGTCCATTCGCCAAGGCTTTTAAACGGGGCTACCATCAAATTCAGGCTTAGCCCAAATTTGATGGGGATTAGGGTCGGGGGAGCTGGGGGGTTTGGGAGGTTTTGATGTTGATAAAAATACTTTCAAACATTCTCTAAGAGGATGTCTGAGAAGTATTCGGCTGTTATCTTAAGTACATTCAGATCCCTCCTAACCCCCCTTAAAAAGGGGGGAACAAGAATTAAAGTCCCCCTTTTTAAGGGGGATTTAGGGGGATCTAAACTCATTTGATACATAGTTAAGGACTTTTCAGACATCCTCTAAGAGGATCTCTAAAAAATGTACAAAAACTATGTAGCATTTCCTAAGCAACCGAGTACAACCAAATCTTTTTTACCAATTTCACCGATTATTTGTTATCTTTTTGATTAAGAGGCTCGTCTTGTATCGAATTGTTGCAACAAGTGGTGGAAGATAATATAAATGTCTTAATTGTTTATAATACAAAAATTTCATCGAGCCTTTTGCATTGCCCTGACAATGCAGACACAAAAACTTTATCTCTTTGTTTAAAATTTGATTATAGCCATAAGGAATTCCATCTTTGAAGATAAGTTTTTTAACCCCAAATTTCATTTTATATTCATTTTTAAAATAATTATTTGATAACTTAATAGCGTGATCTATTGCCATATCATTAATGACTTTAGCAGTATTAGCCACCTGAGAATTTACCTGAGACCATAGATATAATAAAGTCATTTCAGAAACTCCTCCTGGCTTATTATTATCAAGATGCCATTGCCATTTAGCGTCTATCTTATCTCTTATGTTTTTATTAATGTATGCTTCAATGCAAAAATTTGTAAAATCTTCCAATGCCGCAAGCGTCCAATAGGAACAATGACAAGAATTTGCCCATCTAAAATTAGATTGATCTTCTGGAGCCGATAAAGCAACCATATAATTATTAGATAAAATTGCAGCAATCTCTTTCGAATAATTAGCAAAAGTCATCACATCACTATCTAACAAAAATACCTCTTTATAACCGCTCTCTTTCATCCATTTTTCTACCATAAACATACGCTTCCAATAACCATTTTCATAGTCTTTTGAGAAACGGGTCATTTGAGTATAGTATTTCAGAAATTTTTCATATTTATCAAACTCTACTATAGTCGTATCCCAGTGATTTATCCATAAATCTTCATTGGTTTTATCTCCTATAAGCACAACTGTTTTGTTAAACTTTGCCGCTGATTCCAAGGCAAATTTTAAATAATTTGGCTTGTTATTAAAATGGGCAACGACTACAGGAATTTCTGTGGTTTGCATATATTTAGCCATTTAATACTTCATATTAATGAAAATTTTAAACGAAAATTCTATAAAAAGATACACATTTATTTTAAACTTTACTTATTCTATTCTTAATAGGCTCAATCAGAAAACTCTATTTCAGCGTTGGGGCGGATTTTGCAAACAATTTTTTTTGGCTGAGTACGTTGTGCCCTATCACAATCACTGTAAGGCTTTTGGTTTTTGTACTGGTAACTATAGCGGTTCTCAGTTGCATAATACCAATTCTCTGTGAAGCTGCATATTATTTTGACCCCTCCCAACCTAAGCGCAGGTTCGGGGAAGTGCCGTAGGTGGTGGGGTCTATGCGTCTTTATATGGAAATGGCATGAGGTACGCTTCAACCCCACCCCCAACCCTTAAGAGCAAACGGGGAGCGTTTGCGCCCCTCAAATGCAGGGTGGGGTTCCGGCTGTATTGCAACCTAGTGAGAACCGCTACATACTAATTAATTCAAATAAAATACCAGGAGAATTATGAAATTTTTGATAAAAGATTAAGTCAGTTTTTATTAGTTCATGAAGTTGTTGATTTGATCTCCACTCCATGCAAAAACGGCATCATAAACAATCCCCATGCCAAACCCGTAATTAACCCAAAAGGCGTAACTATATAATTATTAAAACTCCACAAACCAAAAACCTGCGCCGCTAATTCCAGCGGATAAGCCATCATCAACACACTAGCTAGCGCTACACCATTCATACCATACTGACTCAACCAGTAAAAACCTTTGCCACCAGTCACACCATACAGCAGACGAGTCATTAACAAACCTGTCACAGTACCGTAACAGCGCATACACACAGCCATCAGAAACGGCGGTGCTAAATCTAACCCCATATTTGGTTGCGGACATACATGATTCCCCATGAAATAAATGATGTCCGCAATACCATTAAGCAAAGACACACCAGACGCAGCCAAAAAAGGGGCTACTGGCGGGCCAAAAACCATCCCCACCAGCAAAAAATCAGCAATCAAACTCGCCCAATTAACCGATAACTCCCTTGTGAAAGCGACTCTTGCCATCTCCCTCTCTCTGTGCCTCTGCGCCTGTGTGGTTCGTCTCTTAACTAAATCGCGCCCTCGTCCCCCACGCTCATTTGGTACTCCAAATCAGTGGCGGGATATAAGGCGAGAAAAACCTAAATCGTTCTCAACCAATACAAGGCACAGCCAAGTAAGGGCAGAGAACATTTGAGGTTTTTCTAGTATTATACGTGTTGGATTCCCTAAATTTAAATCCAAGCATGGTAAGCAGTCGATTCAATATCCTCAAAACGTCAAAATTGTCGATGGAAACGTAAAACTCCCCGGTAATATCGGAATAGTTAAAGCCAAAATCCACAGACCAATTGAGGGAAAGATCAAGACTGTCACCGTAAGTAAAACTCCATCAGGTAAATACTTTGCCTCTATCTTGACGGAAGTGGCAGGGGATAAATCTGAACCCGCAGAAGGTAAAATTTACGGCATTGATTTAGGTTTGAAGCATTTTGCTGTTGTTACTGACGGCGAAAAAATTTCCAAATACGACAATCCAAGACATATTGCCAAGCATGAGAAAAACCTTAAACGCAAGCACAAGAAATTAGCCCGTAAACAAAAGGGAAGTAATTCCAGAAATAAATATAGAAAAGTTGTTGCCAAAGTGTACGAACGAGTTAGTAACTCAAGGGCCGATTTTCTGCACAAACTTAGTTACAAGTTGGTCAGCGATAGCCAAGCTGTCATAATAGAGAATCTTCATCTACTAGGCATGGTTCGTAACCGTAATTTGGCAAAAGCAATATCTGATGTTGGTTGGGGAACATTCACCAACTTTTTAGCCTATAAACTAGAACGCAAAGGTGGAAAGTTGGTTGAAATTGATAGGTGGTTTCCTAGTTCCAAACTTTGCTCTAATTGTTTCTACCAAATGAGTGAGATGCCACTGGATGTCCGTGAGTGGACTTGCCCTCACTGTGGCACTCATCATGATCGTGATGGAAACGCAGCGATAAATATTAGAGCAGAGGGTATCAGAATGCTAAAGGCGGAAGGTGACGCTCGAAGACTCGCTAACGCTTCGCTATCAGCCGTCTGGGCTTTCGGAGGGGAGGTAAGACCAAAGCTAGGACGAAAGTCTAAGTTGCGGCACTCCCCTGTGATTACAGAAGCCCACACTGTACTTGGTACTCCAAGTCGGTGTGGGTAGTTCACCCTACCTTAACAACATAGGGGCTTGTCAACTTATCCAACTGCTGGACCAACAAACTCAAAAACAATCCCACATCAGTCACCACACCCACTGATTCTACAGAACCGCGATCGCTTAGCTTTGTCACCACAGCAGGATTAATATCCACACAAACCATTTTCACCCCCGCAGGAGTCATATTCCCCACCCCAATCGAGTGCAGCATACTAGATAGCATCAAAATCATCTCCGCACCTTCCAAGTGCTTGGCGTATTCTTCCTGTGCTTGAATCAAATTCATTTGCGTATCAGGTAAAGGCCCGTCATCCCGAATTGAACCAGCCAGCACAAAAGGTACGTGATTTTGTACACATTCATACATCACGCCGCTATTAATCACTCCCGCTTCAACAGCTTTGGCAATACTGCCATAACGGCGGATAGTATTAATCACCTTCAGGTGATGGCGGTGTCCTCCACGCACAGCGACACCCCGCTTCATGTCCACACCGAGGGATGTACCCATGATATTTTGCTCAATGTCGTGGACTGCGATCGCATTGCCACCCAACAGCGCTTGTACGTAGCCTTCACGAATCAGTCTTGATAGATGTTCGCCGCCACCAGTGTGAATCACCACAGGCCCAGCTGTAACAACTACTTTACCTCCGGCATCACGAATTTTACGTAGTTCCCAAGCCACTTGTTCAACCACCAACTCGACGCGGCGTTCACTGGAAACACCAGCCGACATAAAGCTGAATTCTTGAGCATTCCTTTGTTCTCGCGATTCTGGTTTGCGGATGGTGCGGATACCCAGCACATCTACAACTACCTGTTCGCCGACTTCAAGGTCACGTAGTATTTTACACCTTGCTAATAAACCGTTGGGAGTTTGAGTAATAGCGATCGCGCCATCCATGCGCTGATTGTCCACTTTCACCCATTGCCCATTAATCCGCACTTCGGTAGGATAAATTGTACTGACGTAAAAATCATCAGGAGCTACGCCAGCTAAAACCACAGGCTCAAGTTTGGCATCTCGCTCGTCTTCAGGCAAGTTGACAGCACCTAAATCAATCAACTGGGAGATGATTTCTTCCATCACTTCATGGGATGGTGCTGACACCTTCACTTCCGCAGCTGAAGTACTTTGACGCTGTTCTCCCAAGTCGAAATTCAGCACTTGGAAGCTACCGCCTGCATCTACAATTAGATCCAAAGCACGGTTAATTAAGCCAGAGTCGAGCAAGTGCCCTTCTATACGAATAATGCGACTTTCTACTGACACATTGGCATGAATTTCTGCCCTGACTGGTTCGGTTACCCGCAGGGTGAGACATTTAGCCGCACCACCAGCTTTGAGAAATTCCGTCAGCGGCGTTTCAATCACTTGGAAACCAACATTTCCTAGGCGTGTTTTTAAAGCATCACTTGCCTTATTCATAATCACGATGCTATCCACATTCACTGCATTGCAGGCGAAGTTGACAGCATCAGCTTCGATTATTGCTATACGCTTTTGGGCTGCTACTCGCATCTCAATTAAACGGTTGGAGTAGGCATCAAAAGCGCCAGGATAGTAAAGCAAATAACCGTTAGCTAACGGACAGAAACAAGTATCTAAATGATAGAAGCGTTCATCTATCAGCCGTAGGGAAAGCACCTCAGTATCTAGCCATTTGGCTAGGTAAGGGTGAGAATCTAATTCTGAACGGAAACCGTATCCAGCCCATAGCCAACGCCCCTCGCGGTCTAAAAGGGCATCCCCTGCACCTTCAAAGGGCAAATCTTTAGGCAGTTCATAAACTGTGTAACCATTTTCCTCAAACCATTGTTTGAAGTAAGGTTCTTCTCCCTGACGTTCTTTGTGTAAAAAGCGGCTAAGAACAACGTTGTCTCCCAACACTAAGCCAGCATTGGCGGTAAAAACCATATCAGGCCAACCTAGCTGGGGCTTGACTAAATCGACAATAGCGTGTTGTTTGAGGACATGGTAGAGTTGCTGCCACTGATCAACGGCGCGATCGCGCGATGACTTGTGAATGTTCCCTTCCATCCAGGGATTAATTACATAGTCCACATCGTAGTGGTCAGGCGCACACATTAAAAAGCGAATCTGGGAAGTCATAAAAATTTACAAGCGTTATAGATGCAACAAGCCTATTTTAAATACAGATTTTTGCTTTACTAATTTTGTGAATCTGTTACTAACTCTCTACCTTTAAGTACTTAAAGGCAGGGCAAAGGCTTCGCTCTTCATTCTATTACCCCAATGACAAAGTGAGGGGGAGGAAGGTAACAAAATGGCAAGGGAATTAATTCGATGAGTCTAAAAGCCCAATTGTGTGTCACTCTACCCCTATTCTCTGCTGATAACTCAGATGGTAGAGCTAAAAATCACAGTTGAGAATAATCCCAACTCTCAAGATATTCGTGCTGTAATTACCAATATTCTAGAGTACAACGAGGGACTTTCAAAGCAGGGTAAGAGCAACCCGAGGGAAAGTGTCATCTGACGGAATTCCCTTTGCTAATGCCAAAAACTCTTCTAACCAGTTTGCTTACTAATTCCATAATTGTCAATATCTTCCCATCCCCGCACTCCCGCTATCACTGCCAGAATCGCAATTACTAAGATGTATGTCATACCAATTATGTATGAAGATGCGCCAAAATATGAGGTGGGTGCATTTGGTGAAAGCTTTATGGGTATGAGATTGCTTATTGAGATTAAACAGAGCTAAGAAGAAGTGGAAAAAGCCCTTAAAAATGTTACACAAGCAAGTAGTAAAGAACGACTACAAATGCTCTACTGGTTAAAAAGTGGACAAGTGACAAGTAGGCAGGCGATCGCAGAAAGTTTAAGAAGTGACCAAGCAACCATAACTCTTTGTACCATTTCTTTGTGAGGCTACGCCAAACCTTTTTAACTTCTCATTTCTTTGTACGGGCAGTTTGACGCCAGTTGCTACAACGGAGGGAACCTCCGCAACGCACTGGCTCCTCAAGTCGGCAAAGCCTTCCTGTGCAACTGCCCTGGTCTTTGCGCTCTTTGCAGTTCGTTTCTCTTTCTTAGCTCGACTTTATCTATTTTTTTGCAACGCGAACGCTATCGTTGAAACCTTTGTGGGACGGTAGTTTTACTTTTTTAACTTCATCCATAATCTGTGACGTGGAAAAAGTATTTGCCAAAAAGCCAGGGTTTTTGCCGAATAAAGAAAGCCAAGTTTTTAATTTTGGATAAAGTCGAGCTTAGCACAACAGATAAAAATTTATTTTCGGAGTGGAATAAAATCACCAAAACTTAATTATCAAGAAAGAATTCAGGAGTCAGGAGCCAAAATACAGGCGCGAATTCTGTGCGACTGGCGGATGGATAAATGGGTTTAATACACCACCAAATTTTAAATTTGGTGGTCTTCAATCAGTCGTGGGTCTGAATCCCCGACTGATTTATTCTGACTCCTGAATTCTGACACCGCTGAGTTCTTCTTCAATATCATTCTTATACTTGGTGATTTTACTCTTTGTAAGTTCCTTATTAGCTTTTTGTTTTAGTGAGTATGATCATAGGATACTGAAAATACTTAACAAATAAATTAGGGAACTTTTCTTCAAGATTGAACAATAGACTCAATAAACTTCTACCTATTTTATTATTTGGTATTAGTCGTTTCTGCGTTTCTGAAAGAAATGAACGCCAAGGCAATATTTGTACCTCAGCAACATCACTAAATCTTTTCCACCATTCAATTGGGTGTGGGTGGTAATATAGGCTCACGCCTTGCTCTTTTTGTACCTTTTGCAGAAGATTTATTACTCTTCTGAACACGCGAAGAGGTAATGAGAATGTTAACAAGGGAATAATTTTATTGGGATTGCTATATACAATTATTACTGGCTTTCCTGGCTTAGTAACTTTGATTAATTTACGTACTGCCTCTTCTTGCCTGTCTTTATCGATATGATAGATGGTATGGAGACTAACTGTGCAATCAAAGAAATTTTCTTCTAAAGGAATATCGAAAAAACTACCATGCAAGAATACTCCGTGATCTCCAATTTTCTTTTTTGCAGCTTCTAAGGCGCTTGAAGATAAGTCAACACAATATCTCTTCTTGAAGTTCTTTGAATACTCTAAATACTCTTTATATTGTATGGGACCAGATGCCATGTCGAGGAAATTTTCACCACTTTCTGGTATATGCCTTAAAACTCTCAGTCGGCATTTCGCAACATACTCTCTAGCATATTCTCTTAGGTCTTCCCATCTTTTCGCATCTTCTGTAATTTCCTCCTCAGTTTCCCAGCCCACTGAATTATAAAATTCTGAAACTGTTTGTTCTACGTTGTTCATCATGGCACTAAAACCCATATAAAGTAAATTTTTCTAAAACCAAATTCCACATTTCACACGTTATGGTCTAATATCTTGATCTGGAAAAATCATTCTTAATAAATAACGACAATTTAGCATATTTACTTATTATCATGAAGTCCAGTTGAAGTAAATAACTTTACCAAATTTTTAAATTGGAATTTTATGTCCCATCTAATATGTATATCAAATACATATGACTGTAAATTTATCTTTTAGCCAGAGATATTTCATTTAATTATTAAAAGTTTTAGATCATCCTAAATGATGTTTGCTTAGTGCCAAAAATGCAGTTGTTTCTTGACAAAAATGCAATTAGTTTTTGTGCCAGACATCATCTTGTGGTAATATGCCGTACTAAAAACATATAAGTTAATTGTGTATGTAAGCTAAAAACATCTCTGACCAAGCAATTATTAAGTTTTTTTGAAGCGTAGCAAATAGTTTTATAACCTACAACAACAGGTTTTAAGCACCTAACTCGAATGGCACGCTCGTTAAGCACTAACCCTTGATATTACTGGTGCAAGGGGTGTGGGGTGTGGGGCGTCGGGTGTGGGGGAATTAAGAAGTTATAGCCGTCGCCATTAGTGTTAGGACATCAACAGATAATAAAACCTAGACACAAAAAGACTTTTCACCCAGTCCCCAGTCCCTAGTCCCCAGTCCCCAGCTATATTGTTCGGTATGGCGTAGTTCAATTCAGTTTATACTAACCCTACACCCAATCAGCCACCCCCTACACCCTGCCAAAAGCGAGGTTTCACGTTTTCGAGCGTGCCATTCCACCTAACTCCTAAATTCTAAGTACTGGACTTTAGACTAAAACAGAGCGATCGGTAAATAATGGGGCTGCAAAAAGTGAAGGGATGCCTGTAAGAACAAGCACCCCAGTAACGGAAGATGAAAGAAGCACTACCAACCTTCACGACTCCGTTATGGATGTTTTTGCACAATTGAGAGAATTTCGTCAAGCAGCATACCAATGTTTGTGTAGAGCAAAGGATGCAACTTTTGAATTGATGGATGCAATATTGCTGACACGCAACGCTTACAGTTTGGCAGATTTATCAATGTGTCCGGTGTTTCGCCGTCAATGGCCAAGTATCTATGAAGCAATACAGGATACCAGACCGCAGCGCCATAAGTTAATGCGACTGTATATTAAAAACATCCCAAAACAAGAACGTATCATCCTAGCAGGAGACCATACAGTATGGTCAAGACCAGATGCTCCGACTCTGCGAGAAAGAACATACGAGCATTATACTACTGGTGGAAGAGGTGGTCGTCCCATTACCCTTGGATACGGATACAGTACCATAGCCTGGATACCCGAAACTGAAGGCAGTTGGGCATTACCACTAAGACATGAGCGAATAACAAGTTGGGAAAATCCCATAGATAAAGCCGTTTGGCAGCTAAAACAAGTGTGTCAGGATTTACCATCTCGACCAATCACATTATGGGACATCGAATACGGATGTGCGCCTTTTGTGAATAAAACTGCTGACATTAAGGCAGATAAACTGATGCGGTTGCGTTCTAATTTGTGCTTATGGGGAGAACCACCAAAATACTCAGGCAAGGGGAAACCACGAGTACACGGTGATAAGTTTAAACTTAATGATGACAGTACTTGGTCTGTTCCAGAACAAACTATTGAACTTGAAGATACCAAACTGGGTAGGGTAAGGATTCGCCTGTGGACGAAAAAGCATTTTCGTCTTTCCCCACACCATCCGATGTCAATTATACTAGTGGAAAGACTACAAAAGGATGGCTCACCACGAGTCAACAAACCAATGTGGTTGGCTTTTGTGGGTGAGGAAATGCCATCTCTATGTAAGGTTTGGAAACTGTACCTGCGCCGTTTTGCAGTTGATCATTGGTATCGGTTTATTAAACAACGTTTGCATTGGACGCTACCAAAGCTTTCTACTCCCCAACAATGTGACCGATGGAGTGATCTGATGCCACTAATGACCTGGGAGTTATGGCTGGCTCGTGATATCGTTAGTGACAATCCCCTCCCCTGGCAAAAACAGATGTCTGTGCTTACTCCTGGACGGGTTGCACAAGCTATGCCTGGGATTTTGCTCAGGGTTTCTACTCCTGCCCAAGCGCCAAAACCACGAGGTAAATCTCCTGGCTGGAAGACCGGACAACACAGACAACGTAGAACTCGCTATCCTATCGTCAAAAAGCGTACTTCATCCTCACGTAAAGTACAGCCAAAAACCGCCTGATTTTTCATTTTTTGAAATTTTTACTTTGCTTCTTTTACACTCAGCTTAAGTGAGTCATTTTGTGCTTTTAGTCTAAAGTACAGTAAGTAGGTAGGCAGGAATAAACTAAACTATATTCCGAAAAGGAAACGCCCTGAAACCCGCGTCCTAATAGTTTGGATCGCTCGTGTTGAGAATTATTGTGATTTCTGAATATACTTTTTCATAGATTTTATAGCTTTTCATCACACTTCCCTAATTGTGGATACAAAGCAAGAATTAGTCCACAATGATTACATTTAGTTAATAGAGTTAGATGAAAGTTTATTTTTAGTAAAGATAACGCACAAGAGCGGAGTTTGGTCTGGAAAAATCCTTTGAGGATGATTCGTTGTAGTGAAGGTTTTTTCACCAGCCTGATAGCTTTGGTAACATCTAGCCACTGGCGTTGTCTTTTACCAGCTTCAGGATATTCTTCACAGACCATCTGTACTGGCATCAAATACATTTGAACCTGGTAGATTTTGCCTCGTTTGCGATACTTGTAAGAACCTAGCGTATTGAAATTTACCTGTCCAATTATCCCAGCTTCTTCCCAAGCTTCTTTAGCTGCGGAATCAGGCGCACTCATGCCATTAGCAATGCCTCCTTTGGGAATTACCCAGTTTTGGCGATCGCGGGTTGTAATCAGCAATATTTCAATTTTGCCGTTGTTCACTCTATAAGGAATTACCCCGGATTGCTTAAAGGCTTTGCTGACTTTTCGACTCATGGGACTTAAATCCTTTGTAATTCAGCCTTTGTATACTTTTTTTTATCCAAAAGATAGAAAGATGCTACCGGATAGATTTTGATTAAGATATGTTTTGACTGTTGAATATTTTTGCATAATCTCAATCAAGATTAATCAGTCCAAGAGGGGAAGGGATGGGAGATGAGGGAGATGAGGGAGATGGGGGGATG
>NZ_AP018288.1:5721058-5900315 GCF_002368335.1 Nostoc sp. NIES-4103 | reverse complement strand
ATGGGGGGATGGGGAAATGGGAGGATAAAGAAAATGACAACTAACAACTGACAACTGACAACTAACTCAGCACTATGCAGGCTTGTGATCTAAACGGGTTGCTTGTTCTAGTGCTGCTTTTTCTTTGGCTCTTTTGGCGTATGGTTGTAATTGAGTGCGATCGCAACCTGTCAAAATACTCAGGTTTTCTAAGCTCATACCTCGCATTAACATTTCTACACACCAAGTATGTTGTGCTTGGGCGATCGCTGGTGGTTGTCCTTGAGGTGTTAAAAGTCCCTCAGTCCATGTTTGCCAATACCTGGTAATTTCTAATTCTGATATAGGTTTACCTGCTTCATCGATAAACATAGCAGTATTACTGTCTTTACGACTTTTCAACCATTTAATTAAAGGATTATTGGTGTAAGAACCATAGCGTTTGCCCAAAATCCACTGATTCACGGGTACTTGGCGCACCAGTCCCGGAGTTGTAATTTGCAGAAAATGCCCCTGAGTATCGTAAATCTGATGTGATAGCTGTAAGTCAACTATTTCTTTTGGAGATAAACCTGCACCAAACAATACATATGCCAATGCATAATCTTGTAAACTCAACTTACTAGCTTGTCTGAGAATTGCGTGAACTAAACTAGCAGGTAAATCAGCTACTTCTTTGGTAATCACACTTCTTGGTAAAGTATCTGTTGTTGATTCCAATGAAGGTGACATGGCTCCATGCAAAAACAACTCCACTAGATTGTCCAGAAAATCATCCCGATTTTCCCATAGTTCATGAAACTCGCTCGTAAATTCAATCACGGCATATCCCAGGATCATCCCATTCAGGAAACTTGCTAGTTTTTCTGCTGGTAAATATGTATTCAAGTCTCCTTGCTGAATTACAGTAGCTAAATACTGTGCGACATAGCGATTTGCCTCTGTTAATCCTCTACCCAAGGCGCGGCGACTTTCTGCTGGGTATTGATCAGCTTCACCCACCACCGACCGTACAAACTCTGGTACTCTTTCTAATGCTTGTAAAGTATCACTTGCATAATCTTTCAGCGCTTGGTAAACATTCCCAGGAGGAGTAGCCCGCCGTATCAGCGACTCACCCAAATTTTTGAATGCTGCGGATTCTTCCAACACTGCCAGAAGCAATCCATGTTTGTTACCAAAATTTCGGAATAGGGTCACTTCATTAACTTCTGCTTTTTCGGAAATTTGGCGGGTTGTGGTAGCGCTGACTCCTTGAGCAGTAAATAGCTCAAGTGCTGATTGAATCAGACGTTGACGAGCTGAAATAGGTTGCGAAGACATAACGATAATGCAAGTGTTACTTGCATATAAGTCAGATAGTTGTTAGAATCTCTAATGTAAGTGATACTTGCTCTTCTTTACTGTAACGAACTGCTGTGTAAAGTGCGTAAATGCCTAATGTAGTTGCGCCTCAGAACAAGCAAATCGTTTCAACATCCGTTAACAGGAGTTTTTATGACCGCAAAACTTTCGGCGATCGCTTCTGAGAGAGGAAATTCTCCTCGGCTCAGTTGGACAAATGTGGCTTTTTTTGCTACATTTCATGCCTTAGTTCTCCTGGCTCCTTGGTTTTTTTCTTGGTCAGCATTGGGATTGCTGCTGTTTCTCCATTGGTTATTCGGCAGCATTGGTATTTGCCTGGGATATCATCGCCTGCTGAGCCATAAAAGTTTCCAAGTACCCAAGTGGTTAGAATATGTGATCGCCATCATTGGAGCGCTTGCTCTCCAAGGGGGGCCAATCTTTTGGATTGGTGGACACCGCCAGCATCATGCTCACACCGAAGATATCAATTTAGACCCTTACTCTGCCCAACGCGGGTTTTGGTGGAGTCATATGCTATGGATTTTCTACCCGCGTGCGGAATTTTTTGATTATGAAATTTATCACAAATATGCTCCTGACTTAGCACGGCAACCATTTTATCGCTGGCTGGATCGCTACTTTATATTGTTGCAAATTCCTCTGGGGCTGTTGCTATATGTTTTAGGGGGTTGGTCTTTCGTAATTTACGGCATATTTGTCAGGTCAGTTTTGCTTTGGCATTCGACTTGGTTTGTTAATTCCGCATCACACCTGTGGGGTTATCGTACCTTTGATGCAGATGATGGAGCGCGGAATCTGTGGTGGGTATCTGTTTTAACCTATGGCGAAGGATGGCATAATAACCATCATACTTATCCCCACATGGCAAAATCCGGGTTACGTTGGTGGGAGATTGACGTAACTTGGTGGAGCATTCAAGTTTTGCAGAGTTTGGGTTTGGCGAAAAAAGTCGTGTTACCTCCGCCCCAACGTGTCACTCAAGGATGAATAGCTAAGCTGTTAAGCACCTAATTTGCAGTTGAGACCGCAGGGGAGCAGGGGAGCAGAGGAGCAGGGGAGAGGGTTTAAGTAATTTATTCAATATTTCAATAGTGCAGTTTGTAGGCGTAATAGCTTACACCTTCATACTTGAGTAACCAACCCTTGCACTCAAGGGACTTCCATTCTCAAAAATATCTCAAATTTTCTTGTAGGATGGGTGTCCTCACCCGTCCTTTGTATTTAGGGCAGACAAGATGCCCAATGCTACTAAAGTCAGAAAAGTAAAGTAATTTAGCTAATTCCCGTAAACAACCGTAATTATACTGTTATAATCTTGCTTGGGCAATTACACAAATTTATTTTAAAAGTAGCCTCAAACAAAAACCTAAAAAAAATAATTCCAGGACACAAGTGAAGCCTTGAGTTGTGCTGGATAATCTAGATTATCGGTGAGTAGATAGTAGACGTTGTGAAAATCCTGCTGGTAGAGGACGATCGCCCAATGGCAGCAGTACTGTGTGAACTGCTCACAACTCAGTACTACACAGTTGAACTGGCAACTGATGGTGAAGCTGGGTTAGCCTTGGCAACCTCATCAAACTTTGACTTAATACTGTTGGATCTGCTGATTCCTAAACTTGATGGCATTAGCCTTTGCCGTCAACTCCGGACTCAGGGAATTCAAAAACCGATTCTCTTACTCACCGCCAAAGACCAAAGTGCGGATGTGGTGAAAGGATTAGATGCAGGTGCAGACGATTATCTCACCAAACCTTACCAAATCAGTGAGTTGTTAGCAAGGATACGGGCATTACTGCGTCGTGGACAGAACGAACTAGCCCCAACCTTACTGACATGGGAAAATCTTTGCGTCAATCCTGTTTCGGCAGAAGTAACTTATAAAAAGCAACTTGTATCTTTAAGTCCCAAAGAATACAGTCTGTTAGGGCTGTTTTTGCGTAATCCCCAGCGTGTGTTTAGCCGTAGTGAAATTATAGACCGCCTCTGGTCATTTGATGCCACGCCCAGCGAAGCAACTGTCACCAATTTAATTAAAGACTTGCGGCACAAGCTCAAAGCTGCGGGAATGTGCGCCGATTTATTTGAAACCGTTTATGGCTTGGGCTATCGACTCAAGAGTCCACCCAAGACTGAACCAGCTTTGGATGTGTCCTCTCTTCAAGCCGCAAAAACACAAAAACTAGAAAAAGCCAAAAAAGAAAAACCTCAAACATCTCTTGCTTCAGTTAACAAAGTCATAGAACGTTACAAAGATACCTTTGTGCAACGGGTGACTTTGTTAGAGCAAGTAGAACAAGCTTTGCAAATAGGGAAATTGCAGCCGGAACTCCAACAGCGTGCAAGCAACGAAGCCCACAAATTGGCAGGGACATTAGGATCATTTGGCTACGAAACGGGATCGAAGTTAGCCCAGGCAATTGAACATCTTTTGATGGACGACAAGCTTTTAGGTGCAAAAGAAGTCTCCCAACTTTCACAACTCGTCATTCAACTCAAACAAGCGCTGAATAAACCTCCCACACCAATAGCCATCGAACAGCAAAAGCCACCTCAAATTCCCTTAGTGTTGGTGATCAATGATCAATCCTTAGCCAATCAATTAAAAACCGAGGCTACGAATTGGGGAGTGGAGATTGAGGCAGATGGCAATTGGGCGATCGCCCAACAAAAGATTTCTCAATCTCCAGCGGCTGTTTTACTCAATATCAATCAGCAACAGCCGCTAGAAGATAGTTTAACCTTGCTACAACAACTTAAAGAGCAGCTGCCCAATACACCAATTTTAGCGATCGCTGAACAAGACAATCTCACAGAACGAGTTGCTGTTTCTCGTTTAGGAATACAGCGGTATCTGCACAAGCCTGTCACCACCGCCGAAGTATTGGCAGCGATCGCCCAAGTGTTGCCCAAATCAGAAGCTTCCCAAGCCAAAGTGTTGATTTTAGACGATGACCCCATCGCCTTGGAACTCTTGAGCAATCTACTATTACCTTGGGGGCTGGGGGTGAAGACTTTGCAAGACCCCCAACATTTTTGGAAAGTATTGATTGCTACAATACCAGATTTATTGGTGATTGATTTGGAAATGCCAACATACAACGGTATCGATTTGTGTCGTGTGGTACGACAAGATCCAAAATGGGGAAATTTACCGATTTTAGTAGTAACTGCTCATACAGATATAGAATCTATCCAGCAGGTATTTGCGGCGGGAGCTGATGATTTTATCAGTAAACCAGTGGTGGGGCCAGAGTTAGTCACCCGTGTGATCAGTCGCATTGATCGCTCCCGCTTACAACAAGAACTCACAACACTGAAGCGGAGGATTGGAAGTTGACCAAATAATTCGTAATTCGTAATTTGTAATTCGTAATTCGTAATTCGTAATTCGTAATTCGTAATTCGTAATTCGTAATTCGTAATTAAGACTTTATTATAGGACTAACGCAAGCAAAATTTGTCATAAAGTTTAATTTAATAACCGCCAAAATGCTAATATAACCAAGGTTTTGTAGAGTATTCGTAAGTTATATATCAATGATAATTTAAAAATTATTTCATTGAGTCAAAGAGTAACCTAATTCATTAATGGAAAAACACAAATTTATTCATCATTCAAACCAATACCTCAGAGGATGTCTGAGAAGTATTCGGCTGTTATCTTAAGTACATTCAGATCCCCCCTCCTTAAAAAGGGGGGAACAAGAATTAAAGTCCCCCTTAAAAGGGGGATTTAGGGGGATATAAACTCATTTGATACATAGTTAAGGAATTTTCAGACATCCTCTCAAGATAGGGGCTAATAATTACGAATTACGAATTATCAATTACGAATTATTATGACATCCAATGTTTTTGGCAAAAGGCAAGCTAGTAAACACAAGCTCTTAATATCTCTACGCTTGATACTCACCCTTAGCTTTGTGCTGTTGACCGTTGGCACCACAGGGCTTGTGGGTTATATGTCCTTGCAGGATGCTCAGCGTTCAATTAATAGTTTGGCATATCAGTTGATGACCGAGGTAAGCGATCGCATTCATCTGTATCTGAGCGATTATTTGCAGACTCCAAAATTAATTAATCGCCTCAATGCTAGAGCCAGCAATTTAGGACAAATAGACATCACCAATCCTCAAAATTTACAACGCTATTTTTTAAGTCAAATTCAAGAATTTAATTCAGCAAGAATTCACTTTATCAACCCCGAAGGTGGACTCGTGGGAGCCGGAAACGATGAGCGGGGTTTTAGTGTTTCTTCCACCGAGAATTTTACTCAAGGAACGCTTTATGTATATGGCGTAGATAGTGAAGGAAAGCGGCAAAAATTATTAGTTAAACAGCAAAATTATGATGGCAGTCAAAGACCTTTTTATCAAAAGGCGCTTTCAGCAGGTAAACCGACTTGGACACCCATTTATGTATATGTACCGAGTGACAGAGGTCTAGGAATTGCAGCTACTTACCCACTGTATAACGAGAAACAACAACTACAGGGCGTTTTTGCTAGCGATTTAAGGCTTGTCACCATTAGCGAGTTTCTCAAAAAATTGCAGGTAGGTACTCACGGACAGGTGTTTATTATTGAACGTTCGGGACTGATGGTTGCTTCTACAACCTCCGAACAACCCTTTGTGACTAATGTTGATGGTATAGAAAACAAACGGTTGACGGTGACTGAAAGTCAGGAAGCCCTAATTCGACTTGCAGGACAGCATCTACTTTCCCGTTTTGGTAACTTCAATCAAATTCAGAAAACGCAGCAACTTGAATTTGAAATCCGAGGCAAAAAAGAATTTTTACTCGTTACCCCTTACAGCGATCAATTGGGTCTTGATTGGTTGATTGTGACGGTAGTGCCAGAATCCGACTTTATGGCAGAAATTAATGCCAATACACGCGGTACTATAGTGTTTAGTATTGGTGCGTTGACTTTTGCGATCGCCCTTGGAGTCTTACTAACTCAATTCATTGCCCTACCCATCAAGCGATTGGGTAAAGCCAGCTTGGCCTTGGCAGATGGAGAATTTAATAAAACAATTAAACAAGATAGTCCAATTGCAGAACTCCAAGTACTGACTCACTCGTTTAACTGGATGGCCCAGCAGCTTGATCAGTCCTATGAACGAATCAAAACAGCCCTCCGAGAGTCAGAAGAACGTTTCACCAAAGTGTTTCGTACCTGTCCTGATGCCATTGGCATTATCACCCTAGAAGGACATTGTGTAGATGTGAATGATGCTTTTATTGACTTATACGGCTACTCCAGAGAAGAAGTTGTTGATCGCAAAATCACAAAGATCAAATATTGGGTGAATCTAGAGGATCGACAACGCTATTTACAGGATTTGCACGCAGGTAAACCAGTTCGTAACAGAGAATTTGCCGTGCGTCATAAAACAGGCAGAATCATCACCGTTTTGTTTTCAGCCGATATCATTGAGCTTCAAGGACAACCCCACATCATTGCAGTTACTAAAGATATTACAGAGCGCAAACAAGCAGAATTAGAACTGCAACAGCAAAAAGATTTACGCGAGGCGATTTACAACGAATCTGCTGATGCTTTGTTTTTAGTTGATATCGCAACACTGTTGATTGCTGATTGTAATGATCGAGCAGTAGAACTGTTTGAAGCCGACAGTAAAGCCGAATTGATTGGTATCCAAGGCCACATACTTCAGCGTCATCCCTTCACCTCAGACGAACTAGGGGAAATCACTGCCCAATTGAATCAAAAAGGCATGTGGAGCCAGGAAATTGAATATGTAACGCGAAAAGGAAATCTGTTTTGGGGCAACTTGGCAGCCAAGCGTGTGACGATCGCTAATCAAACGATCAATTTAGTACGGGTGACAGATATTACAGAGCGCAAACGAGCCGAATCAGCCTTGCGTGAAAGTGAAGCAGCTCTGCGTCGCGCCCAGCAAGTTGCCCATGTGGGCAGTTGGGAACTGGATATCAACACCAAGCAGGTGAGGTGGTCAGAGGAAAGCTTCCAAATCTTTGGTTGGGATATTGCTCAAAGCGAACCAGCCCTTTCTCAGTTCATAGAACTCATTCATCCCGACGAGCGAGAATTACTACAGCAAAGCATCGCCCAAACCATCGCCACTCAAACCCCCTACAAAATAGAGTTTCGCATCATTCAACCGAATGGGTCAATTCGATATGTTGAAGCCAGAGGAGAAGCGATCATTGATGAACTTGGACAGGTAATTAAATTACTGGGGACAAATTTAGATATTAGCGATCGCGTCCTAGCACAGAAGGCATTGCAGCAAAGAGAAGCTCAATTCCAACAGTTAGCCACTGCTTCCCCAGGAGTGATTTATACCGTAGTCGAAGATTCAAGCGGCCCAGCTCGATACGAGTTCCTCAGCCCAGCCTTTGAGGTTCTGCATGAGGTTCCGGTAGCCGAAGCCCTGGAAAATGCTAGCATTACGCTCACCCAGATTCACCCAGATGACCGCCAAGCTTATCACCAAGCTGTGAGGGAAAGTCTTGAGAAGATGCAACCATTTAGGCATGAATGGCGGATCATCACTCCATCGGGAAAAATTAAGTGGCTTCAGGCTAGTTCTCGACCAGAACGTCGGGAAAACGGTGAAATTGTCTGGTATGGTGTTTGCCTAGATATTAGCGATCGCAAACGCATTGAAGAAGCTTTACGACAAAGCGAAACTCGATTCCAGCAGTTAGCCGCCGCTTCACCGGGAATCATCTACACCATTGAGGAATATCCCGGTAGACCTGTGCGGTTTGAATATCTCAGCCAAGCTTTTGAGGAAATTCAGGAAATTCCCTTGGCTGAAGCCTTGAAAGATCCAGCAGTTGCATTTAACTGTTTTCATCCTGACGATGTAGAAGGGCATCAGCAAGCGCTGATCCGCTGTATCGAAACCATGCAACCTTTTAAGCATGAGTGGCGGATCATTACCCCTTCTGGCAAAATCAAGTGGGTTCAAGCAAATTCTCGACCGGAACGCCGAGAAGACGGGGCATTGCTTTGGCATGGAGTGATGTTAGATATTAGCGATCGCAAATGCATTGAAGAAGCTTTACGGCAAAGCGAAGCTCGATTCCAAAAAATTGCCGCAGCCTCACCCGCACAAATTTACATCCTGGTTTATCACCCAGATACAGGTAAGAGGAAGTTTGAATATATTAGTCCAGGAGTTCGGGAAATTCAAGAACTGGAACCTGAGCAAGTCTTAGAAGATGCCTCGCTGACTTTTAACCAAATACATCTTGAAGACCGCGCTTTGTACAATCACCTCAATACTCGCAGCCTGGAAACCCTAGAACCCTTTGCTCACGAATGGCGGATTGTGACTGACTCTGGCAAAATTAAGTGGATACGCGCCAACTTTCGCCCGGAACGTCGGGAAAATGGTGAAATTGCTTGTTATGGAGTGCTGCTAGATATTACCAATCTCAAACAAGCCGAAGCAGCTTTGCGCGAGAGTGAAGAACGGTTCCGCCATGCGTTTAATGATGCTCCCATCGGTATGGCGCTGCTAGGATTGGACGATCACTGGCTACAAATCAATCCTATGCTAGCTGAAATGCTTGGTTACTCAGAATCAGAGACTTTAATTCTCAACGCATCTGAGCTAATTCACCCAGAAGATGTAAGTAAGTTTCAGCACTGCATACAGCAAGTCCTGACCAACGAAAATCGCAATACTCAAGTGGAATTACGCTACTTGTGTAATTCTGGAGGCATTGCTTGGGGACTCACAAGTTTGTCACTAGTACGAGATTTTGATAACAAACCTTTGTACTATGTCGCCCAGATCCAAGACATCACCGAACAGCAAGCCATTGAGCGGATGAAAAATGAATTCATTTCCATTGTCAGTCATGAACTTCGTACCCCATTAACTGCCATTCGCGGCTTTTTAGGACTGCTCAACACTGGTATTTACGACAACAAACCAGAAAAAGCCAAACGGATGTTACAGCAAGCATTGACCAACAGCGATCGCCTGGTGCGTCTGGTTAATGACATCCTTGATTTAGAACGCTTGTCTTCGGGGCGAGTGCAGCTTGTAAGGGAAGTCTGTGATGCACAAGATTTAATGCAACGAGCAGTTGAAGGAGTACAATCAATTGCTTTGGAAGCCGCTGTTACACTCTCGATTATTCCCAGCACAGCTAGCGTTTGGGCTTCGCCTGACTTGATCATCCAAACCCTGACCAATTTGTTGAGTAACGCCATCAAGTTTTCTCCTCCTAACTCAGTAATTATCCTGTCTGCCCAACCACAAACTGACTCAGTTCTGTTTCAAGTCAAAGACCAAGGCAGAGGCATTCCCCAAGATAAACTAGAAAGTATTTTTGAACGCTTCCAGCAAGTTGATATCTCCGATTCTCGTGCTAAGGGAGGAACAGGTCTTGGCTTGGCAATTTGTCAAAGTATTGTCCAACAGCACGATGGTAATATTTGGGCAGAGAGTACATTCGGTGAAGGCAGCACATTTTATTTCACTTTGCCCATACCGCCGGGATAGTTGGGAGTGGGGGAGATGGAGTTGGGGGGGATGGGGGAGAAGAAATTTGATAATTGTCTTATTTTTAGGGTTTGTTTATGACTAAACGTATCCTTGTGATCGATGATGAAGAATCGTTGCGAGAGCTTGTCTGCACCTGTTTAGAAGATTTAGGAGGGTGGGAGGCAATTGCGGCTGAATCAGGTCATGAAGGACTTCTGAAAGCCCAAGAGTATGCACTTGATGTCATTCTCCTCGATGTATCCATGCCTGACATGGATGGCTTGCAATTCTACGAGCAAATCAAAGCCAACCCAACAACTCAAAAGATTCCGGTGATTTTGCTAACAGCAAAAGTATTACCAAGCGATCGCAGCCGCTTTGCTCAATTAGACATCGCTGGATTTATAACAAAACCATTCGACCCCACGCTGATTTGCGACCAAATAGCCGAAATGCTCGGTTGGGATGAGTAGGGAAGATGGGGGAGATGAGGGAGATGAGGGAGATGAGGGGGATAAGGGAGATGAGGGAGAGAATAAGTAAACCAATTCCCCATTCCCCATCGCCCCTTATCCCCAGAGGGGGCCCCGAGTTCCCCATTCCCCATTCCCCATTCCCTTATAAGTTTCTTATTTTCTTGATTTAAGCTCGATTTATCAATAGCCTCTAGCTTTTCAAAGCAATGTAAGCATGACAACCAAGAAAATATTGCTGATTGATGATGAACCAACTATCCGAGAACTCGTGCAAGCCTGTTTAAACGACTTAGCAGGGTGGAATGTGATGACTGTCGCCTCTGCTCAAGCCGGACTTAAACAATTAGCACAAGAACGTCCTGATGCCATCCTCTTAGATGTTTTAATGCCGGGTATGGATGCCATCACTTTTCTGCATAGACTCCAAGAAAAACCTGCAACTCAAGAAATTCCCGTTATCTTCTTGAGTGTGAGGGCGGCTTGCTTTACACCACAAAAACTTCAGCAGCTTGGTGTGGTTGAAGCAATTGCTAAGCCTTTTAATCCATTGACTTTAGCTTCGGCGATCGCTCGTGTTCTTGGCTGGGGTTTGCAGGATGAAAATGAGTTTGTGACTGAGCCACAACCAATTCATTAAAAATTTTAGTATCTTTATCAGTTTCTTATTTGTTGATGATATATTCAGCACCAGAAAAAAATAACATTATCAAAAAATACACTTTTTCTATTAAAAAAAACTAATTCTAACAATAACTCCAATAGATGAAATGCTCAAAAGCTTATTCAATAGTTGTCAAAATTTAGATGCCTTTATCCTGGCTAAACGACCAAGGTATTTTATCAATATTTAAAGTGATAAATCCTAACATTCCATTGCTTTTATTGCTAAGTCTACATCAAAATTAAACTGTTGCTTGCTTTAATAAAAATTAAACGTATTCGACTCATTTGAGCCTAATTGAAAAATTGAGGTATGAATTAATGACAACTGTAGAATTAGACAAAAAAGTCATGACTGAAGTAGAAGTGACGAAGCTGTGGGAAGCGTTTAAAGTATTTGATGCGGACGGTAGTGGTGCTATCTCAGCAAAAGAATTGGGGGAAGTGATGCGATCGCTAGGGCAAAGTCCCAGCGACATCGAACTGCGTGACATGATCAAAGAAGTGGACGTTGACTTATCAGGCAGTATCGATTTTGAGGAATTCAAAACCCTGATGGTGTCAACACAAGGCGATCGCAAAAGTCGTCTCAAGTTGGCATTCAGCGTGTTTGATGAAGATGGTAGTGGTCAGATTACCACAAACGAACTGCACAATGTTATGAGTCTGTTTGGGCTAACGGATGCAGAACTCGAAGACCTAATTAAAGAGGTCGATCACGATGGCGATGGTTCAATTGACTTTCAAGAGTTTATGAAACTAGTTCCAGCAGAGTCAGAAATAACCAGCGGCTATAAAGATTCACCCATTTCTTTTACCAATTCCCCTGCAAATAAACCAGCCATCGACACCTCAAACATAGCCGCTATACAAAGCGATAATCCAGAAGTGGTACAGCTCAAAGAACTACTCGCGCTGCACCCACAACAGCAAAAAGAACGTGCCACGTCCCGCTTGCAAATGCAGATTGGTTTGTTTCGCTTAATCCAGGGAGCTGCCTACCGCTGTTTCCGCGAGAGTTTCTGTGCCAATCACGAAACCCACCTGCGCGTGAGGAACCTGCCTTACAAAATTACAGACTTTGTGCAGTTTGTCCAAAAAGCGATCGCATTGTACAAAGGTTTAGATATCGTAGAAAAATCTTGCTATCCCCTGTTGGATGCAGTTGTTGAATCAATTGAACAAGAGTATGCTCGACTCCAACACCGCATCAAGAACTGGAACGGCATCGACAAGACACCGGAGATGTTAGCTGAGCAAAAAGCAATGGAGTCGGCACGCTGTAAGTCCATCTCTGTCAAAGAAAAGTTTGCAGCGGGTATAGAGTTCGCCATTACTTTAAAGAAAAAACATTTCAGCTTTCGCGACATTGCAACAGGTGTACTAGCAATCAACGAACTCAACCGTCTTAGACAGATGGATCTGAATGCAGAGCTTGCCCCACCTCCCCCTAAATCAGCAGGTGACCCCAAAGATTACCTCAAGCAATGGAACCGCGTTATCCTCACCGATGCTTCAGAAGAAATAGACGGTGCAATGATGCCAGTAGTTTATTGGTATGAAGATTTCATGCCGAAGTTGCTAGTTGCTTTCAGTGTTAACACTGCTGCTGACGTGCAAAGCAACACCATACCTGACGAAACAGCTTTGGCTCAGTGGTATGAAAATACTAAAACAGTGGGAGAATTTGACCGCTATGGGGCAGATGTGGCAGAGAATTTTTCTAAATGCACTCCCAAACAAAAGCTGGCAATTAAGCAGGCATGGCGTTTGACGCATTATTACCTCAACGGCGTACAAAAACGGCGTGAACGCTTTGAATTTGGGCGCGAGTCAGGGGCGCTCTCGCAATATGTGGCATTCCTTGATGTGTATTTGGGACGCAGTGACGTTAAAGATGCCCAGATGCGCGTTAGCTTTCCTTATTACATTGGCCCTGCTGTGTGGCGTTTCTTTCACACCACGGCTGAAATAGTCTGTACCAAGCCATACGAAGAGCAAAAAGCGCTGGTGGAAGTTTTCCAAGACTTCTTTAAACTATTTGCCACCATGTACCCCTGCCCTTACTGCCGTCACCACCTGAATATGTATGTAGTGCAGAACAAAGAGGTCGATATGTACCCAGTAGAGTATCTTTTGCTGGGACGTGACCCACAACTGAACAATTTTGAGGTGTCGATGGAGGCAAAGCTGTCTACAGTTGTAGATGGCCCTACTTTACGCTTATTTTTCTGGAAACTACATAACACCGTTTCCTCATCCATTGCCCGCACCGAGGAATGGTATCACAAGGATGAGAAAGCTTTTTACACTACCCGCTACTGGCCTAGTCTGGACTCCGAACTCGCACGAAGCAAAGCGCTTAAACACCTTAGCATCTCCGTCGAGCGCTTATACCGCCTCTATGGAATTCTTAAACCGGTATCGCGGTTGGCCGGAGTAAGAGCAACGCTCCAAAAGCTGTTGGAGAAAGGCGATGAGTTAGGCATCAAAGAGGCGTGTACGCTAGCTGAAATGTATATCAAAGAGTTGGAATCATCTGTGAATGCCGGGCAGTTTCTTCAGGAAGTGTACCGCTTTGACCCTGAAATTGAAGATAAAAATCCCTACTTTACTCCTGAAGAAGAAGAGTTTGCTCGCAGTGGCGTATTTGTAGAAGTCATATAAATATGAATAGCTAAGTAGGTCAACCTTATTAAACGTAAAATGTCATTACGTAGGCGGAACGCCTTCCCGTAGGGTACGCAACGCAGTGAAGGGAAGTAATCGCAAAGACTCTATTTTACGTTTTTCAAAATTGACGTACTTATTACTATAGTAATCCTATTTGATTTGTAAAAATTGCAAATCTCAGATACTCAACTTTTATAGAAAGTTGGGTATCTTGTTTATATAGCTGGGGACTGGGGACTAGGGACTGGGTACTGGGTGAAAAGTCTTTTTGTGTCTAGGTTTTATTATCTGTTGATGTCCTAACACTAATGGCGACGGCTATAACTCAATACACAGGGAATAAGGACTTACGCACTGAAGCCTGAAACCCTGATCCCCCCTAGCCCCCCTTAAAAAGGGGGGAAAGTCTAAAGCCCCCTTTTTAAGAGGGTTGGGGGATCTGAGTGCGTAAGTTCTAGGAATAAGCTTTTTTTATTTCTACCAACAAATAAAAATTTTTAGTATCCCTATAAGTTTCTTATTTTTGACTGATAAATTTAGTTCCAGAGTTTGAAATCAAATTCTATATGGGCTTGCGCTTGTTTCACTTGGGGCCAATTCATGAATTGTTCTCGATAGTGTGTAGTTTTGCGTAAGTTCTATAGACGTATTTTCAAACATAAATCGTATGAAAAATTATTGTCTGACAATATATGGAACTGCAACAAACAAAAACTAAGCGCAGACGAGGAGTTGTACTAACTTCTATAGGATTGAAACGTTTACAGCAAGCCATTCTTGATGCAGAGGTTACAGAAAATCAAGGCGATCGCTGGACTATAGAACAACTGAGCGATCGCATGAATATTTCTGCTAAAACTCTGAGTCGATTATGGTCTCGAAGTCAAGGTGTAGACCGAAAAACTCTCGTACTCTGCTTTAGGGCTTTTGACTTGGAATTACATGCAAAAGACTACACTGTTGTAACTAGTGAAAACATTAAAGATGAAGTCTTTGATTCCTCATCTAAAAGTTCAAAGGTTGAAAAAGTAAATTCGTCTCCATTTTCTTTAACCAACTCGTTTGTTAAAAAAAGGCACAACTTGAATAATTTATCTGTTGGAGTTTCCTAAGAAGATATTTGGAAAGTATTAGGCAAATATAATTCGCTACTACACAAACAAAGTCCGCCTCCGCGGACTGATAAGAAATTGTAGCTCTTACACTAAGCCGCGTAGCCCTTACCGCAAGTTGCGTAGCCCTTACCGCAAGTTGCGTAGTCCTTACCGCAAGTTGCGTAGTCCTTACCGCAAGTTGCGTAGCCCTTACACTAAGTCGCGTAGCCCTTACCGCAAGTTGCGTAGCCCTTACCGCAAGTCGCGTAGCCCTTACACTAAGTTGCGTAGCCCTTACACTAAGTTGCGTAGCCCTTACCGCAAGTTGCGTAGCCCTTACACTAAGTCGCGTAGCCCTTACCGCATTACGAATTGGTATTCAAACTTTACTTGAGCGAACTTTTATACTTATGTCATGATTATATATGACTACTAATGTGGGGGTTTTTGAAAGGCGATGTCTACGACGGGCTACGCCTAAGCGTATTCTTGGCAAAACCAGAGCGATCGCCTTTCCCTATTGGGGGTTTTGAGAAATCTGACTCCTGAATTCTGACACCGCGCTCATTCTTCTTCAAATTATTTGTTGAATAGCATTCACCAACTTTACAAACCATTCCAGATTAGACGGTATTTGATTTTTGTTATTCCATAGCCATTTAATATCTTTAGTCAATTTATCCATTTGCTGGCGACTCATCACTTTGAGAAAAACTTTCTCTCGTGCTTGTAACCATTCTTCATCTGTTTGTTGAAGTTCTTGAATTATCCAAAACTGCATCATTGATGAACTTAAAGAGTAAATTTTTTTCCCTTTATCAAAAGTTTGAGTAAGTATACCTTGTTCTTCCAGTGTGATTAGCTCTCGTTCATTTACAGAAAACATTAAATTAAAATCAATCAATCTGACACGCAATCTTTGATACAAAAGTTTGTTAAAATCGAACAGAGCTATAAGCATTAACAAAGTCTGTTCCAATTCAGAAAAATTCTGCCAAATACTTCGCAAAAACTCCCTAGTACTACTTTCCATTTGATCAACTAGTTCTTGAGGGTCTACTGGATTTAACCTTTCTAATTCTCTGGAAATCAAAGGACTAATAATCTTTAGTAAAGTCGGATTTCCACCAGTAATTTGTTTTATTATATCGTGTATTTCTGGTGTGATTGGTATCTTAAATGATTGCAGCGATTGGTCAATTTCACTATAATCAAATGGCTTAATTGCCTGAAATAAATAATGGTTGTACCACGGAGAAACATTGGGATTGAGCTTTGGCCCCAGTTCGTTAAGGCGTTTAAGAGAAGTAACAATAATTGACAGAGATTTTCTTTCCGGAGAATGAACAGCCAAGGTACGAAATTGATTCAAGAATATTTGCATCTCATGTTCCAAATATTCTGGATTTTGAACAAGAGCTACATCAAAATCATCTACTAGCAGTACTAAGAATTTGTTTCTTCGCCCAAGTTTCCTTAATACCTGACGCAGACTATCACTAGATGTTTGACCTTTTGCTAAAAGAGTTTCAATATCAGCCTGTAGTTCTGGTTCAGCGTGCAAATTATGCATTAGCAACCTGAGTACTTTTTTCCAAAAGCCAGAGGGACTAAAAGGTACAATTCTCTTGCAACTAAAACGAACAATTACAGCCTGCGATCGATCTATTCCGTGGTCTTCCCAAGCTTGCGGTGATTCTAGTTTCTGCAAAAAGGAGGTTTTGCCCATTCCTCGACTACCCCAAATCGCCAAGTGACCACGGTTAGAAATTTGCTCGAAAGCAGCATCAATTTCACTTTCTCTTCCGACAAATGGCTCTAGAGGATCTTGAGAGTTGTGTATCTCCAAATACCTTATTACATATCGCAGTGGATGACATTGTAGCAGCCAAAGACGAATTAATTCTACTTGGATTTTAATGGGGTTAATATTTAGAAAATCTTGATGAATTAAGGATTGGATACTTCCTTGCAAAGCATCTGTGATCACAAGTCCATAGTCTTCTAGCAAGTCTAAAGGGTCTTCTGACCTATTTTGTTTTTGAGCCTCTGCTACTGCCGAAAAAACCACTTGTTCTGTAGTAGTCAGACAATCAAATAAACTTGATGACACTGCGTCTGCAATCTCAATTACCTGGTTGACAATATTTTTCACACTTTCATGAGTGACATTCCAATTATCTTGATTCCTTGCTTGATTGAAAAGCTCAAAGCAAATTAATTGGGTGAAAGAAGGATGTCCTGACGATAACTCCAGAATTGCTTGTATCGCATCTGGTTCGTATGTCAGAATTCCTTCTGTCGGTTGAGTAATTAGCTGCTTAGCACTGAGTTCATCCAGCAAACCTATTTTGATAACTGGACTATCTCTAAATAATTGCAGCAAACTTGGCATACTATTAAGATAATGGCTAACTACCGCAATTACGCATAGTTTTTCTTGTTGTTTTACTAAATTTTCTAATAAACGTAAAAATTCTACAGACGTTTTTGTTTCATTTCCAGCAACAACATCAAACTCATCTAATAATAAAACTAGTTTTTTATTACCTATAGCTTCATCAACTAGTGGTAGAAATATCAAGCTGAAAATGCTGCGAATATTTTCTAAATCTGTATTTAATAAAGAATTTAATGTACTATTTTCCAGTTGAAGGTGTTCACCAATGGCACGAGCGATCGCATATAATATTTCATTTACAGATGAATGAGAGTGTTCCTGCAAATCGTAATATACAAAAACAAATTCATCTGTAGATATAAAAAAGGGAATATTTAGTAAAATAGAAGATTTACCTATACGTCTTTGACCGTGTAATAAGATAAATTTTGCATCCTGTTGCAGACTCTCTTCTATATTCCTGAAAATAGCTTCTCGTCCAAAAAGCTTTTCAGGTGTATTTATGCGAATACCAATAATGTAAGGATTGCGAGTATAATTAGTCGATGAATTTTCCCTCAATATTTGAGGAACAGAAGTTGAAAGTTTTTTAGTTACAATAGTTTTTAGGCTGTCAGTTACAACTTGAGTAACGCTAATTTGATCAAGACTCAGCACCCTAATTGGTACTCCCCAATTATTCACCAAAGTTACTGTAATCTCTCCGTGCATTTCTTCTGGCGCTGCTGTCAGCAAAAACTCCGCCGCTCCATAACTTCCGCCAAAGCGGTGTAAAACCACAGCAGGCTCACCCAAAGGCTGACAACTAAACAATGGTGAAGTATCCAACATACAGTAAATGGGATACTCTTCTTCCTCATAAGGCCACTCATCTGAGGATGGTTGTAAGTCAATTGTCATTAGGTAAGTTTTACCCACCTCTGCTTGACGCGGATAGCGAATAATAGGCGCAATAGATAAAGCTAGTTCCTGAGTGTCAGCCATAAGGCTATTCTCCTTGTCGAGCGAGTCGGAGTACAGTCATTGGATTACCATAATAGACATACATAAATGTATTGATAAAAAATTTCAGTTGTTCTGGAGTTGGCTCATCGCCTAAATTTTCTACTGCCTTGAACCGCAGTTTTTTTAAGACTTCAGCAACAGAAAGGTTAGGAGAGTTTAAAGATTCTTCAATTAGCTCACAAGCGAATTTCGTTGCAACAGTGTTATCTACAGCAGCTAATGTACCAATTACACCTCGCGCCCCTTGCCCCAAAAAAAATTCTATAAAACCCCTGCGATAGCTACTGCGAGTAGCCGGATCAACTTGATCACGAGCAGAATGACAAGCATTAAGAAAGACAATCCCCTGAGATTTTTGAATTAGATTCGGTGGTTTGTCACCTAAAACTTGCAACGTTAACTGTTCCTCTGTATTTGAATTTGAACCTAAAGCCATTTCTTCTGGACTATTTTTAAAGAATCCATGACAAGACATATAAACAAAACTATAGTCAGTATCATTGCGTCGTAAATGAGTGTGGAATTCCTTTATACTATGCTGACTGCTCAGATAAATTTTTGCTTGCAATTTTTCTAAAGTTGCAATTTCTAGTTGTAGTTTTCCTAATTCTTCGAGTAGATAGGCAACTGCTTTACCACAGCATTCATCCGCTTTAAATTCCAATATAGGATAATCATCATTAATGCTGATAACCTTTCGCCAACGGACTGTTGGAATCAAAGCACCTACATATTGATGTGGTAATTTTTCAGGCGATAATTCCAGCATTTCCCAAGGGATTTCCAAATCTGTGTGGTCAGCAATTACCAAACGCAAATCGTTAAACTTACTCTTTAATTCTTTTAGCCATATACGAAGTTCAATATTTACCTTAGAAAGTGACTTCATGCGGTCTTTAATTAACTTGAAGTCCAGTTTACCTTCTACTTGCTTTCCTAAAGAAAGAGGAGGTTTTTTTTCTGGTTTAGTTGTGGGTAGTCCATTCTCTACATGACCTCCCCAGACACTATAGCAATCATTCTCGCTTTCATAAATATGTAAAATTGCTACATTTCGCGGTGGTGTCTTTGTGATATAAAGTTCATTCGGAGGAGGTTTTATTTCTTCTTTTGGAATTTCAGTTCCTTCTGGTATCGACTGTTTGGTTCGCTCTACTCTGTTTGAGCTTTCAGGGAGTGAATTTTTGGATTGCCTTACACCTTTTGGGACAGAGGCCGCTTTTTGAGTCGCAGACTTTGGTTTATCAGGCATCATTCCTCCTCCACTATCCTCAGCGGTGGAATGTCAAATACGGATGCACCCATTTTTTCAGCTAGTTCTAAGGGCAAATCTCGATATTGTTCGGGCTGCGGATTTAGCAAAACTGTCTTGACTTTATCCAAGTTGCCGATACTTTCAGCTACCAGTAAAGCATCTTCCACGCCTTTACGTCCCACAGGCGGTTTAATACAACCGTCCAGTGGTACATTCCCCCGCCCGTCGCTAATTACTACCAATACCGCTTCATCTACGGTGCTACGTCCGTGTTGCAAAGCATGGCGTAGGGTTTGCAAGCCTAATTGCAGACCATGAGCAAGGGGAGTGGCTTTACCCCGTCCGGCTTCTAGTCCCGCATTAATCCGAGGCACAAGTATACTATGTGCCATGATTCGCTCAGCTTGTAAAAAATTGCTGGCATTTGCTGCTCCCACCTGAATTAAACACACACTAGCTCGTTCTACATATGCCCAACTGAGGTAGGGCAATAATTCTTCCTGCCAGTCGCAATCTTGTAAGCAGGTATAATCTATTAGCAGCATCAGCATTTGTTCTGCTACAGGCGATCGCCGATAGGAATAAAAATCTGTAGGAGACAACTGCAATAACGGTTTTTGACTTGCCGTTTTATCTTTGCAGCGAATTGGCTGATATTTTGCGGCTTCTATTAACGTCGGCACTAATGCTATGTCTTGGAGAGTTTTCGCTTTCTCCACGCCTATGATTGAACCTCTAGGTACAGCCTTTGACCGAAAACGCCTGGTAGGTAAGCGCAGTGAATCTACATCTCGCTCAACAGCTGCTGTATCCTCTGGGTAAAGATTTTCTAAGTTAGAAGTCAGATTTAGAGGTGTGGGTGCTATGAACTCAGATTGAGTCGGCTGATACACAAGCTCAGATATCTTCTCGGTTGTGGCTGTAACTTTTAGATTTGGGATTTCTGGTAGACGTTCTTGTTTTCTAGGCGCGGGTTCCCGGACGGGTTCAGGAATCGGATTTGGTGTTTCTTTTATCGGTTCGCTAATAGGTGACAAACCAATCATCCGAGCAGCAATATCTACATCATTTGCGCTCATTTCATCTGCACCCTCTAGCCGCACATTTGCTAAAGACAATCGCGCTAAAGCAATTTCTCTGCGCGGGTAAATTTCTTCTAGTTGTGGGGTATAATTAAGTATTCTGGCAATAGCTTTCGGGCTGATTTGAGGATGATGTCGCAGAGCTTTTTTAAGTTTGTCCTCAATTTCAATAGGAAGTATTAATTCAGGTTTGTTGGCTTTTGCTGATTCTTGCTCATCAATCAATTCCAGAATTTCCTTGGCTCTGTCTTTTGTCTTCCTCACCTCTGCCTTTAACCGCAGAGCAAACCTGTCTAACAAGTGTGGAGAAACCATTCCCACTTCACCAGTACCACAGCCTGCCAACCAGCAGATATTTGGTTGCCATTGAGTCTGTTGTCCGTGACGTTGCAAATGTGCTACATCTGTCCCCATTAGCACCACACAAGCTCGTGCTGCTGCGAGACTGAGCTTAGTCAAGTCTGGAATTATCACTAGACGTAGTTCAGAATCGTTTGCCAGTAAACCTGGTTTCCATTGCAAGAGTTGTTTTTCTGATTGAGCGCTTAATTGCCAGCTACCCCAGAGGTTTTCCTCAGATTCAAAGCTATTAAGATAAACAGCTTTCACTGTATCGCCAACGACAACCTCCAGCATCTCGGCAATGATTTGAGCAGCTAACTGCAAGACTTCAAAAGAGCTATCAAACAGCAGAATACTTCGCAAGCCTGGAGTGATGGCAGCACAAGCAAGCGATCGCGTAAATGAGTCAGTCAAACTGAGTTGAGATTTTGCCAACTCAGTCACCTTCTTGATTTAAAATATCTGTTACAAGCTGCTGATGATTTTCATTCCACAGCATTTGGTTGTTCTGAAGACCTTCAGGGTGACGATGCTGAAGTGCCAGTTGAGCCACAGCTGCCACATGCTCGTTTGTTACTTCTTCCATACCTTGAAGCGCCGCATATGCACGAGCTGCCAAAGCGACAGTATAATCACCCCGGTTGCCTTCTGCCTTGACATCTACTGCTAACTTGACGCAGTTTCTCGCAATGTTTTCAGGCATCTTAACAGAGTAAAACTTCTCTTTTGCTGTTTGCAGTAATTTCTTGCGTTTTTTATCTGCTTCTAAAGCTTTATTGATATAGTCAGAGTTCGATTCAGTTACTGCTTGATCAAACTCTAAAACCGTTTGCAGAATTTTTACTCGTTCATCTTCATTCTTTTCTGCTGTGACGCTGACCATTAAACCAAAGCGGTCTAACAACTGTGGTCGCAGTCCACCTTCTTCTGGGTTCATCGTTCCCACCAGGGTAAAACAAAGCGACAGTTGTTCATTTTGCCCTTCTCGTTGTACTTCCAGCACTCCTGTGGAAGTGACATCAAGAATAATATTCACAATATGGTCATCTAATAGATTCACCTCGTCAATATAAAGTAAACTGCCATCTGCATCTTTGAGCAATCCTGGCTGTGGTTCCAGTTTGCTTTGCATTAATTTATCAATTCGCCAACCCCCTACTACTCGGTCTTCTGTAGCATTAATTGGTAAAGTGACTGGAAGCTTATCGGACATCATCTTGCTAAAAGCCCTTACTGCCGTAGATTTACCCGTTCCACGTTGTCCACTCAGTAACACACCACCAATACGTGGGGCAATATATGCCAGTTCCAAAGCCAGCTTTAGCTGTTCTTGACCAACAATCAGCGTGTAAGGCAATATATTAGGTGATTTAGTAGGTGATTTAGGCGAACTTGATTCCACACTCACTCCTAGTTCAATAGTCACAATTCACAAGACTCAGCAAAGAAAAGTAAAGCTTGTCAGAGATTTTGCAGCAGTTGCTTTATTGCAATTAAAGTCACGTGGGCAATGCTGAAAATTTCTCAAACCCTATTATTACGTTGTGGACATTGCCCACCCTACAGTTATTGAGAGGCCGGTGCAAGATATCAGTTTTAGTCAGCGTTAAAATGCTAAAACGCTGACTACAAAGCTTTAATTTTTTCCAGCCTGCTTACTTAGGCACTGAATTTACCAATTGTTGAGAAGTGTCTTGAGTTACTAATTCTTGGGGAGTTTCTTTGAGTTTCCATTTCATTTTGACTTGTATTTGTCCTTCTCCATGAGCTGTGATGAATGCACCTGCCTTAGAACCAACTTTGATCCCTAATTGCAGTTCAAATTCATCGGGTTTGACCTGATCTTGCATTTGTCGAAAATTTTCTATAGCATCAGTAGCACACTGACGCGCTAGTGTTATGCCCTCTCCAAAAAAATCACGCACATTCTCGGCAGCCTTTTGGGCAGCCTTTTGGGCGGAACCGTCTCTTGTATTCCCATAGGCATCATTCTGAGAGGCATTACCTTTGTAAGGATCGAATCCTTTATTTACATCTGCTTTAGGTTCTTGATCTACCTTAATGAGAATCTCTTCAGGTTCTTCATCCACCTCAATGAGAATCTCAACCTGCTGTCCTTCAACCAAGCTTGTACTTTTTGTACTTTTAATAATTGGCACAGATATTTCTCCACCTAAGATTTAATTATTCCGTAGGGTAGATACATGTTACTTTTATAGTATTACGGGTAATTCCCTACGTGCTTAGAGATAATATTTTTTTACCTGTGTTCTCATCTGAACAAGGCTGATGATGTCAAATCTACGTGTTTTCTCATCTGATATCTTGCACCGGCCTCTCAATTAACCGTAAGGTGGGCAATGCCTGTAACGTAAAAATTGGGGTTTCATGGCACTAAAAGCATTGCCCACCCTACCAAAATTTCAATAACTGGAACAGATGGAAGTCATAACTAGATTTGGATTGCGATATAATTCGCTACTACACAAGCATAGATTTGCGATCGCAAATCTTGCACCATTAACTTAGAAAACCAAAACCCTAATTTAGCGATAAAAGTTAAGAGGTATATTTTTCGTTAGCCTGGGTTAATGCGGCTATGTACAAAATATCCCTTTTCTGTCACTTTCCGAAATAAGCAAGTAGTTTAAAAGCAAAATCATCCAGAAGCGTAACAGGGTTTAAACTGATTCATCGCGGCAATTAAATGATTGAATCCCAGCAATAAATGTGAATTAGGAAAAATATTTAGCCAGGGATAAATTAACCAAAATAGTAAAAATGGTTGGATAATGAGACGCAGATTATTTAAAGTATTTTTCCATCCAGATTCATGGTTCCAATGGGAATGATTAGAAAAATCAACTGAACTATGTTCTTGTGCCTCAGTCTCAAGTTGACGAGATTGATTTAAGCTTAAGAAGACTGGAGAATTTAAACTAATCATCGTGTATACACAAAAAATAATCTCCCACCACCTCTCAATATGTTGGAAATTAGTAAAACGGTAATCTGTCCAGCCTAGTTCTTGCTTACACTGTCGAAATCCATATTCTACCCAGGTTCTTAATCCATATAAGTCACCTAAGATTTTCTTGAGATTACCTTGCAGATTCGTCATCACGAAGGAGGTAGAATTTTCTGGCATGGTTTCTGGATCAGTAGTTATTTCCCAGTAAGTTATGGCTCTTTTTTTACCATAAATTATTTCTCGAATATATCTAGTCTCTGATGTTTGATTGCTAAATGTTCTCTCAAACTTACACCATCTATTTGCTCTAACGCTTTGCCCTGCTGGCAACCAGACTCCATGATTATTTCTAATTGAGACTACATAACCTAAGTTATATTCAGTCAGTTTTCTAATAAATTGGCTACTTTCACCATACAAACTATCAGCCAATACTAATTCAATATTGAAGTCTAATCCCATTAGCTCTGTAATTATCTCTGATGCTAACTCTATTTTAGTTTTATATTTATCTGACTCTTTTAGTTTTCCTTTTGGTTTAAATACTTTGAAGATTAATGGAAAAGTTATATTAGCATAAACTCCATAGGCGTTCACGGAAACTATCCCATTATCTACTTTGCCTACGCTTCCCAAATATTGTCTAGCTACATAATCTGTCTTTTTACCTTTTTTCCTATCTCCTGTTTCATCTATTACTACCGTAATTGCTTGACCATTTAATTTTCTTTTTATTTTCTTTAATCTTCTGCTTTTCAACTCATTTACCGACCAGTCTGAATTGGCTATAAAATGATGTAATGATTGGGCTGAATTTATACTTACTACTTTCGCTATTTCTGGTAATGATTTTCTTTTGATTGGAGAAATTATTCCTAAGTGTAAATATTTGAAACATTCATAATTTCTTACTTCTTTGAATAGGTCTTTGTACTCTGCACAATATTCATCTACGAGCGCAACTGTTGGCTGGGCATCTCTTGCCAAATGTTTCAGGATTTGTAGTTCTACATCCATTGCCCTGCTTACCTTCCAGAGTTTTTTCTTTTAATCCTTTTATTCAGAATACTCGGAAAGTGACACAAGAGGGATATGAGTGATCGCACTTGAATTGATTTATTTTTGCATAGTCAGTGGCAGGTGAACGGTAAAAACAGAGCCAACTCCTAGCTGACTTTTAACAATAATTTCACCGCCCATCATTTGGCAGAAATGTCGGCTAATTGCCAACCCCAGTCCGGTGCCGCCATATTTTTTCGTCGTTGAGGTATCCCCTTGTATGAAGGGTTGAAATAATTGTTGCTGTTGACTAACAGACATACCAATACCTGTGTCAGCGACAGTAAAAGTAATCATACCAAAAGGAGCATCTCGCAACACACCTTGCTTTTCGGTTTTAACTGTTAATGTCACATGACCGTTGGTGGTAAACTTAGCAGCATTACTCAGCAAATTTAAAAGTACTTGCCGCATTCTAGTTTGGTCTGCGTACATCGTTCCCAACTGTTCATCGTAATCTACTTTTAAGACATTGCCATTTTTTTCTATAGCTGGCTTGACGGTGAGAACAAGATTATTAATCAGCGTAGCAATGTCAAAAGTCTCTGGATAAAGGGTCATTTTTCCAGCTTCAATTTTTGACAAGTCAAGGATGTCGTTAATCAGTTCTAATAGATGCCTACCAGCAGAGTTAATAGTTTCTAAATCAGTGATAAAGTCTCCTGATAAATCTAAATCAGTAGCGTCGTCTTGTAAAAGTTGGCTAAGACCAATCACAGCATTCAAAGGTGTGCGTAATTCGTGACTCACATTTGCTAAAAATATACTTTTTGCTTTGCTAGCTGCTTCTGCTAATTCTTTGGCTTGTTCTAATTCTTTAGTCCTTTCAGATACTCGTTCAATTAAACGATTCAGAGATTTAGCCAGCAAGCCAATTTCATCTTCTGTAGTAACGGGTGCCCGCAAATCGAAATTAGATTTCCTCGCTACTTGCTCGGCTACTTGAGTTACGATAATGACCGGTTCAGCGATCGCTCGACTGGTACGCCACGCTACAATGGCAGCGATCGCCACTGATACTAGCATACTCACCATTACAATTAATCTCTCAACTCCTTTGGCTTGTTCTACATCTTGTTGCCTTCTCTGTTCTTGAATTTCAGCAGTTTGTAGAATATTTGTCAATTTTTTCGAGAGTTGATCTAACTGCCTAGCTGTTTCACCACGCATAATTAAAAGCAGTTGCTCTCGTGCTAAGTCAATTCGCTGTGGCTGGACTTGCTGCGAGTCAATTGCCTGCAACACAACCTCTATTTGAGCAACATAGGATTTGAGATTAATTGCATAATCCTGTAATAAAGCCTGTAAATTAGCACTTGTAGCTGCTAAATCCTTGGGTCTTTTATCTATAAAAGACCCGATATCTTTCTCTAGTTTCTCAGCCTTTGCAACATTATTCAGAAATTCGGCTTTTTTAACTGGTAGCCGTTGTGAATCTCCTAAGAATGCAGCCAAGTTAGAACTGTGCAGTTGTGCTCCCATTACCGCATCTTTATAGTTAGTTAGTAGTTGTCTTTGCTCTTGAGCTTGATTGAATTGCCTGATTTCTCGACCCCGGTAATAGTTAGCGATTACTAACCCAGTGAGGGAGCCGAAAAAGCCAATTCCAATTGCTACAAAGTACCCATAACCAATTTTTTGATGTATCCGCCAAGAACTGGCTTTTAGTTTCCCTCGTGAGGGAAATTCTATTGTGGGGAGTTCGTCTGATGGTTCTTGAACTGGCACTTTTTTGTTTTCTGAACTGTTGTTAACAAGGATTGGCTTTTGAGTTTGCATACCTCAATTCTCCTTGCCATTTCCCCAAAATCACGACATCAGTCTTACTTTGAGAGTCAATTCTATTGCTAATTAACACTGACTTATCTTCTTCTGTTATAGCAAGCCAAAATAATAGCTCTATCTATAGATAATTGGCATGACTTCAATATGTTTGAGCCGTTTTGATATGAATGTTTATCATTTTGTCTCTACAAACAACAGTCACTTTCTTTAATCACTAAGTAGTTTCATAAAGCCAAGGTATTTTCTAGGAGCCTACCCTCTTCATAGTTGTTTTTGATGTTAAGTCAATCGCAGCAATATTATAGATATCCGCTAAATTTTTATTTTAGCTTACTCTACTTTACCCTACTCTACGATAAGCCCTACCTTAGCCTACGGCAATGCCTAACTGCGATCGCCTCTATGGGTTTTGCTTTACAGTTATGGTGAGGCTAGTTCCGACGTTTAAGTACTGGTACTTCGTTTTCACTGGGGCCGGGAAACTCTACCAAGAGTGCAGCTGCACGTTTACCATTACGTCTGACGGCTGATCAGCCACCTATTTTACTTGACAAATAACATTCAAGTAGCTGTTTTTAGACCGCTATGGTAAGCTTGTACAGAAGGAATCTTATCATTTATTTGTCTAAGTTTATAAGAAATTCAATTTTTTATAAACATCTTATAGCAATTCTGTGTAAGGTTGTGCTTTCTCAACTTAGTGACAATTCATGAATTGTTACTATAGTGTCTAGTTTCGTGTAAATTTTCTAACTTAGCTTGATAAAGAAATAGTATTTGTTTGAAATTTGACAGATTGAGATTAACGAAGGCAGGAGGCAGGAGGCAGGAGGCCGTTTTTGAAACGAGGATTTATACCTCGTTCTAAAAACTTTTCGCCTTAAAAGGCGAGGTTTTAGACCCAATTTTTTCGATAATTGATTTGCTCAAACAAATCATAGAAGATAATTTACTTTGTATTTCTATTTACTATATATATTCTTAGCCAAGTCTTGAGAAAAGTTTAATATTTTGCAGAAATTCTTAATTTTGGAAGTCAGTATTAGCCTAAATTTGCTGCACTTAATATTGAGTTTTTTTTGATAAAAAATCGATTTCTACAATAAATTATACAATTCATAATTCGTGAGGCAGCCCTCGTCTTGGACATTACACCCCTACCGCTTATACCGTTTCACTTTAAAGTTGATACATTGAGGCAAGCTGGGGGAGCTGGGGAAGCTGGGGAGGCTGGGGGAGCAAGAAAAGTGATTTGTATCAAAAATTTCGTGAAATGGTATTACACATCTACGTTAAACAACTGTTAGCCTTACCTGAACTGTATTGCGCTGGAAATACAACATAAATTCTGAAAATTTAAACCAATTGTCTAAAATAAAGCAACAGATATAGCAGGGGACTAGGGACTAGGGACTGGGGACTGGGAGAAAAGTCTTTGTCTTGAAAAGTTCACAGCAGCGGTTTGCGCCGCTCTGACTTTTCGCTTTGTGTCTAGGTTCTATCATCTATTGATGTCCCAACCAGCTTGGCTGTTGCTATATCAGCCAGACAACCCTTGCTGTATCTAAGTTTCTCAATTACAAATTGGTATTAGAAAATAAATTGTATAAAAAAACTCTACCTTGATTATGCTAGAGCAATTACAAGGCAGAGAGCTTTCTAATGAATATCAAGTTGTATTTCAAGATACTAACTAAGAAGTTAGAAAGTCACTCGACTGACCATCTTGGCTTGTTGCCAAATGGTCAGTCGACTCATCAAGACTGCGACCCCCGACGCTCCGACATCGAAGATCGCTACGCTAACAGCCCAATATAGTGGCTGCTCATGAGTGGTTGTGGGGGCTTCGAGTTCCCCTGCTTTTGAATTACTCTAGGCGATCGCAGCTTCTAGTGTCTGGCTGAGAGCTTGTTTCAACAATTCCGCCTTATCGGTGCGTTCCCAGGGTAAATCTAGATCGTTCCGCCCAAAATGACCGTAAGCTGCGACGTCCTGATAAAAACGTCCGCCTCGTTCATTGGGTAAGTTGCGTAAGTTGAAGGTATGGATAATACCCGCTGGACGCAGTTCAAAGTTATTTTTGATCAATTCCAGTAAGGTTTCTTCATCCACTTTGCCAGTGCCAAAGGTATCCACCAAAATACTTGTTGGTCGTGCTACACCAATAGCATAGGATAGCTGGATTTCAACTTTCTCTGCTAATCCTGCGGCGACAATATTTTTCGCCACATAACGAGCAGCATAAGCAGCAGAACGGTCAACTTTTGTGGGGTCTTTACCCGAAAAAGCGCCGCCGCCATGTCGGGAATAACCACCGTAGGTATCAACAATAATCTTCCGTCCTGTTAGACCAGAATCTCCTTGTGGCCCGCCAACAACGAACTTACCGGTGGGGTTGACTAAAAAGCGTGTCTCATCGGTCGGCTTAATGTCGATGTCGCTAAAAACAGGTTGAACTACTGCTGTCCACAGGTCTTCTTTAATTTTGGCTTGTACTGCTGCCTCATCAGTAATTTCCCCAATACTGGCATCGTGCTGGGTGGAAATGAGGATAGTATCAATCCCTACAGGACGACCATCTTCGTAAACCACAGTAACTTGTGTTTTACCATCAGGGCGTAGGTATGATAATTCGCCTGTTTTGCGGACTGCTGCCAATCGACGAGCAATGCGGTGGGCCAGGCTGATGGGTAAGGGCATCAATTCTGGTGTTTCATTGCAGGCAAAGCCAAACATAATCCCTTGATCGCCCGCGCCAATTTTGTCGAATTGTTCATCACTATCCTGTTCGCGGGTTTCTTGCGCGGTGTTAACACCTTGAGCAATATCAGGTGATTGTTCATCTAAAGCTACAAGCACACTGGTACTGTTAGCAGAAAAGCCGTTATCAGCATCAACGTAGCCAATTTCAGCAATTTTCTTACGGGCAAGATTGACGAAATTGACGTTGGCTTTGGTAGTAATTTCACCTGTAATTAGCACTAAGCCAGTATTGACGACAACTTCGGCAGCAACACGGCTGCTAGAATCTTGTGTTAGCAAGGCATCTAGAATCGTATCAGAGATCTGATCGCAGATTTTGTCTGGATGGCCTTCAGTAACTGACTCGGAGGTAAATAAATAACGACGAGACAAAGAGAATTCCTCCTTTAAGAGTATTTTCGCTGACTAAATATTGGGCATTTAGTTCAGTTAGTGATATACTCACACACTCCCGCAAAGGGTGAGTGTGTGCTTTCAACCGACTCCCGGTATTCTGCTGGACACAAACTCTCGCTTTGTTCTAATTCCACGGAATGCCCTACTGTAGAATTGAACAATACAAAAGTGTTCAAATTCATCCCACCCTCCCCTGTTGGGTGAGACGTGGGGCAACTTTAAGTTTTAGCTAAATTTGGGAATCATAACAATATTGACACATTCGGTAGTTAGTGTCTTAATTTTCTTTTAAAAATCTACCAACTAAAGGTAAGTATTGTTTAAAGCTATGGTATTTCAGTAGGTAGATGTAAATAAATGAAACTTTTTAGTCAGAGCTTACGCAAACAAGATCATAACGCTTATTTTGATGTAACGGTAATTCATGAATTACCGAAAGTAGAGCGGAGTTTTGCATAAGTCCAAGTAGTAAAGGTTTTAGCCTTATAGTCAGCAGTTTAGTAGTGAAAACAAACAAAGGAAAAGGAGCTAGTTTATATTTAATGGCATCCAACTGCTGAATTGCCGAAAGTTTGAATTAGCTAAAAAATTCTGATGACAAAAAAAAGGGACACCCAAAAGTGTCCCTGCAAGCTTTGACACAAATACTGCTGCTTTAAACCTGAGCTGCTAGCTTTGCTTCCTTTGATGTCAGAAGCTCATAAGCAGCACGCATTTTTAAACCTGTAAGCACTTGGAACAAACCAGTACCATTGTTGGAACCTGGATACTCACGGTGTTGGAGTAACAAGTGAGTCAATTCACCTTGATATTTAGTCGATGTATTGCTGAGATGGGTTTCGATGTAAATGACTTCTTCTAGGTTGTCAAACTGACCATCTACTTCTAACACTGAGACGTAGCGACCGTAGTAAACATCTGAACCATAGTACAGCTGCATACCGGGGTAAGAACAGGTGAGTTTACGTCCGCAGGGAGTCCAATTAATTGTTGACCCTTGATCAAAGAGGTAAGCTGGCTCAAAGCCTTCCTTACCTTCCCGCTGAAGCATCCGTACACGCAAAACTTTGCGTTCGGTGTCGTTTTTGATCAAGTTTGTGGGTAGTACTTGGAGAACTACATCTGCAAATTCTCTTTGTGGTTCAACAAACTTTTCAAAGTCTGGTTTACGGGAATTGATTTGCGCTAGGACATCTTCGTAACGATGACCTCTTTCTGCCATATCCCGCTGGATTTTCCAAGCAATCTTGACTTCATCACTGATGTCAAAATAAACGCTGAAGTCAATTAGCGATCGCACCCGCTCATCATATAAAGGATGTAGCCCTTCAATAACTATAATGTGATTCGGCTCTATCCTTTCTGGCGGATCAATCGTACCGGTTTCGTGGTTGTAAATCGGCTTATCAATCGCTTGACCACTCTTGAGCGCTTTAATTTGCTCATACATCAGGTCGAAATTGTTTGCCCTAGGGTCAAGTGCAGTTATTCCGGTTTCTTTACGCTGTTTGCGATCTAGAGAATGATAGTCATCCAAACAGATAACTGTCATTAATTCTTCGCCAAACAAATCTATTAAACGACGCAAAAACGTAGATTTACCGCACCCAGAGTCTCCGGCTACTCCAATCAGTACCACGCGTTCCGGCTTACTTGTCATAAATCTCCTCTAGATACTAAATGTGTCAATCAATAATTTTTCACACAGCAGATTTCGCAGCCAGGAGTTTACCCCATCGGTTTATCCTGCATTCTCGGTATTCAGCAGCGCCATAATGCATCAGACGGGTGTACAACTAAACTTATAGTTGCTCCTCGTCTGACTAGCTTGAATTCGCTACTGGTGAGTATTTAATCCTAGTGATATATTTAATTTTATCAGAAGGGGGTATTCCATAACAAGATTTGCTGTCAGCAAGAATCTAGTGGTTACCCTATGATACTGATGATTTATTTGTTGATTTTCAAGGGCTTGTCACCATTACCTATAGTTGGTGTAGCCACGTTGTGTTCCTGTTTGTATCTCTATTCTACTATTTTCTTTGGTATATTTTTTGCAGTATAAAAAAATTCAAGTGACTGAATTTTCGCACTTTGCGAGCGCAACACTTCAGATATTCAAAGCCAAAATCTACCTAAAGAATGATCAAACAGGTGTCTGTTGGAAATCCTTGAGTAGTAATTTTTGAGAAATGCCTGCATCAGATGCTGATTGAGTATCATAGGAGTACTAAAGGATTTATGAAATCAACTGGTCAGGATTTTCCTTTGTGATCACAAATCACTGATAACCATGGGGAAAATTTTTGCAGTTCAAATGCGATCGCTATATATTCTTGGGTCTGTCACCAGCACTGATCCTCGTTCACTCAGAAGTGAACCCAAGGGGTTTTATGACAACGTACTGATCATGAGGTTGACAGATCTTTCACATCAAGTAAAACTTATTATAGTTGCTTATATCACGTCTGCTTTGATCAATAATGTTTGACCGCTGCAATTGTACTGTGTTGTGGAATTATCCATGATCGGCAAGTAAAAACAGCCAAAAACATTAGTGAAAGATATACACTCAGGGAAGTAGAGCCAAGTGGAAGCAACCTTCCTTAATTGGTATTGCCTGGTGTAAACCCCAAAAAAGCCAAACACAGCGGCAGCTTGTGGAGGCAAAATAAGCAATAGCTTTTGTCAATCAAAACACCCCCTGATTTCATACGTCATAGTAAATAGCCCATTGGGCAGTAAAAGCTATGTCCTTGATGGGGGTCGTAGTTCAGGAAAAAAACATTAAATTGACTCATTATTAACATTCTCCAACAGACTTATCCTTTACCTTAGAAGGTGAACAGGTGTGTTCTTTGCTATGCCTGCATGTCTTTGGTGAGTGTACTTAGCAAGGCATTAACTTACTATGCCGCTTTCCCATAGTGCTAGTTTTGGTAACCAAAAATCCGATAAACTAAAGCTGGCGCGTGATGAGAATAGTTTTTTTTTGAGAAACGGTTAAGTAAAGATCGGAGTGATAGAACGAATGTACAATCAAGGTGCTGTTGAGGGTGCTGCCAACACAGAATCAGGTAGCCGCGTCTTCGTTTACGAAGTGGTGGGTCTGCGTCAGAACGAAGAAACTGATCAAACGAACTACCCAATTCGTAACAGTGGCAGTGTGTTCATCAGAGTGCCTTACAACCGCATGAATCAAGAAATGCGACGTATCACTCGCCTAGGCGGCAAAATTGTTAGCATCCAACCCTTGAATGGCCAACAGCAACTCAATGGTGCTAACAGTGAGGGGAATGGTAAAGCCACACCTGCGAATGCTAATGCTGAAGAACAGCCCAAGAATAAGGACAACAAAGGCAACACCATGACTCAAGCGAAAGCCAAACACGCTGATGTTCCTGTCAACACTTACCGCCCTAATGCACCATTTATTGGCAAGGTGATTTCTAATGATCCTTTGGTGCAAGAAGGCGGCATTGGTATTGTTCAGCACATCAAGTTTGACCTGACAGGCAGTAATCTAAAGTATATAGAAGGTCAAAGTATCGGCATTATTCCGCCAGGTTTAGATAAAAATGGCAAGCCAGAAAAACTGAGACTCTACTCCATCGCTTCGACCCGTCACGGTGATGATGTAGATGACAAGACAGTATCACTGTGCGTCCGCCAGTTGGAATACAAGCATCCCGAAACCGGCGAAACAGTCTACGGTGTATGCTCTACACACCTGTGTTTCCTCAAACCTGGGGATGAGGTAAAAATCACTGGCCCAGTGGGTAAAGAAATGTTGTTACCCGATGACCCAGAAGCCAACGTGATTATGATGGCAACTGGAACAGGTATTGCGCCGATGCGGGCTTATCTGTGGCGTCAATTTAAAGATGCTGAAAGAGCAGCTAACCCAGAATACCAATTTAAAGGATTCTCTTGGCTAATATTTGGTGTTCCCACAACTCCAAATCTCTTATATAAGGAAGAACTGGAAGAAATTCAACAGAAATATCCTGACAACTTCCGCCTCACTTGCGCCATTAGCCGGGAACAAAAAAATCCCCAAGGTGGCAGAATGTACATCCAAGACCGCGTAGCAGAACATGCAGATGAACTGTGGCAGTTGATTAAGGATGAAAAAACCCACACCTACATATGTGGTTTGCGGGGTATGGAAGATGGCATCGATGCTGCTTTAACAGCTGCTGCTGCTAAAGAAGGAGTCACCTGGAGTGATTACCAAAAACAAATCAAGAAAGCTGGTCGCTGGCACGTAGAAACATACTAAGTTAGTAAGTGGTTAGTAGTCAGTAGTCAACAACAAAACAACTAACAACTGACAACTAACAACTAACAAAGGATAATCAGTAGGGTGGGCTGTTTGCCTACCCTACAATTGTTATTGGTGAAATTGGGTGCAAATTTTGTGGGTGTAAAGCTAGGAATATTAGGATTAGGCACTGTAGGTACGGGTACGGTGCAGTTACTACAAGATATAGTTGGGCGTCATCAGTTATTACAGGAAATAGAAATATATCGGGTGGGAGTCCGATCGCTCTCCAAACCCCGTGCTGTAGAATTGCCAGCAGAAGCAATCACAACAGATTTAGAAGCAATTGTCAACGATCCGGCGGTGGATATAGTCGTTGAAGTGATGGGGGGACTAGAACCAGCGCGATCGCTCATCCTCCAAGCAATCAATAATGGTAAACATGTAGTTACTGCCAACAAAGCAGCGATCGCTCGTTTTGGGGCAGAAATTTTCACAGCTGCTAATACTGCCGGGGTGTATGTCATGTTAGAAGCCGCCGTTGGTGGTGGTATACCCGTGATTCAACCCCTGAAGCAGTCTTTAAGCGTTAACCGCATTCAAGCAATCACTGGCATAGTTAACGGTACAACTAACTACATCCTCACCCGGATGCAAACCGAAGGCAGCAACTTCAGCGATGTCTTAGCTGATGCCCAAAGATTAGGTTACGCTGAAGCTGACCCCACCGCTGATGTAGATGGGTTGGATGCAGCAGATAAAATTGCCATCCTAGCATCATTGGGTTTTGGTGGACGCATCCATCTGCAAGATGTGTATTGTGAAGGAATTCGGCAAGTCAGCAAAACAGATATTGCCTACGCCGAAAAATTGGGATTTGTGATTAAATTATTGGCGATCGCGAAAAAAACTTCCTCATCCCCCCTTTCGGTTCGAGTCCATCCCACCTTAGTACCAAAGACTCACCCCTTGGCTAGCATTAACGGTGTGAATAACGCCATTTTGGTGGAAGGGGAACCCATTGGACAAGTGATGTTTTTCGGCCCTGGTGCTGGTGCTGGTGCAACTGCCAGTGCCGTATCTTCTGACATTTTAAATCTGGTTGCTACCCTCAAAACCAGTACAGCCAAACCAAATCCCTTATTAGGCTGTGGACATCAACATTACTCTGAAATTGCCCCGATTGCCGAACTCGTGACGCGATTTTATGCGCGGTTCCTGACTAAGGATCAGCCAGGAGTGATTGGTAAATTGGGTACTTGCTTTGGCAATTATGGTGTCAGCTTAGAGTCAATTGTCCAAACTGGTTTTCAGGGAGAACTAGCAGAAATTGTTGTTGTCACCCATGATGTGAAAGAAGGTGATTTTCGCCAAGCCCTTGCAGAAATTCGTGATTTACCAGCAATAGACAGCATTCCCAGCTTACTACGAGTGTTATGAGAAATATGAAGTATGTACGGCTTTGCCGTTCCCAAAGGATAGGATAAAGGATGAAAATTTCATCATATTTCAAAGTTAAATTTGTGGCTTAATTTGTTTAAACACAAACTTGGTTGTTACTAGGGTAAAAACGATGACAAACAGACCTCCTGGCGATCGCGAGTCATCTGGGGAAAGCGTCCTTGGCTTTGATGAATTCATAGCCATTTTAGTTGCCTTCACTACTATCGGTGGGATTATATTTTGGTCATTTTCCCGTAAGGATAGTAGCTGGAACTTCAACAAAGTACTGTCACCGTTGCCGACTCCATCTACTAACGTTCAACCAACTAATCTGCCATCACCATTCCCGACTGCTAAGTCAGAACCCAACCCAGGTTCTAATATCAACACTTTCCCATCGCCTCCAGATGCAGATGTTGTTGAACCCGACACGATGCAAGCCCCAATTGACCAGGTAATTCCTAGACAGGTCTCACCACCTTATAATGTGGCTCCCATTGAGTCAAACAAGACGCAAAGGCCTTTGAATTTATCGAAAGGCTTGGAGTCATCAATGAAATCATCACCTTTGCCTTTAGTTTCGCCTGCCAAACAGAAGTCAACTATCCCGCCACCAATTGCATTTAACGATGTGTCTAGTGACTTTTGGGCAGGCCGTTTTATTGATGCTCTCTCTTCGCGTGGTATAATAAGGGGTTTTCCAGATTATACTTTTAGACCTAATCAGCCTGTTAACCGTGCCGAATTTGCGGCCATACTCCAACAAGCCTTTGAAAAAGAGGGTACTAATTCCACCATATCCTTTCAAGATGTCTCAGCAAAATTCTGGGCAATACCAGCAATTAACCAAGCCATTAGCACTGGGTTTTTAAAAGGCTACCCTAACAAAACCTTTAAACCCGAACAAAAAATTTCACGAGTGCAAGTGTTGGTTGCTCTTGTCAGTGGGTTGAATCTCAAAGAACCAGCAACCCCATCTCAGATTTTAAGTGTCTACAAAGATGTTCAAGATATTCCTAAGTATGCCACTGGTAAGATAGCAGCTGCCACAACCAATGGTCTTGTAGTTAACTATCCCAATTCCAAAATTTTTGCTCCCAATAAAGAAGCTACCCGTGCTGAGGTAGCTGCAATGGTTCATCAAGCTTTAGTGCGAACTGGGAGATTGGAAAGAATTTCATCTCAAAGTATTGTGCAATTGTCTCAATAAGGATAGTGGCGCTTGAGGAACTGTTGACTAAATTTTGAATTGTGAGAAAAGCCTGAGCAGTGGCAACCACCGCTCAGGCTGTTGTAATTATAAAGTGGAAGGTAGACACCTTATAGGGTGGCTTACTGGAAAATAAAACTGCTCAGATATTAAGCGTCTGGAGCTTGTTTACCCACCACTTGTGATTTGAGGGTTGTAATTTCATTAGTTAGCTCTCGCCTGGTTGAAGCTTTGAGTAAATAACGGTAAACAAACCAAGCAGAGTAACCAATACCAATCAATTCAAAGGTTGGTGCTACCAAAGGAATATCATTCAAAGAATCTAACACCGCCAACAGCACCTTAACGGCAACAATTGCTCCCAGAATTAAACCAACGCTAACCAGGGGTTGCTTGTACTGATTGAAGAAGTTTCCCACATATTCAGGCAACGTCGCTAAAAAGCCGGAAATTTGTTCTCCGTATTTTAGCCATTCATCTTGAGACTGTGCAGGAGGCTGAAGTTTGGTGATGGTTCCAGTTTGGCTGTTAATCTCTGGCACTGTTGCCTCTTTGGACTTGGTTTCTGTGAATTCCGGTTCTTGCATTTTCACTTCCATAAATTTTGACAGTTGGGTTCTCTAATCCAGACAACTACAACCAAAAGGCTGTTGATTAGGCAATGCACTCGTGCATCACCACAACTGGGTTTAGGGCATAAAAGGGTTTCATGTCAACCATAATTGCCCTGTAACCTCTACTGCATCAACTACAAGGTAGACAATCAGTAGAGAGTAGAAGTCAGAAAGCAGCAGGATTGGCTCAAATCAGCTTTCTGAGTTCTGGTTTTGTGAATCAACTGGAATACTCAGGTTGTGATTATCCCATGCTGTGTCAGTTGCTTATAATCGTACTCATTAAAGTACAAAACAGGCAAAAATCAGACTACCTCTCATTTATACAAGCATAAATGGCGATTTTGTCAGATATTAAAGCTATATTAAGCCGCGATCGCTAATTATCCTATTGATTTTTGGCATGAATAGATAATAAAAGTTTTGATTTTTTCATGAAGACTAGACATTATAGCTAGCTAATGATATAGGGCAGCACTTACGCGTAGCGTCTTTGAAGGAGAAGAGTAGCCCTTCCCGCTCTTTAGGCATTCCCGTTCGCGTAGCGTCTCCGTCAGGAGAAGGGTAGGGTAGTAATCGCAAAAGCTGAGTTTTTCGTCATGAGTGCGTAAGTCCTATTATGCTATCAAGCCTGCAAAGTGGACTTGCTAGACTACTATGAAGGATTAACAGAGAAAAGTGAAACCACCATTCACATTGCTATGATTTTACTTATACTTTAAAGACTAAACATTTAACAATTTCTTTATAATAGACAGTTTTTAGCTTTATATTTTATAAATGATTTAAAAATATAAAAAACACTAGAGTTTTTGATTAAATGTAATATCTCTAGCTAAAGAATTTTGCAAGTTGCAACATTTGTAAAAAACGTTGTATTAATAGCTAAATAGATGTATGTTTAAAAATTGAAAGTGGCTGTTCTGAGAAAATACACGGTAATTTTTTGATTACCAACTTCTCCCATTTATTATCCGTGCTGTCGATAAAATTGTTACTTAGTCGAATAAAATAGCCCTGCCTCTTTGTGGCAGTCAAAAGGAAAAAGTCAAAAGTCATTCCTTCAGAGAAGGTTTACAAAGTAAACCTTAAATTGTAGTGGCGTGGCATAGCTAAAATAGTGCATAGAATCTATCTGTTGTGATGTGGGCATTTTGCCTGCAACGGACTGGTGAGACGCCCATCCCACAAGAAAATTTTATTGCTACATTTGAGGCTTGCCACACCAGTAGGGTATTTTACTTACTACTGTAAGGCACTACATTTATTAGTGCTTTACGGCTAGTTATCACTTTATTGAATACCCAAATTTTGATATAGCCCTAACCAAACAGCAATAAAGCAATAACAAAAATATTTGTGTCTTTATCTAATAACATTTATATATTTATTAATAAATATATAAATCTGGGTTTTAACACTGCTATAAAGCCTGAGAAACTTTGAGAAAAATTTTCATTCACACAATTTTATACTCAGCCAAATAAAGTGATATTTTGCAATTAAACATGAGAAGAACTCTTTGATGGCTCAGCATTTTTAAGACAGTTACCCACAATCAAACCACACAACCAAGCATGAAAACATCTCTTTCACAGTCACCAATAGCTAGCCCCGATTTTCAAGACAGTACGTTGCAACTAGAAAAAGAGTTACATTTAATCAAGTTTCTAATGGAGCGTTTTCCAGATGCAGTGTTTTGGATAACATCAGATGCACAGGTAATTTATGTGAATTATGCAGCATGTAATTTGGTAGGGTATTCTTCTGATAAATTGCTTTCTATGACTGTACACGATATAGTATCAGACTTTTCATTGGAAGTTTGGCCAAGATATTGGCAAACTATTAAGCAGCAGGGTTGCTTATACTTGAAATCTGTCTACCAAACTCCAGAAAATCAAAGTATTCCTGTAGAAATCACTGCTACTTATATGGAATACGAAAGAAAAGAGTATGGTTGTATATTAATCCGAGATATCAGCCAACGCCAACAAGCTTCATTCGATTTACATAAGACTAATCAAATACTACAAGTCCCCACACCATCTTTATCTGAAACGGTAAAATCGGTAAATCCTGAGTCAATATTCCCTCGTAATTTTCATTTGAATCAAGTCTTTGATTACATTGAAGCAAATTACCATCAACCGATTAGCTTGCACGATGTGGCTACCGCAGTTGGTTATTGTCCAGCTTATTTAACTGACTTAGTGCGCCGTCATACAGGACAAACAGTGAATCATTGGATTATCGATCGCCGGATGGCAGCAGCGAGAAGCTTGCTTCTGGAAGGGAAACTGTGCGTGAATCAGATAGCTGAAGTCGTGGGTTATCAGCATGAGGGTCATTTTTTCCGCCAGTTTCGCCAACATCACGGGACTACACCTCAAGCTTGGAGAAAGACACAACTCACCAATGCCACCACAATCAATAACAATATTGAGACAAAGGAATTGCTGTATAAGCACTAAAATCTAAAAAAGTGTGAGTCTTATACAAAAATTGTGCATTGAAACAGAATTCTATTAGTTCGTAACGTATTAATTTGAGCATATATCACTCAAATTCTACGTTTCTCAAATGAAGCAATTTCATCGGTTTATTTATCCGCCTGCATGGCCCATTGCTGCCAAAATTTCAGTAGCGTTGGTTTGTGCTGTATTGATACCGATGATTTTCACAGCTTACTACAACCTGCAACAGAGCTTAAACAGTGTAGAGGCTGGTGAATACCGCAAACTAGAACTGTTAGCCAGTAGCATCGCTAGTCGTTTCGATCAATTAATTATTGATCACCATCGTGTTGTTGCCCAAGTCAGCAGCGATCGCCATGTCGTGGATTTTTTAAGTGCTAGCACACCACAACAGCGAAAAGCCCAAGGTGACAATCTGCAACAAACTATAGAAAACATCTTCCGCTCTCATCCAGACCTAAATGCAGTTTTACTGATAGATAAAAATGGTCAATGCATAGCTGCAACAGAGCCAAAATTCATTGGACAGAACTATTCTCACATCCAAGGCAACTTTTACGGTTCCAGCATCTTGCTTGGTGAAACCACCAAAAGTCCGGGTATGTTCTTCTCCCAACCTGTGCGATCGCCCAGTGGGGAGATTGTGGGAGCCACCTTACTCAAAATTAAAGGAGAAGATATTTGGCTTGCTATCAACCCTTTGCATGTAGGCTTTAACAGCGACGTTTTCCTCATTGACCAGCACGGGATAATCATCAGCCATCCTAATCCATCTCTGCTTTTTCATAGCATCGTGACTCTGCCAACTCAGAGACTCAAGTATATTGTGCAAAAGCAACACTATGATGTGGATCTTATTGAAAGCTTGGACATTCCCGACTTAAAGGTGATGATTAAAGCCAAACAGCCAGGTCACACCACCTATCAATTACCGCAATCACAAAAGCCGCAGATACTTGGTTTCGCACCCTTAGCAACTCAACCTTGGGTATTAGGAGTCAGCGAAACCAAAGCAGCGTTTACCGCTCCCTTAAATCGGCTGATTTGGCTCAATAGCAGTAGTGTAGTGATTGTTGGAGGAATTACAGCAATTATCGCATTGCTCTTAGGGCTGAGTATTTCTCGACCGATTCACGCACTAACCGTCGCCGCCCAAGCTTTGGAATATGACAATTTTGATTCTGATGTATTGGAACTACATCAGAGGTTGGCGAAATTAGGACATACCCAAGATGATATGGGTCAATTAGTCTGTGTCTTCTTAGAGATGGCTGAACAAGTAAGGATGCGAGATCAAAAGTTGAAAATGCAAGTCCAAGAACTCCGTATTGAAATTGATGAAACTAAAAGAGCCATCCAAGTTGCGGAAATTACTGAAAATGAAAACTTTCAGCATTTACAAACAAAGATTGAGAAACTCAGACAACACCAAGTAAATGCTAGCGAAGGGGATGGGGGGATGAGGGGGATGGGGGGATGAGGAGAATAACAACTGATATCATGTCCGCTCAATTACCCTTAATATGCGCGCTTACCCCACCCCGCCAAAGCGATGCTTTGTCTCCCCTCCCCTTGGTAAGGGGAGCGGTTGGGGGTGGGGTGTTTTGATTATGGTCAATTTACCGGACTTGATATAACAACTGACAACTGACAACTGACAACTTATGACACAGATTATCGCAGTTCATTCATTTCGTGGCGGTACTGGCAAATCAAACTTGATTGCTAATATAGCAGCTACATTAACGCTAAAAGGACAACGTGTAGGTATAGTCGATACTGACATCCAATCACCAGGGATTCACATTATTTTTGGCCTCAAAGAAGACAAAATTCAACTTGCTCTTAATGATTACTTGTGGGGACGTTGTGATATTAGAGATGCTGCCTATGATGTTACTGATGCTTTAATTGCAGAACAGGGAAATAGAGGTAGTGTTAAGGGTAGTCTTTATTTGATTCCTTCTAGTATTAAGGCTACTGAAATCGCTAAAGTTCTGCGTGAAGGATATGATGTAGTCCGGCTCAACGATGGTTTTCAAGAACTCATTCGCAGTTTAAAACTAGACTATTTGTTAATTGATACTCATCCTGGTTTGAATGAAGAAACCTTAGTTTCCATCGGTATATCTAACCTTTTATTGATTATTCTTCGTCCAGACAGTCAAGACTTTCAAGGAACAGCTGTAACAGTAGATGTGGCTCGCAAATTGAAGGCAACTAAAATGCTTTTAGTGATCAATAAAGCTCTACCAACATTGAATTTTGCTGACTTGCAACAACAGGTAGAGAATATTTACAACGTTTCAGTAGCTGGTATTTTGCCTCTTTCGGAAGATATGGTGCAACTAGCAAGCAAAGGTGTTTTTTGTCTGCGTTATTCTGGACATTCCATGAGTCAAACAATTAAAGATATTACTGAGCAAATTGCAGGTTTGGTTGTTAGTCAATAGTCAACGGTTAATAGTTACTTTTAACAGCTACTTTGTAGCGATCGCCTATGATAGATCAACAATCATTTCGTACTGATGTCCTCATTGGCTTTCGTGCTACTGCTGCACAGGTGGAGGAACTATTGGTATATAACAAAAATATCTTTAATCAGCATAAATTAACCGATACAGTCAAGTTTCCCCTGGCTTGTGAACCCCATTTGGTAGCTTGGGAAGAATACGCTGTTGCTGCTAAAGTTTTAGGAGCGTTTGAAGTACTCAAGCAGCGACTTGTACAGCTGCAATTTCCCATTGCAGAGGGTATTAGCCAGACTCAAGCTTATCAATCTGCTACTCGTCGCGGTATTGCAGTAGATGGAATGGCTGAAGCTACTGGTTTAGTCTTACAGGAACCAGAAAAACTCCAATTAATTCTACATCCAAGTTTCGCAGGAACTATTCCTGTGTTATTGGCTGGGAATCGAGAAGACTTTGTTTCTCTTGTACAAGCCTTGACAATGCGAAATGAACCCCAACCAGTCCCGACTTCTATGGGAGCTTGTATAGTTAGTGGGTTTAATAACTGGGATAGAATTCGTCAGTATCGTCAAAAATGGTCATCTGAAAACTTTGGTAATAATAGCGAAAGTAGTTGGACAAAAGAGTTTCAGAAATTAATACCACAAAAACAGCTTTATCAGGATAAATTCATTATTTTGAGTAATGGTGATTATAGCAATGTCTCAGCTAAAGAAATGGGACTTGAAGAATCCCAATGGCAAGAATTATCCCTAAAAATTCGCTTGGAACACGAATGTACTCACTATTTCACACATCGCTTGTTTAACTCTATGCGAAACAATATACTTGATGAGGTAATTGCTGATTACAGAGGCATTGTAGCCGCCATTGGTGATTATCGAGCCGACTGGTTTTTACGCTTTTTAGGGTTGGAATCATTTCCTAATTATCGCCAGGGTGGTAGACTGCAAAACTACCTGGGTCAACCGCCACTTTCTGATGGATCTTTGACAATTTTACAAGCATTGCTGAAAGTAGCATCGGAAAATTTGCAAAGTTTTCATACTAAATATACAGCAAATTTGAAAGATACTAAAATTCAAATTTTGATGTTAATGGCATTGACCCATTTGACATTAGAAGAATTGGCTTCTCAAGAGTCACATTTCCGTATCCAACAAACTTTAGACAGATTGCACTGTAATTGGTTAAGGCTGATACAAATGTCATAGATTGTTACTTGTTGCGGTCAAAAATCAATTATGCAAAATTTTAGATACTAAGGTATTAGTGATGACAGAAGTTTTACTGAAAGAATTAACTAACAGTGATATTGATTGGATGATTGCTATCGGTCATCAAAGAGAAATAGCAGTTGATACCGTACTCATAGATGCCGGAAAAGTCGCCGATTCTTTATATATTTTACTAGAGGGAAGATTAACAGTTAGTATCCCACAATTAGATAACAATCCTTTAACTCGTGCTTTTGCAGCTATTGAAGGAAATGAAATTTTAGATCGTCAGATTGGTATTTTAACTAGTGGTGAGGTGGTGGGAGAAATTCCTTTTGTCAGTAATCGTCCAACAGCCAGCACTGTGAAAGCTGCTGAGAAATCCTTGGTAATGTCAATTTCTCAACAGCAATTAGCGACAAAATTGCAGCAAGATGTTGGTTTTGCTTCGCGCTTTTATCGAGCGATCGCTATTATGTTAGCAGATAGAATCCAAACTACTGTCAATCAACTTGGACATAGCAACCTAGCACAAGGTCAGCCTGTCAAAGATGTGCTGTTTCTGCTGGGTGAATTGCATGATAGTGACATCGATTGGATGATGGCTTATGGGAAAGTACAAAAAATTCCCGCTCATACTATACTCATCCGTGAACAAGGGCCAGTAGACGCACTGTACATTCTTCTAAATGGAAGTATGTCTTTATCTGTCTGTTTGAATGAACGGAATCCTTTAGCTCGTGCTTTTGCTGCAATTGAAGGAAGTGAAATTATCGGTAGAGAATTAGCTAAATTATCTAAAGGCGAAATCATCGGAGAAACACCCTTCATTAATGGTCGCTTACCTTCTATGACGGTTAAAGCGATGGAAGACTCTGTTGTATTGTCAATTTCTCGACAGCAATTAGCAGCAAAATTACAACAAGATGTTGGTTTTGCATCTCGTTTTTATCGCGTGATTGCAATTTTACTATCCCAGAGATTACAAGGAATGCTCAGCCGCCTTGGCTATGGTAGACGGGTTTATAGTCAAGGTTTACCGTTGGCTAAAGATGTGGAATATGAGGATGAATTGAATGATAGCGTTTTAGATGGTGTGGCGATCGCTGGAAGAAGATTTGATTGGATGCTGGGACGGTTGAGGGTGAGTTAAATCGCTATCTAAAAAAAAGAGAGTCTTGTCCAAAAAATGTGCATTTTATCTGGAGTTGAAACTCTTTAAAGTGATGACGGTAGGTTCATCACTAACCTAAATCCAAGATTTAGAGATATTAGAGGTTCCAAAAAATGTCTGTAGCGCAATTAGAAACGTTTTACCAAGAAGTTTTACAAGATAAAGCTTTACAAGAACGATTCAAACCACTTACTGAGCGTGAAAGTGTGGTTGCACTAGTTATGAATATTGGACGAGAAAGAAATTACGACTTTACTCTTGAAGAAGTAGAAGCAAAAGTAGACGAGTGGAATAGTTATAATTCAGAACAAGAATTAAGTGATGAACTCTTGGAAAGTATATCTGGTGGGGTTAATATAATCTGCTTCCATTTTAGATTTAGGTAAAAAATAATATAGGAGCTATGTAGGTTATTGTTTGTGCTTCCTAGCTCCTTTTTTACTGCTGGCTATTTTGAAAAAAAATCTAATTATCTCTAATATGTTAAATAAAAACCAAATCCATCAAATCAATTTTCTTGATAATGACAGCATCAGCATTGATGAAAATGGACAAATATTTATTAATGAAGCCACACAGGCAAAACTGAGTATAATCTCAAATAAGTCATTCAATAATAGTTATTTTAACCTATTTATATTGCCTACTGAACAATGTAATTTTCGCTGTACCTATTGTTATGAAGACTTTTCATTAGGACGAATGAAGCCAGAAACAATTCTGGGAATTAAAGAATTTATTAAAAGGCGTTGTCTTGATTTAAAATATTTGCAAATTTCCTGGTTTGGTGGAGAGCCTTTAATTACTAAAGATATTGTCTTAGAAATTTCAGAGTATGTGATGTCATTAGTCAAAAGCCATACCAAATTATATTATATGGGTGATGTCACAACCAATGGATACTTCTTAGATTACAAGACTGCTGTGGCTTTAGCAGATGTTGGAGTTCGCCGTTATCAAATTTCTCTTGATGGGCCTCGTAATGTCCATGATAAAAGTCGAATTCGTGCCGATGGTAGCAGTACTTTTGACAGAATTTGGACAAATCTACTAGCAATCCGTGATAGCTTATTACCAGTTTCTATTCTGCTGCGTATACACTTCAGTGTTGATACTCTGGAACTACTTGATCCACTCCTAGACGATATTAAAAAAGAGTTTCTTCATGATTCAAGATTTGCTGTTTTCTTCAAAGCAATTGAGCGCTTAGGTGGAGTTAACGAAGCCTCAATAAAAGTATTTCCAGAAGCAGAAAAAGAAAAAGCTATTAAATCTCTACAAAACAAGTTATTTGGTGAAAAAGTAGATTCATCAGCTAATAAGACATTAACAGATAATCCTATATGTTATGCTTCACGACCTAACTCCCTGATAATACGTGCCAATGGCGATGTAGGAAAGTGTACTGTTGCTTTATACGATGAACGTAACAAAATAGCTACTTTACAGTCAGATGGAACACTCAAATTAATACCTGGTCGTCTTGCTCCTTGGCTGCGTGGAATTGAAGAGCTTGACCCTGCTGCATTAGCCTGTCCTCTTGTTGGTTTACCTTCAAAAATGAATACAGTGTCATCACTATAAACAGTCTGGAAAATAGCCGCTTTACGGAGAATTATTGACGTGGTAACAACTCAAATTCACCAAAAACTAACTCAATTTGATATAGCACTAATAGTTAGAGATGCAGCATTTATATTTGAACGTCTTAATTATGAAAACATCGATTTAAACTGCTCCTCATTCAACGAAGAAGAAGCAAATAGACACATAGAACAATGGTGTAAAGTTGTTTCACAGGGAGATTGGGAAAAATTTCAACAGCGTCTAGAGTGGGATAATTTAAATGTTGAAAAGGCACGGCACATACTCGGATCAAAACCGATTTCAGATGAAAAATATTTACCAAAATGGTCAAATACTTTAACTGAAATTATTCAAACTGCATCAGAATTTAACTATGAAGATATATCACCAAGTCCCATTGATGTAGCAATTCCTTATCCTTTTGAAGATATACTACTACCTATAATTTTTGTAGCGCGGCAGAAATTACTCAAACTTCTTGGTTTATCCTCAATTTCTGCTGAAAATTTATCATTATATAGACTTACTGAATCAGCGTATTTAAATCTGGAAAAAGCTTTACTCGAGAGATTGTTTAATATTACTGCGAAAACTTTAGAGTTTGAATTTTCTCATTGTCGCCCTTTGGGTAAGAACTTACTAAATTTAGTAATAAAAAAGACAACAAGTACATCTAGCAAATCCCAATACAATACTTTTGTAGATAAATTATTATCTGATGGATTACTAGGATTTTTCCAAAAATATCCTGTATTAGGCAGATTTATCGCCAATAGTATCGATTTTTGGGTAGAATTTACAGGGGAATTTATAGAGAGACTCAATGGCGATATTATAGCGATTCAGGAAGTATTTGATTCACAAAGTTTTGTAATTAATCAAGATAAGGTAATAGAAGTAAAATCTGGGTTAGGAGACTTACATAATAATAATCGTTCTGTGATTTTCATGAAATTTGAATCTGGGTTAAAGTTGATATATAAACCCAAGAACTTAGGCATAGAAATTGTTTATGGGAAATTTTTAGAGTATTTAAATCAACAATTCGATTTAATAAATTCACAGGATTTTGAACAACCTAATTTACCCTTCAAAGTTCTAAAAATTTTGAATCGAGAAACCTACGGTTGGGTCGAATATGTAGAACAAAAGCCTTGTGAAAATGAAGAGGCGGCGCAGCGTTTTTATGTAAGGGCAGGAATGTTGCTGTGCCTGCTGTATTTTTTGGGGGCGACTGACTGTCACAACGAGAATTTAATTGCCTGCGGTGAACATTTGGTGCTGATTGATATGGAAACCGTAATGCAGCACCAAGCAAAATCGATAGCAGACTTTCTCGACGAAAATGCAGCGACATTGGCAGCTGATAAAATGTTCAATTCAGTCTTGGGTACAGGACTCTTGCCAATGTGGGAATTCGGTGCAGATAACTCCATCGCCAGCGATTTTAGTGGGTTGGGAAGTGTTGAAACTCAGCCTGTAGCAATACCGATGCCAGTTTGGAAATTTATTAACACCGATGATATGTACCAAGGGTACGAGAAAATTGATAGACCCGTGGAAGCAAATATACCTATCTTAAACGGAGTGGCGCTTTCCCCTAACGATTATATCAATGAGTTAGTTAGTGGGTTTGAGCAAATGTATCGTTTCCTAATCAAACAAAGGGAAACACTGTTAGCATCTGATAGTCCTTTGGCTGCATTCCAATCCCAGCAGGTGCGATTTATTTTTCGCCCCACAAAAATTTACGGTATGCTGCTCAATAAAGCTATGATTCCAGAATTTCTTCGTGATGGAAATTCCTGGAGTATAGAAGTAGATATCCTCAGCAAATCTTTTCTCATAGCAGAGAAAAAACCTCAAGCTTGGGCAATTTTGTCATCAGAATTTAGGGCAATGGCACAGTTAGATATTCCCTATTTCAGCGCCCTCGCTGCTAGTGAAGCCTTACCACTGAGGCAAGATAAAACTATACCTGAGTATTTTCAGTCATCTTGCCTATCCCAAGTCATGACTCGGCTGCAAAAGCTTGATGAGGCTGACTTGACACAACAATTAGGAATTATTCAGTTGGCTTTTTATGCCAAACAAGCGCGGAGTCTGCAAACTGAATCGGGTAATTCTACAACTACTGAACCAGGAGACTATGCAGCTTCTCCCTTGACATCCGAGGAGTTGCTTGCAAAAGCACAAGAGATTGCTGTTGAACTTGAAAACAGAGCTATTAATGGAGCTGATGGTAGCCTCACATGGATTAGTTTAACCTATGTTCTCAACGCTGAACGTTTTCAGCTGATGCCACTAGGGTATAGTTTCTACGATGGTAATTGTGGTATTGCTTTATTTTTAGCAGCTTTAGCTCGTGTCATCAACAACGCCCAGTTTCGGGACTTAGCCTTAAGAGCTTTACAACCTTTACAATCATCTTTGCAAACATCTGATGCAAATACTATCTCTAGTTTTACCAAGGAACTTGGTATTGGTGGTGCTACAGGGATTGCTTCTATAGTTTATTCTCTAGTCAAAATTAGCGAATTTTTGGATTTACCCCCACTACTTGAAGATGCTCAGCAAGTTGCTAACCTGATCACAGAGGAATTAATTGCTAGCGATCGCAAGTTTGACATCATCGGGGGGGCAGCAGGAGCAATTTTAGGACTATTAGCACTGTATCAAAAAACAGAAAATACAGCGGTCTTGGAGCGAGCAGTTGCCTGTAGTCAGCACTTGCTTGAGTATTGTCACCAAGCCTACACCCTAAAAACTACAACTGCTAAACCTTTAACTGGTTACTCTCATGGTGCGGCTGGTATCGCCTATTCACTGTTGCGACTTTATGCTGTGACGCACAATAGTGCTTATTTAGATGCAGCTCGTGATGCAATCGCCTATGAAAATCACTTTTTCTACCCTACGGCTGGTAACTGGCGGGAAATCACTCCTATCTATAACCCTACCTCCCCACCTGTTTTTTGGTCAACTTGGTGTCATGGCGCTCCTGGCATTGCTTTAGGACGATTGGGAGGTTTATCGATTGATTCAACAGAACAAATTCTCAGCGATATAGAAACAGCTTTGCAAACTACTCACAAGACTGGTTTGCAAAATATAGATCAACTCTGCTGCGGGAATTTAGGGCGCAGTGAAGTTATGTTAGTGGCAGCACAAAAGCTCAACAGTCCCCAGTGGCATCAAGCTGCCCAAGAATTAGCAGCGATCGCCCTAAGACGTGCAACACAAATAGGATATTATGAGTTGTTTGGCAACTTACCTAAATCTGTGTTTAGTCCTTGTTTTTTCCAAGGAACTGCTGGCATTGGCTACCAACTATTGCGTTTAGCCCACCCACAAACTCTTCCCTCAGTGCTTCTGTGGGAATAAATTCTTTCGTAAGAATTCAGGAGTCAGGAGTCAGGAGTCAGAATAGAATTAGCAATAAATTCCTACTAAGCTGGTGACATTTTACATAGAATTTTGATTAAAGGCATTTTTTTAAAAGATGCCTTTTTAATTTTTATAAACATATTTCGCCTAAAAAAATAAGAGTCAATTCTAAAAAAATGTGATTGTCCATACAAAATTAAAAATCTAATATGAATACATACAACATTAACCGGTTTGCAGTTAAGCTAAAGCCTTCAAATTATAGCTTGACTGATGTTGTCGAAAGAAAATTTTTCACGGAGGTATTACGATCATGAGTAAAGAAAATCTAGAACAGTTTTATATCTTAGTTCAAAATAGCGAAGAATTGCAACAGCAGCTAGGAGCTATTCAAGACAGCCAAATATTTAATGAAACAGCAGTGCGTCTAGGTCAAGAAAATGGTTATAGCTTCACTGCTGATGAAGTTGATGCTTTTTTAAATGAAAAAATACAGCAGAACAATGCCGAACTGAGCGACAGAGAACTGGAAGCAGTGGCTGGTGGGAAATCACGTTGTCCAATTGGTACTAGATTCACATTCTGTGTATTAGTAAGTAGCTGTTGGGGCAGTAAGTGTTAGATAGAAATAAGTTGCTAAAACTTGCCCACTGATAGTTTAGTGTAAAACCCTCTTCTGAAAATCTTAAGAAGGGGGTTTGAATCTCATAAAGAAATAGATGAATAATTTACGTTTGTTACTGAAAGTTTTTATAGTTTAAATGATTCTACAAAAATCATAAAAATAAATTTTAATTAAGTAGGTAGGCAGGAATAAACTGAGTTATGTCGCGAAACGTAAATATGGCTGAAACCGTTACAACTGACAACTGACAACTAACAACTGACAACTCTTACCAGTTAACTTTATTCGTACCGACCTACTTAAATAATATGGAAATGATCAATGAAATTGACCTACTTACCGAAGAAGAATGCTGTCTAGTCAGTTCGATAGTACATGAACTAAAAGATTTGTGGATTCAACGGCATCCCCAACTACCTTTCTACACACTAGGTCTAGCTAGTCCTTATGATGTACCTCAAGACAAACAAGGTTACTATAAAAAAGTAAAACACTACAATTCTATCCTGCTAAAGCATTTTGGTTGGTTATACGAACGTTTGGCCAATGCACTAACAATAAAACTAGGAAAACTCGCTTTATTTCCTGAAAATCTAGCTTTACCAGGATTTCATATTTTTTTAGAACATAAAGCATTTGAACAACCACTAGGTGCTGTTCATTGTGACAAATCTTATATGTTTCATTGGCAGCCTTCAGAAAAAGTAGACTTGAATAATCCTATTTCTTTCACACAAGCAATTAGCCTGCCACAGTTAGGAGGTGGGATGTATATGTGGGATTTACAATATGCAGAAGTTCAGGGACTTGACCATGCACAAATTGAAGAAATTTCTCATTTAAGAAACAAGAAATTTTATCCATACAAAGAGGGTAAACTATTTTTACATTCTGGACATACAGTTCATCAAATAGCTCCGATAAAAAAGCTACAGTCAGAAGATGAGAGAATTACTCTTCAAGGCCATGGAATTCTATATAACAATGCTTGGCAACTCCACTGGTAAAATGTTGCAAAACACAACATGGAAATTGCCCAAAGTTTAAATATTTTGGAAATTTGTATTGCTGAAGAGGTAAGAAATGTACGCTATAGATATTTTGCAAGATACAACAGCAACCAACTATGAAAAGTTTACCTTTCCGGCTTTTCGGTATGTGCTGCAAAATTTAGAAATAGAAAAATCTATAATTGCGATCGCGGCTTCCGATCTAGAGCAACCGCTTGGTTTAGTCATAGCTGAAATTCGCCAAGATGATCAATCCGCGCAAGTTCACTCTATATTTGTTGAACCAACACATCGCAGCACTGGAATTGGAACAGCTTTACTTACTGGTTTAGAAACAGAAGTCAGCAACAGAGGGTGTACCAAAATCGAGATGGTTTACACCACTGGAAAACCTACAACACCTGCTTTAGAACGTCTGCTTCAGAAATGTCACTGGGCACCCCCAAAAAGTAGAATGCTACTGTGCAAAGGCAATGTAGAGAAAGTAATGGAAGCACCTTGGATTACAAAATACAGTCGCCTTCCTTCTGCATATCAAATATTTCCTTGGGTGGAAATTACTGACCAAGAACGACAAGCTATTCAAAAACAACAAGAAACTCAGCCGTGGATTCCTGAAGACTTAATTCCTTTTCAACACGAAAATAATTTAGAGCCTTTAAACAGTTTAGGTTTACGTTACCAAGGACAGGTAGTTGGATGGGTAATTAACCATCGTTTTTCTTCAGATACTATCCGGTATACCTGTAGTTTTGTCAGGAAGGATTTGCAGAAAATGGGGCGGATTATTTCTCTATACGCTGAAGCAGCTAAACGTCAATATAAGGCTCATATTATGAATGGTATTTGGACTGTGCCAATGGAACATGAATCGATGGTAAATTTTGTTAAGCAACGCTGGTTTGCTTATTTAAATTCTGTTGACGAAACCAGAGGTACTGGTAAATTATTGAAATAAATTAAAAAAATAAGATGTTATGTCTAACAATAACTGAACTCTACAGCCAACTTCTTCAGACTACACTCGATTCTTATCGACAAGGTTGTACAAAATCTAGCGAAATTACACCAGAATTTTCTCAAAATTTAGTCGAGCAAAAATTACAAACCTTGATCCAATCACGTTTGTCACTAACAGACAAACAGATAATCACTAAGTTTGCTTATGCTCGTATTCAAGGATTGAATTCCACCCGCCAAGGTGATTTAATTGAGGCAGAACGTGCATTTAAACAAGCACGTATACCCCTTGAAAGAAATGAACTTTCAGCTGAAGGCATTTTGCTTTACAACTCTTTGTTAGAACAGTCACAATCCTACCTCGATTATTGCCGAGGTAATTTTGACCAAGCTCGTGAGCGAATTTTAGAAGCTATTAGAAATGATGTGATATTACAAGAAGAATATGGCTATGAAATACTGTTTTTACATCGTATTCATTTAGTTCATAATCTTGTGCGTATTGAAGCACGAAAAATGCATTTTAAAGATGCTATAAAATTAGCTTGTAATATTCTCAACTATCTGCAAGGAGCATCGGATAATTTACCGATTCCAGTCTCTTGGGGAAGCGAAGCTGTGACCCGCCAAGCCCCAGAGTATATTGCTGTCTTGTTTGCGGCGATAATTAGCGAAATTGCTATTATTTTATCTGGGCAAAAACGTCAGATAGCGCATGATTTATTTATGATTATATCTCATGACTTACAGCTAGAAAATAATCATAAAAGCCACTGCTATCCTAGTGCATATTCTTGGTTATTCGTTAAACAGGCATTTATTAATAGTGATTTGACAAATTTTCTCAAACTAGCATCTGACTTTTTGGCACTTGGACGTGCTGATATTCCTTTGCTATGGTACGCAACTATCATCGATTTGCTTAGTGTGTGCGATGAGTTGACTGTACCAGAATCAAAATTGATCCGAGAAGAGATAGAGAAGCAAGCAATGACATGGAAAAACTTACCACAAAAGTTTTCTCATCTACTAAACGAGGCAAGGAGTCGTTAACTTAAAGAAAATGTTAGACCAAAAACGCGCCCTTTTTCGCAAAGAATCTGTAGAACGTTTATCTTCTCCTGAAAGACTAGACCAACTAATGCAGGTAGTCAGCCCTAGAAGCTGGCTACCTTTAGTTGCTGTGGGTTCTTTTGTAGTCATAGGCGTTGTTTGGAGTATTTATGGACGTATCCCTATCACAATTGAGGGCAAAGGAGTACTCATTTTCCCACGTAAAGTTGTACCCTTAGAATCAAAAAGTTCTGGACAGTTAGTTGCTTTGAATGTGAAAGTTGGGGACGTGGTGAAAAAGGGAGAAGTCTTAGCAACTCTTGACCAAGCGCAACTTTACAAGCAATTGCAACAACAGCAGGCTAAACTGGCAGAATTGACCACACAAGATCAAGCTGTCAGCGCACTTCAAGGTCAAGGAAGTACGAGTGAAAAAAATACTATTCAGCAACAACGACAAAATGCTCTTGTACGCATACAGGAATTACAAGTCCTAACTCCTGTATTGAAAAGTAAAAATTATGAATCAATTCAAAAACAACGCCTGCAAATTCAGCAACGAATTACAGAACTGCAAGCATTAACTCCTGTGCTGAAACAAAAGAGTCAAGAATCTCTGACTCAGCAATCTAGAAGCTTGACTCAACGTATTCAAGCCGCGAAAGATCAACTTACTGTACTCAATGGAAAAGTCAAGGCTTATAAACGTTTATTACAGCAAAATGTGATTACACAATATCAATTTTATGATATTCAAAATGAATACTTAAAAAAAAGCGAAGAAATTGCACAATTAGAAATTGAACGCAAAGATTTAGACGTAAAAAGCAGCGATACACAAGAAAGATATATCAATAATCAAAATGAAATAGCAACTAACCTTGCTGAATTAAAAAAATTAGATTTTGAAGAAGCTAATGCTCAAGACGCTTATTTAAAAAATCTCAATGAGATTTCCCAACAACGTGCTACTTTAAAAGATTTGGATAGGCAAGAAGCTAATCTCGCTAAACAAAATTTGCAAGATTCAACTAGCAGAAAAAACGAACTTCAAGAAGTCAAACGGGAAATTGCTAGACTAGAACTAGAGCTGAGCAATAACAGTGAAATTATCAGTCAATATACAGGAAAGATTTTAGAAATTACCGTCACCCCTGGACAAGTTATCAGTGCAGGAACCCGTTTAGGAAATATTGAAGCGGAAAATTCATCAGGAAAGTTAGTTAGTATTACCTATTTTCCAGTAGCAGATGGTAAAAAAATTCAAACTGGGATGAACCTACAAGTTACTCCTCAAACCGTGAAGCGGGAACGCTTTGGCGGTATTGTTGGCACCACTACCAGTATCTCTGGGTTTCCCATCACTAAAGAGGCTGCTGCTAGCATAGTGGGTAATTCAGAGGTAGTATCAGGTTTGGTATCGGACAAGCAGGATGGAGTTATCCAAGTATACGGTGACTTAGAATTGGATTCCCAGACTTTTAGCGGCTACAAGTGGTCTTCTTCCGCTGGCCCCAAAATGAAAATTTCTTCTGGAACTACCACCGTTGTGCGAGTCAAAGTGGAAGAACGCGCCCCTATAACCTATGTCTTTCCTATTCTGAGGTCTTTTACTGGTGTTTACTGATCTTACCTTAGCAAAACCGACTTCTGCTTGGCAGTATTTAGCAAAACTACTGCCTAGTAGGGATATAAGGGTGAAAACCCCTACTGTTTTGCAAATGGAAGCAGTGGAATGCGGTGCTGCGGCTTTGGGAATTATTCTTGGTTACTATGGTCGGATTGTACCTTTAACTGAACTGCGTCGAGAGTGTGGTGTCTCCCGTGATGGTAGCAAAGCATCTAACATGGTGAAAGCTGCCAGAAGATACGGACTAGAAGCCAAAGGCTTGAGAAAGGAACTCAAGCAACTGCAAACCTTGCGTCCTCCTTATATTGTTTTTTGGCATTTCAATCATTTCCTCATTGTAGAAGGATTTGGTAAAAAACGAGTTTATCTCAATGACCCTAGTACTGGGCCGCGTACCGTGTCACACCAAGAATTTGATCAGGGGTACACTGGGGTGGTGCTGGTGATGGAACCCAGCAAAGAGTTTGTCAAAGGTGGTCGCAAAACTAGTATTGCTGTATCTCTGTGGGAACGGTTGAATGCAGCTTTTGGTGCTTTAATTTACTGCTTAATTGCGGGTTTTCTCTTAACCTTGGTCGGGCTAGCAGTGCCTGTATTAACCCAGGTGTTCGTGGATGATATTCTAATTGAGCAAAGACAGCATTGGTTGCGTCCCTTGCTTTTAGTCATGGCAATTACAACTATCATGCAAGGGTCGCTAACATTACTACGGTTGAAGTATTTGCGGCGGCTGAAAATTAAACTAGCCATTGGTATGTCTAGCCGCTTTCTGTGGCATATTCTGCGTTTACCTGCGAGTTTTTACGCCCAACGTTTTGCTGGAGAAATTAGCGATCGCACTCATCTCAATGATGAAGTTGCTGATGTGCTTTCAGGAAAATTGGCAACTACCATTATTGATGCCCTTATGGTGATTTTTTATGCTTTAGTCATGTTGCAATATGACTGGGTATTAACTTTGATCATGGTAATTTTTGCGGCTATCAATGTCTTAACTTTACAGTGGATTTCCCGACAGCGCGTAGACGCGAATATGCGCTTGATGCAAGAATATGGGAAAGCGGCGGGTGTTTCTATAGCTGCACTGCAAAGTATAGAAACTATTAAAGCATCTGGCTTAGAATCGGATTTCTTTGCTCGCTGGTCGGGTTACTATACTAAAGCGATTAATTCGCAGCAGGAACTAGGTACAACTAACCAGATTTTCTCTGTATTACCTGTACTTTTGTCAGCTGTTTCCTCAATGCTGTTATTAGTAGTTGGTGGATTGCGGGTGATGGATGGACATCTGAGTATCGGAATGTTGATAGCGTTTCAAGCTTTAACCCACAGTTTTCAAGAACCAGTTAACAATCTTGTCAACTTCGGTACAACTTTGCAAGAGTTGGAAGGTAATTTAGTCCGCTTGGATGATGTGCTAGATAATCCGATTGCAGAAAGTTCCAAAGATAGGGACAATTATGCTTCGCTAATCTCCAATTCACAATCTAAATTGCAAGGTTATGTCCAATTGCGAGATATTACCTTTGGCTACAGTCGCCTGGAACCTCCACTTATCGAAAACTTTAACTTATCTATTCAACCAGGACAGCGAGTTGCTTTGGTGGGTGGGAGTGGTTCTGGTAAGTCTACCATCGCCAAACTCGTTAGTGGACTCTATCAACCTTGGAAGGGGGAAATTCTGTTTGATGGTACATGTAGAGAACAGATTCCCCAGCAAATACTAACCAACTCTGTGGCTATGGTAGAGCAAGATATCCTGCTGTTTGGCGGAACTGTCAGGGATAATTTAACTCTTTGGGATTCTACAGTAAAAGATAACAACCTGATGAAAGCTTGCAAAGATGCAGCTATTGAAGATGTCGTTCTTTCTATGTCTCTTGGTTTAGATGCACAATTGATCGAGGGTGCAGCGAATTTAAGCGGTGGACAGCGACAACGTTTAGAAATTGCGCGTGCTTTGGTGAATAATCCCTCTATTCTGGTGATGGATGAAGCTACTAGTGCGTTAGATGCAGAGACGGAAAAAATTATTGATGAAAATCTGCGGCGACGGGGTTGCACTTGTATTATTGTGGCACACCGTTTAAGTACTATCCGTGATTGTGATGAAATTATTGTTTTGGAACGCGGAAAGGTGGTACAACGCGGTACTCATCAACAATTGTGGCAAGTTGAGGGGGTTTACTCGCGGTTAATTCGGACAGAGGGGGAAGCGATTTTATAGATTTTGATCACGCAGAGTCGCATAGAGGTTGAGGGTTTTGAGATTTGATTACTCCTATCCCGGTGTAAGAGTACCTAATTTTTACGAACCGCAGAGGACGCAGAGAACACAGAGAAAAAGAGGGGATAGGTATTGTTTGAGCGGGAAGGGAGTAGTTGGATTTCATCTTGTGTTTTGGCAACGCTTTTTTATATTCCAAATAACTATTTTTGATTTTTAATCAGAGTGAGGCAACAATGCGCGGGCAACTCTACCAAGTTAATGGTAATGAACCAATACTTTTAAATGACCCTTTTCGCGTTTGGGTGGTTCAGTCTGGCTCTGTGGCATTGTTTGCGGTGACGCTGTGTGATGGTTTGATTGCAGGTACTCGCCGTTATTTGTGTAGTATCAATCCTGGTGAAGCACTGTTTGGAATAGATGCTAGTTCTGCTCGCCAAATTTTAGCGGTGCCCATAGGTGCGACAGAATTGCTACAGTTACAACGAGAATTTTTCGGGAATTTAATTACTGATGCTTTGGTAGAATCTTGGCTGAGGCGAGTTACTGATGCTGTATCCTCTGTGAATACCCCATCGATACAAGTAAAAATACAGCCAAGTGGATGTTTTTCGCTTTCTCATGGTCAAACTTTCCAACCAGAAGCTGATGTTGTCAGTTGGTTACAGATTCAAGAAGGCAGCGTCAGCTTTCTGGGGTTTGAGCTATTCACTTTGACAAGTTCTACAGCAGTTTTTCCCCTCAGTGAACAAATGTGGTTAAAAGTTGTAGATGCTGTGCAATTTACCACTATTACCACTAGGGAAATTGACAACCCAGATATTATTTGCACGGGAATATCCCAGTTTAATATTCAAATTTTACACTGCATTGACGTTTTAGACCAGCAAGAAGCTGAAGCAGAACTCATTCGTTTACGCGATCGCCTACTCCTGAATCGTCAAGTCACAGCGGAGGCTCTCGGTGAATTAGCATCGACCCTGAATCAGCAAGCGATGGATTTTTTCGGTGATGGTACGCCTTTATTAGTGGCGGCTGGTGCAGTGGGCAAAGCGATGGGAATAAAAATCTGTCCTCCAGGGCGATCGCAAAATCTCAAGCGAGTTAAAGAACCATTAGAAGCCATTGCTCGTGCTTCGCGTATCCGAATGCGGCAAGTGCTGCTGCGAGATCATTGGTGGGAGCAGGATTGTGGGCCTTTACTTGCTTACACTCAAGACAATCAACCAATGGCACTATTACCAGTTTCTGCAACTGCCTATGAAATATTCGACCCAGTAACACACACCCGTTTTCTAGTGGATGAGCGCATGGCCTCCACACTGTCTCCCATAGCTTATATGTTTTATCGGTCTTTGCCCGCACAAGCATTTAAAGCTTTAAATTTATTGCAATTCGCCCTCAAAGGACGGGGTAAGGATGTACTGACGATTTTATTCACGGGTGTGGCGGTGACATTGTTAGGCATGTTTACCCCCCAAGCCACGGCGATGATTATGGATAATGCTATACCAGATAGCGATCGCACTTTTTTGCTACAAATTGGCTTAGGCTTGCTGGTGGCGGCTTTTGGTACAGCTTTATTTCAAATAGCACAGGGTTTTGCCCTGCTGCGGATAGAAAGCGCTGGAGACGCTTCTACTCAAGCTGCAACTTGGGATAGATTGCTGAATTTACCAGTATCATTTTTCCGTCAATACACCACAGGAGACTTACTTTCTCGTGTAACTTCAGTCAGTGCAATTCGCCGCCAATTGGGTGGTAGAACTCTAATTAATCTTTTTAGCAGTTTGTTTACACTGTTTTACCTTGGTCAATTATTTTACTACGATGCCAAGCTGGCGTTAGTTGCTGTTGCCGTGGCTATAATTGCGATCGCTGTGACGACAATTTCTGGTTTGCTGCTGGTGCGTCAGGTAAACCCTCTACTGGAAGTGAAGGGAAATATTTTTGGACAGACAGTGCAACTCATCAACGGTATTTCCAAACTGCATATCGCAGGCGCACAAGAACGGGCTTTTGCTTTCTGGAGTAAAAACTACAGTCAACAAATCAAGCTGGAATTAAAGACACAACAAATAGAAGACGCTGTGGCGCTGTTTAACGCTGTCATGCCTTTACTCACTAATGGCGTACTATTTTGGTTTACTATTAAACTGCTGGAAGAGTCTCAGAATAAAGGGACTGTTGGCTTATCTTTAGGAACTTTTTTAGCCTTCAACGCCGCCTTTGGCAATTTCATTCAAGGAAGCACAAACCTCAGCAATACAATTACTGAAGTTTTACAAGTCATCCCCCAATGGAAACGTACCCAGCCAATTTTGCTCAGCATACCAGAAGTGAACTTGAATAAAGCCGATCCTGGGAAACTCCAAGGGCGAATTGTTGTAGACCATGTTACCTTTCGCTACCGTCAAGATGGACAAATCACACTCGATGACATCAGTCTCCATGTTGAACCAGGAGAGTTTATCGCTCTAGTAGGTAGTTCTGGTAGTGGTAAATCAACTCTTTTGCGATTATTACTAGGGTTTGAAACTCCGATCGCAGGTAGTATTTATTATGATGGTCAAGACCTGTCTGGGTTAGATGTGGATGCAGTCAGGCGACAGTTGGGTGTTGTTTTACAAAATGGTCAATTGAATGCAGGTTCCATTTTTGAGAATATTGCAAGTGGCGCTCAAATCACATTAGATGAAGCTTGGACAGCAGCGCGGATGTCAGGGTTAGCTGATGATATTACCACCATGCCCATGCAAATGCATACTGTAGTGAGTGAAGGAGGTGGTAATCTTTCTGGAGGACAACGACAACGGTTATTAATTGCTCGCGCTTTGGCATTAAAACCCCGGATTTTATTATTCGATGAGGCTACCAGCGCCCTTGACAACCGAACCCAGGCCATTGTCAGTGAAAGTTTAGATAAATTACAAGTTACCAGAATTGCGATCGCTCACCGACTTAGCACTATTCGTAATGCTCACCGTATTTATGTACTGCAAGCAGGTAGAGTTGTACAACAAGGAACTTTTCAGGAAATAGCTGCTGTTGATGGGCTATTTTCTCAGTTAATGAAGCGTCAAATAGCCGATTGATCGTGTTTGTCGGTAGGAAAGCCAGTAGCACAATGCACCGAAAATCATTAATGGTGGGTTAGGACATTATTCCTAACCCACCCTACTGGACTGACACAGCTAAAATAGTGCATGAAGACCTTGCCCTTAAGGGCGGGGTTTAAATAAACTCTTGTGGGATGGGCGTCTCGCCCGTCCTAACTGGCAGACAAGATGTCTGCCCCACAAGATAATTATTGCAACATTTTAGCCAGTACACGCCACTACCATAATTAAAGCTAATTCAGTTTAAACTAGCTTACTGAATTGAGCCTAGTCCCAATCAGGAAATACTGCACCCTCGCCTTCTCCACCAACGCCGATTCCAGTGTGATAGATGTCAGCATCAGTGATATTCATGTTTTCCATTGATGCACCGTACACATTAGAGTCGTAAATTTGAGCGCGAGTAAAATTGACGCTGTTGAGATTAGCTTTCTTCAAATTGACGTTAGTTACCAAAGCTTCTGTTAAGTTAGCGCCTTTCAAATTAGCGTTGGTTAGATCAGCACCTTCAAGGTTAGCTCCAGAGAGGTTAGCACCTTGGAGATTTGCTCCTCGTAAATCAGCACCAATTAAATGAGCGCCACTGAGGTTAACGCCTGATAGATTACACCCAGTACATTCCCCAGTTGAAGTTAACCGTTCTAAATCTCGCGAATTCCCAGCGTTGACTGAACTAATGAAAAAGAGGGGAGCTGCTAAGGCTAAAGCCGCGAATAGCTTGAGTTTCATAATATTCCCCCTTGGCGATTAAATTGCATCCGTTCTTTCCCTCACACTTCTATTATCTCATCAAATGACTTGCAAATGTTGATTGCATTCATCAACTAATTCCCATGAAATAAATTTTGCTGGTCATGCCAGAAATACTATTATTTCTGGGTTGTGGCGATTTTTGACTAAGAAAATCGCCAAAAATCCCATGATTAAAGCACTGTTAAATCTTGTGAATAAATTGCATCATTATGCATACTTTTGTCACTAAGATTAACCAGCATTTTACCGTTACCAAATAATACTTGGGTCTAGTAATATTTCGTAATCTAAAGCGCTAAATATTCTTTGATATACTGGTTAACTAACTCTGGCTGTTCTTGCTGTACGCAATGCCCACAATGGGGAATATACTTAATTTGTAGGTCTTTGACATAAGCGCCAGTATCGTAGGTGAGTTCCTTACCCAGTGCAGCATCGTTTTCTCCCCAAATCATCAGTGTGGGCACATGCAAAATACCCCAAGTTTTATTGGAAATAAATTGTTGTAAACTATTGCGATAATAATTCAACATTGCTGTGAGCGCCCCGCGTTTTGCAGCAGCATCTTTATAAGCATTGAGATCAGCTTGAGTGAAAGCATTTTTATTAACTGCTGTGCTTTGAAGAGCCTTTTCAATTGCTTGAAAGTCTGAAGATTGTAAGAGGAATTCTGGTAGCCAAGGTAGCTGGAATAAAAAAATGTACCAACTGCGTAGCAACTGTTGGGGAGTCAATAAACCTTGGGCAAACTTGGCAGGGTGAGGTAGATTAAGTATAATTAACCGCTCTACCATCTCCGGGTGAGCATAAGCAAAAGACCAAGCGATCGCACCACCCCAATCATGTCCAACTAAAATGCACTTGTCGTAGCCTAATCCTTTAATTACTCCCTCTACATCTTTAATAAATTCATCCATGACATAAGCTGATTGCTTTTGTGGTTTATCACTCTCGTTATAGCCACGCAAATCAAGAGCAACAACCTGGAAATACTTAGCAAATTCTGGTATTTGATGCCGCCAAGAATACCAAAATTCTGGAAAGCCATGTAACATCAGCATTAAAGGGCCTGCTCCTTGGGTAACATAGTGCAGTTTCACCCCATTGGTAGTTATATATTCGTGTTTCCAAGAATCTTGTATCACAGACATATGTTGTATTTTTTTCCAGTATTAGGTGCGCTTTGTTTCAATCATGTTTAGAGTTTCTCACCAAAACATCTATAAACAGACAGTTTTAGTCTGAGAATTCACCTACAGGTAGATGTTGTTGCCGAGTCAGGAAACTTTCATAAAAGTGGGCATGGGTTATGGCAATGGAAATACGTGGTGTCTGGTTGACCACTACTGACAGTCAAGTATTCAGGTCACAGCAACGAATTGCTGAGGCGATGGATTTTCTCGCTGAAACTGGGTTTAATGTGGTGTTTCCTGTTGTTTGGAACAAAGGAACCACACTGTATCCTAGCCAGACAATGCAACAAACTTTTGGAGTGGACATTGAGCCTTTGTTTCCTAGCCGTGACCCTTTAGAAGAAGTAGTCAAAGAAGCACGGCGGGTAGGATTAAAAGTTATCCCTTGGTTTGAATACGGCTTTGCTAGTTCCTACAACTTGAATGGTGGTATACTTCTACAGAGGAAACCAGAATGGGCAGCCCGTGACTGTAACGGCAACCTCCTGAAGAAAAACAATTTTGAGTGGTTAAATTCCCTTCACCCCCAAGTGCAAGAATTTTTGCTGAACTTGGTGCTGGAAGTGGTAAATAATTATGATGTTGATGGCATTCAAGGAGACGATCGCTTTCCTGCCTTACCCTGTGAAGGAGGCTATGACCAAGGAACTGTCAGCCGCTATCAGCAACAATTTGGTGAAAATCCACCAGAAAACCCCAAAAATCGGCAATGGCTACAGTGGCGTGCAGATATCCTCACAGACTACCTAGTGCGTCTATACAACGAAGTCAAAGCGGTTAATCCCGACTTAATAGTTTCCATGTCTCCCAATATCTACGATTGGGGATTTCAGGAATACTTGCAAGACACTCCTGCATGGCTGAAAAGGGGACTAGTGGATATTATCCACCCACAAATTTATCGGCGCGACTTTAGTAGCTATCAAGCGATCGCTGATAAACTGGTAAATCAGCAGTTTACAGATGTGACTTTACCAAGGTTAGCACCAGGAATTTTAATCAAGCTTGGCACCTACTCTATTAGTCCAGAATATCTGGTGCAGGCAATTGCATACAATCGCCAGCTTGGCATTCAAGGCGAGGTATTCTTTTTTTATGAAGGTTTGCGAGAAAATAACAACGCCTTAGCTAAGGTGTTGCGAAATGGCCCCTATGCTAAATCTGCTTGTTTTCCCACTTTGTCCGATTTGAGCGTTGCTACGGTAAGTTACAAGAGAACATCTTCTATTTGGCAACGTTTGCAGAACTTTTTCAGAAACCTTTAATATTCTCTTTGTGTCTTTGTGACGGCAGTCGCTTCAAGTCGGGCATTGCCGGACGCCAGTCGCCTCAAGTCGGGAAACCCGCCCACGGCGCTGGCTCCCCAACGCGCTGCCTTGCCTTCGTGGTTTAAAAGTCATTTTTTTACCACCAAGACACCAAGACACGAAGAAAAATACATCATTGTTATTAGAACTTACGCACTCAGATCCCCCAACCCCCTTTTCAAGGGGGCTTTAGACTTTCCCCCCTTTTTAAGGGGGGCTAGGGGGGATCAGGGTTTCAGGCTTCAGTGCGTAAGTCCTAGTTATTTACTCGTTACATGAATATAGACGCTTAAAACTTGCGTAGCTTCGCCTCTAGCTACTTGTGGTACGGAGGCGATATCTCTATGCAAAAATTATAAAATTGCTTTTAAGGAATAAAGTGGGTGGAAACTCAATTGCAAGTACAACAGGTAATTCAGACTCTGAAGCAAGATTTACCGACATTATTTGAAAAAGATATCTCTTACGACATCTACACGCAAGATATCTATTTTCAAGACCCGGTAAACAAATTCAAGTGGAAATTCAACTACCGCATCATATTTTGGACTTTGCGATTTCATGCGCGGCTATTTTTTAGCCAAATTTACTTTGATTTACACGAAGTGTATCAGTCAGCCGAAGACACCATCATAGCAAAGTGGACAGTTCGCGGAGTTTTGCGCGTTCCCTGGAAAGCAAAGATATTTTTCAATGGCTATTCTACCTATAAATTCAATCAAGATAACTTGATATATGAGCATATCGACACCTGGGATCGCAAACCAGGTGAGATTCTACGCCAGTTTTTCCCCAAAGGTGGAAATTAGATAACTATAGCAGGGGACTGGGGACTGGGTACTGGGGACTGAGTGAAAAGTCTTCTTGTGTCTGGGTTTTATCATCTGTTGATGTCCTAACGCTACTGCTGACAGCTATATATAGATGAGTATTTAGCTCAGCTAAAGCGCGTATTAATTAGACCATCATCTATATTTCCTTAGCGACGACCACAAAAGAAGGTCGTTGACAGATGACCCGTGGTCAATGACAGTCGTCAGTCGACAAAAGTAGATTTTCCATGCAGATGATGACTAACTTTGCCTATATCTTTAGGAAGATTACTTGTCGTCACCTGTTATACGATTTATAACTTAGCTTGTAGATTACTATCTAATCAGTTAAGTTTTGCTTAATTTAGAATTTTTTAAGAATTTATACTTTAAGATTTTCTTTAGATTGTTTATCGCTCCACTATGGTAAGGAGCAAAAACCACGAGTAGTTGCAATGGGGGTATGTGTTATGAACTCTTCAGCATTACGTCATCTCTGGTTTGTGATCGAAGAAACCCAGACTAGCGCTCTTCTGGGCTTCAGTGATGCGGAACTAATTCAGCAATTATTGAAACGAGTGGAAACAGATAAGCTACTGACTGGTGAAGAAACCAACACCATGAGAGCTTACATTCGTTCCAGAGTCACGTTAATTCGGGACTTGGCTATGGCACGTTCAGCGTAAAATAATTTACATTTATTCCACGGTTGGAAATATAAAGTGTCGTTATATTCAACTTAACGTGAGCTTCCATTGGAGGCTCACGTCATTTTATGGCTATGAAATTTGAACTGTGCTTCTTGTGGCACATGCAAAACAGCACTACCTCGTCATCAGCGGATGGTTAGGCTGCTTTATCTATTTCTCAATATTTTAATTATTTCTTTATGTCCTGCTATTATAATTTAGATGTGGATCTAATTAGATTTGCATGTAGCTAGAGGTCAGAGTGGTTAAGTAAAATATTGGTCAAAATACCCCAGACATACCTAAAGCCACCCGTAAAAATAAGGAGGCAGAATATGAGGTTGGTTGAACGTCATGTCATTGATCAAAATCATCAGCATTGGGCAGAGATTGACGCTCTCAGCTTCAAAGCCAAGAACCTCTACTTAACTCAAACTGTGCAGCTTTCCCTACAGCAACAATAGTACTGCAACGGCAAACTTTGCATTTCTGTGATTGAGATTTTTTGTACTAGTTTATTAACTTTTTGCCATGTTATACCGCTTATCAACTAGGAAGAGAAGAAGACAGAACATGCTTAAGCAGGGCATTTCGCTTGTACAAGCAGCTAGATTTTTAGGTGTAGATCAAAGTAGTCTGTATACAGCTTTACAAAAAGGACAAATTCCCACTCAAAAAAGAGATGGGCGAACTGTAGTGACTTCAGGTGCATTAATGGAATATCGAGCCAGACAATACAGCAATTTTCAGCATTGGCGTAATTTCTAATTGAGTCTAAGGCAATTATCTCAACCTCCCAGGAGGCTCCCAGTCATCCTTCGGAATATAGTGGCGGGACGAATGGTAGATGAATTTTGAGGCATTTCTTCGGGTCTTTGCAAGTTGAGTAACTTGTGAGCCAGCGAGGTCTTGGGGTTTCCCCAAAAACCGCGCTGGCTTACTTTTGACCGTGCCCCGTTGAAGTGGGGTGTGGGGTGTAGGGTAATACTGTTATGACCTCTCCCCCAACCCCTCTCCTCGTAGGAGAGGGGGGTAAAACCTAGCTAGATTTTTTCGTTGTTCCTCCCTCGCCTTTTAGGAGAGGGAGGTTAGGAGGGAGAGGTAGTAGCGAACTCACCTCACTTTCAAGTTCAGGACTTACGCACGGATCACGGAGAAACGAACCACAATGAGAGTTTGAGAGGTTTTTTGCGTAAGTCCTATTCACATATTTCAAATCCAAAATTGGTTGATTTTTGAATTTTGCAAAGCGTGACTATGCTTCATACCCTCAGCAATACAGGTAGCATAGATCAGTAGGGGCAACAGAGCAATTCATGTTAAACTACGACCCACTTGCCTGCTTACCATCAGCTGAGGAGTTGCCACACTCAGACGAGTCAGATGATATTGAAAAATAATACGCGATCGCTCTTTCACATCCATGACCACAAGTATTGATTTCCTCAGTCACCTCAACCCTAGCCAACGTCAAGCCGTGGAACATTACTGCGGCCCTTTATTAGTTGTTGCTGGCGCTGGTTCCGGTAAAACACGAGCATTAACTTATCGTATTGCTAACCTGATTCTCAAACACCGTGTTGATCCAGAAAATATACTGGCGGTTACCTTCACCAACAAAGCCGCACGGGAGATGAAAGAACGGATTCAAAAGCTGTTTGCTGAACAATTGGCAATGAAAGAACACGGTCAACGTTTTGATTTGTTGCCAGAATATGAACAGAATCAATTGCGATCGCAAGTTTACAGAACTACTATCAAAGACTTATGGTGTGGTACTTTCCACAGCTTATTTTCTCGGATTCTTCGCTTTGACATCGAAAAATATGAAGACGAAAAAGGTCGCCGTTGGAATCGCAATTTTTCTATCTTTGATGAGTCCGATGTTCAAAGCTTAATTAAAGAAATTGTTACGAAAGATTTAAACTTAGATAATAAAAAATTTGAACCTCGCTCTGTCCGCTACGCCATTAGTAACGCTAAAAACCAAGGCTTTTCACCCCAAGAATTTGAACGCGAGCAACCTAATTATCGCGGACGGGTAATTGCTGATGTTTATACTCGCTATCAAGATAAACTCGCAGAAAATAACGCCCTCGACTTTGATGATTTAATTTTAATCCCAACAAAATTATTTCAGCAAAACGAACATGTATTAGGTTATTGGCATCGCAAATTTTGCCATATTCTTGTCGATGAATATCAAGATACTAACCGCACTCAATACGACCTCATCCGCCTGTTGGTGACTAATGGAGAAGAGAGGAAGAGTGAATGGGAATGGCAGAATCGCTCAGTTTTTGTAGTGGGTGATGCGGATCAGTCAATTTACAGCTTTAGAATGGCAGACTTTACCATTTTGTTGGAATTTCAAAACGATTTTGGTGACGGTTTGCCAGATGAAGATACCCGCACAATGGTCAAGCTTGAGGAAAACTATCGTTCTTGCGAAAATATTTTACAAGCAGCTAACGAACTGATTGAAAATAACACCCAACGGATTGATAAAGTTCTTAAAGCCACAAGGGGAGCAGGCGAAGAAATTTATTGTCATAAAGCAGATAACGAACTAGAAGAAGCCGATTTTATAATTCGGCAAATTCGCACTTTAGAACATCATAACCCAGAGCTAAACTGGGGTAGTTTTGCCATCCTGTATCGTACCAACGCCCAATCTCGCCCTTTTGAAGAATTGTTGGTGAAGAATCAAATTCCTTATACAGTTGTGGGGGGAATCAAGTTCTATGACCGCAAAGAAATTAAAGATGTCCTGGCTTATTTAAGAGCGATCGCTAACCCAGCCGATACAGTTAGTTTATTGCGAGTGATCAATACTCCCAGGCGCGGTATTGGTAAAGCTACTATTGAAAACTTGGTAAATGCATCCCAACAATTAGGTACAACACTGTGGGAAATCCTCAGCGATGAAACATCTGTGAATACATTAGCGGGACGTTCTGCAAAAGGTGTGAATGCTTTTGCCGAAATGATTCGCAAGTATCAAGAACAAATTGCAACGGTTCCAGTTTCGGAATTGTTATTAGGACTGTTAGACGATTCTGGCTATGTCCAAGATTTGCAAAATCAAGGTACAGATGAATCTGAAGATAGGATACAAAACGTCCAGGAACTTTATAACGCCACACTGCAATTTCAAGAAGAAAACGAAGATGTTTCTTTAACAGCCTTTTTGCAAAGTGCTGCTTTAAGTTCCGATTTGGATAACTTGAAAGACGGACAAACAGCAGTTTCTTTAATGACTTTGCACGCATCTAAAGGTCTGGAATTTCCCGTAGTCTTTTTAGTGGGATTAGAACAGGGATTATTTCCTGGATACCGTTCCCTGAGTGACCCAGCCGCTTTAGAAGAAGAACGCCGCTTGTGTTACGTCGGGATTACCCGCGCTCAAGAAAGGTTATATTTATCACACGCTCGTGAACGCCGCTTATATGGTTCTCGTGAACCAGCAGTGCGATCGCAATTTCTCGACGAATTACCCGCAGAATTATTAGCTACCCAAAGCAAAGTTCGCCAAGTATATACCAAAAGTTCTGCGAGTAATGGTAGAGGAAATACAACACAAAACTGGAAAGTAGGTGATAGAGTATTACACAAAACTTTTGGTATTGGTGAAATCACCCATATTTTTGGTTCTGGTAATAAGCTTTCTGTGGCGATTAAATTCGCTGGCTTAGGGCAAAAAATTGTTGACCCCCAAGTAGCACAGTTGCAAAAAGTGGAGTGATCGTAATTCGTAATTCGTAATTCGTAATTCGTAATTCGTAATTAAAACAAACTTAAATCATGAAGTCTGTTTTATATTTCTACTTTTTGGAAATGTTCAACAGTGGGAAATGGTTCATAAAAATGATGTAGAAGCTTTTTCCAGTCTTGATACTCAGCAGAACCTCTAAAACCAATAGTATGAGATTCTAAAGTTTCCCACCTCACAAGTAATAAATACTTCCCTTGGACTTCTATACATCTATGAAGTTCATGGGATAAATATCCATGACTCGAGGAAATAATACTAGAAGCTTTTTTGAAAGCAGATTCAAAATCAGATTCTAAACCAGGTTTGACATTCAGCATCGCTGCCTCAAGAATCATACTATTTTTCCTAATAATCAATCTGAGGTAATTTAATATAGTTTAATGGAATGCGATCGCGCTAACTCCACACCTTCAAAAATAATTTTGCAGTAAATAGATAATCGCTGCACAAAACGGAGTATATTGTCCGCTGGAGTCTGGTTTTCCATAACCTTCAGCAAGCTGTTGTATTTCTGCTTCAGTCAAACTTTCAATATCAAGTAATATAGCGTCAATTGCTACCTTACGCATATTTTGTAGTTTGTCAATGTTGAGTGCAAGCTTCTCAATTGTTGTTTCAGTAGCAGCTTTTTTACATGGTTCATCAGTTGGTTGAATTTCACCAGAAGCAAGGTATTTAAAAAAATCACCGCAGTTTATTTCTAGAGGCGAAACCATCAAATCCTTATCGTACCAATACTTTTTCTGATGTCCACAATGTACTGGAACAAGAGGAGGTTCTTCACTGTAATGGATCTGGTAAACTTGGGTTAGCGATCGCTAAACGTCTGGCTAAATCTCCCACCATCGCCGGCAAGCATTTTTCACCATCAGATAACTGATTGATAATCAGTTCTTGACCCTTTTTTGTTACAGTCATTCGCAGTGGTGAACGCCGCACCCGTAAATTATAAAAATCAGGAATTAGTGAATATATAGCTTGTCGTACTGCTTCTAACTGTGAATCTTGGTAATCACGATCATCTCGTAATAATTCACTTTCTAAATCTTCCTGATTTCTAAACCATTGAAAAAAGCTAGCAAAGTCATTTCTTGTACCTGTAAGAGCTTTTTCATAGGCATCTATTTGTTTAAACTGAGTTTTATTCGGAATTTCTAAACTAATATCAAGAACTGCACGGTTGACGGGATAATGTACTGCTAAGGGTAAATTATATTTAGGCTCATTTTGCCAATGACGCCAAATTGCGTTAGCCGCCCCTCTGATCATTTCGTGCATTGAATCTTGAGAGACTCCGTTACGACTTCGAGATATTTCCCAACCTTCTTCTCCCCCATTTAATAAAATTGTAATATTCAGTATTGTTAATATATCTTTATTAGAAATATCTAGTTCATTAAATACCCTTACCTTTTCCGTCAGAGGAACACCTCCAATCCACTCCAGAAAACGGGAAAGTAAGAGAGAAAGAGCATCAAGAATGCTGGACTTCCCTGTGCCGTTGATACCAAAAATTACATTTGCACCCTTTATATCGAACTCCAGCGTTAAATCGCTGATTCCACGAAAGGATTGCATTTTCAGGCGCTTGAATTTCATAGTTTTAACCAAGCTTTCTGTAATTGAATAGGTGGGCAAAGCCCACCCTACAACTCTATCAATAAAATTGCAGCAAAAAATTAAGCTGATTTTAACTTAATAACACCCTGATCAAACACACGTTTATTAGTAGCGATCGCCTGAACTTCGATTCTATCTGGATACACCTCATAGGCTGCAAAAGCTAACTTTTCAGCAGAGTACTCTGTCCATTCTGAACGCCCTACAGGACGAGTCCCTGCACCACTACCAGTAATTAAATAAGTCGTGCCATTAATAGAACGAGTGCGTTCATAATGATGTTCATGACCATTTATATATAATTGAACACCATATTTTTGAAATAAAGGAGTAAAGGTTTTAATAAACTCTGGATTACTTCCATAAACACCAGATGCATAAATCGGATGATGTCCAAACACCACTTTCCAACTAGCTTTACTGCGGTTTAATTCTTGCTCTAACCAAATTAACTGATTTTTCCAATCAGCATTACTATTAGTATCTAAAGCAAAAAATTGCACTTGATTGCGGCTAAATGTATAGTAACGTCCCTTCATATTAAAGCCAGCATAACGGACTTGTGGATCGCCGTTGGCTGTACGAATATCATGATTACCTAAACAAGCGTGAAATTTCACACCTTGCTTAAGCAAAGCTTGATAAGGACGCTCAAAAACTGCATTAATTTTTTCAATTTCGCCGTTGTTGTAAATGTTATCTCCAGCTAAAACTACTAAATCATAGGGATTTAACTTGTGATAAAAATTCATCACTCCAGCCACAGCATACTGTCCTTTGGCCCCTGTTCCTGTATCAGCAACAGATACAAAACGTAACAGTAAATCTTTTTTGGGCGTGTTGGCGGCTATGGCTGAATCAGCGATATCAGTATTTTGAGTATTTTGACGAGTTAACGTCCAGCCTAAAATTCCTGTACCAATAGCGCTGAGGCTAGCTAAAGATAAAAATTGACGGCGTTTGAGATTCATTGTGATTGGGGATTGGTGATTGGGGACTGGTGATTGGGGACTGGGGACTAGGGACTGGGGACTGGGGTAAAGTTCTCCCAGTACCCAGTACCCAATTAGTCAGTTTAACGTGAGTTCGACAAGTGCTGTTTTAACCTCTCCCCCGGCCCCTCTCCTACAAGGAGAGGGGAGTAAAACCCTTATTTTTTCGTTCCTCCTCCCTCGCCTTTTAGGAGAGGGAGGCCGGGAGGGAGAGGTCATCGAACTCACGTCAGTTTAGCCCAAGTCAAACAAAGAGCAATGAAGTGATACATTAAGGCTGTAAAGACAGCACTTATCAGAATATGTGTTATTTGTCTTTGATTTGCTGCTTTTGGTGAAAGTTCCATGTCACAAGACAATCAGAATTCACAACCGCCTTCCTCTCGTGAACCCCAACCAAACCAAAAAGTCCAGCCTTTTTGGAAGTCTACAATTATTCAACTTCTCAGAGGAACCATAGGAGTTCTAGAAGCAACGGTGGTGAAACTGGAAACAGAACCCCCACCTGGTACTGAGTCAGCGCCTGGTTTTTTACAGCAGCTTCAGTCAACCTGGAGTGGACTGTTGAGGAAAATTCGCTCTTTGTTACCAGAAAATTTGTCCGCAAAGTTTTCGGATACAGCTTTGACGGGAATTATTGCTAGTATTACCGTAATACTACTTTGGACAACTTCAACTATTTTGACTGGTAAACCTGCTGAAGTAACAACAGTTCCCCCTGTTGAGGAAGTTCCAACACCAACACCGACACCAACGACTCCACCAGAGTCAACGCCAACAGCAACAACTTTACCAGAGTCAACACCAACACCAACACCAACAACTTCACCGGAGTCAACGCCAACACCAACGACTCCACCAGAGGAAATCACACCGCCAGAAGAAGTCACTCCCCCAGCACCAGAACCGACGCCAACGCCGACAACAACGCCCACCATACAATTGACACCAGAACAAACTTTGATTGCGGCGATTGAAAATCAAGTCGCAGGAATTAGCGATCGCTTTGCTTCTGGTCTGATAAAGTCAATTCAAGCCAACTTCCGCACCAGTAATTTGACTATCAAAATTAGCGATGATTGGTATACTCTCAAGGAATCTGAACAAAAGAAACTCGCATCTGAAGTATTACAACGTTCTCAAGAACTTGATTTTACCCATTTAGAGATTCTCGACTCTCAAGAGAGGCTAATAGCGCGTAACCCTGTTGTTGGCAATGAAATGATCATTTTTAAAATCCCAAATCCCAATTCTCAAATCTAAAATCCAAAATCCAAAATCTAAAATCTGAAAATGGCTCAAGGGAAAATATTACTAAAACCTGATACTTTATGGACAAGTGTTAAACAGCTGACTCAGCAAGCTTTGGAATGCAAAGCACTATTATCTATACCTACAGAGTTTGAATTTGTAGAGCAGGATGGCGTTAATTTTTTAGTGAGAATTTTATCTAACCTAGTTCGCAAAGATGCAGCTAAAAAACAACAAGAGAAACAAAATATTATTGCAGGTAAAGAGTTTAATCCCTTCCTTCCCTACGAAGAGGATTTATTTGTTGCAGATATTTCTGATACTCATGTATGTATCTTGAATAAATATAACGTTGTTGACTATCACTTGCTAATAATTACCCGTGCCTTTGAAGAACAAGAAAGCTTACTAACAATAGAAGATTTTGCAGCTTTATGGGCATGTCTGGCTGAATTTAACGGTTTAGCCTTTTACAACGGTGGCAAAATCGCAGGTGCTAGCCAGCGACACAAACACCTGCAAATAGTACCATTACCACTCGTACCTTCACAGTGGCAAATACCCATTGAACCGTTGCTGGCTTCAGCAAAATTCCAAGACTCTATTGCAACCATACCAGGATTACCTTTCTTACACGCCTTTGTCAAACTAGACTCTGATTGGTTGCAGTCACCTTTAACAGCAGCAGAAGCATTGCTAGAGCGTTATCACAGCTTATTGCGTGCAGTAGGATTAAACGCAGTTAATGGTGACAGACAATCTGGTGCTTACAACTTATTAGCAACACGAGAATGGCTCTTAATCGTACCGCGATCGCACGAGCATTTTCAATCTATATCTGTCAACTCATTAGGATTTGCAGGTGCTTTACTGGTGCGAAACGAGCAAGAAATGCAGCTTCTGAAAAACCAAGGCCCCATGAACATCTTAAAGAGCGTCGCAGTACCAATTTAACCAATAGACCTGCCTTGAAAATAGGGAGTAGTGAGTAGTGAGTGGGGAGTAGGGGAAAGAGATTTTTATCACTCCTTGTGAGTGCAACTCATGGAGTCTCTTGCAAAAGTCATATTTTTGCCCCTTTCAAGGGATTGACGCTTGTACCGTTTGAGTAATGAAATCATTGAATCAGATCTTCTAAGGTTGGAAATAATAGCTTTTCTGCTGAAGCGCGATCGCTACACTCTTCTTTTGGCAAATCACATAGGCAAAACCCATTGTTAACATCACCAACCTGACCGCGTAGACCATTGACGCTCTGAATCACTAAATAAGCAGCAAATAGCCCTATTAGTCCTGCCACTCCTAAGCTAATGACTCCATCAGCCCAAGTCCAATTCAGCCAAATCACCGCGATCGCTGCTAGTACAGATCCTACAGAACTGGCTAAATCTGCCAACAGATGAAGAAATGCACCTTTGATATTCAGGTCATGATGGCTACATCCATGCAGACACAGGACGTTAATGCTGTTAACCGCTAGACCAATCAATGCAGTTATCAACATCGGTAAGCCTAAAATCTCTGTTGGTGGAGATTGCAACCGGACTACAGCTTCTCTGACGATCCAACCAGCAATACAAGCTAGACCAATACCGTTAACCAGGGCTGCTAAAACTTCTAATCGATAGCGCCCAAACACAGTTCGTCCTGACATGGATTGAGATAAGCAAATTGCCACCAGTGCCAGACCTAATGCTGCTACATCCGAAAGAATATGTTCTGCATCTGCTAAAAGCGACAGACTATTACTCCAAATGCCTGCACCTAATTCCACACAAAAAAAAGTGCTAAGTAAAACTAAGGCAGTCCGCAACGCCTGAACCTTTTGCTTAACTTGGTTTGATTGCTTGGAATTTAAACTAACAGAGAGACTAGAACCTAACTTATATACTGAGCTATCTGTCTGACGCTCTTGTGATGAAAACATCATTTTTAATACTGAAATATTTACACATCTTAACTTAAATTTATCAGTGTTATGGGTAACAATTCAATAAGTCAGGTTGAAGACCCCGCCCTTAAGGGCAGGGACTAATTTCTAAAAAGCGAAGAACCCCACCCCGCCTTTGACTTCCGTCAAAGTTTCCCCTCCCCGTTCACGGGGAGGGGTTGGGGGTGGGGTTGAATTTACCATAGCAAAGCTATGGAGCGATCGCCCCACAGATCATTGATAAAGAATATTTATGGCAACATTGGGGGACAGTGAGAGTCAAAGCACCAAAGAAAACCTTTTAAAGCTAGAACAGGAATAGTTGATGAATGCAGTTTTAGCTATCTTGCTATGTCTGAGTGAATGAATTTGTAACCAATTATGAAGGAGCAGTTACAGAATTTTTTAACTAACGTAAATATCTCACATCAACTATGAATTAAGCATATAATTAAATAAAAATGTAGAAATAATTATTAAAACCAACAAATCAATTATAAAAACGGCTGTTGAGATGACATCTTGTAGCTAGCAATTAATATGCTTAAGGTTATTATTAACCAGAAATTTGCTGAAATAAAAAGTAGATATTCCCATGGGTAAAATTATATTTTACTTATTGAGAATATAAGGCATTTGAGTATTTATAAAATATCTATTCAAATTAGTTTTAGAAAAAATAGAGCCATTTTACATAAATTGTGCTATCAAAGAAATTAGATAATAAAATACAGTGAAGCTAAATAATTTAAGTAGCAATTTAGACAAAATATGGATGATAATCAATTATCAGTAACATATTTTCAATCTAGGAAATTTTGCTGATTGAATCGAAGTTTAACCAAAAGTTTTTTGTTGAAAATTGTCTAAATATAATTACTGGTGTGAAATCGCCAAATAAATACTAAAGTTAATGTTTCACTGCGATTGAAACCATAAGTAAAATACTAGAAAAAGAGGAGTTTGCTATGGAGCCTCTTGACCTGAAATGGATACGTGCCCAATTTCCGGCACTTACACAAAAAATTAATGGTCAACCTGCTATTTTCTTTGATGGGCCGGGTGGTACTCAAGTACCGGGAGCAGTATTAGATGCAATCAGTGACTATCTGGTGAGGTCAAACGCTAATGCACACGGGGCTTTTGCCACGAGTGCGCGTACCGATGCGCTGATTGCCTCAGCTCGTGCTGCGATCGCTGATTTTTTGGGTTGCAATAGCGATGAGGTAGTATTCGGTGCTAACATGACCACACTCACCTTCGCGGTGAGTCGAGCAATTGGTCGAGAATTGCAACCAGGCGATGAAATTGTTGTTACCCGACTTGACCATTTTGCCAATGTTTCTCCTTGGTATGCCTTGGAAGAACAAGGTGCAATTATCCGCGTTGTTGATATCAACGTTGCAGACTGCACCTTAGACATGAGCGATTTAGTACAGCAGATTAATCAGCGCACCAAGTTGGTAGCCGTGAGTTACGCTTCCAACGCTGTAGGGACAATCAACGATGTAGCAGCAATAGTAAAGCTTGCCCATGCTGTAGGTGCTTGGGTTTTCGTCGATGCAGTTCATTATGCCCCTCACGCACCTATTAATGTACATGCGCTAGGCTGTGACTTTCTTGCTTGTTCTGCTTACAAGTTTTTTGGGACACATGTTGGCATTCTTTATGGCAAGCGGGAACATCTTAGCAGACTGACTCCATACAAAGTAAAACCTTCTCCAGATGAGTTGCCATCACGCTGGGAAACAGGAACTTTGAATCATGAAGGTTTAGCAGGTGTGGTGGCGGCGGTTAACTATTTAGCAAAACTAGGTTGTCATGTTTCCCCCGCAGTTGATAGTGAATTGGTTTTAGCCCTTGCAGAAGCCGACAAAGAAGGATTACAAACATTCAGCTGTCCACGCTTTTTGACATCACCCGATCAACCCACCCATGCGATCGCATCAGCCTATCATAGTCGCCGTGCTGCCTTAGTTGCAGCAATGTCAGCAATTCAACAATACGAAAAACAACTCAGCCACAAGTTGATTTCAGGACTGTTAGAAATTCCTGGGTTAAGCTTCTACGGTATTACTGATGCGAGTCGCTTTAGTTGGCGAACACCAACCGTAGCAATTCGGCTTGCTGGACAAACTCCAGAGTTTACTGCCAAAGCTTTGGGCGATCGCGGTATCTTTGTTTGGCATGGCAATTTCTATGCGCTGAATCTGACTCTTAAGTTAGGCGTAGAAGCGAGTGGCGGCTTAGTAAGAATTGGGCTACTACATTACAATACAGTTGAAGAGATTCACCAACTCTTACAAGTTTTAAATGAAGTTGCTGCCCTTACTACTTGATTGAAGTTGTTTTGCTCAAGAGTAATTTTATTTCTACAGGACTGACGCAAAAACTATCTTCAACTCTTATTTTCACTTTCAAAAAGCTGCTAGCATGTCTACGTTTTCTATAATTTTGCCTAAGTCCTGAATATTTTTTTCAGACACAACACGCTGCTTCTTTGTTGTAAAAACTGCCGTTGCAAAGGCATAAACAAGAACGAATCTGGCAAAAATTCTTATGAAAACAAACTTGGATTTATACGATTTGGTATTGAAAAATGGTTGGGTAGTTGACCCTAGCCAATCACTCAATGGACGTTTTGATGTTGCTGTTAATAACGGCAAAATTGTCAAAATTGCTCAACATTTATCTGGCTACGAAGCTAAGCACACAGTAGCAGCTGAAGGTTATTTAATTTGTCCAGGCTTTATCGATTTACACACTCATGTTTACGAGTGGGTAACTACTTTTGGTTTATCCGCAGACGATGTTGGTATCAATGCGGGTGTGACTACAGTTGTTGATCAGGGTAGCAGTAGTCCGTTTACATTTGCAGGCTTTAAATCAAATGTTGTCAAGAAAGCTAAAACAGATGTGCGCTGCTTTCTTTTAGTGAATCATGCAGCAGATCAAACCATAGGAAACACAGTTTCGGGTCTGGAAAATCCTCAAAAGGTAGATATACATCCACTGATACAGTTAGCTGAGGAAAATCCCAAGATTGTCCGTGGCTTTAAAGTACATGCTGAATCGGGATCTATATCTCGCTGGGGTATGGGTGTACTAGAATTAGCACGTCAATTAGGCGATCGCACTAATCTACCTTTATATGTTCACACAGGAGAATTATTTCCTGTAGTGGAAGCACATCGACCATTACCAGACAAAGTAGTAAAAGATGTGCTGTCATATATGAAAGCGGGCGATTTACTGGGTCACTGCTACAGTTGTCAACCAGATGGAGTGATGGGAACTCGTACTACAGTTCCAGAGTGGCTGTTTGCAGCCATTGAGCGAGGAATACTTTTAGATTTAGGACATGGGCTGAAATTTAGTTTTGATATTGCTCGGCGCATGATGGAGCAAAAAGTCCTACCTCATACTATTAGTAGCGATGTTCACGGAGACTTTAAGAGTGTTCACAATGATTCTAATCTGAACTACAGTCTGTGTGGTGCTGTTTCTAAACTGATGGCTTTGGGATTGGATTTAGTGGAAGCGATCGCTACTGTCACCATTAACCCAGCCCGTGTTCTCAAAGCTGAAGCAGAAATTGGTACTTTACAAGTTGGTTCGGTTGCAGATATCACCATCCTCAAGTTAGTAGAAGGTGATTGGTTGTTTTTTGACTCTCTAGGTCAGCAATTGTTAGCAAAACAAAAACTAGTTCCGGTGTTGGTAGTGCGTTGTGGAGAATTGATGCAGCCACATGGCCGTTTGTTAAGGGATTTAGAGCATCAATCAGCATGAAATTGGTGCGCCAATCTGGAATAGTAATCACTATGTGCAAGGATTAATTACAAACCTGCGATCGCATGACTATTTTTTCAGGCGATCGCATTTTTTTTGCTTGGTATAGAAATTATGTTCTGAATCTGGCTGAAAACATAGGTTTACAAGCAAGTGCCAGCTCACTGCAAATTGGGCTTTCATCTTCCAACATGGTTGAATCAATTCATCATTTTGTACAACTATTTAGCATTGCTGACACTCGAATTCAGCAATGGCTTTTGCGTCTCCTCATCATCAAGATATGGTACGCAAAGCTTCGTTTATCTATCGATTTTGGCAACTTTCATGAGTTTACTCATTATATGTCAAAGCATATAAGTTAATTCAGCAGACAGTTAAAACTTAATTGGAAATCTGAAAGGACAGTTAAGACAGTTAAGACAGTTAAGAAAATACTTTATTAAGATAATAATAAAAAACCTTAAATTTTTCTTAATATTTACAACCAGAAAATAATAAATGGTAGATTGATAAACAATTTTTGATGTAGCGATCGTCTTATTCAACGAAGTATAAACACAAAATTCAACAAGGAAGATACCATGACACAATCACAAGATAAAACTGTAGACGCATACCAACGAGTTATAGAATCTGCTAATCGCCTGGGTGTTCAACTCAATGAGCAAGAGTTGGAACGCTGGATGACATCCATCACCGAGGCCACAGGTGACAGTGATATTGTCGTGGATAAAGACACAGGTGCTTTCGGGCACAAAGTCACCATGTTGGATTTTGACCCGCAAGAGTTGGAGCGCTTTCGCACCATTGGTAGAATCGTGGAATTTGAGGACATTCCCGGTGTTGTAGAAACTGCGTTGGCGATTTCTGGATCAGCGGCTCAATCAAAAATTCAGAGTTATCCTGGTGACTGCGACTACTTCGAGCGGGTGAATATCATTGCACCCACCCGTAACGAAGCCTCCAAGATTCTTGGCAAATTGGTTCGTGATAAGGCGCTCAACACCATGTCCGGCCCCAATTATCAGTTACTTCACGTGAACTTTGGTGGCTACCCCCAACAAGTGGTTCGGGGACAATATACTAGACGTGCTGGTTCGCCAATTAACTGGCTACCCGATGAACTGATTGCTGGTCAGATTGAAGTAAAGGACATGGAGGGCAATCCCCTGGTGATTACCTGGGATGCGGTAGCCGAAGACCCCAATTGGGCTTGGTGTAAGCTGGAATGGATTGTTGCCGACCAGATACGCGGTCAATTAGCCAACGCCAGCAACGTGGTAGATGTGACTTGGGAAGCACCAGATGGAACCATCACAGCACTAGACGGCTATCTGGACGGCTATTTCCAGGAAGTTTACCTGGATGCTGAATCCGCTCCTATCTTCTCCAAGGTGGTGAAGCAGGCCGACGCTGATGTTATGGATAGTTATGTGAAAGCCTTGGAAAATGAATTCAAAAAATGTGTCAAAAAAGGTAAGTACCAGAACTACGGCAAAGCAGCCAAGCGCCTGTATAACATTTTTCGGCTGAATGGGCGTTATGAGGAAGCAGCGTTTTTGCGTGAGTTGTTCGATGAACCTGCCGCCCTACTCTATCAAGTCCACGCATTAATGGGAACTGTGCAGCAAGCCAGGGACAATAGTAATGTCTTTGATATGGATAGTATTCTCAATCAGACAGATGAGCTGATTCTGGCAGCTGTCAAAGTGTTGGAGGGAGAAGAGGAGTTGGAGGTTGTGCGTCATTTGCTGCGACTCTACCGCAGTCTGTGCCGCCAAGAATCTGGTACTCCCTTGGGTTCTGAAGTGAGTGTAGCCCAAGCAGAGGTAATGCAAATTGTCAACAATTTCTTCTATGAAAAGATGACAGCCTTACCCACAATTAAGGCTTATATCGACAATTACCAGGCATAGGGCAAGATCCCAAGGCTGCTCAAAGCAGCCTTTGGATTTTTCATAGGTGAATCTGTTGTCAAATCTCACAGCTACGATGAGATGGCTGTCTTGGTGAACGCTAAATAATAGACAATGACAAATCCACAAGACCAAACTGTAGACGCATACAAACGTGTTGTAGAATCTGCCAATCGATTGGGCGTTCAACTCAATGAGCAAGAGTTGGAACGCTGGATGAAATCCATCACCGAGGCTACAGGTGATAGTGATATTGTCGTGGACAAAGAAACAGGTGTTTTTGGGCACAAAGTCACCATGTTGGATTTTGACCCACAAGAGTTGGCACGGTTTCGCGCCATTGGCAAAATTGTTGAATTTGACGACATTCCCGGTGTCGTAGAAACTGCGTTGGCGCTTTCTGGTTCAGCAGCTCAATCCAAGATTCAGACTTACCCTGGTGACTGCGACTACTTTGAGCGGGTGAATATCATTGCACCCACCCGTAGCGAAGCTTGCCAGATTATTGCCAAATTAATGCGTGAGAAGGCGCTCAATACTTTATCTGGCCCTAATTATCAGTTACTTGAAGTCAAGTTTGGTAGCTATCCCCAAGAGGTGATTCGGGGAGAATACACTCTCAACGCTGGTTCACCAATTACCTGGTATCCCGATGATATTGTCGCTGGACAAATTGAAGTGAGCGACCCAGAGGGCAATCCTGTGGTCATCACCTGGGATTTGGTGGCACATGACCCAGGTTGGTGCAAGCTGGACTGGGTGGTTGCCGATACAATACGCGGTCAATTGACCAACGCCGGCAACATGTTAGATGTCACCTGGGAAGCACCGGATGGAACCATTACTCCACTAGACGGTTATCTTGACGGCTATTTCCAGGAAGTTTACTTAGATGCTGAATCCGCCCCAATTTTTTCCAAGCTGGTGAAGCAGGTTTCCAGCGATGTCATGGATGATTATGTGGCACGATTGGAAAAGGAAGTCAAAAAATGTGTCAAAGGCAATGACATCAACTACGGCAAAGCGGCCAAGCGTCTATATAACATCTTCCGACTGAATGGGCGTTATGAGGAAGCAGCCTTTTTGCGTGAGTTGTTCGATGAACCAGCAGCGCTACTTTATCAAGTCCATGCATTGGTGCTAACTGTCAAAGAAGCTAGAGACAAAAGCACTGTCTTTGATATCGACAGCATTCTCAATCAGACTGATGAACTGATTCTGGCTACTGTCAAAGTGTTGGAGGGGGAAGAAGAATTAGAGATTGTGCGTCATCTGCTGCGCCTCTACCGTAGTTTGTGCCGCCAAGAACCTGGCACTCCCCTTGGTTCTGAGGTAGATGTTGCTCAAGCAGAGGTAATGAAAATTGTCAATAATTTCTTCTATGAAAAGATGACGGGCTTACCTACGATTAAAGCTTATATTGAGAGTGTCTAGATATATAGCTGTCGCCAGTAGTGTTAGGACATCAACAGATGATAAAACCTAGACACGAAAAGAGTTTTCACCCAGTCACCATTGCCCCTAATCCCCAACGCCACTTGCTCCACTTGGGGAGACCCCAAGACCGCAGTGGCTCCTCCCTCTCGGTCGTGGGGGGCCCGAGTTCCCCAGTCCCTAGTCCCTAGCTATAGAGTGAGATCCAAAGGCTGTTTTGAGAAGCTTTTGGATTTACTAACTCAAGGCGAATCTGTTGCTAAGTTTCACAGATGCGATCGCCTGCTTCTGTTTGTCAACCCTGAAGATTCGCTTGCAGCAAATTGCAAAATAACCTCCCCTGCTGGATGGCATCATCTAGGGCAACATGCTTTAATGACGAATCCTCTACCCATTCAGCAGGTAAATTTTCCTTGCCGGATTCCTTGTAGTTTTTTTTCAAAAATGCCATTGTATAGGATCTAATATCCAGTGCTGAGTGTTTAAATGGGCTATCACCTACAAAGTTCATTAAATACCAGTAGACAAACATAAAGTCATAGGCAGCTGGGTAGCCAACGAAAATCGGTTTACCTGGCAACGCCAAAAGCCAAGCGTGGTAAGACTCCATCACCTCTGCTGGTGGCTTTTGATCAACTCGACAAGCTGCCCAAGCCTCTGGCTGTTGTGACCACCAATTCATGGTGTATGGGTGCCCTGTTGCCCCTGGTAGGGTTTCTAGATTTGCCGTAAAAGTTGCTATCAATTGTTTGTCTGCGGTGTATGCTGCTGAGGCAATACTCAGCATAGAGTGGGGCCCTGGGATAGGCCCATCCGCTTCTATATCAGTGCTAACGTAAATTTCGATTGCCACCTTTTATCCTGCCTGTCTTTGATTACTTTTTTACCACAAAGGCACTAAGACACTAAGACACAAAGAAGATTAGGTTATTTTTTGGCGGCGGTGGTTGGCGGCTTGCAATAACAGCGATTCGGCAAAAGCGATCGCTTCGTTTGCAGATTTTCCTCCAGCCAATTGGGCTAGTTCTTCTCGGCGAGTGTTTAAATCTTCTAAGTTAGTAACTCGCACAACGGTGCGCTGTTCGGCGTTGCCGTTGTCGGCTTTTTTACCTTTGCTTTGGGTGATTATTTGCTTATCGACGCGGAAATGGCGGTCGGCCATGGCAGCTACTAAGGGCTGGTGAGTGACACATAATACTTGATTATTTTGGCTTAGCTGGTGTAATTTTTCGGCGATCGCTTGTGCGACTCTTCCAGAAACCCCCACATCTATTTCATCAAATACTAGTGTTTCGGCTGCATCTGACTGAGAAAAACAAGCTTTTAGTGCTAGTAGAAAGCGGCTCATTTCTCCGCCGGAGGCAATCTGTGTTAAAGGTTGCAGCGGTTCTCCAGGGTTGGGACTAAACATAAAAGTAATTTTGTCTGCACCTGTGGCGGTTGGGGAAGTGGGTACGATTTCAACTTGAAACTGTACCTTTTCCATAGCCAAAGGCTTGAGTTCTGATATCAAGCGGGATTCTAAATTAGCAGCAGCTTGACGGCGCAGTTGAGTTAACTTTTGACAAGCTTGGGTAAGTTTATGAAAGAGCGCTTTTTCTTGCTGTTCGAGATTTTCAATAGATTGTTCGCTGTCGTTGAGTTGTGCTAATTCTTTCTGGATGCTTTGATAGTGAGCGATCGCTTCATTTAGTGTCGGCCCGTATTTACGGCAAATTTGCTTTAATTCCCGAATTCGTTCTTCAACTTCTTCTAAACGTTGGGGATCGGCTTCTAAGCTGTCGCCATAGGCATTAATTTGTCGTCCCACTTCCACCACTGCGGCTTGTGCGTCCCTCACCAAGTCCAGCAGGGTTTGCAGTTGGGTGTCATATTCCACCATGTCGTTTAATGTCGCCTCGCTGTCTGCCAATAAATCGGCTGCGGCTGGGGTTTCATCATCATTTTGATACAAAGCCTGATAGACTTTGTAACTCATCTGTTGCAAATCGACGACATGATTCAAACGTTCCCGTTCTTGTAATATTTGTTCTAATTCTTGGGGATCGTCGAGGTTGGCTGCTGACAATTCTTGCACTTGATAAGTGAGCAAGTCGAGTTGTTGCAGGCGCTCTCGCTCGGATGTGCGACGTTTTTCTAGTGTAAGATGGGCTTGTTGATAAGCACCAAAGGCTGCGGCGATTTGTTGACGCTGGTGCATGAGGGAGTCGCCGCCATACAAATCCAACCATTCGCGGATTTGGGCAGATTGTCCTACCTGTACAGTTTGACCTTGGGCGGTGATTTCCACCAAGCGATCGCGCAGTTCTGCCATAATCTGCCGATTTACCAATACTCCATTCACCCGCGATCGACTGCGGATATTACTAGTAGTAGCTGTAATTTCTCGACTGATGACTACGGTGTGATCATCGATTGAATCAATTTCTTGTTCACTTAACCAAGCGGCTAAGGAGGGACTATATGTAAAAGTACCTTCTACTAAAGTTCTACTTGTCCCAGTACGAATGACTCGGCTTGAGACTTTCCCGCCCAAGACAGCATCAATGGCATCCAGGATAATCGATTTCCCTGCGCCGGTTTCACCTGTCAAGACATTCAGTCCAGCACCAAATTCCAACTCTAGTTGGTCAATCAGGGCAAAGTTTTCAATTCGCAGGCAAAGCAACATCAAGCCAAATTCTCCTTGAGTAGTGCGCTTGTGCTGAGTTAAAAAGAAAATTCAGACTTAGTAACGCCGCAGGCGCTATCTAAAACTCAGCATTCAGCACTGAGAAACGCACCAATACCTACTACTATTAAACTAGTAAGCCCATTTAAGTGTAGCAAACCTGCTAATAACCTCTGTAGTTCTCAAGATGCTAAATCTTCTGACTGCTTGAGGATGCCGGACTGTAAACATATTGTTACAATACTTAACAAGATTCATCCAACTGGTGGCTTTCTTCATGATTGTTAAGACACTTCCCCCAACTCCCGAATTGATTGAGGGCGAACCACAGGTTACTGAAGTAGTGCCAGAAAATGGTACACAATCCTTAGTCGTGCGATCGCCAAAACTCTTAGCAAACCAAAAAAAGCAGGGGCTAGAGGTAGAAGCCGAGTTTCAGACAATAACCTACAATGCCCTAGAGATAGCAGCCCATTACCAAAAAAGACCCCTGCAAGTTTTGCAGCGCATTTTGGCGGTTTTGGGGCCGACTCTATCCTTTGTTTTGGGGTTGTGGTGGGACAGCCGGCGGGGAATTGTGGTTAAAAATGACCGTCGTCGAGCCATTCAGCTAAGAGAATTACTGACAAAGTTGGGGCCTGCTTACATCAAAATCGGACAAGCTTTGTCTACCAGACCGGATTTAGTTCCTCCGGTATATCTAGAAGAATTAACCAGGCTACAAGACCAACTACCACCTTTTCCTAACGAAATTGCTTACCAGTTTATTGAAGAAGAATTAGGCGCACCACCAGAAGAGATTTACGTCCAACTTTCACCCCAGCCAATTGCCGCTGCTTCCTTGGGGCAAGTCTACAAAGGTAAATTAAATACTGGTGAAGAAGTCGCCGTTAAAGTCCAACGCCCCGACTTGAGGGAACGAATTACCATTGACTTGTACATTTTGCGCCGCCTTGCGGGTTGGGTACAGAAAAACGCCAAACGGGTGCGGAGTGACTTAGTTGGGATTCTTGATGAATTAGGCGATCGCATTTTTGAAGAAATGGATTACATCCACGAAGGACAAAATGCCGAGCGCTTTTTTCAGTTATATGGTCACATAAAAGACATTTACGTACCGAAAATTTACTGGGAATACACCAATCGTCGCGTCTTGACGATGGAGTGGATTAATGGGACAAAATTAACCCAGACAAAAGAAATTAGTGAACAAGGCATTGATGCCCGTTATTTAATAGAAGTGGGTGTGCAGTGTTCCTTGCGTCAGTTGTTAGAACATGGATTTTTCCATGCTGACCCCCACCCAGGAAACTTGTTAGCCACAACCGATGGTAAATTGGCTTATCTCGATTTTGGCATGATGAGTGAGATTAAGCCGCCCCAGCGTTATGGTTTAATAGAAGCGATCGTCCACGTGGTTAACCGCGATTTTGAAGGTTTAGCTAACGACTACGTAAAACTGGATTTCTTAACACCAGATACAGATTTAACGCCGATTATTCCAGCCTTTGCCAGAGTATTTGCTGATGCACAAGGTGCTACTGTTGCTGAACTTAATATTAAAAGCATCACTGATGAATTATCAGCTTTGATGTATGAGTATCCCTTCCGCGTACCTCCCTATTACGCTTTGATTATTCGCTCCCTCGTGACATTGGAAGGTATTGCTATTTACATAGATCCTAACTTCAAAGTCCTGAGCGAAGCTTATCCTTACGTTGCTAAACGCTTGTTAACTGACCCAGCAACAGAATTAAGAACATCACTACGAGATTTGCTGTTTAAAGAAGGTAAATTCCGTTGGAATCGTCTAGAAAACTTATTACGCAATGCCCGTAAAAATCAAGATTACGACTTCAACTTGGTGTTAAATCAAGGTCTTGATTTTCTATCTTCTGAACGCGGTGCTTTCATTCGTGACAAGCTAGTAGATGAATTTGTGAATGGAATTAATGCTGTAGGTAAAAATGTTTTGCATAACTTTACCTACCTGCTGCGGGAAAGAGTAGGCTTGACAGCAATCAACGAAACTCCAACAGCCACAGATGAACAGCAACAAACTTTAGAACATATCACCAGGATTTTAAATATTCTCCGAGAAACTCGTGGCTTTGACCCAGTACAACTTGCTCCCCAACTCAGCCAGCTATTAGTAAATCCAGGTGTACAGCGTTTGGGTCAGCAAGTTACTAACCGCTTGGTGCAAAAAGCTGTAACACATCTGATTCGCCAATTGTTAGCAGCGGAAGAAGTTAATACCAATCAAGATACAAAGGTAGTTCAGCCTGCAACTACATTGTTGTCTACAAGAGTTTAGGAAAGTTAAAGTTAAAAATGCAAAATTAAAAATTAAAAAAATTTAATTTTGCATTTTAACCAGTATCCGTTTTTGCAAAAAAAATTAATATTTTTCTCAATAGAACTATGTTATGAAAATTTTACTTTTCCGGATGAACGAAAATATAACTGAATAGAGTTTTATATTGAGTCTCCCTGATAAAGCTTATGGAATTGCCTCAACGCGTATCTGTTCGTTACAAAGATACATCGTACAACATTAATGAGATACGCTTGAAAACCTTTCGATTGACACTGCAAATATGGGAAGAACAAACTAAACCAAGAAAAACCGAGCTTTATGAGTTTATCTCATCTTGCTTGAAACAAGTTGATCGCCAAGATCGTTTTATGTTTTCTCTACTATTTGTAGAATTAACAGACCTAATACGCAATTCTTCTCTAGAGAGGGGTATGAGAGAGGTTCTGATTAAAACAGCTTTTAGGGAGTTTGCTTGCGCTGTTACAGACTTTGAAGATACTGCCAAAAAAGATTAGATATGTCTGAAATATAAAACATGTTGACAGATGACAGTCATCGTTGTGAACTATGTTGTAATTTATTAATTACGAATTACGAATTACGAATTATGAATTACAAACTAGCAGCCTTCATCATCTCTTTTGTAACCATTTTTGTCGCGTTTGATACTTTCTTCTAAAGCTTGAATTTGTTCACGACGGGCTTCCAATTCCAGGGAACGACGCGCTAAATCCTGATTTTGCAATGTTAGGGATTGTCGCCACTGTTCGGCTCGCTCTACTTCCTGCTGAATCACATCTGGAGTAATGCCAGTGGTAAGATATACTTGTACTAAATTCAGTACCCAGTCGGTAGCTTCTTCTACCTTTTCGATGTCGCCTGTGGGAGAAAGCTCAACTAAAACCAGTAATTTTTCACTCATAGTGTTGCCTTTTCCCAGCAGAATGAAAGCTTCTTCCGGGATCATCGCCCAAATGTTATCGGCTTCTTTACGTGCCAACAAGCGTAACTGGTACTGTTCTAAAAATTCATTTTTACGTACCTGGGCTAGGTATAACATGATCGTGGCTATGCTCCGATATTCAAGTTAAATTTTAAAAATTTTTTTTAATATTTGAAAATTATCAAATGGTTAAGGGTAATTGGGAAAAGTTATATGTTTTTTGTTTTGTTGATAACTTTCCCATTACCCATTGCAGCTATACTAAACCATGCAGATGATGTCTACAGTAAAGTTTGAAGGCGATCGCGTAAAATTTCTGCTTGTTTTTCAGCTTCAGCCAAAGCATCTCGCGCTGCTTGCACTACATCAGCAGGTGCTTGTTCCACGAACTTGGGATTGCTTAATCTACCACGTAGAGCATTAATTTCTGCTTCTACCTTGGTGAGTTGTTTTTTCAGTTTGGCAGCTAGTTTTTCAACATCTACAACTCCACCAGTTAAAGGAATTACTACTTGTACTGTACCAATTACACCTGCTATGGCTTTCTCTGGTGTTTGTGGCTGTTGTGATTCTATTTGCGGCAATTCCTTATTGGGTAAGCGCTGGGATAATTTTGCCCATAATTGTTGTCTTGCCTTAGCAGTGATTAAATTTTGGGTGATGAACCAAGTCACATAACCAAAACCAACTATTTCAAAGAAATCTCTGACGACGGGAATGTCATCAACAGCATCTTCCACAGCTACAGCTAACCTCAAAAGGACGATTCCCACAATAATCAAGCCAACTGTCCGCAAAGCTTTCTGAGGCTTTTTCGTAGCAACAGTTTGCTGCTTTTGTTCGCCAGTAATGGTTAAAGTCTCCACCTTGGCTAAATCTTGAATGTAAGATTGTCCAGCCGTGAGGATTTCCTGTTCCTGTGGGTTTTCAGTTTGTAAATTTGCAGTGACTTTTGCCCCTGGTTTAATATCTGCCTCAGCGCGTAAATTACGAATTGTGCGGATAGTGCCAATTAGCAGTTCAAATTGTTCTTCCAAGGCAGGATTAATCAAGTTGATATCTGCTTGAGGATAAGCTTGCAAAGATAAAGTTTGCAAAGAATCTGCTGGCTGTTGAGTGAGAGTCTGCCAAATTTCCTCAGTAATATGGGGCATAAAGGGATGAAGTAATTTTAAAATCCCTTCCAACACGTAAGCGAGAATTTGTTGAGCGACTTTTCGTGATGCAGGGTCAGCGTTTTGCTGGAGGCGAGATTTCACAAGTTCAATATACCAGTCGCAAAAATCACCCCAAATAAACTCATACAGCCCCTTGGCGGCTTCGCCTAATCCGTAATTATCGATGTAATTGTTAGTTTGTTTAACAACTTGATGATAGCGGGAAAGAATCCAGCGATCGCTTAATTCTAGGGATTGGGGATTGGGTATTGGGGATTGGGAAGAATCTTTCCCAATAGCCAGTCCCAAGTCCCCAGTCCCCAGCCCATCAAGGTTCATCATCACAAACCGGGCGGCATTCCACAACTTGTTGGCGAAGTTGCGCGAAGCTTCCACCGATGGTGACTCATCTTTTTTGCGATCGTATTCTAAGCGGATATCTTGACCAGCACCAGCCACTTCTTTAACTAACGTATAACGTAGGGCATCAGTACCATATTTATCAATTAATAGCAGCGGGTCAATGCCATTTCCTTTGGTCTTAGACATTTTCTGGCCTTTTTCATCCAGCACCAACCCGTGGATATAAACATCGTGAAATGGTATTTGACCAGTAAAATGTCCCGCCATCATCGTCATTCTGGCAACCCAGAAAAAGATGATATCAAAGCCCGTGACTAGCGTAGTCGTGGGGTAGTAAGTCGTCAAATCTTGAGTTTGTTCCGGCCAGCCCAAAGTGGAAAATGGCCACAGTCCAGAAGAAAACCAAGTATCTAATACATCTGGGTCTTGTTCTAGCTGGACATTTTCACCAAATTGTGCTTTGGCTTTTTCCCAAGCTTCCTCAGTTGACTTGGCTACCACAAACGGAGTGTTATCGGTAATTTCACCACCCGTTTCACTGACAGCATACCAAGCGGGAATTTGATGACCCCACCAAAGTTGTCGAGAGATACACCAATCTTTGAGTTTAACTAACCAATCACGGTAAACCTTTGTCCAGCGTTGGGGGACGAACTCAGGGGAACTTTTAGCATCGAGAAAATCTAGCGCCCTATCTGCTAGCGGGCGAATTTTCACAAACCATTGAGTTGAGAGAAGGGGTTCAATGGGGACTTTACCGCGATCGCTATAAGGAACGCTATGCTTATAATCTTCTATCTTCACCAAAAAGCCATCAGCTTCCAAGCGAGAAACCACATTCTTTCTAGCGACAAAACGGTCTTGTCCCTCAAACTCCCCACCATTGGCGTTGAGAGTGCCATCCTTATTCAGGATATTGATAAACGGCAGATTGTGACGCTTACCCATTTCAAAATCATTCAGGTCATGGGCTGGAGTCACCTTCACCGAACCAGTACCGAAAGTTGGGTCAACATACTCATCACCAATGATGGGAATTTCCCGATTCATAATTGGTAGAGTTAGCGTCTTGCCAATTAAATGCTGATATCTCTCATCATTAGGATTAACTGCTACAGCAGTATCACCCAGCATCGTTTCTGGTCGAGTCGTCGCCACCTCTACATAACCAGAACCATCAGTCAGGGGATAACGGAAATGCCAAAGATTGCCATCAACCTCTTGGTTTTCCACCTCTACATCAGACACCGCCGACTGGGAAGCCGGACACCAGTTCACCAGATATTCGCCACGATAAATTAACCCTTCCTCATAGAGGCTAACAAAAGCTTCTAATACAGCTTTTGATAAACCTTCATCCATCGTAAACCTTTCCCGCGACCAATCCACCGACACGCCCAAGCGTCGCAACTGGTTGACAATAGTTCCTTCAGAATTTGCCTTCCATTGCCTAGCGCGTTCTAGGAATTGTTCGCGTCCCAACTCATAGCGAGTTTTACCTTCAGTCTTCAGTTGCTTTTCAAGCATCGTGTGGACAGCGATGCTGGCGTGGTCAGTTCCGGGTAGCCACAGGGTATTGCGTCCTTTCATGCGATGGTAGCGCACCAAGACATCAATCAACGCACTTTCAAAAGCGTGACCCATGTGCAAACTGCCGGTGACATTAGGAGGCGGAATCACGATGCAGTAAGGTTCGCCGCCTTGGTTGGGGTCAGCTTTGTAAACTTGATTTTCTTCCCAGAATTTTTGCCACTTAGCTTCAGTGGTAAAGGGATCGTAGAGACTAGGAAGATTCGGAATGGTTGCGGTCATGCTGGGAAAACTAACTGTGGAAGGACTTTAATAAATTTTGCCACAGGGTTGGAGAGGGTTTAATGGAAACGAACCGCCAAGACGCCAAGAACGCCAAGGGAAGAGAGCCAAGTAAGGAGATAGATAGACTTGCCTATATTGTCATTGGGGCGGCAATTGAGGTACATCGGGTGTTGGGGCCAGGATTTTTGGAGGAGGTGTATGGCAAGGCGCTGGCTATAGAATTGTCCAGGCGTGGAATAGCTTATGAGTGCGAGAAGTGTGTGACAGTCAATTACAAAGGATATGAAGTTGGCAAAGGTAGATTAGATTTTCTCATTGCCAACACTTTAATCGTGGAATTAAAAGCTGTCCAGAATCTAGCCCCCATCCACGAAGCACAAGTCCTCTCGTACCTTAAAATAACTAATTACCCCCTAGCCCTCTTCATCAACTTCAACGTTCCTATCCTCAAAGAAGGCATAAAACGCATCATCCTCTCTTCTTAATCTTCTCTTGGCGCTCTTGGCGTCTTGGCGGTTCGTTAATTCCATGAAACATCAAACCACAACTTTTTCCCCTTGGACATTTATCCCCACCCTCTACTTTGCAGAAGGCGTCCCCAACGTCATCATCAGCACAGTTTCCGTCATCTTCTACAAAAAACTAGGCATAGATAACGAACAAATAACCGCCTGGACAAGCTTCCTTTACCTCCCTTGGGTAATCAAAATGTTTTGGGGGCCACTTGTAGATATTTACTCAACAAAACGAACATGGATACTTTTAACTCAATTTGCCATGTTTTGTTGTTTAAGTTTAGTAGCCTTATCTTTACAACTGCCCAACTTCTTTTTCATCTCCCTAGCAGCCTTGACAGTCGGAGCATTTATTTCAGCCACTTATGACATCGCTACCGATGGTTATTACATGCTGGCTTTAAATCCAGAACAACAAGCATTTTTTATTGGCATTCGTTCGCTATTTTATCGACTTGCTGTATTATTTGGCAGCGGCTTTTTAGTAGTTTTAGCAGGACGCTTAGAAAAAAATCTCAACAATATTTCCTTAAGTTGGACTATAGCTATAGGCTTTTCTGCCATCATCTTTGCCATACTTTTTATTTTTCATCGCTTCATTTTACCTTGGCCTGAATCAGATACCCCACGTCAGCCAGAAGCACAAGCTAAAAAAATACCCTTTTGGAATGTTATTACCAGCTATTTCCAACAAGAAAAAATAGGAGCCATCTTAGCATTTATCTTACTCTACAGATTAGGCGAAGCAATGCTGCTGAAAATAGCATCTTTATTTTTATTAGACCAAGCAGAAAAAGGAGGCTTAGGTATATCAACAGAAGAATTTGGCTGGATATATGGGACATTTGGCGTACTATCTCTAATTATCGGTGGTATTTTAGGGGGAGTCTTAATTTCTAAATATGGCTTAAAAAAATGTGTTTTACCAATGGCTTTAGCCTTGAATTTACCCGATATATTTTATGTATATATGGCTTACTCTAAACCATCACTCACATTGGTTTATCCTTTAGTTTCCTTAGAACAATTTGGTTATGGTCTTGGTTTTACAGCTTTTAGCGTTTATTTAATGTATATTTGCAAAGGTGAATATAAAACATCTCATTATGCCATATCTACTGGTTTAATGGCATTAGGACTGATGTTACCCGGAGCAATTAGCGGTAGTATTCAAAAAGCGGTAGGATATCCGTTATTTTTTGTCTTGGTTTGTTTGCTCACTATCCCCGGAATGATCACTTTATTTTTCATTCCTTTAAAAGAACCAGTTAAAGATCCTTCAAATTAATCTAAGCGAATATTTGTAATTCTTTATGAGTTACGTTTTAGGTATCGATGGCGGTGGTAGCAAAACTGTTTGCATCCTCATGGATGATACACATCAAGTTTTAGGTCGTGGTGTAGCAGGCGCATCTAACTATCAAAGTATAGGTATTGAAGCTGCTCTACAATCAATTCAAACCGCAATTCATATTGCAGTAGATAATGCCCAGAATTTAACACAGCCTGTTAATATTAGTGCGATTTGTTTAGGTTTAGCTGGTGTAAGTCGTCCTGAAGATATCAAAGTAGTAAAATTGTTATTAAAACAGTTAAAAAATAACAAAAACTTGCCTATTAATTGGACATTAACTGAATCTAATATTGTAATTTGTCATGATGCTTTAATTGCTTTAGTTGGCGGTATTGGTCATCCTATAGGAATCGTGGTTGCTGCTGGTACAGGTTCTATAGTTTTCGGGCGAAATCATCAAGGTCAGACAAAGCGAGTTGGTGGCTGGGGTTATATTTTAGGAGATGAAGGTAGCGCTTATAAAATTGCTATTGCTGGGATGCAAGCTGCTTTAAAATCTTATGATGGACGTGAAATATCAACGAGTTTGATAGCAAGTTTTAAAGAGCATTTTAGATTAGCGAGTATAGAGGATTTAATAGAAGTAATCTATCGGCAAGATTTGGGAGTAAAAGAAATAGCTGCTTTAGCACCAATTGTAGATTTGGCAGCAGCGGAAGGGGATGAAGTAGCAAATAAAATTATTGACGATGCTGTAAAAGAATTGGTAAAAGCTACATCTACAGTAATTGAGGCAATTTTTACTTTTGACTCAGTTGTTGAAGTGGTCACAACGGGAAGTGTCTGGCAAGGTAGATGCAAAATTCAAGAGAGATTTGCAATATCTCTTGCCAAAATATTTCCTAGAATAAAGGTGCTTTTTCCTGAGAGTGAACCTGCTTATGGTGCTGGTTTATTGGCGTTACAGAGATTATAAATATAATAAACGTCAATCATTATACTTAATAAAAAGAGATATTTAAATAGGCTAATATGCGGATCTTTCAATATTTAAGTTGTTTCAATGATTTGTATAGAACTTATGCAAAAACTATTTCAAACTTATTTTACCTCGTGTCGTTTGTGTTTCGTTTTACCGTAAAATGTGCGTAATTAATACTGTAATATGAATGACAAAAATATTCTAAATTGGGGTGATGTAGCTTATACTGTTAGAGTTGCACTGTATGGGCTTAAACAAGAATGGGAAGCTTTAGAATGGATGTGGCAATCATGGGAAATAATAATTAACACTGGGCTTGCAACTTATTCCAATACATTAGAGCTTTACGATATAGTACTGCGCTTTCTTGCTCTTTTTAGCTTTTTAGTTGAACTTTCTGATGACTGGTACACTTCTTACTATTACAAGTACAATCTGTCTTTTGTAGATTTAATCGAAACTCTCAATATTGATAATTTTAGATATTATGAAATTCTTGAGTATGTAAATGATTATCCTAGTTTATGGGAGCCTATTTACAATGAAAGCTCCCAGTACCATGAGAAATATGAATATCTCAATTCACGATTGTCAAGGTTAATACAAGCGTATCGCCGCGAGTTAGAAAAAATACTTATTCATCAATTAAGGGATAAATTAAAGTTTTTAAACACGATACCAAACGATATAGATATAGATATATATGAAGCACAAGAAATCAACGCTGAATTTAGTTTTTGTATTGCTTATCTTGAAGAAGAACTAAATAACTATAAACTTTTGAAAAAGATAGATTATTTAAGCGAACTATATAAAGAAATAGAAAACGATGAAAATTACACAATTTATTACTTTAATAGTGAAGTTATACAAGAATTAATATTAAATAAGCAAGCAAGCTTAGAAGAAATCGAATCAGTTGTAGATGCTGCGGAAAAACTAGCACAGTTTTTTTCTTCTCCCCCATTAAACAAAAGGTATACTCTTGCTAAATTTGTTGGAGAAACTGGTTTTGACGAAGCCAAAATAAAATTATGGGTACGCACGATTAATCGCAAATATCAAGCAATTTTATACGGTTCGCCGGGAACAGGAAAAACTTATATCGCTGAAAAACTTGCCCAACACTTAATCAGTGGTGGTGACGGTTTTTCAGAATTGGTGCAATTTCATCCAGCATACTCTTATGAAGATTTTATTCAAGGTATCCGTCCTCAAAGCCTAGATGGAAAAATTATATATCCACTGGTTCCAGGAAGATTTTTAGAATTTTGCAAAAAAGCAGAGTCTTATAAAGATACTTGTGTTCTCATTATTGATGAAATAAACCGTGCTAACCTTGCACAGGTTTTTGGCGAATTAATGTACTTGCTTGAGTATCGAGATAGAGAAATTTCACTAGCTGCCGGAAACACCTTTCGCATTCCAAAAAACGTTCGTATTATAGGTACAATGAATACGGCTGATCGGTCTATTGCTCAAATAGATCATGCGCTACGCCGTCGCTTTGCGTTTATCGAACTTCGGCCAAACTATGATGTACTGCGACGATATCACTTGAAAACACATTTTGCAGTAGAAGGATTGATTAAGATTTTACAGCAATTAAATCAGGCGATCGCAGATAAAAACTACGAACTTGGTATTTCATTTTTTCTAACGCAAAACCTACGCGATGATATAGAAGATATCTGGTGTATGGAAATTGAACCTTATTTAGAGGAATATTTTTTTAACCAATTAGAAAAAATAGATGAATTTCGCTGGAATCGAATTAAGGGTAATTTATGGATATAAACCCAGCGGAGTCAAATATAATTCAACTGACAGAATACGAAACTCAATATTTCCAGTTTCATGAAATCAACCATGCTGTTGGAGTCGATTTATATAAAAATTATAAAACACAAGTTGATGTAGAATTTCCTAATTATAAAACTGGTAACAATTGGAAATTAACTGCTAAAGGATGGATAGGCTGCATACCACTCACTCCTGAATTTAGTCTAAGAATAAATCCTAAAGTGCCTATTCAAAACCTTTTTGGGATGCTGGAATATGCCTATAAATTGAAGTCTTTTCGCTTTCTAGAAGGGCTAATGGGTTGTCAATCTATGGAGGGATTTTATAGTAATCTGGCTCATGTACTAGCCCATAAAATTTTAGAACGTTGTCATAAAGGATTATATCGTGCTTACCTGCCTAAAACAGATCAGCTTGCATATATACGGGGAAAGCTAGATGTGAAACAGGCAATTCAAAAGCCGTGGGATGTCAAAGTTAAATGCTACTACGAAGAACATACAGCTGATATTGCAGAAAACCAAATCCTTGCCTGGACACTTCATATCATTGGTCATAGGGGTTTGTGTTCAGAACAAGTATCATCAACAGTACGAAAAGTTTATCACACTCTACAACGAACAGTAACACTACAACCTTATAGTGCAGAAGATTGTATTGGAAGACAGTACAATCGCCTTAATGAAGATTATCGGCTGTTACATTATCTCTGTCGATTCTTTTTAGAAAATACAACACCAAGTTATGAAAAAGGGAAAAACACGACTTTACCCTTTTTACTAAATATGGATAGTCTTTATGAAATGTTTGTTGCAGAATGGCTTAAAGAAAACTTGCCTCCACACTTCACTCTCAAATCTCAAGAAAGAATCAGTATAGGAAAAAACCTCTACTTTAAGACAGACTTAGTACTGTATGAAACTTCCAATTTCACACCCCGCTACATCCTTGATACCAAATACAAAAAACCAAGTAAACCATCATCTCAAGACATAGCACAAGTAGTAGCTTATGCTGTTTCTAAACATTGCCCAGAAGTCATTCTAATTTATCCAAGTTCCTTAACCAATTCACTAGATTTACTCGTCGGTAATATCCGAGTCCGCAGCCTCACCTTTGCCCTCAATGATAACCTTGATCGCGCAGGTCAAATTTTCTTAAAAAACCTTTTTCCCTCCTAAATCTTCTCTGCGTCCTCTGCGTCTTGGCGGTTCGTTTCCCTATTTACTTCCCCGCATCGCTAACAACGCTGTCCCATAAGCGGCTTCTGTATTCACTGATGAAACTACAGGTATTTTTAAATATCGTTGACGAATAGCAGTCCAAGTATCATTCGCAGCACCACCGCCAGCCGTATAAACAAAACTTAATTTATCTGCCCCCATTTGCTGTAATAATTCATAACCATGTGCTTCTATGCGAGCAATACTTTCCAACAAACCATGCAGAAATTCTACAGGATTATCCGGGCGTGGTTCCAAGCGTGGCGCTAGATGAGGATCATTAATGGGAAAGCGATCGCCTGCCTGCAACAAGGGATAATAATCTAACTTGCTAACTTTTGCTGCATCAATCTCGCTACTCAGGCTTGCTAACTCTGCATCTGTAAAAAATTTCCCTAACACCGCACCCCCAGTATTAGACGCACCACCAGTCAGCCACAAATCACCCAAGCGATGGCTGTAAATTCCGTATCGCGCATCCTCCAAGCGCTGGCGACTCAATAGCTTCAGTACCAAAGTTGAACCAAGAGAAGTCACAGCTTCTCCAGGCAATTTTGCACCACTGGCAACAAAAGCAGCAATACTATCAGTAGTCCCAGCACATATCAGACAATCACGGCGAAAATGAAACTCTTCTGCAACTTCACGCCGAATTTCCGCAACAGGAGTCCCAGGAGGCAAAATTTCAGGTAAATGTATCGATATTTGCAGTTTTTCCAGCCATTTGGGATATTTTAATTCTTCCACGTCATAACCCAGCTTTAAAGCATTGTGGTAATCGCTAATACCCAACTTTCCATGCAGCAGAAACGCTAACCAATCGGCTTGATGCATGAAATATTTAGCTTCTGCAAAAAATGGCTGTTGTGACATCCACAGAAGTTTGGCAAGGCTAGAAGTAGCACTTAATACAGTATGGTTGGGTGGCGCTACAGTTTGCAACTGCTCTAACACCACTGATCCCCGCCCATCGTTATAAAATAAAGGTGCATCTACAGGCTTGCCAGCTGCATCACACAACAAGACGGTGGAAGAAGTACCATTGATAGCGATCGCTTGAATCTCTCGCCGCAATTCCTCTGGAATTTCCGCTAATAAGCTCCATAAAGCAGAATTCCATTGATCTGCCGTTGACATCTTCCCAGGATATCGCACTTGTGCCTGGATGCCACCTGCCTCATCAATCACGATACCGCGTGCGCCAGAAGTACCAAAGTCGATCCCCAGGTAAAAAGCCATAATTTTATCCAATCATTCAGTCATCAGTTTTACTACCTAATCCCTGCTTATGTTGCATCTTGTAACAAGATAGTTCCCCTATCTTTAAAAACAGTGAAAAGTAGTAAACGAACTACTTAAAATCTATTCCAGTCAGGAGGTTTTCATCCATGCTCATGTCAAACGCGCTGTTGCTTGCTACCTCTATCTCAGACACTCAAGTCTACATCGCTCTTGTTGTGGCGCTGATTCCAGGTGTTCTGGCTTGGCGTTTAGCAACAGAACTTTACAAATAATACCGCGCGATCGCATGGTGAGCGGACCTTACTAGGAACCGCCACACTCTAGAACAACAATCAGGCTTAGCCTGGTTGTTGTCTTCATAATACAATCAATGTAATACGGCAGACACAAGCTCAATTATTCGGCTGAATATTCTAATACTTAATTTATTTTCAATAATTAGGTATAAAATTTATTAAACATTCAGGGAACCGTACCTAAATCAAAGCAAACAAAGCTAAAGTATACTAACACCTACGAAATCAGCAGTCACTTACGCAAGTGAAGAGTAATGTAGCTCTCAACACAGTTAGAACATCAATTTACTCATCTGATCACAAACCTGCCAAACTCTTCTGTGATGCAAGTTTAGCTCTTGCCTGACTTATAATTTGCCAAAAAAGAAAAAATACTCGATATTCTGATTACAGCAGCTTGTAATTCACAATAAAGATTAAAATTTGGAATTGACATAAAGTCGTAAAAAGCTAATAATCCTGGCAGACTAGGTGCAGTTTCCAGAGGCTGGTGACTGGATACCATAATTTACCGCAAACCAGATACTTACGTGTGTTTCATTGTTTTTTGACATTTAGCACACGTGTAGCAATTTCCCAAAAATGAAGTAATATGACAGCTAAATCAAGCCGTAATCAGCATTAGCCAGCTTTTTACGATGTCTCCATTCAATCAGCGAGTTTCTCTTTAGTATCATGAACGCGATTCAACCCTCTAGACCCCCGTTACAACCTATACAAAAACGTCGGGTAGTCCCTCGACCAAAGCGGCATCTTCGCCAACGTTCTTACCGGGTAATGGCACTGGAAACTACAGCAAAGATAGCGGTTAATGTTGCAATCTCAGCAGCAGCAGTATCTGCTTTAACGCAACTTTTGCCTTATCACTGGTCACAACAAGAAAAATTGCGAGAAATCCGTACTGAAGTCAAGCTGATGGAAGGACGCGTTAATATTTTACAAGCGGAATTCAGCCGTAATTTCGATCCCCGGCAAACTAAAAGTATTATGGAACAACAAGGATATCGATTTGACCCTAACCAGCGTCCTGTTGTGTTGATTAATCAGGATGGTAAGGAAGTCGAAGCTTCAGAGTTATTACCCTAAAGAAAATATTAAATTGGGGATTGGCAATGATTGAAGTGCCTCGCTGGCGTGGTTGCGTACAGATGCTGTATTTTTGTGCATAGTATTAACAGCCAATAGTTAATAGCTAATACTATTTTGGATTTTAGATTTTAGATTGTGAAAGAGTTATTAGATAAGCGTTTGAGCGTGCCATTTGTAGTAATCATGGCTCAAATTTGTATAATTATTGACGAACTATTTCAATTAAAAATTTAAGATTCAAAATTATTTTTTTAGGTTTTACATTTCCAATTCCCCATCAAGATTTAAGTTGAACTGGGTTGATCATCTACCTATCAAGATGCTAGGTTCAGCGTCACAGGAAAAAATGCGCTCGTAAAGAATTATCTCCCCCTCACCCCATCACCCTATCTCCCTTGCTCTTTTTGCCTTAACGAGAGAGCAACTCATTGAGCCAATTTTCGATTTGTAAACGCAAACGGTAACCAGCAATATCTCTTTTGTTACTGAGAGAGGGTAGCTGAGTGAGGGCGCGACGATAATCAGCGATCGCACAATTCCAATCACCCCAAAGATGGTAAGTTCTGCCACGTTCAGCCCATATATGACCTTCTAGCTGACCAAAAAGCAGTGCTACCTCAAAATTATCAATTGCCTCCTCATATTGCCCCAAATCACGCAAGGTAATACCTCGGTTAATCCACGCCCGCACATGACTAGGATGCAAATCAATAGCTCGGTCATAATCGGCAAGTGCTGCTGCTAATTCCCCACAGGCTGCATAATAATTTGCCCGATTGTTATAAGCGCTAGCCAAGTTAGGGTTAAGTTGTAGAGCGGTGTTATAGTCCTGCAAAGCTTTTTGTGCTTCACCACTTTGAAAATAAATCAATCCTCGGTTGTTATAGTCAACTGCATTTTGCGGATGGCGGTGAACTAGTTGATTTAAGAGTGCGATCGCCTCAGTATAATCTCCTTGTTGAGCTAACCTCAAAGCGCAAGAGCGTAAGTAACTGTCACCTAAAACAGATTCACAGCTACCATTAGCCCCATCTTCTTGAGCCTGCAATGTATTCTTGAGAACAAATTGATAACAGTTATTTTGCTGGTCGCCAGAAGCTAAAAATGAGTGACTATTCATCTTTCCTGCCTGAGCTACTTGCTCTTTGAAATCAAATTAAAGTTATTTAAACGGATAATGTTTAATTTCTCTATCAATTATGCCAGTGTACATAAATACTTTTAAATAAGTATTTAGACTGAATTTTAGACACTGCAAACAGTGAAATTTCCCCTACACCAATATTCATGCTCAAATCTACTAATGGATACGTCATCCCCAGGTTAAATTCCAGAAACTTCAAAAATGAATCTTTAAGACTAGTGCAATTAAGCAGGCGTGCAGAGGAGATGGGGTGCAGAGGAGATGGGGAGATAGGGAGATAGGGAGATGGGGAGATAATTCTTAACTTTTAACTTTTAACTTTTAACTCCTAACTCCTAACTCCTAACTGCCAATTACGAATTACGAATTATAAATTACGAATTACTATCAACTAGTGAGAGCGACAACTTGGTAGAATGCCAACAAGCCGTTCATTAGAGATGGAGAAGGGGACACAGGGGCACCGCAACACAGGAAATGTTTGAGCATCTCACTTGTGTTGCTGTGTCTCCCCCTATATAAGTCTTTAGAGCTAATTTTTAGTTGTGAAAAATTTTCTTATGACAACAGCAGCAATTCCCTATCAAAATGCACCCGATCTAGCGTCTGATGATTATATAGTTATGGGTCTAGCAACCTGTTTCATTAAGGCAGATGGCGAAGTTCATCAAGTGGAAGTTGTAGAACCCATTCCTTCTGCTGCTCTAGAAGCACTGTTGAAAGGTATTCCTACCTCCTATAAGCTAGCTTGTGCCACAACTTTGGCATCTGTGCTGGATGGTGAGACACCGCTGTTGCCAGATAGCTTCCCCAAGTCAGCACAATTGGGTGATGAATTTGTGCCACGGGTGTTTGCAGCTGCTCGTACCTACAAGCGTCGTGAAATTTCCAAATCCTTAATTCCTTTAGGTACAACCTACACAAATTTGAAGTATTCTATTGAGCGTAAGCGAGTGCTAAATGCCTCTAGAGTCGTCACCAAAGAAGACAACATTAAACAGCATTCTCACACGCACAAAGTACTCTAATTGTCAATATTATGCTGAAACTTTATGGCGGCGCTCGTAGTCGTGCATCAATTGTCCAGTGGTATTTAGAGGAACTCGGAGTTCCCTACGAATTTGTGCTGCTAGATATGCAGGCGGGTGAACACCGTCAGCCTGAATACTTAAAAATTAACCCTGTAGGTAAAGTACCGGCAATTGTTGATGGGGATTTTCAACTTTGGGAGTCAGGGGCAATTTTGCTGTATCTTGCCGATAAGTATGGGAAAACCCCACTTTCAGTAGAAAAACGTGCTGAACTTTCCCAGTGGGTACTATTTGCCAATGCTACCCTCGGCCCAGGAATTTTTACAGAAGCAAATCGAGAGCGGGAAATGCCTCGCTTGTTGACTACCCTGAATGAAATTTTCCAGCAGCAACCTTTTTTAGTGGGAGAAGAATTCAGCGTGGCTGATGTCGCAGTAGGTTCTATTCTGAGTTACATTCCCCTCTTACTCAAGCTAGACCTTAGCTCCTACCCAGAAGTGTTGAATTATATGAAGCGAGTGTCTGAACGACCAGCTTTTCAAAAAGCTATTGGGAAACGGTCTTAATGAGGGTTAACAAAAAATGGTGACCATTCTCTACAATTCACCAAATTTTATGATCTCTTCTCTCATATCATGTCCGGCTAATTACTTACGATATAGTCGGTTTGCCTGGTAATAGGTAATGGGTAATAGTAAAATCCAATTACCAATTCCCAATTACCAATTCCCAATTACCGACCTCCACAGATATCACAAGTGTTTAAACGGACATGATATCATTTCCTGCTTCTAATAATGGCGTAGGGTGGGCATTGCCCACCCTACAGATTTGCTAACGATAGTTTGTAAATTGTAAAGCGACAGGATAATCTTCTTGCTTCAACCGCTGGATGACAGTTTGCAAGTCATCTTTAGATTTGGCTGTGACTCGTACAGCATCACCTTGAATTGAGGCTTGCACTTTTTTGAATTCGTCGCGGATTAATTTGGAAATTTGTTTCCCAATTTCCTGACTAATGCCTTTTTTGAGCGTGATTTCTTGACGCACGCGGTTACCGCTAGCTGATTCCACTTTACCAAACTCAAAAATTTTCTGGGAAAGGTTACGCTTGGCGGCTTTTTCCCGCAGGATAGTATGAACAGACTCTAAGGTAAACTCACTGTCGGTACTAACAGTAATGCTGTTTTCACCTAACTCGACATTCGTTTGAGTATCTTTGAGGTCGTAACGACTTTTGATGTCTCGCACAACTTGATCGACGGCGTTAACCAGTTCTTGTCGATCAAAGTCACTCACTATGTCAAAGGAATAAGTAGAGGCCATAAAAAATGTTGGATTTGAGATGTTGGATTTTGAATTAGGGATCAAAATTAGGTATTGGGGATAGTCCCAATTTCTAGTTTTTGGTTCCCAGTACACCATTACCCCAGAGAGGACGTTGAGTTCCCCAGTTCCCAATTAACTAGTGGCTTGGGTCAGCTTACCGTATTTCAGGTTTCTACGATGCTCAGAGGATGAGACTGGCATTAGCCTTGGGAGCCAATGCCAAATATTCACAATATAAAAAATTGAGTATAGCAAACCAGCCATAACAAAGGCGATGCCCGACGATAAGCTGCTACCCTACTCTAAGTTTTTGACTATTGACTATCGACTTTTAACTAATCAAAGTAAAAAAGTGTTACCACTTTTCTTTGTTCTTCTGCATCTCCACAAGTTTGTAGTAGGGTGCGACTGTCATGAAAAGCAAAGCAAATCAGTTGCTGACAGCGGGAGACAATCTCCTTATTACACAGGTAACTAGCTTCCGCAAGAGACAAACTATCATTACCGGGATTTTCCACTAGATGCATAACTTGTTCTAGTTGCTGGCGCGATTCATAAGGTTGGCGTTCCAAACTTTGGGGTAGAATCACTGTCAACAAATTGGGGTCAGCGCGCATTGCTCCCTTAATAGCAGCTGAATTAGTACCTGTAGCGCCAGAGGTGATGATCCTATTACCTGTTAAAACTAGGGCATAGGTCATCATTTCAATCAGATTCTGATGCGTAATTGGCACATGACGCGAACCCAGCAAGGCAATTCGTTTAGAACCTGTTTGCTGGATTGTCGCCAGTTCTTGCGCTAATGTGTCGAGGTTGATGAGGTCTATTGACTGGCTCAAAGATGGACGTAATCAGATTAAACAACCCAGATATTTTACCAAACAGAGTGTAGTTGCGAAGCGAACCTGAGTTAGACATTGTAACAATATTCTACGAATTACAATTTAGTATGTTCTGGGCAACACACTGTAATACCATTTCACGAAAATATTGATACAAATCACTTTTCTTGCTTCCCCAGCCTCCCCAGCTTCTCCAGCTCCCCCAGCTTGCCTAAATGTATCAACTTTAAAGTGAAACGGTATAACAGTGCGCTGTCGCCTAGGAGGTGACAGCGAACTATCTTTACTCTCGCTAGCAACACAGCCTTTCAATTGGTCGCCGAAGATTTATGCTTAGTTTGAGTCGATGAGGCTAAGGTAAAGCATTTGCAGGAGTTAAGCCTAGTTTAGATAAAAGGCGGTCAATGTCAAAATGCTCTGTCATTAACTGGCGAATGCACTGAACTTTAATTGGCTCATGAACACGCACTTGACCAAAAGTACGGTCAACAATTTCCACCGTGGTTAAGGTATCTAAATCAACCGACAAAATGGGGATTTCTAATTCTTCAGCACGACTGAGAATGAATTGGGGAGGTGGCAATTGTCCGGTGAGAATTAGGCATTGGGTGGAAGTTTCCAATGCAGCTTGCTGAATTTCCACACGATCGCCTCCTGTGACTACTGCCATATTCCGGCGTTTGCGGAAATACTTGACAGCGGCATTGACATTCATCGCCCCAATTGCCAAACTTTCTACCAATAAATCCAAGCGATCGCTCCGACACAGAACATCCGCATTTAACTGCTTTACAAGTTCACCAACGCTGACACTACGCAGTAAGTCACTTTTTGGCAGTGTTGCTAATACGGCAATACCTCGCTGTTCCAAAAACGGGCGTAAGAGGTTGTTAACTACTTCTATTTGTTCAGTGGGGATATCATTGATCACAACACCAATCAAGCGATCGCCCACACGCTGCTTAGCAGACAATATTGCCTCAACAGACAAAAGCGAGTTGTATCGCGTTACCAACAACACAGCAGCGTCTAATACTTCAGTTATTTGCAGCAAAGACAAATCAAACAGATTGCCTTCTGCTAAATCACCAGGCCCCTCTAGCAATACTAAATCTCCTTGGGAAATTGGCAAATATTGCTGTACTAGGGACTGTCGATAATCAATTTTATCTTCGCCGCTTAAACGTTTTTGCACACTGGCTTCATTCAAAGCTAGCATCGATGGTGCAACGCGGTTTACTGACAAATTGAGGCTATTAGTAATAAACTGGACATCTTCCTCAACTACGGTTTTGCCAGACGCACTAAAAGAAGTGCCTAGCGGTTTGCCATAGCTAATATCCAGTCCTTTTTGCTGTAGCTGATGAGACAAACCTAGAACAGTTGCGGATTTACCACTGTAAGCCTCGGTTGAGCCAATCAGCAAATATTTAGCAGATTTTGGCACACATGCACTCCTAATTTCAAAAGGAAGTAAAACCCAGCTAGGTGTTTCCTAATTTTAGTTTGTTCTGGCAGAAGCCTTACACTCTCAAGGAGCAGTGTTTTCCCAAGAAAATAGTTTTTTTAGGTAATATAATTATCTTGAGTAATAGATATTTTTACCATGCAATTGCTAGTCAAATGGTATCTAAAATATCGCTTTTAATATTTTCAGACTCAGACTAGAGTATGTGGATTATTCAATCCCTACAAGCCTGTAAGCGGTGGTGTAAAGGTATGCGAAAATAAGTGACCTTCATACCCCTACACCCATATACCCTAAAATTTGAGTAAACTGATTTATTCGTCTATACGCAGCAACTTGCGGTAGAAAGTTTGAGAAAAATCAGTCACGCGATACCGCTTATAGTTTTCCATAAGTTCAATTAAAAAAACTATAAATTCAAAACTTGCCATCATCACTTCATAACTCAGGTCAGCATTGCCATCAAACTGCATCCGGCAACGCGTTAAGTCTGAAGGTAAAGTAGCAACATTCCAAGAGGCGACAAAGGGAATATTGTCACTTGCTTCTATTTTGCGGTGTCCTTCCAAAACGCCTTTTTGATAAAGACTAATGGCATAGGGCAAGAAATTGCGCTTCGTACCCTGAATGTAAGGTAAGTAAACGCTTGCTTGTTGAGTAGTAGCAGGCTGGAGTTGCTCAAAAGTCATCTTTGAATATTCCTCAAGTTAGTTGACAACTGGGGATATTAGTGGATGTCAATAGTATTCCCAGAAAATAGGGGTGAAGCACATTTTGTCAGGGGGATGGGCATGGGGCATGGGGCATGGGGCATGGGGGGGATGGGGGATGGGAGATGAAGACAATAACTCTTAACTAATGACTAATGACTAATGACTAATGACAACTGACCACTGACCACTGACCACTGACTAAAGTTCTGCTAAGAAATATTAAAATGTCGGTTACAATAAGGCTGCATTGGCTTTTATTGAAGCTGGGGCAATAACATCAAAAATCCCTGTTGTTAGGCGGTTAACGCTGTTATTGTGATTTCTCTCAACACCTGGCTGTTGCTTGCTGACTATCACTTTGCCCAATCCAGAGTTCTGATTTGTAGCTGAGTTAACGAAACTTAATTCTTCGTCACAAAAGCTAAAGTATTACAGTCAATTCTGGGTTTGATAAAAGTGCGTGAAGGCTGCACAGTTTAGTATTGGGAAATTCCCAGCATCTTTAGGGTGTATAAAAATACTGCTTTTTAAATCAAGTAACCTATGCCAGCGAATTCCTGGCCCGAAAACGACTATTACGACGAGCTTGACCCACTTAACTCTTTGTTGTCCGACCTATCGGCCGATGAAGATGAGGAGTCAATTGTAGAGACACAAGATATTTCTCTACCATCCCGATTTCAAGGGCGTAGAGGCAAAGCAGCTTTGGTTTTAACCATAGTTTGGAGTGGCACGATCGCCCTACATTTAGCTTCTTGGGGTTTTATATTCGTACTTGCACTCACCGCCTTACTAGGATTTCACGCCTTAGAGGTTGTGTTTGCTAGACCCCGCCACTATCCCAAAGAAGTGCAGGGCGAATTACCCTCTGTATCTGTTTTGGTAGCCGCCAAAAATGAGGAAGCAGTAATTGGTAGATTAGTCAAGAGCCTTTGTAGTCTGGAATATTCCGGTGGGCAGTACGAGGTATGGATAATTGACGATCATAGTACCGATAAGACACCGCAGTTGTTAGCAGAACTAGCGCAGGAATACAAGCAACTGAAAGTTTTCAGGCGTTCTGCACAAGCGACTGGCGGTAAGTCGGGAGCGTTGAATGAGGTTTTACCGCTAACAAAGGGCGAAGTGATAGCAGTTTTTGATGCTGATGCCCAAATGTCATCAGATTTGCTGTTACAAGTAATACCTTTATTTCAACGCAAAAATGTAGGGGCGGTGCAGGTACGAAAAGCGATCGCCAACGCCAAAGAAAATTTCTGGACTAAAGGTCAAATGGCAGAAATGGCGCTGGATACATGGTTCCAGCAACAGCGCATTGCTATTAGTGGAACTGGCGAACTGCGCGGGAATGGTCAATTTGTCAGACGCACAGCTTTGGAAAGTTGCGGCGGCTGGAATGAAGAAACCATCACCGATGATTTGGATATGACTTTCCGTCTACATCTCGATAATTGGGATATTGAGTGTACATTCTACCCAGCAGTGCAGGAAGAGGGCGTGACAAATGCGATCGCTCTTTGGCATCAGCGTAACCGTTGGGCTGAAGGCGGCTATCAGCGCTATTTAGATTACTGGGATCTCATTCTCAAAAATCGCATGGGTACGCGTAAAACCTGGGATTTGCTGATGTTTATGCTGACTATGTATATTTTGCCCACAGCAGCAATTCCAGATTTATTAATGTCAATAGCCCGGCATCGTTTACCACTTTTAAGTCCAGTCACTAGCTTGTCTGTAGCTATGTCTGTTGTAGGAATGTTTGCAGGATTAAGACGCATACGTCAAGACCAAAAATTCAATCTTTCTACAACTTTTCTGTTAATGCTTCAGACACTGCGCGGCACTTTATATATGTTGCACTGGTTAGTGGTGATGAGCAGTACTACTGCCCGCATGTCCGTAAGACCAAAGCGCTTGAAATGGGTGAAAACCGTACATTCAGGAAGTGGATAGTCACCCTTGTGGGTGATTAAAAATTAAAAATTAAAAATGCAAAATTCAAATGTTTTGTTTTGAATTTTGCATTTTTTTAACCTTTATTTGACATCTATTCATAGTTTTTACACAGCTTATATTGAGAGTGATAATATAAAAATGGTGATAATTGATAGATTTATCCAATAGAGCGCTTGCCTCAGATTTTAGTAATTAGTGGCAATTAATGATAGAAAAATTGTGCTAAAAGGCAAAGGCAAATAGGCCATGCAAAACTATTTATCTCCCCATTCCCACTTACCCATTCCCCATTCATTTCTGAATATGCAACATTACCAAGCCTAAATTCGTCCAGTTTTTTATTCGCAGACAGCAGCTAAAATTGATTATGGGAATGCGTCAACTTTCAATTACTCTATCTTTAGTAGCACTACTCCAAAACTTTCCTACAATTGTTCGAGCTAGTGTGCCAGAACAAAGCTCAGGAGTGTCCTCTGAAGCAATTCAACAGGTAATTACAGCCAAGTTGATGAGCAATTCACCTGATGGCAATTTTTATCCAGAAAAAGTGATCAGTCGTGCCGAATTAGCCTCAATTTTAGTGAAAGCATTTCGCCTAGATCAACGAGAAGCGGCTCAACAAGAAAAACTTATATCTGTGCCAGATGTTCCATCATCGCATTGGGCATTTAAAGATATTCAGATAGTTTTAAAAACTGATATCATGAGGGGCTACCGAGGTAATTTATTTTTTCCCAATCAAAAAGTGACGAGGGCAGAAGCTTTGGCAATCTTTGCCCAAGCTTATGGTGTATTTCAATTTTCTGATGAGACGGTTAATGAAACTCTCGCCCCATATCCTGATGCAGCATCGATTCCCACTTGGGCTAGAAAAGCGATCGCTACAGTAGTTTGGGAAAATTTTATCAATACGGATGCTCAAAATAATATTTCCCCATTACGACCCATGACCCGTGGAGATATGGCTTACGTCTTGAGTAAATATTTGCAACGACAGCAGCAACAACCAGAAACACCCGAAGTTCCCGAAGTTCCCGATAGCACAGTAAAACCTTAAGTAATTAGCTGAGTTTATTTAACTGATAAATACTATATTGCGATTTCCACAATGTCATTGACCGACAAAATATGGAAAATAAGGAAGGGGTGATAGTAAAAAATTACTCACCACTCATCAACAGCGACTCTTGACTTTCCATATCTGAAGTTAATCACAGTCTAATTCTGTGGACAACCCGACCGTGGGAAAATCAAATAATGCCGAAACTATACTGTAGAGAGGAAATATCTATAATATGCATCTGAGTGAAATCACCCATCCCAATCAGTTGCACGGTTTGTCGATCCGGCAGCTGCAACAAATTGCCCGTCAGATTCGAGATAAGCACCTACAAACCGTAGCTGCAACTGGGGGTCATTTGGGGCCTGGTTTGGGTGTTGTAGAGTTAACGCTAGGGCTTTACCAGACACTAGACTTAGATCGGGATAAAGTTATTTGGGATGTAGGACATCAAGCTTATCCTCATAAACTGATCACAGGACGCTACAGTGACTTCCACACCCTCAGACAAAAAGACGGAATTGCTGGTTATCTCAAGCGATGTGAAAGCAAATTCGATCACTTTGGGGCGGGTCATGCTTCTACCAGTATCTCAGCAGCACTGGGAATGGCTTTAGCGCGAGACATGAAAGGCGAAAAATTTAAAGCTGTGGCCGTTATTGGCGATGGTGCTTTAACTGGCGGTATGGCTTTGGAAGCCATTAACCATGCTGGACATCTGCCCAAAACTAACTTACTGGTTGTTCTCAACGACAACGAGATGTCCATTTCTCCCAACGTAGGCGCCATTCCCCGCTACCTCAACAAAATGCGCCTCAGCCCACCGGTGCAGTTTATCAAAGATAATTTTGAGGAACAATTCAAACATATTCCCTTCGTCGGAGAATCTCTATCTCCTGAACTCGGACGCCTCAAAGAAGGGATGAAGCGTTTAGCCGTGCCCAAAGTAGGCGCAGTCTTTGAAGAACTCGGCTTTACCTACATGGGGCCAGTGGATGGACATAATCTAGAAGAATTGATTGCCACCTTTAATCAAGCACATCAAATACCAGGGCCAGTTTTGGTACATGTAGCCACAGTCAAGGGTAAAGGCTATGAAATTGCCGAACAAGACCAAGTAGGCTACCATGCCCAAAGTCCATTTAACCTGACAACGGGTAAAGCGATTCCTTCTAGCAAACCTAAACCCCCGGCTTATGCTAAGGTATTTTCCCATACCCTGGTGAAACTTGCGGAACAAAACCCCAAAATTATCGGGATTACTGCGGCAATGGCTACGGGAACAGGCTTAGACAAATTGCAAGCGAAATTACCCAATCAATATATTGATGTCGGTATCGCTGAACAACATGCTGTCACCTTAGCCGCAGGATTAGCAGCTGAAGGTATACGTCCTGTTGCTGCCATCTACTCTACCTTCTTGCAACGGGCTTACGACCAGATAATTCACGATGTCTGTATCCAAAATTTACCCGTATTCTTCTGCTTGGATAGGGCGGGAATTGTTGGTGCTGATGGCCCTACCCATCAAGGTATGTATGACATCGCCTATTTACGTTGTATTCCCAACATGGTGCTGATGGCACCAAAGGATGAAGCAGAACTGCAACGCATGGTAGTGACTGGTATTAACCATACTGCTGGGCCAATAGCTATGCGCTTCCCTCGTGGCAATGGCTACGGTGTGCCTTTGATGGAAGAAGGCTGGGAACCTTTGGAAATCGGCAAAGGAGAAATTCTGCGTCAAGGCGATGATGTGTTAATCATCGGTTACGGCACAATGGTTTATCCGAGTATGCAAGTCGCAGAAATTCTCAGCGAACATGGCATTGAAGCAACTGTAATTAATGCCCGTTTCGTCAAGCCTTTGGATACTGAGTTGATTTTGCCTTTGGCTAAGAAAATTGGGCGCGTTGTGACTTTGGAAGAAGGCTGTGTCATGGGCGGCTTTGGTTCTGCGGTGGCAGAAGCGCTTTTGGATGCAGATATTGTAGTTCCTGTCAAGCGTATCGGCGTACCAGATATATTGGTGGATCATGCTGAACCAGACCAATCCAAGGCAGAATTAGGTTTAACTAGTCCGCAAATAGCAGAAAGAGTATTGGAAGCCTTCTTTCAAAAGCAAGTATCTGCTGTTGTTTAGCTGATTATTAATGGTGAGTAGGGTGGGCAATGCCCACCTTTTTTGTATCAAATTTATCTATGTCTATCTTTGCTGGCGTTGTGAAAATTATTTTTTAACGAACCACAGAGAACACAGAGGACACAGAGATTTTCATGCCCATCCCACAAGAGTTTATTAATGCACCATTTTAGCCTTGACACGCCAGTAGTAGCGTGACAAGGCTAAAATGATGCAATAGATTTCCTCTAATATCTCTGTGTTCTCTGCGCCTCTGCGGTTCGTTAATGCACAAATTTAGTCTTGACACGCCACTACGATAATTAAAGTAAGGGCTTTTTTGTATCACGCAGAAGCACTGAGAGTAATAAAAGTTAAGATTTATTTGATAAATTGTCTAACAAGTATCTGTTTCTATGACATCTTCTACAAACCAGATTTATCCAGTTATTTGGCATAACAACTCGGTATCACTAATTGATCAAACTCGCTTACCAAATGAATATGTTTTTGTAGCAATTCACCGCAGTGAAGACATGGCGCAAGCAATTAAAACGATGATTGTGCGTGGTGCGCCTGCAATTGGTGTGGCTGCGGCATACGGATTGTATCTTGGGGCTAGAGAAATTGAGACAAGCGATCGCCAGGAATTTCTCACTCATTTAGAAAAAGTCGCTCAGTTGTTGCGTTCTACTCGTCCTACGGCGGTAAATTTATTTTGGGCAATTGGGCGAATGCTGAAAACTGCCCATGAAAGTTTAGGAACAGTGGCAGAAATTAAACAAGTTCTGTTTGAGACAGCCGAAGCAATCAATCATGAAGATTTGCAAACTTGTCAAATGATTGGTGATCATGGTTTGACAGTATTACCTAGTACTCCCAAAAAGCTGACTTTGCTTACTCACTGTAATGCTGGGGCTTTAGCTACTGCTGGTTATGGTACAGCCTTGGGTGTTGTGCGTTCCGCTTGGAGAGAAAATCGTTTAGCGCGTGTTTTTGCTGATGAAACCCGTCCTCGCTTGCAAGGTGCAAAACTCACGACTTGGGAATGTGTGCAGGAAGGGATTCCAGTGACTTTAATTACTGATAATATGGCAGCCCATTGTATGCAGCAAGGTTTGATTCATGCTGTAGTTGTCGGCGCTGATAGAATTGCTGCCAATGGCGACACCGCGAATAAAATTGGTACTTATAGTGTAGCGATCGCAGCCAAAGCACACAATATTCCTTTCTTTGTCGCTGCACCCCTTTCTACTGTTGATTTTGAGTTATCTGATGGTAGCCAAATTCCCATTGAGGAACGTAACCCGGAGGAAATTTACCAAGTTGGCGACACTATCTTGACACCATCAGGTGTTGAATTTTATAACCCTGCTTTTGATGTCACTCCAGCCGAGTTAATTACAGCCATCATCACAGAAAAAGGAGCCTTTGCACCTGTGAATTTAGCCAAATACCAGTTACAACAGTATGTTAGCTAACAATCATCAATAAATTTTTATGCAAACTGCAATTAAAACTCGGTGGCTACAATATCAACTGCAAAAAAACCAAAAGCCTCACCGATGTAATAGTCTGCTGCCTAAAATTTTAATTGCAGGTATTTTTTTTAATAGTTTTTTCCCTTTCGTACCGACACCTGCTGTTGGGCAAATTCCCAATAAGCCAGCCACACCTTCTCAACCAAAGTCAAGCCAACTTGGTCAACAGCTTCTAGAACAAGTATTACAATGCACTCAGAGCAAATTGCTGAACCAACAAGCACTCAATCAAGCAGAATCCGAAGCTGTCACCACAAAATGTGCTTTACAAATAGTAGCATTAGCGCCAGATGGCAGATTTCGTCCCGATGCGATCGCCCGCATGAGTGCCTTTATAGAAGCATCTGGTATCCAACTTCCTCAACGCATTGCTACTGGACAAGCTGATGTCAAACTTGACTTGCTTGCAAATAGCTCGTTTTTTACTATTCCTGTCCGCATTGGCAGACAAACTCATAATTTTCTCATAGATACTGGTAGTGGTCATACAGTCATCAATGCTGAAATAGCCAAACAAATGGGGCTTGCAAGTACACCTGTACCCTATGGACTTTTAGAAGATAAGCCAGTTATTGGTAATAACCTGAAAAACTTGCAAACTAGCGCCTATATTTTACCTACAATATCTGTCAATTCTGCAACTGTTTCCGGTCTTCATGCTTTAGGACTACCAACACAGTCATTTCCTCAGAATATATCTGGAGTTTTAGGGCTGGATTTTTTAAGTAATTTTGATGTTGTACTCAATCCTCAAAAGCGACAATTACAACTTTTACCACCTTCTCAACCTGTGGCTAATGCCATTCCTTTAAAGGGAAATTTTGGTATTATGACTGCCCAAGTTTATATTAATGGTCAAGGCCCTTTTAATTTTGCCATTGATACAGGAGCTTATACAATGATGGTTTCTAAACCATTAGCTCAAAAGCTAGGAATTGACAATCCTAAAGCAGAGAAAACAGCAATATTTGGGTTTGGTGGCACTGAAGTAGTGAAAAAAGCTAAGTTAAATCACGTCAAAATTCAGCAACATCAAGCCACAAGCCTGGATGCCATAATCTTAGAGCAAAGTAAAATTTTAAACCTTCCGGGAATAGAAGGCATTATTGGACAAAATTTCCTCAACAAATACCAACAACATTGGCGCTTTAGCAAACCCAATGCAATAGGAATTGTTGAGTCTGGAAGTTTACTTTTAACACCTTTATCTACTAATTATTCATCGGTGGATATAACCTATCTCCCGTGACAGTATCAAATACAAACAGATGATTTAAATCAAGTTGGAGAGACAGGCGATCGCCTGGACGCAGACGCACATCGCCACCCACTTGCACATTCACCAGCACCGAAGAACCAGGTAAACCAGCACGAATCAAAGTTTCTCTCCCCAATGGTTCTACTACCTTCACATCAACTACCAATTCTCCTAATTCTTCCTCACCCTGTTCTCTGTGCCTCTGTGAGTCCAGTCCCCGTCTTGGCTCCTGCCGAGATGGGGAACTGGCGAACCCGAAGGGTGGTTCGTTAAGATAAATATTTTCTGGCCTAATGCCCAAATCAACACTTTGTCCCTGCGGCAAATGCAGATACTGAGCCACATTTGGTGGAATTGCTAATAAATGCCCATTGACATCAAAAGCATTATTCCTATAAATTGCAGGCAAAATATTCATTGGTGGACTGCCTAAAAAAGTAGCCACCATTTCATTAGCAGGACGTGCATAAATACTTTGAGGATCACCGATTTGTTGAATCCTTCCTCGATTAAGCACCACAATTTTATCAGCTAAAGTCATCGCTTCCACTTGATCGTGGGTGACATAAATAGTTGTAATGCCTAATTGATGATGTAGCTGTTTTAATTCTGCCCTGGTGTCATCCCGCAATTGGGCATCTAAATTAGACAAAGGTTCATCTAATAAAAATACTTGTGGTTCGCGGGCGATCGCTCTACCTAATGCTACCCGTTGTTGCTGTCCTCCAGAAAGTTGTTTGGGTTTGCGATCCAACAGATGTTCTAGAGAAAGCGATCGCGCCACACTCATTACCCGTTCTTGAATAATTCTTTGGTCAACTTTCCGCATCTGTAAACCAAAGGCGATGTTTTGTGCCACCGTCATGTGGGGATAAAGGGCGTAGTTTTGAAACACCATCGCCACATCCCTTTGTCTTGCTGGCACATTATTGACCAATTGTTCACCGATAAAGAGTTTGCCAGATGTGGCAGTTTCTAAACCGGCGATCGTGCGTAAAATTGTCGATTTACCACAGCCGGAAGGCCCGACCAAAACCCAAAACTCACCATCGGGGATTTCAAAGGTAATATCCTCGATGGCAGTGACATTGTTGAACCGACGTTTAATATCTTCCAGACGAACTTTAGCCATTATTCCGATTAAAGTTAATAGTTAGGAGTTAGGAGTTAGGAATTTTAAGTTTTGAGTTTTCAGTTTTTAATTAAAAACTTCTTCAACTCATAACTTATAACTCCTAACTCATATTTTTGACCAAGCAGGGTGAGCTAGTAAAGAAGCAATTACTCGCACGCCGCGTAGTTGATTAGATAACGGTAAATGACCTTTAGGAGCGCTCAAATCCCAGATAAACTCATTGGGATATCGCGTCCAATTATTGCCTTTTTTCCAGCCAATTTTCGGCCAGAAATTGTCCCAGTTTTTTCCTAAACTCAACCAAATTTCTCTTTGTACAGAGAAGCCAAATTTACCCTCAGAGTGAACTAACCATAGGTTGTTAATAGTTTGCAAGTCCACAGCCGGGGAATTTTCTACCTCAGTAAAATACAACCATTTTCTTTGTACAGCTGTTGGCCCCGCTAGCTCACACATTTTTTGTATAGTCATGCGATCGGCTGCTTGGAAGTCCTGGGCAGCAAGTAGCTGTTGCAAAGGATTGTAATTAATCCCAGACTCTGATTTTAGAGGTACAATTCCTTCAGGAAAACTGGTTTGGAGAAATTCTTGAGCCAGTGGTGCGTCAGAGTTATAGAGGACTTGGTAGGCTTTACCATCGACCCAAGTTGCTGGATTGTCACGTCGTTTCAGTAAAAATTCCATCAACACCTCTAGTCCCTGATTACCCAAGTCAGCCAACTGTGGGATGATTTGTTGTTGGACTTGAAGAGACCCAGCGATTAACTGGAGGCGGAGAGAGTCGATGTCATTCGCAGGGCCTGATAAAATCATTGGGTCTGTCATGCCATTACTCGTGTTAGCGTCAGCGTGAGAAAGCGATCAGCTATCGGGCATTCTTTAAAGCGAAGCACTGATAGCGAAAAGTAGTTTACTATTTTTGATCGTACAAAAATTGCGATCGCTTAACCCAATCCCATACTTTAGCCCCAAATAATGTACAACGGGGAATAGGGGGAAAATCTGCTTTATAGGGGACTGGGGACTGGGGACTAGGGACTGGGGAGATGGGGAGATGGGGAGATGAGGGAGATGAGGGGGATGAGGGAGATGAGGGAGAAATAACTAATGCCCAATTCCCAATGCCCAATTCCCAGTCCCCAGTCGCCAGTCGCCAGTACCCAGTACCCAATACCCAGTACCCAACCTAACGGCGTATCATTCAGGAGTATGTAAATTATGTACGACAAGATTACCCCCCCGACAACCGGAGCAAAAATCACCTTTAAAAATGGTGAACCGATTGTGCCAGACAATCCAATTATCCCTTTTATTCGGGGTGACGGCACAGGTATAGATATTTGGCCTGCGGCTCAAAAAGTGCTAGATGCTGCGGTAGCAAAGGCATATAAGGGCCAACGTCAAATTAGTTGGTTCAAGGTTTATGCTGGGGATGAGGCATGTGAATTATACGGTACTTATCAGTATTTACCTGAAGATACTCTGACGGCAATTCAAGAATATGGTGTGGCAATTAAAGGGCCTCTAACTACCCCTGTCGGTGGTGGTATTCGCTCTTTAAATGTGGCGCTACGGCAAATTTTTGACCTCTACGCTTGCGTGCGTCCTTGCCGCTACTATGCAGGTACGCCTTCACCTCACAAAAATCCCGAAAAACTGGATGTAATTGTTTATCGGGAAAATACAGAAGATATTTATTTGGGTATTGAGTGGCGTCAAGGTAGTGAAATTGGCGATCGCCTCATTAAAATCCTCAACGAAGAACTAATCCCCGCCACACCAGAACATGGTAAAAAGCAAATCCCCCTAGATGCTGGGATTGGTATCAAACCCATCAGTAAAAAGGGTTCTCAGCGTCTAGTCCGACGTGCCATTAAACATGCGCTGCTACTCCCCAAACACAAGCAACAGGTGACTTTGGTGCATAAAGGCAACATCATGAAGTACACCGAAGGCGCTTTCCGCGATTGGGGTTACGAACTAGCAACTACTGAGTTTCGTGAACAAACTGTTACTGAACGGGAATCTTGGATTTTAAGTAACAAAGAGAAAAATCCTCATATTTCTCTGGAAGAAAATGCCCGTCAAATTGATCCAGGCTTTGATGCTTTAACCGCGGACAAGCAAGCGCAAATTGTCAAGGAGGTCGAAAACGTTCTTAACTCAATCTGGTCAACCCATGGCAATGGTAAATGGAAAGATAAAGTTTTAGTGAATGACCGGATTGCTGACAGTATTTTTCAACAAATCCAAACTAGACCAGATGAGTATTCAATTCTGGCAACAATGAACTTGAATGGGGATTACTTGTCTGACGCAGCCGCCGCCATAGTTGGTGGGCTAGGAATGGGGCCAGGAGCAAATATTGGCGATGCCTGTGCCATATTTGAAGCGACCCACGGCACTGCACCGAAACACGCTGGCTTAGACAGAATTAATCCTGGTTCAGTGATTTTATCTGGTGTGATGATGCTGGAGTATTTGGGTTGGCAAGAAGCCGCAGACCTAATTAAAAAAGGTTTAGGGGATGCGATCGCTAATAGACAAGTCACCTACGATTTAGCCAGGTTGCTAGAACCACCAGTAGAACCCTTGAAATGTTCTGAATTTGCCGAGGCAATTATTCAGCATTTTGGGTAATAGGGCATTGGGTATTGGGGATTAGGGATTGGGTATTGGGAAACTCTTTCCCAGTCCCCAGTCCCCAGTCCCCACTCCCCAGTCCCTAATTTTTTGTAGCCAGAATCTCAGAAAATAAAAACTGTCCACAAATTTTATGGATTGGCTGCAAAAAGTTTTATGACTATTAATCGACGCCATTTCTTGTTTTTACTCGGTGCAGGTGCAGGTGCTTTTACATTAGATGCTTGTGCCTTAGCACAAACTCCTAGCGGAAATTCTACACCCGCCAGTACAACACCAAGTACAACAGGAGCGATCAAATTGCCACCTTTGCCCTACCCCTACAACGCACTCAAGCCATACATCGATGATAGAACTATGGAGTTCCATCACGATAAACACCATGCAGCTTATGTAAAAAATCTGAATGCGGCATTAGACAAACATCCAGAACTCAAAAGTAAAACAGTTGAAGAATTGTTAAAAAATCTTAATAGTGTTCCAGAAGATATTCGCAAATCAGTGCGAAATAATGGTGGCGGACATGTCAACCACTCGATGTTCTGGAAAATTATGAAGCCGAAAGGTGGTGGAGATCCCACAGGGGCGATCGCATCAGCAATTAATGAAAATTTTGGTAATTTTGCAGATTTCAAAAAACAGTTTAACGAAGCTGGTGCTGGTCATTTTGGTAGTGGTTGGGTTTGGCTTGTCCGCAACAAAGATGGCAAGCTAGAGGTAACGACTACGGCCAACCAAGATAGTCCTCTCAGTGAAGGCAAATATCCCATCTTTGGCAATGATGTATGGGAACATGCCTATTATCTGAAATATCAAAACCGCCGTGCTGATTACTTAGATGCTTGGTGGAATGTCCTTAACTGGGATGAGATTAACAAGCGGTTTGCAGACGCAAGTAATGCGTAATTCGTAATTCGTGAGGCAGTACGGCCAAGAGGGGTTTCCCCAAGTGGAGTAACTGCCGTTAGCGAAGCGGTAGCGAGGAACGAGCGTCACCCGTAAGGGTAATTCGTAATTAAAAAAGCCAGATTCAATCTGGGTTTACCAGATTGAATCTGTAGCCTTATTTTTTCATATTTTGCGCCAGTTGCGTTATTGATATGTTTGTAGGGTGGGCACTTTTAATGGTTAGTTCAAAGAGCAGGATAATTTGACTTATACCAATTCTCTATAAGCTTGCACTCTTCTAATTCTCTTTCTTTGTGCCCTTTGAGTTCTTTGCGGTTCCTTTCATAAATTAAGTGCATCTTCACAGATAAACGGTATTACTTAGGACTTACGCAACGGTAGAAAACTTGGACAGATCCAATTTACGAGGAAAATGGGGAAATTGATGCGAGTCAAATTAACTATTCTTGCAACAATCGTTACAGTTATTGGTGCTTTTTCTACCTTAGTGCCAAAAGCAACAACATCTCAAAGTACAAATAATCGTTATCAGCCTTCGATTGAAACGATTAATAGAATTCCTGTACAGCGATTGCACGCATCATTTGTTGCACCAAGTGACATAGACGGACTGATTCAGGAATCCGATCTAATTGTCATTGGCAAAATTGATCAATCTCTTGAAGAAGCAGAACCTTTGATCAGTCGTGATGCGGATGGAGAAATTTTATCGGCTGTATCATTGGTAAATATGGCTGTTAAAAAAGTATTCAAAGGCGATTCTAATCTTAAAAATCAAACGATTAAGATTGGACAGAGTGTTGTAATTGTCAGTGATCAGACAGGAAAGCCCTATATCCGTGCAGTTGAAAGCGTTCAACCATTTCAGAAAGGGCGTTATCTTCTTTTTTTAAAAAAAGGTAATGGTGTTGACGCTTATTTCGTAACTGGACTTTTCTACGGTCGGCATAACCCTCTTGTGTCACTTTCCGAGTATTCTGAATAAAAGGATTAAAAGAAAAAACTCTGGAAGGTAAGCAGGGCAATGGATGTAGAACTACAAATCCTGAAACATTTGGCAAGAGATGCCCAGCCAACAGTTGCGCTCGTAGATGAATATTGTGCAGAGTACAAAGACCTATTCAAAGAAGTAAGAAATTATGAATGTTTCAAATATTTACACTTAGGAATAATTTCTCCAATCAAAAGAAAATCATTACCAGAAATAGCGAAAGTAGTAAGTATAAATTCAGCCCAATCATTACATCATTTTATAGCCAATTCAGACTGGTCGGTAAATGAGTTGAAAAGCAGAAGATTAAAGAAAATAAAAAGAAAATTAAATGGTCAAGCAATTACGGTAGTAATAGATGAAACAGGAGATAGGAAAAAAGGTAAAAAGACAGATTATGTAGCTAGACAATATTTGGGAAGCGTAGGCAAAGTAGATAATGGGATAGTTTCCGTGAACGCCTATGGAGTTTATGCTAATATAACTTTTCCATTAATCTTCAAAGTATTTAAACCAAAAGGAAAACTAAAAGAGTCAGATAAATATAAAACTAAAATAGAGTTAGCATCAGAGATAATTACAGAGCTAATGGGATTAGACTTCAATATTGAATTAGTATTGGCTGATAGTTTGTATGGTGAAAGTAGCCAATTTATTAGAAAACTGACTGAATATAACTTAGGTTATGTAGTCTCAATTAGAAATAATCATGGAGTCTGGTTGCCAGCAGGGCAAAGCGTTAGAGCAAATAGATGGTGTAAGTTTGAGAGAACATTTAGCAATCAAACATCAGAGACTAGATATATTCGAGAAATAATTTATGGTAAAAAAAGAGCCATAACTTACTGGGAAATAACTACTGATCCAGAAACCATGCCAGAAAATTCTACCTCCTTCGTGATGACGAATCTGCAAGGTAATCTCAAGAAAATCTTAGGTGACTTATATGGATTAAGAACCTGGGTAGAATATGGATTTCGACAGTGTAAGCAAGAACTAGGCTGGACAGATTACCGTTTTACTAATTTCCAACATATTGAGAGGTGGTGGGAGATTATTTTTTGTGTATACACGATGATTAGTTTAAATTCTCCAGTCTTCTTAAGCTTAAATCAATCTCGTCAACTTGAGACTGAGGCACAAGAACATAGTTCAGTTGATTTTTCTAATCATTCCCATTGGAACCATGAATCTGGATGGAAAAATACTTTAAATAATCTGCGTCTCATTATCCAACCATTTTTACTATTTTGGTTAATTTATCCCTGGCTAAATATTTTTCCTAATTCACATTTATTGCTGGGATTCAATCATTTAATTGCCGCGATGAATCAGTTTAAACCCTGTTACGCTTCTGGATGATTTTGCTTTTAAACTACTTGCTTATTTCGGAAAGTGACAGAAAAGGGATAACCTTGACGGTACTGACAACAGCTACGAAAATATCGACGATAAGTCTTATCAAACAATCCGTTCGATTGTAAGGCAACGATTCCAAGAAGATTGATTGTTACTGTCACCCGGATGATAACGGCATTGCCCGCCTATTTAATTATTATTGAAACTACTAGAAACTTCTTCTGCATCTTGTCTAATTTCAGATTCTCTCACGGATGAAGCAACTGCTGGTTGAGGTGCAGCTACAAGAATATCAGCACCATTAATAATCACTCCTAACAGCCCTAATTCAGATTCAACTAATTGATCAATAGCTTCACCTAACATATTTTCTTGTGTATAGTTTGGTCGGGCGACTAAAACTATGCCATCACTGTAGGGTTGAATTAACAAAGCATCATTAGATAAGCTAAGGGGATGAGTATCTAATATCACTAAATCATAACGTTCACGTACATCCTCCATCAGCCGTCGCATTTCGCTGGATTCTAAAATAGCAGCGGATTGCCGCACAGGGCCAGGACTGGGAATAATGTATAAATTTTCCACATCTGGAACTAGGCGGACACATTCACTTAACCTGGCGTAATAGCGCAGGGGTTCTATAGTCGCATCGGGGTCAGGAGCAACTTTCAACGATGAAGAACCAGAGGGCGATCGCAAATCTGTTTCGATAATTAAGGTTCTTTTGCCAGCACGAGCGCAAGCTACACCCAAGTTATAAGCACTTGTTGTCTTGCCTTCTTGAGTGCCAGTGCTAGTAATTAATAGTACCTTTAAGTTATTACCACCAAGGCGGCGTAAATTACTGCGGAATTTTTCATAAAACTCTAAATAAACAGAATCTGGGGAAAATAACACTGGCAGTGCATCTTTATCTAAATCATCCACTGGCATCAAAGGTATTTCTCCCAGCAGGGTAACTTCCCGTTGCTTGAGACTGTCGCGGATATCTTCTTTAGTTTTGAAAGTACCTTCCAGCGACCCCAATAAAAATATGACACCACCACCAACTACTAATCCTAGGAAACTACCAATGCCCAAGGTGACAGGCACACTCTTAGGCGGTTTGGCATCACTGATCACAGTGGGAACTCTGGCAATGCTGAGACTACTAACGGTTTCGGCTTCTGCTGTTTGAGCATCGGTTAGCTTTGCTTGCATTTGGTCATAAACAGCTTTTTTAAGTCCTACTTCCTGTTCTAGGCGCGATCGCTCCAATTGCTTGTTAGGTATCTGAGAATACTCATACCGCAGCCGTGCTTCTTCGCGAATTTGTTCAGCTAATTGTTGTTGGAGCGTTTCTAGCTGAGTTTGCAAAGCTACCATCTGGTTTGCTAACTGCTGTCTGGCTGGATCTAAGTTGCTTTGGGCGCGAATACCTGTTACATCTCCAGCTAGAGGGGCCGTTGAACCTATACCACCTACCACCTCAGCAGCACGTTGTCGCAATAATTCTTCATTAGCTTCTTTCTGACGCTGCAACTGAATCATCGTTGGGTGTTCAGGACGTAAATCTTTACGAAGCAAAGAAATTTGCGCTTCATTTTGGTAGATTTGCGATCGCAATTCGGCCAAAATGGGATCAGCACTCAAAGCAGAAGAAACATAAGCTCCGCTAACGCTTAAACCCAATTTATTTTGTAGACTGCGAATTTGGGCATCAATTCCAGTAATAGTTAATTTAATTTGTCGTTGCTGAGCTTGGCTGGCGGTAACCGCACCAAGTAGGCTACCATTTTCAGCTGCCAATATAGCAGGTCGTTGAATGCGATCGTACTGTTCTAACTTCTTCTCTGCTGCTTGCAGTTCTGACTTAGCCTGTGGTAGACGTTCGTTAATTTTTTGAATAATTGCTTTTAATCGCCCTGTATTGATATCAGCACTCAACTTGATCATCGCTTGCATCAATTCCTGCAATACCTCTTGGGCACGCTTCGGGTCGGAATCTTTATATTTGAGATCAATGATTGTGGATGCTGCTTCTCCTGGCTTGGCTTTTTCCGGCAGTTTCAGGGCGACATTGGTACCAATGGTTTTTGGTTTGACATTGAGCTTTGCTGCTACAGGCTCGATAATCCCGTCTGATAGCAAAATTTGCTCGCTCAATTCTTGCCCTTGTTGCTGAATTTCGCTACCTGTTGTCGAGAAAGAAACGGGTGGACGATTGTAGGTGAGTGCGCCGTCAGCTATATAACTAGCTGGTGGTTCTGGCTGTACAGCCACTATCGTTGATCCAACTACAACTAAACCAAAACTGGCTAATCCAATCCACTTGTACTTTTCAAAAGCAATAAGATAGCGCTTAACAATTGGTGGGGTCATGGCAGAGGCGTATATAAAAAGTTGTCAGTTGTCAGTTGTCAGTTGTTAGTTGTTAGTTGTTAGTTGTTAGTTGTTATTTCTCCCTCATCTCCCTCATCTCCCTCATCTCCCCTTGTCCCCTGCACCCCTGCACCCCTGCTCCCCTGCTCCCTCATCTCCCCTGCTCCTGCCAAAAACTCAAGATAATATACTCAACTAATCTGACCCGCCGAATATGTCAAAGAAACGAATAAAGCTTTGGACATCAAAGAAAGGTCGGGTAATGGTGCTAAACAGAGTGGTAATTCTTGTGATCAGGTTGCGACCAACTACAATAACATCATTGTCTTGAAGCGGCACATTTTGAGCCACATCACCTGCAAGAGCCTTTTTCGCATCGAGTTTTTGGGTAATTGCTCTACCTCGTTCTGGATCAAAGCGAACCAGGGCAATATCTCGGAGGTTAGCAGCATCTAGATTAATTCCTCCCAAAGCGTCTACAAAAGTACTACCATTAGGCAGGGTTTGAACCACAATTCCTCCAGCAGCGTAGTTTAAAACCCGGACTCGAATCTGTGGTATGGCTAAGGATGAACGCGCTACTAAATTGCGGTCATAACCGTCATCAGTGCCGACTTCACGACGTGGTATAACTATGGCATCGCCGTCTTGCAGGCGTAAAGTAGGCTGGGAGTCGCCATTTTGCAATGCTGCATACAAATCAAGATTTTGTGAAATCACAGAACCATCGATTAACTTGCGCCGCACTTGCACTTGCCGCAAATCTGCGGTCATTGTAGAACCACCAGCACTCAGCAAAGCATCAGCGACTCTGGGTGTTGTTGGGGAAACGCTATAAATTCCTGGGCGATAAACTTCCCCGGTAATGGTAACTTGAATTGGGCGTGGTGATACTAGTGATACAGCCAACAGCGGCTCTACCACAATCTTACTTAAACTCAAGCGAATTTTTTCTTGTGCTTCTTCCAAACTTAGGCCTTTTAAGGAAACCGTTCCGACTTGCGGCACGACAATATTGCCTTCGGGATTAATTTGGGCTTGAAAACTCAAATCTGGACGTTGCCCTGTTAAAGATAATACTACTATAGGATTAACTACATACTTATTGAGTAAGAAGCGAATTTTTTCTTGTGCTTCTTGCAAAGTTAAACCTTGTAACGACACTGTGCCGAGTAATGGGACAGTGATGTTGCCTTCGGGATTAATAGAGGCTTGAAAACTTAAATCTGGAAAGCGTTGAACCACAACGCTGATGATATCTCCCGGCCCTAAACGGTAAGCCCCAGGAGGACGTTGAAAGACAACGTTAATCACATCTGCTGGGCCTAAAAGGTAGCGGGTGAATTGAGGAGATTCGTTATTGGCATTGGGAGGTACAACTTCGGTACTTGATGGTGGTGAGGGGAATTGGGTTGGCGAGTTCTCTGTTACGGGATTGGGCGAAAGTGGGGCAGGTTGCTGTGGCGAATTTATGGGGGATGGTAAAGGCTGAGCAACAACAGTTTGGGAAGTAGTTGTTAAGAAAACACCTACTTGAAAACTGACAAAACACAGGGCGGTGAATACACGCGTATGAGAATTGGAAACTATAAACATTGATGTCGCCAAGCTGAATTCAGAATTTAAACCGCCAAGTCGTTATTTTACTCTGGAAGTATCTTTATTGTCTGCTTTTGCTGTGCCGCTTTTAACTTCGCACTTCATGCTTTTGTTAACTTCCAGCCCTGAGAACATTTTTGTGATCGCCGTGGATATTTTGAGTATTTTCCTATATTCTTCAACTCCCTGATGAATTGCTTGATAAAGGCCCTGTCATCAATGTTGCTTGTACTGTTTCACCCAGAGATTGGGCTAAAGGCCAAACGGTTTCTACCTGTCCTAAAGGTTCCATAGGAATCAGAATACTCACGGCTACCCAAGGAATACGACGCTGATGCCATTGTGAGAGTTGATCTGCTAGAAACCAGCGTATAGGTGATGTATGTCCACCGTTTGGTAGAGCATACCATTGTAAGACAGCAAAGGTTTCCTGTTTTGTGGAAGCACGGAAAAATCTAGCTTCTACTTTAGTTTCAGCATTTGACCCTGACTTTAATAGCTGTTTGACAGTGAATTTTGCAGAGCGTTCTTGAGCTATGTCCCATTTACTCCAGCGAGACCTACCCCAACCGTTAATCTCAGTCCACTCTACCTCTGGTTGCTCCATTGGCCCGTTTTGGGGCAGCAAAAGCAATATTGCTTGGGTTTGTGAATCTGCTTTTTTAACGATTTGTAACGACCATTTGTGTTCGCCAACTTGTTGTTCCCCTTGTTCAACAGTTTGCCAACCAGCAAGGGTTAACCCAGTCTTACGGATCTGTCTCAATTCCTTGAGGCTAGCTACAGGAGGTGGTTGTTTCCATTTCCACTGTCCTGTCAGGTATCCAGAAACTCCCCCTAACCCTAACAGCAGTAGTAACAATAAAAGCGCTACTACATGAGTTAATTGCTTTTCCTTGAAAAACTTAGATAAGGAAACCATTTAGTAAATTTTGCAATATCTACGCAAATTTTACTTTAAAAAATCACACCATGAGTTCAGTAATATCGACAATCTACCCTCATGTTTGAACAGGGGAGATGGGGGTAGGTTGGATATCATGTCCGGTTAAACAGAAGTCAATTGCGAGCGTTCACTCGTTCGCGGCCAACGAAAAATAAGGGTTTTACTCTCCTCTCCTTATAGGCTACGGTGTACACACAAGTGGTATTACCCCCCTTAATCCCCCCTTATCAAGGGGGGAAAAATTGAAAATCTAGTCCCCTCCCCTTTATAAGGGGAGGGTTAGGGAGGGGTAAAACCCAAATTCCTAAACAAATTTAGACTTGTGTGTACACCGTAGCTCCTTATAGGAGAGGGGCTGGGGGAGAGGTAAAAACAGCACTTGTCGAACTCGCGTTGAATAACTATCTCCCCATCCCTTCATTACCCCTGCTCCTCTGCTCCCTCTGCCCCCCTGCTCCCTTCTTCTTGTGTTTCCGGAACTGGTGAAAAATAGCTATTAATCCGATTCAACAGCGGCACCAGTAATAACAACATACAAGCGGAGTAGAGATCACCACCCCAACCCTCATGCAGCCATTTAAAAGCGGCTTCTTGCCCTGTGCCGTGAAAGAAGGTGAGTAGAGTGTTACGAATGATATTGGCAGTAACGCTAATGACGACGGCAACAGATAAAAACCAAGTACTGGTGCGACGTGATTCTAAACCACCAGTCCAATAAAGTAGCATTAAGCTGACGTAGAGAGTAGTAAACAACATTTTTAGCCCTGCACAATAAGGGGCTACTTCTACAATCCTTCCACCAACGTATATATTCATCTCATCGACGGTTACTTCCATACCAAATTGATTGAGTATGAAGCCTGCTGTACCCGCGATGAAGTTTTGCAAAGGCAAGGTGTAAGGAGCAATCAGATAAGGTACTGCTGTTGGAGTTGCTAGAAATATCAGCAGCAATGAAAATCCTTGTAATTTGAAACCTGGTATGCCTTTAAACCATAAGCATAATCCTGCCAATATGGTGGGCAAGGAAAGGTTAACCCACTCTGTAACACCGCTAAGATAAAATATTCCTCCTACTAGGAGTAAAAAAGCGCCCAAAGGATGGGCGGTATCTGGTAGACGCTGCCACTTTTTGCGGTTTAACCAACTCAGGTAAGCGGCAAAGGGTAGACCGATAATCCCGTGACTAAAGTATTCGTGTTCTATACTGATAGTTTTGTGCAGCCAACCATCTAGCCAGTGGAGCAAGATAGGAGCATAAAGCAGCACTAAAACGCCCAGTATCGCTATGTTTAGTAGTTGTGCGGTATTTCTGTTTTTAAGCTCTTTGTGAAGTACCATATTTTGAGCAGTTTAAAATAAACAATTCAAAACTTGTTGACATTTCAATGAATAGTGGTCAGTGATTTTGTTACTGACCACTAAGTAATAATTAAAGACTGTAATGTAAAATAAGTACATGCCATCTGTTATTTTTTGCCTCTAAGGATTAACAGAATTAGCCTTGAGTATAAGTCTTTGATTTATGCTGCTCTACTGGCAATGGCAACAGGGGAATCGTCTTCTGTATTTGAACTCGGCAAGACTACACTAGCGATCGCAGCTACAACCTCTTTGATTTGACTACAGCTCAAACCAGGGTACATCGGTAACGATAATATTTGCTGTGCTAGCTTTTCCGCTTGGGGAAAGTCCCCCTGTTGATAGCCTAAGTAGGTGAATGCTGGCTGGAGATGGCAAGGAATTGGATAGTGAATACCTGTTTGAATTCCATCTGCTGTTAATTTGTCCTGAATTTGCTGGCGTTCTACAACACAAGATTCATCAACTTTAATTACATAAAGATGATAAACGTGTCCTGAGTCGCTTTGGTTTTGTATAGGAATAATGCCAGCTGATGCTAAGGGTGCTAACTCAATATCGTACTGCTGAGCAATAGTCCAGCGATCGCGATTCCATTGTGGCAAATGTGGTAATTTTTCTAGCAACACCGCTGCTTGCAATGTGTCCAAGCGACTATTGGTGCCCGGTTCCACATGAAAATACTTTTGGGATGCACCATAATTACGCAAACGCACCATTTTCTGGGCTACATCTGTATCTCGCGTTAGTAGCATCCCTCCATCCCCAAATGCACCTAAATTTTTGCTAGGATAAAAGCTAAAAGCTGCTGCTATTCCCACAGAACCAGCTCGATATCCATCTCTTTCGGCTAGATGTGCCTGTGCAGCATCTTCAAAAATTAACAATTTATAGGTATCAGCGAAGTCTAATAACTGCCGCGGTGATACCATTTGACCATATAAATGTACAGGAATAATTGCTTTTGTCTGACGTGTAATTGCTTTTGCTGCTGCTGACAAATCAATTAAAGCTGTTTCGGGGTCGCAATCTACAAGAATTGGTTTTGCCCCAGCACGTAACACCCCAATCAAAGTTGCAACAAAGGTATTAGCTGGTAAAATAACCTCATCACCAGCACCAATGTTGCACGCTTGTAAACCGAGGGCGATCGCATCAGTTCCGCAAGCAACACCCACACCATATTCTGCACCAGATGCAGCTGCAAATGCTGCTTCAAAATCTGCAAGTGCTTGTCCTAAAATAAAATCTCCCCGTTCCAATATGGCATGAATTGCTTGGTGTAGTTGAGTTTCAATCGGTTGGTGTTGTATTTTCAAATCTACAAAAGGAATTTTTACAGTCGTTTTATTCATGCCATTTAGCCTTGAGATTAAATACCTAAGTTTTGTTTGCTACCATCATGATCCATTTATGACTTAATAGGAAACTTTATACAAAGCCTAATTATGAAAAATTGATAAATTTTTGATGTTTTTTATATTTTTATAACTGTCTATGACTTGAAAGTCATTTAAACTATTTTTCTTTTTGAAAAGATAAATATAGTTTATATTTTAAAGTAAATGTATTTTGCATTAAACCACTTTAAATTATTAATTTTTTTCAATTAAAAACTATGCAATTATCCAAATAAACTACCGACTAAATATTTGTAACTTTTATGAAAGTAATTATATATAAATTGCAAATAATAATTTATATTATTTAAAATTTAGTCCAAATTCCAGACGAAATATTTAGCTATAATTTTTTGAAATTTTAATAATTGAGATAAAAATGATTCAAATGCTCCAATTATCCTATATATCGATTAGGCTCAGTTCTTTTACGTAAAAGCAAATAGATGATTTTTGATTGTACAGTAATTTCAAGCAAATCAAGATAAAGTGTACATACCATTTTTTTGGTTTGGAGATAACATGAGAACGACATAAGGTTTTTAGTCTAGCCTTAGCGTTATATTACCCTAGTCGCATCTGAAACTAACGTTGTATAGTATTAGAACCTCAAGCAATACTGGTACATTAGCCTTGAGTGCGACATTCCGCACCAGAGACTATGAACTAGTACGCGATCGCACAACCTATTCACGCAAGTAATGCAAAATTTTTGCCCCAAAGTTGTTTGTTGGTTGCCAAATTTGGGAATGCTTAAAAATAGGAAATAATAACCCCGAAACAGCGGTTATATAAATTACAATATCGAGCAATTATCAAGGTAGCGGTGGCAATGGTAGAGCCTGAAAACAAATTATTTTCCCTAAAGGATGGTTGGGCTTCCCAGGAGACAAGAGAACAGCAACGCCTTAAAGTATTATCAGAGTTAGGTTTGCGGCAACCAGAAACAATACCAGTTTTTGAAGAATCGACTCAAACTGCTGCCCATTTTTTGGAAGCGCCGATTTCCATATTGGGATTTATAGATCAAGAACGACACTGGTTTAAGTCAGCAGTAGGTTTGTCTAGATTAGGGTTGATGAATCAACTCGCCCAAAGCCGCCAACTATTACGCCGGGAATCTTTTTGTACCCAAGTCGTAGAAAATTGTCAAACAGTTGTAATTAATGATACGCATAAACTCACAGATCCCATACTTGCTGCTAGCAAGCTAGTACAGGAATATGGCATCCGTGCGTACTTGGGAGCGCCATTGATTGATGCTTCAGGGCATTGCTTGGGTGCGTTAGCAGTAATGGATTTAGTGCCTCGCAACTTCACAACTCGTGACATTGAGTTTTTACAAATCATAGCTCGTTGGAGCATGAGTGAATTTGAGCGGAACCGACTGTTGCAAAATAGACCGGAAACACCCAATTTCAACAATACTCCGATTTTCTCAATTAAGGATGCTCATACCAGTAACATTAGAGTTTCTCCAACTGCTATAGAAACAGATTCTGTTTCTACTAAGCAATTGAAACTGGAACTTTTAGAACAGCTGACTCAGGAGTTACGTACACCCTTAACATCTGTGTTGGGTATGGCTAGTGTCTTAGGACGTGAGATTTATGGCCCTTTGACAACTAAACAAAGAGAATATGTGGAGATCATCCAACATAGTGGTCGGTATTTACTTTCTTTAGTCAACGAAATTACCGAACTAGGAGCAATAGACGAAAACATAGCTGTACTAAATTTAGCTCCTGTAGATATTGAAATGCTGTGTCAACAAGCTATCAATACTCTAGAAGAAGCAGCTAACCGCCGCGAGCAAGATATTCGCCTGTCCATAGAACCAGGACGTAGCCGCATTTGGCCTTTGGACAAAGACAAAGTACGGCAAATTTTGTATCACCTGGTTTTCAGCGTGATTCAACTTTCTGCCACAGGTAGTATTGTTCGTATTCATGTCTCTTACAAGGAAAATACCCTCAATATTACTATTTGGGTTTCCCATCCCTGGTTAGGAGATGGCATCACAGAAGTTGATCCCTACTTTCGGCTTAGCCCCTTATCCCTGCTTGAGCTGACAGGACAAACAGCAACCTACAATAGTTATTCAGAAAATCTGGATGAACTAGGTAGCTTACCAGTTGCGATCGAGAAGTCTCAATACTTGGGCGTTTCTGGCTCAGATAGTTTTACTGTGAATGCTAGCCTCAATTTAGCTAAGCAGTATGGGAATTTGTCACGGGAAAGTTTGGGTTTGTTGCTTAGCTGTCAACTAGCAGAATTACATGGTGGGCAAATTTCAATTCAAGGTTCACCAGAATCAGGACACCGTTATGTACTTTCTTTGCCACTACAAGTGCCTAGTTCTCCCACAGAAAGTGATACCTGACACAAATTTTGGATTTTGCATTAAAAGTGTTTCCACAAGGTTCTTCTGTAGAATCTCAAACAATACTTACTATCCCAATTTGGTATAACAAACTACGACTATCAATTAAGCTCGTTAAGCAGTGCAGCACAGCTAAAGGGAATGGCGTCAACTGCCGTCCAATACTGGGGCTACCTCACCGTGCTAGTATACCTCCTGTCTTCTACTTATCAATTTGCAGCCTGCCCTATTATTTTTTTATAATTACCCGCATTATGATTAAGGCCATGTTCTGCGCGGACATGCTAATTGATCGCAGCGTGTTTTATGAATTTAATCTGGCAACGATTTACTTTATCCTACTTATCAGTCAAAGAATATCTCACTACTAGCTACCTACACCGTTTTTTGGTGGGGCTGTTACACTCTTGGCGACAAGGCAGTGTCTTGATTAGGTGGGGAGATACGATAGCAGCTGGCTTACTGAGCTTGGTGTATGCTCTTGCCCCTTTTGCTTCAAGTGCCTTGGTAGGAGTTTTGCTTGTGGCTTGCGTGGGATTTTGGCTACTATTAACTTTATCTGATGAACCAGCACCAACACAAGCTTCACTATTCACACCTATTCATCTGCTGGTATTTCTGTACTGGGGAATTGCTGTCGTAGCCACTGCATTGTCACCTGTGAAAAAGGCAGCATTGAACGACTTGCTAACTTTGACTCTGTATTTGCTGTTATTTGCCCTTTGTGCCAGAGTGTTGAGGTCACCCCGCCTCCGTTCTTGGATTATCACCCTCTACCTACATGTATCGCTCATTGTTAGTGTATATGGAATGCGACAGTGGTATTTTGGAGCGCCTCCACTAGCAACTTGGAGTGATCCGGAATCTGCTTTCTCTAAGACAACAAGAGTCTACAGTTATTTGGGTAATCCCAACTTATTGGCTGGATACCTCCTACCAGCAGTAGTTTTAAGCTTGGTTGCAATTTTTGTCTGGCAAAGTTGGTTTAAGAAAGCCCTAGCATTAACAATGCTGATTATCAATACTGCATGCTTGATTTTTACTTATAGTCGTGGTGGTTGGATTGGGTTAGTAGTGGCAATTTTGACTGTGATGGTATTGCTATTCTATTGGTGGAGTGTGCAAATGCCTCCTTTTTGGCGCACCTGGTCACTGCCGATGATCTTGGGAGGTTTGATTGGAGTATTGTTGATAGCAATTGTATTTGTAGAGCCAGTGCGCCTGCGATTTTTCAGCATTTTTGCCGATCGCAGCGATAGCAGTAATAATTTTCGCAGGAATGTATGGGACGCTGTGTTTAAGATGATTCGCGATCGCCCAATTATCGGTATTGGCCCTGGTCACAACGCTTTTAATAAAATTTATCCACTCTACCAACATCCTCGTTATAGTGCTTTGAGTGCCTATTCGATTTTGCTAGAAGTGGCTGTAGAAACTGGTTTTGTTGGTTTAGCCTGTTTCCTCTGGCTAATAATTGTGACTTTTAACACCGCATTTCTACAACTACGGCGATTGCGAGAATCCATGAATGTAGAGGGATTTTGGTTGATTGGGGCGTTTGCCACTTTACTCGGTATGCTTGCTCACGGTACGGTAGACACTATCTGGTTTCGCCCTGAAGTTAATACCCTCTGGTGGCTAATGGTCGCCTTGATAGCTAGCTATTGGACACCTTTGAAACAAAGCCAATCCCCAGAACTAAATTCACCAGACCCACAGCCTGCGGCAAACTAATAAGCTGTAAAACATCCAAACTAGATGTTAAAGCTGATAGGAACAAGCACAGAGATTAAGCTTTTTCCTAGACAATCCCAAATGATCTTACTTGCTCCCCTGCTGTCTTTTGCGGTAATCTTCAGGTGGTAAAGGAGTAGTTATGTTTGGTGTTTGGTGAATCAAATGAAATGCTACCGTCAAGTTCTGCGACACTGTGGCGGTAGTTTACAATTGTGAAATGTGAAATTTGAACTGCTTAGTCCCTGTAGGTAGTAGCGCCGGGTGCATTGGGGTCACGATAACGGGTAGGTTCATCATCACGCCTTTTACCCGATAAGCCAGCTAAACCCAATAAACCAATTAATCCTAACCAACCCCAATCAAAATCATTGCGATCGTTATAAGTTGTTGTTCTTGGGGCTGTGTCAGTTCTGGGCGAATCAGTAACCTGAGCTTTTGCAGGTAAAGTTAAAGGCAAAATTGCCATACTCAAACCGAGAACCCCAGCGCCGATCGCTTTGCTAAAATTACGTGTCATGATCAAAGTTCCTTATCCCTTGCAAATTTATTAACCACTGTATCGAGTTCTACAATCAGTAAAATCAATCTGTGGCTATAAACTGAGGTTTTCTTGAACTCACGCTGAAGATATATAAATACTTTCTAGTTCAGTCTGTTTCTCACTCTGGTGTGGTACTTGAGCCACACTCATATTTCAGATACTTACTTTCGTCTTGGCAAAATATTATTTATATTATCTGTTACTCTATGTTCTCTGTGCCTCTGTAATTCGTGCAAAATTAAGTATTATTACAGGATATAGAGGTAGGAATTACATAAAACTATACGTTGCTTTAAGTAATTCAAGAATTGCCCTCACATGAAAAGATTGGTTTTGGCTACTGTTTGCGTAAGTCCTAACTAATTCAGCAACACTTTATCTTTTGTAGTTCCCTAATAATTTTTCATTGCCCTTTGAATATCCCGTTGGTCTTGGCGTCGTTTTAAATCTTCTCGCTTGTCATGAAGCTTTTTACCTTTGCCAAGGGCTATACTCACTTTCACCCAGCCTCGTTTGAAGTACATCTTCAAAGGTACTAATGTCAAGCCCTGCTGTTCTACTTTGCCAATTAATTTACGAATTTCCTGACGATGTAGTAAAAGCTTGCGTGTACGTCGCGGCTCATGATTAAAATATTGTCCGCTAGCGTTATAAGGGGAGATATGCACATTGATCAGCCATGCTTGACCATCACGAATCAAAGCATAACCATCTTGGAGATTAACTTTACCTGCACGGATTGACTTAACTTCGGTTCCAGTCAACTGAATTCCAGCTTCATAGGTTTCCAGAATTTCATACAAAAAACGGGCTTGACGGTTGTCACTAATAACTTTATAACTTTCGCTCTTGTCACTCATTGAGAATTTGGCTTACGTTAAATTGACTTAAAAATCGTTGGGCACTAGCTGGTAAACTTTATAGCCGGATATTAAACCACTATAAATGCTTAACTAGATAATTAGGTGGACATAATTAAATGTTAAATCCCAGCAAGGGAAACAGCTGCTTTGAGGTTTTTCTCTTCTTTCCTTTGGCTTGGTGCAGTTTGCAATCGACACAAGGCACAGCCACTCCGCAAAAGGCGAGGTTTTACGCTATAGTCATGGCTGTTGGCAAAGCCAGACGCCAGTGCAGTGGCTCTCCAAGTGAAGGAAGTGGCGTGCAATAATGCAACTGCTTCACCTCCTGCTGTTTGGGTGACGCTTGCGCTTCTCGCTACCGCTACGAAGATGCCACTTTGCCATCTGACTCCAAACCTTACCCAACTCTATCAAAGACGCACTCCGTGTAGCTTGTCCCCTTGGGGGTACGCCAACGCAAAAGAGCGAATGGATCAACCAGTTTCCAATGGAGCAACAGCCTAGACGGCAAGTAGACTCACCAAGATGGGAACTAGATTCACCCAGACTGCAATTGGACTCGCCTCCTGCTTTATACTGATCAGCGGTATCCTATTAATTTAGCTTTTTCCAGTTCGCAATTAAATGTTTGCCAACAAATTTTGCCACTATAAAAATTATGGTTTGCATAAGAATGAACTTAGATGTAGGTGAGTAATAGCTCCGAATGATGTCTATATTATTAAGAAATATGAATTTAGTTATACTTCAGTAACAAAAGCCAAAGATGCGATGGAGTTTGTTAATTCCTCCTCAGGATTTAAGATTGTCTTTATAAATTAGCCCTGAGGCAGTCATTAGTCGGTAATCCTGTCATAGTATGAAACATAAGAGCACTATTTATTGCCTGTGTTCACTAATGAAGCTTGTAAAAGCAAATTTCTGAGTAAAAAAATGCTAGGGGTGTATTGTCCATGCCCTTGACGATCCTTGTAGTGGATGACGACCTGGGCACTCGTCTGTCTATTAGCGATTATCTTGAGCTGTCAGGCTATTCGGTAATCACAGCTAATGATGGTCAAGAGGCTTTGGTGATGGTAGATGACTACCATCCTGATTTAATCGTCACCGATATTGTGATGCCACGTATGAATGGCTATGAACTGGTACGCCGGGTGCGCCAACAACAAGCCTTTCGGTTGTTACCTGTAATTTTATTAACAGCACGCACTAAGACCCAAGAAAGAATTTTGGGTTACCAATCGGGTTGCGATTTATATTTGCCTAAACCTTTTGAACTTGAAGAATTAGCAGCAGCAATTCGCAATCTTTTGGAACGGGCGCAAATCATTCAATCTGAATATCGCTTTTCTAATAAAGAAAATATGGGCAACGCCACTCCAACAAAAGCGGTAGATGCCCATCAGTCTCTTTTCACTCATATTCAAAAATCTCAACTGCTCTCATCTCTTACTTCCAGAGAACAGGAAGTCCTAGAACTTTTGACTCATGGTCTTTCTAATGCGGAAATGGGTCAGCAGCTACACTTGAGTCCGCGAACAGTCGAAAAATACGTTAGTAGTTTATTGAGGAAGACCGAAACTAGCAACCGAGCAGAACTAGTGCGTTTTGCAATGAAGCACGGTCTTGTAGATTAACACTTTGTGAGCTAAAGAAGCAAAGATTTCCTGAGAACTTAGGAATTAGGAGTTAAGAGTTAACGGGAGAAAAGATAACTCATAACTCATAACTCTCCAACTTTATCTGTTAGGTGCTGGCTGATAATATATTCGAGTAGACCTTCACAAGCATCGACAAGCAAATCAATCACTTGATTAAAACCTTCTGCACCACCGTAGTAAGGGTCTGGAACTTCCTTGAAAGTGTGCCGAGAGCAAAATTCACACATTAAGTAAACTTTGTTGTGATATTGCCCTTTTGGGTCAAGAGCGAGGATATCCTGATAATTGTCTTGATCCATTGCCAAAATCATATCAAAGTCATGAAAGTCTGACTTGTGGAACTGCCGAGCATGGCCACGTAGTTTAATTCCTAGTTTTGTAGCAGCCGCAACACTCATACGTCGGTCAGGTGGACTACCAATGTGATAGCTAGATGTACCAGCAGAGTCACAGAGGATATGTTCACTCAAGTCAGCTTGGTCAATGAGATGACTCATAATGTTTTCTGCCGAGGGTGAACGGCAGATATTCCCCAGGCACACAAACAGCAGCTTGTGGGGCATAGATATATTTTGTCCTTTATGAGGCAGTGCGGTGAGGCAGTACAGTGAGGCAGTTGCTCAAAGGGGTCTCACGCCACATGCGTTACTCTCAGCAGAGCGCAAGGGCGCAGTGGTTCCCAAGTGCAGTAACTGCCGATCTCAAGAGGGGTTAGCATTAGTGAGGTACGAGCGTCACCCGAAAAATCTTTTGTCACTTGTCATTTGCCCTTAGCTGATAACTAACGGCTAATGACTAATGACTATTGACCAATAACTATTGAAATCCTGGTAATTCCAATCCACTGGTTAAGTCTTCCATGCGTTCCCGCATTGTCGCTGTGGACTTTTCATAGGCATTTTTCATTGCCGCTGTTACAAGATCGGAGAGAATTTCTGCTCCTTGTGCTATGGCTTCTGGGGCAATTTCCACTCGCTTAGGTTCTTGGTTACCGCTGACAATAACTTTGACCAGACCACCACCGGACTCTCCCTGTATCTCCATTTGCTCCAATTCTTCTTGGAGTCGCTTTGCACCCTCTTGAACTTGCTGAGCTTTTTTGAAAGCTTCGGCTAGTTCCTTCATTTTTCCCAAACCGAAGCCAAATCCCTGTCCTTTTCCTGTCATAATTAATTGTCCGCGTTTGCGTTGAATAACAAGTCAAATTCAATTATAGATGCGGTCGGCAGTTTGCCTATTTTGTTACCAATAATTAATGCGAGGTATCGGGGACTGGGGATTAGGTACTGGGTATTGGGTATTAGGGAAGAATTTTCCCATTCCTCCTTCGGGTGGCGCTCGGCCTTCTCGCGCTTCGCTCTTGAGATCGCCAGTCGCTCATGGGGGACTCGGTACCTCCACGACCGCAGGGAGTGGGAATTGGGGGGGGAACCCCCTCTTGGTCGCGCTGGCTCACCAGTCCCTATTCACCAGTCCCCAGTCCTTTAACACATCGCTTGAAACTCTCCGAGCATTTTCACTTCTGGCTCTAACAAAATTGACCAATGTTCTTGCACTTGGTGTTGGATATAACGGATGAGACAGAAGATGTCACTAGCCTTGGCTCCACCACGGTTGACAATAAAATTAGCATGGAGTTGTGCAACTTGTGCCCCTCCAATTTGGTAGCCTTTTAGACCTGTTTGTTCAATCAACCAGCCAGCAGCATAAGGTTTGGGATTACGGAAAACACTGCCACAACTGGGGAAGTTGTAGGGTTGAGTTGTTAGCCGATGTTGTTTGTGTTGCTTGGTGGTTGCCAAAACTTTTGCTGGATCAGCACCTGGTTGGAGTTGGAAGGTAGCTTGAGTGACGATGCGATCGCCACCTTGTAATAATGAAGTGCGGTAGCTGTAACCGATCTCTTCGGGTGTGAGAGTTTTCAGTGTACCGTCTGGTGCAAGTACTTGGGCGCTGACTAACATATCTGCGATACAACTGTTGTGTGCCCCTGCATTCATCACCACAGCACCCCCGACTGTTCCAGGGATACCTACAGCCCACTCCAATCCTTCCCAGCCTAGTTGGGCTGCCTCCCATGCTAAGCTGGGAATTGATTCTCCAGCAGCAACAGTTAATTGACCAGTGTGGTGGTCAAAGTAGCTGTAGCGGAGATGACGAGTAGAAATAACTAGGCCTGGGATACCGCGATCGCTGACTAGAAGGTTAGAACCTGCCCCTAGTGTTGTTACGTCTAAATCATGTGCTTTTGCATACTCTAGGCTGGCTTGCAGGGTTTCTAAGTTGCGAGGAGCAACGTACCATTCAGCCGCACCTCCCACTCTATATGAAGTGTACCCAGACAATGAAGCTTGGGACTTGATTATACAATCAGTTCCTGGTAAGTAAATTATCTTACTTTCGCCTGAATTAACTGTTTTCTGTTTAGGTGTAGTCGAAACTGTGCAGACGTTTCCATCTGCCTGGGAGATTTTCATTTTTACGTCAATTTGTGAAATTTTACATTTATCTATCTGCCGTAAAAATACAGCAATAGTGTGAATTGATAAAACCGTCCTAGATAGACATTTAGCTTTGAGAATTATTCTCTTTTCCTGTCCTCTAAGATGTGGCTTTAGCAGGCTCACAAAGAGTTGTAATTACTTCTGGAATTATTTGATTCAAATTCCCAGCACCCAGAAACAGCGCTAAGTCTCCAGGGCGCAGCGTTTGCAGCAAGAACTCGCACACCTTCGGTAAAGTTGGCTGATAAACCACTTGTGAGTGCTGTTTAGCAATTTCTACTGCCAATTGTTCACCGCTAATTTGACCATTATTAGCTTCGCCTGCACTGTAAATATCTGTCAGGACAACTAAATCAGCATGTGTGAAAGATTCGGCAAACTCCTCTAAAAAGGTGAGTGTGCGGCTGTAGCGATGAGGTTGGAAAATTGCCACTACTCTTTGCCCTGGCCTTGCTTGCAACCGTGCAGCAGCCAGAGTAGCACGAATTTCACTGGGATGGTGGGCATAGTCATCGATGAAGGTAATGCCATCAACTTCACCCCGGAACTCAAAGCGGCGTCTGGCTCCTTCAAATGTGGCGATACCTTTGGCAATTTCTCCAAATTCTAAGCCCAAGACTCGACCAACAGCCACCGCTGCTAAGGCATTACTCAAATTATGCCGACTGAGCAACCGCAACTTCAATACACCCAAGGCTTTGCCACGTTCCCAAACTAGAGCCGTTGTGCCATCAGCTCGATAGTCAACATTGCTCACAGTGTAGTCAGCATTGGTATCTGAGTGTAAGCTGTAGCTGATTGTCGGTGTAGCGCGATCGCGTACTGTTGCACAATCAATACTGCCAATTAATGTTTTACAACCAGCAGCAAATTCTTGGAAGGTATCAACAACTTGCTCTAATGTGTCGTAGTGGTCAGGATGATCGAGTTCAATATTGGTAATGATGCCAATTTCAGGGGCATGTTTTACCAAAGAACCATCTGATTCATCTGCCTCAGCTACCAAATACCGACTGTGACCAAATCTAGCATTGCCTTCCCAAGCATTGACTTCGCCACCTACAAGAATCGTGGGGTCTAACCCAGCTTGCAGTAGCATATAACCAATCATGCAACTTGTGGTTGTTTTGCCATGAGTTCCTGCCACTGCGATACTGTAGTAATCAGCAATTAACGCAGCCAATACATCAGATCGATGAAAAATTGGGCAGCCTAGTTCTAAAGCTGCCTTGTATTCCGAATTACTTTTGTTGATTGCTGTTGAGCAAATGACTTGGGGCAGTTTCGCTTGTTCACCAGGAGATAATTCTGCTAGTGAGTTTGACTCTACTCCATTAGTAGTAGTTACATCCGAGAAGAAGAAATCAAAATTACTCGCTTCTTGTTGAGGAAAAATATGAGAACCGATGGCTTCTAACTGTCGGGTAATGTGATTAGGACGAATATCTGAACCGGAAACTGGTAAATTGCGCTTTACCAGTAAATATGCCAGAGCAGACATACCTATACCACCAATGCCAATGAAATGAAATGGTCTACCGCTAAAATCTACTGCATTACTCATTTATTACTCCTCTTGCACCACACCACACCAAAATCACAAATGACACGCGTATCATAACAGGAATTTGATTTTTACCGTAACTCCTCCTGTAGCTATGTTTATGCTGGATTTATGGTTGATTTTTTACACTTGTTGCCTTTGTTGAGAATGATTTTACCTTGGTTAGAGGTTTTTACTATTTCGGAACTGTTTTTAAGATTATTCTGAAAATTTTCGCTACATCGGGAAAGAAATTCTTGTGATTTCAAATACATATTTCCGATTCCTTACTGTTATCAGCTACAATAGTAAATTCTTAGCAAAACTGCTTTGAAATTTCATCAAGCCAAGGTCTAAATTGCATACAATATTACTTTGGTAGTGAGACTATATCTCAATTGTCCAGAACCAGAGTATAACTGGATGCAACAATTAGCAATTTTTGGTGGCACATTTAATCCTGTCCATTGGGGACATCTACTTGTAGCCCAGGCAGCTTTGTATCAAGTACCTTTAGAAAAGGTAATTTGGGTGCCATCAGGAAATCCTCCTCATAAAAAGGCAGTTTCCTTTGAGCATCGACTGAAAATGCTACAAATAGCTACAAAAGAAAACCCGGCGTTTACGGTTTCACTCGTGGAGGGAAATCGCGCTGGAAATTCCTATGCCATTAATACTTTGCTCGACTTATCTACTTTTTACCCAAATACTCATTGGTACTGGATCGTGGGTTTGGATACCTTCCAAACCTTGCCTCGTTGGTATCGTGGACACGAACTAGCACAAATGTGTAATTGGTTAATTGCACCCCGACTGGTAGGTGGTGAGAATATAACTCAAAGCGAGGTGATCTGCAAGCAAATAGAGCAAAAACTCGAAAAAAAGTCACACTCTATTCGTTGGCAATTCCTGGATATACCCTTAGTGGGAGTTTCGTCAAGTCTGATTCGGCAACTTTGTGGTGATCGCTCTGTAAATGCTATTCGTTATTTAGTCCCAGAAGCAGTTAGGTCATACATCACAGCCCACAACCTCTACTCAGACAATCCTGAATAAAATGTGTGTTTTTTTATAGATCTAGCACTTTATGGTTAATAATAATCCCCCTTTGCGATATGATTGGGGTCAAAGATATCAACTTATAGGCATAAATACAGAGGGCAAGACACTGTGATTAGAGTCGCAATTAACGGTTTCGGGCGCATCGGACGTAACTTTGCACGCTGTTGGGTGGGCAGACAAAATAGCAAAATTGACCTTGTTGCTATTAATGACACATCTGATCCTAGAACGAATGCTCACCTCCTTAAGTATGACTCGATGCTAGGGAAGTTAAAGGATGTTGACATTACTGCCGATGATAACTCTATCATCATTAACGGCAAGACCGTTAAGTGCGTATCTGATCGTAATCCAGAAAACTTGCCTTGGAAAGAGTGGGAAATTGACCTGATTATCGAAGCAACTGGGGTATTTACCAGCAAGGAAGGCGCACTCAAACATGTGAATGCGGGAGCCAAGAAAGTTCTAATTACAGCCCCAGGTAAAAATGAGGATGGTACTTTTGTGGTTGGCGTGAATCATCACGATTATGACCACAACATACACCACATCATCAGTAACGCTAGCTGTACAACAAACTGCTTAGCTCCCATTGCCAAGGTGATAAATGAAAAATTCGGCATCATCAAAGGCACGATGACCACCACCCACAGTTACACTGGCGACCAGCGCTTACTAGACGCTTCTCACCGAGATGTACGTCGGGCCAGGGCAGCGGCTATTAACATTGTGCCGACCTCTACTGGTGCAGCCAAAGCAGTAGCGCTGGTTATTCCTGAACTTAAAGGTAAGCTGAATGGTGTGGCTTTACGTGTACCGACCCCGAACGTTTCAATGGTAGATTTCGTGGTTCAGGTTGAGAAGCGTACTATTACGGAAGAAGTTAACCAAGCTCTTAAAGATGCTGCTGAAGGGCCACTCAAGGGTATTTTGGACTACAGCGAACTCCAACTAGTATCTTCTGATTATCAAGGTACTGACGCTTCTTCTATTGTTGATGCTAGCTTGACTATGGTTCTAGGCAGTGACCTAGTGAAAGTCATGGCATGGTATGACAACGAATGGGGCTACAGCCAGCGAGTTTTAGATTTGGCTGAACTAGTAGCTGAAAAATGGGTTTAAAGAAAGTGAGGAGTTAGGAGTTAGGAGTTAGGAATAAAATTCATAACTTTTCACTCATAACTTCTAACTCTGGAAATGTTGAAATCCCTGGCTGAGGCTGAGAACTTGGTCAGGGAATTTTTTTTGTTGGTCGTGCAATAGTACTTTTGTTTCAGTTGTGATAGTTCCTACAATCGCTGCGTCTTGACCAAGCTGTTGCACTAGTATATTTGCTAGTTCTTTGGGTAAGCATAGGACTAATTCAAAGTCTTCGCCACCATAGAGGGCATATTCTAGGGCTTGCTGTTCTGTAAGCCAGTGGTCAAAAGCTTTTGGTAAGGGAATTTGCCTGCGTTCTAAGACAGCGCCAACACCACTAGCGCGGCAAATTTGCAAAATCGCATCTGCTAAGCCATCGCTGCTGTCCATTCCGGCGACCGAAAGGGGGGAGTTGGGAGGAGCCACTGCGGTCTTGGGGTCTCCCCAGGTGGAGCATGTGGCGTTCGGGAGTTGGGAATGGGGAGTTAAAATTTCCCACAATATGGGTAAGACATCTAATCGTGGTTGGGGACGCTGGTGTGCTTTGATTAAAGCCTCTTGTTCTGTGTTGTTGAGGTTTTGTTTCAATTCGGGATGTAAGAGCAATTGTAAGCCAGCGTGGGAGGCTCCGTGAACACCTGTAACGACGATCGCATCTCCCACAACAGCAGCAGAACGGCGGATAATTCTCTGAGGATGAGCTTGACCAAAAGCGGTAATTGCAATAGTAGTCACGGGCGATCGCACTATATCACCACCCACAATCGAGGTATTGTATTTTTGTAGGCATTCTGTCATTCCTTGATATAAGCGCTCAACCCAACTCACGCTAACTTCACCAGGCAATCCTAGTCCAACGGTAATTCCAAGCCCAGTAGCACCCATTGCTGCTAAATCTGATAAATTGGCAGCAGCAGCTCGCCAACCAGTATCTTCTGGAGAAGTGGTAACATCACTAAAATGCACGCCATTAATCAATAAATCTGTTGTCACCACTAAAGATTGTTCTGGTGCAGTTACAAGCACTGCTGCGTCATCCCCAATAATCTCTGGCGGACAGAAACGCTGTAACCTTTTTAAAAGACCTTGTTCGCCAATATCTTTAACTTGTTTAGTCATTGGTCATTAGTCATTGATCATTGGTCATTAGTCATTAGTCATTAGTCATTGGTCATTTGTGTTTACCAAGGATAAATAATTAATGACAAAGGACAAACTTACGATTTGATGTTGCAACTTAAAAAGGTAATAGCTTAACCCCTAACTCCGCACTTCATAAAGTTAGGATAAAGGTATCGTCCAGGAGACAGTTAGGATGGTAACAATACCTGTAACCAGGATTACCTTTGAAGAATATTTAACTTATGATGATGATAACGGTTTTCATTACGAATTGGTGGATGGCAGATTAGAGCTAATGAACCCACCTACTATTCAACACTTCCTAATTACTAAGTTTCTTGAGCAAATCTTAGATACAGAAATCAAGCGGTTAGGCTCTCCTTGGCTGTGTTTTCGGGAAACTGGGGTGAGAACTGGTGTCAATAAATCTAGGTTGACTGACTTGTCTGTAGTGATGCTGGAGCAAGCAAGAGAATTAATCAATGCTTCAGCAGTATTTCAGTCACCCCCCTTACTGATTGTAGAGGTGGTCAGCCCAGAGTCGGTGAAACGGGACTATCGCAAGAAGCGATCTGAATATGCAGCGTTAGAGGTTCCTGAATATTGGATTGTAGACCCGCTGCAAGCAAAAATTTCAGTGTTATTACTGGAAGAAGGACTATACGAAGAAACAGTTTTTACAGCTAAACAGCAAATTGTATCACGGACTTTTCCGGAATTAGCGATCGCAGTCGAAGAACTATTGAATGCAGGTAATCTGGGTTAGTCAACCATAGATATGGCAAAGTGCTGAGTGCTGAGTAGAAAGCAGTTATTTCAGGGCTAGTAGCAATCAGCACTGTCTTCAACTATGCTTCGACTGCTATAGTAGCCGTGATTAGACCAAAAAATTAATAATTACGTGCGATTTCTGAAAAAAATCTCAAGAGATTTTAGATTTTGAATTAAACTCCAAAATCTAAAATCCAAAATCCAAAATTGATTATGCTGCTTGCGGTTCTACTAAATTTTCTATTCCCTGAACGACAGTAGCCGATTCAATTTTGTCACCTGCCTTGAGTTTATCCAAAATTTCTTTACCCTCAATTAGATAACCGAAAACTGAATAGCGACCATCTAATAAATTTCGTCCTGCGGGAGTGAGTTCTGGTTCAAACAAAAAGAAGAAAACTTGTGATGAACCTCCATTGACTTCACTTTCAGGACGTGCCATGGCCAATGCACCAAAGGCAGAGAAGGGCAAAACTGGCATATCAAGGTATCGACCAGCGTCTTCGAGGGTAATGCCGTATGTAGGTTTTTTATCGCCTTCTACGAAGACTTCTAAAGGAATGGCCCGGTATTTGCCTGTTGCTGGGTCAATAAAGCCTTGTTCTTTTCCTGGGGGATCTCCAGTTTGCAGCACGTAAGATTCTTCAGAACGAGTGAACTCTAAGCCATTATAAAAACCCCGTTGCACCAAATCTACAAAGTTACCAGCAGTGACAGGAGCGCTGTAACCATCCACGACAACGCTCAAGTCACCTTTGTTGGTTTTAATTTCGATAGTGGCACGACCTTTAAGTTGAGGTAAGTTACTATACTCAGCAGGGACTTCATAAGGGAATCCCTTCACCATCGACTCTTCCAAGAGGCTAACGAGATTTAGCAGTTTGCTTCTGCTTTCGAGAATTTGGCCTTTGTCTTTGGTTTTCACCAATTCTTGTAAGTCATTCACGCCTGATTTCAAATCATTAATCCAAGCTTCTGCTTGGGACTGGCGGTCTTCAGGAACACTTGCTAGGATTTGGGAAGGTTTATCGAGAATCTTGGCGGCTTTACTGAGGTCTTTAGAGACAGCACCCCATCGCTTATTCGCCCGCAATTGGTTGGAAATGTCTTCTAAACTCGCTTGTAGTTCCCGCACTGGCTTATTATCTATTGGGAGTGCATACCGCAACAAGGCTCTACCATCAGTAATTGCATTTCCAGATGGCAAAGCGGCGTGACTTGCAGGAGTCCAGCCAGCTGTATTTATGCCTAAAAATATTGTCACCAACAGTATTGCCATTAGGCTGTTCTTCAGCCAGGATTTTAAGAAGTTAAACATGAGATGGCTCAAATGCAGCATCAAATTGTTGACTGGGCGTAACCCATCAATCATCTTCCCACAGTATTAGGGACTGGGGATTAGGGATTAGGGACTGGGGATTAGGATTAAAAAGATTCTTCCGTATTTCCCAATCCTCAGTACCCAGTACCCAATCCCCAGTACCCAATCCCCAGTATCTTGACTAATTACTCAATAACTAATGACCAATTACTCCGCTTGAAGGGTACAATAAATGCCGATTGTCTTCCAAAATTTGCAAGTTTCATGATCTCTAGTAACGACTTTCGACCCGGTGTCTCAATTGTCCTAGATGGGTCTGTATGGCGAGTGGTAGAATTTCTCCACGTTAAGCCAGGTAAGGGTTCCGCCTTTGTGCGGACAAAGCTGAAAAACGTCCAAAATGGCAACGTTGTAGAAAGAACTTTCCGAGCTGGGGAAACAGTACCCCAAGCAACTCTGGAAAAAAGCACCATGCAGCATACCTATAAAGAAGGCGACGAGTATGTCTTTATGGATATGGAAACCTACGAAGAAGGTAGGTTAAGTGCAGCCCAAATTGGCGATCGCGTGAAATACCTCAAAGAAGGTATGGAAGCTAATGTGATTCGTTGGGGTGACCAAGTATTAGAAGTGGAACTGCCCAACTCTGTGGTCTTGGAAGTAATAGAGACAGATCCAGGTGTAAAAGGTGACACTGCTACTGGTGGTACTAAACCAGCAACGGTAGAAACAGGTGCAACTGTAATGGTTCCCTTGTTTATCTCAAAAGGTGAACGCATTAAAATTGATACTCGTGACGATAAATATTTAGGCAGGGAATAGGTTTGATCTCATCCTTGAGTAAATTCCGATTTCAATCCCTTTATGGGGATTAAATCCCTGCCACAATTAAACTTCTTAATTTACGGACAGGTCGAGGTAATAAAAACTGTGCCATTGGACTTTAATGAAATCCGCCAACTGCTAACCACTATTGCACAAACTGATATTGCAGAAGTAACGCTCAAAAGCGAGGACTTTGAACTAACGGTACGTAAAGGCGTTAGCAATCAGATTGTGTCGGTTAGTGAAGCAGCATTAAGTAGTGTGGTTGGTTCGGGATTGACATCGGTTCCACCAATTGCCAGTCAGACAGCACCACCTCTGATATCGGAGGTGGGGACAAGTCGTGTGACAGAAAGTGCTGTGGCAATTTCTGGTGTACAATTACCAGGAAGTTCTCCGCCAAAAAATGATAAGAAATGGGTAGAAGTGCCTTCTCCAATGGTAGGAACGTTTTATCGCGCTCCTGCACCAGGTGAAGCAGCATTTGTGGAACTGGGCGATCGCGTCCGTAATGGTCAAACAGTTTGTATCATCGAAGCTATGAAGCTGATGAATGAAATCGAAACTGAGGTATCTGGACAAGTGATGGAAATTCTCGTAGAAAATGGCGAACCTGTTGAATATGGTCAACCTTTAATGAGAATTAACCCTGATTAAGTATTAATCTATATATCAAATGAATCATTCTGACTAAATGAGTCATTGATAAAACTGTGTGTTCTTAGGGGTCAATCCTGATGAAACAAGCGTTGCCTGTACCACAAGAAGTTGTGCAACAAATAGCCGAATACTTCAGCCTGTTAAGTGAGCCGATGCGCCTGAGGCTGTTGCACTTATTACGGGATGAAGAAAAGTGTGTGCAAGAATTGGTAGAGGCAACACAAACTTCACAGGCAAATGTGTCTAAACACCTGAAGGTAATGTGGCAAGCTGGAATCCTTAGCCGCCGCAGTGAAGGAACTAGTGCTTACTACCGGGTGGAAGATGAAATGATTTTTGAATTATGCAGTCGGGTTTGCGATCGCCTCGCCACAAGGTTAGAACAGCAAGCCCACAGCTTTCGGGTGCTGAATACTAAATCTTAAGTCAGTTGTCAGTGATGAGTTATGAGTTATGAGTTATGAGTTATAAATTATGAATTTAACTCTTAACTCCTCACTCCTCACTACTAACTCCTCACTTTTCTAAAGTTGATAATTTTCCTTAAAGCTTTCACGAGTCAATGGTTGTTCTAATTCCACGCCTTCACCACCTAAAACATCTAACTGTTTGCCGTTGACATCAATGTAGACTTTAGCATTGGGGTCTAAAGTTGTAGCAGTGTAAACAACTTGCCCTACACGAGCAATCATTGAGGTACTACCACCACCTTTGGTAAAATCATCAGATAAATTCACGTGAACTTCTTTATTTTCTACCTTTAGACCCAACAGTTTAGTTCCTTTAGGGATGGTAGTAGAATCTGTTCCTTCTGATGGCCCTTCTAACAAGGCTTGGAAAGCTTTTTCTAAAACTTGGTTGGGCTGTGTAGCGGCGATTTGAACTGGCTGGGGAACCAAATCAACACTTTTTTCTGTTGGTTTCAGCCAATAAATATTAGCAGTTTGCTCTTTACCAGGCTGCGTAGTTGATGTTTGTGACTGTTTTGGATTGGTTTGTGGATTGGTTACTTTTTCAGAGGGGTTTGACGTTGCAGGGGTATTGTTACTATTCCAGGTCATCCAAGCTACACCGCCACTCACCGCTACAACCGCTGCGGAGACAGCTGCAATCACACCTGAAGAAATACGTTTAGATCCTTGTTGGTCTGTCATGTTTAAAACCTTCCTGACTGAGGGCTGAGATGATGTTTGTGGCAGAGCAGCCTGGTTAAGGACGATAGTTATAGGTGGAGAGTTTCCAAAAATCTCAAGGCTCTATTTTAAGAATAGGGAGTGGGGAATAGGGAGCAGTGAGTAGGGAACAAGGAATTTTTGTCCTTTTTTGTAGGTTATTGCCCTTGGAGTTCTATTTAGTAAAATGCTGCGGTTTTTTTAATTTTAGAGACTTTATCTTCAATTTTAGAATTTACAGTTGAATCCGTCACCTGCCAAATTATGTAAATCTATAAATCTCAATCTTTTCTTGAGATTGTTGACAATTACAAAACAGAGGAACGCAGAGCCTCAAATACTCTGCGAACCTATCAAAGTTTAACTATTGTTAACTTTTTTATGCGTAGAGATTAGGGTCTTGACGTTTATTTTTTAACTTCTATTGCCGCCGTAACCCAGTTTTTGAGTGTAGTTATCACTTCATCAATGGGGATTTCTTGAGATTTTCGCGTTGCTCTTTCCACAACTTCGACTTTACCATTAGCGATCGCTCGTCCCGTGACGATTCTATAAGGTATGCCAATTAAATCAGCGTCTTTAAATTTCACCCCGGCTCTTTCATCGCGGTCATCGAGTAAAGTTTCAATTCCTGCTTGATTGAGTTGAGTGTAAAGTTTTTCAGCAATTTCCACTTGTTGAGCATCATTAATGTTAGGAATTGTCACTATTGCATGATATGGTGCGATCGCTACGGGCCAAATAATGCCATCTTTATCGTAAGATTGCTCAACCGCTGATTGTGCCAATCTGGAAACCCCCACACCATAGCAACCCATGAATAAAGGCTTTTCTTCCCCTTGTTCATTGGTGTAAGTTGCTCCCATTGCTTGAGAATATTTAGTACCTAATTGGAAGATGTGACCAACTTCAATACCGCGAGCGCTTTGTAAAGTTTGTTCAGGGTTATGAATGGCGCGATCGCCGCTTCTCGCTTTGCGGACATCTACTACAATTTCCGATAGTTGAAATTGCTCGCCCCAATTAGCACCAACTACGTGATAGCCAGTTTCATTAGAACCTGTAACAAAGTTTTTTAAATCAACTGTTGTTTTATCTACCAACCGTACAAACTTGGGATGAATCTGTTTATTGGCAGCAATATATTCATCACCAATATCAGGAGCAATATAGCCTAAAGGCAGAGATTTAGCTGTCCATGTTTGCTGCATTTCTGGATTTGGCACATCCAAAGCAATAATAGTTTTAGCACCGTAATTAGCAGCTAATTTAGTCAATTCATTTTGCAACTTGACTTCATTCACTTCTTGATCACCGCGAATACTCACCAGAACCAAAACTGTTATCCCATTGTCATAAACTGTTTGGTAAAGGACATTTTTCACCACTTGGGTAGGAGAACATTTCAGAAATTGACAAAGCTTTTCTATGGTATCTGTTCCAGGTGTCTCGCGTTTTTCATAAGTTGTAAACGGTGAAAGTTCCGCATCAGCGCTTAAAGAAACTGCTTTTTCCACGTTAGCGGCGTATTTCCCATCTTCGGTGTAGAGAACTTCGTCTTCACCAGCTTCCGCCAACACCATAAATTCTGTAGAACCAGAACCACCAATAGCACCAGAATCAGCTTCTACAGGTCGGAAAGCCAAACCAGAACGCCGCAACATATTGCTGTAGGCTTGGTACATATCTTGGTAAGTTTCTTTGAGACTAGCTTCATCCACATGGAAAGAATAGCCGTCCTTCATGATAAATTCTCGTCCGCGCATTAAACCAAAGCGTGGGCGAATTTCATCACGGAATTTGGTTTGTAATTGATACAGATTTAGCGGTAACTGACGGTAAGAGCGAATCATATCACGAGCGATCGCTGTAATTACTTCCTCATGAGTTGGCCCTAGTCCTAATTGTTGTTCTCGGCGGTCAATGAGGGAAAACATGATACCTTCAGCTTTCGTGTAGGTGTCCCAGCGTCCCGACTCCTTCCATAAATCAGCTGGTTGTAATTGGGGAAGCAGACATTCTTGTGCGCCTGTAGCATTCATTTCTTCCCTGACAATTTGGGAAACCTTTTGTAGCACCCGCCACATCAGCGGGAGATAAGCATAAATACCGCTACCGATGCGACGAATGTAACCTGCACGGAGTAATAATTTATGGCTAGGAATCTCAGCATCAGCTGGATCATCCCGCAGTGTAACGAATAACATTTGTGACAGTCGCATCGTTTATTCCCTTTCCAGAATCATTAATAAAGTAAAGATCAAGTGTAAAGTAAGCTATTCCACATCAAAGTTGCAAATTTAGTTGTGATGACTGATGACTGTCAGTGTTTAACAGTTAACAACTGTCATAAGTGATTGTGCAATTTAGATGTGTTTTAGCTTATCAATGATGAAGTATAAAGTATTATTGCTTTTCCATTTGTATTTATAGCTTTTTGCACCCCTGCACCCCCGCACCCCTGCACCCCCGCACCCCCGCACCCCTGCACCTTGTAAGGAGATAACTACCTTGTCAAATGTAATTTATCAAGCGCAGCCGCCTTTGGAATTTATACCCCCAGCGCTCAACCCCTTATTTGTACGAGTCTTTGATTTGTTGCTACCAAGTTGGATTAACTGGCAAACAGCTATTACCCAAATTGAAGCAGACAATGTAGAGGTTTTGGTGGATTTGTATCGCCAATTTCAAGAGGGTAAAATCCGCTTTATGCTGGCTTTTCGCCATCCCAAAACCGACGATCCGTTATGTTTAGGCTACTTGCTGTCTCAACTTGTGCCCAGGGTAGCACGAGAGCGGGGCACAGTCCTAAAATCTCCGATTCATGCTCATTTTATCTACGATCGCGGTATTCCTCTATGGGCAGGTGACTACGTTGGCTGGGTGGCTTCTCGTTTGGGTGGGACTCCCATCCAGCGGGGAAAAGCTGACTGGACGGGGTTACGTTCAGCGCGTGATTTGTTTGCCAATGGCAAGTTTCCAATGGCGGCGGCGCCAGAAGGTGCTACTAATGGTCTGTCGGAGATTATCAGCCCGCTAGAACCGGGTATTGCCCAATTGGGTTTTTGGTGTGCTGAAGATTTGCACAAGGCAGAACGCTCCGAGCAAGTTTTAATTGTACCAGTTGGGATTAAATATAGTTATGTTGCTGCGCCTTGGGATGCGATCGCTGAACTTTTAAGTGAATTGGAAGCGGCTAGTGGTTTAACTGTGAATCCAGGCGGACAAGCTAATGCAGCCTCAATGGAGTTACTTTATCCCAGATTGTTGACTTTGGCAGAACATTTACTGTCTTTGATGGAAAAATTTTACACAAGGTTTTATCATCAAAAGTTGCCAGATTCTCAAGATATATCTAAGGGAATCAATGATAGAAATGAAGCGTTGGCTGTGCGTTTGCAAGCTTTATTGAATGTAGCGCTACAAATATCAGAACAGTATTTTGATTTGCAGGCTAAGGGAAAATTGAGTGACCGCTGTCGCCGCGTAGAACAGGCTGGTTGGAATTATATCTTTAGAGAAGATTTTAAGGATGTCAAAGGATTATCTGCTGTAGAGAAAGCGTTAGGCGATCGCGTTGCGGAAGAGGCAAATGCCCGCATGTGGCACATGCGCTTAGTAGAAAGTTTCGTAGCAGTTTCTGGTAATTATATCCGTGAGAAACCGACAGTAGAAAGGTTTGCGGAAACCACTTTAATTTTATGGCAAATGATTGCTCAAATCAGGGGTAATAAAGCTTTCCGGCGTCCACAATTAGGTAAGCAACGGGTAAAAATTACCATAGGTGAGCCGATTTCTGTTTCTGAGCGTTACCCAGTTTATAAAGAAAGCCGCTTGGGTGCAAGACAAGCTGTTGCTGATTTAACGAATGATTTGCAACAGGCAATGGAAGGTTTAATTGTTCGTAATTCGTAATTCGTAATTCGTAATTCGTAATTCGTAATTCGTAATTGTAGAGACGATTCGGTGAATCGTCTCTACTGGGTTTTGGCGTTTGAATATGTCGTCGGATTATAAAGAAAGAATGCCACAGCAAAAAGCCCTTTGTCTAGGTCAGAGGGCAAAAGCTCTTATGCTTATAAAAAAATAAATTTTTATTTTATCTAACTCGCATAATTAATTCCATTAAATATTACATTCCTAAAAGCTCACGACTTTCAAAGACAAAATTGCTGGAATTATGTTTGAAATATTGAATGGGAAAAAAACCGTAAATGCACGCATATTATAAGCAGTTTAGAAATTGTCATCAGCAACCGTAAATGAAGCTACTATCTTGTTTCCCGCCAGACATAATCCAAAAGTTATATTGAAAAGTAGGGTAGTTAGCTAGGGTAAATTTCTGTATAGCCTTTAAATGCAGGGCTTTGCGTGTTTAGTCTTAGACTTTTATTTGAAAGATAATTATGTCTACCGGAATATTTCTTTATCGATATTTTAAGCTTGAAATTTATGCTAGCTTTTTTACTACTAAATTAATCTATAAAAATGAGAACATAATATTTATGTCTACTGAAAATTTTCAACAGACATAATTAAAGTTATTAAGTCTTTTTGAGCAATACTAACTAGTTGATTCTCAAAAATATTTGGAGCAAAATAGCATCAAGTAGTTAAGTTAAAGAGCTTAACCGCTTCCGGAAAAACTTGCATTGAATCAACGAATCTAGGAGAAAATTATGTCAACTATCGCTGTTTCTGAACTAAACAATAGTGGCTTTGAATTGTTTGAAGATTCCGAAAGCTTCCTCAATGAATTAAACGATATGGATTCCACTTCTATCAGTGGTGGTACTGGTGCTGCTGGTGGTGGCAATGGCGGTGGCGGTGGTGATATTAGCAATCCCACAGCATTGACCAAGCTAGCTGAAGCATTTGTGTACGTATATGGCGTCGGTCATATCGCCTATCTAGCTAAATCATTTAGTGCTGGCGGCAATCAACAACAACCAGAAAAATAGTTAACCACTAATCTTGGTGACGCTGATTAAAGGCAAGGCAAAAAATAATCTCTGCTAAGCTAATGTGCGTCCAAGTTGCATCATCACTCGTGAAAACGGTCATTATTTATTAGTCCTTTGTTATTTGTATTTACAAAGGACTAATGACTAATAACAAAGAACGACCAATACGAGTGATTGTGCAATATAGATATTAGCTTATGGGCATGAAGATTATCAATTACTTAACCTCCAAAAGCGTTTACTAAAACTAGCTATATAGATAGCTAATTTCTTCTGAAAGATTTGCCATATCTCCTTACAATTAACAACCTAGTTGATTAAAATCGGCTAGGTTTTTTCTTATGTTCTTAAAAAGAAGAAGTAGCTCAACTGACATCTATTCCAGTTGCTTTGTTGCAATTAAAGTGCGGTGGGCAATGCAGAAACTTCACTTCAAAGCTTGATTTTTACGTTGTCGGCATTGCCCACCCTACAATTATTGAGAATGGTGCTGATATCTATTCCAGTTGCTTTACTGCAATTAAAGTGCGGTGGGTAATTCAGAAACTTCACTTCAAAGCTTGATTTTTACGTTGTCGGCATTGCCCACCCTACAATTATTGAGATAGTCATCACATCTTACCCATTACCCATTACCCATTCCCTATTCCCAATGCCCAATTCCGTATAATTCAACTATCATTAGTGATTCGTCCAGCTAATTTGGCAACTACAAATAATAGTTGTTCTGGCTCTACTGGTTTAGCCAGATGCATTTGGAAACCTGCTGCGAGTGCTTCTCTACATTCCTCTTCTCTGGCATATGCCGTGAGTGCTGCGGCTGGAATTTCTCCTCCTGCTTCAGGACTCAATGCCCTAACTTGACGAATCAGGGTATAACCGTTTTCTTCTGGCATCCCGATGTCGGACAAAAGTATGTCATACTCGCTAGGGTTTGCCATCAGTGCTGATAAAGCTTCCTTTGCTGATGCCACAGTTGTGACTTCAACTCCGTATACCTGCAACACTCTTGTGAATAACTCGCGAATCTCTGGCTCATCATCTACAATTAGCACTCTGACACCATTCAGCGCGGGAATGTTATTAACTGGGGTATTCGGTGTGTCTGTGGAGACTGTTGGCTCAATAACACTCGGTACAGGACTTTGTTCTAAATTAGTTTGCAGCGGTAGCCTAACAATAAATGTTGCTCCTTGTCCTTTGCCTAAACTCTGGGCTTGGACTGTACCACCGTGGAGTTCTACCAAATGTCGGACGATCGCTAATCCTAACCCCAGACCAGTATTTGACCGGGTTGTGCTAGCATCGGCTTGGCGGAAGCGGTCAAATACATAGGGCAGAAAGTCACTGCTGATACCTTTCCCCGTGTCGCTCACTCGAATCTCGGCTTGTTGATCAACATATTCTAGTGCGACTTCAATTCTTCCTCCTTTAGGAGTAAATTTAATGGCGTTGGAAAGTAAATTCCAAAACACCTGCTGTAAACGCACAGGATCGGCTGATATGGTGATGGTGGAAGGTTGCAACTGGGATGTAATTTGAATATTTTTGGCATCTGCCGATACACGAACAACCTCGATGGCAGCTTCAATTACTGGAATCAGTTCTACTTGTTCAACATCCAAAGGCATCCTACCAGAGGTAATACGGGAGATGTCTAATAGATCCGCAATCAGTTGGGCTTGCATCTTGGCGCTGCTTTCGATGGATTGCAGCCCTTGCTTAATTGTAGCTTCATCAAGCTGCCGTGTCCGTAGAAATTGTGCCCATCCCAAGAGGGCATTGAGGGGGTTTCGCAGTTCGTGAGAGAGAATAGATAAGAACTCGTCTTTGGCGCGGTTGGCTGTCTCAGCTGCGGTGCGGGCTGATTGTTCTTGCTCTAAAAGTTGAATGCGTTCAATCTCCAACTGCTTGCGCTGAGTAATGTCCTCAATCACTAAAAGAATCATCGGTGTCTCAGTATCATCTATTTGATCCATTTTTTTGGCACTGAGACGCATCGTTTTATATCCGATTTGCTCAAAGTTATGCTCAACTTCCACATCTTGAAACTGGGTGTTGTGGGAGAGAATGTCTTGTAGGAGCGATCGCAAGTGGGGTATATTCCACTGTCCATTGCCAATATCAAAAATCAAGCGCTGTTCTGTTTCTTTGGGCACAACTTGGAAGGTTTCGTAGAAAGACTGATTTGCGCTTATCACCCGTAAGTTTTCATTCAATACCACTAAAGATTCCCGAATGGTCTCCACAATTGCTTCTGCATAATCCCGTGATGCTCTAAGCTGTTCTACACCACGTTTGATGGCGTCAATATCAACCAACACCACCACAGCACCATCAATTTTATTGTCTATTGTGCGATAAGGTCGGATTCGCAGGTCATACCAATGATTTTCATTATCTTGCACTTCCTGAACTTGAAAGTGGAGCGTGTTAATCACTTCTATAATTTGTTCCTCCAAATTCGGGACATTCAAATTGTGGTTGATATCACTCAGTGGTCGCCCGACATCTGTGGGAATCAAGTTGAAAATTATTCCTGCTGCTGGGGTAAAGCGCCTAATTCGCAAATCGCCTCCCAACATCAAAATTGGGATATTAATACTACTCAGTAAATTTTGTAAATCGTTACTAACCTGAGTCGATTCGATATTGCGGCGTTGTAATTCGTCATTAATTGTGTTCAGTTCTTCATTGCTAGCCTGAATTTCTTCTTTGGCAGTTTCTAATTCCTCATTGGTACTTTGTAACTCTTCGTTGCTGGAGAGAATTTCTTCATTGGCAGCTCTCAAGTCTTGATTGGTGGCTTGCTGCTCCTCAATAATGGATTGGAGATATTCTTTAGTAGTTGCGAGTTCTTGCTTGAGTTGGGTAATCTCTTGCTGTTGACTTTTTCGTTGCTGTGATGTGTTTGCGAGGTTGCGATCGCTTGCTGCTTCCAAGGCAGGAATTACTGAGGGGGATATGTCCTCAAACAAAACTAAAAAGTAGCTTTCTGCTATTGGCGTAAGTTTGAACGGCACTACATCAAGTCTAATGTGCCTGACTTGCTCATCTTCTTTAATCTGTAAGCCTTCTTTTCTCACCGGCATCTGTCGCTTTTTTGCCTGGTGAATGGCAGTGCGTAACTCTAGCCGCAAATCTTGTTTGGCCATCTTTAATAAATTAAAACTTGGCCTACCTAATGGGGGTTGCAGATAGGCACTAGTTTGACCCCGAAATTGCACAATTTCCAAGTCGTTATTAATAATCACACCAACAGGGGCGTATTGATTCAAAACGATGCGATCGGCCTGTTTCTCTATTTCCAAGTCATTCCCAGCATTCTCGCTCGCTATTGCCTGGAGGTTCACCGTTTCTGTCGGATAATGGTTAGCTAACAAATCGACGCTCAGCCGAGCAGGTGCTATTCTTCTAGCATAAATCTTGCTTTTTCTGTCCACCAGAGAAAACAATTCGGTAAACTCGCCCACTGTTTCTGATGTGCCTAACATCAGAAAACCTGTTGGCTTCAAACCGTAGTGAAAGATTGGCAGGAGCTTTTTCTGTACAGCAGCTCCTAAGTAAATAAGTACATTTCGACAAGTAATCAGATCCAGGCGGGAAAATGGTGGGTCGCCGATCAAGTTTTGTCGAGCGAAGACACACAATTCGCGCACCTGCTTGCTGATTTGATAACCATCTTCTACTTGCACAAAGAAGCGCTGTAGCCGTTCTGGAGAAACATCTACTATCTGATTTTGCTTGTATGTACCGTTGCGAGCCTTTTCAATGGCTGCTTCATTGATGTCGGTAGCAAAAATCTGAATGGGCTGATTAATTCCCTCATTGGTTAAAAATTCCAGCAAGCAAATGGCAATGGAATAAGCTTCTTCACCCGTTGAACATCCCGCTACCCAAATCCGGATGGGCGACTCTGCTGTGCGATCCTTGGCTATAATGGGAAATACCTTGGTTTTTAATGCTTCAAAGACTTCGGGATCTCGAAAAAAACTGGTGACACTAATTAATACATCCTGATACAAGGCGCTGACTTCGGCGGGGTTGTCCTCAAGATAAAGCACGTAATCTTCTAGCCTTTCGAGCTTGTATAAAACCATCCGCCGCAATATCCGCCGCTTTAAAGTGGTCTGTTTGTATTGGCTAAAGTCAACGCCCTTAGCACTCCGCAGCAGACTGAAGATTGTGCCGAGAGCATCCTCGGCTCGGGGCAGTACCGCAACTGATTTTACCTGAGTGGAGTCTTTAATATAGGGATGACGGCTGATTTTCGTCAGTTCCTCGGCGATTTCTTTCGGGGTCATAATGAAGTCTACATGACCAGAGGCAACGGCGGTGTTCGGCATACTACTGACTGTTGCCGTTTCGCTAGTCTGGGCAAAGGTGATACCACCTTCCCCTTTGATTGCTTCTAGTCCTCGTGAACCATCGGCATCGCCTCCTGATAGTACCACAGCGATCGCTTTACTACCCCGGTCTTGTGCTAAGGAAATAAAGAAAGCATCCACTGTCATGTTAAAACCACGGGTTTTCTCGCGCGGACTCAGTTTTAGCACTCCTTGAGAAATGGTCATTTTAGCATTAGGTGGAATCACGTAGACATGATTCGGTTCGACGGTCATGCCATCCTGCACTTCTGTTACAGGCATTTGAGTTTTTTGAGAAAGAATCTCACTCAACAAGCTTTTGTGATTGGGGCTTAAGTGCTGAACTAAGACAAAGCCCATACCAGTATCAATTGGCAAATGCGAGAGCAATTGTGTGAATGCTTCTAATCCACCCGCAGAAGCTCCCATCCCCACAATCGGAAATAATTCGTCCTGATTTTTCTGTTGCTGCTCTTGATTAGATGTTGGAGATACAGGAGAATTTGATTGAGATTTCTTAGACGGTCGCTTAGATGTCATGGTATACAGCAGATAGCACTTGATAATGTTATGTTTTGATTAATCGAAATTAAACTTTTAAATTTTGCTTTCCCAGCAAATAAATTAAAATATGGAAATTTGATACTTGATTTATTGGGTAAGAGGTTATTTATAAAGTAAATATTAAGTAGGGTGTGTTACGGCTATGCAAAGATTTGGGAGTTTGAGAGAGTATGGATTAGCCGCAGGGCACCGTCTTTCTCGGTGCGTTAAGCGTTGCTATAACGCACCCTACAATTTAAGGTTTACTTTATAAATCATCTCTAAGAGTAAAAATAAGCACTTTTTTTTATTTAACCGTAATTAATCTAGAATAATTAATCTGGAAACATTTGTGATTTTTGCTTAATTTTTACTTAAAATTTTATCACCTCCGAAAATACTTAGCCTCTATCTTATTAAAGAGTTACTTAATAATTTCTTCAAAAGAAAAATATTCCCAAATTCAAACTTAAATTCAACTTATCAGTTGCTAATTCTTTCTAAAGTTAGAATAATTAAAGTTGATTTTGCTCTCAAACCATTTCTCTACGCATCACAATCAATGATGCGTAGTACAGCGCTTTAACGCGTAATGATAGCGTGAAAAAGCTAAATTGGTACACAATAATTTTCCTATGGGATGGGCTAGACGCCCATCCATTGCGGGCAAAATACCCACATCAAAAGAGGTAGATTTCATGCACTATTATTTTAGCTGTGTCACACCGCTACAATGTTAAGATTTGTTTAATAAATGTTGTTTTCAGCGTTGTTCTGTGAAATTTAAATACTAAACTTTAGTAAGTAATTTGCTCAAAATTTCTGTTCAAACATGAAAAGTAGGACAAGCAAAAACTTGTCCTACAATTGCGGAACGCAACTTTGTTTGATAGAAGGCTATAGCGTTTTAACCAAGACCTAAATTATTTAAATGAGTTTCTAATAGCGATGCGATCGCTTCAGGGTGAGCCTTTTTGTATTTCTTTTTACCAAGCTGCAAAACACAGTTGGGTGCGCTGCTACAGCGTTTTTGGCAGCCAGTATGCTCAATTGTAACTTTGTCTAACAGACCGCGATCGCATAAAGTCTTTTCTAATTCTGATAATAAACCTTTACCGCCTCGCTTTAAGCAACCAGACTTTTGACACACCATAATCCTAGCTTGAGATTGAGGTGCTATATTATGGTTTGGGCAAACATCTATTGGTGAAACCTGATAAGCTTTGAGTTTAATCTTGCCTGTGTGTTTATCTAACTTACTAAATCCATAAACCCGAATTTGTTCACCAGGCTGTAAAGATAAACTCAGAGGATGACGTAACTCTTTAGGAATTTTAATTAGCAGATCACCAGAAGCGATCGCTAATCGCAAATATTTAGATTTACGTGGTATGTCACCAACAAAACCTAGGAACTGTCCCTCCAGGTTTACTTCTGATAACGCCAAAAATTTGTCACCCATGATTGGATAGGAGTAGGGAGTTGGGAGTTAGGAGTTGGGAGTCACTATAACTAGCCCTTTCAAAGTGGTTAAAAAACCTCAAATTTACCTTTGTGTCTTAGTGCCTTCGTGGTTCATAAGTCAATTATTTAACCACAAAGACACTAAGACACCAAGAAAAATGCATTACACTTTGAAAAGGCTACTTCTAAGTTTTCTATGCAAGTCGTTTAGCTTCTACAGTTTGAGGTAAATTTTCTGGGCCTGGTAAATCACGAAATTCTAATTCCCAACCATTTGCTAAGGTGAGAATTTTACCCTCGTTTCCATCTGTTTGTTTAACTACTACTTCTTCTAAGTCTTTTTTGGCAACATAGACAACCAAATCGCCGGCATCATTCATGCGTAGCATTACTTTCATTAGTTTCCTCAGCAGATTCTAGTTCTTTTTTCTTACAACCAACAACGAACCCTGTATTCATAAAATGCACGGCATATATATAGGAACTTTGTAAAAAAGTACCTATACTTGCTACGTAGCCAATATCTCCTTTTTTCGCTAAAACTGCACCAATTTCTTGACCTGGAAAAGTACCATCGTTTTTAATCAGTTTGCGAATTCTGACTTTTTGACCGATTTCAAAAGCGGGTGGTAAGTCAAGTTCTAATTCATCGCGTTGCATGAGAATACCTCTGTTCTCTAACCAAATTCAACAGTTCTTCGGTGGTGAGGCTGCGTTTTTTCTGTACCGACTGCTGGCGCACTGCATCTAAAACAGACTGAGTTTCTTGTGGGTTGAGAAAGATACCGTGCTGTTCTAGTAAGTTTGCAACTAAATGTCTACCAGAATGCTTACCCACGACTAAACGTCGTTCCCAACCTACCTCTTCAGGTGCAAATGGTTCGTAGGTGACGGGGTTTTGCAGCACACCATGAGCGTGAATTCCAGACTCGTGAGCAAAGGTATTTTCACCAACAATTGCTTTCCAAGGTGGAACATGAGAATTTGAAGCTGAAGCGACAAGTTGCGACAGTTCTAATAAACGAGGTGTGTCAATACCCAAATCAACACCATAGATGCGTTTGATTGACATGACAACTTCTTCTAAAGCTGCATTTCCGGCTCTTTCGCCTAAGCCATTGACTGTGGTATTTACTGATGTTGCACCAGCTTTGATACCAGCAAGCGCATTGGCAGTTGCTAAACCAAAATCATTGTGGGTGTGAATTTCCACAGGAATCGATAAAGCTGAAACCAGCCGTTTGACTTTGGCGTAGGTGCTGAAGGGGTCAAGAACGCCTACAGTATCACAGAAACGAAATCGTGATGCACCCCATTCTTGAGCATAAAGTGCTACATCTAACAGGAAGTTATCATCAGCTCTAGAAGAATCTTCTCCGCCTACGGCTACCCAAAGACCGCGATCGCTTGCGAAGCTGATACAATCTTTTAATCTTTGCAAACTGACTCGCCACTGACCATGAAATTTAGCAGCAATTTGGATTCCAGAAACAGGAATGGCAATATGTACTCGCTTCATTCCAGAAGCAATAGAAGCTTTAATATCTGATATAACGGCGCGATTCCAACCGAGGAGTTTTGCTTGCAAACCCAAGTCAGAAATGATTGATATCGCGCGAATTTCATCTTCACCCATTGCCGGAATTCCTACTTCTAATTCCGGCACACCAATGGCATCGAGAAATTTAGCGATCGCTACTTTTTCTTTCAGGGTAAAAGCAACACCTGCGGCTTGTTCGCCATCACGTAATGTAGTGTCATTAATTAGAATTTCATTCATCTCAAACATCCCTCTTAGGAATTTGTCTTTGTATCCCTTCTGGATTGTGAACCTATTTTTCTGCCATTGCTGGTAGTGGTTAATACCTAATACAAATGCTGAAGGATGAATGGTAAATGCGATAAACTCTTTCAGTTAATAATTCATCTTCATGATTCTTTAATATTAACCAAACAACAATTTCACATCTGTATGGCAGAAAACCAAAAGCATGTATAATTTAGGAATTGTTTTTACTCTTGCTGTGTAAAGTTTTTTCGAGTAGTAAGTAGCTAGCATAGTTGTTAGCAAGTCCTAAAGAAAGTAAAATAGCAAATCCAGCGATTAAAGTAGAAAGCATGGTGTTACCTCATATAGAAGGGGAAGGGGAAGGGGAGGGGGAAGGGGAAGGGGTAAAGAATTGAACTTGAAATATTCTGGTTGATGCCTTGATTTAATATTGTTCATCGAGCCAATCTAAAATCCGCTCTAGCTGCTCTAAATTAACTAGTCCATACTGCCAGAGAAGCATCGGTAACGGCCCATTATCTAATTCACGGTGTCGGAGTGCTATTGCAATATCTGCATTTGAAAGTGCAAGCTCCTTGTGTAAAAAATTGATAAATTTTACTTCACTGTTACGGGTGGTCATTATTGGTAATTCGTAATTCGTAATTCGTAATTTGTAATTAAGACAATTTTTTATAACCTTAATATTAGGTTGTTATCTTTGTCCTTTGTCTTCTACTCAGCACTCAGTACTATAATTCCAGCAACGTTCTAGCCACTCGACTAATTCGTGGCGAGAAGCTAAAAATTGCATAACGGTACTACGGATGAGAATTGCTTCGAGGAAGTTATTTACTTTTACTCGTAAAGAACCATCAGCACAACAGGAACAGGAAATCATCAACTCTTGTAAACGATGATAAATGAGCCAGCGATCGCTCAGAGGAATGTGTAAAATTTGATCTGTGTCATTTGTCATTGGTCATTTGTCCTTTGTTAGTTCTCAGTTGTTAGTTGCGACTAGTTACTACTAACGATTGATGATTGATTCCTGACTTTTGGCTGTTAATGTTTGCAGTTGTTGTTCTAGTTGTTCGATGCGTGCGACTAAAGAACGGATAACGCTGGCTTCGACATCGGGTAGTTTTCCGTGGTCTAGGGGAGAAAGGCTGGTGTTTTGTTGACGAGAAATTATTCGCCCAGGAACGCCAACAACGGTACAATCAGAAGGAACATCACGTAACACAACTGAACCTGCACCAATACGCACGCGATCGCCAATTTGCAGATTACCTAAAACTTTTGCACCCGCTCCCACCACAACGTTTTTACCTAAGGTAGGATGACGCTTACCGCTATCTTTTCCTGTACCGCCAAGGGTGACACCTTGGTAAATCAATGTGTAGTCACCCACAATTGCAGTTTCACCAATGACAACACCCATACCGTGGTCGATAAACACACCCTTACCAATCTCTGCACCTGGATGAATTTCGATTCCAGTCAAAAACCGACCCCAGTGAGAAATGAGGCGGGGAATGAAACCTACCCCTCGACGATGTAACCAATGTGCGAGACGATGCAAACAAAGCGCGTGCAAACCAGGGTAGCAAAACACCACCTCTAACCAATTGCGTGCTGCTGGGTCGCGTTCAAAGATAATGCGAAAATCACTCAAGAATGGCTCAAAAAAAACGCCAGAGAGTAAATTTTTCAGCAGAGAAGTATTTGTAGAATCCGCTGTTTTTGTAGCCTGAATATTCTTGATACTGTCTAATGACTGTTGCATCGTTACTGTCTGGTTGAAAGAGCCATGTGCTATTTTTCTGCTTATATCAGGTCGCTTGCAACTGGACAGTACATTGAATGTAGATTGGATTTATTGGATTAATTAAGCTTGTACTCATACACCCAAAACCCTGAATTACTGTGAATTTAAAATTGCTATGGGTGTGAGGTACTAGTATTTTAGGGTAGGGGTACTAGTATTTTTAAGATGGGGGGTCAAGAGTTTTTGTACTCACTATAAATGTCTTTAACTGTAAGACTTTACAGCAATTTAGTTAAGATATTTTGCAATATATTAAGCTGTACTCAATACCTTGTAAATATGCAGTAGACAGGAATACAACTTAAATTTCTGTATATGCAGTTACTATTGTTATTTTATGATTTTGGCATCGATAAAACCAAATTCTTCATTTTCTTTTAGCTTTTATTGTCTGTATGCATATATACTTTTGCATCGGGTGCGTTGTCGCCAAGTGTAGGAAGGTTAGAAACCGCGTCTATACACACAAAACCCGCCTGCCTTGGGTTTAAAATCCTTATAACTGTAGTGGGCTTTGCCCACCATTAGTGTCAACTTAACGTGAAGCTTATGTCCCGCAAGGAACTGAAGTTCCTTGCTAAAGCGCGAAAGTCATCTTCAGATGACTAGATGGGAGTTGTGGAAACTACAAGGTTATGCTTGGGTTGGGAATTGGCAACAGCATTTACCAAAACCAGTTACTCAAGATTTGGCGCGAATACTGGATAAATTGTTGCAAGTAGAACATCAGCAGCGTTATGAGTCGGCGGCGGCGGTTTTACAACTCATATCTTGCACCAGGACACACAAGGCGATTACAATCCAAAATCCAAAATAATATCACCTAAACTAAAATCAAAATGACTTGCTACTAAATCTGAAAACAAATGAACTGGAAACTTGACGAAGCACAACAAAAACTGCCAGAGGTGATTGAGGCTATTGCATCAGAACCTCAATTAATCTTCAAGCAGGACAAATTAGTTGCTGCGATCATAGAACCTAAACTTTTTCAAGACTTTCTTGCTTGGCATCAGCAACAAAAAGCTTCTTCCCTCGCAGATGCTTTTGCAGAATTACGTCAACTCTGTGCTGAAGAAAATTACATTTTAGAAACTCCTGCACGATCTAGCGATCGCCATATGCCATTTGCTGAGGAATAGTATGAGCTTTCTCTGTGATACTAATATTATCAGTGAATTAGCTCGTCCACTACCCAATCCTGGGGTCATTGCCTGGAGTAAAAGCATCTCATCAATTTTTCTGATTGCTATTACATTGGAAGAAATTTTTTATGGTTTATCAGCAAAACCCAACCACAGGATTCAAACTTGGTTTGATAATTTTTTGGTAACTTACTGTCAGGTAATCCCTGTTAGCCCAGAAATTGCTAAACGTGCGGGTGAATTAAGAGGATACTTACAAACTCAAGGAAAACCTCGCACTCAAGCGGACATAATCATTGCTGCAACTGCGGAAATTCACCAAATCCCATTAGTCACAAGAAATACAAAGGACTTCGAGGGATGGGCTATTGCCATAATTAATCCATTCACTTGAGTTTTGAGCATTATCGCTTCTTAATCAAAATTATCTGGATCTATGCCGAGCGATCGCCTACCTAATAAGTGAAACTTACCAATAACACAGCACTATTAATCCTAATTATTATTTTGTTGCTGGACTTTGGGAGCGATCGCAAGTAATCATATATAGATGTAGTGCGATATGATAAAATTGCTACAGCCAAAAACTGTGCTACAACATGCCAAGTGAAAACCGACAGCATATTTTATCGCCTCTTTCAAGAATTCCCTAGTATCTTCTTTGAACTAATTGGCAACCCTCTCGAAACTGCCAATACCTATAAATTTGCTTCAGTTGAAATCAAACAAACAGCTTTTAGAATAGATGGTGTATTTCTTCCCATCCAAGATGAAAAAAGCCCGATTTATTTTGTGGAAGTTCAATTTCAACCAGATTCAGACATTTACTTGCGTCTTGTTTCGGAAATTTCTTTATACTTACGCCAAAATCAACGTAAAAATCCTTGGCGAGGAGTGGTGATTTATCCTAGCAGAGATATAGATATAGCTACTAAAGAAGATTTCTTAGAATTCTTCCACAGCCAGCGTATCAATATAATTTACTTGGATGAACTAGGTTCAGCTGCATCACTGCCACTAGGCATTGCTACGATAAAATTAATAATTGAAGAGGAAGATACGACCATTAGCACCGCTAGGGAATTAATCAAGCGCACCCAGCAAGCGGTGAATTTGCAACTACCACAAAAACAATTATTAGAATTGATTGAGACAATCTTGATTTATAAATTGCCTAATATAAGTAGAGAGGAGATAGAAGCAATGTTTGGATTAAGTGAATTGAAGCAAACACGAGTTTATCAAGAAGCTAAACAAGAAGGCAGACAAGAAGGTAGACAAGAAGGCAGACAAGAAGGCAGACAAGAAGGTAGACAAGAAGGTAGACAAGAAGCAAAATTAGAAGCTGTACCTAAGCTTTTAGTGCTGGGTTTAACTCCCGAACAAATAGCACAGGCGTTAGAGTTGACTATTACACAAGTCCAGCAAATAGCACAGCAAACACTGCCAAATCAACAGTAAGGTAAGCTGATTAAATTCATACTTTCGCTTAGTTTGGCTCATAGCTAAAGTCCACTGAGCGTGGACTAAAACCCTTACCTGATATCTTGCACCATTCTCAATAATTGTAGGGTGGGCAATGCCCATAACGTAATAATCAGGGTTTGAGAAATTTTCAGCATTGCCCACCTGACTTTAATTGTAATAAAGCAACTGCTGCAAGATATGAGTTACCCAGTCTTCTAAAGAAGACTTGAGCTATTAGCCTCAGAATTAATTCTGAGGCGCTTGTGGCAACTGGTGCAAGATACGAATATACTTTCAACGATAACTCACTAAGCTGTTCCGCATTAAAGTTGCAGATCGACAACTGTTTAAACGCACATGACATCATATGTGCTATGACAGGGAGAACGTGAATCACGAAATCCCATGAAACAGCAAAAAAATCAATTTAGCCATCTGACGGCGATTGAAAGAACTTACCTTTCATTTCCTGCACAGTTTTTATTAAATCAAAACCTACTTCAAGGTAAAATATTAGATTTTGGTTGCGGCTTTGGTAATGATGTAAAATTATTAAGCCAAAAAGGTTTTCATATTACAGGTTATGATCCTTATTATTTTCCTCAATATCCTCAAGAAAAATTCGATACTATAATTTGCTTTTATGTTTTAAATGTGTTATTTGCTGAAGAACAAGCCAATGTGTTGATGGAAGTATCGCATTTATTAAAACCAGGAGGTAAAGCTTATTATGCCGTGAGAAGAGATATTAAAAAAGAAGGCTTTAGAGAACATTATATCCATAAAAAGCCTACATATCAATGTATTGTCCAACTCCCTTATGCTTCAATTTATTTAGACGAGCTTCGGGAATTTTATCAATATATTCATTATAATCACCAACGCAATTCATCTAATTATTGTATTTTCTGTAATCCTCATAAAAGTCTGAAATTATTAACTGAATCAGCAACAGCTTATGCTATGTTTGATGGTTATCCCATAACTAAAGGACATGTTTTAGTTATTCCTAAACGTCATGTCAGCAATTATTTTGATTTACCATTTAAAGAGCAATCCGCTTGTTGGTTTATGGTGAACAAAGTACAAGAAATTCTCAAAGCAGAATTTCAACCTGATGGTTTTAATGTAGGAATGAATGTTAATCGAGCAGCAGGTCAAAATATGATGCACGCCAGTATTCATATCATTCCTCGATATAAAGGTGATACTGTCTCTACGAAAAGTGGCATCAGGAATGTCATTCCAAAAACGAAATAATAGTATATTTTGTTAATTATAAATATATTTAAAAACCTTTGTGTCTTTGTGCCTTTGTGGTAAAAAATCGAACCACAAAGACACGAAGACACAAAGAGAATTTTTAGGGTTAGCTTTTAGCTAGCGATCGCAATCGCAATTTTCCCCGCTGCACGTGCAGTTTCGCTATAAGTATGAGCAGCAGCGAGTTCTTGTAAAGGATATGTGCGGTCAATTATTGTGCGGATTTTGCCAGCTTCTATCAAATCTTTGAGGTGATTCAAGTCTTGAGAATTGGGTTTCTCAAACACGAATTTCGCTTTTTGACCAGGAAGAAAAGCTGTTAAAACGCTCTCTACTACAACTTGTGGTGAGGGTAGCGTTGTGATGTATATTCCGTTGGGTTTGAGGACTTTTTTCGTGTCCAAGAGCGATCGCAGCCCAACCGCATCAAAAATAATATCGTACTGTGCTGTATCTTTAGTAAAGTCTTGCTGCTTATAATCGATAACCCGGTCTGCTCCTAAAGATTTTACCAAATCCAAGTTTTTAGTACTGCTAACACCAGTCACTTCTGCACCTATAGCCTTGGCAATTTGCACCGCAAATATGCCTACACCGCCGGAAGCACCATTAATTAACACAGCTTGTCCTGGTTGAATGTTACCCAAGTCACGCAAAGCTTGCAAAGCCGTGAGGGCGGCTAAGGGTATAGTTGCAGCTTCTTGATAACTCAAGTTATTTGGTTTAAAAGCCAGTAGGTTTTCTGGGATGGCTGCAAATTCAGCATAAGCACCACCTGAAAAGGTAGTGCTTCCGTAAACAGCATCTCCAACTTTAAAACGCGTCACACCAGAACCAACTTCTACCACTTCTCCCGCCACATCAAAGCCTAAAATCTTGGGGAATTGATAGCCTGTGAGCAAGCCTAACATTCCTTTGCGGGTTTTCCAATCAATGGGATTAACACTACTAGCGTGAATTTTGACAAGTAACTGGTCAGGCTTGATTTTTGGTTGCTCTACTTCTTCATACTGCAACACTTCAGCGGGGCCGTATCGACGGATGACGACTGCTTTCATAGCAATTCCTCCTGCTACCCTGTTTGACTCACACAATTGAAAAAGCCTGTTATTGCTTCTGACTTTAGTTTAGCGGTTAGATTAAATTTAGATGAATTTCAAATTACACCTGTATGCAGGCTAGAGATATCTATCACGATAATGTCAAAAATGCTTTGATCAAAGACAAATGGAAAATAACTCACGATCCACTGACTCTCAAGTTTGGTAAAAAAGACTTATATATTGCTCTAGGTGCTAGCCAATTGTTGGCAGCCGAGAAAGCAGAATCTAAAATTGCTGTTGAGATTAAAAGTTTTACTGGTAGATCAGATGTTGATGATTTAGAAAAAGCTTTGGGTCAGTATGTTTTGTATCAGGATATATTAACTGAGTTAGAGCCGGAGCGAGTGTTATATTTGGCAATACCAAACAGTATATTTGAGGATTTATTTGAGGAACCCATCGGTAAATTGTTGCTTAAAAATCACCATTTAAAACTGATTACGTTTGAACCAAAACAGGAAGTCATTAAACAATGGATCACACCCAATTAGATTACTATCGGCAAGTAATTGAGTCCATCCTGACTGAATATGCTACGCTACCCTATTCCTATGCGGATATTAAATCAGAGGTAGTGTTTGATCGAATTCATGATCGCTATTTGTGGATTGATCTCGGCTGGGATGGCGATCGCCGCATTCATGGCTGTCTGGTTCATATTGACTTAATTGATGGCAAAATCTGGATTCAACGCGATGGCACCGAAGAAGGCATTGCCGCCGATTTAGAACGGGCTGGAATCCCTAAAGAACACATTGTACTTGGGTTTCGTCCACCAGAGTTAAGACCCTACACAGGCTATGCAGTCTGCTGATTAGCGTAGCTCCGAGTCAAGAGACATCCCATGTTTTTGATAAAAAAAGTTAAATTATTTGAAATAAATCGCATTAAGCTGTCTGTTTTGATGAGCCTGGATGGCTTAACAGGGAAGACTTAGAGACCTAATTGCATATCTTTCTCAAAGCAAAAATTAAAAAAATATAAACCGCATTTTTAACTCAAAAAAAATGATATGTTGGATACAGAATTGAATTTCGCACGTATCTGGAGTAGTACGACTTAAACTACTCCAGTTTTTCCCCTTAATCCCCAGAATTTCGTTTAATTTATCGGGGTTTAAGGAGCATTTGAGTACACATTTGAGTGAACAAAAACAAGTTAAAACTAAGCTCAAATCCTTGCTGGGACTTAATTTTGGCTGAGTACAAAGAAAACCTGAACCCCTGTCCATAAATACTCGCCCCCCCGCCATAAAATACTAGAACCCCTACCTGAAAAAAATTTTTTAATTCTTTCTAAATATTGGAAAAATTAGGGTTTCAGAATTTGAGTACAAGCTTAATAAATCCAATAAATTCTATCCAGATAGACGCGCCATCTAGCCTGTGGATGGCTGCTATAAATCTTATATCGCCAATCACTTAACGGTTCTACACAAAAACGAAACGAAAAGTGAGTGGAGGGATGAGATAGCACCATGCCTCTATGAATAGAAGTCGCGGCTGTACCCACAAATTCTACCCAAGAACCAAGCGTTGACACACACCAGCCGAACTCAAGGATTTTACCACCTGCCCTCCTACACGCGTTAACACTACCGCCACAGGGACGGCAGGGTGGGTACAACAAGCGGCTTCAATTCCTGGGCATAGGGAAGTAGCAACGGCATCTCCCACAGTGGCAGCCTGTCCACCGATCCTTGCGAAATTCAATGACACTACCGGCTACAGGACTCCTTAATTTTAATCAGGAACCAACAGGAAACCAAGCAAAATCGGGTGGTTGCGGATGCGACAGCAAAAGCAGCGCCACCGTGGAAATGGATGAAAAGCTCAAAGAGCGCATTGCCAAACATCCCTGCTACAGCGAAGACGCACATCACCACTACGCTAGAATGCACGTTGCAGTTGCACCAGCTTGTAACATTCAATGCAACTATTGCAACCGCAAATATGACTGCGCTAACGAAAGCCGTCCCGGAGTAGTTAGCGAATTACTCACACCAGAAGAAGCAGCACACAAAGCTTTGGTGATTGCAGGTAAGATTCCCCAAATGACAGTGGTAGGAATTGCGGGGCCTGGCGATCCCTTGGCGAACCCAGAAAAGACATTTCGCACCTTTGAATTGATTGCAGACAAAGCACCAGATATCAAGCTTTGTTTATCAACCAACGGTTTAATGCTCACCGAACACATCGATCGCATTAAACAATTAAACATCGATCACGTTACAATCACCTTTAACACCATCGACCCCGAAATCGGCGCACAGATTTATTCTTGGGTTCACTACAAGCGCAAGCGTTACAGAGGCATTGAAGGCGCTAAAATTCTCCTTGAAAAGCAAATCGAAGGATTGCAAGCTCTTAGAGAAGCTGACATCTTGTGCAAAGTCAACTCCGTGATGATTCCGGGAATTAACGACCAGCATTTAATCGAAGTGAATCAATTCATTCGTGAAAATGGCGCATTCCTGCACAACATCATGCCGTTGATTTCTGCACCAGAACATGGTACACACTTCGGCTTAACCGGTCAGCGCGGCCCCACACCCAAAGAAGTCAAAGAAGTACAAGACAAATGCGCCGGCAACATGAAAATGATGCGTCACTGTCGCCAGTGCCGAGCCGATGCAGTAGGATTATTGGGAGAAGACCGCAGCCAAGAATTTACCAAAGATAAATTCTTAGAAATGGCGCCAGAATATGACCTTGAACAACGCGCCACTGTTCACGAAGGTATTGAGAAATTTAAAGAAGAATTGAAATTAGCTAAAGAAAAGGCGCAAACTGGCAATAAAGCTGCCAACAATCCCAAAATCTTAGTTGCAGTAGCAACCAAAGGTAGTGGATTAGTTAACCAACACTTCGGTCATGCTAAAGAATTCCAAATTTACGAAGTGGATGGTGTAGAAGCTCGCTTTATCGGTCATCGCAAGATTGATCAATATTGTCAAGGTGGATACGGTGAAGAAGCCACTTCTGACCATATTATAAAAGCGATCGCTGATTGCAAAGCAGTCTTAGTTTCCAAGATTGGCAACTGTCCCAAAGAAAAATTGCATCAAGCAGGCATACAGACTGTTGAAGCATACGACGTAATTGAAAAGGTTGCCTTGGAATTTTACGAGCAATGGAATAGGGATTAGGGACTGGGGACTGGGGACTAGGGACTAGGGACTAGGGACTGGGGACTAGGGACTGGGAATGTATTTTTCCAATACCCAATACCCAATACCCAATACCCAATCCCCAATACCCAATACCCAATCCCCAGTACCCAATCCCCAGTACCCAAAAAGGAGAAGAATTCATGGCTTACAGTATCACTAGCCAATGTATTTCCTGCAATCTCTGTCTGTCTGTATGTCCCACAGGTGCAGTTAAGGTAGTTGACGGTCAACATTGGATTGACCCGGAACTTTGTACAAATTGTATTGGTAGTGTTTATAGCGTACCTCAATGTAAAGCTGGTTGTCCCACCTGCGATGGTTGCGTCAAGCAACCTAGCGATTATTGGGAAGGCTGGTTTGCCAAATATAATCACGTATTAGCGAAATTAACTAACAAACAAGATTATTGGGAACGTTGGTTCAACTGTTATTCTCAGAAGTTTATGCTATAAAGCTAAACATGAATGGTAGCGCTAACACAACGTGAGTTCGATGAACCTCTCCCGGACGGCCTCCCTCTCCAAAAAGCGTACTCCTTTGCCAGACGCTCGTTCGCCTTTGGCGTCTCCCCTTGGGAGAAGACAAAGGCTTAGCTGCGCTAACGACGCTGCGGCGCTCCTGTCGGCAAGTGGACTCACCTACTCCCACTCCCAATCCTAGCTGTGGTCTATACATCCGAAAGTGGCTGTAATATACAAACTCCCATTTCTCCAAATCTGGGCAAAAACAATAAGTCCTAAAAATTCCTTTCAGGTTTCTCACAAGGCTTTTTTAACGTATTTCACGTAGTATAAAGGGTTTGAAAGTTCAAACTATTTTGTCAGCTAAAAGCTTATGATGAATGATTTTGCCTTTTGCCAAAATTTTTGTACACTCTTATTTTGGCAAATATCTTGCTCCTAACTTGCACATTTCAAAGCTTTACTGTACAAAGGTTTTAAAATGTGCAGATTAAGAGTCTCTCTTTTTGATTTTGTGTTAATTGATAACAATTGTTTTCACTAAAACAGCTAATCCATTAACGAGGCATATTATTTTGATGAAAACAATTTTCTCAGTTCGTAATTATAATTAAAGTGCTGAATGTTGAGTGTGTTTCTGCATTTTTCGCCTTAAACTGAGTGGTTTCATGTCAGTCCAGACATCCTGAATGTAAGCTAAACATTCCTCTTTTAACCCTTTCTTACCTACTTCTTTCCAACCAAGAGGACTCTGCATATCTGCTGGCCAAATTGAATACTGTTCTTCCTGGTTTATAACTACTGTGTAAACTTTGGTGTCTTTTTTGTCATCTCTATTCATTATTATCTCCTGTTAATTGTGTATTACATAACTATTATTGAGCTTCTTGTTTTCCTGTTAAGACGATTCACAACTGAGCTTAACTCATGTCTCTATTAGAGCAAGATGAGCTTCACTAGTAAAAGTTTTCATCTACAAAATTATTCTCGATGTGCTTGTTGCTCTAGAATCTCTTGACTTTCTTAGGTCTCTTGTGATGTTTACTCGCTTAATCCATCGGTCTTTACCATCATATTTAGCCTTAAATGGATTCCTTCCATGAACAACTCTGTAATTATCGATCAAACAGTAATCTCCAGGTTGTAAAACAACTGGTTCAATATTTTTATCTATTGCCCTAACTAAGTCTTCAAAAGCAGTTTGGGCTTCTCTGTTATCTTTCAGTTCATCCATGAAATATGGATCGAGACGTAAATATGGTGATTCAGAAGAGCCAAATAGAACCGAAATCTTATTTTCTGAACTGGAATTCATTTTATTAATTTTTTCATAAGCTAAATTGATTAAGTTCTCTGTATTTTTTTGCCTTGATTCCTTTCTGATATCTGACTCGTTTTTTTCCAAATGTGATTCATCTGGGCGGATATCAAAATAGGGCTTCAACAACATTTGAATCTGTTCAGATTTGAGTTGGTCTACATTTAACTTTCCAAACGTTGTTGCAACTTTATCAGGATTACGTAAGCACAAAAATATAACGTAATCAGCTCGGTAAGGGTGAAAAGCATCTTCATTATGCCACCATAGTGTTTGGCTGCTTCCACATCCCAATTGTTCATTTTCATGAATTTTAATAGGGAATATGTCATGCACAATATATCCATCTTGCTGAGTAGACCAACCAAAAACTTCTCCCAGCAAAGAGCCATATAAAACAAGTAAAATTTGCTCATCTAGGGTGCGTGAAGTGTCAGCTTTCCACTTCCAATGGCTTGGAGTTAAACCAATTTTAGCATCGTCGATAGGATAGCCTGAGATAATGGCATTTCCTGGCATATCTTCAGTTAATTTAAAATTATTGATGAACTCGCGGACTCGCCAAGGTAGTTCATGGGCGAATAGAGAAGCTTCTTGAAGAAAATCAATGCTTTCTACATTACTGTATTTCGAGGTAATGTCTTTCAGTAGTGATTGAATATCACTAACTTCTTGATTAGTTAATAAAAGTCTAGACATGATTTTACTCTTTTAGCTGTGTGTTAGTTGGGTATTGGAATGATAAATATTTAATAATTTCGACAAACGTGAAAGACCAGCTTCTAGTTTGCTTGTAGAACCACCAAATCCTAAACGCACATGATTTTGATGATGAAAACAAGTACCAGGTACAAGTAAAACTCCATAAGGATTGAGCAGATGATGGCAAAAAGCCTCAATATCTGAAATACCTCGAAAGCGCAGAAAAGCAGTTACTCCACCTTGTGGTTTAACCCACTCTACAAACTCTTGATTATTTTCAACCCACTCAGCAAGAATTTGACGATTAATGTGAGCCTGTTGACGACGAATATTTAGAAGACAATCTGCATTTTCAATAGCACGTTGAGCAACTATTTCAACTAATGGTGAAAGTGCAAGACTAATATAGTCACGTAAATGAATACACTGTTCTAATACATCAGGTGCAGCCAGACACCAACCAACTCTTAATCCTGGTAAGCCGTAAGCTTTAGATAAAGTTCCAAATGAAATGGCTTTGTTATATAACAAAGTAACTTCCGGTAACGAAGGAGTATCGTATGTCAATTCAACAAATGCTGCATCCCATACAAGATAAGCTCCTACTTCATTTGCTAAGTTAATCAATTCTCTTTGTTGTTCCACGCTCACTGACACTCCAGTGGGATTGTGAGGAAAATTCACAATTAACATGCGTGTATTTTGAGTAATTAGACTTTTTAACTCCTCAAAGTCAGGAGCAAACTGTTGCTCAAATCTTAATTCCCAGCGTTTAACTTGACAGCCAATAGATTCAGCAATATGAACCAAAGAGTGATAAGCAGGATCTAGAACTATTACTTCGTCACCAGGCTTCAATAATGCATTCATTACTAAAAATATGGCTTCACTCGAACCGTTAGTGGCCATGACTTGTGAGATATTTCCGTTTCCCCAGCGTTGGGCGATCGCTTTTCGCAATCCCAAACTTCCTAGCGAAGGACTATCATGGAAAATCAGCTGATCAAATTCTTCTTGCTTCAGACCAGTTAGTTGGCGAAGTTCGGACATTGAGAAATCCTCTACACCACTACTACTAATGTCGATTTCATTGGTAAAGTAATAGTCGCGTAACCAATTTTCTAACGGAGCTTGGGCTATTTTCATGATATTAATTCCTTATTGATAGAGTTATTAAGCTAAAACAAGCAGCAGAGTTTTGAGATTGCATTCACAAATTATGCAGTAGAACTATTGGTAATGATTTTTCGTAATAGGAGTGGTAATTGCATCAGATAACTCTTTTTCTACTATTCACGATAAAACCAGGAATATAGCTGACAAAATAAGCGATCGCTCATTTAGTAAAAATAAATGATGGTTGACTAACAATTTCAGCATAGGGAACTTACACCAACGTTTATACAAAGGGTAATACGCGAATAAATAATGGTTTTTTCAGCCGACTTTTATGACTTGGTGCTGAATGGAACAAACTTCTATTTTTGTTGACAAGTTGTTTAATCATGTCACGACTTTTGAAGCATAAAGGCAACTATAGAGTTTGGAATTTTTAGGGTTCAACGGTAGTTTGTTGATCTATAAGTTGCAAGGGTCGGTATAAATAGCTAGAAATTGTTACTAATATTTGGAGTATTCCTAGCACTATAAACAACAATCCAATGCCTCGCCCTGCTCCAACCCCAATAATCCTGCCAACGCTATCAGCTAGTGGACCACCGCTAACCAGAAGAGGCTCGAATACGTAGTCAACTAACGGACCTACAAACAGATATGCAAGTGGCAAGGACGAGCTAGCTATTATTTGCTGCAAAGCAAAGACTCGTCCTTGCACATTAGGTGCTACTTTGCTGAGCAATAAAGCTTGGCTACAGCCAGCAATCAAAGGAAAACATAACAAACCTCCAAAAATTGCTACTGTGATCAATATTACAGAGGGGCGCAACCCCGCCAAGAATATGCAAACTCCTAGTAATATTCCATACCCTAAAATACCGTATACACGCCTTTGTGGACCTCCCCATACGCCCATAATTAGACTACCGACTAACGTTCCGATACCGCCGATGGAGAGTATAGAACCAGCTGTTGCAGAGGAAACAAACGTTAGAAGCATGGGTATCACAAGAATGCTGATGCTTCCGATGATAAAGTTGCTGGCAGCTAAGTACAGTAACAGCCCCAAGAGACCGGGATATGCACGAATGTAATTCCAGCTATAGATTACATCATTTTTGAGCCAGCCTATCCCTTGATAACCTTCGATAGCTTTTGTGGGAGTAGTTTTAGGTTTGGGAAACTTAACTATTAAGAGTATACCAAGAGACAAGAAATAAGTTAAGAAGTCAATAAAGAGTATGCCTTGCATGTGAATAGTCACAACCAGTATTCCTGCCAGTGCTGGAATGAAAAGTTCTACTAATGATTCACCGATTTGTACTATGCCACTGGCACGACCAAGGTGCTTCTTAGGAACAAATACGGTGATAGCAGTGGTAAAAGCTAGGTTATGAAAGACGTTGCAAACTGAGATGACAGATATAGCAACACAAATAGACCAAAACTGAAGACGACCACTGAAGAATAGTAATGCAATAAACAGAGTAGCTAGACCAGATCCGCTATCACTAAGTATCATTGTCCAGCGTCGATCCAAGCGATCCACAAATGCCCCTGCAACAGGTGATACCAAAATAGGAGGCACTATATTAAATAAAGCAATGAGTGCATACTGAGTAACCGAACCAGTTTGTTGGTAAACCCATAAATCAATGGCAAAGCTAGTAAGTCCTGAACCAACGAGCGAAACGAATTGTCCCAACCAAATAATAAAGAATCTCTGTAGTATGCGTACTTCACGAATTGCAGCATATTTAGTCATTCCTTTGTCCTAAATCGGTAAATACAAAACAACTCTCAACAGTATTCAAGCGTATACCTTGAATCAACTTTCTGTGCTTGCTGGATACAAGTTCTCAGCTGTTTTGCTAAAGTTTGAACGTGAGGCTCACTCATCATTGTCAAGTGGCTACCCGGAACAACATGGATATCTGTAGATTTAGCTGAAAACTTGTCCCAACTTAGCCTTAAATCTTCTAAATCCTCAGAACTATGATCTGGCGCTTCTTTAGATATAAAGCAGGTAATTTGATTTGGATAGACCTCCGTTGGCTGATAAAGGATTTGCGTATGAGTTTTGTAGACTTTTACCAGACCACAGAGTTGTTTGATGCCGATATCAGGAGGCAATATATTAACCGCTTGCATACGCTCTAGCAAGTAGTTCAATTGTGCTTCATGACTCAGGGATTTAAGAACTTCGTAAGATAGCTCCAAGCTTTTTTCGTATAATTCTTCCAAGATAGAGCCAATCTCGCGCAACCAATCAGCATCATCGATATGAAAATTATCAACGTCTTGTTGATTAATTTCCATATCTGGTGCATCAGAGTCTAGAATTGCGAGTAGAGCTACCTCATATCCCAATTTATTTAGCTGGCACGCCATCTCATAAGCCACCACACCGCCAAAGGAATGACCTCCCAAAAAATATGGGCCTTGGGGTTGAATAGTTTGTATTGCTTGTATGTAATATGATGCTATCTCCTCAACTTGTGACTGTGGTTCTGATTCCCCATCAAGACCAAGTGCTTGTAGTGCATAAAAAGGTTGATCTCGACCTAAATGATGGGCTAGGTTGTATAAATAGATGGGATTACCACCAACCCCAGGTAGGCAAAAGAAAGGTGGTTGAGAACCACTTGGCTTAATGGGTACTAAGGGAGACCAACTCAATGCATCTATTGGCTGGCGAAATATAATTGCCAGTTGTTCGATATTTGGATGTTGGAACAGTGTTGCCAAGGGCAAGTTCCTACCAAATTGCTGCTCTATCTTAGCCATTAATTGGACTGCTAAAAGGGAATGACCACCAAGTTCAAAGAAGTTATCCTTTACCCCAACAGGGTAGATATTCAGAACTTCTGCCCAAATTTCTGCCAGTTGTTGTTCTACGATATTAAGGGGTGGGACAAAACTAGTATTCACAGCAAGACTGTTTATATCAGGTGCAGGCAAACCACGGCGGTCTACTTTGCCGTTCGGTGTCAGGGGTAAGCTATCCAAGAACACGAAAGCACTAGGAATCATGTACTCTGGCAATTTCTGTTGAAGGTATTGCCGTAGTTGAGTAATGCTCGGTGTTTCCTGTGGATGTGTTACCAGATATGCCACTAAGCGTTTATTAAAAGCCACATCTTCACGAGCAATCACCACCGTCTGTTGCACTGAAGGGTGTTGGCTCAGTACTGTCTCGATTTCTCCTAACTCTATGCGGAAGCCACGGATTTTTACTTGATTATCAATTCGTCCCCAAAATTCAATGTTACCATCAGCTAAATAACGCCCGACATCACCAGTTTTATACAATCGTTCACCAGGTAAACTAGCCCAAGGATTGGGTATAAACCGCTCGGCTGTCAGTTGTGGACGGTACAAATAACCACCAGACAGTCCCGCCCCACCAATGTACACCTCCCCAGGTACACCCACAGGTACTGGCTGCAACTGTTCATCCAATAAATAAACAGTAGTATTGGGCAGTGGGCGACCAATGGGTAACTTGTAACCTGATGGTAGAACACTGCTATCAGGCGATAATTGATACATCGTTGAGGTAATTGTCGTCTCTGTGAGTCCGTAGACATGAACCAAAGGCAGAGCAAACCGTTGCCAATTGTACAAATGTTCCAGCAAGATAGTTTCTCCACCCACCAGTACCAAGCGCAGTGAACTGGGTGGACTGATTGTAGAGTTGACTAATTGTGATACCCATTCATGCCAGTGAGCAGTTGTCAACTCCATCACTGTCACCTGCTGTTGGTTAATTATTTGCTGCAATTGTGTCGCACAGATCACATTTAGCTCATCTGGCAGTACAACAACAGCACCAGCCAGCCAAGTGGGCAAAATTTCTTCCAAAAACACATCAAAACTGCTAGAAGCTAATTGCAAAAAGCGATCGCTGTCATTCAGTTCTAAGGTGCTTAGTGCAGCTAGTCCATAGTTGACTAATCCCTGATGTGTCATCACTACCCCTTTGGGTGTGCCAGTTGAACCAGAGGTGTAAAAGACGGCGGCGACATTCTCTGGTGCAGCGAAGTTGTGGAGGGTGGTAACAGCTTGATGGGCAATTAGCTGTGCATCTTTGTCCCAGCAGATAACTTGCTCTAAGTTAGTAGGTAAGATTGGCAGTAGCGATTTTTGAGTCAGCACTATCTTCACTTGAGCATCTGCGAGCAAATAACTCAATCGCTGTTGTGGGTAAGTCGGGTCTAAAGGTAAATATGCACCACCCGCTTTGAGGATTGCCAAAATACTAACTAGCTGTTCTAAGCTGCGCTCTAGGCATAATCCTACTAGCACCTCTGGTTTGACACCCAAATTTCTCAAGTAATGAGCTAGTTGATTGGCACGGTTATTCAACTGTCGGTAAGTCAGTTGCTGGTCTGCAAATACCACTGCCACTGCATCAGGTGTGCGTTCCACTTGCTGTTCAAATAGCTGATGAATGCACTGATGTTGGGGATATTCTGTTTGAGTCTGATTCCACTCAAAAAGTAGTTGCTGTTGTTCAGGTGTCGTCAGCAGTGGGACTTGGGAAATCGGCTGTTGTGGGTCGGCGACAATTGCTTCCAGTAATGTCTGCAAATGCCCACTCATCCGGCTAATGGTTGCCGCATCAAACAGGTCACTATT
>NZ_AP018288.1:5711279-5716626 GCF_002368335.1 Nostoc sp. NIES-4103 | reverse complement strand
GGAATGTTGATTGCATCGTTGATTGAAGGAATATGCTTCTGCTCTTTTAGCTTTGCTAGCTTCTCAAGAACAACTTTCAGCTTTTCCACAGGAAGATTGTTAAGACGTTTTTGCAAATCACTCATGAAATAAATCCTTTATTAGGGCTGTTTTAAAAAAACAGAATGGATTCTGCCATCGATAAAGGGCGATTGCCCAAAAACAACTTTTATTACTCTAAAAAGTTAATAAAAATAAGTGTCTCTAAGTTTTATTTGGTGAGAGTAATATAAAAGGGTCAGTCAACAATACAATTACAAGCAACTGTTCACGGAATACCAGCAGTTGCTTTATTTCTTAATCTAATTACTCATCTACCTCGTGTAAAATTTGATCTAGCGTGCTGCTTTCTGCTTGCTCCACAAATTTAGTTAGTACCACATCAGCCAGTTCGGCAATGGTAGAGTTTTCAAACAGGCTCCGTAGTGGTAATTCGACATTAAAAGTGCCTCGCATCCTTGAAATAAGTTGAGTTGCTAGCAAGGAATGTCCTCCCAGTTCAAAGAAGTTATCGTCAATGCCGACAAGCTCTACCCCCAAAACATCTGCCCAGATGTGTGCCATCATCTCTTCGATGGGAGTACGCGGGGCAACAAAATTGGACTCCAGTTCCAGACGTAACTCGGGAGCAGGTAAGTTACGGCGGTCTACCTTGCCATTTGGAGTCACTGGTAGAGCTGATAAAAACACAAAAGCTGAAGGTATCATGTACTCCGGCAGCTTTCTGGAGAGGAAGCTCCGCAGATTACTGATTGTCAGTGTCTGGGAAGTATGAGACACCAGGTAGGCGACTAAGCGTTTATTGCCGGGGACATCTTCTCGGATAATCACCACATTCTCCAGCACCTCTGGGTGTTGGCTGAGTGCAGATTCAACTTCTCCGAACTCGATGCGGAAGCCACGTATTTTAACCTGATTATCGATGCGTCCCAGGTATTCTATATTACCATCTGGCAGGTAACGCGCTAGATCGCCAGTTTTATACAGGCGGGTTCCAGGTTGATCATTAAACGGGTTAGGGATGAATTTCAGTGCAGTCAAGTCTGGACGGTGGAAATAATTTCTAGCTAGGCAAACACCTCCAATGTAAAGTTCACCAGGAACTCCAACAGGAACTGGTTGTAGAGATTGATCCAGAAGATAAATCTGAGTATTGGCAATCGGGCGACCAATAGGCGGCAGAGCCACGGAACTATTAACTGTATTTTTCAGGGTAAAAGCTGTTACCACATGGCTTTCAGATGGCCCATAATGATTGTGCAGTGTACACTCTGGCAATTTTTGCAGCCAACTGGTAATGGCTGGTGTAATCTGCAATTGTTCACCAGCAGTAATCAGTTCACGGAGATGGGAGCCGACTGCTGGTGAACCTTCAACTACTTCGGCAATTTGTTGTAAGGCAATAAAAGGTAAAAACAGCCTTTCTACTGCCGCTGCTTCCAGAAAACTTAACAAAGCTATTGGATCTCGTCGTAGAGTTTCTGAAATCAAGACTAATGTTCCGCCAGCACACCAAGTAGAAAAAATTTCTTGGAAGGAGACATCGAAGCTTATAGGTGAAAATTGTAGAGTTTTCGCAACATTAGCTAGGATACTAGTCTGTTGTTGCCAGCAAATCAAATTTACCAGAGCAAGGTGGCTCATAGCCACTCCTTTCGGTTGTCCCGTAGAACCAGAAGTGTAAATTACATAAGCTAAATTTTCTGTTTGCAAGCAACTATATGAATTTTCCTCACCGCCAAGAGAAATTAAATTCCAATCTCTATCTAGACAGACAACGGGTATTTTCTGTGAGGAAAGCTTATGCACCAACTGCTGTTGGGTCAGCAACACCTGAACCTGTGCATCTGACAACATGAAATCCAAACGTTCTTGGGGATAATCCGGGTCAAGAGGCACATAAGCTCCACCAGCTTTGAGAATACCCAACAGCCCTACTACCATTTCAAAAGAGCGTTGCAGACAGATACCAACGAGAACATCCTTTTCTACACCCAATTTTCGCAGATAGTGAGACAGTTGATTAGCGCGTGCATTCAATTCTCGGTAAGTTAGTTGTTGATTACCAAACTCCACTGCCACTGCATGTGGGGTACGCTCTACTTGTTCCTCAAACAACTGATGGATACATTTATCTAGTGGATAATCCACTGCTGTCTGGTTCCATTCCACCAGAAGTTGATGACGCTCCTCTAAAGAAACAAGAGAGTACATCTCATAAAGTCCCTGTGGCTCGTTCGCCATTGCTGCAAGAACTCTGAGGTAATAATCACTAATTCTGCCAATTTGTTCAAAGCATAGCTCATCAAGATCGTACTTCAAAGTCAGTACTATCTCGTCCGAACTGGGGCTGACGCTGAATTGAGCAAGAAAAGTAAAGTTTGTTTTATCAAAAGCTTTTCCACCTAGCGCCTGCAAATTATCGAGTTCTGTCACCTGCTCGTAGACATGGAAATGGGTGAAATTAAACGCCGTCTCAAACAGGGATTCATTACCCACACTCCTTTGTATTTCAACCAAGGGATAGCGGCGGTGTGGCAACATTTCTTGTTCTACTGCAAACACTTGTTTTACTAAGTCTATCCAAGTGCCTCCAGCCAGTTTTAGGCGGAATGGTAATGTATTTAGGAATAATCCCAGGACTCGCTCTCCATCACTTTGCTCAGGTCTTCCGTTAGCTACTACACCTGTTACTACATCCTCTTCACCACTGAGGAAATTCAACACTCGCAAATGAGCAGTTAACAACACATTCTTCAGTGGAGCTTCTGCGGACTGAGCCAGTTGTTTTAAGCCTATAAAAATCTCAGGGGATAAAGTTACCTCTTGCACTCCAATTTCTTGAACATCGGTGTTTGTCGGCATAAAAGACCAGCGAGGCAACTTGGTAAAAGTGCTGTTATTTAACTTTTCACTCCAGTATCGCTGAGTCTCCGGTGAGGCAAGTGCTTGTTGCTCTAAAGCTATAAAATCTCGGAATGTAATACCTAATGGTGGCGATACATGCTCGACTCCTTCGCCTAAAAGCGACAAGTAATGCTTAAGCAATTCACTCATCATTGAGGCAAGGCTCCATCCATCGAGAATGGCATGGTGGAAGCTGACAGTTAGATTAAATGTCTCCGGTGTACGACGATGAATACAAAAACGTACTAATGGAGGACGAGTCCAATCAAAAGGCCGTTTCTTTTCCGCTTCAAACCAAGCAGTTAATGCAACTTCATGCTCAGAATCATTCAAATGACACCAATCTTCGACCTGCAAGGGTATCTCGACTTGCTGATGAACCAGTTGCAACGGAATACTGAATTTACTTAGCTCAAACGAAGTCCGCAGTACAGTGTGACGATTGACTAAATCTTGAACAGTGACTTGTAAAAGTTGAATATCAAGAGAAGTTTTGAGGTGCAAACTGAAAATGTCGTGATAAAATGCACCATCTTTGTTGTACTCACTGTGGTAAACCATTCCCATTTGCAGCATAGCCAGGGGATAGGCATCTTCTAAACCATCAGGTAAGAGCTGTTTGTCTGCCTCAGAAATGAGATTGAATGGTTGAGTTAATTCTAATTTTGTGGTGTCATTCTCTTGTGTTTTCAGTTCTTGGACTAGCTCGTGAATTGTCTGATGTTGAAATAACTGCTGCACAGAGAAACTCAAACCCTGTTCTTTAGCTTGAGACAGTATTTGAATACTACGTATAGAATCGCCACCTAAAGCAAAGAAGTTATCATTAATACCCACCTGCTCAATACCGAGAATATTCATCCAGATAGCGGCTAATATTTTCTCTTCTGGAGTAGTAGGCGCGACAAAAACATTTTTTAGTTCCGGCCTTGCAGTATCAGGTTCAGGCAAAGCGCGACGGTCTATCTTACCATTTGCTGTCAGTGGTAGAGCTTCTAACTGTACAAAAGTACTTGGCACCATGTAGCTTGGCAGTTGGCTAGTGAGAAAGCGACGTAGTTCTACGGTTGTGGTAGATTGTTCTGCCTTGGACACTACGTAAGCAACTAAACGTTTGTCCCCTGGTTCATCTTCACGAACTACCACCACACTTTCCCAAACTGCTGGGTGAGAAGCTAGTAATGCTTCGATTTCCCCCAACTCAATGCGGAAACCGCGAATTTTAACTTGATTATCAATTCGTCCTAAATACTCTAATTCGCCATTGGGCAAATACCGCGCCAAGTCCCCTGTTTTGTATAATCTTGCTTGGGGGTTGTTACTAAAATGATGAGAGATAAACCGTTGTTCTGTAAGTTCGGGACGATTGAGATAACCGCGTGCTACACCAGCACCACCAACGTACATCTCACCCGGAACGCCTATGGGTACTGACTGTTGATGCTCATCTAGCACATACACCTGTAAATCAGATATCGGACGACCAATGACACTGACACTGTGATTTAAATCGCCTTTACTCAATAGACGGTAGGTGACGTGTACGGTGGTTTCTGTTATCCCGTACATATTCACTAACTGGGGATTTTGGTCGCCGTGTCGCTCAAACCAAGGCTGCAAACTGTTGATTTCTAAAGCTTCCCCACCAAAAATTACTAGGCGTAAGTTCAAATCGTCACCAGCTGCGATTGACTGTTCGGCTTGAATCAACTGGCGGAACGCTGATGGTGTTTGATTGAGAACTGTGACTTTCTCTTGAGCTAATAACTGATAGAAAGATTCAGGCGATCGCGTCACCATGTAAGGCACTACCACCAGTTTTCCACCATAGAGCAAAGCACCCCAAATTTCCCACACAGAAAAGTCGAATGCATAAGAGTGGAACATTGTCCACACATCGTCTTGATTGAAGTGATACCATACTGCTGTTGCGGCAAACAGACGCACTACATTTGAGTGGTTAACTAATATGCCTTTCGGTTGACCTGTTGACCCGGATGTGTAAATGACATAAGCTAAATTGTCAATTGTAGAGCTATTAATCAGATTAGCTTTACTTTGTGTTGATATCTCTTCCCAGTCAGTATCTAAGCAGACTACACGCGCTTCGTTTCCTGGGTTCTGAGTGAGTAATTTCTCTTGAGACAACAGCACTGATACTTGAGAATCTTTGAGCATATATGCCAAACGTTCAGTGGGGTAGTCTGGGTCAAGTGGGACATAAGCACCACCTGCTTTGAGAATCCCCAGTACTCCCACAATCATTAACAGTGAGCGTTCTACACACAGTCCAATTAGCGTATCTGGTTTGACACCCAAATTTCTCAAGTAATGAGCTAGTTGATTGGCACGGTTATTCAACTGTCGGTAAGTCAGTTGCTGGTCTGCAAACACCACTGCC
>NZ_AP018288.1:5702371-5706847 GCF_002368335.1 Nostoc sp. NIES-4103 | reverse complement strand
GGGAATCATGTACTGTGGTAGCTTTGAGTCGAGGAATTTCCGCAGGTTGTTGACACTGATTTCTGGCTGTTGATTGACTATTAAATAAGCAACTAAGCGTTTATCACCAGGGATATCTTCTCTGGCTATCACCACAGTTGCCTGGACATCGGGGTGTTGACTAATTGCGGCTTCAATTTCTCCCAATTCGATGCGGAAGCCGCGAATCTTCACTTGGTTATCAATGCGTCCGAGATATTCTAATTCGCCATTGCCAATATATCTGGCTAAATCACCAGTTTTGTACAACTTGGCATGGGAATCGTCATGGAAGGGATTGGTAATAAATACATTCGATGTCAACTGTTCTTGATTGAGATAACCACGGGCTAACCCCGCACCTCCCACGTACATCTCTCCGGTGACACCAATTGGTAGTAGTTGTCTGTTTTTATCCAGTACATAAACCTGCAAATCTGGGATAGGGCGACCAATTACACTCCCGACATTGCCAATCAAATCTGCGGTGGTAATGGGGCGATAGGTAACATGGACGGTAGTTTCTGTAATCCCATACATATTTACCAACTGGGGAAACTCGTCGCCGTGACGCTGAAACCAAGGGTTTAAGCTGTGAATTTCCAAGGCTTCTCCGCCAAAGATTACCCAACGCAGAACTAAAGTTTCCGGACTAGTTATTTGCTCTTCAGTTTGAATTAACTGCCGAAAGGCTGAGGGAGTCTGGTTGAGAACTGTCACTTGCTCTTTGCACAGTAATTCATAGAAATCTGCGGGGGAACGGCTCACCCAGTAAGGTACGATAACCAAGCGTCCACCGTTAATTAAAGCACCCCAAATTTCCCAAACTGAGAAATCAAAGGCAAAAGAGTGAAACAGAGTCCAAACATCTTGGTTGTTAAACTCAAACCATTTTTCAGTAGCCGCAAATAGGCGGACAACATTAGCATGATTAATTAATACACCTTTGGGTTTACCTGTGGAGCCAGAAGTATAAATTATATAAGCTAGGTTGTCCGCTGTGGTCAGATTTGTCGGGTTCAGGCGATCGCCTGACACAATTGTGTCCCAGTCGGCATCAAGGCAAAAAACTTCAGCGTCATGGTCGGGAAGATTTTGCACTAGTCGCTGTTGAGTCAGCAGTACCTGAAGTTGGGTGTCTTCTAACATGAAACTCAGGCGTTCTTGGGGATAATCGGGGTCAAGGGGTACATAAGCCCCACCCGCCTTGAGTATTCCCAACAGCCCGACTAACATTTCTAAAGAACGTTCTACACACAAACCAACCAAGACATCTGCGCCTACACCCAAAGTCCGCAGGTAGTGCGCTAGTTGATTGGCACGGGTATTTAATTGTCCATAAGTGAGTTGTTGGTCTGCAAATACCGCTGCGACTGCATCAGGTGTACGTTCTACCTGCGCCTCAAATAGCTGATGAATGCATTGATGCAGGGGATATTCTGTGTGCGTATCATTCCATTCAAAAAGTAATTGCTGTTGTTCAGATGCCGTCAGCAGGGGTAATTGGGAAATCGGCTGTTCTGGGTAAGTCATCATCCCCGCCAATAAGGTCTGGAAATGCCCAAGCATTCGAGTAATTACAGACCCATCAAAGCGGCTATTATCGTAGCTAATCATCAAAGACAATTGGGAACCGGGAACAACGATCACTGTTAAAGGATAATTAGTCCGTTCAATGCTTTCAACATTAGAGATGTCCAAGTTAGCAATCTGTTGTTGCAAAGAAGCATCTATCGGATAATTCTCAAACACAATAATGCTCTCAAACAAAGGCATTCCCCTCGGCACTTCACTCCAGCCGTGAATCTCCACCAATGAGCTATGTGAATATTGCTCACACTCCACCTGCTGCGCCTGCAAATTCTTCAGCCAGGGCAACAATTCCGTGTCATTGCTCAGGGATACCCGGACTGGCAGAGTGTTGATAAACAGTCCCAGCATTGATTCTACTCCCATCAGTGCTGGCGGACGACCGGAGACAGTAGCGCCAAAAACCACATCTGTTTCTTGACTGTAGCGACCCAGTAGCAGTGCCCATGCTCCCTGTATTAGATTGTTCAGCGTCAATTGGTGCTGTCGTACAAAAGAGTTTAAAGCTGTTGTTATTTCCTGTGATAAATAAATTTCTTGTTTACTGTAGCTGCGGCGTTGTTCCTGGTTTGTTACTGGTCTATCAACGGTTAAAGGAGTTGGTGCAGTCAAGCCTTGAAGTTTTTGCCTCCAGAATACTTCCGCTTTGAAAGTGTCCTGTTTTTGTAACCAAGCAATATAATCCCGGTAGGGACGAGGTGTTTTTAAGTGTAAATCATCTTTTCTGTTAAAAGCATCGTATAAAGCAAAGACTTCTTGAATAAGATTAGGCAAAGACCAGCCATCTATCAGTATGTGATGATAGCTCCAAATAAACTGGTACTCATCATCTGCCATCTGGATGAGAGTGCAGCGCATTAGTGGAGCTTTGTTTAGTTCAAAGCCCTGATTTCGATCCGCCTGTAAGAAAGCCTCTATATGGTCTTGCTGTTCAATAGCAGATAGCAAGCGCCAGTCATAGTAAGTCCAAGGCAAATGTACAGATTTACAAACTATTTGGAGCGGTTTGCTACGTTTTTCCCAAAGGAAGGCTGTACGCAAAACTGGATGGCGTTCTATTACTTGTTGCCAAGCCTGTTCAAATGCTGATACGTTAAAATACCCACGCAAAGAGCAAGTTAACTGTTGAAAGTACATCCCCGACTCTGGTTCATAAAGGGTATGGAAGAGCATACCCTGCTGCATGGGGGACAGGGGATAGATAAATTCAACATTTTTGCTGTTGTTAGGTTGGTCAGCGATCGCCATTGCTACTCCTCATTTGTCATCAATTTCTGTTATTAGCTTGTAAACTAGACTCATTGAAATTCGGATAGGATTTCGTCAAGTTCTGCTTGACTTAACTCTGCTTCTGGAAAATCTGAAGGCGTATAACCGCCAGCGTTGGGGGACTTACAGTGGTCTATGAGAGTTTGCAAAGCTTCTATGAACCACTGCGCCAAACGCTCAATTGTCTTGCGTTGATGGACTTTCTCACTGTAAGTCCAATTAATTTCTAGTTTGCCTGATATTATTAATCCACTGATATCCAGCAGGTGGTAGCGATTTTGTTGTTGATGATGCTCTGTTCCTGCGGACTCCTGAACAAATCCCCAGTTCGCCGATTCTAACAACTGTTGTTCAAATTGCCCTAAGTAATTAAAACTTACTTCTGGTCGGGGCAACTTCTGGAATTGCTGTGCATTTTGGCTGAGATATCTTAAAACTCCATAACCAATACCTCGTTTGGGAATGCGGCGTAGTTGTTCCTTGACTGACTTAAGGGCATTTCCGGGATGGTTGTCCTTTGGTAGTTCTAGGTAGACAGGAAACAGGCTGGTAAACCAACCAACGGTGCGGGACAAATCTATATCTTCAAAAATTTCTTCTCGTCCATGACCTTCGAGGTGAATTAGCAGCGATCGCTGTTTTGTCCACTGGGCAAAGCTCTGCACTAGCGCTGTCAGCAGGATATCGTTAATTTGGGTATTGTAGGTAGATGGTGCTTCTTGTAGCAGCACACGGGTTTGTTCCATACTCAAGGACATGGAGACAACTGCGGTTGTAGCTATGGTGTTAACCTGCTGACTGGAAGGATAATCTACTGGCCAAGAGGTAGCAATCGCTTTGGAATCAGCTAGCCAATAATTCAGTTCATCTGTGAGTTCTGCTGCTTGGCTGTATTCTGTCAGCCGTTCTGCCCAATCTTTGAAGGCAGAAGTCTTGGGTGGTAGTTGCATTACTTCGCCGCGACTGAGCTGTTGATAAGCATTCAACAAATCCTCTAATAAAATCCGCCAAGAGACACCATCCACCGCTAGGTGATGTATGACAATCAGCAACCGATTTGGCTGGTTGATGCCTAACTGAAACAGTGCTGCTCGTATTAGTGGCTCTGTGGATATGTTGAGGCTGGCTTGTAGTTGGCCACTAGCAGCCTCTAGGGTTTTTGGCTGATTTTCCGGTGCTACTGCTGATAAATCTACCACATGTAGAGGCACTTTTTGCTCAACGCCAGCGTTAATTTGTTGCCAGGTTTCGCCCTGTTGCACAAACCGCAAGCGTAAAGCATCATGATGGCACAAAAGTTGCTGCAAAACTTGTTCTAATAGCTCTGGCTTGGTGTCAGAGGGCACTGATAGCAGCACTGATTGATTATAATGATGGGGCTGTGGTAGATTCTGCTGGAAAAACCAGTGTTGAATCGGTGTCAGTGGTAATTCTCCAGTGACTAAAGTTTGTTGTGCTTGAATCTTGTGGGTTGTAGTTGCCACTATTGCCAATTGAGCGATCGTCTGATTTGCAAACAACAGTTTTGGGGTGAGTTGAATTCCTCGCTGATTGGCTCTAGCAATCATTTGCAGACTGAGGATAGAATCTCCACCAAGT
>NZ_AP018288.1:5357762-5699559 GCF_002368335.1 Nostoc sp. NIES-4103 | reverse complement strand
CTGGCAATTTCTTGCACAAATACACCCATTGACCAACCATCCGAGACTATATGGTGCATACTAAACAACAATATATGCTCACTTGGCGATACTACCAGCAACATAGCTCGGATTAAGAGTTGATTTGCTAAATCAAAGGGTTGCTGGGCTTGTGCGATCGCCAATCGATGAATTTCAATTTCTTGTTCATTTGCTGGCAAATGCTGCAAATCCATTACTGGTATTGAGGAAAAAGCAGCACTGGGGCGAATAATTTGTACTGCTTGTCCATCTTCTTGAGTGACAAAGTTAGTCCGTAAAACTTTGTGACGGTGGATGATTTCATTAAAACTTTGTTCTAAGGCTGTTACGTTCAGATCACCTTGCAGACGTGCGCCTCCAGCTAGGTTATAAAAAGCATTATTTGGTTCTAACTGGTCGAGGAACCATAAACGCTGTTGAGCAAAAGACAGTGGTAATTGTTCATCTGTTGCTACTGGTTGTAGAGGTGGCGCATTTACTAAATGTGGTGCGTCTGACTGTAAAGTGATGCGTTCAGCGAAATCAGCGACAGTCACAGCTTCAAAGATAGTACGCAAAGCTAATTCTACTTTTAAAATAGTCCGAACCCTAGAGAGCAGTTGAGTAGCAATTAAAGAATGTCCACCAAGTTCAAAGAAGTTATCATAAATACCTACTTGTTTAACTCCTAGAATTTCTTCCCAGATCTGCACCAATATCTCTTCAATGGGATTACGTGGAGCGATCGCATTGGCTTCTAGTCCAGTACGTGAGATTTCCGGGGGTGGTAGTTCTCGATAGTTAACTTTGCCATTGGGAGTCAATGGTATGGCTTCGACAACCATGAATGCCGCAGGTATCATGTATTCCGGCAGTTTTTCTTTGAGGAAACGACGCAGATCGCTAATTACAGGTGCTGTTTCTGGATTGGCAACAACATAAGCTGCTAAGCGACGATCGCCTGGAATATCTTCCCGTGCGATCGCTACTGTCTGTGACACGGTAGGATGTTGTCTGAGGACAGCTTCTATCTCTGCCAACTCAATGCGGAAGCCGCGGATTTTAACTTGATTATCAATCCGTCCCAGAAATTCAATATTGCCATCTGGTAAATAACGCGCTAAATCACCAGTTTTATATAACTTTGAACTGTCAAAGGGATGAGCAATAAATCTTTCTTGTGTCAACATTGGGCGGTTAAGATAGCCATGAGCTAAACCAGCACCACCGATGTGCAATTCTCCAGGGACACCAATCGGTACAGGTTGGAGATGGGAATCGAGAATGTAGATTTGAACGTTAGTAAATGGTCTACCAATAGGTACTAGAGCTTCAACTGGTTGGTTAATATTGCTGGTTTCAAAATAGCAGCTATCAATAGTGGCTTCACTCACTCCATAAGAATTAATCAATCGCGTTTCTAAACCACAGAATTGCTGCCATTCTTCATATTCTTTGACATACCAGCTATCTGAACCAACAACTAGTACCCGCATGAAATCAAGATTTTGTGCCGTTTTCTCCAGATATGCCACTAAATTTCTAATTACCGCAGGTACAAATTCGGCACAATCAACCTTTTGTGCTTGCATCAGCGAGTAAAGAAGTTCTGGAGCCAGTAGCCATTCTCTTGGGCAAAGCACTAACTTAGCTCCAGAACATAATGCCCGCACTAGATCCCCAGTAAACACATCAAAAGAAAAATTTGCCATTTGTAAATGACTGGTGGTTTTGGTTCGCAGTTCATAAGCTTCTTCCCAACCCAAATAAGCATTTACCAAACTGCGATGGTAAACCATTACTCCTTTTGGTCTACCGGTAGAACCTGATGTGTAAATCACATAAGCTAAATTTTTTGGTTGTATCTCAATAACAAGATTCTGCTGATTTTTAGTGGTAATAATATCCCAATCTGTATCCAAGTAAACTACTTGCAGGTGATGTTTTGGTATGTGAGTAACTAACTTGTTAGTAGTTAACAAAATTGAGATTTGGGAATCGCCCAACATATAGTCTAAACGCTCTTGTGGATAATCGGGGTCAAGGGGTACATAAGCCCCGCCTGCCTTGAGTATCCCCAAAATACTTACAAATATCTCTAAAGAGCGTTCTATACAAATGCCAATTAGAGTGTTTGGTTTTATTCCTAATTCTTGCAAGTAATGAGCTAGTTGATTGGCATGGTTATTCAACTGTTGGTAAGTCAGTTGTTGATTACCAAATACTACTGCCAATGCATTTGGTGTACGCTCTACCTGCTCCTCAAATAGCTGATGAATACACTTGTAGGGATATTCTGCTTGAGTACTATTCCATTCAAAGAGTAATTGTTGGCGTTCCTTTGTTAGGAGTAATGGTAATTCCGCAACCCGCTGTTCGGGGTTAGCTACCATCCCCTCCAGCAAATTGCGGTAATGCTCACTGATTCTGGTAATGGTGGTAGCATCAAACAGGTCGGTGTTGTATTCCCATTCACCCACCAATCCACCAGGAGTATTTTCTAAAGTTAGAGTTAAATCCAACTTAGAGGTGTAATTCTCAATAGTCATACTGCTCCAAGTTAAACCAGGTAGCTGCATTTGGGAGATTGGGGTAGCACTATCGAGAATGAACATCACCTGAAATAATGGTGTGTAGCTTAAATCTCGTACTGGCTGTAATGCTTCAATTAACTCTTCTACAGGTACATCTTGATGGGTATAAGCTTCTAAAGCTGTTTTGCGGACTTGTTGGAGAAATTCTCGCATACTGGGATTACCCGACATATCTGCACGCAGCAACAAAATATTCAGAAAGTACCCAATCAAACCTTGAATTTTCGGATACTGGCGGCTAGCGTTGGGGGAACCAACTAAAATATCTGTCTGTCCAGTGTAGCGGTAAAGCAAGATGTCAAAGGCGGCTAACAGTGTCATAAATAAAGTGACACCTGCTTTCTTGCTAAGTGTTTTCACTGCCTCTGTTAGCTCAATAGAGAGGGCAAAGGATTGATGCGCCCCTCGGACAGTTTGCATTTTTGGTCTTGGTCTATCTGTCGGCAGTGATAGTATTGTGGCTGCACCTGCTAGTTGTTGTTTCCAATAAGCAAGTTGAGACTGAAGAACAGCGCCTTGTAACCATTGTCTTTGCCATACGGCAAAGTCAACATATTGAATGGGTAGTGGGGCTAAAACAGAAGGTTGGCTTTGAATAAAAGCTGTGTACAGTGCGGTTAACTCTTCTACCAGTATATTCATTGACCAGCCATCAGAGATCATGTGGTGTATTGTCAGTTGTAAGATATACTCTGTCGGAGACAACACTAATAAAGTAGCCCGGATTAATGGTTCTGTTTCTAGGTTAAATGGTTGTTGCGCTGCGGCGATCGCTATTTTTTGAGCTTCGTTTTCTCGCTCGCTGATAGGTAAATGTTGTAAGTCTACCACTGATATTTGCCAATCCAAATCAGGATGGATAACTTGATGTGGTTGTCCATCTAGATTCATGAAGTTGCTACGTAAAGCTTCATGTCTACGGATGATTTCTTGAAAACTTTGTTCTAAAACTGCGACATTTAGCTGGCCTTGTAACCGCACCGCTGCTGGAATGTTGTAAAAAGGGCTATTTGGCTCTAACTGGTCGAGAAACCACAATCTTTGTTGAGCTAAGGATAGAGGCAGTTTACCCTCTCTAGCGATCGCGACTAAGGGTGGTGCTTCTAACTGTGGAGCGATCGCACCATTTTGAGTTGTTTTGATTTTACCATTGCCATTACTGTTAGCTGCTAATTTGGGCGACGGGATAAAACCCCCTGTTCGCATCTCTTCTATACTCTGCTTGACAGCCTCAATCACATATTCAATATCTGCGTCGGTATGTGCTGTAGACAGAAAACAGTTGCGTCCTTCCCAAATATAAACACCCTTAGATATCAGATGATAAAACAGTAAATCAAAATTCCCAGAAAAAGCAAAGCGAAACAACGAGCCAAAATACACAATGCGGATGGGTACTTGTTCTTGTTCAAAGTATGTATTGAGTGTCGTAGCTAAATAGAATGTCCGCTGATTTAATTGCTCTTGCAGTGCTGTTCCTTGGCTTTTGAGATACTGGAGTACAGTCCTGGCTACAGCCATTCCCAAATGGTTTTTGTTGAAAGTGCCAGCAAAAAATGTCTTTTGTGCTTGAGGATAAGAAGCATCTCCATAGTTCCACAAACCACCATCAATTGCATTCATGTAGCTGGCTTTACCTGCTACTACACCAATTGGTATGCCACCACCAACAATTTTGCCATAGGTAGCAATGTCTGCCTCAATTCCAAACCATGCTTGCGCTCCACCTAAATGAATGCGGAAACCTAAAAGCACTTCGTCGAAAATCAGTGCTATGCCTGTGGCAGTTGTCAGTTGTCGTAACTGTTGCAAAAATTCTCGTGGTTGTAAATCAGGTCTACGTCCTTGCACAGGTTCAACTAACACAGCAGCTAATTCACTAGCATGAGCTTGCAAAATCTCTAGAGATTGGAGTTCCCCATAGTCTAACACCAACAGATCTGCAACTGCATTAGCAGTGATTCCTGGTGCAAGGGGTACAGTTGATAGACCATCTGAGGATTCTTTAGCCAAAATTCCATCAAAATGACCATGATAAGCACCGGCAAAAATTGCAATCTTAGTACGGCCTGTTTTTGTGCGTGCTAAACGTAGCGCTGTCATGACTGCCTCTGTACCTGAATTACAGAAGGTGACTCGCTCCATACCTGTCAGTTCACTGATTAAGGCCGCCACTTCTCCTGCGTAATTTGCCTGTGGCCCAATTTGAATGCCTTGCTGAAGATGTTCTTTGACAGCTGCGGTAATAAACGGTGCTGCATGACCAAACAGCAGCACACCAAATCCCATTGTGAGGTCTACATACTCATTACCATCTATATCCCAACATCTCGCACCCTGGGCGCGTTCACCAATAATCGGATATACTATTTCTTTGGTAGAAGGGCGAAATCCGGCAACAGCACGACTATCTGCTAAGAATGAGCGATCGCTTTGGGCGCGTTGCTTCGATGCTTGTGTTTTTTGAGTATAATTTGTAATTAGTGCTTTTAAATGCTGCTGCTGTAGCGGATTTATTTCTATGGAATAAGGTTTAGCAGTAGCAGCTGTTGTTTGCCCAACCTGATTATTGTGTGGTACTGCTACAGAAACCACAGGGGCGGGTGATGCTGGATGAGAATTACCGTTTGTTGATGAAAATACATTTTCTGTGGATAAACCCGTAGCACGCAAAACATCTAATTGCTGAGACATTAAGTCAGACATCGCTTGCAGTTGTTGCAACATGATTGTTTCTACTGCTGTCTGGGCTACCGTTACTCTTGGTTCTGTAGCTGGTGTTGGTTGTTGGTTGTGAGGAACTAAAGGTGGACTTTGAGAATCTACAACAATTGGCTGTGCAAGTTCTGGGGGTAAATTGCCATCAATGTAGGCGGCTACTGCATAGATAGTTGTCAATTCTGCAAATAATTGATTAATGGTAATCTTAATTCCATAGGTGCTATCTATGTAATTGATGGCATCAACTAACATTAATGAATCAGCCCCGAACTCTAGAAAAGGAGCATGAATATTTACTTCCGCTGGGTCAGCTTTGAGTAAGTTTGCCATCCGTGAATGGAACTGAGCCAAAATTGTGTCTAGTCGGTTGATTTGGGGCTGTATAGACTTGGGAACAATAGATATCTGCGTACTTACTTGATGCTCATTGGCAATAGCTACTCTACCATTACCATTTGTGGTATTTGATGGTGCAGATATCGTTGTCTGCAATTGATGATTTTTGGTATTGACTGGTGCTTCAATCCAATAGCTTTTACGTTGAAATGGGTAAGTTGGTAGTTGTAGACGACGGCGGGAATAATCACGATCAAAACCAGACCATTGCACTTGTACCCCACGTAGATATAGTTCTGCTAAAGTTTCAAGTATTTGCTGCCAATCTCCGCATCTTTGATTCAAACTAGGTAGCCAAACACCTTGACCTGCAAGACATTTACTGCCGATCCCCGATAAAGTTGGTTTTGGGCCAATCTCCACAAATATTTCATAGCCTTTGGTATGTAGCCCTTGTAAACCCTGAGCAAACTGCACTGAAGAGATGAGATGATTGCACCAATACTCAGCATTGACACTGATCAGTTGCTCTCCCGTAACGTTAGAAATGATGTCAATTTGTGGTGGATGATAAGTAACAGTGGCAGCAATTCGCCGAAATTCTGCCAGTATTGGCTTCATCAGTGGCGAGTGGAAGGCGTGGGAAGTGGTCAGCTTTGTTGTTTGAATACCTGCGGTTTTAAGATTTGCACAGATTTGCTGAATTTTCTGCTGTTCTCCGGAAATTACCGTATTTTCAGGGCTATTGTAGGCCGCGATCGCTACTTCTGTAAAATCAATTTCTGTAATATTGCGAATAGCGGCCTCACAAGCAAATACTGCTACCATCTCTCCTGTCTGCGGTAGACTTTGCATCAAACGTGCCCGTTCTGCAATCAGCTTTAGCCCATCCTCTAAACTAAAGACTCCTGCTACAGTGGCCGCCACATATTCCCCAACACTATGACCCATGACCACAGAGGGTTCTACACCCCAAGATTTATAAAGCTGCACCAAGGCATATTCTAAGGAGAATAAGGCAGGTTGGGCATACATGGTTTGGTCTAAGGGCGAAATTTCTCCCGGTTGGGGATAAAGGACTTGGAGCAATGGTTGTGGCAGATAAGGAAGCAGAATTTGATGACAATGGTCAAGAATTTTGCGGAAGGTAGGCTGAGTTTCGTAGAGATGCCGACCCATATCTAGGTATTGAGAACCTTGACCTGTAAATAAGAATGCTATTTTTGGCTGAACATTTTCCTGTATCTGTCTAATTTTCAATTTTATAACTTCTTGCTGAGTTCTAAAAGCAAATAGCTGTTGATACAGGTCAGATGTTGATGTAGCGATCGCACTCAGCCGATGCTGAAAATGGGAACGTCCAGTGTTGGCTGTAAAGCAGATATCTCCCAGATTTAAATCTGGATGAGCGGCTAAATGAGTCTCATAATCACTGATTAACTGTATTAGAGCTTTTTCGGTTTTTGCCGATAGTGTGAGCAGATGTTTGGGGCGCTCAATTTCTGGTGTTACAGGGTCTAATTGCGGTGCTTCTTCGATCACAATATGAGCATTAGTACCCCCAATACCAAAAGAACTGATTCCGGCCCTACGCAAGCCTGCTGATTCCCAAGGAGATAACTTGGTATTGACTTCAAAGGGTGTTTGGGTAAAGGGAATCAGGGGATTAGGCTGCTGAAAGTGCAAACAGGGAGGAATTTGACGGTGCTGCATCGCCAAAATTACTTTGATCACTTGGGCTATACCCGCAGCACATTCTAAATGCCCAATATTGGTTTTAACTGAGCCAATTTTACAAAACTGCTGGCGGTCTGTATATTTACGAAAAGCTTTTGTCAACCCTTCAATTTCAATGGGATCTCCCAAGGAAGTACCAGTTCCATGTGCCTCAATGTAAGAAATCGTATCTGCTGATATCCCTGCTGCATCTAAAGCTTGACAAATCACTTCTGCATGAGAACGGGGATTAGGAGCTGTAATCCCATTTGTCCGTCCATCATGATTGACAGCAGATCCCTTAATCACTGCATAAATGCGATCGCCATCTTTTAAAGCACGACTTAGTGGTTTGAGTAATATTGCTCCGGCTCCTTCGCCTAAAACGATACCATCAGCTTGGCGATCAAAGGTAGCACAGCGTCCGTTGGGCGAATGCATTTTCATCCGGCTCATGGCTACATAATATTCTGGAGACAGTAAAAGATTCACTCCTCCAGCTAAAGCCGTTGTACATTCTCCTTGGTGCAAGCTGCGACAGGCCATGTGCAAAGCCACTAGTGAGGAGGAACACATGGTATCAACTAAGATGGAAGGGCCGCGCAAATTCAGCAAGAAAGAAACACGGTTGGCAATGATGGCATTCTGATTGCCAATGCCTGCACTATAATCTGATGGGTTCAAAGCAGGTGCAATGCGTTGGTAATAGCCGTTGTTACTACAGCCCACAAAAACACCTACCTGAGTCTGAGCAAAGCTTTCAGGTGAGTAGCCAGCGTCTTCCAATGCTTCCCAAGCTACTTCTAAAAATAGCCGTTGTTGTGGGTCTATTAACTCGGCTTCTCGTGGTGAAATTTGGAAGAACAGAGGATCGAATTGATCAATACCATCTAAAAATCCACCCCAACGAGAATATGTTTTGTTGGGTGCATCTGGATTTTTGTCATACCAGTCGTGCAAATTCCAGCGCAGGCTAGGAACTTGGGCGATCGCATTTTGGCCTTGGGAAAGGAGTTGCCAAAATGACTGCAAGTTTGGTGATTGGGGAAAACGGCCAGACATCCCAATGACAGCAATATCTTCGGCGCGGATGCTTTTGCTAGTCGGTTCAACTATCCTGACAGGGGAAGAGTTAGATAACTGATGAGTTGAATCAGCCGAGGGGACACAGGGCTGTATTCCTTGTACCTTTGTAGCCCATGATTGAGCAATTTCCCAGTTCTGCAAAGAATATTTCTTTAACTGAGTTTTATATTCTTGAATCAGATGTAAGGCCAGTTCCGTCGGTGTCGGATATTCAAACAATAAAGTAGGAGAGATAGAAAAGCCAAATTTTTCGCCTAAAGTTTCCATGAGCTCTACAGCTTTGATGGAATCGATCCCAAAGCTGTAAAAACTGCGATCGAGGCCAATCTGATTTGGCTGTTTTCCTAAAGAGTTGGCAATTTCTCGGATAATAACTTGACTTAGCGATTGTAATAAAGAATCTTGAGGAATTGGAGCTTCTGTTCCCTCAAGGGGTATCTCTAATTGAGTTTTAATCTCAGGCGCTGGTGATGATACAAAGTGATGAGGACTTTCTGTTGTTTGTTGAGGAATTGGCTCTATATGAGGTTGCTCTACACCATTGACTAGTTCTTTGAGATGATTTAACGAGTTGAGATTAGCTATAACAGTATTACCATCAATACCGAAGTCAATTAAACAGGCAATTTCATCAACCCCAATCTTTTGCAATCGCTGTACCATTTCTAAGCAAGTGCTGGGTGTACCAAATAAAGCACTTGTATGGAAATATCTCTCAAAGGCATATGCTAGAAGGTTTTCTTTTTCAGTTTCACTCAATTTATCAAGATCCTCAGAACCTTGACGCCATAAGTTTACAGAGCTTTTTATATATTCTATAAAAGGGCCTCGGACTTGCTGGCGAACTTCTTTGAGGTCTTGGCCAATAAAGGTATGTAGCATCAGTGTCACGTGACCACTATCAGGATCGTGGCCATGTTGTTTGCGAGCTTCTCGATAAAGGGCTATTTTTTCAGCTAATTCTTCCACAGGTTGAAAAAGCAGTGCTGTGAGAATATTGAATCCAGATGCTCCAGCCTCGATAAATCTTTCTTTACCCCCAGTACAGGTAATCCAAATTGACAATTCCTGCTGCATCGGTAGGGGGTAAACTTTAATCTCTGTTTGTTTACCAATACCATTTGGTAGGGAAATTTTTTCTCCTCGCCATAACTTTTGTATAGTTTGGATATTTGAGAACATAATTTCTTTGCTATCAGCATAAGCATCTGGTGATAGCACAAAGTCGTTGGGGTTCCAACCTCTAGCAAAAGCTAAATCTACTCTGCCATGAGATAAGTTATCAACAACAGACCATTCTTCAACCACTCGAATCGGGTCGTGTAAGGGTAAAACCACACTTCCAGCACGCAGGCGGATGTGCTTAGTTAAAGAAGTGAGTGCTGCACTGACAACAGAGGGATTAGGATAAAGGCCTCCAAAGGCGTGAAAATGACGTTCTGGTGTCCAAACAGCGGTAAAGTGATTGCGATCGGCAAACTTAGCTCCTTCAAGGAAAAGTTTATATTTATCGTCAGTAAACTCAGCCTCGTTGCTTGAAAAGTACAACAAGCTAAATTGCATTTTTTTGCTGACTTCTTTTGTTTGGGGTTGGGGATTAATGGCTTTGTCTGCTGTATTTATGGTATTCACAGCATTTAAAGTTCTGGCTAAAAATCCTGCTCGACAAGCATGGCGCTGAATCTTACCACTAGAAGTCTTGGGAATAGTTCCTGTTTTTAACAACAAAACAGTATAAACTTGTAGCTCATGCAATTGAGATACTGATGTGCGGATCGCCTCAACTACCGCATCTACATCTAGATTTCGCAAGTAGGTTCGTTCAACTTCTTGAACAATTACCAATTGTTCTTGACCGTCAACCTCTATACTGAAAGCTGCACCAGCACCAGGTGTTAGTGCTTGATGGCTTTGCTCTACTGTCAGTTCAATATCTTGGGGATAATGATTGCGACCCCGAATAATAATTACATCTTTTAACCTACCAGTCACAAATAACTCACCATCTTGGATAAAGCCCAAGTCTCCTGTACGCAGATATGCCTTGGAACTGTTAGAATCAGTATTTTTTAAATCAACTTGAAAAGTTTCTTGTGTTTGCTTTGGTTGCTGCCAGTAACCTTGAGCTACACTACCACCATGAACCCAAATTTCTCCTACTTGATTATCTAGACAGCGCTTTAGTGTTACGGGATCGGCGATCGCAATTTCCCCGTCTAAGCATATTCGACCGCAACCAACGAGGGCGCGACTACCTTTGTGTTCAACACTTGCAGGGACTACAAGATTTTCTTCTAGGGCTATACTATCAAAGTACTGAATCTTCGGTGGTTCAGTTTTTAAGCCACCAGACACTAATAATGTAGCCTCCGCCATACCATAGCAGGGATAAAATGCTTGTTTTCGGAAGCCACAAGAAGCAAAAGTTTGGGTAAATCTTTCTAGAGTCTGAGGACGAATTGGTTCCGCACCGTTGAAGGCTATATCCCAGCTACTCAAATCAAGGCTGGCACGCTGTTCTGGGGTAATCTTGTCAATACACAATTCATAAGCAAAGTTCGGCCCTCCACTAGTAGTTGCTTGATAGCGGGAAATTGCCTGTAACCACAAAAAAGGCTTTTTAATGAAATCTGCTGGCGACATCAGAATGCAGGGAATGCCCAAATATAGAGGCTGCAATACATTTCCAATCAATCCCATGTCATGAAAAAGAGGCAACCAGCCAACAAAGATAGTTTTCTCAGTATGCCCCATAGCAGCTTGGATCATTGACTGATTATGCAGCAAATTACTGTGACTTACCATCACTCCTTTGGGCATACCTGTGGAACCGGAAGTGTATTGAAGAAAGGCTAGTGAGTTTGTTTCCAGTGTTGGTTTTTGCCAGTTAGCAGCCTCATTATCAACAATTTTGTCAGTGGCTATACAATGCAAAGCTACTAATTCTGGTTCTTGTGAAAAGCCTTGTTCAATATTAGTCAAGACGGATGCTGTCGCCAGGGCAAATTTGGCCTGTGAGTCTTTAACAATTACTTGTAATCTCGTCATCCGTTGGTTGCGTCGAGGTGGATATACAGGAACGGCTACAACCCCAGCATACAAACAACCAAAAAAGGCCACAATGAATTCTAATCCTGACGGATACAGCAACAAAGCTCTTTCGCCTGGTACAGCTTTCTGACGTTGCAGTTCTTGGGCGATGGCTCGTGCTTTTTTGTCTAGTTCTTGATAAGTTAGTTTGACTTCTTCGGTATCTCCATCTATAAGGAAAGTATAAGCAAATAGATGCGGTTGAAATAAAGCTCTATGGGACAATAACTCAACTAAAGTAGTACAGTTAATCGCTGTCATATATTATTACTATTTGATTTGTGAATTGATGAGTGTAATTCAGTGATATATACATCAATAGGAAAATTATCAAATTAATCAAATTTATTTTGATTTTTTAATACTTAATATATGAAATTTTATCTTTATTTTATTAAATATTTAATGTAATTGAAAGCAATTTTTATAATTATGTATTATTTTATCATATATAAATGCAAAGTATATATTGTGTTTTTTATTGATAGAAACTGAATGCTTAGTATTTACCTAAGATGCCCAATTGAACAGTTGCAGAGTTCACTAAAATTCAAGACACAGAACAGCAGAGTATTAGCTATACCTAAAAAACAAGAAAAATGTATTACTCGAAGAGTTTTTGTTCCAAACTCGGCACTGCATTATCAAGTTATATAGAAGTTTGTAATGCTTTATGAGATGCCTGAGATAAAACCTCTAATTGATATGTGTTCAATTTGATTTCTACACATTTGTCTATGAGAAGAGCTAATTGCTCAGGTGTTAGTTTTTTCAAATTAGTTGCAATTTCCGTAATCAAAGTATCTAGGTTTGAATCACTAGAATTGACTGATTCATTGGTTATATTATTTCCTGTTTGTGCTGAAATTCCCATTTCTTGTTTACCAATATTTACAATTAATTGTTCTTGAGTGTCAACTGAAAATAACTGATATTGCAATGATGGTAAATTTGTTTTCGAGTTGATTTCTTCCTCTCTGAAGTCATCTACTGTATTTGGAGAGTTATGACCATTGCATCTGGCTTTATCATCAAGATTGGTACTTTTTAGCTGTTCGGGCTGAGAGTTAGCTTTTTGCTTATACTTGCTGACAATTTTTTTAGCCTGAGTATAGCTAATATTTTCGCCCATAACTGCACGTTTGAGAACTTCTGTTCTAGCTTCTTTGGATGTAGAGGGAGCAGCAATAGTGTAAAGAGCTGAGGCACTAATATTCAAATTCGTAAAATTTACGGATTTCAGCTGCTCTGCAACATGCATGAACTTAGTTGCAGTCGATACACTCCAATTAAACTCTAATTTGAGCCAATTTGTAAAGTTACCATGCCCTAAATACTGTTTCACTTCAATTAGCTTTTGACCAATTTCGTTAATATCTTGAGCAGTACGACGCATTAGCCCTTTAATTTCGTTAGTATGCTGTTGAACTAAAGTCAGTATCTCTGGATCTAAATTAGTATATGCAAATGTAAATTGTCGGGTTGAAGTATTTTGATTTGGTACTAATTCCAATATTTGACTACCAGCTTCTTTGGTTTTCATGCAAAATTCACTCCAATATTTCAAACAACATGTGTAAGTAAGTCGGGGAGAATAAACCCAACTATATTAAGAAACGTAAACACACCTGAAACCCTTACAAATGACCAATGACCAATGACAAATGACGATTCTTGCTAGTCAGCTTTATTTGCATCGCTCTACTTAGATCGAGCATTCCTAACCGATAAAAAACATAAGTCTAAGCTGTAATGCTTATTTAATAGGGATTTGACCCGGATTTCTCACAAGCAGTAAAAAATTAATTGTTTTGGTGTACGATCATCTGAAGTCGGGGTCATGCTTTATAACTGCTGAAATGCTTATCCTATATCCATTTTTGCAGTTTTTTACCTCCTTTTTTTATCTCTTTGTGAGAAATCCGGGTTGAACTTCAACTTTCATCACTATTGATTATGGATTGCTATATAAATAAAAATAATTAATACGTGATTAAATTATTTTATTTCTTAGTATTCCAGCTAATCATAAAATATATAGTGAATTAGGTAAAATTAAAATATTTTGATAGTAAAAAAATGTAAATCAAAATAAGTAGCAAAAATTTAAATTAATTAATAATATAATACTTAAGAAAAAGATATTTATTTTTTAAAAAAGAAAATTAAAGATTATATATTGGAAGGTAATAGGACTTATGTACTGTACAAAATGACTATCATTTGAATAACGAAAATACGTTGTTTCCGGCTATTGACTACTAGCTTTAAATCTTAGTGCGATCGCTGAGTAATGGTGAAAAAATCAAACTTGAATGCCTGAAAATCCATATCTCTATGTCATTACTTTTGTCAATGCGTAAGTCCTAGGTAATCTCAATGAAGTTGAGTCTTTTGTAATTAAGGATTGTGAATAATAAACAACTAACGCGCTGGCAAGAAAAAATTTACTGGCTGTGGAGTCAGACAACCAAGCACAATGCTTAGCAGATTTTCGTAATTTTCTAATATTTATTAGGTTGATTAGATGATTGCCCACATAGAAATCCCAATCATTAACAAAAAAGTTAAGTATTCATTACTCTGGCTAATTAGGCTAATGGCAGTTGGAGTTTTAATTCTTGCCACAACAATGATCTTAAAAGTGGTAAATCGCAAGACAAGCAAACAAGATATTGCACAATTAACTATCCCAGTACAAGTTAGAACCGTTACCGTGCGTATCAGTGCTAGTGGAAAGGTGCAGCCAGCGCAAAGTGTTAATATCAGCCCTAAAAATCCGGGGATTCTGACTAAACTAGATGTAGAACAAGGGCAAACCTTAGAGAAGGGGCAAATAATTGCCCAAATGGATAATTCCGAGATTAAAACACAAATCCTCGAATACCAAGCGAAATTAAACCAAGCAAAAGCACAGTTAGCGGAAAGTCAAGCCGGTAGTCGTTCCGAAGACATTGCACAAGGAAAAGCTCATCTAGCAGAAGCCGAAGCGCAGCTGAATATATTGCGTGAGGGTAATCGATTACAGGAGATTGAACAAGCGCAAGCCCAGGTGGAATCAGCTTTAGCACAGGTGGAACTGACTCAAGCACGGGTTAAGCGCTATCAAGAATTAGCTATAGCAGGAGCTATTTCTCAAGACTCTCTAGAACAATACATCAGTGAAGATAAAAGGGCAAAAGCCACTTTAACAGAAAATCAACGTCGATTATCTCTGCTCAAAAGTGGCAACCGCAATGAAGACATTAAAAAACAACAAGCAGTGGTTGATCAAGAAAGTGAAGCTTTACGAAAGTTGCAAAATGGCAGTCGTCCAGAAGAAATTGAGCGATTCAAAGCAGCCGTAGCAGAGGTAAAGGCGCAGTTAGAACAACAGCAAGTGCAGTTAGCAGATACAATTATCCGCGCTCCTTTTTCAGGTGTTGTCACCCAGAAGTATGCCACACCAGGAGGGTATGTCAGCCCAGCGACATCGGCTTCTAATGATGAGTCTGCAACTTCGACCTCAATTATTGCCTTGGCAAAGGGTTTAGAAGTAATTGCAAAAGTGCCAGAAGTCGATATTCCTCAGGTAAAAGTGGGACAAAAAGTAGAAATTATAGTTGACGCTTATGGCGATGAAGTATTTCATGGACATGTGCGGTTGATTTCGCCAGAAGCTATAGTTGAGCAAAATGTCACATCTTTCAAAGTGCGTGTAAACATTGATACAGGGAAAGAAAAACTGCGTTCGGGAATGAATGTGAAAAATGTGACATTTATTGGTCAAATGATGCCAAATATTCTATTGATTCCTGAAGAAACGATTGTCACTGAGCAAGGTAAAACTGGTGTCATGGTTCCAGATGCCAATAATCAACCAATATTTCGCCTTGTGACTGTTGGTATAAATGTTGACAATCAAGTTCAAGTTTTGCAGGGGCTAAAAGCAGGCGATCGCGTATTTAATGACCTTCCTCAAGACAAACAACCCCAGCCATGAATATTTTAGAAAGCTTCAAAATGGCTACAACTACATTGCTGGCAAATAAACTCCGTAGTAGTTTGACCATGTTAGGAATTATTATTGGTAACGCTTCAGTGATTGCCATGATTGGAATTGGCGAGGGAGCGCAAAAGTTGGCTACTCAACAATTTGAGGCATTGGGGCCAAATACGCTGTTTATTCTTCCTGGCAGCCCTGAAGGTCAGAACACAGCGATTTTAACACCCAAGACATTGGTACTGGCTGATGCCGAAGCGATCGCCAAGCAAATATCTACAGTTAAAAATGTAGCTCCAGATATTACTAACAAGATAATTATTAATTACCGCAACAAAAACTCAAATAGCTCAGTTATTGGAACTACACCAGCATATCTGACCGTCCGCAATTTTAAAATCGCTCGTGGCAGATTTTTTAATGAGTTAGATGTAAAACGCTATCAACCAGTAGCGATTTTAGGCCCTGATTTAGCAAAAAAATTGTTTGGCAGTCAAAACCCAATTGGACAGCAAGTACAGATTCAAAATGTTACTTTCCAAGTAATTGGCTTAACAGTAGCTAAAGGTTCCTTCTTAGGTGAGAACAATGATGATTCTGCTTTTATCCCCATCAGCACCATGTCCAGTCGGGTTGTAGGAGCGACTTCACCTTACGGTATCGACCTTTCACTGATCTCTGTGTCTGCTAAAAATCAAAATAGCATCAGGGCGGCAGAGTTCCAAATCAAAAATTTGCTGCGTCTGCGTCACAAGATTACTCAAAATGATGACTTTAACATTGAAACCCAAAAGAATATTCTAGAAATAATTAATGCGGTTTCTAGTGCATTAACCCTAATGTTGGCAGCGATCGCAGGAATTTCTTTGCTTGTCGGTGGGATTGGCATCATGAATATTATGCTCGTTTCCGTCACAGAACGTACCAAAGAGATTGGACTACGCAAAGCAATTGGTGCTAATCAACAAGACATATTATTGCAATTCATCATTGAAGCTGTGCTACTCTCAATCGTTGGTGGTGCCTTAGGAATTGCTGTTGGAGGCAGTGTAGTTGTGCTAGTTAGTATTCTCACACCTTTAAAAGCTGGAGTATCATCTGTAGCAGTTATTGTGGCTGCCACTGTTTCTGGCAGTATTGGTTTATTCTTTGGCGTTGTTCCTGCACGTCGTGCTGCTCAACTTGACCCAATTGTAGCACTTAGAAGTGCTTGATCATAGTAATAAATATGGGATGAGGGGGTAGGAAGTTAGGATAGGAACTTCCAAAAAATAAATTATCCCATATTCATAGCGGCAGATTTTTTCTCCTCTGCTTCCTCTGCATACACAGCGATGGAATATTTTTTTAGTTGGAGGATTAGTCCAGTATTACCGCATGGCTTACAACCTCCACACTCTCTCCTTACTTAAACGAGTTATGGAGCTTTCCTTAGATCTGATTCGTAAACAAAAGCTTAAGATGCGATTCGCCTGATCATCAGACGAATCAATGAGCCATAAATCATAGCTTCACTTAACTCGGTGTACAACTCATAATCCTTACTCAAACGCCGAAATCGATTGAGCCAACCAAATGTCCGTTCTACAATCCATCGTTTCGGCAATCGCTCAAATGATGCGCGAGTTTCTTGGAATCACCTCAACACGTACCTGTTCTCCACAAACTAGCCTAACTGCTTGAGCAAAGTTCTCACCCGAATAGCCCTGATCGACCCAAACAACTTCCAATTTGGACAATTCAACCGTCGCTTCATGCAGTACAACTACAGCACCCAAGCGTTCTGACGCATTAGCTTCGGTTACTAAAACACCAATCAACAATCCTTGTGAATCTACAACTATATGCCGCTTACGCCCTTTAACCTTTTTACCACCATCAAAGCCGTAGACCTCCCCTTTTTTTCGGTGGTCTTCACCGATTGGGAATCTGCGATCGCCACAGTAGAATGTCCGGAACGCCCTAAATCTTGTCGCAGTTGATGACGTATTTGGTCGTGAAGATGCTCCCAGAGCGCAATGCAATTGCCATTTTTGAAAATATCCATACACTGTTGTGTACGGTGGTAGGTCATGAAGTAACATTTTTTACTGATACCCGGTTCTTTGCACGTAGAAAATGGCATTCAGAATTTCTCGTAAATCTACTTCTACAGGATGCCCAAATCCTTTAGGTTGTTGCGTAAGTCCTGTGAGAGATAAAATGTAAATTATAGTTGCGTACATTTTAGGTGTAAAAAGTATAAAAGTATATTTACAAATAGACCTTAATATCTAATTAGGAGAAGGCTCACAAGAATGCAGTACAATTATTAAATATATTTAACTGGAGTTAAGTAAAAATAAAAATATTAATAAGACTTATTATTGGTGAATTTTGAAAGAAAATATTAAAATGCCAAAAAAATGAATAAAAAAACAATTTCCTTGCAGGCAGAAGAACTGAAACCAGGTATCTACAATCTAATAATCCAAAGGTTAAAGATAAAAGACAAAGAAAAGCCCAACCGAAACGATTACATTCAAAGTTTTGCACTTTTACCAGATTATGTTCTCAAGGCTCATGGAATTTTAGGTTCTGATATGAGCGAGGGAGATTTAGGAGTATTACTTATATCTCATCAAGATGCTTTTAAGGCTATACAGAAGTGGATAGTTCACTTTGATAGCACTATCAATAATAGCTTTCCTGTTGACCCACCAGAGCTACGTTTTAGTTGGGAGTTTGACTATAAACCCCATGCTGAACAGTGTTGGGCTTTACTAAATCTTTGCCAAGAAATTCTAGAACACGATCAATTTGGATGGAAAGCCTCAATTGAATCTCTTTCTGCTGCTGAACTTTGGTTTAGCTGTGAATTTGAGCGATTGGAGAAAACTTTTAAAACGACAGGAATTTTAGGAATAAGTTCTCGAAGAGGAAAACATTCTGACTGTGATGCAATGTCAAAAAGGATCAGTGAACACTTTGATTCTCTTGGTTCACGAAGATTTGAAGAAGCCTGTGGCTTTCAGCCGAATCAAATTCCAAGTTGGGATTCTACAGAGGAAGCTATCAGAGTACACGCTGAAAAAATTGCACAACAGGACTTTCAGTTTCGTTATAACTACTCTAAATACATCAAGATTCGCAAACAGACTCTCAGAAGTATTCGTAATAATCCCAATCTACAGTTTGCTGCTTTAGAAAAAAATGGTTCCCTATTTGTTGGTGGAAAGGGTAAACGAGGCAGAAGTCAAAAACGCTCTAAATATAAAAATGGGTTTTGTAAAGAAAAGTAACAACTAGCCAAAAAGATGCACAAAAGATGAAATTTAAAATCTGCTCTGACAAACTAATTTCAGAGCAGATTTTTTTAGGAGATGGCACAAAAAAGTAAATGATAGTTTTCGTTTTTTTATTTTTATTCAGAATCAGCAGACAACATTGGTTGTAGAGGGACAGTTTCAGTAAGTAAATACTAAATTTATTTGACTACTTTTTGTGCATACCCAGCAGGAAGTGGATACGCACAATAATCTGCTAATATTTTCATATTAATTAAACAACAATATGAATATTGGCTGAATTAATTTATTGAATTAGAAAAAATAAAAATGAACATTGAATTAGAAAAAAGAAAAATAATTGTCGGTTATGCTAGAGTTTCTTCTCGTGAACAAGCTGTTGACTCTAATGCTTTGGAACAACAGATAGCAAGACTCAAAGCAGCCGGAGCAACAAAAATTTTTCAAGATATTCAATCTGGTAGTAGGGATAACAGACCCGCTTTAAAAGAATTGATGAAATCAATCAGCGAAGGGAAAACTGATGAAGTCATCATCACTAGAATAGATAGAATTGCAAGGTCTTTACCAAAGCTACGAGAATGTATAGAAATTTTTGTAACTGCTGGAGTAAACCTTCGAGTCCTAGATCAGGCGATTGATTTGACGACATCCCAAGGTAAATTAATGCTTAATTTATTAGGCTCTCTTGCCGAATGGGAAACTGACCTTTTATCAGAGCGAGTACGTCATGGTAAAAAGTACCGTCGCGATCAACAAGCAGCTAGTGAATCTTATCCTTGGGGTTATAAAATTGTTAATGATAAATATCAACTAAATGAAAGTCAATTTCTCTGTCTAATATCCAATAGACCATTTAATTATTTAGAACTCTACCATGAAACAGATTTAACTAAGCTAAATGCTTTAACAGTTAAGCAGATTGCCAGAGATTGTATTGATATTTTTTTCCAGGTTAAAGGAGCTACTAGAGCTTTAAAAAGCATATTTCAGAAATATGGTCTGGCTAAAATTAATTATCGTAGAAATGGTAGTGATGGTAAATTTCATTGGACAGCTACAGGATTTAATTGGTGGTTAACTAATCCAGTATTATGTGGCCATACTGCTTATCTGCAACGAATTAATCTGGGGAAAGGTAAAAGAAAGAAAAATCAGCGTGAAAACTGGGAATTTGTTTATAATACACATCCAGAACACAAACTAATTACTGATGAAGAAGCTTTAGAAATTCAGCAAATACTTAAGTTTAATCACAAGAAAGGGCCGATCACGAATCCAGAACTCAATGGGACTAACTCATATCGAGAATATGCTTATCAAAGTGGGCTGGTTTTCTGTGCTGAATGTGCTTCTAAATGCATTACTAAAAGTGCTAAACGTAAAGATGGAGGAAAATATTATTATTTTGCATGTAGATACGCGGGGATAGGATGTATAAATCTAACATCTACCCGAAAACAAAATATTGAGGATGCTCTAATTAAGACTTTGGTGCAACGTTCTCAGACTCTCACAAGTGAGTCAGAACAATCTCGTATACCACAGGAAAAATCACAGAAGTTAAAGGAGTTGGAGTCAAGGTTAGATGCTCTCGAAAAAATTCCAGGTTTTGATCCAGACTTGGAAAACCTTAAAGCTAAGATTCGTCAGCAAATTGTGGAGGAAATTAATCCTTTTATCTCTGATTCTCTTGTGAATAAGAGTACGGAAGAAATTATTCGTGCAGGCAATAATTTAGCAATCTGGCACACACTTTCACCTGATGATAAGGTAAAAATTTTTCAGCAGATTGTCCATAGGATCACTGTCCATAACGGAGAAGTTAAAAAAGTTACTCTCAAAATTTGAAGGTTTATCTCATTTGGACTTATGAATACTCAAAAAATTTTTGATTTAAATAAACTGAGATGTGAAATTGCTATGCAACAAGCTCTACAGGAATGGCAACCACAGCCTAGAACCTATAGTATCGAATGTCCTAGGTGCAATTCGACTCTGCTTGTGAAATGTGGTAGAGCTAATGGTGTACAAAAATATCTATGTAATGACTGCGATCGCACTTTTAAAGAAAGACCAAGGTTTGTGTGTGAATGTTTAATTCCAGGTCATCAGCCAAATTGTCAGTCTTGTCCTCAGTTCAAAGAGTTTTTAGGTCTAGTCAAGCAAAAGATGGATGAATTGCGTTTTTTGAGCTTTCAGGAGTTACAAAACCTCAAATCTTCTTATACCGTAGCTAAAACGCTTGATTAATGTAGTTGTTCAAATACAATTTACTACCAAATTGATTGAAGTCGCTGCATAACACTTAATTCTCAATCAGGGTTGCATATCCCCACAAACTTTTTGCAACATAACTTCTTTTCTAGCGTAAATCTGTCACATTCCCTTATCTCATCTGCTTTAGTCCTGTGGTTATCTCTTCAGTTTTTCTATCTAAACTACTTATGACATTTTGTTCTCTCAAAACATTTTTATTTCAAGCTACTGCTTGTGATGAACAAAAAAAAATTCAACTTTCGCTATTCTCAATTTAATGAATAATGGTACTTATGGCTTACGAATCTTGGTCACAAGTGGTGATTCGCACAGTTATGGAATGGGAGAAACGTAAAGCCGAGCTAAAATCTACCTCGGCTATTCCAAAACAAAAAACAAAGTCAAAACACAAAACTGCCTAGTATCGGTACTCAATGGCTGTAACGAAATTGCCATCTACGCATATTTTTTTAATGCAGCCATTGAGTATTAATCGCTTATCTTGGGCTTGGAGTCCTTGCCAGTAACTTTTATGAGAAAAAGCCTGTATAATTCGTTCTTTAGCAATAAGGGATTCTTTGGCTGCATTATTTTTTGTTCCAAGCGCGATCGCAATCTGTTCTTTGAGGTCATTTTTTATTTGTTCGATTGCTGAACTTGGTGGCAAGGTTTCAAGAGTATGAAGCGATGCGCGGAGAGTTTTGACTTCTGGGGGTTCCTCTACAATAGGTTGCTCATCTGTTTCAACTAAGTTTGCTAACCGTTCGGCTTCTTGTGCTAATAAATCCACTACTTGGATGTCTAGAATTTTTGATGAAATCATATTTTTATTACTACAGTTGCCAGCTTTATACAAACGACACTGATAATAATAGATGGCTTCCCCATTCTTATTTATCCGTTTTGCATGGCGTGTCATCGAACCTCCACAATGGCTGCATTTGATTAAATTAGAAAATGGGTTTACTTCGTTATCCTCTCTTGAAGCCCATCGGTTATTTCGATTTCCTCTGATAATCTGTTTTATTTGTTCGTGTTCGTCGTAAGTGATAATTGCCTCATCATCATGGGTTCCCCATTTTACCTTCCACTCGTCAAAGTGTTTTCGCTTTCCCTTTGACTTAACATAAGTATCAAAAGGCAGACCCCCTGCATAAACAGGGTTTACTAATAATGCTTTTAAACCTGGGATTGACCATCTCAGACCAGACCAAGGATAACGCAAGGGGTGATTAGTTTGATTTGGTGTAAATACAATTTTATCTAAGTCGTCGTCGCTGATAATCCGTGAAGATGTTTCTGGCTTGTTCCAATCAAAAACTTTTGTTTCTATACCAAAATCTGAGTGCAGCTTACGCACAGTAGCCGCAACGGAACCGCACTCAAAAAAAGTGTCAAAAATATACCTAGCCAAATCAGATACAGTTAATTCTCTTCGTCCTTCCAACAAGCAAACGCATGGTGAATCATCGCGTACATATTTATCCTTGTGGATACGGTATCCTAATGGGGCAACTCGGTGACTTTTTCCTTGGTTTACCCGATGACGACGTTCACTTTTCAACCTCTCCGTTACCATTCTTACCTCAAATTTGGCAGCTGCAAGTAACATATCAATCGTTAATTCTCCGCCAAGACTGTCAGGGTCAACTCCTTGGTCTAAGGCTATTAGTTTAATCCCCTTGGAGCGCAATACCTCCAACAATGAATAAAACAAACGCGATGATGAGCCGATACGATCAATCCGGGTAAATTGAAGTGATTTTACCTTACCCTTTGCAGATGTCTTCAAGTCATTAATTAATTGTTGTAGCCCTTCCCTGACTTCGGTTGTCCGTGATTGAATATCCCAATATACTTTTGAACATCCAGCACCACGCAAGCGTTCTATTTGTTTACGCAACGCACCTTTATCTGTTTGCTGCTCCTCACCGCTGACTCTTGCGTAACCCCAACTTTCCATAACAACGCATAAATACAACCTTTAATTATATTTGATAGCAGATACTTCTAGTCTCAGAAATTCTCTGAACAGCTGCAAAAGCGCCAACAGCAAGTATTAGAAGCATAAAGAAGGTTCAAGACTGAAGGAGCAAAGATAAAACTTAGACTTCAGTTCACACTGCACATTTCATCCTTCACTATTGAAATTAGAATCTATGCAAAAGAATTGCATCTATCTCGACAATAATGCCACCACGAAGGTAGACCCAGCAGTTTTAGAGGCGATGTTGCCTTACCTCACCGATTATTACGGCAATCCCTCTAGTATGCATACTTTTGGCGGACAACTTGCCAAAGGTGTGAAGACAGCCAGAGAACAAGTTGCAGCTTTACTCGGTTCTGATGAATCAGAAATTGTCTTCACCAGTTGCGGAACTGAAGGAGATAACGCCGCAATTCGCGCCGCATTGTTAGCGCAACCAGACAAGCGACACATCATCACCACCCAAGTAGAACACCCTGCGGTGCTGAATGTCTGCAAACAACTGGAAACTCAAGGATATAACGTTACTTATCTTTCGGTGAATCGTCAGGGGCAATTAGATTTAAATGAATTAGAAGCCTCGCTGACAGGAAACACCGCGTTGGTGTCAATTATGTACGCCAACAACGAAACAGGCACAGTTTTCCCCATTGAACAAATTGGGTTGCGAGCTAAAGAACATGGTGCTTTATTCCATGTAGACGCAGTGCAAGCAGTGGGTAAAATCCCCTTGAATATGAAGACCAGCACCATAGACATGTTAACTATGTCTGGTCACAAAATCCATGCACCCAAAGGTATTGGCGCTTTGTACGTGCGTCGCGGTGTGAGGTTCCGTCCCTTGTTGATTGGCGGACACCAAGAACGCGGTCGTCGTGCGGGAACAGAAAATGTACCAGGAATTATCGGTTTAGGCAAAGCAGCAGAATTAGAACTGCTACACTTGGAAGAGGCGACCAAGAGAGAAAGAAAATTACGCGATCGCCTAGAGCAAACTTTACTTGCAACTATCCCCAATTGTGAAGTTAACGGCGATCCTACGCAGAGATTGCCCAACACCACCAACATCGGCTTCAAGTATATCGAAGGTGAAGCGATTCTGCTTTCCTTAAATAAACACGGTATCTGTGCATCTTCTGGTTCTGCTTGTACTTCTGGTTCACTGGAACCTTCCCACGTCTTACGGGCAATGGGTTTACCATACACTACTTTACACGGTTCCATTCGCTTCAGCCTTTGTCGCTACACCACAGAAGCCGAAATCGACCAAGTTATAGCAGTAATGCCCGGTATTGTAGAACGTTTACGCGCTCTTTCACCCTTCCAAAATGATGATGCAGGTTGGCTGCAAGAACAGTCATTAGTCAATAGTCATTAGTCATTGGTCATTAGTCATTGGTCATTTGTTATTAGTTTTACACAAATGACAAATGACAAAGGACAAAGGACAACTAACAACTGACAACTGACAACTAACAACGGACAAAATTCATGTGGGACTACACAGATAAAGTATTAGAACTGTTTTACGAGCCGAAGAATCAGGGAGCTATCGAAGAAATTGACGAACCTGGGGTGAAAGTTGCCACGGGAGAAGTAGGTAGCATTGCTTGCGGTGATGCTCTGAGATTGCACTTGAAAGTGGAAGTTGCATCTGATAAGATTTTAGATGCTCGTTTTCAAACCTTTGGCTGCACTAGTGCGATCGCTTCTTCTAGTGCCTTGACTGAAATGATCAAAGGTTTAACCCTAGATGAAGCTTTGAAAGTCTCCAATAAAGACATTGCTAACTATCTCGGCGGTTTGCCAGAAGCTAAGATGCACTGCTCAGTTATGGGGCAAGAAGCGCTAGAAGCTGCTATCTATAACTATCGAGGCATCCCCCTCGCCGCCCATGATGACGATGATGAAGGTGCGCTGGTTTGCAGTTGCTTTGGCATCAGCGAGTCGAAGATTCGGCGCGTGATTATCGAAAATAACCTCACTGATGCGGAACAGGTAACAAATTATGTGAAAGCTGGTGGCGGATGCGGTTCCTGTCTGGCAAACATTGATGATATTATTAAATCTGTAAGGGAACAAGCAACGACACCTGCTCTAAACAAAGATTATAACGTAAAAGTTTCTACAGATATAGCTAACTCTAAGCAAAGACCGCTGACCAACGTTCAAAAGATTGCTCTAATTCAAAAGGTACTTGATGAAGAAGTTCGACCCGTGCTGATCGCCGACGGGGGTGACGTGGAACTGTATGATGTAGATGGCGATCGCGTGAAAGTGTTACTTCAAGGTGCTTGCGGTTCTTGTTCTAGCAGCACTGCAACCTTGAAGATTGCGATCGAAGCCAGGTTACAGGATCGCGTCAGTAAGAACTTGATAGTCGAAGCGGTTGAGCCATAGCGCCAAGATTTACTCACAGCACAAATACACCTTAATGTGCAACAGCCAGAAACAGAAAGTAGGATGACCGATACAATTGTCTTTCCATTAATGCTTAATTCCTACTGACAACGAACAGCTAAAGCACATAGGCGAAATTACACAACGCCTAAGCGCGAATTTCATCCAACTCGCTTCAAAGGAATCAGGATATGAGCGCAACATTATACGACAAAATTGGCGGAAAGGCAACTGTTGAAAAAGTAGTTGAGGATTTGCACAAACGCATCTTAGCAGACGGTAGCGTTAGTCCATTTTTCGCTAAGACAGATTTGGCAAAGCAACGTGGTCATTTTATCGCTTTCTTAACTCAGTTGCTAGAAGGGCCAAAAGAATATGCAGGTCGTCCAATGGACAAAACCCACGCAGGTATGAGCGTACAGCCCCAACACTTCGAGGCAGTTACAAAACACCTGAGTGACGCAATGGCTACAAATGGAGTAGCAGCTGATGATATCAACGCTGCAATAGCTCGCGTCTCCAATGTCAAAGGCGCTATTGTCAACAAGTAATTAGGTAACGCGCCTACATCTTGTATTTTCGTAAAAAGAGTCATTAGTCATTAGTCATTTGTCCTTTGTGAATAGTTTTGACCAGTGACTAATGAGACAAGACGACCCCCACGAGTTTATCTGCTACATGGAACAGTTCAGGACTTAAGCATTGATTGTAGACAGTACCAATTTGCAGAAAGTTAAATGTAGCTTTCTTAATTACGAATTACGAATTACGAATTACGAATTACGAATTACGAATTGGTATCAAGTCCTGCCTTCTTGTTTCCCGCTTCCCGAAATTATGGCGTATTTGTAAAGTGTGTAATTCCTTTGTCATTTGTGGTGTATCAAACAAATGACAAAGGTTAAATAAAAATTTATCTCCGAATGATTATGACACAAAAGCCCACCGAATTTGTTGTGGAGCGATCGCCACCTGCGACGTTCTACATGCGCTCACTGCCGTAGCTCAACAGGCGTGAGAGACGAACAGACCCACCAAACCAACCAACCAATTGCAGGAAAAGAACAATGACTGACGAAAACATTAGACAGATAGCTTTCTACGGTAAAGGTGGTATCGGTAAATCTACCACCTCCCAAAACACCCTGGCAGCTATGGCAGAAATGGGTCAGCGCATCATGATTGTGGGTTGCGACCCCAAAGCTGACTCCACCCGTTTGATGCTGCACTCCAAAGCTCAAACCACCGTATTGCACTTGGCTGCTGAACGCGGTGCAGTTGAAGACCTCGAACTCGAAGAAGTAATGTTAACCGGTTTCCGCGGCGTTCGTTGCGTGGAGTCTGGTGGTCCAGAACCCGGTGTAGGTTGCGCTGGTCGTGGTATCATCACCGCCATCAACTTCTTGGAAGAAGCTGGTGCTTACCAAGACTTAGATTTCGTATCTTACGACGTATTGGGTGACGTTGTGTGCGGTGGTTTCGCTATGCCTATCCGTGAAGATTAAGCTGTGCTTGCTAAAGTTTTTATTATGCAATTGAATTAGGATTTTGCTTTTAAATTGCCCTGTTTTTGCCCTGGGGAAAAGTAGACAAATTAGTAATTTGTTTTGTTTATATTCCTTTGTTTACCCTATATTATCCCTTATGTCAATATCTATACATAATTTTTGATAAATAATTGATACATTTAGTAAATATTCATTTTTTTAATTGGTATTTTCTAATATTTATAACCAGAAAAAAGTATAAATTTGTATAATACCTAAGTTGTTGATGTTATCCAAAAACTTTTTCATAAATGGTTGTCCGCGCTTATCGAACACGACCTTTCGAGACAACGCACGAAAACCGTATTTTTGATGCGTTGCTGCACAAATTAGAACAAGTTTGGGGCGATTCAGAAGAACTGATAATTCTATTGGGCAACTTTTACTGTTACGGTTCTGATATAGATGCGGCTATTTTGAAAAGGAACAGCATCACCGTTATCGACTTTAAAGACTATGAAGGGTCTATCCGTTTTTCTGAAAATGGCAAGTGGTTTGCGAATAACATGGAAATTAAAGGGGGGAACAAGGGCAATCCTTATGCACAGATTAGAGATAATAAATTTGCATTACTTAATTTTTTAAAAGAAAAAGTTAATTTACCGTCTGGTAGACAACCTAATTTTGGTCATATATCTGGATTAGCACTATTCCATAAACCTATAATTTTTGATGAACTACAGTTACCACGTACTATCACACCTTGGTTTCATGTAGTTGATATTGATCATGTAGCGCAACGAATAGCACAAATCACCAGTCGCGGAATTGATTTGACTGATCAAGATTTAGAAGCGATCATCTCATCACTTGATATTCCTGAATATATACCGATAGGAAGAAGTGCTAAAGCTATTACCCCCCAGCTTGATGAGACTAATATTGCAGACATTGATTTCCCAGAATATCTACAATCTACTCTGTCCCAAATTACCCAATTTCTGCAATCTTCAGAACGAATCTTAATTTTAAGTGGAATGATCGGAACTGGACTAGAGAAGTTTCTCAAGGTTATAGGTGATAAAGCTTTAAATCAAGGGCGAAATTACTCTGTTCTAGCACCTAATCGCCGTATTGCTTCGCGCTATCCTGTTTTGCAGGCAGATAGTATTTATACTTGTATATATTCAGGAAATCCCAAAATAAAGCAAGACAAAATTATTTATGAATTAATTGCCAATAAAAATAATGATAGACATTTATATATTATTGGTGATAGCCATTTAATTTCGGACGCAAATTTTGAAGCCAATATAAGGCGTTATGGTAGCGGTCAAGTTCTTACTGATTTGTTTGATTTTGTTGACCTCAAAAATTCAAATCGGCAAATTATTTTTTTGGGCGACCCATTTCAAATTACGCGCGGAAAAATTGATGAGTCAGCTTTATGTTCTGAACGTATAACTGCTATTACTGGTTTTCCAGTTGAAAAAATTTATCTGGAATATATTCTTGTTGAGAATCAGGATAATTTTTTTGTTAAAAATGGGTTAGAGTTGGCAAATTATATCAAATTTCAAACATTTAATAATCTTCAAATACTCACAGATGATTTGTATTGTCTTGCATCTCCAACTGATAAAGATGATAAGTATAACTTAGTGAAATCATTGTTCGCACAAGAATCATATTCTACTAAATTCTTGGCTTACTCTCATGCGAAGGTAAATGAGATTAATGATTGGCTTCGGAGAAAAATATTTCAAAGAGATAAAAATATATCCTGTGGAGATATTGTAAATATACATAATAGTTTTTTTGTAAAAAGCTCTGATAGTTTAGATAGTTCAATTTATGTACCCAATGATTCTTTTGCAGAAGTTATAAAAGTTAAGGAAGATATTCAACCTCTGGTACAACCCCTTAAAGGAAGAGATAAGCCAATTACAGTTTATTTTATTCATCTTCGAGTACGTTTACTTCATAATAATCAAGAGGTAGAGTTTTTGTGTTTAAAAGACTATTTATATGCAGAAAAACCTGAAATAAATAAGGACATACTTTTAGCACTTTACATCTCTGCACGAACAAGATTTAGGCAGTCACAGAAGTTAGAAATAACGAACTTAGAAGAATCAGATTACGAAGAGATAATTGATTTAGCTAATTTCCTGCGAAGTGATCCTTACTTGAATGCGGCACAGTTGAGGTTTGGATATGCACTGACAGTCAATCGAGCGCAAGGGCAAAAATTTAGCACTGTAATTGCTAATATGGATACTAATCAAGGAAAGACCAATGAGACTTATTTTCGTTGGGTCTATACTTTGTTTTCTATAGCTAAAGATAAGCTAATTTTATCAAATATCCCCTCAATTACACCTTTTGATAAAGCAGTCTGGGACGTTAGTAATAGCAGACTTGATTCTATTCACCCCCTTAATATTATAGCGTTTGACCCTAATTCTGAAATGGGTGTTGCAAATATTGCAGAGTTTGAAATTCCAGAAATAGCTTTGAGAAATCTTTATCTGCATATCAAAAACAAGTTAAACACTGAAGCTATCAAAATTAAATCTTACAACCATCATAATTACCAAGAAATTTATAGTTTTGAAGCAGAAGACAGCAAATCATCTTGCTCAATACGCTTGTATTACAACGGAAAGTATCAAATTAGTAGAGTTGATACAATAAGTTCCCATCCTCCCGAATTTGCTGATAAATTATGTAACATAATTTCATCTAATATTCTATTAAAAAATACAATTCAAGAGGAAATTTATCAGTTAATCAACAAGAAGTTAGATAAACATCAAATTGCGATCCAAGCAATTGAACATAATAATTATGAAGAAATTTATCACTTAAATTCAAAAAATGGGGCCATGAAATTAAAAATTTCCTATGATGGAGATGGCTTTGTAACAAGGTTAGCTCCACTTGTATTTTCAAATCATGAATTTATGGAAGCAGTGCATCTAGCGTTGGAGATTTAATTATGCAGCCATATCAAGAAGTCACAGCGTTAAGAAAAGAAGGACGTTTAGAAGAAGCCTATTCAAGAGGATATGAACTGCTAAAAGAATATCCAAACGATAAGGCACTCGCCAATAGTGTTGGCTGGGTTCTTCACGATAAAATAAAAAATATCATTAATTTGGCGAAGCAATCTCAAAACAAAATAAATGCAAAGCAAGCTGAAGAAATTAGACAAATACTCCGAAAATACGCTGAACTCAAACTGTCTCGCCCTGATCTTCTTTTTAGTCTTTTATTGGCTCAAACTCTTCGGTTAAAAAATGAGTTAAAATTTCTTCCAAAGTTTGTGAAGTGGGCTGGACTTGACAGTTTCAGACCAGAAGACTATCTTGCAGATAAGCAAAACGATCAAGTATTTGAACCTCTAATGGAGAAAGCAGCCAGGAACGTTGCAAAAATTTCTCACGATTTGGCAGAAAGCGATCTCCAAGAGTTCTCTGTTTTATTGATAGACTATGCTCTTTTTCATGCAGAGGTTCAAAAGCCTGAGTGGTTGCACTATAATAAAGCTTTATTACTGAAGCGGTTAGGTCGATTCGAGGAAGCTAAAACTCTCCTCTTATCATTCCTTCAGGTGAAACGTAATGAATATTGGGCTTGGTGCGCGCTAGGTCAAGTTGAAGAAAATTTTGATCCTACACTGGGACTAGCGCTTTATGCAAAAGCTTGCTTAACTTGCAATAATTTAGACTTTGGTGTTAATCTCTTTGAGTATTTCAGCCGACTGGCTGTTAATCAAGGTAAAATATCGCTGGCAAAATGGGCTGCTGATCAAGCTTTTTCTGTTCGCTATCAGAATCAATGGAAAATTCCTCAGTCGTTGCGTGAGTTGTTAAACGCTGAGTGGTACTCTCAGGCAAAAAACCTTATTAATGTAGAAGAAGTATTATTAAACTTAGCTGCTGATGCTGAAAAAGTAGTTTGGTTAAATTGTCCACGCTATAATGCGAACTTCCTTGGTACATTTACAACCCAAAGTGGTAAGCAAATGGCAAAGTTTGGGTTAGTATCTAAGGGATATTGTCAAGAATTAGCCAGTCCAACACGAGGACTGTTAAACAACTTAAATCTTGTGATTGGTGAACCGGTAACAGTAACCGTTGACGAGAGTGACGAACGTCGAACTGTGGTTCTGATTGAAAAACGTCCGTCAGATATTTTGTTTGATCAACTTGAGCGTGTTTATGGAATAGTTGATCAGCATCGTGATGAGAAAGTTTTTATTTACCTCAACCCACAAAAGCAATTTACACTGACATACACGGATTTTCCTGTGAATCAAAATATGGAACCTGGAACCCCAGTAGAAATGATATGTGCAAGACATGGCGATCGCATCAATCCTTATCAAGTTTTTGTAGTTCCTTTCCGCCAAACCGTAAATATTGCTTTTGTAAAGGGTGTTTTGCGTCTACATCAAAATGGATTTGGTTTTGTTGAAGATGCGTTTGTTTCACCTGATTTAGCTAGTCAGTTGAAGGAGGGACAAGAGGTAAATCTTATTGTTACGAAAAAATTAGATAAGAAGAAAAATCAATTGGGTTGGAAAGCGATCGCTATCAAATAAGCAGTATTAATTCACTAGCAAATCGCTAATTAAGGTTTGAGCAAGATGAGCGATCGCAACTTCTATATTATTTAGAATTTCAAGCAATTAACTCATACTAACACGCTACTCACCAACAAGCCTAAGTGCTGAGTCCACAACTTCTGTACTGACTCTAAAGCCAACTTGAATCAGTTGTGCAAAAATTGGTCTAGCAGCTTCTATCTTTCCTTGGCGTTTAGCCAGCGGAGTGCAGAAAACACATCATTGGGAAGTTCAATACTAATTGGTATGGTCATAGATTCAGTTAGGTATAGGGATTTGTATTACATTAACATTATTTCTACTACAGCGCTTTTGAGGTACGTGAGGTACACCAATTGCTGGGTAGCTTTTAAACCTTGGGATTTGAATTAATTACTGTACCTCATAAACATCGAATCTGCTGTATTTTAACCTAAATTGCAAATAGGTTTGGTAGAATAAAACTGACCAAACCCTACAGAATAATTGTAAAAAAATTAATTCATCATTTGTATTAACTCTTGATTTCCTCCCCTTAACCTCAATCTTTCATTCTCAATCCTTAACCTTTCATTTTCCTGTTCAAGCTGAATAACCATTTCTTGCAACTCTTCTACCTTCGACTTTTTCTTAATTGCTTCCTCAATAGCCACCTTGCGATTTTCCAAACTAAACCACTTTTGATAAATTGAAGTATGCATATTCACAGAATGACCCAAATTATCAGCCGCAGCCTTAATAGGAATTCCCATTAAATGCGCTCGAATTGCCCAAGCATGACGTAAATCATAAGGTTGAAAAGAAATTCCCACGAATCTGAACCATCTGTCTGTACCATGTCGAGCCGCATTGAGTTGTTTACTGGTAATTTTATCTGCAATCTTTGCCTTTAATAATTCAATAGCCTCTATATCTGTTTTTAAATTAAAACTCTCCACCCAACGTGGATATAATGGTAAAGCTTCCCTTTCTCCAGTTTTACATTCCTCACTTACACGCCATGTGTTCATCGTATTTTCTGATGATAACCACCAATCTAAATCAGGATTAACAAAAATTTCTCGTGGTCTTAATCCATAAGTGGCTAACATTCCATAAACCCAGCGCCAAAGTTGCCAGTTATTCCTATCTTCTCTAGCTGTTAACTTGCTTGGACGGTTCAACGCGTAAGTTTCAAACTTTAAATACTCCTGCTCAATTTCTAAATCAGTTGGGATATCTCGCTTGCGTTTAGCAGTAGCTTGAATTTTGAAGTTATTTAATTCAGGAACTTCTAGGCCAGAACATTTACACAGCACCCGAATCACTTTAATTAACTCATTTTTCACACTATCCGAAGAATTACAACACTGTACAGCCTCAATAAAACTTGCATTTATCGCTGGCTGATCATTTGGTAAGTGGGCTTGAGCAATATAAAAATAACAATTAAAAGTATTTTCACTTTTGAGAGTACGCTTTCTAGTTTGGAAATAATTCTTCTCGAAATCTGCAATTAACTCACCAATGGTTTTAGATTTAATCTTACTTCTTGTTTTACCTAAATATTTATCAGTCCATTGAAACTGTTTTCGCGCTATCAACTTCCCTAACTCATAAGCCTCTTCTTCCGCAGTATTTAAACCATCAAAATTAAACGGTATTCTTAAAGAAATATCATATTGTTTCGTTCCTGTACCGTTTTTATCAATATCTCCTGGTTTAATGGGTAAGGTAGTTCTCAACTGTAGGGAATGACCAGATTTTCTGACATAAACACTCACCCTCGCCGCCTTCAGCCTAGCATTTACCGCTTTTAATTCTGCCTCTAATTTTGCCGTTAGGTGAATTTCTTGCTGATTTACTGCTTGCATTCTGCCTAAATATCCTCCATCAGTAATGGCTGTTTGCTGAAAATCGGCAAATGCTTCCTGTGTTCTGTCCATACCCTAAATTCACCCTTATAAAAAAACTGTCCTTTTCCTTACAATGATTGCGGCAAACATTGTATGAAATGAACATTTTACGGCAATTTAGATCATATTAATATTCTTTTTCGTGAAGGTAAAGCACAAGAAATCTACATCGTTACCTCTGGTGAAATGATGGCGATGTACGCTGCTAACAACATCGCTCGTGGTATTCTTAAGTATGCTCACTCCGGTGGTGTACGTTTAGGTGGTTTGATTTGTAACAGCCGTAAAGTTGACCGGGAAATCGAATTGATCGAAACTTTGGCTGAACGTTTGAACACTCAAATGATTCACTTCGTACCCCGCGACAACATCGTTCAACACGCTGAATTGCGCCGGATGACCGTTAACGAGTACGCACCCGACAGCACTCAAGGTAACGAATACCGCGCACTAGCTAAGAAGATCATCAACAACGACAAGCTCACAATCCCCACACCAATCGAAATGGACGAGCTAGAAGCATTGTTGGTTGAATTCGGTATCCTTGATGACGACAGCAAGCACGCAGACATCATTGGTAAAACTGCTGCTGAAGCACCTGTTAAGTAAGCTTTGATGTAGGAAAAGGAAAAGGAAACAATTGCATAATTCGCCTTTTACCTTGTTTCTACCGACTACCTGTATCCCCAACGGGGACTGCAAGTCCCCAACCCCAAAGGGGATGATGGGCTATCACTTAGCCCTCCCCTTCCCTACCCCGTTCCTTAGGAGCAAGAGAGGCAAAAATGACTCCTCCAGAAAACCAGAACATCATCGAAGAAAGAAAAGAACTAATTAAGGAAGTACTAAGCGCTTATCCCGAAAAAGCTGCTAAAAAACGGGAAAAGCACCTAAATGTATACGAAGAAGGTAAGAGTGATTGCGGCGTTAAGTCGAATATCAAATCTCTTCCTGGTGTAATGACCGCTCGTGGTTGTGCTTATGCAGGTTCCAAAGGTGTGGTTTGGGGTCCAATTAAGGACATGATCCACATCAGCCACGGCCCTGTAGGTTGCGGTTACTGGTCTTGGTCTGGTCGTCGTAACTACTACATTGGTACCACAGGTGTTGATACCTTTGGTACAATGCACTTCACCTCTGACTTCCAAGAACGGGACATCGTTTTCGGTGGTGACAAGAAACTCACCAAGCTAATCCAAGAATTGGAAGTACTCTTCCCCCTCAACCGTGGTGTATCTATTCAATCTGAATGTCCCATCGGTCTAATTGGGGATGACATCGAAGCTGTTGCTCGGAAAACATCGAAAGAAATCGGTAAGCCTGTTGTACCTGTACGTTGCGAAGGTTTCCGCGGTGTTTCTCAGTCTTTAGGTCACCACATCGCTAACGACATGGTGCGCGACTGGGTGTTCACCAGAGCCGACAAAGAAAAGAAAGAAGGTAAGTTACAATTCGAGTCTACTCCTTACGACGTAGCAATCATCGGTGACTACAACATCGGTGGTGACGCTTGGGCTAGCCGGATTCTGTTAGAAGAACTAGGCTTGCGTGTAGTTGCTCAGTGGTCTGGTGATGGTACAATCAACGAAATGTTGATGACACCGAACGTGAAGATGAACTTGATTCACTGCTACCGTTCGATGAACTACATCAGCCGTCACATGGAAGAAGCTTACGGTATACCCTGGTTAGAATACAACTTCTTCGGCCCTACCAAGATTGCTGAATCCTTACGCGAAATCGCTTCTAAGTTTGACTCCAAGATCCAAGAAAACGCTGAGAAACTGATTGCTAAGTATCAGCCCACAATGGATGCGATCGTTGCTAAGTATCGCCCCCGTTTGGAAGGTAAGACCGTCGCTATGATGGTTGGTGGTCTGCGTCCTCGTCACGTTGTTCCAGCTTTCCAAGATTTGGGTATGAAGATGATTGGTACAGGTTATGAGTTTGCTCATAACGACGACTACAAACGTACCACTCACTACATCGAAAATGGTACCATCGTTTACGACGACGTTACCGCTTACGAATTCGAGGAGTTTGTTAAGGCACTCAAGCCAGACTTGATTGCTTCTGGTGTGAAAGAGAAGTATGTCTTCCAAAAGATGGGTCTTCCTTTCCGTCAAATGCACTCCTGGGATTACTCCGAACCTAGCGATCGCTCCTACAAGTCCAGTAGTGCAAGGTTTTTTCGCTGGTGAATGAAAAATATTCTATTTTTAGCCTAAATGCAAATTGCAGGGTGATTTAGGAAAAATCTGTTTTGGTGCTTTAGATAATATAACTCTTATTCTGTCTGGTTTTGAGATTTGAAAAGCATTTTGCCCAAAGTAAAACTGTAAAGCAAAAGACTATTTTTAGTGACGATTTTTTAGATTAAATGGGGGGCGATCGCTTTTGTTGGATAATGAGGGATGCGATCGGCAAAAGCAAGAATAATTCATTTGGGCTATATCAAAGCTAAATTTGCTTTAATGCTTTAAATCAGTGGTGGCAAGTAACGTTAAATCAACCACTAGTGGCTCTCAACCATCAGCTAGATTTGAATTGTTAGCCCATCTGAGTTATGGAAGTGAACTTCTAAACCATTCCAGGCAGACTAACAAATGCATGACCCACATTTTTTATATCCTGATCTAGCTCGTAACCTAAATAACTTAGATAGGCTTCCGGCTTTCCAACAACTCTTGGTTTGCAAATAGAAAATGGGTGAAATCCAAACCGATCAGCCATACCTAGCTGTAAATTTCCTCCAATAGTTTTGTATTCACTATTTTGAATGTGTTCTTCAATAATATAGCGAGGAATTCTTGACAGAGGTCTACCAGGTTCACTATCTCCATCAAAAGCTTCTTGAATTTTCTGCGTCATATCCTTTTTATAATCACCAAGATACACAAAGGATTTTTCATCTAGATTTGTGTAGTCTGTGTATTTGAGGACATAAAAACCATTATCATCTTTACCAGGATAGTAGTGAAAAATGTGTTGTTTTTGAGTGATGTGACATCACCCAAACAAAGCAACTTCAACTGCTGAATTTTCACAAGCTATTACTTTAAAATCATCAAATACTCTACCTAAATACTCCCAGATAAAATATGCCACATCAGCCATTTGAGGGACATATCGTTGAATAGAGGCTAGATTACTTAACAGAGGCATTAATGCTAGAAATGTGTTTTGACCTAGCAGAGTACTGCCTGCAAAACAGTACCCATAAGTGTGATAGTAACCTATCTGTGAAAAAAAACCGTCTTCACCAGGAAACCTGCATACCACTGGCAGTGCGAATACTTTTGCCGCATCATCAATGAGAGTAGAATTTTTATCTTTGGACACACGGCTATCTGAAGCTACCCAAAGAGACGGATTTGCAGGCATTTCGTTATTAAACCAAATAGCAATAGCTGTCATTTTGTTTTACCAATATTCTATAGCATGAACCGGTAAATAATATTAAACTAACTTAATTATGTAAAAGCTGGCAAATACCCAAAAAATTTTGGCTATTATCCTAAATCTGTAAATTATAGTAAATTGTAGGGTGCATTGTGCGAGCGACAACGCACCACATCAATTATGGGCATCCTAAAAACAAATGTCATCTCCTCATGTCCATGCCCAACTACCGCAGACTCCATATTTCTGGTGCTACTTACTTTATCACCCAAGTTACCTTTCAACGACAACCCTGGCTTTGCTCTAATATCGGACGTACTGCTGTTCGTGCTGCGCTTGGACATGTGCGAAAAAATTACCCTTTTTCCATTGATGCATTTGTTCTTTTGCCGGATCGCTTTCATACTTTATGGACTCTGCCCACGGGAGATAGTAATCTATCGATACGAATGCTTTTGATCAAACGTTTTGTAACTAAATACTATGGGCATCAGCTAGGGCTTGATGTCGAAATCTCCCGTTCACGAGAAAAGCGAAAAGAAGGAAATTTATGGCAACGTCGCTTTTGGGAGCATTTAATTAGAGATGAAGTAGATTTTGCGAATCATTGCGACTACATTCACTATAATCCTGTACGGCATAAACTTTGTGAATTTCCCCAAAAATGGGCATTTTCAAGTTTGCATCGTTTTATGGAGCAAAATATTTACCCGATAGATTGGGGTAGTGGTGAGGTTCAATTTGTTTCTGATATTTGGGATGTTTGATGTGGTGGTGCGTTGCGCTTCGCGACAACGCACCTACGGCGATCGCTTTTATTCAAAATATGGCGGTGCGTTGCGCTTCGCGACAACGCACCCTACTATGATGATTGCGGGATGAGAAGATGCGATCGCATGAATCACATAACCCATAATCCAACCTACATAATTAATGCGATCGCCTGAAACAAAACTATACTTTAAACCACCACATCAATATCACAAGTTGTTTTGAAACAATTCTAGAACATGTTGCCAAGCATCAGGAGCCGCTTCTGGGTTGTAACTTGGGTGCTGGGCCATGAATGGGTATTTGTCTACAAAGAATCCAGCAAAGAAACCGTGTCCTGCATCGTATCTAAATACACGATGCTTAATTTGATGTTTCTTGAGTTCTGCTTCAATTTGCTCAGTTTCCTCTTGAGAAACTAATGTATCTTTTGTACCAAAAAATGCATAAATCGTACCTGTAATTTCAGAAGTACGATTAACAGTTGGTGTTTCTTCACCATAACTAGAAGTGGTAATTCCACCACCATAAAATGAAGCTGTGGCTTTAATGTCGCTTAACGTTGCAGCTATGTAAGCAACATGACCACCAAAACAAAAACCTATAGCACCAATGGCATCTGCTTTGACATTGGGTAAAGTTTTTAAGTAGGCGATCGCAGCTTGAATATCACTGATTATTTCTTGATACTTTACTTGTTGATAATATTGCAATCCTAGCTGAAATGCTTCTGGACTAAACCCAATATGTTCTTCGCTAAAGTCAGCCGCAAAACCGGGAGCAATACGTTGATACATAGCAGGTGCTATTGCTATATATCCTTGTTTAGCTATTAATTCGGTGATGTCTCGAATGTTACTGTTAACTCCAAAAATTTCTTGAAAAACTATAACAGCACCAAATCTACCTGAACTAGTTGGTTGAGCTAAGTAAGCATCAATTTCTAAGCCGTTGTTAGGTATTTTGACTTTTGTAGTCTGAATTTCGATGTTTGTTGTTTGTGCCATCTTTGTTTTGACTGACTTTATACCAACTCGTCTATTGTGACTTTTTTTGACACAGATGGGCGATGTCTACGGTAAGACAATTTACGTCGGGGGTGATGATGGTGAGGTTTAGGATTGGTGCGTTGTCTACTATGGCGATCGCACTTTCAATTTTGGCAAAAAAATAACAGCGTGCGATCGCACTTTCAATTTTGGCAAAAATAAATCCATTAAGTTTTTATTCAGTTACTTCATCGTCATCTTCAGAACTAGTTTCTGTTTCCGCTTCAGCAACCATTTTGATCCGATCACCAAGTCTCTTTGCTAAAGCACCACTTAGGGGTAATTCTGTAGCATCTGGAAAGTGAGGCATACGATGACGACTATCATGGGTGTGTTGAGCAATGAGCGCAGGTGGTACATCTTCGCTATGCCAGAGGATGCAGAGTTCTCGTGGTAGTGGGTAAGCAAACCGTTTTGTACGTTCCGGATCTACCAATATCTCTTTACGGATTTTTCTCTTTTCTTGGGTTTCTTCATCAATTACAGGCTGGCGAGAAATTGCAACTCGCATACCTCCTAATTTAGATGCACCCTTGGCTATTCCTTTACTAGTTTGCGGTTTTTGAGCGCTGGAAATAAAAGTTGGTGGTGTCTTTGGTGCTGTAGGAATTTGAAAAACCCCGTCTGTACTAATATCTTCACCTTGAGGATTCAGGTTTTTATCAGAAGTAGAATTACGCTTTAAAGCATAACCAATACCAATTTCGTAGGGTTCACGAATTCGTACTATTTGTAGCTTACATTTTTTGGGTAGCCACTGTTTCTGTTTCCATTCATTATTCTTGAAATCAATAGGAACTTGGATTTGACCGTTAACATATCGTATATTTTGCAACCAAGGCCAATTGTTACGGGTTGGAGCAGCTTTAACTGTCAAAATTACAGATTGATTGGCAAAATAATGATCGATCGCATTTAAAATTTGTTCAATGTGTCCTAATTTAAACTTTGGCATGGGTTGTCCGGTTTGAGCGATCGCATCCTGCCAATTCATCCATTGGTTATTGTTTACACCTGGAAAATAAACAACGCGTTTTCCATTCGGTAAAACGGCAACTGCATAAGCAGTTTCTCCTGACTTACCTCCTAATCCTGTCTGTCGATTGAAACGTTCAACCCAAAGACACACTTCGACAAATTTTTCTGGTGGAGGTAGATAAACTTTTGCTGGTTTAGAATTACCTTTATTATCAGATTTAGGTTCGTCAAAGTGTTCATAAGCAGGGGGCATCTCTAGCAAATCTACTAACACTAAATCAGTCAAAGTGTTAATTAATTTAGGTATTGTAGATTCTTTATCTTCGTTGTTTGACTCCCAAGTAAAACATTTCACTAAACGCCCAAACCTTGTTGCAACCTGCTGAAGATAACATTTAGGATCTTGTTTCTTATCGTACTTATCTTTTGGATCAATTTCTACTAAACAACCTATATAGTTACCAGGACGACTATTAGCTTGTCTTAAACGCTGGGTAAAACGCTCAGCCATATATTGCTGTTTGTCAGCAACAGAAGCATTAGCTGGTAATGGATTAATTAAATCGCTAACAGGTTGAACTGAGAACTGAAGCCGCCCAGCAAAAATATAATTATTAATTTGCTCCAACAAATTGCTGATAATTTCTGTTTGACGGCAATAAACTTCAATCAACAGGTTTTCAGGCAATAAATTTTCTAAAAACGTTCGTGGAACAGGAGTTTCACTTTTCAAACTGCCAGGTAGTTTTGGTGGACGAGCAATGCCTGAGTAACTTTGAATAATAGGATAAGGATTTTGAACAGCAATCTCAAGTCCAGCATTTGTACAAATCCGCAGAATTTCTCGAAACAGATTACGCTGTTCCTTCATAGGAATGCCAACTTCCCAAGCATGATTCTCACTTGCTTTTAGAGGAATCAAAAAAGTAGAACTGTTTCCGTCTAAATTCATGAATTGTCTGGGATTAGTACACAAATCCACTGCTGACGGCAACCTTAAGCTAAATTTAGCGGCTTGCATTACGGCGGGTACTGAATTCTTCCAGCGTGGTATCCACTGCTCATTTTTCTTATGGAAGCCTAGAGGAGCAGTTTGAAATCCAGATGTTTTATTTGAAGTTGTACGAACCAAAACCCAAGCTGTTTTATCAATATATTTGACAGGTTGTGTTGCAAATCGCTTCAAACTAAAGTCGTAAGTTTGGTACTCAATTCCACCAATGTGAGTGTGTTGAGCAATTTTGACTGAAACCGCAGCATAACCATCTACTTCTACTGTACTATTGTCTTTTTTATCTTTGTATGTGTATCTATGGTAAAGAAGCGGTAAACCGATTAATTCAATCTCATTCTCGTTGTTGGTTGGGCCTCCTAGAACCCAATGACCTGTATATCCAGGTTGTTCGCTAGTTGGTAAAGAAACACCTTCGATTTCTGATAGGATTAGTTCTTCATCAACAGTAAATTGTTGCCCAATTAATGCTTCTGCGATCGCGGCTGGACTGAGGCGAATTTCACTTGTACTCTGACTCCATAAGGCATCAAAATCAGTTGATGCGGCAAGTTGACGGGCTTCTGTCCAGACCTGATGACCTACTGGATCATCTTTAATGTGAACAAAGCGGTTATCAACCCAGGCGCGAAAAACAGATTGCAGTTGTAGTTTAGGTATTGTCTGATTGCAAAGAATCCAGGCACCTTTGCGCCAGTTACCGATGAATCGCAAGTCAAATATTGCCCGCATCGCACTTTCTAACTCTTTTATTGGTGGCTGAACATGCGGAATTTCTGCCTGATTTTTCTTGCGTTTCTTAGCGTTAATGCATAGCTTGTAAAGTTCCGCAAAGCGTTCTGGTTTTGGAAATGTCATCACCCAGCCAGATGATGGAGTGGAACTATTCAAAATAGTTGAAAGGATTTGATAGCGATCGCTTCTCGGTTTTGATTGGCTGTAGATGCGTGTCTGATTTTCTTTTTTCACCATCTTTTTACTCATGCAGTTAGCTTTTACAAAATTACTTGACGATTTTTGAATGCTGTCCAAAGCGGTTGGAATAATGCCATTGCCAAAGCTTTTTTCCCTTTATCAGTGTGAGTACATAAAGCTGCTAGTTCTTGTTCACAAGCAACTAAAATACTTGTAGAAGCAGTTTCCTTAGTTGGATTACCTGCCGCAGTTGCTTCAGCAAATGCAGCGTCACGGAAGAATACCCGCGTAGCAACTCCTCCACGCGTTGTCCGACCAATTAGTTGAATCAGAGGCACGATTAATGACCAAGCAAAACTGCTTCTTAATGGCAAATTTTCCTTGTCAAATTTCTCTGGTAATTGCCGATAGTATAAAGGATAAGCCATCAAGTGTGTCCACAAATTTGCTGCACGCGATCGCAGTTCCTTAATTTCAGTTACAGGATCGCGATGATGAATCTTGGGATAAGTTTCTATCAACCAGCGATTTAATAAATGAATATAAGGTTCAAGTGCATCAGGGCGCGGATGGGGACGTATGAGCATTTGAACACAGCCAATTGCAGCACGACCATCATCTAAAACAATATTATGTCCGCGTTCCAAAGCCATGAGGGGGGCTACCAAAATCCACGCATCGAGTTTGGCAAAAGTGCTAACTTGTCCGCGTGCAACTCGTTTACCGCCTGGTTCTGTCTGGAACTGCTGAACATCAACACCAGAACCATCAGGTACAAGCCAAGCTACAGCATCATTACCTAATGTTCTGGAAAGACAATCAGCTAACCAGCGGGTTTCCGCATAACTTCCAGTAATTAGTAAAATTTTGTCACGTTCTGCATCTCGGTTTTGAAGTAACTGGCGTTCACGAGTCAGTTCACATTCACCCATTGCATCTTGTCGGGTTAATGCCTCAACCATCGCCTCTAAGCGTTGATAACGAGCTGCGTCCCAAGAACCGGAAACTGAAATTAGTTTACCGTTGCGGTTTTGTAGTGGGGCAAAAAAGAACTCCGAGGATGCGATCGCGTCATTAACTGCTGGTGCTGGCTTGATTACCATTGTTGGCGGAATCTGCACATCATAGGCATAGCTAGGTGGACTCCAACTTGTAGCACTAGCAACAACCAAATGAGGTGGTGAACTATCATCTCCCAAATACAGTTCATCCCAATGGGTCAAAATCCAGCGTCCGCAACTATCTACCTTGAGATACCGCAAATCACGGTCTACGGCATTTCCTTTATACCATTGCAGTGCAACTGAAGCTCCGTAGGGTGTCAGAGGCAAAATGTTATCATACTCTTCCGGTTTAGGGTTAAGTACACCAGGTGGAGTTGAATCAGTCTGCATATATGGCTCCATTAACCCCCAGCTATCAATGAGTAAGTCGAGTCTACCCAAAGTTATGCTTGTGTGAATACCAAGTTCCACTAATGGGATTAAATCATCCACAGAAACGGACATTTCACTAATATTAATAGGCCATTTCTGGCTGTTGAGCCAATTTTTAATCCTGGGTTTTATGGACTGCACATCTTCAGTAGCAGCCAAAATGTCAACCAACCCTTGAACGATGCTTTTTTGAGCATCATTGAGCAGATAAGTATCAGGTTGTGTTGGTCGTGAACGAAAGGTAATGAACGCTTTGAATAACTCATCTCGTTGACTATCACCACTTTCTTGACCACTGAGGATATCTGCCAAATGTCCGAAGATTTGCCAACCTGCAAAGAAGTGACTACTTTCTACCCACCCACTGAGCGATTTGTATTGTTTCCTGTCAGCTTCTAGCAATAAATTCATCAAGTCTGTTCCATTTTTAAACAGCCGAGAGTATATACTAAAGGCAAATGTGACATCGCTTCTATCTGGATTAGGTGTACCAATTCGTCCTTCATGGGAACCATTGGCAAGCGATTGAAACAGCTGACGGCAGAAAGTATCAGCTTTTGAGCGGTTAGTTTCAAAGACTTGAGCAGGTGCAAAACTACAATCCATTTGTGCCTGCACACTATCGCCTTCATCAACAAACACTACATCACAAGTTTTATGAATTGTTTCTAACCAGACTGTCTGTTCTGGTTGAATAACTGCTGTTGGCCCTGCATAAATCATGCCGGGAGGCGTTGTTAAGATAATTGCAGCTTTTCCTAAATCTCTTGTACCTTGATGGCGTGGGCAAACAGGAACTAAAGGACAGTCATATACTCTTTCGGGATCATCTGCTTTCTGTAACTGCTTGACGCAGGGTGGTTCTTCATCAAGTTGTAAGGGAGTAGATAGAAAAACGGACAATGGACAGGCTTGGTGAAATTGAGTGTAAGCATAGTGGTTGAAGTCCACACCATCGATGAGTAATCTGGTGTAATGTTCTTCACGATTCAGCCGACCAATCACAACACCTGGAGAACAACCCACGCGATGAAATAAATCTGCTTGATTGAGGAGCGATCGCACATCTCGGTATACAATCGCGCAAGTATAATCATGTCTCTCTAACCAAATTGCCGCGACCGCAAAGATAGTCGATTTTCCTGCTGCACAAGGGCCTAGTAAATGTTCTTTGCCATTCAAACGCAATTCGTTTACTTTTCTCAGTCCTGATTTTGTGACTTTATGCAGACCATTTAGTGCATCCTGTACGCGATGTACCCAATTGCCTGGGATTGTTTGATCCAATTCTTCTGCAATGCTAATTAAATCATCAAAAGGGATGGCGATCGCTTCCTTAGAAATTCTCTGCCGTACTGTCAGATCAATGTTGCGTAATGAACGTAACCCACATTCTGCTAATTGTTCATTAATCCGGACTGAACGTGGTTTGTTATTGCTATCAATAATAATATAGTCGCCTGTGGGTGCAGGTCTGTACTCAGTGCGTCTTTTGAACGGAGCGGGATTTGTCAGAAAACTTCTATAGGCATTAAATCTGTCAGGCGCACAAGAGACACCCCGATGAATTAATCTATCATCTCCATCGATATCGTATCCACGTACTCTATAAAAAGCTGGAGCGTTCAAATATTTTTCTAATAAATCTTGCCATACTCCTTGGCTGCGAATATTCCGAAGATATCCCCGCAATCGGCTAATCAGTTTTTTCTTTGGCTGTAGGGAGTTAACAGGGATTCCCTGAAGTAAATATCCAAAATCTCTAACAGATATCCCAGGAAATTTTGTTTCTATAGCATAAAGAGCTAATTCGATACGTACAAAGTCTGCAAAACTTAACCAAACATCTTGCGGTTGATCTCGCTGGAGTTGCTGCCATGTCTTTTGAAATTGGTCTTGATAAAGTTGTAAGTACCACCTTGAATTCTTCATTTAGCAATGTCTCCTTTAATCCGAGCGAGCAAATCATTTGCCCATAAAACTGGCATATTAGGCTTGAGGTTGACTTGCAACACATGACGGTAGTGTTGAGAATCTCGCCAAGGTGGTAAAACAAAATAGGCTTCATTCCAAGCTGGTTCAGATGGAATAGTATCGGTATTTAATCTGCGTGCCAGTTGTGTTGCACTACGGGCGTCTTTCACATCTATTGCTAAAACTTTACCTGCAACTTCAACGCGCAAATCATAAGCATCATCACCAGGCCACAACTGGGGCTGCAATCCCAACTTTGTCAATTCATCAAACAGCCACAGTTCTGCAAGTCCGGGTCGCACAATATACATTGCTGCACCGTGATTAACTCGGTAAATTTCTTTGGTGTTTTCTGGTGCAGTCCAAAGGCTACACATGGGACGACCGCATCCTTGTGGATCATATTGACGGCCACATCGTTCACATAAATTTAGGCGATGAGCTACGGGGCAAACTTCATAAAACTTTTCTAAATGTCCTCGTGCCAGTCCTAATGCTGCTGATTTGTTACAAGCGTCCTCAATGATTTCTTCAGTAATAATTGGATGTTGAGCCATCCATTGCCGTGCTTCTATATAAAGTTCAGGTCGTCCCAAGGCAGTTGCAAGTGATTTGATTTGCAGAATGACACGTTGCTGAATTTCTCCTACAATATCTCTACTACTAATAGACAAGTCCTCACATAGCCATGTGGGTTCTTCAAAATAATCCAATAAAGGCTCATCTGCTTCAATTTGTTTGACCAAATCAGGTTCAATCTCACTTAAGGATTGATGAGCTTTGGTATATAAATCGTGGACACCTCCTACTTTAGGAATGCCATCTCTCAAAATTTGGTAAGCGCAAATGTGATTGAGAGCTTGGATAAGATGTGTATTGACTATCCATCGTTGTTTCCCACGTTCTTTGGCATCAATTGCTTCTAATAAACCAGTTGCCAGCAGGTGCAATGCTATTTCTAAACTCGGTTTGCTCATACTTTTTGTTACAAACATTGGCTGCCTTGATGCTTTGCTAGCAAAATTGTGCTGAATTCAACATCAATAGCAACCTAAAATTTTTATAAAGTTTTGGTCAGTTGTTGGTTTTGTCACCTCTAGAGTTAGTTTGAACAAATAACTATCTTCGGGAATATTTACCTGAAGATGAATAGCGAATAATTATATTCATTTTCAAGCTTTAAAGCAAGAGATTGCATATTCATACATGTTGATGCGGGATTTTTCAGTAAAGTATATTAAAATACATGAAGTACTGTTGTTAATTTGAGCATATTATTTATAAGAGATGCGATCGCACTTGAAATTTTGGCAAAAAAATAACAGCGTGCGATCGCTGCTTGTTTAATGGAAATTGTTAATCACTGACAGTCATCAGTCATCCGTCATCAGTCAACTTATTTAGAAAATCACTCTGCAACCTTCAATTTTTGGTTTACCACAGAACGTGCTTTCTTGCGACCGGACTTGCGCGTTCCACCAGCCATTTCATACTCATCACTATTTTTGCCATAGCGAGATGCAACACATAACAACATCTGTTCAGAATAGCTATTGATTGCACGTTCTGCATCGACTAATGCATTCTGTGTCTTCTCTACTATTGTTCGTGCTTGATTATAGACGGCTAGCTTCTCTCGTAACTCAACAATCTTAGTGTTGTAACTAGCGATTGAAAAGCCATTACCAAAGTCTAAGTCAGAGTTAATCGTCTGAATTCCTTCGATTCGGCGTTCAGCTTTGGTGAGTGCTGTGGAGTTTCGTTTACGTTGCGCCATAAACTTTTCCTTTTTGGATTAATATAGAGAACTCTAATCGTGTTTCATACCGAGTTCGTTAGATATCATCAGAATACGCAGTCAGCCAATGCACCAGCCTGAGTAAAGCTACAGAACCTATAAAGCATTGGAAAATAGGATAAATGCAGGTATATTTGCTGAAATTTGTTGAGAAAAACAGGTTTACGAGTCGCAAAAATTAGTTTACGAGTCACAAAAATTGGTTTGCGAGTCGCAAAAATTAGTTTACGAGTCACAAAAATTAGTTTACGAGTCGCAAAAATTAGTTTGCGAGTCGCAAAAATTAGTTTGCGAGTCACAAAAATTGGTTTACGAGTCGCAAAAATTAGTTTACGAGTCAAAAAACAGTAGGGTGCGTTGTTGCAAAGCGCAACGCACCTACCTGCATGACATAACCTCATAACCAAATTTGTGACAAAATAGTGTTGTGCAACAGTCAATGCGATCGCCTACTATCTATGGTTTCTACCATCAAGCGCCGCTACAGTTTGGATGAATATCGCGCGATCGAAGAAAAAGCAGAAGGTCGCAGCGAATATCGAGATGGAGAAATCGTACCCATGCCTGGAGGGACACTCAAACACAGCCGTATTAGTGGCAATATTTTTGCTTTTCTCAAGTTTTTGCTGCGTGACACTCAATTCGAGCCAATTAATAGCGATTTACGGTTGTGGATTCCTGAACATCGACGTGGGGTATATCCAGACGTAATGATTTTTGACGGTGAACCGCAACTGAATGGCGATCGCTTAGATGAAGTCTTGAATCCCATGCTGATTGTTGAAGTTCTATCTCCTTCCACCGCAGATTACGACCGAATGAGTAAATTTCGCATGTATAGATCAATTAAGAGTTTTAAAGAATATTTATTAGTGGAGCAGGATGAACCTTTTGTAGAACGCTATAGTAAGCAAGCTCAAGGTTGGTTGCTCAGTGAGTTTAACGGCTTGGAAAGTTCTATTTTCTTGGATTCAGTTGGCATTGAATTAGCGATGACAGAAATTTATCGCGGCGTTGGTTTTGAGTAAATGAACTTGACAATTTCACGCTACGCCATATTGCGTGTATTGGCGCAGGTTAGATGGCTGTAATCCCAAAACAATATTCTGTTTTGGTACTCCTATGTCTATCAACTCTTCAGCTATTTGGTTATCCGTCATATTACGCTGAATCCATATTTTTTCAGCTTTAATATCGAGATGCATCACACAATTATAAATTCGGTCATATCCATCCCAACCAATCTCTAGAATTTGGTAATGATCTCGCGCCGTATCGAATATCAGTTGAATTTCGACATCTTCCTCTGAAGGTTTGTAACTGCCATACTTGGTTAGTAAGTTTTGAATATATCCACGATATTGATCTAGTTTTGCCATTGCACAATTACCTCGGTTTTTGGATCATAAACTATCAACTTCACTTGATATTCTATGTATAGTTTTTACTCAGACAAAATAATTGGAGCCAATCGTTGCTCGACTTCAAGAATGTAGTTTGTCAAACCCGTATAAATTCCTCTTTCACGTAGAAGTGCCAAACTTGTATCTTCCCAGCACTGCTGCTCGCGTTCCATATTTTTAGCTGTTAGCTGCTCAACTACTACTTTTGAGTTTCTAATTCGATCAGGTTCTTCCCATGAAGTAGAGCGTAGTCTGTGTGACTCTATACAAGGATCAAAATTTAATCGAGTCCTGATCTCTTGTAGAATTCGTTCTTCTTGATTATTTGGAATAAACCCATTTAAAACCCATGCTTCACGTTTTGGATTAGCTGCACCAATAATAATTTCTAATTGAGGGTTTTGATTGATATATTTTGAGCGTGCTTGCTCCAACCCTTCTCTACGCTCTGGTTGATTATCTAAATCACGTATCAAGAGAACGGCTCTAATTTGTCGTGTTCTTTAAAGAAAACGTATCAAATTAATAACTTTGATAGCTGCCGCTCCATCTGCTTTTAACGGTACATTAGTACTATTATGTCCCAAAAATCTTGATGGTTTATAATTCAGTTTTTCTTTTGCATCATCAATAATTTTATTAACATTGCTCCAGCAGGAATATTGTGTTTGCTTTTCTAATCCACTCCATTGAAAAAAATATTGAATATTATCATCTTCTAACCAATTCACCATCTCCATCAGAATACGTTCGGCTAATTTGGTAGCGGTTCGTGAATCTGCACCACTTTCTACTATTACAACAAACTCAATCACTGACTTCTCCTGCAACAACCCAATCTTCACCTTCAGCGTCCCAAAATTCACCAGTTGTCAAAGTTTGTTTTGCCCATTCTACATCAGGATGTTCATCCAAACGTTTGGCGATTGTGAAACCTGAATTAGTGTTATTTAATATATATACTTGAGAAGGAACAAGTTCATCAACAATATATGGAGAATGAGTAGAAAAAAGAATTTGAAGATTCTTGTTAGATTGAATAATTTCCTTGAAGACAGTCATCAACTCACGTTGTGCTTTTGGATGAAGTCCCTGCTCAACATCATCTAATAAAACTAAATTAGGTTGAGTAGGATTCATAAGCACAGCTAGTAATCCTAAAGTCAGCATTGTTCCTTCACTAATTGCATGGGCTGGAATACGCTCACCCGTATTCATGTCTAGCACAACTTCTTGTCCAGTCATTTCTTGGGTTTCTTCATAAGAAATAAATTTACCATTAACTTCAATGGAACGTTGGCGATTGACTGCTACCTTTGCTCGTCTTATTCCTACCTCACGTACACCTGGGACAATTCGCCTCAACATTTCTTGCAATTCTTGAAATTTGTCTGGAGCTTCATCACGAAGAAAGTCCAGGGTAGGCGCTAACCCTGAACCATCAAACTCAACTCTAGGCGTGAGTTCATCACTGTAAGTTGGTTTGGCAAGATTGCTTGCAACTAATTTCAAGTGAACAGTATGTCTTAAAGATATGGGGATTGGATGTGGAGATTGGCTTAATGATTTTTCCCATCCTTCCAAACTATTTTCATGTCCATTATTTATCTTCCATGATGCTGTTGGGTTCCACAAATTATTTTCTTGCTTCCAACTATAGGAAGCTTCCCAATCCTGCCGATTAGTATATCCCCAAAAACCACTCGCAGTCACAGACATATCTTTTTCCCCAATTGTTGTAATGAATTGAGGTGATCTTTCATACTGAAAGACATTTTTAAATGGTGAACTAGCAAGCCTGCTTAGATAATGCAACGCTTGTAAAACGGATGTTTTACCAGCACTGTTTTTTCCTACAAGTGCATATAAGCGCGAACTATCAAAACTAAGTTTTGTAGATTTATGGCTTTTGAAATTATGTAATACTACATGTTCTAGCATTTGATTACTAGCATCCTATAATACATCATTCAGAAGTAACGTCTATTACTGTTGAGCGCAATGCATCACAGCAATTTTTTTCACAAATTTAACTATACTTGTAAACAACCTCTATCTTCAACTTTTCAATCTCCAACTTCAACCTTTCATTTTCCATCCTCAACTTAACATTCTCCTCTTTAATGACTTCAACTTCATCCCTCTTACTCAAAGCCTGATTAATCGCTAACTTCCGCATATCAAGCGAAAACCAGCGCTGATAAGTTTGCGTGTGAACTTGTACGCTATGCCCTAAATTATCTGCTGCTGCTTTAATTGGGATTCCCAGAATGTGCGCCCGAATTGCCCAAGCGTGACGTAAATCATAGGGCTTAAAATCTAAGCCAATTTTACGGAACCACCAACTAACTCGTTGTGTTAAAGCTGTGATTTCCGCATGATTGCTATTATCTTTTTTATTAATTGCTGTTGACAACATTTCTAAATACTTAGGATTTTTTAAATCAAACTCTGAAATCCATTGTTTATATAACGGTAATGCTTGCCTTTCCCCAGTCTTACAATCTTTATGAACTTTCCATGTTAAATCTACATTTTCTGAACTCAACCACCAATCGATATCAGGATTAGTAAATAATTCTCGTGGTCGTAAACCAAAAACTGCTAACATGCCATACGCCCATCGCCAAAGCTGCCAGCTATCTCTCACATTTTCATTGACTTGATTACCTCTGTTATTCAGGTAATCTTCAAATTTATTAAATCCTGCGAATATTTCAGCATCGGTTGGAATATTGCGTGAATTATTCTCAGGCATTTTGGAATATTGAGATAAATCAATATCGATTTTGAATGCCTGGCAAAATGCAGCGATCGCTCTGGCTGCATTATATCTAGACCATTCTTTATCAATCTTTGCAATTGAATTTCTCAAGTTCTCAGGAGTCGCTAAATCTTGATGATTAGTAAAACGTTTGGTTCTGGAAAAATAATAAAAAAAGGTATGTTGGCTTTTTGTGGTGCGTTGATGAGTTTTAAAATACTCATCTTCAAATTTTTCCAGTAATTCACCTATAGTTTTAACCTGTTTTCTAATTGCTTCATTGCCTAAATATTTATCATTCCACTCAAAGGATTTACGAGCAATTAATTTACCTAATTCATAAGCTTCTTCTTCAGCAGTCTTTAATCCATCCAAATTAGCTGGAATATTTAAACTGAGATTATATTGCTTTCTCCCAGTTCCGTTTTTGTCCTTGTCTCCCGGTTTAATTGGTAAGGTAGCACGTAATTGCAGACTTCCATTTGATTCTCTGATTGTAACTTTCGTCTTTGCAGACTTCAAACGCAGATTTACCTTTTCTAATTCCAGGAGTACCTTTGTTTTCATATCCTCTCTAAATAATTACTAATTCGTAATTCGTAATTCGTAATTAAGAGATGATTTATAAAGTCAACCTTAAATTGTAGGGTGCGTTAAGCGTTGCTATAACGCACCGAGAAAGACGGTGCCCTGCGGCTAATCCATACTCTCTCAAACTCCCAAATCTTTACATAGCCGTAACACACCCTACTTAATATTTACTTTATAAATAACCTTTTACGAATTATCTTTTAGCCTAGATTTAGCTTAAAAATAAATATGCTATCAATGAACAATGTTTAGGATTAACACTGCTTACTGCAAACATAAAGCTGTTTTGAAAAATTCAAGCATCAAAAGGATTACTCCGGCCCTTATCACGGTTATGACGGCTTCGCCATCTTTGCTCGTGACATGGATTTAGCACTCAACAGCCCAACTTGGGGATTAATTGGCGCTCCCTGGAGCAAGAAAGAAGCTAAAGCTAAAGCTAAAGCTTCCGTCTAAAAAAACGGGAAAGTAGGGATAGCCTGGGGTTTTAGCCCCAGGGGGGAGTCGGGAATTCAAAATTTAAAATTCAAGATTCAAGATTTAATTTTGATTTTGCATTTTGAGTTTTGAAGTATATTCCTACTCCCTACCCTCCACTTACCATCCCCCAATTCTTCCATTAGTAACGACCTCAGTAAGCTTGGAGATCCAGAAATGCCTCAGAATCCAGACAAGATTCAAGACCACGTAGAGTTATTCCACCAGCCGGAATATCAACAATTATTCGAGAACAAAAAGCAGTTTGAAAACGGTCACGACCCCGAAGAAATCAAACGGGTTGCAGAATGGACAAAGAGCTGGGATTATCGTGAAAAGAATTTCGCTCGTGAAGCGTTGACCGTTAACCCTGCTAAAGGTTGCCAACCTTTAGGTGCAATCTTCGCTGCTGTGGGTTTTGAAGGCACTCTTCCCTTCGTACAAGGTTCCCAAGGTTGCGTGGCTTACTTCCGTACCCACTTAACCCGCCACTACAAAGAACCATTCTCTGGTGTGTCTTCTTCCATGACTGAAGACGCAGCGGTGTTCGGTGGTCTGCAAAACATGATTGACGGTTTGGCAAACTCCTACCAACTGTACAAACCCAAGATGATTGCTGTCTGCACCACCTGTATGGCAGAAGTAATTGGTGATGACTTGCAAGCCTTCATCAACAACGCTAAGCAAGCTGGTTCAGTTCCTCAAGATTTCCCAGTACCTTACGCACACACCCCTAGCTTTGTTGGTTCCCACATCACCGGCTACGACAACATGATGAAGGGTATTCTTTCTAACCTGACAGCAGGTAAGAAGAAAGCAACCAGCAACGGCAAAATCAACTTTGTCCCAGGTTTTGATACCTATGTAGGCAACAACCGCGAAATCAAGCGGATTGCTTCTTTGTTCGGCTTTGACTACACCATTTTGGCTGACAACAGCGACTACTTGGATTCACCCAACACAGGTGAGTTCGATATGTACCCAGGTGGAACCAAGCTAGAAGATGCAGCTGATTCCATCAACGCTAAAGCTACAGTCTTTTTACAATCACACTCCACAGTCAAAACCCGCGAGTACATCGCCAAAGAATGGAAGCAAGAAGTTGCTGTTTCCCGTCCTTGGGGTATTAAGGCTACTGACGAGTTCTTGATGAAACTCAGCGAACTGTCTGGTAAGCCAATTCCTGAAGAATTGGAAATCGAACGCGGTCGTGCAGTTGACGCGATGACTGACTCCCATGCTTGGGTTCACGGCAAGCGCTTCGCTATCTACGGCGAACCAGATTTAGTGTACAGTGTAGTCGGCTTCATGCTGGAATTGGGTGCTGAACCTGTACATATCCTAGTTCACAACTCTAACGAAGAATTTGAGAAAGAACTCAAAGAGTTGTTAGAATCTAGTCCTTTTGGCAAGAGTGCAACCATCTGGGGTGGTAAAGACCTCTGGCATATGCGTTCTTTGCTTTTCACAGAACCCGTAGACTTGTTAATTGGTAATTCCTACGGTAAGTACCTGTGGCGCGACACCAAGATTCCCCTCGTGAGAATCGGTTATCCCATCATGGATCGTCACCACTACCACCGCTACAGCACCATCGGTTACCAAGGTGTGATCAACTTGCTCAACTGGATTGTTAACACAATCTTTGAAGAAATCGATCGCAACACCAACATTCCTTCTAAGACAGATATTTCCTACGACTTGATTCGTTAGAAATTGCATTCACCCGCAGCGTGCTAAACAACGGTAAGTAAGGGGATTAGGGACTGGGGACTGGGGACTGGGGACTGGTGACTGGGGACTGGGGACTGGGGACTAGGGACTAGGGACTGGGGACTGGGAAAGAATTTTCCTAATACCCAGTACCCAATCCCCAATACCCAATACCCAATACCCAATCCCCAATCCCCAGTACCCAATACCCAATCCCCACCTTACCTTTTCTAATATCTTGCATTTACCTTGAGGTATCTATTTATGGAAACTATCAATCAAACTCACGCTCATACTCATACTCATAGTCATGTTAATTTCCATCCACCTAACTATAAAAAGTCTGGATGGTTTAACAATATCCTCAATCCTTTACGTAATGCCGTAGATGGATTTGAGATTAAAAATTATCGACTCGCTCATTTGATTTGCCAAGTAATTCCTTGCTGCTGTCCTTTTGAGCGAACTATTAATTTATTTGGGCGGACTTTGCATATTCCACCTTTATGCAAACTGAATCCGTTATATGACGAATTTGTAGGAATGCGTTTTCGTGCCTTATCTTACCTCACTGATGTGTGTGGTGAAGATGTCACGAAATATATTTGTTAGTCATTGGTCATTGGTCATTTGTCATTTGTCATTTGTCAACAGTCAAAACTAATAACTAACAAATGACAAATAACAATTAAGACCAATTATCCTAACATTTCTTAAATTACGAATTACCCTTCGGGTTCGCAAGTTTGCCATCGACGCAAAGCGCCAAGACGGCAACTTGCTCACGAATTACGAATTACGAATTCGTATAACACCTGCCATCCAGCAAGAGAACAGAGATGAAAATCACCCAAGGCAAAATCAACGAGTTGCTCAGTGAGCCGGGATGCGAACATAATCAGCATAAGCAGGGAGAAAAGAAAAACAAGTCTTGTACACAACAAGCACAACCAGGGGCGGCTCAAGGTGGCTGCGCTTTTGATGGTGCGATGATTGCCTTAGTACCGATCGCTGATGCGGCTCATTTAGTCCACGGGCCGATCGCTTGTGCTGGCAATTCTTGGGGTAGTCGTGGTAGTCTCTCCTCTGGCCCCCAATTATACAAGATGGGTTTTACTACTGATATGACGGAAAATGATGTCATTTTCGGTGGTGAGAAAAAGCTTTATAAGGCAATTCTAGAAGTTCAAGAGCGCTACAAACCAGCGGCGGTATTTGTCTATGCTACCTGTGTGACTGCTTTGATTGGCGATGATATCGATGCAGTCTGCAAAGTTGCTGCTGAAAAAACTGGTACTCCTGTCATTCCTGTTATTTCCCCAGGGTTTATTGGTAGTAAAAATCTCGGAAACCGTTTTGGCGGTGAAGCTTTATTAGAATATGTTGTCGGGACAGCAGAACCGGAAGAAACAACGCCCTATGATATTAACTTAATCGGTGAGTACAATATCGCCGGGGAGATGTGGGGAGTCACACCACTGTTAGAAAAGTTAGGTATTCGCGTATTATCCAAAATTACAGGCGATGCTCGCTATGAAGAAATTCGCTACGCCCACCGCGCCAAGCTGAATGTGATGATTTGCTCGCGGGCGCTGTTGAATATGGCGAGAAAGATGGAGGAACGCTACGGCATTCCTTATATTGAAGAGTCTTTCTACGGCGTTGATGATATGAACCGCTGTTTGCGGAACATTGCGGCGAAGTTGGGTGACCCTGATTTACAAGAACGCACAGAAAAGCTGATTGCTGAAGAAACTGCTGCTTTAGATTTGGCGTTGGCTCCCTATCGCGCTCGTCTCAAAGGTAAGCGGGTTGTGCTTTATACTGGTGGTGTCAAGAGTTGGTCGATTATTTCGGCTGCTAAGGACTTGGGCATCGAAGTTGTTGCTACCAGTACGAGAAAAAGTACTGAGGAAGACAAAGCCAAGATTAAGAAGTTAATTGGCAACGATGGCATCATGCTAGAAAAGGGCAACGCTAAGGAACTGTTACAACTGGTGAAAGATACCAAAGCAGATATGCTGATTGCTGGTGGTCGTAACCAATACACAGCCCTAAAAGCACGGATTCCTTTCTTAGATATTAACCAGGAACGCCACCATCCTTACGCAGGTTATGTAGGGATGATTGAAATGGCCAGAGAACTGTACGAAGCCCTTTACAGCCCCATTTGGCAACAAATACGCAAACCCGCACCTTGGGATGAAGACGAGGGAACGTTGGAAGGTAGGGATAGTGATCATTCTCTGTTTGCCTCGATGGAGGAGATAATTTAAATGGCGATCGTTAATCTTCCCAATAAATCAGTAGCAGTTAATCCCCTGAAGCAAAGCCAAGCTTTGGGCGCATCCCTAGCCTTCTTAGGATTAAAGGGCATGATACCTTTATTCCACGGTTCCCAAGGTTGTACCGCCTTCGCTAAAGTTGTGCTTGTACGGCATTTTCGGGAAGCTATTCCCCTAGCCACTACAGCCATGACGGAAGTGACTACCATTTTGGGTGGTGAAGAAAATTTAGAGCAAGCAATTCTCACTTTGGTAGAAAAGCTTAATCCCGAAATTATCGGTTTGTGCAGCACAGGACTGACAGAAACTAGAGGCGATGATATTGAGCGGTTTATCAAGGATATCCGCAAACGCCACCGTGAACTAGATCATTTGCCCATTGTCTTTGCTCCCACTCCTGATTTTAAAGGGGCGTTGCAAGATGGTTTTGCTGCTGCTGTAGAAAGCATAGTCAGGGAAGTTCCGAAAGCAGGTGGAATTAGAACTGAACAAGTAACGATTTTGGCGGGTTCTGCTTTCACACCTGGGGATGTGCAGGAAATCAAAGAGATGGTGACGGCTTTTGGTTTAGTACCCATCTTTGTACCTAATCTTGGCGCTTCCCTGGATGGACATTTAGAAGATGGCTATAGCGCTATCACAGCCAGCGGTACCACTGTTAAACAGTTACAAGAAGTCGGTAGTTCTGCCTTCACCATCGCCTTGGGTGAAAGTATGCGCGGTGCTGCCAAAATTCTCGAAGAACGCTTTGGCATTCCTTACGAGGTGTTTGGCGAATTAACTGGCTTGGAACCAGTGGATGAATTTTTGCAAGCATTGGCGATTTTGAGTAGCAATAGTGTACCAGAAAAATACCGTCGCCAACGTCGCCAACTGCAAGATGCCATGCTGGATACTCACTTTTACTTCGGTGCAAAGCGAGTTTCCTTAGCGCTGGAACCAGATTTGTTATGGTCAACAGTGAATTTCCTGCAATCGATGGGAAGCCAAATTCATGCAGCCGTAACAACCACAAAATCGCCACTGTTGGAACAATTACCGATTAAGAGCGTAACCATCGGTGATTTAGAAGACTTTGAGCAACTAGCAGTGGGATGTGATCTGCTGATTGGTAATTCTAACGTAAACGCGATCGCTAAACGTCTGTCAATTCCTTTGTACCGTTTGGGTATTCCCATTTATGACCGTTTGGGTAATGGGCAATTTACCAAAGTCGGTTATCGCGGCACAATGGAGCTTTTATTTGGTATTGGCAACCTCTTTTTAGAGCAAGAAGAGTCATTAGTCCTTAGTCCTTTGTCATTGGTAAAAGACAAATGACACAAGAGTCATTAGTCCTTAGTCATTCGTCATTGGTAAAAGACAAATGACAAAGGACAAAAGACAAAGGACAAAGGACAAATGACAAATGACAACTGACACAGGACAAATTAGAATGAAAATTGCCTTTACGACAAGTGACCACGTTCATATTAATGCTCACTTCGGATGGGCAAGAGAAATTGATGTTTATGAAATCTCCAATGAGGGATATCAATTTCTAGAAACTCTCTCATTTTCTGGCGAATTAAAAGAAGATGGTAATGAGGATAAAATTACACCCAAACTTGAAGCTCTAGGCGATTGTACCATTGTTTATGTTACAGCAATTGGTGGTACTGCCGCAGCTAAATTAATCAAGAAAGGTGTGACTCCTGTTAAGGCGCGATCGGAAGAAGAAGAAATTAGTGAAGTACTCACTAAATTAGTGCAAACCCTGAAAGGTAATCCTCCACCTTGGTTGCGTAAAGCTTTACAGCAAAAAACCTCAAACTTTGCAGACGAAGTAGAAAATGAAGCAACGGTATGAGTGAAAATAATAGTGTGAATGGAACCGCAACAACTGTAGTTGCAGACTCTCCTTTTTTGAAGTCTTTAGTTCTCCAAATCCGGGGACAAGATAATTATGGAGTTTACCGGAATTGGTCGGATGAATTAATTCTCAAACCCTTTGTTGTGACTAAACAGAAAAAACGTGAAATTTCTGTTGAGGGTGAAGTTGACCCGGTAACACAAGCACGAATTATGGCATTTTTCCGCGCTGTCGCTGCCGGAATTGAAAAAGAAACTGGTTTGATATCTCAAGTGGTAATTGACTTGAGCCATGAGGGATTTGGTTGGGCATTAGTCTTTTCTGGTCGGCTTTTGCTAGCTGTGAAAACCTTGCGAGATGCCCATCGCTTTGGTTTTGATTCTCTAGAAAAACTAGCAGAAGAAGGAGATAAGTTTGTCCAAAAAGGCATTGATTTAGCGAAACGCTTTCCCGAAGTTGGCAAACTTTAATTAGTCATTAGTCATTAGTCATTGGTCATTAGTAAAAGACAAATGACTAATGACTAAGCACAAATGACAAAGGACAAATGACAAATGACAATTGACGAATTGAAAGGGCAGATTAGAAAGCTGAATAGTAAAGCGGGTCAAATGAAGATGGATCTGCATGATTTAGCGGAAGGTCTGCCCACAGATTACAAAAAACTTATGGATGTGGCGGCTGAGACTTATGAAATCTATCGTGAGTTAGATGAACTTAAGCAACAGCTGAAAAAATTGGAGAATGCTAAATGACTGGGACTATTGAAGAATTCAAAAAGCTCGTAGACACAGAGGAATTTTTGCAGTTTTTTAATCTGCCCTACGACGAAAAATTTGTGAATGTAAATCGTCTGCATATTTTGAAGAAGTTTTCCCAATATATTCGGGAAATTGATGAAAATTCTCCTGATCTAAGTGCAGAAGAAAAGCTAAATCAATATTCTTTAGCTTTACAAAAAGCTTATGAGGTTTTTCTGGAATCAACACCCCAAGAACAAAAACTGTTCAAAGTGTTTAACGATAAGCCGAAGAATGTAGTCACGCTGACAGAAATCACTTCTGATTAGGAGTTACAAAGTGATAAACCTAACGCCTACAGAGTTAGAACGCTATAGTCGCCAAATGATGCTTCCGAATTTTGGCGAAGTAGCTCAGAAGCGCCTCAAGTCAGCGACGGTTCTGGTTACGGGTGTGGGGGGATTAGGCGGTACGGCGGCGCTTTACTTAGCAGTAGCGGGTGTTGGGCGGCTAATCCTTGTCCGGGGTGGTGACTTGCGACTGGATGATATGAATCGTCAAGTTCTGATGACGGATGATTGGGTAGGTAAACCAAGAGTATTCAAAGCTAAGGAAACTCTGGAGGCTATCAATCCCGACATCAAGATAGAAGCAGTTCATGAGTATGTCACTCCGGAAAATGTAGACTCTTTGGTGCAATCTGCGGATATGGCGCTGGACTGCGCGCACAATTTCACGGAACGCGATTTGTTAAATGCAGCTTGTGTGCGTTGGCGCAAACCAATGGTGGAAGCCGCAATGGATGGGATGGAGGCGTATTTGACAACGATTATTCCTGGTGTGACTCCTTGTTTATCCTGTCTGTTTCCTGAGAAGCCTGAGTGGGATCGGCGCGGCTTTTCAGTTCTAGGCGCTGTTTCTGGAACTTTGGCTTGTCTAACAGCGCTGGAAGCGGTGAAGTTGATCACTGGGTTTAGTCAACCTCTGTTGTCACAATTGCTGACAATTGATTTTAATCGGATGGAATTTGCTAAACGCCGATCTGGGCGCGATCGCTCTTGTCCAGTCTGTGGTAACACTGCACCCTGGAGATACGCCCAATCCAATTCGATGGAACCCACCAGTAGCAATTGCACACATTAGTCTTTTGTCATTTGTCCTTTGTCCTTTGTCATTTGTTAATTTCTATTGACCATTGACTAATGACTAATGACTAATGACAACCCTACACCCGAAATCAGAACAATTAATCGCTACAAATTAGGAGGCTTAATGACCGTTACTTTGACAGAAAAAGCAGAATTTCGTCTACGAGCATTCCTGCGAGGTTCCGCTCCTGATGAGAATGGTGCAACTAAAGGTGTCCGCATCTCTGTAAAAGATGGTGGTTGCAGTGGCTACGAGTATGCCATCGATATCACTAGTAAACCACAACCAGATGATTTAGTTATTGAGCAAGGCAAGGTGCTGGTTTATGTGGATGCCAAAAGTGCGCCTTTGTTGGAAGGGGTGGTCATCGATTTTGTCGAAGGGGTAATAGAAAGCGGCTTTAAGTTTACTAACCCTAATGCAAGCGATACCTGCGGCTGCGGTAAGTCGTTTAAAACAGGTGACTGTACGCCTACAGGTGTACCTTGCAGCTAAATAATTCGTAATTGTTCATACGTAATTCCTAATTAATATTGCTCTGAAAATTACGAATTACGAATTACGAATTACCAATTATTTGAGGCGCTCCGCACTTTTTCTCGAAGAATGGCAACAATCACACAACTTCGAGAAACTAACCGAATCATATATTTGAGGAGAATCGGATAATGGCTACCTACCAAGTTAGATTAATCAACAAAAAGGAAGATCTAGATACCACAATTGAAGTAGACGAAGATACTAACATTGTGGATGCAGCAGAAGAAGCTGGTATTGAATTACCTTACTCTTGCCATTCAGGTGGTTGCTCAAGTTGTGTAGGTAAAGTAGTTGAAGGTGAAGTGGATCAAGAAGATCAAATGTTCTTGGATGACGAGCAACTTGAGAAAGGTTTTGCTTTACTTTGTGTTAGCAAACCACGTTCTAATTGCACGATTAAGACACATCAAGAAGCATATCTCGTGTAAGCGATCGCTCTGGTTGCCATTGTTAGCAATCCAATAAAGAACGAAGTATGAAGTATGAAGCAAAAACATATACTCCATACTTCATACTTCATCTTTTATTTTTAAAATGTTTACCCCTTTTAGTGTGATTGGTTGCTCATTAGAATTACTCAGGGCAGGAGAACAAGGTATCGTCACTTTCTGCAAGGTTCAAGATGAGACAATCCATCAACAGATAACATCAATGGGTATAAGAACAGGCACTACTATTACTTTAGAACGGCAGTTTCCTTCTTTAATCATCAGAGTTGACAATATATCCTGGGAGATAGAAAGAGAAGTTGCCCGTGCTATTTATGTTCGGATTATTGATAATTGATTAGTATGGGCACAATGACTTGCACCCATAATATTTACTTACTCTCAATCAAATAAACTCAAAAGCTTTATGGGCGATTTGCTTTTGAAAGCAAGTCGCCTATTTGTCAATCAACAGCAACTATCACATCTGATGATTTAATCACAGCGTAAGCCTGCTTACCCTCTGCAAGTCCAAGCTTTTCCGCTGATGATTTGGTAATAATTGACACTAGTTCTATTCCAGGTGCTAGTTCTAAAGTCACTTCAGTATTAACTGAACCAGTTACAACTTTTTTGACGGTGGTTTTAAGAGAATTACGAGCGCTAATTTCCATGTTTTAATTTCCTTTTAGTTATTTCTACTTGCCACTTTAACAAGCTTTGATACTAGCAAGAAAATTATTAAAGATTTCTTAATTTTTTAAGTGATATATCTTATACACTATGTCTTTCAATAGCAATACCTTTATTCGATAGATTATATCGAAATACTACTTAGTTTAACTCAGCAAAATTTAAAACGCTATTATTCAATTTTATGACTCTTGACATCAATGTAAAACCGAGAAGCGATACTACTTCTATAATAAGTATGCAAAACTATACCCTATAGCAGCAATTCTGAATTGTTACTAGATCACAATAATACCAATTCTCTGTGAAGCTGCATATTATTTTGACCCCTCCTAACCTCCCCTTGGTAAGGGGAGGTGCCGTAGGCGGTGGGGTTTTTTCTGTGTATCTTCATATGGAAATGGTATAAGGGTTTTAATTATTGTTTGTATAAGTTTTGTTTTATTTAGAGGATGTTTTAAAAGTAGGGGGTATTGTAAGAAAGCTCACAAGGCGTATGCTGAAATTTGTAGAAACCAGCACCCTGTGAGCGAATAACTAAAGCATACCGTAGTAATCTGACATGGGAACAATGGGAATTAATTGCAGACCTATTCCCAGAATCAAAACCAGGGGGTCGTCCCCGAAAATTAGCATTATTTGCGATCGTGAATGCAATTCTCTATGTTCTGTGCGAAGGTTGTACATGGCGAGGTTTGCCAGGAGATTTTCCGGCGTGGTCAACGGTTTATGGTTATTTTTGGAGATGGGGAAAAGATGGTACATGGTTGAAGGTTCATGACCAACTCTATCGGTGGGTAAGGGTAGACTCAGGACGTGATAAGAGTCCATCAGAAGCGGCGGTTGATAGTCAATCAGTAGAAACAGCAACGATGATTACTGTTGATGTCGGCTATGACGCAGGAAAAAAGATACATGGGCGCAAGCGACATCTAAGTGTAGATTTGTTAGGGCTAGTTTTGCGGGTCTTGGTAACGTCTGCAAGTGTTCCAGAACGTGAAGGAGCGAAAAAAGTCCTCAAACGAGTTCACAATACAGGCAATCACGTCAAAAGGTTAAACATCATTTGGATGGACGGAGGATACCGAGGCGAAGAATTTATGCATTGGGTGATGGATATGTTTCGGTGGATTGTAGAAATTGTTCTTCGACCATTGGAGAAAAAAGGTTTTGTCCATTTACCAAAGCGTTGGGTTGTCGAAAGAACTTTTGGATGGCTCAATTGGTGTCGCCGTTTAAGTAAAGATTATGAAAGGCTACCCAAAACTTCGGAGACTTTTATATATATAGCGATGATTCGTATCATGGTCAGACGACTAGCATAATTTTTGACTCAATTTGACTTTTAAAACATCCTCTTAAGTTGTGAGGCTTAATTTTGATTACAAGGCATAAACAACATTAATGTGGCATAGCTTATCTTTCTCAAATCAGCTAATAGATTATTTTATTGACAAACCTTGATATAATTGCTAGCTAATTAGCTAACTGTTATAACTAAGCGCTTATCTTAATTCATTAGAAACAACTGTCAAATTAGTTACTTTTTTAATTTATTTTAAGTCATTTCATATGTCTGGGGATCTTCACAAATCATTCATAATTTAAACTTATCAGAGTGATAATATATAAGTAAGCTAAATTGTTGCTAGTGAACCTAAACTTCAGCAAAAAGCGATTACAGGGTTATGTAAGACATTTCTACTTTAATACTGGTTAGACATAAAACTTGGGCAGATAGTGAGAAAGCATACACACAAAAAAAGGTGAAATGCATAAATTTGATCCCAAGAAATAACCATATTTATTAAGGTATGAAATGGACTTAATATTTCTGGAAAAGGGTGTCTAAGTTACGTAACCGCTTTTTTGAAAGGCGAATCTCAATTCATCATAATTCAACTTGAATTTGAGTTAGGCGCATAGGCGTTCAGTGCAGCTAAGCAAATGCAGTTTGGGAAGAATTGCAGCAGTTTAGAAATTGCCCTACTTGCAAAAAATTTAAGGAGCAAGAGTTATGCGAGCCAAACAAATCATGACTCAAGATGTAGCTACTATTCGCGGTTGTGCTACTGTAGCAGAAGCAGTCAAACTATTAAGGCTCAAAGAATTACGGGCGTTAATTGTGGAACCTCGTAACAGCGGTGATGCTTACGGTATTGTTACCGAAATGGATATTGTAGGCAAAGTTGTTGCTTATGGGAAAGACCCACAAGAGGTGCATGTTTATGAAATAATGAGTAAACCGTGCATCGTCGTTGATCCTGACCTTGATGTAGAATATGTAGCGCGGTTATTTGCGAACACAGGTGTATGGCGTGCGCCTGTGATCCGAGGTGAATTACTCGGTATTATTTCTGTCACAGATATCATCAATAAAGGAAACTTTCTAGAAAAACCAAAATTGTTATTCTTGCGAAAAGAACTCCTAAAAGCCATATCCAACGCTCGCTCAGTTTCTGCTAACTATGGCCCTGATTCAAAAAGAGCAATTGAAGCTTGGGATTTAGTAGATGAACTCGAAGCAGAAGCAGGTTTTTATGGCGCACCAAAACAAGAAAAAACTGCAAGAGAGTTATTCTCTGAGCAACGTAAACCAGTAGCTGTTGGTTAAACTGAGGACTGGGTATTGGGGACTGGGGATTGGGGACTGGGGATTGGGGATTGGAGATTGGGGCTGAGAAAGAGTTTTTCCAATATTGATTACCCAGTCCCAAAGTATCTATTTCTCTTCCATAATTTTTATCCTTTTAACTCAATACCTAGTCCCTAATCACTAGTCCCCAGTCCTAATTTTATTTTGAATTTTGTACAATTCAAACAAAAAATATTTACATATTATTTTATTTAAAAATGGTGGACAATGCCCACCATTTTATTTGTTGAGCAAACTTACACGAGGCGAGAGATATGAATAATTTGACAGATGCCACTAAACAATGGTTGGCGACAAAAGGTTACAGTTTTGTAGATTTGAATCAGCATGGTGAAAATGGTGATACAGCTTTGATGAAAGCCACAAGAGAAGGAATTTACGAACTTGTTAAAGAACTGATTGATGCAGGTGCAGATGTAAATTCAAGAAACAATGATGGGAACAATGCTTTATGGTTTGCTTGTTTTGGTAATCACTTCGATTTAATTAATTTACTGTTGTCAGCAAAAATTAATATTGATAACCAAAATGATAATGGTGCAACTGTCTTAATGTATGCAGCTTCTGCTGGAAAAACTGAAGTAGTCAAGTTGCTTTTACAACATCAACCCAATTTGTATTTGCAAAACTTAGATGATTATAAAGCGATAGATTTTGCCAGTAACGTAGAAGTTTTAAGGATACTGAAAAATGCTACAAAACAATAATCTAGGCAAAGCATATCATGATGCCACCAAGCATTCTTACTTATCGGTGCAGATGAATCCTAATTATGTAGATGCATCAACTCAACCGTCTACATTTAAAGTTTATCCCAAATTTTATAGACGTGTGCGATTAAATGTCAATAATCCAGTGCATTCTTTTATCTGGTTGACTAGTGCTATCACCCTTGAGAAAGTATATAAGGATGTGCCCTATAAACTACGTGTAAATCCTTCAGCAGGCGCTCTCTATCCCACAGAAGTTTATGTACAGGTTCGGGGAGTGCAAGGAATGGTCGATGGTGTATATCATCTAGAAGTTGAGAATAATTGTCTAACACTAATCTATGAATTAATTGATGATGGGTTAGAGAGTTACATTATACCGACCAAATGTATCAGCGGATTCATTTTTTTAATTAGTTGCGTTTATTATAGGTCTAGTTGGAAATATCAAGACAGAAGCTTGAGATATTGCTTTTTGGATAGCGGACACCATTTAGGTGCGATCGCTGCATCAGCATATCTTCATCACAAGGATATACAGTTAATTTTCGACTTCGATAAACTTGCTCTCAATACAGATTTAGGTTTTGAGAATAAAGAGTTTATTACAGCTTGTGCGATTTCGGGAGAAGTGCAAGAGAAGCAAACGAGACGCTTAAGGCTGAAGGTGCCTTTTGTCTGTGGTACTGATTATTTTGAAGCGAATCAATTTATTGAAGCTAGCTACCAAGCAACAGCAGTACAGCAGAGTTACCAACAGCAACTAAAGCAGCCTCAGTTCAAATTTGATCGAGATAAATTCTATCAGACTATTTTCAACAGACGTTCATGTAGACGTTTCCGGAAAAAGTGTATTTCTCAAGAAGAATATTTATATATATGGCAGCAACTTGAGCAGCCATTACCGACTGAGAACTATGAGGAAATAGAAATTTACTCGGTTGTGCATCGAGTAGAGGGGATGTCACCAGGGTTATATAAAGGTAAGCATCTGCTGAAGGCTGGTGATTTCAGTGAGCAGACAGGTTACTTATGCATAAATCAAGCCATAGCAAGAGATTGTGCTGTAACTTTGTTTTTTGTGTCTGAATATAAAAGTTATCAAACTGCTATGCAAATAGCCGGTTTTATCGGACAAAGAGTTTATCTGGGTAGCAACTATATGGCAATTCAATGTAGTGCAATTGGTGCTTATTATGATGACGAGACTCAAAGATTCTTAGAAACAACTAAAGATGTTCTCTATGCAATGGCAATTGGAAATTAAGTAGAAAGGAAAGAACAATGGCTAGAAGAAACTATTCATTTAATGGTAACGAATTTCATCCAATGCAGCCGACATCGGCAGATATTATCTTACGGCAGCAACTAGAGTATTCTATTAGTAAGTACTTTTACGAAGCTTGCGATCGCACGATTCAAAATCTCTTATCTACTTGTCGGTGGTACGTGACAACCCACGCTAGCGCCATGACATTAGTAATTGAATGTCCCGACCAAGTTACTAACTGGCGTGTCTTACAAAAAATTGTGCCGATGGGGACATTACTCAACAAAATTGTCGCTAGTGCTAAAATTCGCGTTTGTCCTCCAGAAGGTCAAGGTGTACCCTTTGAAATGAGGGTAGATGAACTCGCTGTTTACCGTGATATGGCTGGATAGGGAGATGAGGAAGATGAGGAAGATGAGGGAGAAATTGTCACCCAGTTTCCGCACATCTAAATAATCTCAAATCAATGAAAATAGAGTATCGATGTATTAACTTTAAACATTCTGTCTGATAATTGCAGCTACCTCTTCAAAAACCAGGTCAGCGGAATGTTTAACAACAGGACTTAATTCTAGTCCCAAATCAAGATTTGCCGCTTCAATTAAATAAACTGTCACATCTTCGGGAAAGTCATCCTGAAATATTTTGCGTCCAGCGGCTAAAGCGTTATCCCAACGAAAATCATGCAAGTTATAACTAGGTTCCGGCAAAGCTTCCAATTCTTTGCCTGGAACTTTAAATATAGCACCCGGTTCTGAATTAGTTGAACTGGCATCAATAATTATTAATTGTTTGCTACCTCTAGCTTGAAACATCACTTCCATTCCTGCGGTACCACAGTCATAGACTCGCACATCAGGATGAGGATTTTCGGCTAGATATTTTTGTAAGCGTTGAGCAATAATTACGCCTACAGCGTCGTCACTGCGGTTCAGATTTCCGCAACCGATAATTGTGAGCATAGAATGAAGGAAGTATAAGTAAAAAAAGACACTAAAAAATGATGCCAAAAATTAGAGGCCCACTCTGCTTTGAAAACTGGAAAGCGAAGGAAAAGGCAAAATCAAAAGGCGAAAGCTGGGCTGGTATTTCTGAATATCCCTTATTTTCGGATGCACACATTAATCGTGAAACATCTAGAAAAATAGGCCCATATCAACTTATTGATGCAATTAGGATTACAGAAGATCCTAAAACCCCTGCAATGATTTTACGAGTAGAAGATTACTATGATCCTTCTTGTGATTCTGATATTCACTCTACTACACAAACCACTAACAGCCGCTATCATGGTGGTTCTTTAGCCGAAGAAATCGCATCTTTAATTTCTTTGTGTCTAGGTATTCGTGTAAAAGCAGGTTTAATTAGCCGAGGATTTACACGAGGTGATGAATTGAGCAAAATTTTTAAGACAATTTACAAGTCAAGGTCACAAGCTTTACACAGTGGTGTAGCTTTCCCAAAGCCAATGTGTATGCCTCCAGAACGTTTACAAAATAATAAATTTGCTGAGAAACCATTAGGCTCAAAATCAGTTATTAGAACTATTGGTGGGTCTTGGAAAACTAAAGATGTTCCGCTATTTATTCATACTTTTGAATACTTGGGCAGAAATATCTTACTTAATTGGTGGGATTCAATGGTAAAAACTAACACAACATCTAGTTAATGATATATTTGTGACGTGATAACCTTTAGATATGTATTGCTGTGGATGTAAATTTTGAACAAAGTCATAAGATAAACTTATTCATTAATCACTACAAGGTATCTCAGTTTATGAGTTTCAGTGATGTGGTAGAAGCAATCAAAGGACTTTCCTTTGAAGAAAAGCAAGAACTTCAATTGTTACTACAGCAGTATCTACGAGAAGAACGCCGAGAGGAAATATATGAAAACTTCAAAACAGCACAGCTAGAAGAACAAAACGGTGAGCTAAAGTTTTCTTCCAATATTAATGAACTGAAACAAATGATAGAAGAGTAATGCTAGAAGTTAGTTTCAGTTCGGCCTTTCGACGTGCATTCAAAAAACGAATTAAGGGAAATGTAGATTTAGAAGCGAGGTTTTAGCAAAAGTTAGAGCAGTTTACTATAAACCCGTTTGAGCAAAGCTTGAAAACTCATAAATTATCAGGCAAGCTCAATAATTTATGGAGTTTTAGCATAGATTATGATGTGAGGATATTGTTTTATTTTACCGAAGATGGAAATACGGTATTTATTGATATTGGTAGCCATGATGAGGTGTATTAAGCTTTTAGCTTGCTAGGTTATGTGCCAGGCGATCGCTTTTAAATTCATAGACAAATTTGCTCAGTAAGAACTTCATAATACTTATTTTTACCTGTTATTATCAATCATGGCACATAAACGAACTCTCAATAAGAAGCGTTTGACGAGAAAACAGGTTCAAGAATTGATTGAATCTGAAGGAAAACTGCACGAAGAGTTCACAAAGTTTTTTGAAGTAACTGATTCAACTGGATATAAGGATCAGCCTCTAGTCTATGAGTTACCTAACGACAGATTCTTATTTGTTTTTGATCCTAATGAGCTTAGTACTCCTGGGAAAGGTGATATTTATCCAAAAGAATATTTTTTGAAATTTGTTCAACAAACACAACGAATTAGAGAAGATTGTGCCAATAATCGAGGTAATTCTGTTGCCCATTGGTATTATTACTCAAGATATAAGGTAGGAATTATAAATCATATTGATGAGTTAATTCATGAGCTTGGAGAACAGCTACAAATTAATCATCAGCAGCTTGATTTATCCTATATGAGCTTGGATATTTTATCCAAAAAAATTTCAGCTTATGGAATTAATCAAATACAAAGCAATTTATATGATAACTTAGTTGCTTATGTTGGTGAGATTTTAAGACAGAGAAAAAACGGACAGTGGGCTATTAATAGTGATTCTATAGATATAAAATATCCATACATCAGTGCAGGTGTTAACGGTGTTATGATGCCAATCAATGTAGTTTGGCTAGAAATAACCGATATTGAACCGATGAATTTACGAAAACAAACTGCTAATGAAGTACGGCGTTTTTCATTACGAGAAAGATAATTGCTACTATTTTTGATTTTTGATTTTAGATTGGGAAACCCACCCCTACCAGTCTTGCATCTGTTGAAAAATAGACCTCTTGCAAAAGTCCTTTAATACCCCACCCCCAACCCCTCCCCTTACTAAAGGGAGGGGAGAATTTGACGCAAGTCAAAGGCGAGGTGGGGTTATTTTCTTAATTTATGCAAGAAGTCTAATAAATATCTGGTAGAAACTAAAACTCTATACCGTGTTTTTTGGCGATTTCAACCAGTTTCTCACACTGATGTTGTGATGCTTGAGTTAATATTGCTTGTGCTTGTTCTGGTGTATTTCCATCTTTAGGGATTAAATATTTAACATAAAGTGATACAAAATCAGCAACGATCGCTAAACCAGATAACCCGTGTTTGTCAGCTTCTTTACCAGCGATCGCTGCCACTAAACCTGCTTTAATCGGGTCAGGTTTCACTTTCATAAACTGATCGATAAGTTTAGGAACATATTCTACTGGTGGTAAGTTATTTAACTTACTTGTTTCTGGAGTAAAATTACATCCTGCTGCTTTTGCCTGCTCTATAACACACCATTCAATAAATTCTTGCAGTGCTATTTCAGGAAGGCGAGGGAAATATTTGTGTAGGGCGATATCAGACACAAGCTTACCTTGTAAATTTGAGCTTTTTGGAGACAATAAGGCAAGCCTAACGCATCGATTCTAGAATTTTTAGTGTGTTACGCTACGGCTAGAGAGTTTTTCCGTAAGTCCTGGTTTGATCAGAATATTTGAATGAATAAAAATGAAGACAGCTTTATATATAGCCATGAATTTAATTATTTGTATTTTAGTTGTGACATACGGTAAGTGGGAATACTTGTCATGGCAACATGGACAAGAATTTATTAAATCTCTTGAAAATCAAAACAAATCTGATTTTGTACCTATTACTCATAATTTTCTGAAAGTTATCGAATATAACAATTTAAAAGCAAAGGTCTTTATCAAAGATGAAAAAATTGAATATATGCTGTACTTTTATCGAGATAGAAATAACAATTGGTTTATAGGATGCTGGGATTATTGCCTGGCTTCAAATGGAAGTTCTGGTTGCTTTTTTCCTTGGTACTCTCTTGATACGTTTGACCGACAAATAATCTATTATTCACCTAATGGACAAAGTTGTAGAAGTAATAAGTACTGAGTCTGTTAGGATTCGTATATGTAAGGGCACACTATAAAACAGGTATAAATTTAAAACTTATTCATGAAACCTGTTTTAGGCAAAGGCCGACTAACCACATGGAAAGACGATCGCGGGTTTGGTTTCATCCAACCCAACGATGGTAGTCAAGAAGTCTTTATTCACATCAGTGCATTCAAAGATGTTAAGCGTCGTCCTCAAGTTGGTGATGTGATTAATTATCAACTCACAGTTGATAAAAATGGCAAGTTACGTGCATGTAATGCTTTACTCGAAGCAGTTACATCATCTTCTACCGCACCGATGAGGTTTACATCAAAGGCTGTGGTGAAAACTTTACTATTAGCATTCAAGACGTTACTTTTATTTCTATTACCTGGTTTAGGTTCAATCAATTTGGCACTCACTACTGGCAACTCAATCCCTCTCATTGTTTATCCTCTCATGAGTTTTATTACCTTTACCCTATATGCTGATGATAAATCTCGTGCAAAACAAGGTCGATGGAGAATGCCAGAGAAGACTTTACATTTATGCGAATTTTTTGGTGGTTGGTTAGGTGCGTTTGTTGCCCAAAGTAAACTACATCACAAAAGCAGCAAAGTTTCTTATCAAATTGTGTTTTGGATGATAGTAATTCTGCATATTTTGTTTTGGTTAGATTGGCTATTTTTTGGAAAATCTGTAATAAATCTGTTACTCGGTAGTATTTCTAGAAGATAATTGAGGCCGCCAAAAATATAGCTAATGACTAACTAAAAAACAAGTAGCCATTAGCTATTAATAAATTTTACGCAGTCCGAAAACGCGCCAACTCTTCGCCTGTTTTGGCATCGTGGGCGTGAACTGTACACACCAAACAAGAATCAAATGATCGCGCCACATGACCAACTTCCACAGGGTCGGTAGGATCATAGATGGGTGTCCCCACTAACGCTTCTTCAATGGGGCCGCGTTTGCCTTCACCGTCACGGGGGCCGATATTCCAAGTACCAGGGGCAATTACTTGGTAATTCTTAATCTTACCGCCCTCTACTTCTACCCAGTGACACAAAGAACCCCGCGCTGCTTCCGTTGCACCCCAACCTTTGCCATCTTTTTCTTGGGGTTTAATATACCAAGGGTCGTTTAATTTGAACTCCCGCAAACAATGTTCAGCTTGTCGATATAACTTGACAAGTTCGTGAACTCGTGCTAGCTGACGCACATGAATGTTAGCACCACCCATGCGCTTGAACACATCCAAAATCAACCCGTCGTAGTGTTGCCAAGATTCACCGTGTTTACCACCAGCCACTAATTGACGTGCTAAAGGGCCAGCTTCCAAACGTCCGAAGTCTTTGTGTAGGACTGCACTTGCCCATGAATAAGCGTTGTCAAAGTCTTTGGTATTGTTGGCGATGGGTTTAGTGGTGCGATCGCTTGGGTGCATGTCCGCTGTGCCTTCATCGTACCAAGAATGTGTGGTATTCTCACGAGTAAAGCTTTGATCCATCAAGGTGTGAGTGTCGGTGAAACTATCGTACACTCCACTTTTCATGATCATGGCGGCATTGCGTCCTTCAATGGTGGGCTTTTGATATTTATCCTCATGGGCTAAATATCCCCAAGTGACGTATTTACCAACACCAGCGCCATATCTATCTAGACCGATATCTAAACCCATGCGCCAATAAAAACCCAAATCGGAATCACGATGATTTATGTCTTCATCTAGCCATGACATGAAATCATCATATGTCTGGATTTGTTCGTAGCGTTCTAAAGAACAACCTAACCACACTGGTTCTAACCAATTGGTGCGGAAATATTCTAAAATCGCCCAAGCGCGGGTAATGTCTGTGAGGGTGGGGGCGCACATGACGCCGCCAGGTACCATATAGCTAGAATGAGGCCATTGCCCGCCTAAAAGGGCATAAATTTCTACAGGTTTGGCGGAAATTGTGATGCCTAATTCGTAAGATTTGCCAGTGAAAGCAGCAAAGCGTCTCACAGCTTCTTCATAGAAGCGACTACTGCGGTAATTTTTATTAGTTAAATCAATGGCAAATAGACCATAAAAATAGCGAGGTATACTTTGAATTGTTTCAACAATTTGACCTAAATTTCTCGCTAAAATTGCATTGCGTGGAACTTCTGTTCCCCAAGCTGTATCTAATGCCCACGATGCACAAGTCAGGTGAGAACCGCCGCAAATCCCGCAAATACGGGGTGTGACAATTAATCCGGCTTGGGGGTCTTTGCCGCGGAGAATTACTTCAAATCCGCGAAAAAGTTCGGCATGTGTCCAAGCGTTAACGACTTGTCCATCTGCAATTTCCACACGCACATCTAAATCGCCTTCAACTCTACCAACAGGCGATATATCTAATGTTTGAATTGGCATATTTGTCCTTTGTCATTTGTCCTTTGTCCTTTGTCGTTGGTCATTTGTTGTTCACTAATGACGAATGACCAATGACTAATGACTAATAACTAAACTGTAAAAAAGTCTTCTTCTGCCCAAGCTGGGGCTGCATCTTTGGCAACCATTGTGAGTAAGGCGTAGTCTTTCTTTTTCACTCCTGGCGGTAACTCTTTGGGAACGCCCATCACTGTTTGAGTTTTAAATACAGTTCCGGGTTTGAGATCAAAGAAGGGAAATTCCGGTTCTGTGCAACCTAAACAAGGCATCCCGGCGCGGGTTTTGGAGGAGACGCGATTCCACAAAATGCGGTTGCAGGAGGAATGAGTCATGGGACCGCGACACCCCAAGTCGTAAAATAAGCAACCTTTACGCTGACCAAATTCGGCGGTTGAGGCTTTGTAGGCAAAGTGGACGTTGCGAGTACAACCTGTTTGAGTGTAGGTGTTGAAGAAGGTTTGGGGGCGATGCAGTTCGTCTAAAGCGATGTCAGCAATGCGTCCAGTGGCGATCGCTACTAATATCTGCGTAATCCAATCGGGATGTGCAGGACATCCAGGAATGTTAATTACTGGTAGTCCTGCTTGAGATACGAAATCTTTGCCTAAAAAGCCGCCTTCAGTACGTTTGAGAAATTGCAATCCTTGTGATTCGCTGGGGTTTGGTGCCATGGCTGGTATTCCTCCCCATGTGGCACAGTCTCCCACGGCGACGATAAATTTTGCAACTTTGGCCAGGTCTGTTAACCAATCTTTCATCGGGCGATCGGCAAACCGATTCCATTCACCTGTGCCGTTGGGGGCGTTGACAACACTACCTTCAAATACCAAGATATCGAGGGGAATTTTGCCCAATATGCAATTCCACAGCAGTGTTTGTAAGTTGTTGCCTAGTTCGAGTCCTAAAGAAGGATGCCAAAGTACCTTAATACCAAAGTCGGCAATTAAATCGCAGACTGTCGGTTCTTCAGCATTAAGAAATGACATGGTGTTACCTGAACAAGCACCACCTTGCAGCCAGAGTACGTTAGTCATCAGCTACACATTTTTCTATTGTTTACCATGCATGATCTAGGTGATAAAGCTTGTAGAGTATCACCTGTTTATGAGTGTTTATTTTTCAACATAAGGTATTTTTTGATTTATTTAAATTTAATTAAATAAAAATTAATCATTACCCTAAACACCAATAAATCCAAGAATAGTTATAAAGGTTGCAATACAAGAATTTTTTAGCAAAAAATGTGATGTTTCTAACAGATAATAATATTTTGATTATGGAGAAACTTGAAATTCTAGTGCCTAATTAACAAGATACCCGACTTACTTAAGTAAGTCGGGTATCTGTGGCTTATTAACTGAACTCAGCCAAACTTAAATGCTCACATAGTCATAAATTTTTTCAAGCGAATCACGTGTATCGCGTTGTTTGACCTTGTGAAATACTATCATTATCTTAATGAATAATCAAGTAGTATTATTTCCCTAGTTGTATCTAAAAATTCCTGTGGAAATCCTAACATGACTGCTGGAATTTATGCTGCGTCCAGTTCCTCTTAGTTTCATGGTGCTGGCTATTACATAATTTTTTTGTTTTTCCATAAGTTTGTTCACGCTAAGTTTATATCAGTGATAATAACATTAAAATTTTATTATTTTTCAGTCAAACTAAAATACCCTACCTTTCCTACTTTTCCCACTTTTCCTACTTTTTAATGACTATTATTGGAGAAAAGATATGGCTATTGGTAAAAAAAATGTTAGGTATTGAAACTTGACATCAACATTGGCAATTTCACTCTAGATTTTTATAAATAGATTGTTTTATAGTCAAAAATTGATTCGCTGATTGGGCATGGGATAAACTCTTCTTTTAATCCTCAGTCGCCTTTGGTGTGACGCTAGTTCCCATGATTGCGTCTCGCGCCACTTCCCAAGACTGTGCTGGCTTACCAGTCACCAGTCCCAATTAGATAAAAAAGGGGAATTCCACTCAGGGACTCAAGCGTGCGTAAATCGGTATAGCCCTTGATTAAGATGCGTAAGCGTGTCTTGATTGATCGTGGGCGTTGACAGACTCAATTCTTCAACAGCTAGAGTTACGGTAATTATGACCCCTAGCATTACAGATTCAGCAGTAAAAGCAGCGATCGCCGCTATGGCATCGGAGTCAGCAACGCCAGAAGAAAAAATCCAAATGCTGATCGAGATGGCACAAGGCTTTCAAAAAAAACCCAAAACTACCCAAGACTTGCGAAATGCAGTTGGGCTATATTACCGGGCGTATGAAATGTGTGGTGAGGAGTATCTCCTACTCAAAGCCAGGGCGAAAGCAGGAATGGCAGGGACGTTGCAGGCAATTCCCGATGGCGGAACTGAACTACTACTACAAGCCAAGGCAAGTTATGAAGAGGCGTTGCCGATTTTACAACAATTAGCCTCCCCTGAAGAAGTGGCAGAGGCACAGATGAACTTGGGCTTGGTGTTGCAGTCGCTTGTGCCGTTCAATTTGGCACGGATGACAGATAGTATCCAAGCTTATCATGAAGCGTTGCGGGTGTTTACTTGGCAGGACTTTCCGCAGGAATATGCGATTTTATATAACAATATTGCGATCGCTTACCTTTCGATGCCCATGGCGTCACACACAGAATACTTGCGTCAGGGGTTAGCAGTACAGTCATTTGAAGTAGCACTGAAGCATATTAATTTGATTGATCATCCTAGAGAATATGCGATGTTGCAAAATAACTTGGGAAACGCTTTGCAATATTTAGTGAGTTCCCATCCTGTGGAGAATAATTTGCGGGCGATCGCAGCTTATAACGAGGCACTCAAAGTGCGTAACCCCAAAGACACACCTCTAGAGTACGCTAACACAATTTCTAACAAAGCTAACGCTTTATTCAACTTATCCGACGACCCCGAAAAACCAGAAAAAGGTAATTATCACAATTTATTACAAGCCCGTACTTACTATCATCAAGCTAGAGAAATATTCATACAACATCAACAGATAGACCAAGCAGAAGTAGTCAATCAAGCATTGCAAGAATTAGAACTAGAAATCAAAAGTTATGAGTCATAACTAATAATTTTTCAAGTCAATTCCCAATTCTCAATTCCCAATTCCCCATTCCCAATTAACATGAATCATATGTTGAGTAATTATACCATGGGTGATTTTATCACAAATATGGCAGCTGGTGATTTGAATTTAACGACAGGATTATTATGGTTAATCCTGGCAACAGTTGTATCTATGATTGGCGGTGCTATTGGCGGAATAATATTAGCTGGTAAAGATATAGGTTATTCTTTTTCAGCAATGCTTGGTGCATTATTTGCTCCTGCTGGTGCAATTCCCGCCATACTATTAGGGTTGATTTTACTGGCTTTATTATCAAATTATTAGGAGGCAGCATGATAGAAATCGGGTGGTTTTCCGCTAAATTATTTTTAAAAGGCAAGCTATTACGCGACCCCATATATTTTATTCGACAGACTGCAATTGGCACTAGCATTGGTTTTCTATTACTAGTATTGCTGGCTCAAGTTGATATTCCCTTTTGTTTACCAATAACATTGTCTAGCTTAGCCACTGGCATAATGATGCCATTTCTACTCAAAGATTTCAAAATGAAATGAGGTGTTAGTTGTTAAATGAGGTGTTAGTTGTTAGTTGTCAGTTGTTAGTTGTTATATTTCATTTACTCACTGACCATTAACCACTGACTACTGACCACTGACCACTGACCACTGACTACTGACCACTGACTACTGACTACTGACCAATGACCAACCTCGAAGAATTTATTCAAGAAATTAACCGATTTGAAGCAATTATATCCGAGTGGGATGAAAGCCAAAGATGCGTAGCAGTAGGTCTAAAAACGGCAATTGAAGCTTTACATAAAGAAGCTTTGACACGCTTGATTAAAAGTCTCAAGCAAGAATCAATGTCAGCTTTGCGTCTTGCTGTTACTGATGAAGTAGTGTATGCAATACTGCTTTATCATGAACTAGTCAAACCACCCATTGTAGAACGTATTCAGACAGCCCTTGAGGAAGTTCGCCCAGGTTTAAAAAGTCATAACGGAGATATAGAACTGGTAGCTTTTCAACCACCAGATACTGTAGAAGTCAGATTAATAGGAACTTGCAGCAGTTGTGCAATTTCAACTTTGACTTTATCTCAAGGAGTAGAACAGGCAATTAGAAAACATTGCCCTGAAATTACCAAAGTAATTGCTGTTAATGACACTTCTATTGTCCACAAAACCAACTCTGGTTTAATTAGTCCATTTTCTCCACAAATAACTTCTACTTGGGTCAAAGTAGCAAATATTGAAGAACTTCCAGACTTTGGGGTATTAGCGAAAAAAATTGCTGGTCATTCACTAATTTTATATCGTCAAGATGCCAAGATTACCTGTTACTCTAATGCTTGCACTCACTTCGCATCTCCTCTAGATACAGGTAAGGTAGAAAATGGTATTATTACCTGTCCTTCCCACGGATTCCAATACAATTTACTAACTGGTGAATGCCTAACTGCTGCTGATGTTAATTTACAGTCATATCCAGTAAAGATTAAAGGAGATAAGGTTTTTGTACAAATCAGCAAATGAGAAAAAGCTAGTTTAAACTGGGAATTATTAAGACATTTTTTCTGCAATGATTATTTGTGTTTTATGCATATTTTATTGTGATTAATCCCATACCAAAATTGTCCCCAAAAATCACAAATATTTCTCAAAAATTACCCTTGTCACCTCAAGGTGCAGAGGTGATTTTAGGCAGTATTTTAGAACCAGAAACATTAGCAATTCCTCTAGCGCCTAGTCCGACAACAATGTTTGGGCCTCGTGGTGCTTGTTTATTCACAAATGGATCATTATGGGTATCAGATACAGGACATCATCGGTTATTAGGATGGCGGAATTTACCTACTAGAGATAGTCAAAGCGCTGATTGGGTAATTGGGCAACCAGACTTTTACCATGAAGGACAAAATGCTAAAGGCAAATTGGGAAGGACAACTCTTAGTGTACCTACTGGAATTTGTGCTTGTGAAAAAGGATTAGCAGTAGCAGATGCTTGGAATCATCGGATTTTAATTTGGAAAAATTTACCAGAAGATAGCAATGTTCCAGCAGATTTGGTGTTAGGACAAGCTAATTTTACCGATAACGAACCAAACCGAGGAAATCAAACAGCATCAGCTAATACAATGCACTGGCCCTATGGGGTTTTCTATTATCAAGGACGGCTATTTGTTGCTGATACAGGCAATCGACGGGTATTAATTTGGCAGCAAATGCCGACAGAAAATGGTCAACCAGCCGATTTAGTTCTGGGACAACCAGATATGATATCTCGTAATGAGAACGGCGGAAGTTCTCCAACTGCGGCGAGTATGCGTTGGTGTCACGATATTACCTTTTGGGGAGACAATTTAGTTGTTACTGATGCAGGTAATCATCGTGTGATGATTTGGCAAGGAATACCAACAGAAAATAATGCCCCTTGTGCTGTGGTGTTAGGACAAAAAAGCTTTGATTTTGTGGAAATGAATCAAGGGGATTATTTTCCTAACGCCAGTAGTTTGAGTATGCCTTATGGTGTTGGGGTTGCAGATGATTGGCTGGTAGTTGCAGATACTGCTAACTCCCGGTTGCTAGGATGGAGAAAGCCAGGATCAATATTATCATTACAGGGTGCGGTGGCGGATGCGATCGCTGGACAATTAAATTTTCAAAGTAAGGGGGAAAATCGCAATTTTGGATTGCCAAAGCGAGATAGTTTAAATTGGTGTTATGGCATAAAAATATGTGGTGACACTGCTGTAATAGCTGATTCTGGAAATAATCGAGTTTTGTTGTGGGGGTTTGGTAAAGAAATTGAAAATTAACCACTAAGACACGAAGACACAAAGTAATGCTTATGGCAATTGAGGAAATTAGAGTTTGTGGTACTGTTCAGGGGGTAGGATTTCGCCCTACTGTGTATCGTCTTGCTAAAGCCTATGGGTTACGGGGAGATGTTTGTAATGATGGTGAAGGTGTTCTAATTCGGGTAGCTGGTAGTGAGGAAGCTTTAACAGAATTTGTTAGTAAATTACAGCAAGAATGTCCACCTTTAGCTAAAATTCAACAACTGACGCGAACTGTTTATAAAGGTGAATTTAAATTTGATGATTTTGTCATTTCTACTAGTATTAATAATGCCATTAAAACAGAAATTACTCCTGATGCTGCCACTTGTCCACAATGTCAAAAAGAAATCTTTGACCCCTTTAGCCGCTTTTACCGTTACCCTTTTACTAACTGCACTCATTGCGGCCCGCGTCTGAGTATTATTCGCACCATTCCTTATGATAGATGCAATACCAGTATGTCTGCGTTTGCCATGTGTCCCGAATGTGCAAAGGAATACCACAATATTGAAAATCGTCGCTTTCATGCTCAACCTATAGCTTGCCATATTTGCGGCCCCAAAGCTTGGTTAGAACGTGCTGATGGTAAACCTGTCACCGCGTCCATGTTCTCTATGCTGGATGATGTTGATGCAGTTTGTACCTTGTTGCAAAGAGGGGAAATTGTAGCAATTAAGGGTTTAGGTGGTATTCATTTAGCTTGCGATGCAACACAGGAAAAAGCTGTACAAAAACTACGCCAGCGAAAAAAGCGCTATCATAAACCCTTTGCCTTAATGGCGCGGGATATATCAGTAATTGAAGCATACTGTAACATCAACGCTAAAGAAAAAGAATTATTGACAAGTCCTGCTGCACCCATTGTTTTACTGCAAAAGAAAACAGTTTACTCTTCGCTAAAAACACAATATTCAATAGCATCTTCAGTAGCACTAGGGCAAAATACCCTTGGTTTCATGCTACCTTATACCCCTTTACATCATCTAATTCTCAAACGGATGAACCGCCCAATTGTTTTAACAAGTGGTAATCTTTCCGATGAACCGCAATGTATTAATAATGATGAAGCGCGAGATAAACTAGGCAAAATCGCTGATTATTTTCTTCTTCATAATCGGGAGATTGTCAATAGAGTAGATGATTCTGTTGTCCGAGTTGTCGGCGATAAAGTGCAAACAATTCGCCGTGCTAGAGGATACGCACCCGCGCCTATTAGTTTACCACCAGGATTTGACAACGTGCCGCCGATTTTAGCAATGGGCAGCGAGTTAAAAAATACCTTTTGCCTATTGCGAGAAAACAAAGCAATTTTATCTCAACATTTGGGAGATTTAGAAAATGCTGCGGCTTTTAATACTTATCAAGATACATTGAATTTATACTTAAATTTATTTGAACATCAACCAGCAGCCATAGCCATTGATAAACACCCAGAATATCTTGCAAGTAAACTAGGTAAAGAACTAGCATCAGCCAATAAAATTAAACTGTATTCCATCCAACATCATCATGCCCATATTGCTGCTTGTATGGCAGAGAATGCCATTCCTTTAGATTCGTCACCAGTTTTAGGTATTGCTTTAGATGGACTAGGTTATGGCGAAGATGGTAAACTCTGGGGTGGAGAATTTCTGTTAGCAGATTATTACCAATTCCAGCGCCTAGCAACATTTAAACCTGTGGCAATGATTGGTGGTGAACAAGCAATTTATCAGCCTTGGCGTAACACCTACGCCCACTTACTCGCTGCTAACCTTTGGAATAATTGTCAACAACAATATACTGACTTAGAAATTGTAAAACTTTTGCAACAAAAACCGCTCAAACTAATCAATCAACTGATAGAAAAAAGCATTAACTCACCTTCAGCCTCTTCAGTAGGAAGGTTATTCGATGCAGTAGCAGCAGCCATTGGCATTTGTCCAGAAGAATGCAGCTATGAAGGACAAGCCGCTATTGAAATGGAATCCCTAGTGGATATGAATAACTTAAATAATTGTGAAGAAACCAAAAAATACCATTTTAAATTTGGTTTATTAGATAATATTTACTGTATAGATCCAGCCCCCATGTGGCAAGCTTTACTAAATGACTTACAGCAGCAGATTGCAAAAAAAATTATAGCTGCAAAATTTCATATCAGTTTAGCCAATGCCATAGTAGAAATGGTTAACATCCTTCGTCAGGAAAATTTGATTAATCAAGTTGTCCTCACAGGAGGAGTATTTCAAAATAGTATTTTATTAGAGCAAGTAACCAACCGCTTACAATCCTTAAAAATTCATGTACTAACACACAGCTTGCTTCCTGCAAATGACGGCGGCTTATCTATAGGACAAGCCATCATTACAGCCGCCCAATTAATTAATAATAATTAATATTATCATTCACTTTCTCTTAACAAATATTTTCTCCGCGCCCTCTGCGTCTCTGTGGTTCGTTTCACTTCAAAAAGGAAAATAAAATGTGTTTAGGAATTCCTGGTCAAATCATCGAAATAACTAACGCCAACCACAAATTAGCCATTGTTAACATTGGCGGAGTCAAACGCCAAGTAAATATTGCCTGCATCGTTGACGAACAACATCCTCCAGAAGCATGTATAGGAGATTGGGTATTAGTTCACGTCGGCTTCGCCATGAATAGAATTAACGAACAAGAAGCCGCAGAAACCTTAAAACTATTGCAAGAACTAGCAGCAATTAGTAATTAAAACTCTTCTTTTTCTACCTTGGCGAACTTGGCGTCTTGGCGGTTCGTTTAAAAAAGCCAAATCAACCCATACACAAAACCTCTTATTCCTCACCTTCTATGAAATATGTAGACGAATTTCGAGAACCCGAAAAAGCTGAAGCCTTACGCCGCCAAATCGCAAAATTAAGCCAGCAGCTAGAAAAACCAATCAAAATTATGGAAGTATGCGGCGGACATACCCACTCCATCTTTAAATATGGTATCGAAGAAATTTTACCCGAAATCATCGAATTAATTCATGGCCCTGGTTGTCCAGTATGCGTCATGCCAAAAGGCACATTAGATGATGCGATCGCAATCTCTCAAAATCATAACGTCATCTTAGCTACCTTTGGCGATACCATGCGCGTTCCCGGTTCCAAAACCAGCTTGCTGCAAGCCAAAGCCCAAGGCGCAGACATCCGTATGGTGTACTCACCCCTAGATAGCTTGCAAATTGCCAAAGACAACCCCGATAAAGAAATCGTCTTTTTCGCCCTCGGCTTTGAAACCACAGCCCCCAGCACAGCCTTCACCATTTTGCAAGCAGCAGCCGAAAAAATTCATAACTTTAGTATGTTTTGTAATCACGTCCTCGTGATTCCCGCCCTGCAAGCATTATTAAATAATCCCGATTTGCAACTAGATGGATTTGTCGGCCCTGGTCATGTCAGTATGGTAATTGGTACTGATCCTTATCAATTTATTTCCCAACAATATCATAAACCAATTGTGATTTCTGGATTTGAACCATTAGATATACTCCAATCAATTTGGATGTTGTTACAGCAGCTAGTAGAAAATCGCTGTGAAGTCGAAAACCAATATAACCGACTAGTAGAAAAAGCTGGTAATCAAGTAGCATTAAATGCCATGAACCAAGTTTTTATTGTACGAGAAAACTTTGATTGGCGTGGCTTAGGTGACATACCTTATTCAGGCTTAAAAATCCATCCTGATTATGCACAATTTGATGCAGAACTAAAATTTACCATTCCAAACCGCAAAGTTGCTGACCATAAAGCTTGCCAATGTGGAGAAATCCTCAAAGGAGTTTTAAAACCTTGGCAATGTAAAGTATTTGGTACAGCTTGTACACCAGAAACACCCATTGGTACTTGTATGGTATCTTCCGAAGGTGCTTGTGCAGCTTATTACAAATACGGAAGATTCTCACATTTGGCTAATAAAAAAATTGCTGAACAAGAAATGATAATTCTAACGCCATAACCTAAGATGAAAGTGACCAACCCAAACTTTGCAATACAATCATCTTGTGATTGGAGTAGAATTATATGCCATTTGTTACAGTCAAAATTGCCCGTGGTCATTCCATCGAAAAAAAACGGCGGCTAGTGGAAGCCCTAACCAATGCCTTAGTTTCAGCGTTAGATACTAAACCAGAGTGGATAACTATTCACATTGATGAATTTGAACGCGAAAATTGGGCTGTAGGTGGTCTATTACACTCCGATAGACATCGTGGTAGACATGACGAAGCAGGCAGATAATATATAGTTAGCAAATTGTAGGGTGTATGAATTAAATAAGATTAACACACCCTACAATATTACATTCATATTCTTGATAAAATACTTTAACAATGGATATTTATTTAAATAATTCAACTAAAAATACCCTTTTTCAAAAAATAGAACAAGTCCGCCGCCGCCAAGGAAAAGTACAAGATACACATATCACCCTCGCACATGGTAGTGGTGGTAAAGCCATGCGCGATTTAATTGATGATATCTTTGTTAATAATTTTGATAATCCCATTCTTTCCCAATTAGAAGACCAAGCGAGTTTTAATTTATCTCATCTTCTACAACAAGGAGATAGGCTGGCCTTTACCACTGATTCCTATGTTGTAGACCCTTTATTTTTTCCTGGTAGTGATATTGGTGAATTAGCCGTTAACGGTACGGTTAATGATTTAGCTGTTAGTGGGGCTAAACCCTTATATCTCACCTGTAGCGTCATTTTAGAAGAAGGGCTACCTGTGGAAATTTTGCGGCGTGTCGCTAAAAGTATGAAAGTAGCCGCAAATAAAGCTGGGGTGCAAATCGTCACCGGTGACACCAAAGTTGTACATCGTGGTGCTGCCGATAAACTATTTATTAATACTGCTGGTATTGGCATTATTCCGGCCGGAGTTAGCATTTCCGCCCACAATATTCAACCTGGAGATGTAGTAATTATTAATGGTGAATTAGGCAATCATGGTACAGCAATTTTAATTGCCCGTGGGGAGTTAGCATTAGAAACTGATATTGAAAGTGACTGTCAGCCGTTGCATGATTTAGTAGAAACTATCCTCGAAGTTTGCCCACAAGTACATGCAATGCGGGATGCAACACGCGGGGGTTTAGCTACAGTTCTAAATGAATTTGCCCTCAGTTCTAATGTAGGTATTCGTCTTGATGAAGAGTCTATACCAGTGCGGGAAGAAGTTAAAGGAGTTTGCGAAATTTTAGGTTTAGATCCGTTATATCTAGCAAATGAAGGTAAGTTGGTAGTGGTAGTTGCACGAGAGAATGCTGACACTGTTTTATCAGCGATGAAATCTCACCCCGCAGGCAAAGAAGCTTGTATAATCGGTGAAGTTATTGCTTCACCTCCTGGGGTTGTCTTTTTAAAAACCACTTTTGGTACTGAAAGAATTGTGGATATGTTGGTAGGTGAACAATTGCCACGAATTTGTTAATTTAACCACAAAGACACAGAGACACAAAGAAACAGAATGCTTAAAGGAGTAGTGTGCAAGTAAAGATTTATATGCAATTGGTATAATTTTAATAATTTTCTCTATGCATGAACTAGGAATTACACAAAATATCGTGGCAATTGTTTCTGAACATGCCAAAGCCAAAAAAGTTTTACGTGTGGTGTTAGAAATTGGCAAACTTTCAGCAATTATGCCTGATGCTGTGCAATTTTGTTTTGATATTTGCACTCAAGGGACAGTTTTAGAAGGTTCAACTTTAGAAATTATAGAAATACCTGGTTTAGCACGATGTCAACAATGTGGTAGTGAAATTGCTTTGGATAAACCATTTGGTATTTGTAACTGTGGTAGCGTGCATTTAGATTTAATAACTGGTGAAGAACTAAAAATTAAGGAAATTGAAATAGAGGAAGTATGTGTGTAACTTGTGGTTGTTCTGATGATAGCGAAGGGAAAGTTACTAATTTGGAAACTGGTGAAGTTGAACATAACCATCATCATACTCACACTTTACCGGATGGTACTGTAATTACTCATTCACATACTCATGATACTCATAATGAAGTATCTCAAATTCACGCCAAAATTCATAATACAACTATATATTTAGAACAAAATATATTAGCGAAAAATAATCTAATTGCCGCCCAAAATCGCGGCTGGTTTAAAGGGCGAAATATTCTTGCTTTAAATTTAATGAGTTCTCCTGGTGCAGGAAAAACAACTCTGTTAACGCAAACTATCAATGATTTAAAAAATCAACTTACTATTAGTGTCATTGAAGGCGATCAAGAGACAACTAACGACGCTCAAAAAATTAGAGAAACAGGTTGTAAAGTCATCCAAATTAACACCGGAACTGGCTGTCATCTCGATGCATCAATGATAGATAGAGGTTTACAACAACTAAATCCACCTTTGAACTCAGTTGTGATGATTGAAAATGTAGGAAATTTGGTTTGTCCCGCTTTATTTGATTTAGGAGAACAGTCAAAAGTAGTCATTCTTTCGGTGACAGAGGGAGAAGATAAGCCGATAAAATATCCCCATATGTTTCGTGCTAGTGAGATTATGATTCTCACTAAAATTGATTTGCTACCTTATGTGCAGTTTGATGTGGAAAAATGTATAGAATATGCGCGACAGGTTAATCCGCACATTCAGATTTTTCAGGTTTCTGCAAAAACTGGCGCAGGATTAGATTCTTGGTATAAATGGCTTTCTGAAAAAGTAGACGTTGGCTTTTAGTTTAACTAATAGATCAGTAACCTGGTGCTAATCTTTCAATGTAGGGTGTGTTGTCGCCAAGCGCCGCACCACAAACAATTCAAGGTGTGTTAGTCTACGGCATAACTGAGAAGTTTGTGCGATCGCAGCTCGTGAAATTAGAGTATTATTTATTATGACAACAGCAGCACCCCTGACTTTAGAAAAATTTCTTCAGCTGCCAGAAACCAAGCCAGCAAGCGAATTTATTAACGGTCGCATTTATCAAAAACCTATGCCTGCTGGTAAACACTCGCGTCTACAACTCAAATTTTGTGATGCTGTGAATCAAATTGCAGAAGCACAGCAAATCGCCTTAGCTTTTCCGGAATTGCGCTGTACCTTTGGCGGACGTTCAATTGTTCCAGATGCTACTGTTTTTACTTGGCAGCGCATACCCTTTGAAGCGGATGGAGAAGTACCTAATACTTTTGAACTTTACCCCGACTGGACAGTAGAAATTCTCTCACCTGAACAGAGAACAACCAAAGTCATTAGTAATATTTTACACTGTTTGAAGTATGGAACTCAGCTAGGATGGTTAATCGACCCGGATGAACGGTTGATTTTGGCATTTATTCCTGGACAAGAACCTATTGAATTAATCGGTAGTGAATCTTTGCCAATACCAAAGTTTTTAAATCTAGATTTGACTGTTCAGCAAGTCTTTGGGTGGCTTAAAGTCAGTCGGTAAATAAAATCCAGAACTACAACTCCTCAATTGTTACAATAGCAAAAATCACTGCGAATCACGCTCCAAAAATCCATTGAACGAAGCAGCAACTTTGTAACCAATACGAAAACCGAAAAGTCGAGCTAATGGGTGTTTTTTCCATAAATATCGCGCCGATTCTATACCTGTTTTATCAACTGCGTACTCACCGGTTTCTATATCAATAATCACCATTTTACCGATGTTTTCTTCTCGTTCCACTTGTTTACGAATACTGTTTTCGTATAGTTCTTTGGCACGTCGTCCAACTTCTTCGCGGCTTAAAAGTATGCTTTGCACAATTTTACTCTTTTATTTATCAGTGTGTTGATTTAATTATTTGTAGATTTATTTATAAATAAATTGTCTCTAATAGCTGATTAATAAAGTTTAACTAATTCAGGCTAATTCTGTAGCTAATAGCCTACCTGCAATTAGTTCATACTCATCTTCTAATAACCATAACTTGGCTGTCTCATAACTTTGACTATAAAATATAAGTTTATAACCCTGCGCCGGATCATAAATTTGACAATTTTCCTCGCTATCGCAGAGTAATAAAAGAATATATGGAGGAGACAACATTGGATCTATCCATACTTCAAAGGTTTCTTGATAAATGTTGGGGTATTGAATCAAGTCTATATTTAACATGGCTTCTATGCCCTCCCAGCTTAAATTAGGAATTTTGTAGGTTGGGTTGAGGAACGAAACTCAACACCAGCAGAGTATATGTTGGGTTGATCTGTCGCTCAAACCAGCTAATACCAATTCTCTATGAAGATGAGCTTTTTATTTCTTAAACGAACCGCCAAGAACGCCAAGAACGCCAAGTAAGAAGTAATAATTAAGCTCAAGTTCACGGAGAATTGGTATAAGAAGTACTGCTTGACTTTTTAACAAGAGCCTTCAGCAGGTAATTGAGCATTCACAGTTATTTTATAACCTTTATCTTTCAAGACTTGATTTAGTAAATGATCAACAGTTTTCTCTACTCTATCGCTAGCTTCTTTAATCAACCAACCTTGACAAGCAGCTTTCTCAACTTTGTGGATAGCTTCTAACTGGGCTTGGGCTTGTAAATTTACAACATCAGGCCCCCAACCTAAAAAACCACGATCATAAGAGTAAACGCTAGAGTGTTTTAAATCAAGCTTACTATCAAGAATTTTGAGTGGAGGTAAAGTTACTGTTATTTTATCTCCTTTAATTTTTACATCTTCAGCCTGAAATTCATTCAGATTAACTCCAACTCTCACATTACCATGAGCAATATAGAGTAACTTGCTTTCCAAAATTAAATAATCTTTTTGGCTGACAGGTACTACAGCATCCATTTCAAACGTTGCTGTAGTCAATTCACTTACATCTTGAATTTGACGCACTATTATTGAACCTGGTTCAAAATTTACTGACTTACTAGGAATGAAAATTTTGTAATTGAACCCAAAAAATAAAATTAATAAAATTACAATCACTCCAATTAATACTTTAATTAGTGTATCGGAATCTTTAATTGAGCTAACTGTCATATTTTTCCTTTTGAAATCTAAATGTTTTTGTTAGATGTCCTTCCAATAGTATTCACCTTTAAAAACTTTTATTAACAACAAAAAACGGTAGAGAAATTTATCCTCTACCGTTTCCTAATATTTTATTTGAGATTCAAATCCCAAATTTTAAATTCTATTCAATGCCTTGGGGTAACAATTCCCGTGGCTGTTGAGAACTTACTTGAACATTACCATTTTCATCTACATCCACAACAGCGATGTCGCCATCTTTGATGCGACCAGAAAGGATTTCTTCTGCTAGGCTATCTTCCAACAAGCGCATAATTGCCCGGCGTAAGGGTCTTGCACCGTAGCTGGGGCTGTAACCTTCTTGGATTAAGCGGTCTTTGAAGCGTTCGGTGACTTCTAAGGTGATGCCTTTTTCTGTCAAACGACCAAACACTTCCTTGAGCATGATGTCGGCGATTTGTGTCACCTCGTCTCTGCTCAATTGACGGAAGACGATGATTTCATCCAAGCGGTTGAGGAACTCTGGACGGAAGTACTGTTTGAGTTCTTCGTTGACCAAAGTCTTAATGCGGTTGTATTGGGATTCGCCAGCATCATCGGCAAATTCAAAGCCGATGGTGGAGGCACCTTTCTCAATTACCTTAGAACCGATGTTAGAAGTTAAAATCAGCAAGGTATTCTTAAAGTCAACGGTGCGACCTTTGGCATCGGTTAAGCGACCGTCTTCCAAAATTTGCAGCAGCATGTTGAATACATCGGGGTGCGCTTTTTCGATTTCGTCGAACAGCACCACTGTGTAAGGACGACGGCGCACAGCTTCAGTTAACTGACCGCCTTCGTTGTAACCAACATAGCCTGGAGGCGAACCAATCAGTTTACTGACGGTGTGGCGCTCCATGTATTCGGACATATCCAGGCGGATCATTGCTTCTTCGGAACCGAAGAAGTAAGAAGCCAAGGATTTCGCCAACTCGGTTTTACCTACCCCGGTAGGCCCGGAGAAGACAAAGCTAGCAATGGGGCGATTGGGATTCTTCAAACCGACACGAGCGCGGCGAATGGCTCGTGAAACTGCCTTCACAGCATCTTCTTGCCCAATTAAACGCTGGTGCAAGGTGTCTTCCATGTGCAGCAGCTTCTCAGATTCGGATTCGGTGAGTTTATTCACCGGTACGCCTGTCCAGGAAGCGACGATGTGGGCGATGTCTTCTTCGGTGACTACGGGTTCTTCACCTTCGTTACCGGAAGCGTTGGTTTTGCTTTGAGCGATCGCGCGAATTTCCGCTTTGATTTCCATTTCCCGATCGCGCAATTCCCCAGCTCGATCAAAGTCTTGGGAACGCACTGCATCGTCTTTTTCTTTGAGGATTTGCCGCAGTTCTTTATCCAACTCTTTGGCTGCGGGTGGCAGTTGGGAGTTTATCAAGCGGACGCGAGAACCTGCTTCATCAATCAAGTCGATGGCTTTATCTGGCAAATAGCGATCGCTAATGTAACGGTCAGACAATTTCGCCGCAGCCACCAAGGCTTCATCGGAAATTTTCAGCTTGTGGTGTTGCTCGTAGCGATCGCGTAGACCGTACAAAATTTCAATTGTTTCATCTACAGTAGGTTCACCGACCATTACTGGCTGGAAGCGACGTTCTAAGGCTGCATCCCGCTCGATGTGCTTGCGGTATTCATCTAGGGTTGTCGCGCCGATGCACTGTAATTCACCTCTTGCCAAAGCTGGCTTGAGGATATTTGCTGCGTCGATGGCGCCTTCTGCTGCACCCGCACCAATTAGGGTGTGAACTTCGTCAATCACGAGAATGACATTGCCCGCCTGGCGAATTTCATCCATGATTTTCTTCAGGCGTTCTTCAAATTCACCCCGGTACTTGGTTCCTGCTACCAATAAGCCGATATCTAGTGTCACCACGCGCTTATCTTCTAGGATGTCGGGGACATCTTTGTTAGCAATGCGTGAAGCTAGACCTTCGGCGATCGCAGTTTTACCTACCCCTGGTTCCCCAATCAGCACTGGATTATTTTTAGTCCGGCGACCCAATATTTGAATCACCCGCTCAATTTCTTTGGCACGTCCTACCACTGGGTCGAGCTTATTATCTGTCGCCATTTGGGTTAGGTTCGAGCCAAATTCATCCAAAGTTGGAGTTTTGGTGCGTCCCGATTGTCCGGTAGCCGAAACTTCTGCTGTTTCTCCCAGCATCCGAATCACTTGGGTTCTTACCTTAGATAGATCCACCCCTAGGTTTTCTAGCACCCTGGCTGCTACACCTTCCCCTTCCCGGATCAGGCCCAACAGCAGATGCTCGGTGCCAATGTAGTTATGCCCTAACTGGCGCGCTTCTTCTAAGGATAGTTCTAGAACTCGCTTTGCCCGTGGCGTAAACGGAATTTCCACAGCCACAAAGCCAGAACCCCGCCCGATGATTTTTTCTACTTCAATCCGGGCATCTTTGAGATTGACACCCATGGATTTCAGCACTTTGGCCGCCACTCCCGTCCCTTCCCCGATCAGACCCAGGAGGATCTGTTCGGTGCCGACGAAATTGTGACCTAAACGGCGGGCCTCTTCTTGGGCCAGCATGATTACCTTAATTGCTTTTTCTGTGAAGCGTTCAAACATAGCTTTATCCCATCACCTGCGTCGTGCCGGTACGCTGATTTTAGCACAGGCTAAGCCTTTGGACGCCTGTATAAAGATTATAGACGCCCAAGAGCTAATACCCAACTTAATGGTGCAATTGCTAACTATTTGTTACTTTTTATGTAGCTAGTATACTGAGGAGCTTGAATTTACCAGCATTTCTGAGGTTTATTACTCACAGCCTATTCCTGTGGTTAATATTTTATTTTTCTGGCCACAAATATTAACTCTTATCATATTTTTATAATAAATGTCAAGCAAAATTATTATTTATATATTTTATTTAATTAAATAATTTCAAAGATTAAATATTTTAATAAAGTAAATTGTCTGAAAATAAGTTTTTTTTCATGAAATTATGATGGGGACTGGGGACTGGGGACTAGTGACTGGGGACTGGGGACTGGGAAAAAATATTAGTTAGTCAAACAGCGTTTTTTCCTAATCCCCAATACCCAATCCCCAATCCCCGATCCCCAATCCCCAATCCCCAATCTCCAATCCCCAATCCCCAATCCCCAATCCCCAATCCCCATTACCAAACAAACTGCCAAGAGGATTTGCTTAAGTTTTCCTTGACAAGGGTGTGCCAGTCAGCCAAAGTTTGTTGAAATTGTGGCTGTTGTAAACCTGATAGCCAAAGAATTAGAGCATCCTCCCCGTTATCTTGGTAATAACGCCGGCGGCGTCCCGCTGTTTGGAAGCCAAATTTTTGATATAAAGATATAGCTGCTAAGTTAGAAACTCGGACTTCGAGTGTTGCTCTCTCCAAGCCGCGATCGCCAGCAGTCTTCAAAAGAGAATATAATAGAGCTTGCCCCAAACCTTGACGGTGATATTGGGGATGAACTGCCAAAATGGTAATGTGGGCTTCCTCTAAAATTGACCAAAAGCAACCCATTCCCAGCAATTTGGTATCAGCAACAGAGGAAAATAAACCCAGTAAGTCACTGTTGGGACTTTCCAACTCTCGTTGGTAGCCCTGTAGAGACCACAAACCACCAAAACAGGCTTTATCCAGTTCTAATATTGCATTAACATCCTCTGATGTCAGTGATTGTAGTTTTAAGTCTAATGTGATCACATTTAGTTGGATAAGATTACAAACCCTTTGTAAACTGAGAATCGGGTGACTTACTCACACCCGTAATTTGAGCAAGGACAAATTTATATTTATGGTATCGACTCACCCCACTGGGGTTAAACATGCTGGTAGTCAGTACTTACCTCAACGAAGCAGCACAAACGCAATTTCACCCAACCAGGAACTTTTACCTTTGACTGCTAAAGTTAATAGTTCTGACTCCCTGGAAATTGGTGGGTGTGATGTCACAACCCTAGTTCAGCAGTTTGGTTCACCTTTATATATTTTAGATGAAGAAACTCTGCGAACAGCTTGTCAACAATACCGAGATACTTTTAAGCAATATTACCAGGGTGAATCTCAGGTATTGTACGCTTCTAAAGCTTGGAATTGTCTTGCTGTCTGTGCCATAGCCAATAGTGAAGGCTTAGGCATCGATGTAGCTTCTGGTGGTGAACTGTATACAGCATTAACTGCGGGCGTAAGTCCTGATAAGATTTACTACCATGGTAACAATAAGTCTCGTGCAGAATTGCTTTATGCAATTGAGACTGGTGTCAATATTGTGGCGGATAACTGGTATGAGTTGCAAACTTTAGTTGAGTTAGCACAACAGCAACAGCCTGTCCGTATTTTACTGCGGTTGACCCCTGGTATTGATTGTCATACTCACGATTACATTCGTACTGGTCACTTGGATAGTAAATTTGGTTTTGATCCAGGTGATTTGGATGAGGTATTTACTTACGTGAGCCAGCAAGTAGCCCTCAATTGTGTCGGTGTACATGCTCATATTGGTTCGCAAATTTTTGAACGCCAACCTCATCGTGATTTAGCCGCTTTGATGGTGCAGTGGTTAACTAAAGCTGCTAGCTATGGTTTAACTCTTACAGAGTTAGATGTGGGTGGCGGCTTGGGGATTACTTATACAGAATCAGACGATCCACCAAGCATTGAAGAGTGGGTAAAACCGATTTGTGAAGTGATTCAAGAAGCTTGTGCGGCCGAAAATTTACCTTTGCCAAAATTGTTGTGTGAACCAGGGCGATCGCTAATTGCCACAGCCTGTGTGACTGCCTATACAATTGGTTCATCTAAAACAATCCCAGATATTCGTACCTACGTGGCCATTGATGGGGGAATGTCGGATAATCCCCGCCCCATTACTTACCAGTCAGTTTATCGTGCAGTTGTTGCCAATAAAATGTCGGCTCCTCTAACAGAAAAAGTCACAATTGCTGGTAAGCATTGTGAATCTGGCGATGTTTTGATTAAAGATGCCCTACTGCCGAAAACTCAACCAGGAGATATCCTCGTAGTTATGGGAACTGGTGCCTACAATTACAGTATGGCATCTAACTATAACCGCTTACCCCGACCGGCAGCAGTTCTAGTGGCCAATGGCGAAGCAAATTTGATTTTGCAACGCGAAACTTATCAAGACTTGATTCGACAAGATCGTCTACCAGAAAGATTGAAAAGTTAGTCAACTGTCAAAAGTCCATAGTCAATAGTCAAATGTTTTTGACAGTTGACTATTGACTATTGACTAAAAGTATTAGACGCACAAGATTAATCCAGATGTCATGAGAGATTGGTGGAAGCAATGGCTGACAAACCCAGGATGGTCGCAGTCCTTGCTAGTTGGGACTCTGGATATCGTGTTTGTGCTGGCGCTGACGTACATGATACTAGTCATTATCAGTGAGCGCCGCACACTGTGGATGGTACGGGGTTTTATAATCTTAATGTTGGCTTCAGCACTCAGTGGTAGATTAGGTCTACCACTACTAAACTTTGTCCTAGAAAAGTTGGTGATTGGTTGTGCTGTGGCGATGGCGGTTGCTCTCCAATCAGAATTTCGCCGATTTTTGGAACAATTGGGACGCGGTGAATTTCAACAGTTATTTCAACCATCTAGTCTGGCAGTCCCTAAGTCTGATAGTGTGATTGATGAAATTGTGGAAGCGGTTAAAGAACTCTCGAAAAACCGAATAGGAGCTTTGCTAATTTTGGAAACAACTGGCCCGATTGACGAGCGGGATTTTTCAGTGCCTGGAGTCAAGCTGAATGCTGACGTTTCTAAGGAATTGATACAAACGATTTTCCAGCCGAAAACTCTATTACACGATGGAGCGACGTTGATCCGTGGCTCTCGTATTGTATCATCAGGTATAATTTTACCACTTTCGGGACGCACAGCCTCGCGCCAGTTGGGAACACGCCATCGGGCGGCCATGGGAATTACTGAGCGGGTCGAAAATTGCATCTGTGTGGTTGTTTCAGAAGAAACGGGTTCTATTTCCCTAGCGGAACGGGGAACCCTAAATAGACCGCTGACGATTAGGAAGCTCAAAGAGTCATTAGAGGCTCGATTGTCTCCAAATGTAGATCGGGAAGCTGTTGCTCCTGGTTTGTTAAGTTTGGGTCGTCAGATTGGTGGTAAGGCACTAACACTAGTCTCACGTTTACTCGGATTACCATCGACCGCCTCTCGAGATAAAAAATGACAGCACCACAAACACAACTCCAAGAATTGCCCCCTGATTTGAAACGGGAACTACTGCCTAACCACGTTGCGGTAATTATGGACGGCAATGGTCGATGGGCTAAACGTCAAGGTCTACCCCGAATTATGGGTCATAAGCGAGGAGTGGATGCCCTTAAGGATTTACTCCGCTGTTGTCGTGATTGGGGAATTCAGGCACTAACAGCTTATGCTTTTTCCACAGAAAACTGGAAAAGACCCCAGGAAGAAGTAGATTTTTTGATGACTCTTTTCCAGAGAGTTTTGCGGCAAGAATTGCAAGAAATGATTGAGGAAAACGTCCAAATTCAGTTTGTGGGCAATTTACATGCCCTACCGCGATCGCTACAAGCTGAAATCTACCGTTCGATGGAAGCAACAAAAAATAATCGTGGTATTAAGTTTTCAGTCGCAACTAATTATGGTGGACGCCAGGAAATTTTACAAGCTTGTCGAGCGATCGCCGAAAAAGTTCAGCAAGGTTTACTAAAACCTGATGAAATTGATGAAGAGGTATTTGAAGGTCACTTGTACACCGCAGGAATTGCTGACCCAGATTTGTTAATTCGTACCAGTGGAGAAATGCGCCTCTCAAATTTCCTTCTCTGGCAAATGGCTTATGGGGAAATTTATATCACTGATACTCTCTGGCCAGATTTTGACCGCAGCAAATTTCACCACGCCTTGTGTGCATACCAGCAACGAGAGAGGCGCTTTGGAAAGGTTTAATAAAGTGAGAAGTTGGGAGTGAGTAGTTATGAATTTTATTCCTAACTCCTAACTCCTAACTCCTAACTCCTAACTCCCTTAAGGGCCAGAAAATACGGCTTGTTCGATGTCTTCTCGACTCAGAGAATACTTGAATGAGCGTTGGATATCTTGTCCAGTTTCACCGGCTTGGACGTATCTGACTACGAGTTGTTCTACATCCAGCCACAGTTCAGCTTGCCAATTAGGTCTTTTTACGCGCCAGCAATGCAGCTGTGTTTCATCTTGTTGACAGCCTTGGTCTTTCAACCACTGCTCAATTTGCGGTAGGGGATGACTGTAAAGTGGAGTATCTGGGGGAAGAAGAGACATAATAATTTTAGATTTAGGATTTGGGATCAGAAAATTTTTAATTTTTAATTTCCCCAGGTGTAATTAGTTGTGACACATGAATTACCTGTTTTTCTACTGCTGGGGTTGGTTGCAGTTTGGTTTGGAAAGCAGCTTCACCACGAGTTAAGCCAATGGCAACTGCCAGCACTAGACAACCCAAAAAAGTGATCACCAGAATAAATAAAGCAAAGATTTCCCCAGATGAGAGGGGGCGATCGCTAGCATCTAAGTAAGCTGATTTTGAGTAGTCGTAGGAATATGATACAGGACGGTTCAAGTCGGGGGGTGGTTGAACTACTGTAAAGCGGGAATAGCCAATCTTTAAGTCATAGTTAAGTCGTCGTTCTGCATTGCTAAGGGTGGCGTAGGCTTCGTTTATTTGCTGAAATTTAGTAGTAGCAATAGCATCAGGCAAGTCTGTGGTATCAGGATGATAACGTTTGCTCAATTCCCGATAAGCCCGACGAATGTCGATTACCGATGCCGAGGGATGCAGCCCTAGCAGGGAGTAATAGGTGGGTTGACTGCGTTGTGGCATTTCCCCGTTGTGATTCACGGTTGGTTGAGTCACCTTGCGATCGAGTTTTTCTTAATATTGTAAACCTGAGTCGCACAGCCTGAGTTACTTATCGATAAACATCGCGGCAATGACCAATGTGAATAATGGTAATAATTCTTTGCTCATCGCTAATTTCATAAATTACACGATAATCACTAATGCGGATGCGCCATGCTTCTCGGTTGTTGACACTCACCGCCCTAAAATTTATCATCTACTTATGTAGCATTCTTTGAATACATTCATCAAGATTACACTTATAAGTTGGATATAGAACCATTCAAGAATTTAGATACACTTGCTCACACTTAACCCAGTAAATCGGCGCGGGGTTTGAAGGTTTCAATTTGGCGCAACTTTTCGTAAAGTTCCTTTTCTTCGGGGCTAATATTTTTGGGTGTAACGATCTGAATTTCTACTAATTGGTCGCCACGTTTGCCATTTTCTGTGGGATAACCTTTATTTGCTAAACGCAGTCTTTGACCAGACCTAACTCCTGGCGGAATTGTCATTTTCACTGGGCCGTCTAAAGTAGGCGCTTCTACTTGTCCTCCCAAAACTGCTTCACTGGGAGTAACTGGTACTTGGCAAAATATATTAGAACCTTCTAATTTAAAGAAAGGATGAGGTTCCACAGTAATTTTTAAGTACAAATCACCGCCGCCAATGCCTTGGTTTCGCAGGCGGATGCTTTGACCTGTAACCATACCAGGAGGCATAGTTACTTCTAGCGATCGCCCATCTTCTAAACGAATGCGTTCATTACCACCTTGATAAGCTTTTTCTAGGGGTAAAGTCAATCTGGCTTCAATATCTCGACGTGTGGTACGCGGCGTGGTTTTCGGTGGTACTGTGTATTCAACTCTGCTTTTAGGCGAACGAAACGGATCGCCATTGGTTTTGGTACTACTGCCGTTTTTGCTGTCTTTGCGTCCGCCTACACCAATGACTTGATTGATAAAGCTTTCAAAATCAGCAAATTGACTTGGATCTACGTCTTCAGTCCCATTACGACCATTAGCGCGATTGTCACCCCATTGTTTACCCTTGGGGGGTTGTTTGCCAACAAAGCCTTTTTGCTTCCAATAGCGGCTAAACTGGTCATATTGCGCCCGCTTGGCTGTATCAGAAAGGACTTCATAAGCCTCACCAATATCCTTAAATTTTTCCTCCGCTGCTTTATTTCCTGGATTGAGGTCAGGGTGATATTGCCTTGCTAAGCGACGATAAACTTTTTTAATTTCCTCACTGGAGGCTTCTTTAGGTACTCCTAAAATTTCGTAGTAATCGCGAAAATTCTGCAAATTTTGCATAGTCAGTTATTTAATTTGAAAATTTTATACTAGGTTAATTAAGTTAGGAGTTAGGAGTGAGGAGTGAGGAGTTAGGAGTTATAAATTAAATCTTTCAACTCTTAACTCATAACTCCTAATTCCTAACTTTCAACTACAGCCAATCATCGTCATCATCCCAGTTATCCCGATAGGTGGGACGAGGTGGACGGCGAGAAGAACGGTTGTCAGATGAACGATTGTCATAGGAAGGAGAACGGTTATTGTCTCTTGTGTAGTCTCTTGTGTAGTCGTTGCCGTAGTCCCTACCATAGGAATTGCGTTCTCGGTATGTATCTCTGGAATAATCGCGTTCTCGTTCTTTATCGCCGCCTGTGAAGATGTCACGAATTGTCCCTAGTAAGTCTTCGTCTTCGTCCTCGGCGTAAAACTCGCGGACTTCGCGGTTGAGTTCATATAAAGCATCTTGCAAGTCGGCGTAAGCTTGGTCAATGCCGCGATCATCGTTTTGTTCTAAACTCTCTTTTAGTTCTCGGCAAATACTATCAATTCGTTGGCGGCGGTTGCGGGAAAACTGCATACCGAACTCTAATGCTACTTCTCGCAGTTGTCGTTCTGCTTGCATAATCAACCCGTCAGCACGAGTGCGCTTTTCAATGCGTTCTTTGCGTTCCCTGTCGATATCGGCGTACTTTTGGGCATCCTGTATCATTCGATTCACTTCGGCTTCGCTCAAGGTAGAAGCGCCTTGAATTGTGATACTCTGCTCTCGTCCAGTCGTTCTATCCAGGGCTGTAACCTGCAAAATTCCATTAGCATCGATATCAAATGATACCTGAATTTGCGGGATTCCCCTTGGGGCTGGGGGAATGCCATACAGCTTGAACCGTCCCAAGGACTTGTTATTTGCTGCCATTTCCCGTTCGCCTTGGACGACGTGAATTTCTACTGTATTTTGGTTATTTTCGGAGGTGGAGAAAATATCAGAACGGCGGACAGGGATAGTAGTGTTGCGGGGAATGAGTTTTTTCATCACGCCGCCAATGGTTTCTAAACCTACAGATAAGGGTGTAACATCCAACAACAGGACATCTTTGAATTCGCCTGCGAGAATCCCTGCTTGAATTGCTGCACCCATTGCTACTACTTCGTCAGGGTTAACATTTTCGCTGGGTTCTATGCCAATCAAGTCTTTGACTATCTGTTTGACTATGGGCATACGTGTGGAACCACCAACTAATACCACTTCTTCAATGTCTGTTGGTGTCAGTCCGGCATCTTTGAGGGCACGTTTGACTGGTGTACGTAATCGCCCGATTAATTCACCGCATAAACCCTCAAATTGAGAACGAGTGATGCGGGTTTCCAGGTGTTTGGGGCCTTCTTGGTCAGCAGCAATAAATGGTAAGTTAATATCGGTGACGCTCACGGCAGAAAGTTCGATTTTGGCTTTCTCTGCTGCTTCCATTAAACGTTGCAAAGCTTGGCGATCGCGTCTTAAGTCTATTCCTTCGGCTTCTAAAAATTGCTCTGCTAACCAATCGACGATTTTTTTATCAAAATCATTACCGCCTAATTGCGTATCCCCACTGGTAGCTTTAACTTCAAATATACCATCGCCTACTTCTAGAATCGATACATCAAAAGTACCGCCACCTAAATCGAATACCAAGATGGTTTCCACATCACCCCGGTCTAAGCCATAAGCTAACGATGCAGCTGTCGGTTCATTGATAATTCTTAATACTTCTAAACCAGCAATTCTACCAGCATCGCGGGTTGCTTGGCGCTGAGAATCATTAAAATAAGCGGGAACTGTAATTACTGCCCCTGTGACTTGTGCGCCTAAGTAGGTACTAGCATCATCTGCTAATTTCTTCAGCACCATAGCAGAAATCTCTTCTGGCGAGAAGTCCTTACTGAGACGGGGACAAGCGATTTTGATATTACCAACTTCGTCTTTGCGGATGGTGTATGGTACACGCTTTGATTCTGGACTGAGTTCACCATACCTGCGTCCAATGAAGCGTTTAACTGAGAAAAAGGTATTTTGGGGGTTGAGGACGGTTTGTCGCCGTGCCATTTGCCCTACTACTCTTTCGCCTTCCTTACTAAAACCAACTACGGAGGGGGTCGTTCGCATTCCTTCTGCATTGGCAATCACCACCGGCTTGCCACCCTCCATTACGGCGACTACTGAGTTGGTTGTACCCAAGTCGATGCCGACTACCTTGCCCATGCGTTACTCTTCTCCTAGCGTGACTTATACATTTATTATGATTGGGCGGGGCTATCTTTAGCTGTGTGCTACAGAATGAAAACGCCTCAATGGTATAATTATCATCAAGGCAAGAGTGTTGGAATTTAAGCTTGAGGAGCTAAGTTGCAAAACTAGGATAGCATTGACAATGCTTAGTATATCCAAGCTGCCTCAAATCTCATAGTCCAAACACTGTACTTAACTGTATCTTCAATTCGGGAAATCCACACTAATCAAGCTTGTTTTTCCCTTGCTCTCCATGTTGTAAAAGTTGTGTCATTGCGATTATTTTAAACGTTTGAATTTAAAAGAGCGATTACAAACTCATCTGAGTCAGATAGCGCGAGAACGCGACCCTTACATGGCGACGGCTGGGCATTTTTTTGTGCAAGAATATGTCCGCCAACAATTAGCCCAATGGGGAAGTGTGGAAATCCACACCTTCCCAGTGGGAAGGAAAACTTGTCAGAATCTCATTCTCAATTTACCTTCCCAAGCTGAAGGGAAAAAGACAGATTTATCACCTATTTTAATTGGTGCCCACTATGATGCTGTACCCGGAACTCCAGGGGCAGATGATAACGCTACAGGTGTAGCTGTGTTGCTGGAATTAAGTAGAAAATTCGCTGCAACACCAGCCAGATATCCCTTACGCATGGTTGCTTTTGATATGGAAGAATACGGCTTGTTGGGTAGTGCTGAATATGCAGCTAACTTACGCCAACAACAGCAACCACTACGTTTAATGATGTCCCTAGAAATGTTGGGATACCGTGATGCTACGCCTGGTTCTCAAAGTTATCCGCCTCCTCTAGAACGCTTTTACCCAAATCAAGGCGATTTCATTGCTTTAATTGGCAACTTGCGGACAGTTCGGGACTTAATTAGCATTAGTCGTAGTATTCGCAAAGTGGGTATAGCAAGTCAGTGGTTACCAGTACCTAATAGAGGCTTAATAGTTCCCCAAACTAGGCTCAGTGATCATGCATCTTTTTGGGATGCTGGTTATCCAGCAATTATGGTGACAGATACAGCATTTTTACGCAATCCACATTATCACAAACCCAGCGATGCGATCGCTACTTTGGATTTAGATTTTCTCACAGGTGTATGTGCAGGCTTAGAAGCTGGTATTCGAGGGTTATAAACGGGGGTATAAAATTTAGGATTACCCCACCAGGAGAAGTCAAAAGTCATTTACAAGAGCTACTCTAACAGCAATCGCTCATGGTGAAAATTCCCATGAGCGACTGTCGTCACAAAGAAAGAGAATATTAGTGAAGCTCAAGTTCGTATTTTACCTATTTCTGCTTTCCAAATCTTTAGGTCTTACTTCTTTTATTCTCTGACCACTATTTATTTCATCACCTGTTTGTGGTTGATTTCTAATAGCTTTTTCTCTATAACGTTCTTTGCTCGTATAATAAGGCTCGTGATACTCATTTTGCACAAAGGAGCGTTCTTTTGTAGAATAATAAGGCTTATTTTTCTCTACTTTATGTGATTGATTAGAAAAATAACCATCTGCGTGAACCGAAGTAGCAGGTAAACTAATTATCCAAACTAAAGTAACCACCAATACTATCGTAATTTGGCGACGAAATTGATTGAATATTCTTTGTATTTCTAACATTGGGAAAACACCCTATAAATTCTCTAGCAACTGTGTGAATGCTAAAAAACTTTCACAAGGCTAGCGTCTTCCCCTAGGCTGGGTTAGACATATATAAAAAGTAAGGTGACAAGGGGAGTAAGAGTTAGAAGTTAGAAGTTAGGAGTTAGAAGTTAGGAGTTAGGAGTTAGGAGTTATTTTTCTTGTCCCCCCACCTCCCCATCTCCTCATCCCCTTATCTCCCTCATCCTCCTCATCTCCCCATTGCCCCCCAACCCCTCCAGGGGCCCCAAAGCCCCCCATCTCCCACTAAGCTATGGTTACATCTGGTGACAAGTAAACATCCTGAATGGCGTGAAACAGTTTCACTCCTTCTTCAAAGGGGCGTTGGAATGTCTTCCGCCCCGAAATTAGTCCTGTACCACCAGCACGTTTGTTAATCACAGCGGTACGAACTGCTTCGGCAAAGTCATTTTTACCGGATGCACCACCAGAATTAATCAGTCCTGCACGTCCAGAGTAGCAATTCAATACCTGATAACGAGTCAAATCAATTGGATGGTCGGTTGTCAATTCGGTATAAACTCGCTCATCAGTTTTGCCATAACTCTTACCAGTAGCTTTGACAACTGCCCCATAACCGTTGTTAGTTTCAGGTAGCTTTTGTTTAATAATGTCGGCTTCAATGGTTACGCCTAAATGATTTGCCTGTCCTGTGAGGTCAGCAGCTAAGTGATAATCTTTATCTTGTTTGAAAGCATTGTTACGCAGGTAACACCAGAGAATAGTTGCTAAACCGAGTTCATGGGCGCGTTTAAAAGCTTGGCTGATTTCTTGAATTTGTCTGGTAGAATGTTCTGAACCAAAGTATATTGTGGCACCGACTGCGGCTGCACCCAAATTCCAAGCTTGTTCTGGGTCAGCAAATAATACTTGGTCGAATTGATTGGGGACAGTCAGCAGTTCGTTATGGTTGAGTTTGGCAATAAAGGGGATTTTGTGGGCATATTTACGCGAAACGATGCCTAAGACTCCTAAAGTGGTGGCTACAGCGTTACAACCTGCTGCTATTGCCAGTTTGATGATGTTTTCTGGGTCAAAGTAAATCGGGTTAGGTGCAAAAGATGCACCTGCTGAATGTTCAATGCCTTGGTCTACTGGGAGAATAGATAAATAGCCGGTATTTGCCAGACGACCTGTAGAATAAAGTAGCTGGAGGTTACGCAATACTTGGGGATTGCGATCGCTATTTGTCCAAACTCGATCAATAAAGTCTGGCCCTGGCAAATGTAGTAAATCTTGGGAAACTTTAGCTTTGTAGGTCAGCAAATCTTCTGCTTCTTTACCGAGTACTGACTCGATGGAACTAGCCTCTAAAAGCGTTGTAGCCATAGTGTTTTCCTCAAACTTGAGAAAATGACTTTGCTTTTAAGATAGCACTGTTACTATTTTTAACCCACTTCTAGGGGGATGAATTACTATATTTTATTTGAAATTAATCTTATCTATTGATAAATAGTCGGGATTTAATTTCACGCAAAGGCGCAGAGGCGCAGAGAGTTTTTAGAGTTTATTCTCTATGATTTAGATGGACTTGATTCACTAGTTCATCGCATATTTAAGGTGAGGGTATATCTAAATCTTTGCAAATTTTGACAGCTAAAATATCAAGAATTTCTGTATGTCTTGGAACTGCTGATGTTCTATTGTTTGTTGGGTTGTAGTAAATGGTGTGTTTTCCACCTTCACGTAGAAACAGACAGCCGTTCTCTTCGAGATGACGAATCAAGTCACGTTTTTTCACTAAAGTTTGACTGTAATCTTTTCACGGACAACATTTTTACCAGTGAGTTGTTTTTCTGCCAGTTCCCGATTTGATATGAGAATTAATTCTATTGCTTCTTGTAGGCTTTCTCTAGCTTCTTCTAGGGTTCTCTCTTGAACATTTGCGCCTGGTAACTCTTGGACGTAACCAATATACCATTCATCTATCTTTTCAAATATCGCAGTAAAAGAGTTTTCCATCGCAATTTATCCTATATATAAACAATTATATAAGCTCCAGTTCACGCAGAGGAGCCAGTTCATTGGGTGGTAAACCGGCGTTTTAGTAACTGGTCTCATGCAAAGATACAAAGAAGGCAAGGAACAATTAACTGTGATACTAAGTTTATTTTTACAATGGTAAATAGCGTATTTGTCCTTCCCATTCACCATCTAGGCTACATTCTGCTAATAATAAAATATCCTCAATGGTACTACCTATTGGCAGGTTCGAGCTAACTTCAAAGACTCCAGGCATAGGTAGCCCTGCCTCAATCCTTTCGGTGGCATAATGAGTAATTGTTGCTACATCATGAGTAAGCAACACTCGTCCTTCTTGTGCTGCCCATTCTAACACTTGCGGGTCATCTGTGCCACTCAAGCCCACGTCTTGAATTCGGACAATATCCAATTCTGGTTGACGACGCAATAAACCTCGTATGATATTGTTGTTAAAGTTTTCGTCGGCAACAAATCGCAACATAATTGATTATTGAGTCCGGCGTGCCATTAGGCGATCGCGTACACCTTGAGGATTAAACTTATTCTCATTTATTTTACGAATTTCGTTAGCGCGTTGTTGCCGTTCCTGCAAGTATTCTTGTACTTCCTGCTGATGCCGTAGATAATAGCTAATAACAGCATAAACATCAGCTAGCTGCAAAGACGGGTACTGAAACACGATTTCTTCAGCGGTCGCCCCTTGATTGAAAGCAGCTACAACCGTATCTAGTGTCACTCGCGTTCCACCCACCCGTACTACACCGTCAGGGTTTACTTCTAGGGGGATAGATTCGGTTGTTATAGAAATAGCCATATAGAACTTAGGAAAAACTCTCTCAAATCGTCTTTTTTACCCTTGAGAAGCGCCAAAGGCAAACGTGTACTTAGCGTCTTAGCCTACGGCAACCGGAATTGATTGAAAGTGTCCATACAGTTTTTTTTCAAACTGTCCGCACATAGATATATATTTATTATAGGAATCATGTTTGATTTCTGAAAAAAAATCCCTACACTTAAGCTTCAAGTGTAGGTAGGCTTTGCCCACCAAAACCCGGATATAGTGGGCAAAGCCCACCCTAAGTTTATTTCAAAAATCAAATAGGAGTCCTATATATAATCCCTAATAGAGATTGAAACTATATTTCTGTATTCCCGTATATACAGGTTTGGCATAGAAGTATAGTTCAGTTCTCTTGCTTTAATCCTCATGCTGTGCTTTTTAACTGGTACTTAAAAAGCAAAATTTTTCTATCAATCGTGAATAGATGAACATTCAGCAATTAATTTGCCATCTTCATACTGAAAGATAGCAATTAAAAACTTTACCGTTTTTACCTATTTACTAAACCGTTACTCCTTCTAATTCCTCATCAGTTAACTCATACAGCTGGCGTAATTTCTCTAACTTATCTGCATCAGCTTCCCAGAAACCGCGCCCATATGCTTCTAACATTCTGCCAACAATATTACGGAAAGCTTCAGGATTTGCTTTGCGTAATTTCTCCGCCATTTCTGCATCTAACGCATAGGTATCTGCAGCTTGGTCATATACCCAATTATCGGTAAAATCGGCTGTACCAGCCCAACCAATTAACGCTGTCATGCGTTGAGAAATTTCAAAAGCACCACCAGAACCCTGATTAGCCATTGCTTCAGCCCATTTAGGATTGACTAATTTGGTGCGATATTCCATTCGGAGTAAATCATCCAAATTGCGGGGTGTGGTGTCTTTGGAAAAACTTTCGACAAAGCTGGTAGTTACCTTTTTACCGCGTTGTTTTTCTGCTGCCTTTTTCAAACCGCCAGTATTGGCATAATATTCCTGAATATCGGTTAAACCATATTCTACCGAATCGATTTCTTGAACGATGCGATCGCTTGTTTTCAACAACTGATTCAAAACTTCGGGTCTAGCTTGTCCTTTATCCTGTCTACCGTAGCTGAACACATTGCGACTTTGCCAAGTATTGCCTAACTCTTCACCAGATTCCCAGTTACCATCTACAACTCTATCATTCACCAAAGAACCAAAATCACCCGCTGGATTAGAAAACAATCTTGCAGACACATTCTCGACACCTTGGGCTTTTAAAGCCAAAGCATGTTTTCTAATAAAATTCTGTTCTTCCGGTTCATCAGCATCAGCTGCACGTTGAAATAAATCATCCAACAATTCAATAATATTGACAAAACTATCTCGGAAAATTCCAGACAAATTACCCAACACATCAATACGCGGATGTCCCACATCTACCAAAGGTTTTAATTCATAACGAACAATTCTCCCAGTACCTTCCTTAACAGGTTCAGCCCCCACCAATTCCAACAGAATACCGAGAGATTCACCCTTAGTTTTAATAGCATCTAAACCCCACAACAACACCGCCACAGTTTCCGGGTATGTGCCATGTTCCTCTAGATGCTGCGAAATAATTTTTTGAGCAATTTCTTTCCCCCGTTCATAAGCAGCAGGCGAAGGCATTCTATAAGGATCTAAAGCATGAATATTCCTCCCCGTAGGCAAAACACCAGGCCCATCCCTTAACAAATCACCACCAGGCGCAGGCGGAATATACTCCCCATTCAACCCTCGTAACAAATTAGTTAACTCATCCGTACTCTTTTCTAATAAATCTCTTGTTTGTCTTTCCTCCTCTCCGTGTTCTCCGCGCCTCTGCGGTTCGTCTCCAAAATAAGCTTCTAAATATGCAGCCAATTCCTCCTCATTTGGTGCTTCCCCTAACGTATGCAACCCAGAAGAAAACAACCGATTCTCCAAAACTTGCAAATACTCATACAACTTCACCAGATAATCATCAAAAGCATGGGCACTAAACATTTTGATATTTTCTGGAGTAAAAGCAATACCTAACTTTCTCGCTTCCTCAAACTGACAATCCGCATCTAAACCAGTATCGACAATCTTCTTACAAATCCCTTCCTTCAGTGCATAATTTTTCTTCGGGTCTTCTCGATACTCCGAAATTAAATCTCTTAATGCCACCAACTCTTTATATAAACCAGCACGACCATAGGGCGGTACATTGTGAGAAATTAACACACCATAACCGCGACGCTTTGCCAAAATAGATTCCGAAGGATTATTAGCTGCATATATATATAGATTAGGCAAATCTCCTAACAGAATATCCGACCAAGAATAACCAGTATTACCTAAAGGTGAACCAGGCAACCATTCCACCGTACCGTGCATTCCAAAGTGGACTATAGCATCAGCTTGAAATTTATTTTGTAACCATTTATAAAAAGCAGCATATTGGGGATGGGGAGTTAAATCCCGTTCAAACATTAACCGCATCGGGTCGCCTTGTATCCCCAAAGGTGGTTGTACACCTATCCAAATATTTTCTAACTGCACACCACCAATTTGTAATTCATCACCATAAGTTTTAATGCCAGTTCCCGTCAGAGATTTCCATTGTTTTTCGATGCGGGAGGTGCGGAGATATCCTAACCATTTTTCCAGAGTGCGGACATTGACGGAGGTGGGAATATTCTCCCCAGTAGGAAAGGCTTCATCTGCTTCTTTGACTTGACGAATCAACTCTTCTCCATCATCAGGAAAATCGCCGACGGTGTAACCTTGATTTTTCAAAGCATGGAGGAATTTGACAAGACTGCGTGGCACGTTCAATAATGCAGCTGTACCCACTGCGCCGTAACCAGGGGGAAAGCCATACAAAATAATGGCAATCTTGCGTTCAGCTGCTGGCTTTTGTCGTAGAGCAATCCAACTTTTGACTCTGCCTATTAATCGTTGCACTCGTTCGGGAACTAAATAAATTTTTTCACCCACTAAACCACCAAGGGGTACAGCATCAATTGCCCCATCTAATTCTGGCAAAGCATATAATACAACACTTTGCAAGCCGCCTACACCTTGACGCGTCCAAGAGTAAATATCTTGAATTAGCAGTGGTGCGGCAACGATGTAAGGTACATTTTTAGCAGAGAGAATGCGCTTTGCTACTTCTACCTGACGACCTGCTTCCATTGAACCAGCTGGCCCACCCACCAAAGGAAAGCCAATTGTGGAAACGATCGCATCAACCTTGACAGCTTCAGCAGAAAGTGAGAGCGTTTCCACATTACCTATTTGTCGTTGCTGAATTTCGTAGTCGGTTGTCATCCAATCTCGTACCGCCACATGTCCTTCTACGCCGTTGATGAAAATCGGCAAAGGAATTAACCCAGCTGCTTCAAAACGCCGAATCAGTTGGGGAATGTAAGGTTGTTTGGTAATAACATGTTTGCGATAAAGCAGAATTCCTACAACTGGGGACTGGGTATTAGGGACTGGGGACTGGGGACTGGGGACTGGGGACTGGGGAGTTTTCCCAATTCCCGATTCCCTATGCCCCATGCCCCTCTTTCGATACCATTCAAGATATGCTTTGGGCGATTCAAAGAATCCTTGATAGTCGGGATGAAGTAATCCCATATTCGGGGTTTCCATTGGCGGGGGTATGTCGCCGACTTTTAAGCCTAAGTATTTTTCTGCAAGTGTCCAAAATAAAGCGGCGACGTTTTCCGGGCCGCCAGCATTCCAGTAACCATAGATAATTAACCAGTTGCGTAAGTCTTGGACTTTTTGCACTGGGACGAATTTTAAGAGTTTGGGGCCTATTTTTAAGAAGCTGATATAACCGGCTAGTTTGTCTTCTTCTCTACCGTTGCTAAATTTATCAAGGATGAATTTAACTGGTTTAGGCATTCCTTTGGGTTTGTCGCCAATGGCAAAGTCTCCCAGCTTGGTTAAACTCATCAATTCCAAAGCTGACTCAAACACCAGCCGGATGGGAATTTGGGCAAGGCGATCGCGCAACCATAAAACTTGGTCATAATCAAATAGTAAGCTGCCAAAAAATACGTCAGCGTCTTGAAGTGCTGCTGACACCTCAGTGCTATTGCTGGTAATATCGCGATCGCTAAATACGCGAATATCTAAATCAGGACAGCGGGAGTTTGCTAAAAAAGCCGCTTTCCTGTACAAGTCAGCGTTAAACGATTCAAATCCAGCAATCAAGACGACGCGTTTCATGTTTATAAGTTACAAAATATGTATTTATCTTGATCTTAATTCGGCTGCCGAGGTCAAGCCTCAAACCCCAGATTTATGATCTTGTTTTTTGTAATATCATGTCCTTTGCTTGTTACTTATCAAAACCTCTGAACCTTACCCGACTAAAGCTACGCTTTGTTAAGCAAGATGTGGGTAATGGATAGCCTCAAAGCAGAGACCTTGGGGGAGAGGTCAAAAGAACACTTGTCGAACTTACGTTAATTAACCTCAGTTACTGATGAAATCAGATATGTTACATAAGCACATTTTATAAAAATCTCACTGAGAAACAATTGCTTAAATGTAACAATTGCGTTATATTTCTTAACAAAGCGTTACAAAACCCAGGTAATGCGTTATGCCAGCGATCGCGCTTAGCGTTCTGAATGACTATGAGTATTCAACTCAAAAGCAACAGATTCGCGCTTGCATTTGTTGGTGTAATTGCAGTTCTGCTGGTTTTGTCTTTGATGTTGACTGTTTTCGCTGTCAGATCATCACATCTGACTTGCGTTTTAGCACATTTGATTTTTTAGATTTTACTGAACTGTAAATCTCATTGGGATTCTAAAATATGCCATTTACCATCCAGTCGGCTCAAGGTATTTTTCCCGGCACACTCGTTGCTGACGTTGTTCCAACTACCATTGAATCCTTCAATCAGCTCAAGGCTGAAGACCAACTAGCGTTACTGTGGTTTGCCTACACCGAAATGGGTAAAACAATTACGGTTGCGGCTATAGGAGCAGCCAATATGGTTCTGGCCCAAGGCATTTTAGAACAAATTAAACAGATGCCTTTTGAGGCTCAAACGCAAGTCATGTGTGATTTGGCTAACCGTGCTGACACTCCCATCTGTCGTTCCTATGCTTCCTTCAGCATGAACCTGAAACTAGGCTTCTGGTTTCAGCTAGGAGAATGGATGGAAAAAGGACTCGTCGCTCCGATTCCAGAGGGCTATCAACTATCTCCCAAAGCAGCTTCAGTGCTGCAAGCAATCCGACAAGCTGATTCAGGTCAACAAATCACCATCCTACGCAATACTGTAGTTAACATGGGATTTGATCCCAATGCTCCTGGTAGTTACAAAAAAGTTTCCGAACCAGTGGCTCCTCCCACTGCACCAGCATTACGTACAAAGGTAACAATTGAAGGCATCGATAATGCTACAGTGCTGGCCTATATCAATAACATGAATGCCTTTGACTTTGATGCGGCTGTTGCTTTGTTTACCTCCGAAGGAGCTTTGCAACCTCCTTTTGAAAGACCTATTGTTGGGCAGCAAGCTATCCTCGCATATATGCGTGAACAATGCCAAGGGCTGAAGATGATGCCTGAACGGGGTGTATCTGAGCCAGCAGAAGATGGCTATACCCAAATTAAAGTTACAGGCAAAGTAGAAACTCCCTGGTTCAGTGACAATGTAGGGATGAATATTGCATGGCGGTTTTTGCTAGACCCCCAAGGCAAAATTTTCTTCGTTGCAGTTGACTTATTGGCTTCTCCTAAAGAACTGCTAAACCTAGTGCGTAAATAAGCCAAAAAGCATATTTATTGCATAGTCTCTCTTGCTACAGAGAACTTGTTGACTGATGACCAATGACAGTTATCAGTCAACAAAGGTTAAATATGCAAGTTATACCAATTCTCTAAAATTCAGTAACAGATTCAAACCCCAAAACCCATTCCATATCCGACTTTTGGAATTACGAATTGGTATTAGATATAGAAGGGATGACATTGCTGGGTTAGTCGCTTCTTTGGCTGCTTAAGCTATGTCAACCGCTAACTTTTGTGAAAAATTATCAACATATTTTTATCAAAACATTTTTAATATTGGTGCAATGGAGATTTGCAAAGCAGGCTGTATGGATGCTGATGAACTTCTAACACGCTATAGTGCAGGTGAGAGAAAATTCACTCAAGTAAGCCTGCGCTTAGTTAACCTGAGCGAGATGTGTTTATTGGGAATTAATTTAGCTCAAGCTGACTTAGCTAAGGCAAATTTATCTCATTCCAACCTGCGGGGAGCAAATTTGATTGAAGCAAATTTGACGGCGGCTTCCCTATGGAGAACTGACTTAACGAAAGCAAACTTGATTTGGACAAACCTGAAAGCTGCTAACTTGATTCGTGCCAATCTTACTCAAGTAGACTTGTACCAGGCTTCTCTCCAACATGCAAACCTGCGTTTAGCAGACCTCAGTGGTGCAGACTTAAGCTATGCTAACCTCAGTGGTGCAGACTTAAGCTATGCGAACCTCAGCGGCGCTTTCTTAGCAAAGGCAAATCTTAGTGGTGCAAACCTCACTGGGGCAAACTTGAGTAACACAGATTTAAGTGATGTGAATTTTACTAAAGCTATTTTGTTCAAAACCGATTTCAGCTACGTTGATTTCACACAAGTAGATTTAACTAATGTAGATATGGGCGACTGCTTCCTTAGCCAAGTCAAGCTACCTGAACGAGGTTTGGTTGAAGTAAGTTGACTTGAGATATTGGAAGTTGGGCATGTTGTGGCTGAAAATTGAGTAAAGCGCGATCGCACGATGCATACAACGTTGAAGTTAATTCTATAACCAAAACTGGCGATCGCCTTCTTAACTTCGTCTACCGAGCAAGAGTATCGAGGCGAATGAGTACAAAATATTGTCATGATTGTACTTATCCTTCAAAGGCTAACCACTTAACAATTTATTTATAGCTAACCTCTAAGCGATCGCTTACGTTATAAAGTATGGGAATTAATGTTTTGTTCAAATAGTTCACTCAGAGATTGATAACATGGGCGATCGGATTAATTTATATTTTTATTTTGCAACGCTCAAAATATAATATCCAGGCACATTAGCTAAATACCATGTTTTATTATGTCAATTGCTAGCGCATAGTCTTTGGAAAGACGTGCGTTGCTCTGCTTGACTACGGGAACTCGAAGAAGTTTGAATTTATGTAAATATACGCTACGGTAAGGATTAGTAAAACGCCAAAACAAAGAACATGGTATAATCAGCCTACCAATTTCTAGAGAAATTACAGGTAGACAAATCATAAATTAGCCTTTTTCCTGAAAAGCAAGCTGCCCTAACCATAATAGCCGAAAGTTATATCCTTTGGTGCTTTAGAGTCTGTGTCAACTATAGTTTATTGCTGTTGAATTTTGGCTATGTGGAATCACAGAATGTTTTTAGCTATCTTTTTTATGTCTTATTTTTACGTAAAACCACTGAACTAAGACAGTAGTTTTACATAAGCATAGGAAGGAAATAGTCCAAAAATTAAAACGTTTGTTTCCCTAAATCTAGACTCGGCTGTTGAACTTGCATCAATTGCGTTTTTCGTCATCACACCCAAGGATAGACATAATGCTCAAACGTATTGCCCCCTTTCTCATTGCTCAGACTCTCATTCCAACTCAGATAGCCTTTGCTGAAAACTCCCAGCCAAACTACAATCAACGACTGGGAATATCTTCTAAGCCAGCAGTAGCGCGTATCCTCACTAGTTGTCAAGGCGAATACAAATACACATTGCGAGGAGACAAAAAGCCGCAAACACGTGAATGGTCTTCAAGTGAAACTTTTCTAGGTTCTGGGTATTTTGTAAATTCTGATGGCTACCTGTTGACAACCGCCAATGTGGCAAAGTTTGCAACAGAAGACGGAAAAGCTTGCGATCAGTATTTCGTAAATAAGTTGACTCAAAAAATAGTTGATGAAGAGGATCTAAGTTCTGAGGATTTGAAAAAGTTTAAAGAAAGCATCAAAAAAGAGAGTATAGAAAATAATGGACAGGTGTTGCTACCTAGTGGCTCTAGCTTGGTGAGGTTTGACTTTAACGTTAAGGAGTTAGGTACACCCAAAGGATTTTCTAATGATGTTGCAATTATCAAGATTGCACTGACGAATGCACCAGTTTTAGAGCTAGCCGACTCTAATTCTGTCAACCTTCAGGATGAAGTATTAGTTATAGGATATCCGACTGCTGCTGATACTGAAAATTTGACAGCTGGATCAATATTAGAAGCATCCGTTACAGAGGGTAAAGTCTCCAACCCGAATAAAAGGCTACAAGACAATTCCCCAGTTCTCCAAATAGGTGTGCAAGTAGCAAATGGTAGTTCAGGCAGTCCTGTACTGAATAGCCAAGGTAAAGTTATTGGAATTATTACTTTAGGTGATACAGAGAATAAGGATAAGGAGAAAGAGGGGGCTTTCGTTCCTATTGCCATACCTAGCAGCACAATTAAAGAATTTATAATCCAATCTGGACTGACAAATAAGAAAGGAGTAGTTGACGAACGGTATAAACAAGGCCTTGAATTATTCTGGAAAGGAGACTACGAAGGAGCAAAAGCACAATTTGAAGCAGTCAAAGTACTCTTCCCTCAGCACTCAGAGGTAGCTCGACTCATTGGTGAAAGTGAGCAAAAGATTGCAGATAAATGGGCTAATAATAACTACACTCCTTGGCTGGTGGGTATTGGTGCTTTTCTAGCGGGAACAATGGCAGTACTTTTGTTTGTCAACTTGCGAAAACGGAGTGTTTCTGGTTCAACGGAATCAACAGAATCAACAGGATACATACCAGAACCGACACCTGAGCCAGTAGAAGAATTTGTAACTGAACAACAAGTACAACGCGCGACATTGCAAGCAGTTTCTAATGGCTTCACTCATCCATACCAACCAGGAACAGTGATGAGTCTACAAACCACCTATGTAGAATTGAAAAATCCACATGGTGATGTGCGTACATTGAATCTCCAAGGACAACGCTACCAATTAGGACGCGATCGCAACTGGTCAGATATAGACCTTAGCCAACCAGGATGGGATGTGATTTCCAATCGTCATGCAATCTTTAGAAAGGAAGAAGAAAACTATCGCATCTTCGATGGTGACGGTACAAGACGTAGCACCAATGGCATTTGGATTAACGGTAAATTGATTGACTCGCAACAAGGACATCTTCTTCAAGATGGAGATCAACTCAAGATAGGTCAAAACCCGGAAAATCAAGTCACCCTAACTTATCACAATCCTGCTAGCAAACAATCTTTCGCGTAACCAGATAGCAGACAATTGTAGCTATCAATTGATCATTAATTTTTGATGTTGCCAAAACGATTATGAATGCACTCAGACCTGGCGACTTACTAGATAATCGTTACCTGATAGTTCGCAGTTTAGCGGCGGGTGGATTTGGGCAGACTTATATTGCTGAAGATACACGGCGACCAGGCAATCCGGTGTGTGTTGTCAAACACCTCACGCCTGCTAGTAGTGAACCGCAATTTATAGAGAATGCCACACGTCTGTTCTTGACTGAAGCCCAAACTCTAGAAAGGCTAGGCAGACATGACCAAATTCCCAGGCTTTTAGCTTACTTTGGAGAAAATCAGGAATTTTATTTAGTTCAAGATTGGATTGATGGGTATCCCCTCACCAATGAACTTATGCCAGGTCAACGCTGGTCTGAAAGCAAAGTTTGTGAGATGCTTCAAGAAGTCTTAAGCATTCTGCAATTCGTTCATGGGTCTAATGTAATCCATCGAGATATCAAGCCAGACAATCTCATTCGACGCCGCCAAGATAATAGACTCGTACTCGTTGACTTTGGTACCGTCAAGCAAATTCGGACTCAAGTATTCACACCAGGTCAAGGTAACATCAACGCCACCATTTCCATTGGAACGCCAGGCTATATGCCTACAGAACAAGGGCGAGGGAATCCTCGTCCCAACAGCGATATTTACGCATTGGGGATTATTGGTATCCAAGCAGTGACAGGTTTGAATCCGAATCAACTTCAAGAAGACAATGAAACAGGAGAGATAATCTGGCGACCTTGGGCGCAAATTAGTGAAGAGTTAGCCACTATCCTTGATAAAATGACGCGCTACCACTTCAAAGACCGTTACCAGTCTACAACAGAAGCTTTACAAGCCCTTGAACCACTGTTGAGCAGAATTTCGCCGTCTTCACTCAACTCGGTAATCACTTTTTCGGGACAGCAGCCGACTAAACCCCAAGCCACAGAAGTTTCCTTACCGCCAAACCCAGTCCCAGTTAACGAACCTCAACCGACACAGGTTTCCTTACCGCCAAACCCAGTCCCAGTTAACGAACCCCAACCGACACAGGTTTCCTTACCGCCAAACCCAGTCCCAGTTAACGAACCTCAACCGACACAGGTTTCCTTACCGCCAAACCCAGTCCCAGTTAACGAACCTCAACCGACACAGGTTTCCTTACCGCCAAACCCAGTCCCAGTTGACGAACCTGAGCCAATTCCCATTTTTGGGAATTCATCAGGAATACCATACTTTGAAGAACAATTTCCCAAGGAAGATTTGCAATTAAACTATCCCCAGTTATTACGTAAAGCAGCTATTTTAGGATCTGGCAGTTGGTTGATAGCTATTTTTCTAATCAGTCTTTTGGGAACAGTCTTTGGTAGTATATTCTGGTTAATCATTGCAACATGTTTCATAACATTATATTTTGCTAAAAATAGCCCATTGCCAGAGAAATTTTATTTTGGGGTAATTACTGTATTCTCATCACTTATTACATTATTCCTTTTGCCACAGAGTATTCCATATAATAAGCTTTGGCAAATATGGCCAGCGGGTCTATTAGTCATATGTCTATTGGTTATTTTTGCTGGGGCATTAGCATTTATTCTCATAGTGTTATTTGAGTTACTGGAAATTTCAGAGTGAGGCAGGACTTATAAATTCTGTATGAAGATGCACATAATAATATCCCCCTGTAGTCCTCCCTTGGTAAGCTACGGTGTATGCACAAGTCTGAAATACCTGATGCATCTGGATTTTACCCCACCCTAACCCTCCCCTTATCAAGGGGAGGGAACTGGATTTCCGGTTTCCCCCCTTTATAAGGGGGGATTAAGGGGGGTAATTCGACTTGTGTATACACGGTAGCCTTGGTAAGGGGGGACGGCAATAGCCGGGGGTGAATTATATGCAGCTTCACAAAGAAACGGTATTACGCACAGGTAAGGAAAATTCAACCACAGAAAACGCAGATAATACTGATTAATAAGAGTCTCAGAGAGTTTTTGTGTAAGTTATATGAGAGTTTCAATCACTTGCTTGGTAAATGAGTATGCAGAAGAAAATTATTAAAAATTGGCAACCGCTCACTATTGCCGCACTAGTAATGATTTGTAGCGGAATGTTTGTAAAACTCATTGAAAAAACCAGCTTATCGGACTCAGAGAACTTACCAAATTCTAATTCAATATCCCAAACAACCCCAACTGCTACACCTGAAATCACCCCAACTACTACACCTGAAATCACCCCGAATTCCTCAATTGTGGAAGAGCGGATTAGTTATGGCAATAAAATTTTAGTTAAACAAGAAGAAACAGGCGCTCCCAATGCAGATTTCCAAGCAGCAAAAGCCAAAGGAATCGAGCAAATAGTAGCAGGTAATCATGCCCTAGCTATTAGTGAATTTGAAGAGGCAATCCAGAAATATCGCAACGCTCCAGAAACCTTAATTTATCTGAATAACGCTAAAGTTCAAGATCTTAACCCATACACGATCGCAGTAGTCGTACCAATTGGTAGCAAGACTAACGGTGCTTTAGAAATTTTGCGCGGAGTGGCTCAAGCCCAAAACGAAGTCAATGAAGCTGGAGGTATTAAGGGAGTACCCCTAAAGGTATTGATTGCTAACGACGACGATAAAACCGATATTGCTGGACAGATTGCCTCTGAGTTAGTTAAAAACACAGATGCATTAGGTGTTATAGGTCACTTTGCTAGTGATGCCACCTTAGCAGCAAAAGAAGAGTACAATGCTGGACAATTGGTGGCAATTTCTCCCGTGAGTACGTCTGTAGCACTATCAGATTCTAGCCCGTATGTTTTTCGTACTGTTCCCAATGATGCGATCGCAGCCAAGGCATTAGCTGAGTACATGGTGACGAAGCTGAAAAAACAGAAAGCAGCGGTTATTTACAATTCTCAAAGCAAATATAGTCAATCTCTGAAATCTAAGTTTATTGAAGAAGTCCTTGCCCGTGGAGGACAAGTTGACACAGACTTAGAATTTGACTTATCCGATTCTAATTTTAGTGCCCGTAAAAGTGTCGAACAGGCAATTGCTAAGGGAACACAAGTGCTAATGCTAGCAGCTAACACTGATATGCTCGATAAAGCGCTGCTGGTAATTCAGGCTAACAAAAAACGCCTAAATTTGCTGGGAGGAGATAGTTTTTATGCACCGAAAATTTTAGAAGATGGCGGTGATGCAGCAGTTGGTTTAGTGGTTGGAGTTGCTTGGCACATTGATGCTAACCCGGGATCAAGCTTTTCCCGTAAATCTCAAGAGCTTTGGCAAGGTAAAGTAAATTGGCGGACTGCTATGTCCTATGATGCAGCGCAAGCTTTAATAGCAGCACTTGGGCGCGATCCCAGTCCTACTCGTGCTAGTGTGAAACAAGCGCTGTCTGCTGCCAACTTTTCCGGAAATGGTGCTTCTGGAACTATCAAATTTTTGAGTTCTGGCGATCGCAATAGTTCAATGCAGCTGGTTGAAGTTCGTCCTAGTAAAAGCCCTGGTAATGGCTATGAGTTCGTACCTGTACCTTGACATCATCTGGAGTAATTCCTCCCTTCCCCCCATCAGATTATCTATTAGGCTCTAGTGCGTCTGAGACTCAGCCACCCAAAGATTGCCACCACAACAGTTAAACCAAAAAATAATCCCACAAACTCTCCGTAGTTACGGAGATTCCCACCATTACTTAAAACATAACCAATGCTAGCCCAACAACCACCCCCACAAGCAAGTCCGATAGCTGAACACAACAGGGCTTGTTCCCACTGAATTGGACGACGCACTACTGTTACGCGCCACCATGCTAACCATCCACCTAAGCCACTGAATAACCCGCCAAGAGAACCAAAAACAACTAACAAAATAACCTTCTGATTACTATTAGTACTATCTATAAATGATTGACTACTAGCTCCTATATAGAACCAGATAACAACAATTGGTAATAGGATAAACCATGTTTGTGTACCAATTGCAATAGCATAATTAACGGTTGAAACAGGTCGCCTTGTTTGTCTTGGTGTGTTATCTCTGTTATTGTTCTTGACTGGCGGTGCTGTTCGAGGTGTGGTCTCTTTTAGCTTATTTTGTGGTGGAGAAGAAGTAGATTTAGGCGGCTGTGGAGGGATTCTGGAAACAGGTCGTTTCTTTGATTGTTCCCACTTAATAATAACTTTTTGAATAAATTCCTGATCTTGGGTAGAGAGATTATCATCACTCTCACTAATATATTCCAAAAAGACAATTAATGGCAGTTTTGCTGAACTATCAACCTCATTGCGATTTTCTGAAAGAATAGCACAAAGACTCAGAACGAACTCCTGTAAAGACCTATTCAAAGCAATGCGGCTGCGGTATTTATCCAGACCGCTATTGGCTAGTAAAACCCCACGAAAGTTTTCATCCGCTGTTCTCAACAGTGTGTTATTAACCAAAAATTTTTGTAACTGTGCTTTTTCTTGAGTACTAAGAAAGTCCATGTTTTGCCATTAGGATTTTTCTGCTGTCAACGCCCTACTTTTAAAAACTTTTCTACAATACCTAATTTTGTCTATTTTACAACATTTGTCATCATCATAATTTTTGCGTCATAGTGAACTAGCAAATTCTGTTAATTTTTTTGGCGAAGAACAGGGGTTAACTCTTCTGGGATACTTTCGAGTTGAAGCTCTACACAACCAAACTGGAAGGCTCTTTCAGTAGGTTCGCCTGCACAGAGTGCTTTGTAGAATCCCACCGCAAAAGTAATGGCAGCTTGATCACCAATAGCTTTATTCATCCCAATCACAAAGGAAATATGTTCAGCAATTGCTTGTGCTTGCAGGTCAGAATAACAAGCGTTCAAGACAACACAGTTAACTTGATCAGACACCAATTTAAACAATTGACTCAATGCTTGGGGTGCGACTGGTTTAATTTCACCTAAAGCATTTTCAAATAACAATTCACCTGTCTGATTTCCATGTCCTGAAAAATGCACAATATTGGGCTTGAAATCTAACAAAGCTTGACTGATATCTCCGGGTCGTACTGATGTGCGAGCCTCTAAAATAAACGCATCTCTTTGGCTAGAAAGTTGTAGTCTTTCTTTTATATCTCGTAATTCTTGACCCAAGCGTAATCTAGACGCATCGCTAGGGTCTGCTGCTAAAAATAAAATTTTTGTAGGATTTTTAGTTATTTTTTGAGTAACTTGGAAAGACTCAATTTTAGCATTCGTACTGCGTTCTTTAAAAGCCTGTAAGTTATTTTGGCCCTGTTCAACAAGTCGCCGGAACAGAGTGACATCTTGCTGTGACAAAGGATAATCTTCTGCAAAATCGCACAAATGTTCGAGGAAACTCACCATTGGGTGATAGTCTAACCATCTGCTGTCAACACGGTATCTTCTAAATTCTGCGACTAAAGCTGGTGCTAATATATTAGGTTGTGATTCCAACCTTAAGTTACCAATTAAAGCCGATTTGATACCAGCATTCTCCAAAAGGGTTTGGCGATCGCTAGCAGTATTATTTTGCCTCAGCACTATTGTTAGTGCCTTAGTTAACGGAATAACATCCTCTTGCTTTAAAAAAACTTCTGACTCCATTTTATTTGTGCTAAAAACTTCTAGTTTTTATTTTAGTACTAAAGTATAATGAAGTACCATTTATTATGGTTGAAATCAGTGTAAGCCATCGCTGTTGCACAAATTGATTTGCGAGTGTGGCATTAAAATATATTTTAAGTATAATTTGACTCTAAAAGCTTAATGAGATTTCTACTTACTTTCTGCGATCGCACCCCACACAACACTAAACTAGAAAGTAAGATGCTCAGAATAGCCTATGGACGCCACGATAAGCACTTTACCTTCTACACTCAAATTGAAAATCAATTTGACTGATGAACAATTTTTCCAGATGTGTCAAAAAAACCGCGATTATCGATTTGAGCGTACAGCATCAGGGGAATTATTAATTATGCCACCTACAGGTAGTGAGACTGGCAATCGTAACTTTGATATAGTTGTTGAGTTAGGAATCTGGAATAAACAAACTAAATTAGGCAAAGGTTTTGACTCTTCAACTGGCTTCACCCTACCCAACGGTGCAGAACGTTCTCCTGATGTTTCTTGGGTGAAAATTGAACGCTGGAATGCTTTAACCCCAGAACAGCAAGAAAAATTTGCCCCTATTTGTCCTGATTTTGTAGTAGATTTACGCTCGCCTAGCGACTCTTTAAAAGACTTACAAGATAAGATGCAAGAGTATATTGAAAATGGCGCTCGATTAGGTTGGTTAATTGACCGCAAAAATAAGCGAGTGGAAATTTATCGTCCAGGTAAAGATGTAGAAATATTAGACAATCCTACTAGCTTATCAGGGGAAAATGTCTTACCTGGATTTGTGTTGGATTTACAGCAGATTATTTAGAGGATGTCTGAGAAGTATTCGGCTGTTATCTTAAGTACATTCAGATCCCCCCTAACCCCCCTTATAAAGGGGGGAACAAGAATTAAAGTCCCCCTTAAAAAGGGGGATTTAGGGGGATCTAAACTCATTTGATACATAGTTAAGGACTTTTCAGACATCCTCTTAGCTTGACTTATACAAAAAAGTTAGAAGTACATTGTTGTACCCCTAACTTTATTGACTATGAAGTGCGAAGGTAAATCTACACCAACGCTGCTACCTTCTCTAACACTCCCTGAAACAACCTCAAACCATCACTATCCCCAAGCATGGCATCAGATGCTCTTTCTGGGTGTGGCATCATTCCTAAAACATTGCCCTGACGATTGCAAATTCCGGCAATGTTATTCAATGAGCCATTGGGATTTTCCCCTGCATAGCGGAACACCACTTGACCGTTATCTTCAATCTCTGATAATGTCGCTTTATCAGCATAAAATCGACCCTCTCCGTGGGCAACGGGTAGAGTGATGATTTCACCATCTGTATAAGCTTGCGTCCAAGGGATGTTGCTATGCTCTACTTTTAAAGGGACGCGATCGCAAATAAAATGCAAATCTCGATTTCTAGTCAGTGCCCCTGGTAACAGTCCAGCTTCAGTTAATACCTGAAAACCATTGCAAATACCGAGGACAAATTTACCTTTTTGGGCGTGTTCAATCACCTGCTGCATCACAGGAGAAAAACGCGCGATCGCACCGCAGCGCAGATAATCTCCATAACTAAAGCCGCCAGGTACGATTACTACATCCAAATCAGCAATATCTGTTTCTTGATGCCAAACCATGCGAGTCGGTTGCCCAAGTATATCTCTGGTGACATAAGCAACATCGCGATCGCAATTAGAACCCGGAAAAACAACAACGCCGAATTTAGTCATTAGTTAATAGTCATTTGTCATTTGTTATTCGGGAATGGGGATAGAGAATTAGGTATTGAACTGGGGACTGGGTATCAAAGAATATTTGAATGGGAATTTAGATCCCAACCAAATTTTAAAAGAATTTCTTTCCCAGTACCCAGTCCCTAAAATACCCCCGTCTGGGTTTCAACCTCTATCAAATCAAAACGATAATTTTCAATCACCGGATTTGCTAGCATTTGGTCACAAATCTGTTCAAGGTCTTGACGTGCTTTTTTTTCTTCCGTCGAGGTGATCGTCAATTCTATGTACTTTCCAATCCGCACCTGCTCAACGTTATTGTATCCCAGTTGCTGAAGACCAGATTGTACAGCCACGCCAGCAGGATCTAAAACTGAAGGGCGAAGCGTCACGAAAATTTTGGCTAGATACTTCCTTTGCACAAGTTTACAAACCTCTAAAATCAATACTTTCAACCATTAGTCTCTCTAAAATGTTCATCTAATGCTTAAAAGCATTATTCGCAGTGTTTAAGCAAAAAGCTTGAGTATACTAATCCACTCAAGATTTTTGATCATTCAATGCTTACTCTTTTATTATCTCTCTATGTTCCATTGAGTAAAAGCCAACAATTGCTAACATTTACTCCCTGCTTCATTTCTGGAAGCGTCGGCACTACCTCCTTCAAAATGACGCTACGAGCATCGCTAGAAGCATCATAGCGATTTTTTACATTCAGCCAACTATTTTAGACTATGAGCGACACCTCTAAAGACTTGATAGTCAACCGATTTTGGATTCACCCATGGCTTTTGTCAGTTGTTCTAAGAGGATGTTTTAATTAACGATGTTCAATTTGTTCATAGTTCTAGCAGTTGAGGCATAGTTTAGGATAAGGAATCATCATCAGATATGGATACTAGGCGGCTTTAAAGCTGTTAACAGTACCTCTTTTCTATTCTTTGCTATACAACTGTAGTGGTTCTGAAACCTGTTTTGAGATTTGAAATTTTGACTTAAATCCAAAATCTCCAGGACTTACGCACAGGTAACGGAAAAACAAACTACAGAGGACATCAAGTACAGCTAAAATGAACGGTTTGAGAGGTTTTGTACCCAAGCTCTAATCTGTGACCTCAAATTGTCTCGGTCAAAAAAGTAAAATTAATTACTGGTAATTATTGTACCTTGGTGAGTTATATGAGTTACATAGTTAACAGTTGACCTTAATTTTTCAGAGCTTTCATTGGTTATAGCTAAATGTTACCAATATAGGGAGTAAGCTATTATAAAATCAATCTTTTGATAGATTTTTAATTAATTTTAACCATTACAAACTAATAACGGTGAGAAAAGTAGGAAAGGTGGGAAAAGTAGGTAGTTTTGTATAAATGGTTTACTAGGTGATTGATATGCTGTAAGTTAATATATGGAATATTATCTAGTCAACTAATAAATCAAGACACACTTTGAACTGAAACCATCTTGACATCTAATGCCGAGGCAATAAATGCTGAGCAAGTATAACTCGTTTAACTTAAAAATAAGATTTGTAATTGCAAATTGAGTAGCTAAGTTATGAGTCACTGAATGTTGTAGTTGGTGCTAATCCAGAAGATAACAGTAACACAGTTATTAGAGAAGGCTTGATGTAATTCAAGTGCAAGTTTACCATTTTTTGGCGTTGCCAGTACTAGTTTTACCAAGCTAAATAGTTTTGCTCTGTGCCTGTGAGAAAATCAAAAAAACACTGGCAAATCCCTTGAAATACCAAATAATTAACAAGAATACCACAAGAAAGCGAGGTTTAAAAATGAACGCACAAAAGGAAATCGTCAACAACGCAACAATTGAGCGAATGGTAGTAAAAGAACTTTCTCATGCAGAGAGACAAGAGGAAAGTGCTAGCAAAGATATATATACGATAAAAATAGGTGATATTAACATCAATTTGGAAACTAAAGTACCAGAATTTACTAAAAATTATTTGAAAATAGTAGTAGGAAGAGGAGAGGATATAAAAGATATAACTAAAAAATTGCGGAGTTTGAATATTAAATACAGTATCACTGCTGAGGGTAAACAAATTTCGAGGTATTAATCTACGGCGGATCTATAGAGTACTAATAATTACCTAAGTTCGATGAACCTCCCCTCAACCCCTCTCCAAAGCGGAGAGGGGCTTTAATAACCTTGTTAAAGCCCCTCTCCTGATAAACCAGAGGAATGGAAGCGGGGTTTTTTCAATCCGTCGAACTCACGTTAACAATTCATTCTTATTGAACGCAATGGTATAGATGCAAATGCTAGCAAGTGACTTTGCACGGGCTTTTGCTGAATGCTGCGATCGCGCTGCTCATAACTATCTGCTCCAACTGATTCAAAATAGGGCTATGGAGCAGTTATAGTTAATTTATTGGTTAGCCAGTACAACAGCTTCCTCTACAGTGGCAAATTCAAACAATTGTCTATGAGAGCCATACACACCCGCAGTCAAGAGCGTATTTTAAACCTCCTGAAAATTCTCAAACAAGGCATTTCTGCCCAAGATATTTACGTAGAACTACGTAATCGCAATCAGAGTATGGGTCTAGCAACAGTTTACCGCTCCTTGGAAGCTTTAAAACTGGAAGGTATGGTACAAGTGCGGACTTTGGCTAACGGCGAAGCTTTGTATAGCCTAGCGCAGCAAGACAAACATCACCTCACTTGCCTGCAATGCGGTATTTCCATTCCAATTAATCAATGTCCCGTACATGACCTAGAAAGTCAGTTAGAATCCAGCCATAAGTTTAAAATTTTTTATCACACCCTTGAATTTTTTGGTTTGTGTGACCAATGCCACATAAATCAAGGTGCTGAAGTTAGTCATTAACTGGGAATTGGGAGTGGGGCATGGGGCATGGGGCATTGGGCATTGGGAATTGGTAATTGGGAAAAAGAGAATTGGATTCTACTATTAGTCATCAAATCTTACCCATTACCCATTACCTGTCACCCTCATCCCCTTATCCTCCTATCCCCCTATCCCCCTATCTTAACTAGCGCGATTATTATTCACTCCTGGTATTTGCCCAGAAAATAACTGGTTGGAGTCAGCTTGAGAATCTGAGACGATAGAGCGTATACCCTCGAAAGTAGCGGGAATAGAACGGGGATCCATAAACATTACCTTGCTGCTATCGCTTTTACCAATTGTTGCACCCATATCGAGATAGCCCAAAGCAAACAAGACTTCCACAGCTTGGTGGGCACTAGGGTTAGTATTGATTTTTTGGGCAATAATTTCAGCTGACTCAGCAATGGCTTGGGCTTTGAGAACCTGTTGCTGGCGTTCCGCTTGGGCTTTGAGAACGATCGCTTTTTGTTCCGCTTCTGCCTGTAAAATTACCGCTTTTTGACGGGCTTCTGCTTCTAGAACTTGGGCATCAGCTTTACCTCTAGCACTATTGACAGCAGCCTCGCGATCGCCTTCGGAAGTTAAAATTGCTGCCCGTCTGCGGCGTTCCGCTGACATTTGCAATTCCATCGATTCTCGCACTGCCTGAGAAGGTATAATATCTCGTAGTTCTACCCGTGTGACTTTTACGCCCCAAGGATCGGTGGCAATGTCCAAATCCCTTAACAAAAGTTCATTAATTTGAGAACGGGCAGTAAAAGTTTGATCTAACTCTAGTTGTCCCATTTCCGAGCGAATTTGAGTAAGTACCAAATTCACCATTGCCGACTGGAGATTTTCCACCTTGTACCAGGCTTTTTCCATATCCACAATGCGCCAGTAAACCACCGCATCCACTTCAATACCAACGTTGTCGCGGGTGATGCATTTTTGGGGAGGAATATCTAAAACTTTTTCCCGGATAGTTTCTTGATAAACGATTTTATCTAGGAAAGGAAAAACGAAATTAAGTCCTGGTTCCAGTTTTTTATTATAACTACCCAATCTTTCCACCAAAGCTTCGTTGCCCTGATTGACGACTTTAACAGACCCAGCCACGGCACCACCACCAAGGGCTAGAAACATTAGTAAAAATAATTGTCCCATTGTAAAGCTCCTGAATTTTGAGTATTCAATGTTTCTTTAAACAAGATGAGGAGATGGGGATAGGGAGATAGGGGAGATAGGGGGGATCGGGGAGATGAGGGAGATGAGGTAATGGGTAATGGGTGATGGGTAGTGGGCCAGATGTGATGACTAATAGTAGAATCCAATTACCAATTCCCAATTACCAATTCCCAATTACCAATTCCCAATTACCAATTCCCAATTACCAATTCCCCATTCCCAATTCCCCATTCCCAATTCCCAATTCCCAACTAAGAATGCAACAAATTTTCTGGCATCACAATTAAAGTGGTACCTTCTCTTCTAACTACATACACTCTTTGATCGGGTGCTATGCTGAGTTTGTCATCGTCACATTTTGCCCGCCAAGAATTTCCCTCATATAGCACCCGTCCGGCTTGTCCAGCCGGAATTTCTGTTAAAGTTTCAGCTATCACAGCATCTTGAATTTTTGACTTACGTCGTCGTGGTTGCAAAAACCGCCGCGACAGCACAAATAACACTACAGAAAGTAATAGCCAAAGCGTAACTTGTAGCCATATACTTAAACCCACTAAAGACAACAACGCCACTACAAAGGCGCTGATTCCCATAATAAAGGCAACAAAAGCCGATGGTAAGAACAGTTCCATTAAACACAGAACTCCTCCCGCCAACAGCCAAATTAAGGTAGAACTTGGCATAGCGCCATCCTAGACACTACATGTGGACTGGGGACTGGGGACTGGTGACTGGGGACTAGGGACTGGGGACTAGGAAAATCTTTCCAATCGCAAATCCCCAATACCCAATCCCCAATACCCAATCCCCAGTACCCAATACCCAATTTTGATTAATTTCAGTAACAAGTTGTAGTCAGAGGTACACAAGTACAGTCTATTCTAGCCTTCAAGTTGTTGACAGCTAAATTTAATCGAAATTTACGAGTTGATTTATTCCTTAAATTTATACTTTTATGATTTCTACACAGCCGATAATTTATTGCATCAATTCAGACTGCGATCGCCCCATCAATACTATGGGTAGTCGCTTTTGTGCAAGTTGTCAAACGCCTTTAATTTACCGCTATCTCTGGGCTAGCGGCTCATTAGCAGCTAAAATACCACCAGGCACAAAAGTTGCAGATAGGTATGAGGTAATTACGCAGCAAGTTTGGCTGGATACTCAGCCAGGACTGCCACCAGATGCACCAGAAGAGTTACCAAAAGTAGTTATTCCATACTTGAAACTATATCAAGAGCATTGGCATATTCCCCAAGCATATGGGTTTGCTCGCTCTTCTACGGAAGATGCAAACGCTAGTGGTATCCTCTTACTGGAAAATGTTCCTATAGACGAAACAGGAAATCTCTACCCAACAATTGCTGACTTCTGGCAACAAGCAACAGCGATACGGCAAGTTTATTGGCTATGGCAAATTCTGCAACTTTGGCAACCTTTACTGGAATTAGGAGTTGCCCAAAGTCTGCTATTGCCAGATAACTTGCGAGTACAAGGTTGGTGTGTGCGACTGTTGGAACTTCACGAAACGCAAAACACCCAGAAATTGAATTTACAAGATTTAGGTCAATCTTGGCAGCCTTGGGTAGCATCTGCAAAAACCCAGGAGTTAAAAAATATAGTTGAGCAGATGTGTAGTACTGAGGTAGAGTTAGAGACCATTGCCACTCAACTCAACGCCTTATTACTTTTATCAGCAGCACAATTACCTTTAAGCTTAAAGGTTGCAGGAGCAACAGATACAGGCCCCCAACTGACACAAAATGAAGATAGTTGCTATCCACTCGCTTCTAGTGAAGATGACTTATTACTAAACCATTTGGCTATTGTTTGTGATGGCATTGGCGGACACCAAGGCGGTGAAGTTGCTAGTCAATTAGCGGTGCAGTCTTTGAAATTGCAAGTTCGTGCCTTATTAGCAGAGGTGGAACAACAGACAGAACTCCTATCACCAAAGTTATTGCAAGAACAACTAGAAGCAAGTTTACGGGTGGTGAATAATGTAATTTGCTCCCGCAATGATGAACAAAAACGCCAAGGCAGAGAACGCATGGCTACAACCCTCGTCATGGCGGTGCAAATTCCCCAACGAATAGAAACAACTTCTGGATGGCAGTCAAAAAATGCTCATGAACTTTATTTAGCAAGTGTCGGTGATAGCCGTGCTTACTGGATAACTCGCGACTACTGTCAGCTATTGACAGTTGATGATGTTGTGGCAACACGCGAAGTTCGCTATGTTCGGAGTTTATATCGTAAAGCACTCACTAGACCAGATGCAACTGCCCTCACCCAAGCATTGGGGACAAAAGATGCTGAATTTCTGCGTCTTGTAATTAAGCGATTGATCTTAGAAGAAGATGGAGTCTTGCTACTGTGTTCTGATGGTTTAAGTGATAATAATTGGGTAGAACAATCCTGGCAAGATTACGCAATACCAGTGTTAACAGGAGAACTATCAGTTGAAGATGCTGTGCGTGATTGGATTAATTTAGCAAACCAGAAAAATGGTCATGATAATATATCCGTTGTTCTGACTCTTTGTCGTGTCTCTCCAGCAGATTTAGTGCTGGCGACTCCCCCACAGTTACCAGTTGAAATTTTAAAAGTAGAAGAACCACAAGAAGAACAATTAGCAATAGAACACATACAAGAAGAACAACTAGAAATAGAACAAATACCAGCAGAACAAGATTATTTGACAGAAAGTTCTCAAGCGCTGTTAGATTTGGATCTGACAGAGGAACCAACACCAACGCCAACACCAGTTAAAAAACCAAGTCGGGGTAAGCCTTTATTACTGCTTGGAGGATTATTAATTTTGCTAGTGGGAGGTACTAGTTTGGGATTATTTGCTTGGTGGCAACTTAATCCTCAAAGTTTACAACAAATGTGTAGGCAACTTCCCCAAAGAGTACAACGATTTTGTCCGCGAGGATAGCAGGGGAGAGGCTTAAAAACCTTATTCTTTCGTATCAATGTGTAGATTTTTTGCCCCTTCCCTACAAGGGAAGGGGTTGGGGTTAGGTTCCGTCGAACTCACGTCGTGTTATTGGCTCAACAGTGCAAATGCTCTTTCAAGAAGCATCTTAGCCTGATGAAGTGCCAGCAACCTCTCCTGGTCGTATCTGTCCGGGTAAGCCATCCTCCTACCTTCGAGTGTGATTTTGATGAGTGCTGCTTGCTCATCAGTGAGGGATTCCATCATCTCTATCATTCTTCCTATTGCCTGAAAGTCAGCAAAATCAAGCGCTTTTAACCCCCTACCTTGCTTGAACTGTGAGATAGCTATAGTCGGGAATGCCATCAGAGAAGTGATGTAACTAGTCTTGTACCCTCTGTTACCTGTTGGCTTGATGCCGTAACGTTGGCACAGACTGCTAAGTTCTGGAATGGTTTTAACTTCCAGTTCTGACCTTGTGAACATAAAATAAAAGTGTCCATTTTTAACGTGGATACGGTGACGTGCATCGACCGGGAAGTTGAGAACGTCACCGTTAAAAACTGTAGCTCGACGCAAGCACCGACTTCAAACGATTTTACTTTTCTACACAATGGGTAAAGCTAAAGGTAGACCAGAAAATTTTGATAATCCACCAAGCAGAGACTTAACGGAAAATGTTACTTTTAGAGCCACAAAGGAAATGAAAGAAGAGATACAGAAACAAGATAACCCTGCACAGTTTTGCAGAGATGCTGTACAGGAGAAACTAGACAGAGAGAAAGGTAAATAGACAAGTCATAGGCTGTTTAATCTACTCTATAACTACTCAAATATTAAGTTCTGTCCAAAAAATTAAAAAATTATCCATCTCACTTGAAGTGCTGAGTGCTGAGTAAAAGTTAATAAATCAGCAAAGTAGACTTTCATTAGTTCTAGTGGTTTATCGTATTAAATTTGAAGGTTAATAGAACGAACCGCAAAGGGCGCAAAGAGCGCAAAGGTAAAGAAGAAAAATTTCAAAACTGATTCACCTGTCAAAACTTTTGCGATGAACTACCAGTGGTTCATGTCATTAATTTTGAGGGAAAAAGTCAAATTAAATTTTTCTTTTTTTCCTCTTTTTTAGCGTTCTTTGCGTCATTTGTGGTTCGTTATTTTAGCCCCCATAATTAATGGGACAGAGTACTAGTATACGCAGTCAATGACGGCTACTGATCAATGATCAGCCATCAGTTATCAGTCATCAATGATCGTTTCTCGAATCCAAAGTGCTAGCCCTCCCCCACGCCCACGAGCTGCAATAAAATCTTTTGTTACTATAAAGAACGCGAAGAAGGGTAATTTAGCTATGGGCTGGTTGTAGAAATCTTCGGACTGAACTTTACCAGAGCGAATTGGCTTGTTGTAAACTGTACGACCAAACAAACTAATAAGCATGTGGTTAAAGTCAAATGCCAATAGATTTTTCTTGCCTAAATATTGCGCTGGCCCTGTTAGCTGCAACAACACAGAACCCAATTGAACCTGATTAGCAATTTCACCTTTGCCTGAATTTTCTTCTAAACTTGCATTAAAGGAAATATGAATTGCTGCAAATTTGGGCACATACAAACCTTTACCTAGAACAATTCCCCCTCGTTCTCTAGCTTTTTTTGTACCAGTAGCAAAGCAAAGCCGCCATTTACCCACAAGAGACTCAAAAGTATAAGTTAGCCGTTGCTGCTTAGCAGCTTTTTCTGCTTGTAATAAGGCATTTACTAATACTTCAGGCTTAGGGCGTGCTACTCCCTGTCCTCGATATGCAATAGCAGCTTGAGATAGCGTACTCACAAAATCAGGTGTAGCTGTAGATGTCAAATCAGCCTTCATGAGGACTTAACTAGGTTTTTTACTTGTCTCAATCGATTGTAACGCTGATTAAACTCACTACTATAGGACTCATATTTGATTTTTGAACAAAACTCAGTACACCTTTATTTCTTCTTCCCAGTCCCCAGTCGCCAGTCCCCAGTCCCTTACCTCTACGAGTGATTCTCAATCATCAAATCGGATTGCTATATTATTTTCGGATAAAATACTTGTATTTACATTAAGTAAATGTGTCATCAGTAGAAAAATGTAGCACAATAAAACTACGAGTTTCTCTAAAATTCTATTTGTCAGTAACTTAATACAGCGCATTTTATCTGAATGAGGTACACAAGGGCGGGCAGGATGCCCACCCCACAAGATTTATCATAATTATGTATACTTCATTTACTTGCAAACTGCTGTAAATCGTCTTTTTGTCTGTGGTGTGGTTTGAGTAGTGTGAACTCACAACTAGACTTGCTTACCTGTATATATTACGAGGGGACAATATGGACGCTAACAAACTCCTGAATTTATATGCATCGGGAGAAAGGGAATTTGATAGAGCAAATTTGCATCAGGTAAATCTTTGTGATGCTGACTTAAGAGGTGCAAATTTTGCTGAAGCAGACTTGAGTGGAGCTAATCTAACACAAGCAAACTTGAGTGGATGTAATCTCAGTCGGGCAAATCTTACTGATGCAGATTTGAGTGGAGCCAACCTCAAGGGTGCAAACTTGAGTGAAGTAAACTTGATTGGTGCAGATTTAATCAGTGTCAACCTAGAGGAAACTAACCTGAGTCGTGCAGATTTGCGGAGTGCTAATTTAGGTTTAGCAAATTTGTTTGGTGCAAACCTCAGCGAAGCAGAAATGAGTGGGGCTAATTTAAAACAAGCTAATCTCAGCAAAGCAAATTTAACAGGCACCAATATCAATGAGGCGGAACTCAACGATGCTGATCTAACAGAAGTAATTATCACTGAACAAGAGATAACTGAAGGAATGTTGCATGTAGGCATATCCCATAAGTGGATTACTTGGGCTGGGAGTTGTTGAGGAGAATGGGGAATTGGGAATGGGGAATTGGTGATTAATTATTTTCTTTCTACTCCCTCATCCCCCTCATCCTCCTCATCTCCCCCCACTCCCTACTCCCCATTCCCTACTCCCTTTTCCTCAGATTGCGGTAGAATACAGCCCACAGGCTTGTGTTTAGGGTTGGGCAATGACTTCTGTAATTAATGTCAATCTACCGCAGCAGTCTTATGAGATTGCGATCGCACCCGGAATTTTAGATCAACTGGGTCAATATCTGGCTGATCTAAACTTAGGCAAGAAGGTTTTAGTAGTTTCTAATCCGACAATTTTTAAGCATCATGGAGAAAGAGCGATCGCATCGCTAACAGCTGCGGGATTTGATGTGGCTAGCTATTCCCTTCCACCAGGTGAACGCTACAAAAACCTCAACTCTATCCAAAAACTCTATGATATTGCTTTGGAAAACCGTTTAGAACGTTCTTCTACAATGGTGGCTTTGGGCGGGGGTGTGGTTGGCGATATGACTGGTTTTGCCGCAGCCACTTGGTTGAGGGGTATTAATGTGGTACAAGTACCTACCACTTTGTTAGCAATGGTTGATTCGTCCATTGGTGGCAAAACTGGTGTGAATCATCCACGCGGCAAAAACTTGATTGGAGCATTCCATCAACCACGCTTAGTATTAATTGATCCAGAAGTCTTAAAAACTCTCCCTGTGCGTGAGTTTCGGGCGGGAATGGCAGAGGTAATTAAGTATGGTGTGATTTGGGATGCTGAGTTATTTTCCCAAATGGAAGCTAGTAAAAATTTGAATCAACTGCGTTACATCAAGCCCGAACTAATACACACCATATTGACGCGTTCTTGTCAAGCAAAAGCCGACGTTGTGGGCAAAGATGAGAAAGAAGCGGGATTGCGGGCAATTCTCAACTATGGTCATACAATCGGTCATGCAGTGGAAAGCTTAACAAATTATCGTTTAATTACTCATGGTGAAGGTGTTGCCATTGGTATGGTTGCAGCAGGACAAATTGCTGCCAATTTGGGACTTTGGCAACAAGAAGACACAGAACGTCAAAACGCTTTAATTCAAAAAGCTGGTTTACCAACTAAATTACCAGATGGGGTAGATATTGAAGCAATTATTGAAGCGTTGCAATTAGATAAAAAAGTCAAAGCTGGGAAAGTGCGGTTTATTTTACCGACGCAAATAGGTGTAGTGACAATTACTGATGACGTACCATCAGAGACTATCCGCGAGGTACTACGGGCGATGTAGATGTCTGAAAACTTTTTGGTGTTATCTTTAAGACTTGTAGATCCCCCTAAATCCCCCTTTTTAAGGGGGACTTTGAGATAATTTCCTCACTTTTTAAGGGGGCTAGGCAGGATCAAGAGACATATTTAATACTTAAGAGACATCCTCTTGGGATAATATCAATTCAAATAAAGATTACGACAGATGGATGGTGTAAAGGCTTAACCGCAAACTCTTTCACAATCTAAAATCTCAAATCTAAAATCCCAAATTCGTATCAGTAGCTTACTTATTTGTGCCATGATACTTCAAGCTAACAATCAATTAACTTTGCATGAGTTTCTGAATCTTCCACCAGGCGAGGGAGATATCACCTACGAACTCGTAGATGGTCAAAGAATTCCTAAAATGTCACCAAAAAAATTCCATTCTAAACTTACTCGTGCCCTTCTCAATTTGATTCAACTGTTGTGTGACGGTAAAGGAGAGGTTTGTCCAGAATTGGCTATAGCTTTAACTCGTCGGGGACGAGATTGGGTACCTACACCCGATCTTTTATACATCTCTAATGAACGTTTACCCTCCGACTGGGAAGAAGAGGGAGCATGTTCTGTTCCTCCGGATTTAGTAATTGAAATTATTTCGCCCGGACAAACCTTTGGACAAATGGCGGCTAAAGCCAAAGACTATTTAGATGCTAAAGTATTGCGAGTTTGGGTAGTAGATAGCAAAGCTAGAAGCATTACTGTTTTTTATCTAGATGCAGCACCACAAACTTATATGGGAGATGATATAATTACAGATTCGCTGTTTGAGTGGCTAGAATTTACTGTTGAGCAGCTGTTTCAACAGGCGAAAATACCATTAGATAAAAGCTGACATTCATCATACTCACTGCTCATCATTATTCATCTCGTACTAGCACATATAAATTCTTTTGATTTCCACGCATCAGCCGCAAATCTTCATCCACATAGGTAATATCCGACCAACCACTAAATGATAATGTTGATTCTAGAGCTACCTCATTATCTACACCTAAAGCCTCTCGAAATGTAGAGTCATTCAAGTCGTTATTTACACTTTTGGTGGAAGCTTCCAAAAAATCAATGTTGAGACGTTTAGTATCTTCTACTGTGTACCTAGCTTTAATTAAAGCAATACCTGTTACACCAGAACCTACTGTAAATTCAATTACGTTATTGTACTGCTGATCAATTAGATAAATTTCTTGAAAGATACCAGTAACCCTAACAGTTACATTAGGTAGTTTACCAAAAGAAAGACGTTGTAGAGTTGTGTCTCGTTCTAATCCAAAGGTACTGTATAATAGCCGCCAGCGCCCCTGAAGCAATTCTAGATGTTTTGTAGGTTCAGTATTAGGATTTAGTGCTTCAACTTGTTCTGCTAATGTATCAATTTGTTCCTGGGTTGTTGGAGTGTTGTTAAACCCGATTTCACTGGCTTTGGAAATAGAAATTAGTTCTTGTTTAAGATTTAACAATTCGTCAACCATAATTTAATTTTTCCTAAAACATGTTTTGTGTGATTAATACTAGCAGGTTAAAGTTTCTTGTGATGACCATTCATTGTCTTATAATGATCTGAATGAGCCCAAAAATCCTATTTATTTGAGCTGATAAAGTAATTTTATAATTTTATGGCAACTTTGTTGAGTATATTAGGCGATCGCTATCAAATTCTCCTCTGGATTGAATCTAAAATAGCGCATAGCTATAACTAGCAGAATCCTGCAATAGAACCTACATAATTATTGCTAAACTAAAGTAAAATTTATGACATTTATACAAGTAGTCATCGTCAACTGCGTACACTAGAACCTATAAAAACTCTTTGTGTCTTAGTGCCTTTGTGGTTTAAGATTTTTTACCACCAAGACACAAAGCCACAAAGTATTTTCAAGTCAATTAGGCTGTTTCTATTCCTAATGGATGATAAATTTCATCGTGACCTCTTCTTTAGAAGGAGGAAATTAAGTTGATGAAATAGATAAGTTTATATCAAGACTAGTCCACTATTAAATGTCTTTGCTCATTGCCTCCGATGGTGTCGTGACATTGGAGGTTATTTTTTTGTGCGATCGCAGTCATTTTGACTAAGATTATACCAGTTAAAAAAAGAATGCAACAAATATCTTGGTAATCAAATACAGATTTACTCCCTTATGATCAACCGATGTGTTGCTCGATATTGCAATGGTGAGATTTTAGTAGCAAAAAAAAGACCCCCGGTAGCAAGCCGAGGGATTCTGCAAGTCGGTATTGTCGCACAAAGACATTTGCGAATCTCACAATACCAACTCGAAAAGTGAAAAATCTGCCAAAATGCCAAATTGATTGGCTGTGATGCAAAAAATAATTTGGTGTATGATAATAAACCTCAATTGCAGCAAACAATACTTAACAGCCCAGTTACCTACTCCCCGCACCGCCCTTCGGTTATCGGCTAGGACAAGAAGTGCAAAAAGTTTGATGTGGTGAACCTCAACGCAAACAACTAATCGCCAGCAGCATTCCTCTAGCTTTATTCAGTGTCTCTTCATATTCTTTGTCTGGATCGGAATCAGCCACCAAACCCGCGCCAGCTTGCACTGTAACCGTATTATTACGCAATACCATTGTGCGAATTGCTATAGCACTATTCAATTGCCCTTCAAAATCGTAATAACCATAAACACCAGAATAAACGCCCCTACGAGTCGGTTCTAACTCGTGAATAATCTCCATCGCCCGAATTTTGGGAGCGCCGCTGACTGTACCAGCTGGGAAGCAAGCTTTCAGTAAATCCCAAGCTGTTTTATTTGGCGCTAATTTACCCACAACATTACTGACAATGTGCATCACATGGGAGTAGCGCTCAACCACCATTAATTCATCAACTTTCACGCTACCACTTTGGCAAACACGTCCCAAATCATTACGTCCTAAGTCAACAAGCATAACGTGTTCAGCAATTTCCTTGGGGTCAGTGAGTAAATCACCAGCCAATGCTGTATCTTCAGTAGTTGTTTTACCCCTAGGACGTGTCCCAGCTATTGGGCGTACCGTTGCTATGACTCCACCATCTGGATCGCGTTCTGCTTTTACCATCACTTCGGGACTAGAACCAATGATTTGCCAATCTTGGAAGTGAAAGTAAGCCATGTAAGGCGAAGGATTAATCTGGCGTAGGGAACGGTAAAGTGCGAAGGGGTCGCCTGTATATTCTGTAGATAGCCGTTGGGAAATGACGACTTGAAAGATATCGCCTGCTTTGATATATTCTTTTGCTTTTTGGACGCTGGCGCAAAATTCCGGGCGAGTGAAGTTACTTGTGTATTCTGCTGTTACTTCTACTTTTTGATTGGTTGGGGGTGTCCACTCCAATATGGTTTTTTGCGGTGACAGAGGTAGAGATAACTTGCTCACCATTTCAGTGACGCGATCGCACGCTTTTTGATAAGCTGCTTGCAAATCCACTTTTGGATCACGCAAATCAGCATAAGCGATCGCCCAAATTTTTCGTTTCACCTGGTCAAAAATCAACAGGTGGTCTATTTGCATCCATAATCCATCAGGGATATTACGCTCATCAGGTGCATGAATGGGCACACGCGGCTCTATCCACTGTATTAATTCATAACCCCAAAACCCTACCAAACCGCCAATTCCTGGGGGGAGTTGGGGTAACTTCACTGGGTGATAAGGTGCTAGACATTGAGCTAAAGCTGTAAAAGGGTCACCTTCAAAGACAATTTGTGAACCATCGCGGTGTGTTTGGATAGTGCGGTAAGCCCCAGGCTCATCTTCAATGCACTGACCGCCTCTGGCTTCCAAAATCCATACTGGATCGCAACCCACTAAACTATAACGCCCTATTTTCTCCCCACCTTCTACCGATTCCAACAAAAAGCTATAAGGCTGTCCAGCACAGACTTTGTACCAAGCAGACACTGGTGTATCGAGGTCTGCTACCCACTCCTGATACACTGGCACAAAATTACCTTGCAAAGCTAGCTCTTGAAAGTCGGAGAAGTCGGGAAAGATCATAGACAGGTGAGGAATTAGGGATTGGGTATTGGGTATTGGGTACTGGGGATTGGGTATTGGGTATTGGGGATTGGGTATTGGGGATTGGGTATTGGGTACTTGGAATTGGAAAGATTTTCCTAGTCCCCAGTCCCTATTGCCCCTAATCCCCACTTCCTGCGGTCGCGGGGGCCCCGAGTTCCCCAGTCCCTAGCCCCTAGTCCCCAGTCCCCAGTCCCCAGTCCCTAGTCCCCAGTTCCCAGTCCCTAGTCCCTATGCGTCGTAGGTATATTTACCACTAAACTTGAGTTGTGCTGGACTGGGGTTTTGTCCGATTCTGCGTGGTACAAAACGTACTTTCTCGCGACCTTCGTTCACCTTCTCTGGGAAGACACCATCAGCAGGATGAATGAAAGTGGTTTCTCCGTTAGGCAAAATCCGGTAAATTTTGTAGTCCGTGATTTTAAATTTCCGGAGTTGACCGCCTAAAGCGATGCCTTGTTCTTTACGAGCTAGATACAGCAGGTTTTCGCCTTGGTGCATCGTTGCAGCACCGCCTGTGGGCAATTCAAACACTTGGGCTTTGGGGCTAGTCCAAGTGATAGCGTACTTTTCTTCGACTGCTGCTTTTGTCAGCAAGCCACCGGTGTTGCCGGCATACAGGGGGGTTTTTCCAGAAAGTTGTTCTGCCATAAGCATTCTCTCAAGGTTTTTAGGGCATCCTAACACCGTCATCACCATCATATTGCGATCGCGTCATAGACTGTAACAGTTTTTAGTCATTTGTCATTTGTCATTTGTCATTTGTCAGTTGTCAGTTGCAACTCATGTTGAGTTAAAACCCATTTCATTTGCACAATCACTTTATCTGGTCGTCCTTTGTCCATCGTCAAAAGTATTCACACTGGACAAAGGACTAATGACCAATGACTAATGACAGTCATAATTTGCAATTTGGATGCACATTAGCGACTATTTACTCTTGACTTTTGAGCGCTTTTCCTCTTGGCTACTTTGAACAACAGGTATGGTGAAGTGAAACTGACTGCCTTGGTCTTTGCCTTTTGACTCGGCCCAAATCTCACCGCCCCAGCCATTGACAATTTGGCGGCAAATTGCTAAACCCAAACCAGTGCCGCTGGTGGTGCGTCGCAATGCTCCTTCTTCTTGATAGAAGCGATCAAACACTATTTCCAGGCGATTGGGTTCGATGCCACGTCCAGTATCAGCCACGGTGACTTCGACCATGCGATCGCCGTTGCGAATTGCCTTAATAGAGATTTCGCCTTCTATTGGTGTGAATTTATACGCGTTATCGATGAGTTTTGCTAGTACTTCTACTAGCCAATCGCCGTCGGCTCTGACTAAAGGCAGGTTTGGGGAAACGTGAGTTTTGATTTGTGGCAGCTTTTCTGCTTGGGAACGGGTGCGAAGTCGGCTGAGTGCTAAGTCTATACATTCTTGTAAAGTCAAAGATTCTGGATGCCATTCCACTCGACCACTTTCCAAGTTAGAAAGTGTTAAGAAATCTTGTACTAGTTTCCGCATTCGTTCTGAGTCGGAAAGCGCAGTGTTGAGCATCACCTGCTGTAACTCTAGGGGCATATCCGGTTCACTGGCGAGACTTTCCAGACAAACTTGAATGGTGGACAGGGGAGTGCGGAGTTCGTGTCCAGTGATAGCTATCAAGTTGCTACGGGTACGATCAAGGGCTTCGAGTTGTTGGTTGAGGTCTTCTAGGTTAGCATAAGCTTCTGCTTGAATCAGAGCAGAGCCAATTTGGGTAGCGATCGCTTCTACTAAATCTAACTCTCCTGGTTGCCATTGATGGGGTGGCAAATTGCAATAGTGCAACTCGACGATGCCTAACAATCGTCCTTGATACAACACTGGTTCTATTAACCATGAACGAATAGCAAACTTTTTCACAATCAAGGACAGTGAGGGCGAACTAGTAACGCGCAAGTCATTGGTCGCATCAGCTACACACACACCCTCACCCCGCTGTACTACTTCCTGAAATAAGGGATTATTACTTAACTCCCAGGTTTGCCCACAAACAGGTAAAGTACCTTGGCTCAAAAACTCATGTTCAATTATGGCTTGGTCATCTGTAGCTTGAGCGCGGTAAATCAGACACCGACCAACCCCTAAGTGTTGTCCGAGTTCTTGTGCAGCAATTTGTAAGACTTCGTGGGGATCGAGCGATCGCCGAATTGCAGTACTAATCGAATTCACCAAGCGTTCTTTGCGAGCTTGGGCAGTGATGGAACGGTAAGCTTTGTGTAATTTGTACTGGCTAGCTTGCAGGTAAGTCACTAGGCGCTGTACAAAGGGGTCAGTGTCGATGTCACAAGCAAATTCAGCCACTTGGTTGGCTGTTTGGTTACTTCTAGTCTCTCCAATGTCAAATCTCTGGCGTGCCTCCTGAATTTTGCTTGCTAGGTCTGGTCTGTAAACTAAAATCCTGTTTAATAACAACTCAGCCGCCTTGAGACTGACTCCCCTCTCTGATGTCCAAATCCCCTCAAACCTGCGAGATGTGTCCGTATCTAAACTGGGGGTCAACTCAGGTGTTTGCTTAATTTTGGCGATGGAACCAAGACTTTCTCGGCAAACCAGGCAAGTAGCATAGTTGTCCGCAATCACCACCAAATGCCACTCTTGACTTAAGGCGTCTTCTGGCTCGAAAGCTACCTTTTCATAGTATTCCGAACTGTGTCTAAAGTCTGTTTCCGGCGCAGATAAAACGTATATTTGATTACTTCGCAAAGCTAGCCGCTGATAGCGGTGAGCTTCTTGGCGATAGTATCGCTCTCGTTGGAAACTAGCAATTACCAGAGGCTGCTCTAGAGTCGCAGCCAAAACTTGGTCTTCCATGGCGTGCGATAGCGCCGTTAGTGAAGCCTTAAAATATAGCTGGGGCCGCAGGTAGGTTATGGACTGTAGCAGTTCACTCAGTACGGAAGTCGAAATGCTCATGAATATCGTTAAAAGAGAGCCGCAATCTGAACAACATCCAGGTCACAGAAGCATTGTACAAATTACAACGGACTTTCAAGTAAAGTAAACAGTTGCAATATGTAAATAATCCTGACAAAACTTTCCACAATGGCAGTGGTAGCGCTTTACAAAGAAGGGGAAGGGGTAAAGGAACAAGAAACTATATAAGCACTATCCCTTTTTACCTTTGACCGAAAAAGAGGACGCTGGGAAACTGGGGGAGGGAGATTGCCGAGAGTTGGTGGACAGAGCAACTAAATTTATTTATGGAAAAAAGAAAAAGATTTATAACCAGTTTCGTACAATAAGGTACAAGCTGTCTACAGTCTCAGCCCTCTCCATTGATGTATGGGGTTCGCTTAACAACAGCCCCCTGAAGTTTTCCTTGCTTCCCCTGCTGTTTTGTTGACTTTTGCTTTTTCTTCTTTTCTCCATTTTCACCTCAGTAGCGCTTTGCAAAAATTAAAAAGTGCCAAGACCATCGGTTTTTCTCCTTGTCTTTGTTGCGACTCCTGTCGAACTGAGGTGCAAAAGCCAAAAAACTCTTTCGCCTGCATCTGTCAACTTTTTGTCAAAACAGATGAATTACAGCAATTATAGTTATTGCCTTTGTGCCCCTGGTATGCTGTCTGCACACAACTGACGTAGCAACTTTGGTTTTTACCCAAGTGTTTTTTATCCATATGCTGACATGGTGAGATTTAAAAGAACAGGCTACTACGCCCAATATACATTCAAAGGACAGATCTACTGCGATCGCTGTTTTAACAATTGTAAAAATTTCAAATGCTTATATAAATCAACTCATTAATTCCTAAGTCTGACTCAGCTGATGAGCTAAAACACATTCGGTTTCGTTTCTCCTCCCTCTTCTGACGGAGACGCAATGCGATCGCTTGCTTCTAGTAAGGAGTACGCCTATTAAAAGAGGGAGGCTGGTAGGGAGATGTTCATCGAAATCACGTCAATTTAAGTTCCATCTGAATATTACAGCGTTCATAAGGTGAAGGTTGCCCAATGATTTTCTGAAACCCTAACTTATGGTAGAGATTAATAGCAGGCTCTAAAACAGTATTGCTTTCTAAAAATACTTTTTTTGCTCCTAATTCACGCACTTTTTTAATAGCCGCTTGACCCAGTAACCAGCCAACGCCTTTGCCTCTAGCTGTTGGTGTGACTGCCATCTTCGCTAATTCATAGGTATCATCATCTATTTTGATTAAGGCACAAGTACCAACAATTTTGCCGTTATGACGTGCCATATATATGTGTCCACCAGGTTGGATAATCTTGTCGTTGGGATAATTCAAAGATTCGTGATCAGTTGGCTCTAGCTTGAAGTATTTCTCAATCCATTCATAGTTCAAGCGTTTGAAGTCTTCATGTAACTCTGGTAAATAGTCAATAATTTCAATATCCTGGCTTAAGCGAACTTTTCTTTGCTGATTAACACGCTCAAAAAAGCTTTTGCTAGCAAGGAGAAACTCAACTTCTTCTATAGCTTTCCAGAGATCATGTTGTGTTTGTGATAAAAGGTCTTCAACAGCCTGAGTGACATCAAGATACTGCTTTTCGATTTTTGGAACAAGTGATCTACCAGCATCAGAGAGCCTGACAACACTAACTCTCGCATCCTCAGCACTTTTGTTAATAGTTGCCAGTCCTTTTTTATTCATTTCTTTGACAATCTGACTAACAGACGGATGTGAGTGACCAATAATTTGAGCAATCTCAGTAATTGATGCTTCCTGCTTGTGTGAAAGGACATAAAAAACTGGGAACCATTTTGGATCTAACGGAACATCATAGAGAACGTAGATTTTTGCAGCGTCTTCTGTTAACTTTTCGCTCAGTCGGCGCAGGCGGCTACCTAGCGCTACTTTACCAGTCTGAGAGTAGAAGTCCATAAATATGTAAGCAATTACGTAATTGCTTACATATTTAGCATAACCTAGGTAAAATTGGTAGTTAAAGAGAACTGGAGCTACGGCTCATGGACTCTGTGGTTAACAATACAGGAGTTTTAGTTTGCGTCAAGTATAAAAATGCAGATTTTGATATAGGAGGTAAGCTGATGCGCGTCTAAATTGCATATTTGGTTGTTTAGGTCGTCAAGGGTCAACAGTCCAGAGTCAAGGTTGAACTTGGACTTTTGACTCTTGACTCTGGACAACCCTCATGAGTAACTACGCAACTTAAATGCGTAACAGCTTAAAGCAGTTGTATATCTTCAGCTTGGCGTCGATTACCAACTGCCAACTACTGTATTATTCAAATTAATATTTGAATAAATATGTCTAATTACATATAAAAAATTATCAAGTAAATTTATATACTTTCCAATTGCAGTGGCTATAATTTCAAGAAAAAAGTATGTATTCTCTGCGGCTGATGACTATGAAGGATTAGTGACCTATGAACCAAGCAAAAATCCTCTATTTTCAACCTTGACTTCATAATTTAGATCACATAACTCTATTAAGATTTGTTATATAAGTTTTATGCCTGCTCTATTACCAACAGTCTTTATGAAGTGCATACCCCGTTGGGATGAAACTTGTTTCTCGCCCTTGGCTAACAACAAGTTGCTTTTAAGCAAAATCAAGTGATTCGGACTATTTCAGGATGTAAGTATTAATTTAATTTCAATGACTCCAATGAATTTTCTAGCACATCTTGTTTTGACGTTGCTAAATTGAAATATGATTAGGAATTTTTGAAAAAACTCAAATTCTTTTCTCCTCCAGCTTGCTCCTTTTATAGGCGTGCTTTCGCAACGTCCTTGTTTTGATTAGCTTTGATTGACGCTGATCCGACTACGAAAATATAGACCTCTACACGGAACTTTGGCTAATGACACCGGATACATTGATCAACCCGGAAAAAATTCTCTTAGACGGAAAAACTTTTATTCCAGCAGAACAATTACCTATCCCTGAGTGGCCTTGTGTTGTGAGTGAAAGACCACAACCAACTTTGACAGTCAAAGATGATGATTTATTTTTGGTCACAGATACGATTGGTAACATTTCTGGCTGTTCCCTCAACGAGGGTAACCCCAGTATGGGACTGTTTTGCAGTGATACGCGATTTCTCAATCGCTTAGAGTTGCAAATTGAAGGGCGATCGCCTGTACTCCTGAGCAGTACTGCTGAAAAAGGGTTTTCAATCTCAGTTCTGTGTACCAATCCCAGAATTGAAGAAAGTCTCAGAGCTGAAACTGTCGGAATTCGCCGGGAAATTGTACTCAATGGCGCACTCTTTGAAGAAATAGAAGTATCTAACTACAGCACAACTACCGTTAGCTTTGAACTGAGTATCAGTTTTGATGCGGATTTTGTGGATTTATTTGAAGTTCGGGGTTTTGGTAGAGAAAAACAAGGTAAGCTTTTACGCTTAGCGGAACCGACACCAGAGGAAGCAGCATTTTTGACAAATGATGGCGTTACCCCTGTGCAGACTCAGCCCACAGAATTCTTAACATTAGCCTATCAAGGTCTAGATGGCTTAATCATGGAATCCCGCATCCAATTCCAACATTACCAACCAGACCATTTCAAAGGTTACACAGCAATTTGGCGGCTAGAGTTGGCTTCTCACGAAACTCGCAAACTCGGCTATCGGATGAACATGTTTACCAATAACACATCCAGTTCCACTGTCAGTGCAGCGTATACCCTACCACAGGCCAAAGCTGCGGAGTTGATGGAGGAGCAAAATTGGGTACAACAAATTACACGTATCAGCTCAGATAAAACCATGTTCAATCGAGTCATTGAACGAGCTGAGCAAGATATGTATTTGTTACGCCAGTCTTTTGGCAAGTATAAGACTGTCTCCGCCGGAGTGCCTTGGTTTTCTGCTTTGTTTGGGCGTGATTCGCTGATTACAGCTTCCCAAACTCTAATGTTAAACCCACAAATTGCCAAAGAAACTTTAATGCTTTTGGCACAACACCAAGGTCAAAATGAGGACGACTGGCGCGAAGAAGAACCAGGCAAGATTTTGCACGAGTTGCGGTTGGGGGAAATGGCTCGCTGTCAGGAAATTCCCCACACACCCTACTACGGTACAGTTGATGCTACTCCCCTGTGGCTCATGCTGTATGCTGAGTACTACACTTGGACGCATGATCAAGAAACCCTAGAGCAACTTTGGCCTAATGCTTTAGCAGCAATGGAGTGGATTGATCGTAATGCCCAACCAACTGGTTATTTGACCTACTACCGTAAATCTAAACGAGGTCTAGTTAACCAGGGGTGGAAAGACTCTGGCGACTGTATTGTAGACCGCAAAGGAGACTTAGCCAACGGCCCCATCGCTTTATGTGAAGTACAAGCTTATTTCTATGCCGCGAAAACACGTTTGGCAGAAATTGCTAGGATGAAGAAGCGGCTTGATTTGGCCGATCGCTGGCTTGAAGAAGCTAGAAACCTCAAGGTGCGTTTTAATCGAGATTTCTGGATGGAAGACCAGGATTTCTGCGCTTTGGCTTTGGATGGAGACGGTAAGCCAGTAGAAAGTATTACATCGAATCCAGGACACTGTTTGCATTTGGGCATTTTCACACCGGAAAAAGCTTACTGTGTGGCAGAGAGGTTGCGGGCACCAGATATGTTTAATGGTTGGGGTATTCGTACTCTCAGCAGTTTGTCACCAGCTTACAATCCCATGGGATATCACATTGGTTCAGTTTGGCCTCATGATAATTCTCTGATTGCCATGGGATTGCGATCGCTGGGTTTAATTGACCAAGCCTTAGAACTTTTTCAAGGCTTGTTCGACATGACTAGCCTACAACCTTATCAACGTCCTCCAGAACTGTTCTGCGGTTACGAACGTAATGGTGATCATGCCCCTGTACAATATCCGGTAGCTTGTACTCCCCAAGCTTGGGCTACTGGTAGCATATTTCAACTAGTGCAAATGGTCGTCAACTTGGTGCCTGACGCTCAAAATAACTGCTTGCGAATTATTGACCCTGCTTTGCCAGAATCAATCAATCGTCTGTCAATACACAATTTGCAAGTTGGTACCACCATCTTGGATTTAGAATTCGAGCGTTCTGGTAGCACTACCGCTTGTCGCGTCGCTAAAAAACGCGGCAATCTGAGGGTGGTTATCGAAGCTTAGAGAGTCAGTAGGGAGTAGGAAATTATCTACTCCCTTTATGAGAAAAACCGCTAATAATCGTCGTGACTTCCAATCCAGAACCATGTAACTGTGTCACCTTCTAATACTCCCAGTGCGCGAAAATCTCGCGTTACTCTCACAGACCAAATTCCTTCTTGACTGTTAATGCACTTGAAGTGTAAAGAAGGGTGAAATGGATTCTTTGCCCATAAATAGTAAGCTTTCCTAGCACTTTGCCTGATATCACTGTTCAACCGTCGATACTCTGTCCAAAAGGAAGGAAGAACAGCAGACTTCATAACTGGTCATAGTCTAGTGTAGTCGCTTGCCCCTCAGCAATTTCTTGTTTGGCACGTCTTGCAGCAGCGATAAGTTTCTGTTGTGTTCGTTGGAAAGATTCATTCCAGCGAATTTCATCTTGCAAGTCGTCGATGTAATCGCGCAGGTGGTCTACAATCTTTTCCTGTACATCAATAGGCAAGGACTCCATCATCTTGATCACAGTGGTAATGGCTGCCGATGACATAGTGTACTACTCTCTATACAACGCTTTTTTCTTAAAGCTAACATTGATTGCTGCCCACTTGCTCGACTGGTGTCTAAGTAAGTAGGTGCAATTAAACCGAACTATGTATAGTTTTGTAAGGGGAAAGGGAAAGGGTTAAAGGGTAAAGGTTTTCCCTTTGCCCCTTACCTTTTACCCTTTTTAATATAGTTATGTTTATTTCCACCGACTTACTTATTTACAAAGTTTACAGAATAGTCAAATCGATCAATTGATATCTGCTGTAAATCAAGCCAAGCATTTTCTTAGCCTGGCTTGATTTCTTCCTAGACATTTATGTTGTTGCTTTCAATTCTTGCAACTGAGCCTATATTTGCTCACACTTGGCATTAGCCGCTTTTATTGTCTATTTGCCAAAAGCATCCTTGATGTTATCTACAGTGCGTTCAACAGCATTCTTTGTGTTGTCTACTGCTTTTTTGGTGCGAGCTGCATCTTCCTCTGCTCTTTTCTCAATTGTAGCTCTATCTTCCTTGGCTTTGCGCTCGAATAAACTACCATTGTCGGTTGCTTGGTCTACTTTACTAGCATTTTTGTTTGCAGTCCGCTCGACCTTTTCTTTGGTGTCTTCAATGAAGTTCTTGGCACGTCTAGCATCATTACTAACTTTATCTTGAACGCGATCGCCTGCGTCTGCCGATGCAATCAAGTTTACACCAGAATCTGCCATTGCTGTGGTGTTGGAGAAAAACCCACCTTGCCAAACAAATGCGATCGCTAATACACAAAATAGAGTTGTAGCTATCCAACGTCCTAAAGTGGAAAGCCCTTTCATCAAGTAATTTAGTTTCATAGAATACATCTCAATTTGATTTAGCATTCTATTTTTACTACGTTTGGCTGAGCGGCTATAACGTTCCTCAGATAGAGGTTGTTTTATCAAAAGTTGTTATTTAAATTCAGTATTTTGATAGATTGAACGCGGCGATTTCCCTATTCATGGATGTTATGCTGTCAGCAGCCCTATTGGCTGATAAAAACTGATCAATAATTGTTGCTTGTGCTGCAACAGTTTGCCAATGTACATACAGTTCAAAGCAGCGATGTCTGTTGACTCGCCGCTAGTATCTGCACACCTCACCACGGTTGCGGTAATTATTAACTTATCACTTTTGTATAAGTGTAAACTCTTGCATCTGTGCTAATTTTTTTACGCTTCTTCCGAATTTTCACTCTTGTGCCCTGGTGAAGCTTCATAAAGAGCATCTAAGTGTTGACGAGCGTCTTCAACGTTGATGGAACGCATCACCAACAGCGGTTCTTTAATTAAGTTACCTGCACTATCCAACAATTCTGGATGTGGTACGAACTGTTTTTTTGATGAGAGATAGCCAAAGTTGCCCTGATTGCCCACTGGGGAAGACTTTGGGGGATAGGGCCGCTCTCGATCAAAACTAAACATGATCAAGTTGCGAATTAAGTTGGCAACGGCTATAAAGGCAAGAATAGTAAAAGCAAGAATGTAAAGCAGGTGTAACATCGGGTTTTCCTCCAGAGGCAGCAAATTTTAAAAACTTATACTGTAACGTTTTGTTTTGCAGATTCTGTGACTTAGGGCGAGTGTAGATATTTGGCGCACTTAGCGCTTGTGTGTATTATTTTGTGCAAAATTTGTGCAAATTTTTTAATCGTATTCAAATTACGGTAGCATAGGATACATTATTTGTTAATAAAAATAATGTTAAGGATTCTATACTCTCAAAAAAAATTATCTTTTGTCTTGCTGTTACCCTTCTGTCTGCTGAGAACGGAAGCGTATTGCTACACTCCAACATTCCTTTACCAAGTGATGCCAGGGCATTAATGTTGCCATGTCAATTCCTACTTGTCCCCCAGTTGCAGCAAACAGCATCTTTGCAGTATTTAGTTCCTCTTGTGCTTGCTTGATCCGCCCTAACAAATCAGATTGCTCTTGTTGACTCATAAATGAGAGTTGCTCTGTTTCCAGAAACTCACGCGATCGCGTAAACCAATACTGAAAATCCTCTAACAGAGGTTCTAAAACCGTTTTCAGCAAATCTGGCCCTGGTAAATTTGAGTCTCGCATAAATAAGAAGTTAATTTTAATTTTCTTAGTTAATATTAACGTATTTTACATTTCTTAACATTTTATTTATTCTCTCTTTAGACAGACTTCATAAAATTTAAGTAATAATAGTTACTTAATTCATGGAAATTAATCGAGTATTTTCCGGTTATATTCTATAGAGACTGCATCTAGTGATATAGCCATTGCCTTGCAGAAAAATACAATCTGACAAATATTCAGATTTTCCGGCAAATTTAAGCTTGTGTCAGAAATAACTAAAGTATTCTCGTGTTTGCGCTTCTATTTCGACTGTGGCAACGGCGAATGAAGCGGGAAACCTCAAAGACGAATCAGATCGTCTTTGTTATAGCTGAATTTGCAGAGCAAATACATCAGCCGCAGGCAAGTTGAGTTACTTGACAGTCGTTATATTTGAAGTAAGAAATCTACACATCATAACACCTTGCTATATTTGAGTAGATTTTTGAGAACTCCAACTGATAAATTACTTTTGCAATCACTTCGCTAATGGTTCAGCAACCGATGTCGCCTAATCAAGCTCCCAATCACAGAGAAGTTCCAGCGGTGGCTGCCGCTGATACTAGCTTCGGATCAGAACAACCTGAAAAAATGTATTTACCGCGTACCAGCGAGTCGGAAAAGTTAAAAAAAATTCGCCATACAGCTTCCCATGTGATGGCTATGGCAGTACAAAAGTTGTTTCCTAAAGCGCAAGTCACAATCGGCCCCTGGATTGAAAATGGTTTTTATTATGACTTTGACAATCCAGAACCATTTAGCGACAAGGATCTTAAAGCTATCTACAAAGAGATGGTAAAGATTATCAATCGCAAGCTGCCAGTGATTCGAGAAGAAGTCAGCCGTGAAGAAGCGCAAAGCCGGATTGAGAAGATAAAAGAACCTTACAAATTAGAAATCCTGGCAGACATTAAAGAAGAACCAATCACCATTTACCACCTAGGGAATGAATGGTGGGATTTGTGTGCAGGCCCCCATGTGGAAAACACCAGCGAATTAAACCCCAAAGCCATCGAACTAGAAACTGTTGCTGGCGCTTATTGGCGTGGGGATGAAACTAAAGCTCAACTACAACGGATTTACGCTACTGCTTGGGAAACTCCAGAACAGTTAGCAGAGTACAAGCGGCGCAAAGAAGAAGCATTGCGGCGAGATCACCGCAAACTCGGTAAAGAACTGGGATTATTTATATTTTCTGACTTAGTGGGGCCAGGTTTACCCTTGTGGACGCCCAAAGGAACTTTGTTACGGAGTCTTTTAGAAGACTTCCTCAAACAGGAGCAATTAAAACGGGGTTATTTGCCTGTGGTGACACCCCACATTGCCAGAGTAGATTTATTTAAAACCTCTGGACACTGGCAAAAATATAAAGAAGATATGTTTCCCCTGATGGCAGAGGACTCAGAAGCCGCCGCGCAGGAACAGGGCTTCGTGATGAAGCCGATGAATTGTCCGTTTCACATCCAAATATATAAGAGCGAGTTGCGCTCTTATCGGGAATTACCGATGCGCTTGGCAGAATTCGGTACTGTTTACCGCTACGAACAATCAGGAGAGTTAGGCGGTTTAACGCGGGTGCGTGGTTTTACCGTGGATGATTCCCACTTGTTCGTTACCCCAGAACAGCTAGACAGCGAGTTCCTCAATGTAGTGGATTTGATTTTGTCGGTATTTAATAAACTGCAACTGAAGAACTTTAAAGCTAGGCTTAGTTTCCGCGATCCAGCCAGTGATAAGTATATTGGTTCCGATGAAGTTTGGGACAAAGCTGAAGGTGCAATTCGTCGTGCAGTGGAACAACTGGGGATGGAACACTTTGAAGGAATTGGGGAAGCAGCTTTTTATGGGCCCAAACTCGACTTTATCTTTAGTGATGCCTTAGAACGGGAATGGCAATTGGGTACCGTGCAGGTTGATTACAACTTACCAGAACGTTTTGATTTGGAATATGTCGCAGAAGACGGTTCTCGCAAACGTCCAGTGATGATTCACCGTGCGCCTTTTGGTTCCTTAGAACGATTAATTGGCATCCTAATTGAAGAATATGCGGGTGATTTTCCCTTGTGGTTAGCACCAGTGCAAGCAAGATTGCTGCCAGTAGGTGAAGCACAGCTAGACTTTACAAAAGATGTGGTAGCTAAGATGCAGGCATTGGGTATCCGTGCAGAGGTGGATAACAGTGGCGATCGCTTGGGTAAACTCATCCGCAACGCCGAGAAGGATAAAATACCAGTAATGGCAGTGGTAGGAGCCAAAGAAGTGGAAACCAACACCTTGAGTATACGTACCCGTGCTTCTGGGGAATTGGGTGCTATCTCTGTGGATGAGGTGGTGGAGAAGTTGAAAAACGCGATCGCTAAGTTCGAGAACTTCTAATCAAAAGTAGGGTGAGCAATGCTCATCCTACAGACTGAAAAATCAGCAAGATGAAGCTGAAATAAAATTTGATTCATGCCAGCCAAAGACATTTATCATGATTGTGTGAAAAACGCACTCATTAAAGATGGGTGGAAAATTACCCATGACCCCCTTAGCCTTAAAATTGGTAAGAAAGATATATTTATTGATTTAGCAGCCGAAAAACTGTTAGCCGCAGAAAAACAAGGAAAGAAGATTGCTGTAGGAATCAAAAGTTTTATCGGTATATCAGAAGTAGAAGACCTCAAAAATGCCCTTGGACAGTACATATTGTACGAAAAAATTCTCCTACGCCTTGAATCAAAAAGAATTCTTTGTCTAGCAATTACTGACATAGTATTTATCAAAATTTTTAGAGAGGAAATTGGCAAAATGTTATTAGATGACAATACTCTGAAATTGATTGTATTTGATTCAGAACAAGAGGTAATTACCAAATGGATAAATTAGAATCTTACCGGAATATAATCCGCAAGATACTTGGCTCCTACCTCAATATTACCTATGCAAATGCTAATATCCGTAATCGAGCGGCATTTGACTTAGAAAGTGACCAATATCTAATTATTTCTGAGGGTTGGGATAATAAGAAACACCTGCATAGCTGTTTAATTCATATCGAAATAATACACAATAAAGTTTGGATTCAGTGTGATAATACCGAAAATGGTATTGCAAATGAACTTGTTGAAGCAGGTATTCCTAAAGAAGATATTGTTTTAGGATTTCACGAACCTAATGTGAGAAAATATACAGGATTTGCTGTAGCTTAAAAATTCAATTTAAATTTGCAAAGAGATGCGATCGCTGGGATAAACTCATTGGCAACAATAATTCAACAAAAGGAAACTAAAATTATGAATAGTACGAAAGAAACGATCCAATCTCTTTTGCAGCAACTACCAGATGATTGCTCAATTGAAGATATTCAATATCATTTATATGTAATAGAGAAAGTTCGTCGTGGCTTAGACGTAGCGAAGACAGAAAAACCAATTACACAAAATGAAGCTGAAGAACGTTTGAGCAAATGGCTTATCAAGTAGTTTGGTCTTCCAAAGCTTTAGAAGATGTAGAAGCGATCGCTACATACATATCTCGTGACTCATCTTCTTACACCGCAGCAGTGGTTCAAAAGATACTTGACGTAACTCGACAGTTGACCGATTTTCCTTTTTCTGGTCGTGTGGTACCAGAATTTAACGAAGATACCATCAGGGAAAAGTTTGCATACAGTTACCGAATCATTTATCAAATTCGGGATGACACTGTAACTATTGCAGCAGTGATTCATGGAAAAAGACTATTAGAGGAATTGGATATAGATTGACACAAGATTACAGAAGCGATCGCTAAGTTCGAGAACTTCTAGTAAAAAGTAGGGTGGGCAAATATTTGCCCACCCTACACGCTATGGGAACATGTCATACAAGTTGAGCAAACAGCTTTAAAAACCTTTGGGTATCAACATCTAAGCAAACTTCGACATTAGGTGGATTGGTTTGGTTATCTCGGCGATCGCGGCGATCGGCTAGGGATAAGCCGGTGGTAAACCGTCCTTCAGTTTCCACCATTATATAAAGTGATTCAGTAGTTACCAGACTTGGGTCGATAGCCACAGCCATTGCCAAAGGATCGTGTAAATAACAGCCGTAAAAGCCTTCATGATCGCGATAGAAAGCCATATAAATTTCGGTACAATCGGCAATAAACTGGGTAACTTTGTCAGGACGACGTTGTAAATTATCTTCCACTACTTGGCGTGGTAGGGGAGCTTTCATCGCTACATCTAATCCGACTAAAGTCAAGGCAATTCCTGATTCCATGACAATTTGAGCCGCATCAGGATCTACAAAAAAGTTAAATTCAGCCGCTGGCGTAATATTTCCAGGTACGGTGACAGCCCCACCCATAATCACTATCCGCCCTATTTGTTGCATAATTGCGGCATCTTGTTGAATTGCTGTTGCTAGATTCGTTAATGGCCCTAAAGCCACAATCAACAGCCTATCGCCGTACTCTTGGGCTGCTTTGAGAATCACATCAATGGCATTCTCTGTAGATATTTCAATATTAAGTTGAGGATAACGGGGTGTACCATCAGCTTGTACAAAGCGATTTAATTCACCTAGCCCATCTGCACCATGAATCCCCGCTGCATTGAACACAGGTTTAACTAGAGGTTTTTCGCAGCCTTTGGCAACAATAGGCCAGGTATGCGGTTGGACAATACTCAGTACCCGCAATACATTGTTAGTGGCTTGCTCTACATTGATATTACCAGCGACAACGGTAATTGCTTTAATGTCCAATTGCGGCGAGTTCAACGCCATAATCAATGCCAAGGCATCATCAACACCGCCGTCTGTATCTATGATTAATGGAATATGCATATGTTTGATGTTTTGTCAAGCTATTTTGGATTTGTTCCGTAGTTGAAACCTTAGGTGGTTGCAAAACCCTTTTTGATTTCAGATTTAGACTTGAATCCAAAATCTAAAATTTAAAATTTAAAGTTATCTCAGCTCAGAAGCATTTATAAATCTTGCATCTATCCATAGATGAGGAAAATATTTATGAAGAAATTGTTACAAACTTTAGTAGAATGACATTATTCACAAATAAGTATTTTTTCTTATTGACATGATAGCCGATCGATTTCCTTGGCTTACCGCGATCGTCTTGCTACCGCTCATTGCTTCCCTCCTCATTCCTGTGCTGCCTGATAAAGATGGCAAGCGCGTGCGTTGGTATGCACTTGGTGTAGGTATCGCAGACTTTGCCTTGATGTGCTACGCTTTTTGGAAGCATTACGATGTCAACAGCGCTAGTTTTCAACTCGTGGAAAATTATGCCTGGATGCCTCAGTTAGGTCTGAACTGGGCAGTATCGGTTGATGGACTTTCAGTCCCGCTTGTGCTTCTAGCAGGCTTTGTCACCACACTTTCAATTTTTTCTGCCTGGCAAGTTGATCACCGACCCCGCCTGTTTTATTTTCTGATGCTTGTGCTTTATTCTGCACAGGTGGGGGTGTTTGTTGCTAAAGACTTACTACTATTTTTTATTATGTGGGAAGTCGAGCTGATTCCCGTCTACTTACTAGTGTGCATTTGGGGTGGACAAAAGCGTCGCTATGCAGCAACAAAATTCTTACTATATACAGCAGCAGCTTCTATATTTATTTTGGTAGCAGCTCTGGCAATGGCACTATACGGTGGCGGTAATATGACATTTGATATCACCGCCCTTGGCATGAAGGAATATCCCCTTGGTCTACAACTGCTGCTTTATGCTGGTTTGCTGATTGCATTTGGTGTCAAGCTTGCGGTTTTCCCCATGCACACATGGTTGCCTGATGCTCATGGTGAAGCATCTTCACCTGTGTCGATGATTCTGGCTGGTGTGTTGCTGAAAATGGGCGGTTACGGACTGATTCGCCTGAATTTGGAGATGTTACCCGATGCACACATTTACTTTGCGCCAGTTCTAGCCATTCTGGGTGTTGTTAACATTATCTATGGTGCATTAAACTCCTTTGCTCAGACCAATATGAAGCGGCGTTTAGCTTATTCGTCGATTTCACACATGGGGTTTGTGCTGCTTGGTATTGCATCCTTCACTGATTTGGGAATCAATGGCGCTATGTTGCAGATGATTTCCCACGGTTTGATTGCCTCGGTGTTATTCTTCTTGGCAGGGGTTACTTACGATCGCACCCACACAATGCTGATGAAAGATATGGGTGGTATTGGTCAAGCCATGCCTAAAGTATTTGCATTGTTTACCATAGGTGCAATGGCATCTTTGGCGCTTCCTGGTATGAGTGGCTTTGTTGGGGAACTTTCAGTATTCCTGGGTGTAACAACCAGCGATGTTTATAGTTCAACTTTCTGCACGGTGACAGTTTTTCTCGCCGCAGTGGGGGTTATCCTCACACCAATATATCTACTTTCCATGCTGCGCCAGGTATTTTATGGTAAGGGTGCAGCGCTGGTGTGCGATATTAATAATGCAAGCTTAGAAAATCAAGAAGACGAGGGAACAGTTTGTTTTGGTACTGACTGTCTCTTACCTACTGAATCAGCCTACAGAGATGCTAGTCCGCGGGAAGTGTTTATTGCTGCTTGTTTTCTCGTGCTGATTATTGGTATCGGCTTCTACCCGAAGGTGGCAATGCAGATGTATGATGTTAAAACTGTGGCAGTGAATGCTCAAGTTCGCCAATCCTACAGCATCATCTCACAAAGCAATCCTCATATCTATGCCAAGGGATTATTTGTTCCCACCGTGGCCAAGTCTGAAGTTGCACCTGTTTTGGGAGTCGTCAAGTAAACTGATTCAATCTGTGAAATCTGGAAAATCTGGCGATCGCAAACGTGTGAGGAGAATTTATAGTAATCAATAGGCTGGGCATTGCCTAGCCTATAACTATGAGCGATCGCATATCCAACGCACTGTTTTTTTATAATTAGAATCAGAACGTTTACTTTATCTAGCTATTCCCCAGCGAGTCTATGAAAATTTATTTTCAGAACGCTTTGGTCAGTTAATCCTCAATCGGATACAAATCCGTTTAATTGTTTTTGATGAGCAACAAGTGAGGATTGTGCAATGGATAAACTAGCAAAATATCGTGAGATTGTACGAAAAGTTATATCCGAATATGCCACCCACAAGCCTGATCACGGTCAAATTGATACAGGAACAATTATAGATTCTGAACGCGATCGCTACCAAGTTCTACAAGTTGGTTGGGATGGCATTCTTCGCATACATGGTTGTACAGTGCATATCGATATTATTAGTGATAAAGTTTGGATTCAGTATGATGGTAGTTCTTACCCAGTTGCAGAAGCACTGATGGAAGCTGGTATTCCTCGTGAAGACATTGTTTTGGGTTTTCATCCAGAGAATTTACGTCACTATACAGGCTTTGCCATATCTTGAATTAACGTTAGTAAGATTTAAGTGTATAACAGCTTATTTCAATTACGAAGCTCTTAGGTTAGGTATAAATCAATTTAGCCATAAGTCTTATGAAACTAGCGCCCACCTTAACAAAGCAATATGTCGAACAACGAGGTGAAGGATACTGGATTGTAGAGACACGTATTTCTCTAGATTCAGTTGTATATGCTTTCTTAAATGGAGAATCACCCGAAAGCATTGCCCAAAACTTTCCATTACTCTCATTAGAACAAGTTTATGGTGCGATCGCTTTTTATCTTGCCAACAAAAATCTAGTTGATGCCTACTTAAAAGAAGGTGAAACAGAGTTTGAGAAACTGCAACAGTCTTGTAGAGAAAAGAATTCGCTTCTGTATCAGAAGTTAAAAGATGCTCAAATACAGAAGCAAAACCAGATATGACGGTAGTTCGATTTCAAGCAGATGCCGATCTTAGACAAGCAATTGTTACTGGTACAATACGCAGACAAACCGATATTGACTTTCAATCAGCCTATGCAGAAGGTCTTGAAGGTAAAAAAGATTCAGAAGTATTGGCAATTGCAGCACAGGATGACAGAGTTCTTGTCACCCATGATCGTAAAACCATGCCTGCTGAATTTGGCAAGTTTATAATCTCACAAACCAGTTCTGGAGTTTTGGTTATTTCGCAAAATATGCCAATCACTGACGCAATTGAAGCACTTGTCCTCATTTGGGAAGCTTCTACCGCCGAGGAATGGATTAATCAGATAATGTCTATTCCATTCTGAAGAACTTATATCTTAATTAGTCCTAAGAATTCCTATACCAGCTTTTGTTTCTATATAATCTGCTAATTTAATAAAATCTTCACGAGGATAGCATCTTCCGCCAATTAAATCAAATGCTAATCTACTGGTAGGATTTTCTGGATTTTCAAGGATGTGTATACCCCAGTAATAAAGCAGATCACTAGCCCGAATACAAACTTCTTCTGGGTCTATGCAATCAAACTTATCATCTAACTTGTTAATTTCTTGATAAGCAGAAAGGTAGACACTTTTTAAAAGTTGAAAACGCTTTACACTTAAGTCTTTGAAATTATTAACTAGTACAAATAAATAAGCATTTTTGTTAATTTGACGTATTTCTTTAACAGTCTGTTGAATAACTTTACCATGCTTGTTGATTCCTAGAGGATTTAGAGTTGTTGGTATGATGCAATAATCTAATCGCTCAATTAGCTCTTTAGGATTTCTCTCAAGTGCAGGTGAACAATCACAAATCACTATTTGACAATCACGGGCAGCATCTTCATGCCAATCAAGTCCATTAAACACTTCTATAGTAGTACCGACACCTTTAGGATTAGGAACGAAAACACCATCACCTACTAACTTTTGTAGATTTTGTTCTGGGTCTAAATCTACAAGTGCTACATTAAATCCTTGCAGAGCTAATGCTCCTGCTAAATGTCCTGCTACAGTTGTTTTACCAACTCCACCTTTACAAGTAAAAACTCCAAAATAAACTTTTCGCTGAGGTTCTATTGGGGTGCTACCACCGCCACCACCACTAATGTCGAGAAGATCATCAACACCAACTAGCTTATTTTCATCTGCAATCCCGCAGCGGATTTTAGTATCTTTATCCCAGCCTCTAATTAATGCTAATGCTGGGCCACCAAAACCTTTTGTAGTTATGAACCAACCAAAGTGAAATTTTTTACCTTCTTGAGAATCTAAAAAATCAGCAAACTTTAAAAGCTGTGGTGCTGTCACATTACTTTTTAGCCATTTCACTTGGACAACACCAACTCGATTCCCTTTTGTTACCAGTAAATCATAACCTGGCTGGTTGGGCTTGGCTGTTTCAACTATCCAACCAGCTTTATGGATAAGTTTTGCTACATGCTGCTCAAATTCTACAAAGCTTGCTATATATGGTGGTTCTAAAGATAATGGCATAAACAAACCCTTGAAATAAAACTGATAATTTGTCTGTGTAGTTGCATCATGTTAAAATTCAAACTTTAATTTCAATGTAATGTCCTCAGTAATTTTACAAGTGTTGCCCACAGAGTATTTTTTATCTAGAAAAATAATTCAGTAATTATATAAATCAGGTTTTTTGACATACCCAATTTTGATAACAATCAACAACACATTTAATTTTTGTTAAGTATAAATACTGCTAAATTTACAGTTATCTATAAAGTTTTCAAAAAGTTATATCAGTTGCTACAGGCGATCGCATAATTTTTAGCTAAGCTGTAAGCGCCATTATTTAGGTTTATTAAGTACGTTATGCACAGGTTGTTATCTGGGCCGTTAAGTGTAGAGAGATTAACGGCTAAAATTGCGGGTTTACCTGCAACCTTACAAGGTAAGAAGTTAGTGCAGATGTCAGACTTTCACTATGATGGTTTGCGGTTATCTGAGGAAATGCTAGAAAAAGCGATCGCCTTTAGCAACGAAGCAAAACCTGATTTAATACTATTGACTGGTGACTATATCACCACAAGTCCAGAACCTATTCACACACTGGTACAGCGACTCAAACATTTGCAAAGCAACGCCGGTATTTATGCCATATTGGGGAATCATGACATTCGTTATCGACATGCAAAAACCGAAGTTACAGCTGCACTTACAAGCATTGGAGTGCGTGTCCTATGGAATGAAATCGCCTATCCATTCGGAAAAGAATTACCATTAGTAGGACTAGCAGATCGTTACTCACGGGAATTCAATCCTCAACCAGTGATGAGTCAGCTAGACCCCACTACACCCCGCATTGTTTTATCCCATAATCCAGACACCGCCGAAATATTGCAAGCATGGCGAGTAGATTTGCAACTATCTGGTCATACCCATGGAGGTCAAATCGTCATACCCGGACTTGGGCCTATACTACTCTATCAAAAAAATATCCTGCCAAAAATACCTTTAAAAATACGCCGTTGCCTACCATTTCTGCGAAAAAATTACGATGTACTACATCATTGGGAATGGTCACAGGGTTTGCATCGAGTAGGAAAAAATCAATTATATGTCAATCGTGGTTTAGGAACTTATCTCCCAGGACGTTTATTTTGTCCGCCAGAAGTGACAGTAATTACCTTGGAAAATGACTGTTGACTGATGACTGATGACCGATGACTGATGACTATTGACTATTGACCATTGACTAATGACTATAAGTTTTTCTACTTACTCAAGATGCATTTTGATTTTTGATAAGCTGTAAAAACTGGTAGGAGGAGGCTTGGTACACTATGCACTGGTTGTTTACAGGATGTTTAAGTGTAGATAAATTAACGGTTAAGATTGCGGAACTTCCAACGTCTTTACAAGGTATAAAATTGGTACAGTTGTCAGATTTTCACTATGATGGTTTGCGGTTGTCAGAGGAAATGTTAGAAAATGCGATCGCTGCCACTAATGAAGCTGAACCAGATTTAATTGTATTAACCGGCGACTATGTAACCGACGATCCGACTCCAATTCACCAGCTTGTACTGCGACTCAAACATTTACAAAGTCGCTATGGTATTTATGCTGTACTCGGTAACCATGACATTCACTACAATCACTCCAAACAGGAAGTGACATCAGCGTTTACCAGCATCGGGATTAATGTCCTTTGGAATGAAATTGCCTATCCATTTGGACAAGAATTACCAATAATAGGACTGGCTGATTATTGGTCGCGGGAATTTAACCCAGCACCAATCATGAATCAGCTAGACCCCTCTACACCCCGCATTGTTTTATCTCACAACCCAGATACTGCTAAAATCTTGGAACAATGGCGAGTAGATTTGCAACTATCTGGTCATACCCACGGCGGTCATATCGTATTACCAGGCGTTGGGCCTGTAGTCTTTCATTACAAAAAGCTGCTAAAACAACTTCCTAAAAAATTGCGGCGTTGGGTGCCATTTTTACTCGGAGATTGTTCAAAAGTGGTGCGATATTGGGAATGGGCACAAGGCTTTCACCAAGTAGCAAATAATCAGTTGTATGTCAATCGTGGCTTAGGAACTTATCGACCAGGACGTTTATTTTGTCCGCCAGAAGTGACTGTGATCACGTTAGATAGTCAATAGTCGAGATTTAATACCAATTTAAAAAATGATTGCCGCGATAGATTGCTGAAAACTCAGAATATGATTTTCAATTCAAAATCCAAAATGTTATGAAATTCTGGATTATGGAATTTATCTTTACTCATAACAATAACCGCCAAAAGCTACGATGGATAAATATCAGCAACTTTTGGCGGTTTATTAAATATGCAATAGTTTTGAGGAATTGAAAAAACAGAGGAAATATAGCTCAAATAAGGTGGACAATATTTGCAATCATTTCATTCAACATTGAGCATCACCGATTCCAATAGGCAGGCATTTCTGGCTGTACGTTCAAAAACCTCCAAAAAAATCAATAAACTCAAGGCGAAAACACTTTCACAAGATGCGTCAATTGATTCGTGATTGCAACGATATTAGAGCAGGAGGTACAGGCTCTAATTTCAAGGTTTTGTTTAACTAACTTTTAACCTTTTTGTACCTTGTTCTTAATTTAGCATTCTCTTTCTGATGTTGGGTAACATGTTTACCAAACTTGATTACCATTAATTTGTTGCAACAATTTGGAAATCTTTCTTAAGAATTATGCTGTTTACTACATACTGCTACAAATTTTGGTAGTATTAAGCGTGTATAAAAATTGGGAAGCTAGCCGTTATTGAGCAGAGTCACCTGTACTAGTATCACCAGTGGTAGAAGAATCGTTACTAGATGTACCTTTTGATTGGTCTATTCCTTGAGGTGAAGTGGTTTTAGAGGTATCACTGTTGCTGTCGGGAACAGAAGTGTTATCAGTAGAGTTTGTTGGGCTTTGTGTCTGTTTGGGGGTCGTTTGAGTTGCAGAAGGCGCTTTTTCTATTGCGGGCTGCTGGGGTGGAACAGTAATGTTAATGTTCGGTGTGGAAGATGTGGCTGGGGGCGAAACTTGCTGTTGCGGAACTGGAACCGGAACAGGTACTTCTCTGGTTCTTTCAATAATCGTAGTTTCTGGTTGAGGAGATGCGCTAGGAGTAGGACTATTGTTACTCGGTACAGGAACCAAAACAGGCGTGGTATTTTCAACATTGTCAACTGTTGCGTTGTCGCGTTGATTGAAGTACCAAACTGCACTTCCAATTAAAGTAATCAGAGAGGTTAAGATAACACCCAACAGTAACCCACGTGCAGCGTTGTTATTGTCACGTTCAGCTAAATAAGCTTGCTGGTAGCTGCGTTCGCTACTACGACCATGTAAATAACCATGCTGATAAGAGTTGGGATTAGCTGTTTTGTTATTAACGGTTTCGGTAGTTCGCGTCATGTGGGTGTGAGTGTTACCGTCAGTTCCGGTGTAAGATTCTTGCTTAATTTCAGTGCTTTCGTTTTGATTATTAGGAATAGTCATTGTTTTGATTTCACTCCTCAATGGGAAATTTTGTTAAATGAGTTTTTAACTGCTTGAAAAAGTTTTATATTTATCCAGAGTTGTTTGTGATGGAACTTGATATCTGCTTAAATATTAAAGTTTTAGATACTCGTTTGGTTCTATCCGAAGAAGAGATTAAAACCTATCAAGAGAAGTAAAAATTGAAATTATTTTTTGTTTATGAACTTATTTGATAGTTGTTTGATAGCGGTCAAACATCTACAAAATTGCGATGTTTGTTTACACTATTTAATTGAATTTAGTTAAAATAATTGTAAGATTTTAAATATGATGTATAAATAAATTGTAAAGCTAATCTATAGTGATAACATGACCGTGTAAACACTTGTGATACCTGTAAAGTCAGTAATTGGTGAGCCAGCGCGGTGACTATTATTTGGTGTGCCAGTTACGTAAGTCCTAATTATTGTTGTGCTGGTTTACCCAAAACTACACGCCGTAGCAGCAATTTATGAATTGCTGCTACATGAAAATCTGGGTTGCGCCTATTGTTTGCGTAAGTCTTGCTATTTAAACATCACACTGCCAAATCTTAACTGTCATGTCTCGACTACCGCTGACAACGGTTTTACCATCGGGACTAAAAGCTACAGAATAAATCCAATCAGAATGACTGCCCAAAGTATAAAGCTTTTGCCTAGTATCAACGTGCCATAACTTCACAGTATGATCTGCACTAGCACTAGCAAGATGCTGACCATCAGGACTGAAAGCTACAGACCAAACATAGTTGTGATGTCCGGCTAGAGTGCTAAATAGCTTACCTGTACTTATGTCCCACAGCTTGATAGTCTGGTCATAACTGCTACTGGCTAAAATTTGCTCATCAGGGCTAATTGCCACACCAGTTACCCAACCTGAATGTCCTTTGAGTGTGTGTAAAAGTTTCTTACTCTTCAAATTCCACAAATTGATAGTGTTGTCATAACTACCACTGACTAAAATTTGTCGCTTTGGGCAAATGGCAAGAGAGGAAACCACATAGCCATGACCTTTGAGGACGTGTAGTAATTGTCCCATACCTATGTGGGTAATTTTGATAGTCGTGTCTCTTCCGCCACTTAGTACAGTCTGACCATCTGGACTCAAGATTACCGAAAAAACAGGAGTTGAATGTACTTTCAGGGTGTTGAGTAAGTTACCTGTGGACACTTGCCAAATCATAGTTGTACTATCATCGCTGGCACTCACTAGAGTTTGGCTATCTGGACTGAATGCAAGGTTTCTCACCCACTGTTTATGTCCAGTAAGAGTATGTAATAATTTTCCTGTTTCCAGATGCCAAATTTTGATAGTCTTATCACTACTACCACTGGCAAGAGTGTAACCATCTGGACTAATTGCAGTGGTAAAAACCCAATTCAGATGACTCAGGGTATGTATACATTTCCACGGTGAAGGTTCAGAATGTGCTTCAGGTGATGGTGTTGGTGGCTTTGGTGGTGGCGGTGCAGGTTTAGGTGATGCTTTTTGCTGTTTAAGTTCCAGTTCTTTAGCTTTTTTCAAATCTGACCAAGCTCTATTCTCATATCCCAGCTTCGAGCAAGCAAGCCCTCGGTATTTATAAGCTTCAATATAGTTAGGGTTAAGACGAATCGCTTGTGTAAAGTCTTCAATTGCTTCAGTATATTTTCCTCTTTGAGCTTTTTCTATTGCCTGCTTGTAAAATTTTTCGGCACTATTGGGAATAGAATCAATTTTGGTGGAAGTAGAAACAAATTGACTTGCCTGACTTGGTTGATAAAACTTTAATCTGGCATAAGCTTGATTGATTTCTTTAATTTTTGCTTCTGCTACTAGCTTTTGCTGCGGTTCGAGAAAACAATCTGGATGCCAAGTCTTAGCCATCTGGCGGTAAGCTTGTTTAACCTCCTCAACTGCTGCACCAGGTTTTAAACCAAGGATTTCGTAAGCATAATTTATATCTAAGCGATCGCTCATACTAGGAATATAATCAGCACATATTACTGTACTTAGTATTCCCAATTACTAATTATGCATAACTCTAAGTATGCTGTCACCAACAGCCATCGGTCATCATTTGAATCTGAATAACCTTTTGATTTTCTGACACAACCTTTCGACAACAGCTAGAGGTTTAGGCTTAGAGACAAATTCTATTCGCTGTGACCATCTTGATTTTCGTGATCTAAAAGCAGTGTTGCGAATACTCAAATCAAATTCCAGCTGTGCAGCTTTATTTAAATCTGAAGTCGCTCTATGTTCATATCCCAGTTGAGAGCAAACCAGCCCTCGATATTTGTATGCTTCTATATAGTTGGGGTTGAGACGAATCGCTTGGGTAAAATCTGCGATCGCTTCCTGGTAAAATCCTTTAGTGGCATTCTCCACGCCAAAGTTATAGTAAGTTTGGGCATCCCAGCGGTTGACAGATACTTTTGGGGGATTTTTTGGAGAAGATGAAGCTGGATTGACAACAGTTGGATTTTCAGGCAGATTTTCAGACCTAAGTTTATTGTACGCTGCATTGATGATTTTGATTTTTTCCTCAGCTTTTTGTTTTTGCTTTTGGTCAGAAAAGCGATCGGGATGCCAAATTTTAACCAGCTTACGGTAAGCTTGTTTCACTTGTGCTAAAGATGCACCAGGTATCAGTCCTAGAATTTCGTAAGCATGATTGATACCGAGGTGTGAATGCTCTGGTGGCTTGTCGTTTGACATTGCGCCTACTGAGAATATCTAACTATGTAAATCTATGTTAATTATTCCCAATCATTCTTTGCAGCTAACTCAAACCCCTCATAGCGGCTATCACTGGGATGGTAGTAGCCGCCGCTTTTTTGAAGGCTGGTATTATCGCGTAACTTTGCCTGAAATTAAGCAAACATTTGCTTTTATGTACTCTATCGAAGATCCCATTGGCGGTAAACCCTATAGCGGTGGTGCCGCACAAGTGCTTGGCCCTAATGACGAGTATCTGTATCGTACTTTTCCTGATGTGACAAAATTTTGGGGTAGTCGAGATGTTCTAGGTTTAGGTCATTGGGGTAAAACAGATTTAGATACCGAACCAATTTACCTATTACCAGCAGAGTTTGAGCGCTATGTGCAAGAAGGCTATCAAGCTACAGCTACTTTAAATCAGGGAATGATTCGCGATCGCGCTACCAATAATTATTGCCGTTGGCAGTACGAAATTCAACCGATTTACGGTTGGGGTAATCAAAATAGCATTCAGCAATCAACAGCCGGCTGGCTGTCATTTTTACAAATCTTTGAACCTGGATGGCAAATTTTAATGGCCCACGGTTTGGCAAGCGGTTGGATTGATTGGAATGGTAAAATCTACGAATTTACAAATGTGCCAGCCTACGGTGAAAAAAATTGGGGCGGTGCATTTCCCCAAAAATGGTTTTGGCTAAATTGTAATAGTTTTGACGGTGAACCAGACTTAGCATTAACTGCTGGTGGTGGAAGGCGTGGTGTGTTGTGGTGGATGGAATCAGTAGCAATGATTGGCTTACACTATCAAGGTAAGTTTTATGAATTTGTTCCCTGGAATTCCCAAGTAGAGTGGAATATTCAGCCTTGGGGTAGATGGCAAATGCAAGCACGTAATCTATACTATGAGGTTGACTTGACAGGAACTACCCATTTACCTGGTACACCCTTGCGTGCGCCTACAGCCAATGGTTTAAGCTTCTGTTGTCAGGACACCATGCAAGGAAAGCTAGATTTAGAGTTGCGAAAAATCAATAATCAACAATCTCAAATAATCTTGAAAGCACAAAGTTCCCTTTGTGGTTTAGAAACAGGCGGGGGTTCTTGGGACAATTCATGGCAGTCTAGCTAAAACTGTTATAATTCTACATAGCACTTTTTTGGGGCTGTGGCTCAGTTGGATAGAGCAAGCGCCTCCTAAGCGCTAGGTCGTGCGTTCAAGTCGCACCAGTCCCGTATCTAACTAAATCCCTGGAACCTAGTAATAAGAAAGGTTTTAGGGATTTACTATTTTATAGTACTAGCTGAAATATAGTACTTAAGCACTGTTTTGTACTGATCAAATAACTTCAAATGAATATGATATGTTATACTGGGAGTTCATCATATTCATTATCAAATATAAGAAATAGTTAGTAATTAAAAACTCCTAGATTCTTCTTTAAAAGAATTCCCATTTTGCACTTACTTCGTCACGTTTGACATTTTTAGCAAAGTTAATGACTCTATTTATATCTTTTAAATCTCTAAGCTTAACTTTTTTTATCACTATAAATTCAGATTCAAGTTCAACCTGAACCATGCACTCTATATCAAAATCGTAAATTTCGCTAGTTTGACCGATAACGTTTGAAATTATTTCAAATAACTCAAAAGGTCATCGTCTTACACTATAACGAAACTTTTCGTTATTACGTACTTCTCCGTAACCCCACAATATTTTTTTATCTTTAATCATTATAATCTTTGGAAACAGACCACCAGCAGGACTCCCTGTTAATATTGCCTGATGCGTAAAGTAATTTCTGGAATCATACAAGAACGACTTTTTTTCCTTATGCTCATCAATAGTTACTGATGGTGAACCTTTGTTTATCTGCTCAATTCTCACACTCGATAGCAAACGTTCTCGTGTCTCTTCATCTAATACCTCATTAATAAAGCGGTAAAAGCTGTTTTTAACCCCATATTTATTTAGGTAAAAATTATGTATCTTTTTAGTAGCGTCTATTGTTGTGATGGATTCCGAAATTAAAGATACCGCTTCTTCACGCTCAGATTCCGAAATTAAAGATACCGCTTCTTCACGCTCAGATTTTGTTCTTTTTGCTTCAAGCCAAGCATTAAAAGATAACCAGTCTTTTGGTTGACCCAAAATATCAAAACATGTAAGAAGTAAATAATTAACTAATGCGTCATACTGAATGTATGGGTGAGTCCATCCATTATTATCCGTATCCTTAACTAATGAACGGTCACGTAGTTGTTCGCCTTGCTCAAAAATTGATTTTGCAAGGCTGAGTCGCTCCTGAACTTTGTACTGGGCATTTTCCATAACTTCCTAAATATAACGACTACTTCTGTTTATTCTGTTCATCTAGTGCTTTCTGGATTGCTTGACGACAAAATTCAGGTGGGTTTTCTTGTTGTTGTACTTCCTGCTTCATTGTTTTGGTCATACGTATATTCATTTTTTCGGTCAATGGTTCTTCTCGGTCAGTAGTAAACGGTTTTAAGCTTTCAGGATTACCTCTAGGATTCGGCATTGTTGAGAATTATTAACTAAAGTTGAAACACAGGGAAGCCGCTGTTTAATAAATATTTAGTGGTTGCTCCACTCGCCAAAGTTTAGACAACCACTAAATATCCACCTTTAGATGGACACTTTTATTTTATGTTCACTCGCTCAGAACTGGAAGTTAAAACTATCCAGGAACTTAGCCAATTGTGCCAACGCTACGGCATCAAGCCAAGCGGGAGCAGAGCTTACAATACTAGTTACATCACCTCATTGATGGCATTCCCTATTATTGCCCTTTCACAGTTCAAACAAGGTCGGGGATTAAGATCACCAGATTTTGCTGACTTCCAAGCAATAGGGAGAATGATAGAGGTGATGGAAACTCCTACTGATGAGCAAGCAGCACTCATCAAAATCACGCTAGAAGGCAGGAGAATGGCTTACCCTGATAGATTCGACCAGGAAAGGTTATTGAATTTGCATGAAGCTAAAATGCTTCTGGAGAGAGTATTTGCACTTTTGAGTCAATAACACGGCACAATAACCGCTTCAGCATTTTCTACTCACTGCATCCCACCTAGGGGTGCTTTTTTTAATGACCACATTCCTTACTACGTCTATGTTGTAAATTTCTTGGAGAACTTATAAGAAGTCTTTGATTAATTGCCTAATCCAGGGTAGGATAATGCATCACTGCAAACTATTTGCGGATTAGCGCGATTAGAAGTGTATTAAAAAAATAGCCAGGGATTACTGGGGTAGATTTTCCATAAATCTGCTACCCTACATATTTGTTTATATTTTTGTAGAGTCAATTCTGTCTCAACAGATTAATTTATAGAACCTTGAAGAATAATCTCTTGTTTACAGGTAAATCGATTCGGTTTATGTTTCTTGCACTGCCACTACTAATGTGGTTAGGATACAAAGAATCACAAAACGAATACACACAACCGCAAGCAATGGTAGTCTTGGGTGGTTCAACGACACGTCTCGAAAGAGAAAAGTTTACGGCAAACTTTGCACGCCAGCATCCAAAATTACCAATATGGATTTCTGGCGGTAGTCCACCTGTATACACCCAAAAAGTGTTTATCAAGGCTGGCGTTGATCCCAAACGTTTACACCTGGATTATGAAGCCGTAGATACTGTCACAAATTTTACTACTTTAGTAGATGATTTGCAAGCCCGCGGGATCAAGAGTGTTTATTTAATTACTTCTGACTACCATATGCGCCGTGCTTCTGTCATTGGTGACATCGTTTTGGGTAGTCGTGGTATTGAGTTCAAAACAATACCAGTTCCTTCACAACAACCGTCTGAACCACTAGAAAAATCCATCCGTGATGGAGTTAGAGCTTTAGTGTGGGTTGCAACCGGATACACTGGTGCAGATGAGAAAAATAGGCAGTCTGTTGACCATTAACAGTCAACAGTCATCAGTTTATTTCTTGCACGAGAACATAGGGCTGTATGATCAGGGTGTGAAATCGCTTGGTGCGATCGCCATTCCATTCCCCTAGCTGTACTGTGGTTGGTTTGGCGATTAATTGTTCATCAATCCACTGTTGCACTGATGGAATATTATCATTAGCGATCGCTTCTGCCACATCAAGTAAATCTAATTCTCGCGTCACTACAATCACTGCATCTCGCTGTGCATGAGGAATTAGCCACTCCCATTCTGCCTCATCGAGGTTTTGTGTTAATTCTGCTCTTATATCTGAAGACATAATTCCCCAATTTTTTTGCCTTACTGATTATTTTACCTAAAACAGCAATTCATCTCACGCTCGCCTTCGGGTGAGACGCGAACTGAGGCAGACCCAATCAATTGGCAAGTCTACACCGACCTGACAGTAAGGTGTAGGTAGTTCACATTAATTATTAACTCAAAACTTATGTACAGGCACAAAGCATTACAACCTTAATAACTCCTAACTCCTAACTCCTAACTCTTAACTCCTAACTTCCAATTAAGCTTCGGCTTTCATTTCATCAATTTCAAACAAAGATACTAGGACTCCAGTAATCGGAATCGAGATAAAAACACCGAGTAAACCTGCGACTCTAGCACCTACTAACAAGGCGAAAAATACCACTACGGGATTAAGATTCAAAGCATTTTGCATAATTCGTGGTGCAATTAAATTATCTTGTATCTGTTGGAGTACAATGCAAGCTACTAATACTTTTAATCCTAACCAAACACCTTGAGATAAAACTACTAAAGTAATTGTGGCAATTCCTAGCGTTGCTCCTATACCAGGAATAATGTCAATAATTCCGACTATAACTGATAATACTAAGGCAAAAGGTACGTTTAATAATAAGAAAACTAAAAAAGTCGCACTCGTTAAAAATAAACTCAATAACAACTGACCTCGGAAAAATCCCAAAAAAGCGCGTTTGATAATATTTGTAAATCTATTGCGGCGTTGCCTTGGTATTATCTTTAAAAGAAAATTCCAAAGTTTTTCTCCATCTAAAAGCATGAAAAAAGCTACAACGGCAATTAATATAAAAGTTACGAAATTAGTCAAAAATTCTTGCAGAATAGCTAAACTAGTGACAAGACTTGAGACAGCTTGATTACGTAATTGTTCTTCAATGAAACTTAAATCTACCTGAAGATTACGACTTTGTAGAAATGCTTCTAATCGCTCTAATAAAGGTATTAAAGAATTTAGAAATATAGTTATACTATCAATTAATTGTTGTCCTTGCGATAAAATCGTTAAGCCTACGGTAATTGCTAGACCACCAAGAATTACAATGCTGAGCAAAAAAACCACAATAACCGCGACACTGTGGGGTAAAAAACGCCGCAACCAATCTACAGGATAGCTAAGTAAAAAAGCTAAAATAGCAGCAAATGTGAAAATCACAATAACCGCTTCAAAATAAGCTAAAAGCTGCACAGCTGCCCAGCCAGAAGCAAACAACAGCAAAAAGCGGACTAATGCCAAATTATTCAATTTATCCCAAATATTCTTGGCTTCAAGACCGCTCATATAATTTTGGATTTTGAGATTTTGCGAAAAGTTTGAGCGGAGGTTTCCGACCATCAAAGCTTTTCAAGACGGATTTTGGATTGAAAATAGTCATGATTATACCAATTTCAAAAAAACTGAATTTGGGATAAAGCGAAACCTTGATTCTGTTGTTAGTTTTGACAGTCTGAAACCTTTATTTTCTCATTCAAGTGATAAAAATGGAGTCCTTAACCCGAACTGACGTTTCTTAAATTCCGAATGAAAAATGACAAATGACAAACAAATTGGTGTGAGATTTTTAAATATATACAAACAGAGTGGCGATCGCCACCCCCCTAAAGCATATTTATTCAGTTCTCAGTTAGCGCCCTAAATCATGCATCTCGTTAATAACTGTTGCACATTTATGTGTGACTACCTCCAATTCTTCTTTATTAGTTGAACTAGGAGTATCAATCACTGGGCCAATCCTAATAGTAAGGGGAACTGCACGGGGTAGTTTCGAGCCTTTTTCTAAAATTCTTTCGCTTCCCCACAAACTTACTGGCAATAGTGGTGCTTTTGCCTTGGCAGCTAGCAGTACAGCACCTCTTTTAGGGTCTGTGATTTTACCATCTGGGGTGCGAGTACCTTGCAAAAAGACACCTACAGCCCAGCCATTCTCAAGATACTCTAAAGCTGAACGAATGGCAGTGCGATCGCTAGTTCCCCGACTAACTGGATAAGCGCCATACAATCTAATTGCTTGTGCCAAAACTGGGATTTCAAACAACTCTTCTTTAGCCATGTACGCCACTGGACGGCGTACACAATTGGAGACAATTGGCGGATCAAAGTAACTAGCGTGATTACTCACCACCACCAGCGGCCCTGATTGGGGAACATTTTCCGCACCATAAATATTACCCCGAAAGTAAGCATGAAGCATGGGGCTGACGACCGACCATTTAAAGGCGTGGTAGAGTGCCAGACTAACAAAGGGTTCGCGGCTTCGAGACATAAAAAATTAGGGAATTGGGTATTGGGTATTGAGGATTGGGGATTGGGTATTGGGGATTGGGTATTGGAGATTGAGTATTAAGAAAAAATTTCCCAGTCCCTAGTACCCAGTCCCTAGTCCCTAATCCCTAGTACCCAGTCCCTAATCCGGCAACTCAGCGGCATTACGGACGTTCTTTAAGATTAAACCAGGGCTGATGCGTTTAATCAAACCTGTCAGCACATTGCCAGGGCCAATTTCCACTACTTCCTGAATATCGTTTGCTGGTAATTGTAGAGAAATTTCTCGCCACCTTACTGAACCAGTCATTTGTTGACTTAAGCGCTGTTTTAAAATCTCAGCGTCCATAGATGCAACTGGTTCTACATTTGACAACACTGGCACAGTAGCTGGCTGAAATACTACCGATTCTAGAATATCTTGGAACTCGGCAGCAGCAGCAGCCATTAAGGGTGAGTGAAATGCCCCAGAAACTTTTAGGGGAATTGCCCGCTTTGCTTTCACTTGAGACATCACCGCTTGTACAGCTTCTGGAGTACCGGAGATTACTACCTGACTTGAGCTATTATCGTTTGCTAACACCACATCCGGAGTTTCGGCGATGACTTTTTCCAACTTTTCCCGGTCAAAGTTCATCAAAGCTGCCATCATCCCACCTGCGGCACTATCCATGAGTTCAGCACGGCGTTTGACTAGGTGTAATCCCGCTGACCAATCAAAAACACCAGCAATATAAAGCGCTATGTATTCTCCTAAACTGTGACCGGCAACTAAATCTGGCTTGTATCCGCGTTCTCGAATGAGATCGGCAAGAATGCTTTCTACTACATACAAGCTTGGTTGAGTATATAGCGTTTGTGATAACTTATCTTCTTCGTTTTGACATATTTCTGTGACAGACCAGCCCAAAATTGCCTCGGCTTGGTCAAATTTTTCTTTAACGGATGGTATATCTAATAAGTCCGTTCCCATTCCCAGTGCTTGAGAACCTTGTCCGGGAAACACCCATGCAGTTTTAGTCATTGGTCATTAGTCAGTGGTCAGTGGTCATTGGGGATTGGGGGCTGGGGACTAGGGACTGGGGACTGGGGAGATAGGGTGATGGGGAAAATAACTAATACCCAATTCCCAATTCCCAATTCCCAATTTCCAATCACTACCTTCCCCATTGAAAAATTGCGGCACCCCAGGTTAGACCTGCACCAAACCCGGATGTAGCAATGATGTCATTGGGTTTGATTTTGCCTTGGCGTACAGCTTCATCTAGGGCTAGGGGAATAGAGGCGGCGGAGGTATTACCGTAATTGGCAAGATTGCTAATTACTTTATGTTCTGGAATATTTAGACGTTGGGCTACAGTATCAAGAATGCGCTGATTAGCTTGATGTAAGAGTAGCCAGTCTATTTGGTCAACACTCAAGTTAGCTTGAAACAAAGCTTTGTCAATAATCTCTGGCACTTTTTGAGCAGCAAAGCGATATACTTCTTTGCCATTCATGGTTATGGGTTGGAAAGTGCCTTGAGTAATTTGTGTTCCTGGAATCAGTTCTTGGGGTGATGCATCATAACTCAGGTTAAGGTAATGATTTTGAGTGCCATCACTTTTGAGGGCAAATCCCAGTAAGCGATCGCTATCATTCGCCTGCAATACCACTGCTCCAGCACCATCACCGAACAATACACAAGTACGTCGGTCTTGCCAATCTACCCAACGAGAGAGGATATCTGCTCCTATCAGCAGTACATTTTGATAAACTCCTGTCCTGATGTATTGGGCAGCTGTCACTAGTCCGAATACAAATCCAGAGCAAGCGGCTGTCAAATCAAAAGCTACTGCCTTAGTGGCTCCTAATTGGGCTTGTATCCTACAAGCGGTGCCAAACAAGTCATCAGGCGTAGATGTTGCCAGTAAAATCAAATCTAAGTCAGTTGGTTTAATTCCAGCAGCAGCGATCGCTTGACTGCTAGCCGCTGTTGCCAGTGTAGTCAATGACTCATTAGGAAGTGCCAAACACCGTTGACGAATTCCTGTTCTTGTGGTAATCCACTCATCCGATGTTTCGACCAGTTGACTTAGTGCCTGGTTGTCGATGGAAGTTTCTGGTACTGCCGAGCCACTTCCAATGATTGCTATGCCTAGTTTTTCCACTCCTGCCCTCCGAAGCTATCAGCTTTTAGTCAATGGTCAATAGTCATTGGTCAATAGTCAGTGGTCATTAGTCATGAGCTTCTAAATTAATTTGCATCCTTTAAACAACCAATTTCTTCTTGTGGTATGGGCATTTTTACTGCCCAAAAGTGCAAATTCAATACGGGATAGCTGAATTCTTTGACTATTGATTGACTATTGACTGCTAGAGTGCTGATTGCTAATCATTGTCTTGCTGTAGAATTTCATATTGCGACTGTAGTCGTTGCAGTACCTGATTATCCACAGCTTCTTTTGCCATACGAATGGCATTATAAATTGAGGGTGCTTGAGAGCTACCGTGGCCGATAAAACAAATTCCGGCTACGCCCAAGAGTAAAGCACCACCATGTTCGGCGTGATCCATTCGTTGCTTAATTCGTTTGAGGTTGGGTTTTAAAAGTGCGGTGCCGATTTGACCGTGCAATCCTTGGGGTAATTCTTCACGCAATATTTGCAGAATCACTTCTCCAACGGCTTCGGCAAATTTTAATAACACATTGCCTACAAAGCCATCACATACAATGACATCAAAATTACCGGAAAGCACATCACGCCCTTCAGCATTACCAATAAAAGTAATTTGGGGATTTTCCCGCAGCAGTTGGTGAGCGCGGAGAGCTACCTCATTACCCTTAGTATCTTCTTCACCGATATTCAATAAACCTACCTTGGGTTCAGTTGTACCCAAGACGCATTGACTATAAATTGTCCCCATGACTGCAAACTGCTCTAAAAACTTAGGGCGGCAGTCTACATTCGCGCCGACATCAAGTATCATTACTGGTTTGCCAGCGATGATCGTGGGAAAAACCGTTCCAATAGCTGGGCGGTCAATTCCTGGCAATCGTCCCAGGCGGAGCAAAGCTGCTGCCATTGCTGCCCCAGAGTGCCCAGCAGAGAACACAGCATCTGCCTGCTGATTCTTAACTAAATCCATCGCTACATTAATGGAAGCCTTGCGTTTGCGCCTAACTGCGTTTAAAGGCTCCTCATCCATAGCGATCGCTTCTTGGGCAGGAACGATCTCTACCTGCTCCAAATTCGTTTTTGGTGGCAACGCAGCTTCAATTTGCTGGGGATCGCCCACCAACAGGACTTTTACACCCAACTCTTCCATTGCTCGCAATGCGCCAGCAACGATTTCTCCGGGTGCATGATCCCCTCCCATTGCGTCAATTGCTATCCGTACGCCAGTCGATCTCATCGCTCAGAGCTTCTAGAAACCTTACAAATTTTACCAGATGGCTTTGCTGAAAAACCGTAACTTTCTGACAGCCAAATTACGCTTGTCACTATTGCAACAGGTTTTGGCGGCTAGCCCAAGATAGCATGAATTTGGGAATTGGGCATTGGGGATTGGGGATTGGGGATTGGGGATTGGGTATTGGGGATTGGGGATTGGGGATTGGGGATTTAGAAAATCTTTCCCCAGTCCCTAGTCCCCAGTCACCAGTCCCTAGTACCTAGTCCCCAGTACCCAGTACCCAATTAACCAATGTGCGAACGCCGTAACCGGTTGCGCCGGCATTGTTATAGCCATTGTCTTTATCTGCCCACACTGGCCCGGCAATATCTAAGTGCGCCCAAGGGGTATCTTTGACAAATTGCTTGAGGAAAAGGGCTGCGGTAATGGAACCACCAGGACGCGGCCCGGTGTTTTTCATATCGGCAATCCCGGATTTCAATCCTTCAAAATATTTTTCTTCCATTGGCATTCGCCAAATTTTCTCCCCTGAAGCTTCAGCAGCTTTCTCTAGCTGGGAAGCTACGGCATCATCGGGAGTATACAATCCGGCAATGTCGTCGCCTAAAGCAATCACACAAGCACCAGTCAAGGTGGCTAAATCGACGATCGCATCTAATCCTAATTTATCGGCAAATACCAAGGCATCTGCTAAAGTCAAACGTCCCTCAGCATCGGTGTTGTTGACTTCAATGGTTTTGCCGTTAGATGCTCTGAGGATATCACCAGGGTGCATGGCATGACCGCTAATCATGTTCTCAGTGGCTGCCGAGATAAAGTGTACTTCAACTTCTGGCTTTAGCTGACCGATTGCTTTGGCTGCACCCAAGGTAGCAGCAGCACCACCCATATCCATTTTCATGGTTTCGATGCCGCTACCAGCACCTTTAATGTTGAGTCCGCCAGAGTCGAATGTTAAACCTTTACCAATAATTGCCAGTTTTTTCTTGGGTTTACCTTCTGGTTTGTAAGTGAGATGAATAAATTTAGGTGGTAAGTCTGAAGCTTGGGCGACTCCCAAAAATGCACCCATGCCCAACTTTTCACAATCTTCCCGTTCGAGAATTTCTAATTGCAAACCGTGGTCTTTTGCGATCGCTTGCGCGGTTTCGGCTAAAGTAATTGGTGTAACTGCATTGGCTGGTGCTGCTACCAACTGCCTTGCTAAAATTACACCTGACACGATTTGATTGGCACGGGCTATGGCTGCTTCTTGACCAGCAAATCCTAGTAAATCTACGGTTTCTATTTCTGGGCCTTTATCTTCTGGCTCAGACTTAAAGCGGGTATCTTGGTAAAGTACTAGTTGTGTTCCTTCTGCGATCGCTTGGGCTGTTGCCGCCGGATCATTATTCCATAATGGCAAACTAAAGCCCAAAGTTTTGCTTTTTTGCTTTTTCGCTACCTTGGCAGCAGCAGCAGCAGCACGTCGCACACCGTCTAATTTTAGCGCTTCTGCTTTACCCAAACCTACGAAAATCACTTTCTTAACTAAGTTACCAGCACCCACACGAGTGAAGATAGTGGTGTTGGCTTTGCCTGTAAATTTTTCTTCGGCAACCAGTTCTTTTAAAATGCCGCCAAACTTCTCGTCTAAAGTCGCTAGTTCATCGGTGAAGTCTACAGCATCTTCAAATAATCCAATTGCTAAAGTATCACCCGCCCATTCTAATAAAGGCGTATCACTAGGTTGAATTGCCATGTTGGGATTTTGTGTAAATATTCCTTCTTGTACCAGTATTGCTCAAAATTCTTTTTTCAGGCTAAGGGGCGAAGGGGATGGGGGAGATGAGGGAGATGGGGGAGATGAGGGAGATGGGGAGGTGGGGGAATAACAAATGACCAATGACCAATGACCAATGACCATTGACTATTGACCATTGACCATTGACTTTAGATCAATATCAAATTTGTTGGCGATCGCTTGAATAATCTCGTGTTCAATTGGTGTAACCTGAGTGTCAAGTTTGGCAATTTTCTCACACTGAGCTAACAAAGGTATGGCAAAATCACGGTTCAACTGATTCAGCAATGTTTCTAAAGGCTGGGGTGATTGAATATTCTGGGCAATTACATCCAAGGAAGTAGGACTGAGGTTTATAGCTTGCAACTCTGGTAAAATTTCTTCCCAGGTCTTCTCTGGATGACTGGCGAGGATCATGTGAACTAAAATTTGATCCATTATTGATTGTTGAGCGATCGCTGTTTCTAGATATTGTTCACTTTCTTGTTTTAAAGTTGTTAGTGTCTGCGGTGATGCCAGTGATACGGATGCATCTAGCTTGGCTTCATAAAATCGACAAGCTGCATACCCCAACGAATAAATCATTGTCGCATTTGAACTGGTTGCGATCGCTGCACCGGCAAAAGGCACGTTTCGCAATAAGCCTAATCCCGCAGCTTTCAAAAGACGACCGCCACCCAATGCTAAACCAAAAATTGCTAAAACTTCACCTTTACGAGCAGGGTCTTTTAAATCTAATCCATAGGCAGATGCAATCTGATAAAGCATTTCTGACTGCAATTCTGTTGTTGCTGCTAAATCAATAGCTAACAATGCCGTTGCTACTCCTGGCAAAATACTAGTTGCTAATCCAATTCCCCCTGCTTTGGTTGCTTTTTCTACCATGATGCGGTGAGAAATCTGACTGGGTGATTCATGAGGATATTTTTGCTTGAGTTTGTTTACCGCTGTTTCTGCTTTTTCCAAATCCACAACATTGCTAGAACCAATCAGCCAATTTAAATTTAATACTCCAGATAGTTTACGGATTAGCCAATTTTCGCTCAGGCGGTTGACGACTTTACCAGTGGTTTGAGTTGTTTGCTCAATTAACTTTTGTGTTTGTTTTGCAGCAGCCGAACCCACTCCTATGGCTGTGTCAACAAATCCTTTGCCAGTTTGAGCAACAGTTTTTGCTAAAGACTTAAATACAGAAGGTTTGTCTGCTACTGATGGTTGAGCCTTGATTTCAACTTCTGATGGTTTTGTGGGTGAATTAATTGATTGCTTCACCTCTGCTTTTTCTTGGGATTTGTCTAGCATTGTTAAGCACTGTCCTGAAAGTCTTGCTATTCAGGTTGTAGCCAAAGCGTCAGGTGCTTGACATCTTTCAATGGTATACACTTGAGGCATCTAAGGTTGGGCAATGCTGTAATCTCTATTGCGAGGTCAAAGTCAGAGCGATCGCTTTATTTGGCGATAATATCTAAACAGATGCTATGGAGAAATCAGCATGAAATAAACGTAGAACTCACCTTTATCTCAAAAATTAACAGAAAAGATGACAATGGTCAGCAGCCTTAAAGAACTAATTGATAATCCAGAATTGAGTCCTGGTAACGACCCAGAAGAAAGGTTTATTAGTAGTGATGTGAGTTGGGAAAGCTATGAATCGCTACTAGCAAAACTAGAAAACAACTCTCATTACCGTGTTAATTATTTAGATGGAATATTAGAAATAGTGTCGCCATCAATCAGACATGAAAAAATCAAAACGAATTTAGGGATGCTGTTAGAGCGTTTCTTCTACAGCAAACGTATTCGGTTTGTACCTATGGGAAGTTCTACTTTTAAAAACAAAGCAAAAAAAGCTGGTGCAGAACCAGACGAGTGTTACTGCATAGGTGAAGAGAAAAAAGTACCAGATTTAGCTATAGAAGTAGTTTTGACTAGTGGCAGTGTAAGCAAACTGGAAATCTACCGAAGATTAGGAGTTGCAGAAGTCTGGTTTTGGGAGAGAAACCAGTTTAAGTTATACCATCTACGGGACAATTCCCAAACTGAGCTTGCCACTGTTTACCCTGATACTTGTGGGTATGAAGCTCTTTCTCAAAGTGAGATACTGCCAGAATTAGACATTTCTTTGCTAGAGCGATGTCTGACAATCTCAGATTCAATTCAAGCTATTGACGAATTTGAGCAGGGGTTGAAAGCAGCCGATGAGCGAAAGCAATAGCCACAACCAAGCAATCAAGGTGCGACACATTGGCGGCTGAAAACTTTATTCATCAAACATTCGAGCTAGAGCATCAGAAAACATTCTTAGCTTTTTCTTGGTTTTAACTAAACAGTAGTATCAAACTCAATTCTGGGTAACTTAAGTTTAGAGTTCTGTATTTAACTTGTCTAAAGTTATGCCAAGACGCATCATCACTGAACTGACTGAGGAACAAGAAGCAATGATCGCCATCTACCGAGACAAATGGCGAAAGATAGCAATCTCTACAGAACCAATTAATCATGAAAAAGTTGCAGCAGTAATTAAAGCGGCTTATGCTGTAAGCGACTATTCAGAACCGAAAATTTTATTTTATAGTAATCCTCTGATAGCAATTCAAAAAGTTCTGGCTATTGAAAACTTTAAAGCTTATTTAGGACGTAATATTCATATCAAATTTCTTAAAAGAGTAATAGAACATATTCAACATGGAATAAATCAACAGCTTGAGTATGAACTATTCATCAGATTGCGGAATCAAATACAATTTCCTGAATTTCCATATTACCCAACTGCAAGTCATCCACAAACCTCATACTTCCCTTATGGCATAAAACAACGTATTGAACAGCAATTAATTACTGATCTTAACCAATATGAGATAGAATTTACTGACCTTTTACATTTAACACAACCCTTAACTAGAACAGCAGAGTGGGCAATTTTGGGTTGTATGTTAGATTTTTGTATTTCAGTCCTTGCCATTAATCATGACAAGAAAAAATGGCAAGTATTTCAAGATTTAATCCAATACTGTGGTTTAATATCCAAATATGAAAAGGTTTGTATAGTCTGTGAGCGTCCTTGCAAGGTATCTTTTGATCAAGAGAATATCCTTCATGCTGAAGGAGAAGCAGCAGTTCAATTTGCTGATGGGTATAGCGTTTACGCATATCATGGTGTCAGGTTGCCAGAGAAATATGGAAAATTACCCCCAACTCAGTGGTCAGCAAAATGGTTATTAGAAGAAGATAATGCTGAACTGCGGCGCATGTTAATTCAAGGTATTGGTTATACTCGCATTTTGGAACATTTACAAGCAGTTGAATTAGATTCCTGGCAAGAATATACGCTTCTTAAAATTGATTCCGATATAGATGTAGAACCAATTTATTTGTTGAAAATGACCTGTCCTAGCACCCAAAAGATTCATGTATTGCGTGTACCACCTGATATTCAATCAGCGAAAGATGCTATTTGTTGGGTAAATTGGGGTATTGCTCCTGAAGAATTTAGTGTGCAAACTTAAGCATCTTTTTAGCAGAGTGATAATCAAAGCTGACTTTAACCTAAATGCTTATAGTAGCTGCCTCTACCCCAATGTCTATTAAACCGAATTACACGACATTTAAACTTACAAACAACAAACACATATTTGAGATAAACAAGTGTGATTCATATTCGTTTTAGTAACAACAGTTATGGCAGTGAGATTAATTTGTCAGGTACACCCGCTGATCTGAGAAGCATTCGCCAATCAATTCTTGAATTGCTTCAATCTCAGGATGTACAAATTTGTATTCTTGCCAATGAAGTTGACCCAGCACCTTATGATTCTTGTTTAAATTCGTTGCTCATTTGTAAAAGTGATTGTTCTCTCAAGGTTATGCTTTCTGCCAGTTCTTTAAAGATTGAAGGAACACTAGAGAAACTGAAAGTGTTTGCAGGCTGGTTTGATTTTAGTGATAGTACGGAATCAGGCTATCATAACCACTTTGACTACTACGAAGGAAATGAGTGGGTTGACCCTGCCTCAGTTCCATTAGTAATTTCAGTTCAGTAATGTATACATAACCAACCAGACTGATTTGCGATCGCCGCCTCGACCTCGCAAGGAAGTTTTGCAGTCATTCCTCTCCGTAACCCTTATCAACAGGGCTTTTGAGCTAGTCAAAAAATTCCATTTCTTACAAGGCTTTCTGAAATTTGTAGAAAAGATGCGTAGACTTAAAGTGGCGAGTCAACAGACATTGCCTTTCACCTTAAATTTATCCTTTGACCTCTAGCCCCTTAACTTTATCACGCTTAGTTTCTATAAATTTTTGGCTTTTGAGAATTTCATAGAGGTTAATATCTTTCTCTAATAAGCAGGCGTGTCCACTCTCAGGCAAGATCAACATCTTGGCGTTGGGTAAAATATTTGCTATCCGCCTGACTTCAGTTACAGAAGGTAAAAGGCGATCGCTAGCACCAGCAATCAACAAAGCTGGTTGTTTCAGGTTACGTAACTTATTTTCGTCAACTTCAAACTCTCTTAGCAAAGACAACCGCCAATGCACTGTTTCGGGTGGTACAGAACGCATTGTTTTCAGCAATTCATAGCGATCGCTTCTTGTCATGCGTTCCAAAGATGCTAAAAACGGCAACAATCCCACTGCACCAACATCATAAAGGCATTCTGGCACCAAGTAAGTTAGTTGAGATGCCCAATTTAACACGGGGCGAAGTTGAAAGGCGGAAGCTGGGTTAATTAGGATAATTCGCTTAAACAAAAGCCGCGCTTTGATTGCTACTTTCATCGCCAAACAGCCCCCAAAGGACTCGCCACACAGGTAAACTGGTCTAGTGGAGCTTTTTTCTAATTCTGCGTAGATCAAGTCTAAGACGTTATCGACTAACACCTCCCAACTAGTCAGGTCTTTCCTGGGGATCGCCAAACAGCGCACGTCAAAGCCTCTTTCTAATCCCGCTGTTTGCGATCGCAATAGTTGACCAGTTCCATCCATTCCTGGCAAATACACAAACAACGGATAATCTAGTTGTACTCGTTTAGGAGTTAGGAAACACGGTTTTAGCTCGATTTCTGGCATTGGAAGAATTAAATTAATTAAATTAAATTTATAGCTTTTATAGAGTATTACTATATAAAACTATTACTTTATCTGTCTGAGTTAATACTACCTTTGCAATGTTATACTGCGTTTACAAGTCCGGTAAAATTCCAGTTGAGGAAGCAATAACTAAATTGAATATATCTTGATTACTCAAGGGCAATTCAATTTAGCACAACTAATATAATAATTAGTTTGTCGGCAAAAAGCCGAATTAATTCCTGAAAACTAGTTACATAATTTCTGCGCTTGTCTTTCATATATTACACTCTAAGTATATAAAAGTATATTTTATATACTTTTAGCTGTAGTTGTCACATAGACAAGGTGCAACTCGTTAATAACAACCTTGATGTAGTAAGTGGGCAATTTCACTGTAGCAGTGTTCTGTTAGTTCAGCGACAACAGTTTTTGCTTGTTTGCCATGATATTTCTGTTGATGTTGGGGGGTAATCCAGTAAGGACGACCGATTAATACGGCAAGCCGACGATAGATCACCAAGGGATGCCAACCAGGCTGATTAAATAAAGGTTCTGAAGGGTCGAATAAACTCAATAGTCTCAAGGGAAAACCATTAGTGTTTACTTCTTCTAAGGAGGCGATCGCGATCGGTAAAATAGCCAAATCCTGCACATCAGCCCGCAATGCCAAATGAGCAAACCCCCGCTGAAATTCACCCAAATGATTTGGCTGGGTAAATTTCACCATGGGCTTAGTTCCTTCCGGAAATACTCCCACCATCTGCTTTGAACGCAATAATACCTGTGATTGCACAAAAAAGCTTTGTTGGCGGTTTTGGGTATCTTCCAAAGGAAAGCACCCTAGTTGTTCTGTCACAAACTCCCGCATCACAGGCACTTGACCCATGTAATGATGGCAAGCAAAACGAATTGGACTTGACAGCGCCGCCATCAAAACCAGTGCATCCATAAAGCTGCGATGATTGCTGACTACTAACAAACTCGCATCTTGGGGAATGCGATCTTGGTAATAGCAGAACATCCGCGTTGACATAGCCGCTAAGAAAGCGCGGGAAAAATCCAGGGGACTATTTAGACTCATACCTAATCAGTATATTTTTCAGAAAATATCTCAGTTTATCTTGATTTAAATTTTACATTTCTTTACTATTACCATGACCACCCTAAGGTAGAAATGTTTTATTCACACAGACAGTTAACTTTTCTGGTTTTCGTGTTCTGTACTTGCAGCCACAATCCATATAATAGAAACCATTCAAAATGATTATTAGTACTTAATTTTCGTGTTTTGCCCTGAAACTAGGTAGATTTATAGATAATTACAAAATAATTCTTCTATCTATAAATTTGCTAGCATGATAGTAAAGTTTGAAAAAATGGGGCTAATGTTATATAATTGCGTGGTTTTGCTATTTAAAGTCAAAAAACGTTTTAATAAATTGTTTTTTTATTTTGTATGAATCTAGTGGATAAAACAGAAAAGACATTTGCACTGACAACACCGTTATATTATGTAAACGATGTCCCTCACGTCGGCAGTGCTTATACAACGATGGCAGCAGACGTTATAGCCCGTTTTTATAGGCTTTTGGGTCGTAAAGTATTGTTAATTACAGGTACAGATGAACACGGGCAAAAAATTCAGCGATCGGCAGAAAGTGTAGGCAAAGCACCACAAGAGTTTTGTGATGAAATTGTGCCCAGCTTTGCCAACTTATGGGAGTTATTAAATATTCAATATGATCGCTTTAGTCGCACTAGTGCCACTCGTCACGAAGCAATTGTCAAAGAATTCTTCTATAGAGTGTGGGAAAGAGGCGATATATACCAGGGACAACAGAAAGGCTGGTATTGCGTATCTTGCGAAGAATTTAAGGAAGAACGAGAATTGTTAGAAGGGCATCGCTGCCCCATTCATACTAACAAAGAAGTTGAGTGGCGAGACGAACAAAACTACTTCTTTTGCTTATCCAAATATCAAGAACAACTGCAAGAGTTTTATCAATCCCAACCGGATTTTATCCAACCAGAAACTCGCCGTAACGAAGTTTTAAGTTTCGTAGAGCAGGGATTGCAAGACTTTTCAATTTCGCGGATAAATCTAGACTGGGGTTTTCCAGTACCAACTGACCCGAATCACACCCTTTATGTCTGGTTTGATGCACTGCTTGGTTATGTAACAGCATTATTAGAACCAGATGCAGAACCGACTTTAGCAAACGCCTTAGCAACATGGTGGCCGATAAACTTGCACCTAATTGGTAAAGATATTCTGCGTTTCCATGCAGTCTACTGGCCAGCAATGCTAATGTCAGCTGGCTTACCTTTGCCAAAACGGGTATTTGGACATGGCTTTTTGACCAAAGATGGTCAGAAGATGGGCAAAGCTTTAGGTAATACTCTCGATCCGGTCGCCCTAGTTCAACGCTATGGTAGTGACGCAGTTCGTTATTACTTCCTTAAGGAAATCGAATTTGGCAAAGATGGCGATTTTAATGAAGTTAGATTCATTAATGTTCTGAATGCAGATTTGGCAAATGATTTAGGCAATTTGTTAAATCGCACCTTGAACATGGTGAAGAAATACTGTCCTGGAGATGTACTGACAATTGCCGATGAAGCCATTTCTGCCGAAAATCCTCTGAAAGCGATTGGTTTACCTCTGGGGGAACAGGTAAAACAAGCCTATGAAGCGCTAGCTTTCAGTCAAGCCTGCGAAGCAATCCTCTTGCTTGTGCAAGCTAGCAATAAGTTTATTGACGACCAAGCTCCTTGGTCATTATATAAACAAGGGCAGCAGCAGGAAGTAGAAAAAGTACTTTATGCAGTTCTCGAATCTGTTAGACTAGCAGCTTATCTTCTGTCTCCAGTGATTCCGAATATCAGTAGCGATATTTATCAGCAACTGGGCTTTGGAATTGATTTTAACAATCAAAATGAAACTGCAATTAATGCTCCTTTTTCTACCCATGCAAAATGGGGAGTATTATCTAGTAAACAAAACTTGGGTACACCCCGACCAATTTTTAAGCGAATAGAACTCCTTAAAAACGATTAGTCCTTTTAATCGCTCAATATCTGATTTTGTTCAATTTCTTATTCTCTTGTCAAAAAATTTTATGGGGCTGAAAAATATTAGCCCCAGAAAATTATCATAAACCGCTCTAGCATGTCAATTTGGAAATTTGTATCAAAACTAACAAGGATAATAACTGAGGTATGACAACAATGTTGAATAATTTGGAAAATGATTCAATATTTACGCCTGAACAAGTTTTAGAGAATCGGGGGCGTGTCGCCATATTTATTGATGGCTCAAATCTATTTTATGCCGCATTGCAACTGGGTATTGAAATAGATTACACCAAGTTACTATGTCGATTAACTGGGGGTTCTAGACTGTTGCGTGCTTTCTTCTACACAGGAGTAGACCGGACAAACGAGAAGCAACAGGGGTTTCTACTATGGATGCGTCGTAATGGCTACCGAGTTATTGCCAAGGATCTAGTACAGTTACCAGATGGTTCTAAAAAAGCCAATTTGGATGTAGAAATAGCCGTAGATATGATGGCTTTGGTAGATTCCTATGATACCGCAGTTTTAGTCAGTGGTGATGGGGATCTAGCATATGCCGTAAATTCAGTCAGCTATCGCGGTGTGCGGGTAGAGGTAGTCAGTTTGCGCTCAATGACAAGTGATAGTTTAATCAATGTTAGCGATCGCTATATTGATTTAGAAGCCATCAAAGAAGATATTCAAAAAACCCCACGTCAAAGCTATCCATATCGACCTCTATCCACTATGGGCTTTTTAGAAGACCCGCGAGATATTGATGAACAATTGGAAATCCAAGACTCATGAAAAACTTCACCTGCAAGGGAATCGGGAATCGGGAATGGGAAATAATTTTTAATTCCTGATTTTCTATTACCAAAATTGACTAGTGTCGATTCCTCCTGAACCATAAGGAAATGATGTTATTTTACCCATTTTCTATCAAACATCAAAAAAGCAGGAACATTGCCATCAAAAATAGTAACTAAAGAATGAGGGAGATGAGGGTGATAAAAGTGAATTATCATGTTTGCTTGTTCCCTCATCTTTTCTATTTATAGATACTATTTATGAAAGCATCATAGTATGAAATTTTATTATCTGCCTTTGACTTTATTCTTACTAGTTAGTTTAGTTGCTTGTGGTGGTAAATTACCCACAGTTTCTAAAACCAATAGTTCAACTTCTTCCTCCCAAGACAGCAATTTGACATTTTTTGGTGTCGCATTAGAACAGTTTGATGAAGCAGGACGACCTATTTGGAAAGTCCAAGCTAAACGAGCGAAATATACTAAAGAAAAACAAATTGGTCAGGCAGAAAATCCATATGGTGAACTATACCAAGATGGCAAAGTAGTTTACCAAATTAAAGCAGAACAAGCAGACATTGAACAAGATGGGAAACAGTTGTTTCTCAAAGGAAAGATATTCGCTACAGATCCCAGCAATGGTATTGTCTTGCAAGGCAATGAATTAGAATGGCGTCCCCAAGAAGATTTATTAATTGTCCGCAATCAACTCAACGGCAGCCATAAACAACTGCAAGCATTGGCGCAAGAAGCGCGAGTGAAAACTCGTGAACAGCGTGTGGATTTTTCTGGCAAAGTGGTGGCAAACTCTGCCGATCCCCAAATGCAAATGAAAACTGAACACTTGATCTGGCAGATTAAGGAAGAAAAATTAATAGCCGATCGCCCTTTACAAATTGACCGTTATCAAAATAATCAAATTACCGACCGTGGCAAAGGTAATTCTGCGGAAGTCAACCTTAAAACTAAAACTGCTATTCTCAAAAAAGATGCCCAGGTAGTCTTACTCGACCCACCCATGCAAATAGTTAGTGACTTTATGACCTGGGATATGAACACAGAAACAGTGTCTACAAATTCCCCGGTGCGCGTGTTCCACCAGGCTGAAAATGTCACCGTCACTGCCAATCAAGGCGAAATGAAGATACCCCAGAAAACGGTTTATTTAAAAGGCAATGTCAACGCAGTGGGTCAACGTCGTCAGTCCCTCAAATCTCAGACACTCACTTGGTATCTGGACAAAAAATTATTAGAAGGACAGGGAAATGTAGTTTATCGGCAAGTTGACCCGCCATTAAATTTTACAGGTGAAACAGCCGTAGGTAATCTGGAAACCGAAAATATCGTAGTTAGAGGTGGTAAATCTAGCGGTAGGGTAGTGACAGAAATTATTCCGCAGTCAAGAGTCAATGGTCAGTAGTCAGTTGTCAAAAACTCATAAACTGTTGACTCTTGACTTTTGACTACTAACTAACTTCTATACAAAATTTCATTACGACTAGTTGCACCTAGTTCAGGTAATGAGTTGATGGTGGAATGGGGAGTGAGGATATCGGGGACGGTGGTAGCTACTTGTAACTTTTGTACAAGACTTTGCAAAAGTTTGTCCTGTCCAGCACGGAAAGCTGATACATTTGGGCCACGGTTAATAATAGCGAACCAAACTAAACCGCGATCGCGTGTAGGCATCACCCCAGCTAAAGCACTCACATCGCGCAGTGTGCCAGTTTTGATCACGGTAGCAGTGGGAATATGTCTAGAGTGTAATGTTCCCCGATTATCGAAGCCAGAAGTGGGAAACAAATCAGCCAAATTGAGTTGGTGGGCGCTTGCTTGTTGTTGCAACGCCATCAACATTGCACAAGCGGCCCTCGGAGAAATGCGATTTTCCTGCCCCAGTCCGGAACCGTTGATTAACTGAATTTCTGAGTTGGGTACTCTCGCTAAACTGGCAGCAGTGGACTGTACCACACTTGCGCCTCCTACTGACTCTGCCAGCATCTCTGCCATCTCATTGTTGCTGAAAACATTCATTTCTTTAATCAGTTTCGGCAATGGCAAAGAGTAATGACGGACTAACAGGCTTTGTTGAGGATTTGGTTGTGCCTCAAATTTCACAGTACCCGCAATTACGACTTGAGGCTTGGGCGTTCCCTTGGGCATGATTGAGTGAATGAAATTCGCCGGACGAGTCCAAGTCTTACTGTTGAATGCTTGTTTGAGGAATTGACCTGCTAACAGGGGATTACGTTGGAAATTCATAGCAAAATTGCCAGCAATCACCAGATTTCCTTTTACCTGCTTGATCCCCATTTTGTTAAGAGTATTACCAAGAGCGATCGCTTCTTCCCACACAAACAAGGGATCGCCACCACCAGTAATCACTAAATCGCCCTGCAATACTCCATTTACTACTGGCCCTGTAGCGCTAACCAAAGTCTGAAATTGATGGTCTGGGCCCCAAGTTTTCAAAGTAACTAGTGAAGTAGCAATCTTAGTTAAAGAGGCAGCTGGCAGAGGTGTTGTACCTTGATGATTAGCCATCAGCATCGGCCCCGACTGCATCCAAATTCCCTGACTCGGCATCAGATTCTGGGGCACCAATTTTGATGTAATTAAGCCCTTAAAATATTCGGTTACTGTATTATTCCCAGCTGGATTGGGATCAGGGGCAAGAACCAAACCAGGGCTACTTTGCCAAGCCAATGCATTAAATGCATCTGAAGGCTTGATTTGTACTCCAGCCATTTCCAGCCAGAGAGAAACCAATCCTGAACCCAATAATTCCAGCATGTTTTGTTCCCCTATTTCAGATTTAAGACATTATTTACTGTGCTAATATACATGCTTTTTTTATGCTGATCAGCACTCAGTTCTAAGAACTAGTGTTTTTCTCATCTGTAAGTTAGTTGGATAACATTAATTTTTACAAGTTACGCACAACTATAGTAGGAGCTATTCATGAATAGCCACTACTGCAATTCAGCAACAAAGACAATAAATATAGCCGTTGTCACATAAGTTAAGACAGTAGAGCGAACAAAAACTCTTCGTGTCTTCGTGTATTTGGTAGTTTTTTAAATTTTTACCACTAAGACACCAAGACACCAAGTATATGCAAGTCAGCCAATTTTTAGGATTACTGAATCGATATTATAGTAATTATTTCCTTTCTGGATGCGCCTTATCTTCAACAGAAGGTGTACCCATTCGGTTAATTGCGGCAATCATTTGATACAAGCGCCCCAAGTCACGTTGATTGAAGTATAGAACTATTCGTGGTAGACCAACAGTTTCATCTTGATTTTCTTGAGGCAAGGACTGACTTTTTTGAATCTGTCCTTTCACAAGGATATCGCTGAATTCAGTATTTAATTGTTCGACCTCAGCATCTGATAAATCTGAAGTCAGGCGAATTACCAACTGATCCCCTACATAGCGGCTAGAGTGATAAACCTGGTAAAAACGTGTAATCGCATTGCAAGCTACTTCGAGGTTATCTGTCACCGTGTAGAGGCTGGGATCTTCAGGACTCACAAGGCCTGTTTCTACCAGATGCTGATCAATATACTTGCTCCAAGATTTCCAATAATCACCATTAGGGTGATCGATTAAAACCACAGGTACAGGGCCAAATTTACCTGTCTGACTTAATGTCATGCACTCAAAAGCTTCATCTTGCGTGCCAAATCCACCAGGGAACAAGGCAACAGCATCACTTTCTTTAAGGAGGAATAACTTCCGCGTGAAGAAATACTTAAAATGAATTAGCTTCGGATCGCCCTCAATCACTGGGTTTGCCTGCTGTTCAAACGGCAAATGAATGTTTAAACCAAAGGAATTTTCTCGCCCAGCACCTTCGTGTCCTGCCTGCATGATGCCGCCACCACCACCTGTCATGACCATGAATCCTAATTGCGTCACAGCGCGGGCAAATTCAAGCGCCATTTGGTACTCTGGGGTTTGTGGCGAAAGACGAGCAGAACCGAAGATAGTGACTTTGCGGACGTGTCGGTAGTTATAAAACAGCTGGAAACCTCGCTCCATATCTGCTAGAGAGGCCGACAATATTTTCCAGTCAAGACGATCAATATCACTATCTGCCAGACGCAATATAGTAGCAAGTGCCTGCTGAATATATTGCCGATTTTTTAACGTCGGTAAGCGATCAATTAATTCAGCGATATCCGCCTGGAGAGACTCTAATGTGTCAAACGACGCAGATGAAGTCATGAGAACTGCCACCACAATGGCATTACATTCTATCTAATTTTGGTATGCAATTAACAACTACTTCGAGGTTTTTTAGTCCATAATCCTAGTGAACAGAATTCAGTGGGGACTTAGGGCGTAATGGTTAAAGGACACCTCTCAAGAAATAACATCTTGATTTAACAACGGTAACTCGATACTGTTGACTGCGGTAAAAAGTATTTTTGAGACGCGAAATTTCGCGTCTCGCAAATTTGTTGCAAATATTTACCTAAGCCTAAAGCAAACAGACAAATCAAAAGGGCTTTATTGCCTATTTAGTTTCTGTAAGATGCTTATCCAAAGTAGAAGCTAATGTAGATTTAGGGACTGCACCGACGACCATATCAACTTTTTGCCCACCTTTAAAAATCATTAAAGTGGGAATGCTGCGGATACCGTACTGGCTAGCAACATTAGGATTTGCATCAGTGTTGACTTTCACAACTTTTAATTGACCGTCGTATTGATCGGCAATTTCATCTAAAACAGGAGCTACCATTCGGCAGGGGCCGCACCAAGGCGCCCAAAAGTCAACTAAAACAGGGATATCGCTGTCTAGCACTTGTTCCTTAAAGTTAGAATCCGTAACTTCTGTGGCTGTTGACATGCCTAAAAACCTTTGCCAATTATATTTCTGAGTTTCGTGAAAATTCTACCATAGCAAAAACAGCAGCTTGGAAGTGAAGGATGTACATTTGCAAAGAAGCTATAGAATTTATTCACAAACATAAGGAACCGCCCGAACAGTAGTCCGGGCGGAGTGTGGTGTGAGGAGTGAACGGAAACATGCGTCTCCGCTATTTCTATTGTAGGCGACATATGTGATTTTTCCAGGGATTGTTTAAGAGTCTGGAAAAATTTCCTTAAGCATTTCAAGTTGAGAATGGGGGGTTGGGTATCGTGGCAAAGTAATTTACCATTGTCTATTCCCTATTCCCTATTTTCTATTCCCTATTTCCTATTCCCTTTATTTACCCATGCCCAAATGCTGAGCTTTTTGGTATACTTTACCCTCGGTTAATAAGGAAGGAGCAATCACAACTTCAACTTGCTGCATTTCTCTGAGATTTTTAGCTCCTAATGTGCCCATGCTAGTCTTCAAGGCTCCCAAAAGATTATGAGTGCCATCGTCTAAGGCTGCGGGGCCTGTAAGTATTTGCTCTAAAGTACCGGTTGTGCCAACACGAATACGAGTACCACGGGGCAATACTGGGCTGGGAGTTGCCATCCCCCAATGATAACCCCGTCCTGGGGCTTCGGCGGCTCTGGCAAAGGGTGAACCAATCATTACACCATCGGCACCACAAGCGATGCATTTGCAAATGTCTCCACCAGTGATTAAACCGCCATCAGCAATCACAGGGATATAATTACCAGTCTGTTGGAAGTACTCATCTCGCGCAGCAGCACAATCAGCGATCGCTGTTGCTTGAGGCACACCCACACCCAGAACTCCACGAGAAGTACAAGCTGCGCCAGGGCCAATCCCTACTAATACCGCAGCCGCCCCAGCTTTTAACAAATTTAAAGTTACTTCATAAGTTACGCAATTCCCTAACACCACAGGAATCGGCATGGAACGGCAAAATTCTGCCAAATCTAAAGGAACTACGGAATCTGGTGACAGGTGTGCAGTAGAAACTACCGTTGCTTGTACAAAAAATAAATCTGCCCCAGCTTTTGCCACCACCTCACCATATTTACTTGCGCCTGCTGGAGTAGCACTCACTGCTGCAATGCCGCCAAGTTGTTTAATTTCCTCAATACGCCGTGCAATTAATTCCGGCTTTATGGGTTCGGCATAGAGTTCTTGCATCAGGGAAACAAATTCATCTTTCCCTACAGAGGCAATCCGATCTAAAATCGGGTCTGGGTCAGCATAACGAGTTTGGATACCTTCTAAGTTGAGTACGCCTAATGCTCCTAACTGTGACAAACGTACAGCCATGCGAACATCTACCACGCCATCCATCGCACTGGCAATTATCGGGATTTCTCGCTCAATATTGCCAATCCGCCACTTAGTTTCTGCCAAACTCGGATCGAGTGTTCTGTTACCGGGGACTAGAGCAATTTCATCAATTCCGTATGCTCTCTTAGCTGTTTTCCCCCGCCCAAGTTGAATTTCCACGCTTTAAATTTTCTCAAATCTGTTTAAGCTAGGGTATCAAATTGTGGAGGGATTTGCAGCGATTTTTTTGCAAGTTAGTCATTCACGACAAAATCTCATAAACGAACATAATAAAGCTTTTCTCTCCCACTTCCCACTCCCTACTTTCTTTTTCAAGCTACTGCCAATAGTTGAGGGTGGCAAGATCTTAATCAGTAATTTTAATTTAATGTGTTATTTATTACCTAATTATCATGAATTTTATAACTAACTGCATAGTACTAGAGTTTTCTGTTATTATACGTAGTTATCAAGAGTATAATACTATGCTGGCTTTCTCTATGACTTTTATTAATGCGTAAGTCGTACTATCTATTTTAGAGGCACAAACCAAGCTTTGACTGCGTTTTCCAAGGAATTACAGCCAGATGCAATTAAAAAAGGTGAGTTCAAAAATAATTATTCTAATGCTAATCCAGTCATAATATTAGGTACAGGAAAAGGACGGTTTTCTAAAATTTTAAATTTTCCAACACTTGCATCATAAGCAAAGACTTCACCAGTTTCTATTTCATATACCCAGGCATGAAGAGTAACTTGACTACTATATAATTTAGACCGAATTGTTGGGTATGTTTCTAGATTCTCTATTTGGGTTAATACATTTTGCTCAATTGCTATTTTTAATAATTTATCGCTGGGGTCATCCTTATAATTGTCTAAAACCAGACGGCGAGTAGGTTCACCGTAATGCCTTAACCAGTCGTAAACTAAAGGCATTTGTTGAGCAAGATTTCCTATTTGTAATAAACCTCTCATTGCTCCACAGTGGGAATGACCGCAGACAACAATATCTTTAATACCCAAAGCTTGCACAGCATATTCTATACCTGCCCCTTCACTATTATTCTGCGTTCCATAGGCAGGAATTATATTACCAACATTACGGATAACAAATAATTCTCCTGGTAGACTTTGAGTTATTAAACATGGATCAATACGCGAGTCGGAGCAAGTTATAAATAATACCTCCGGGTTTTGTCCCTGGGATAGTTCTTCAAACAACTTGCGATGTGTAATAAAATAATTGTCATGAAATTCATTTAGACCTTCGATAATACGTTTAATAGCCATAGTTAAATTTTTGAGTTCAAAATATATTTAGCGTTAAAGTCTTTCTATGCTTGATTGATTTTTTGCACACAAAAACTTATAACAAAATGAAAGAATAAAGGCTTACTTGCAAAAAAGTACCTCTGTTAAGGTTATTTAATTTATAATGCATTTGGCATCAGAGACAATACATACTCCTCTAAATTTTCTAAAAAGATTTCATAGAGGATGTTTGAAAAGTCGTTTGAAATACTCAAATCCTGGCTTTAGGTGAGTAGGGAGTCAAAAGGAACCACTGCAATTGTTTCACCGCGCTGGCTCACAAAATTGGAGATGATGGCGAAATTATACCCTTATTAGTTTCGGCACAAGGTGTATAAAAATACAATTTTTTATTTTACACCCTAGTTTTGGTCAAAAAAGTATCTCTAGTTTAGTTTACGCCACTAGCGGATTCTACTTTTAAGGTATTGTCCGTTGAATCTTGGCTGTAAACACTACTCTATTGTTAGGATAATTTCAGACTAGATTCGTTAGATGTTGCAGCCTTGATCCAATCTGATACCTTAGAATTACTAGAATGGCATCGCCTTTGCCAGCATCTTGCGACATTTGCGGCAACTAAACTAGGGGCGATCGCATCAACTCATTTGAGAATACCTGAATCTCAGGCAATAAGTGAACAACTTTTAGCCCAAACCAAGGAAGTTTATCAACTGGAAAGTCGTTTGAATACAGGACTTTCCTTTGAAGGAATACAAGATATTGGCGATTCCCTAGAACGGGCTGAACTTCAAGGAATTCTCGCGGGGGATGAACTTTTAGCGATCGCAACCAGCCTTGCAGGTGCCAGAAATTTACGGCGTATAATCGATAACCAAGAAGATTTAACCATCTTGAATCAACTGGTTGCCGATTTGCGGACTTATCCAGAACTAGAGCAAGAAATCCACCGCTGTATTGATGAACGAGGCCAAGTCACAGACCGCGCTAGTCAAAAACTTGGGGAAATTCGCACAGACTTGCGGCGTTTACGTAGCCAAATCACTCAAAAGCTGCAAAATATTTTACAGGCAAAGCATGGGGCAGTCCAAGAACAGCTAATTACCCAACGAGGCGATCGCTTTGTGATTCCGGTGAAAGCGCCTCAAAAAGACGCTATCCCCGGCATTGTCCATGATACCTCTACTAGCGGTGCCACTTTGTATGTGGAACCCAACTCTATCGTGCCTTTGGGCAATCAACTGCGACAAACTATTAGAAGAGAGCAAGCCGAAGAAGAAGCCATTCGCCGCAAGCTAACAGAGCAAGTAGCAGCAGTCAAGCCAGATTTGGAAAGATTGTTAGCTATTGTTACCACCTTGGATTTAGCAACAGCCAGAGCGCGATATAGTTATTGGCTCAAAGCCAATCCGCCCCGATTTATTAAACGCGAAGAACAGGAAATTATCACCTTACGGCAACTGCGCCACCCCCTACTAGTGTGGCAGCAGCAGCACGAACAAGGTCAATCAGTGGTGCCAGTGGATTTGTTAATTGCTCCCCATATACGGGTAGTCACAATTACCGGGCCCAATACTGGGGGTAAAACTGTCACCTTGAAAACTCTGGGTTTGGCAGCATTAATGGCCAAGGTAGGTTTATTTATTCCTGCCCGTGAGCCAGTAGAAATACCTTGGTTTGACCAAGTATTAGCAGATATAGGTGATGAACAATCCCTACAGCAAAGTTTGTCTACATTCTCAGGTCACATCCGCCGTATTAGCCGGATTTTAGACGCATTAGGCAATGGGGAAGATGAGGAAGATGAGGGGGATGAGGGAGATGAGGGAGAAACATTATCCCAATCCCCATTACCCAATCCCCAGTCCCTAGTGTTGCTAGATGAAGTTGGTGCAGGTACTGATCCAGTTGAAGGTAGTGCTTTGGCGATCGCTTTGTTGCAATATCTGGCTAAACATGCCCAACTGACTATTGCTACAACTCACTTTGGTGAACTGAAAGCCCTGAAATACGAGGATGAGCGGTTTGAAAATGCCTCTGTAGAATTTGATGAAAGTACTCTCTCGCCAACTTACCGATTGTTGTGGGGGATACCAGGACGTTCTAATGCTTTGACTATTGCTCGACGCTTGGGGCTGAAATTAGAAGTAGTAGAACAAGCGAAAACGCAAGTCGGCGAAGCCACAGACGAAGTGAATCAAGTGATTGCTGGCTTAGAAGCACAACGTCGTCGCCAAGAAACCAAAGCTGCTGAAGCACAAAAATTGTTGCAGCAAGCAGAACGTTTATACAAAGAAGTATCCGCAAAAGCCGCAAATTTGCAAGAGCGAGAACGTGAACTGCGGGCTTCCCAGGAAGTAGCAGTACAGCAAGCGATCGCCCAAGCAAAAGGTGAAATCGCTCAAATCATTCGTCGCTTGCAGCAAGGCACACCAAAAGCCCAAGATGCCCAACAAGCAACTAATGCTTTGAATCAAATCGCCCAAAAATATCAGCCAGCAGCACCGCCAAAACCCAAAGCCGGATTCATGCCCAAAGTAGGCGATCGCATCCGTATTTCTAAGTTTGGGCAAACAGCAGAAGTGCTAAATGCCCCCGATGAGGATGGTGAGTTAACTGTCCGCTTTGGAATTATGAAGATGACAGTCAAGTTAGAAGATATTGAATCTCTTGACGGTCAGAAAGTAGAACCTGTTGTGAAACCAAAACCCGCACCAGTAGTAGTTACTCCAGCACCCCAAAGTGCCCCAGCAATTCGCACTTCCCAAAATACTGTTGATTTACGTGGTAAGCGGGTATCTGACGCCGAATTAATTTTAGATAAGGCAATTTCAGAAGCTAACAGCCCAATATGGATTATTCACGGACACGGCACTGGTAAATTGCGGCAAGGTGTCCACACCTTTTTGCAACAGCATCCCAGAGTCAGCCACTACGAAACAGCAGAACAAGCCGACGGAGGTAGTGGGGTTACAGTCGCTTATATGCATTGAACTAAGCAGGGGAGATAGGGGGATGAGGGAGATGAGGGAGAAATAACTCCTAACTCCTAACTCCTCCGTTAATAAATTGGCAATAAATATAACTAGTCAAGAGTACGTTTATTAATTTTTAATTACTAATTGTCTGGCTATAACGAGCAATTAGTAATTAAAGATTAACTATAGAAAGTCATGTTTATTTATACTGTCATACTGAAATAACTGCTAAAACTAACAAATTCCTACCGGGTAGATATTTCTTTATTGTGTTGAAAATAAATTTTCATCTAGTAGAGTAAGACAGAGATAACTGCTGTTAACCAAAACCAAAAAAGCTAATTGCAGCTTTGAATACAGCATAGTAACAATAACTATGCAGCTGAAAGCAAAGTTAGGAGTTAGGAGTTTAGGAGTTAGGAGTTAGGAGTTAAAAATTATTCTTTTTATCTTCCCCTACTCCCCTGCACCCCCGCTCCCCTGCACCCCTGCTCCCCTGCATTAGCAATAGGAAACCAACCCTAATTCTTAAGAGTCTGGTTTCAAAATGGGTAACAGCAGCATCCCCTATCAGCCCGATCACCTATGCTAAAAGTTATGCACTTGACCGCCAACTCAGCTACCCCAAATTCCCAGTGGGAGGATTTAATAAAGCTTCCGGCCCCAAACACAGTTCAATGGGACAATATCAAAACTCAGTTAGACTTGGTGTTATTGGCGCTAGAAACTTTAACTGGCATCGGTTCCGAAGCCATGCTTTCGGCAGCAACTAATCTAAATTTAGAGTCAAGAGTTCCAGACCGCGTAGCATTATGGCGACTACGCCAGTCGAATCCCCTACGTAAAGGTCAAGGAGGGCGAAAAAAGCTAGATGTAGAAGAAGCGCGATCGCTTGTTCTCATTACTTGCTATCTCGCCAAACAGCACCAGGAATTGATTCGTCGTGCTGTTGGTCTATTAGAGCAAATGGCGGAAAATAATCAGGAACCTCATCAGGCCGCCTTACTTGGAGACTATATCGATGCTTTTTGCAACATCTACCAAGAACGGATGGAAGAGGACGAGCAAATCTCGACAGATTTACTTACCCGCCTGGCACTCAAACTGCTTGTAGATTTACTGTTTTACAGTGCCCCTGGTGGACACCGCCGTCTCTGGTTAGCACTTATAGACCGTTCTGCAAAATTTTAGATAATCATTTCCTTCGCAGTTCTTGCCATGCCTTTAACAAATTCTGTCATTCGTCGCTACACACCCCCCACTTGTACGCTGGAAATATTAGCCCAAAGTTCACCCTTATCTCAGTGGATGGGGAAAACTGTTCTTAAGAAACTCAGATTTGAATTACGCTTTGACGACCCAAAACTACCAGAAGAACGTAGAGTCCCAATTCGAGGCGATCGCGACCAACTCGAAGCTTTATGTGATGCTGTTACTAGCTATGTCCAAGAATTCCTGCAACAGCCTCCAGAAAGCTTTTGGATCAGTTTCTCTGGACTCCAAGATTCAAGTAAAGTACTTCATGACTCAGAATTAACAGATTTTCAACAATCTCCGCTGCCAACTAAAACCTTCGAGTCTTTTAATTCCCAGTTACCCGGAAAGATATACTTAGAATCGAGCAGTTATTTAACACATAATCTACATCTCGGTTCCCTCGCCAACCAAGCATCTGGGCGTGTAATTCAACTCAGTCTGCTGCAACTGTTCGATTTGGCGACTGCCCTTGATGAATATTCCAGTGATGTTATGGCATTACCAAATCTTGAGAAAAGCAATACTTTCCGCCAGTTGCCTGCTTGGGCACCTGTTGCTGCTGTGCTGGTGTTAGGTGTGGGATTACTACCGATAACATTGCAGTATGCCAATAATGTAAGGCAAAAGCAGCCGCAAACTGCTCAAAAGACCGCTCCCAGTCAGGAAGAAGTTGCTTTAGCACCCTCAGATTCACTTGACTTTCCCACACCGCAACCAGGACTTACGCCTGGTGACGATTTACAGCGATCGCTACCATCTTTAAGCAGCGCCCCTCCGCTTCCTACTTCCGCTTTGCCCGAAAAGCCCCTCACATCTCCAGGTTCGGGTTTACCCTCAACTAATTCCCAATCCCCCATTTCTGGTTTACCCCCATCATCACTAGCATCTCCTAAAAATGCAGGAGCTATACCTCCAGGAACGATTCCCGGTCTAAATAGCAATCAGCAAGGTGGAGTAACTGCCACAATCCCAGGTCAGCAAATTGCTATTGCCCCAAATCTTCAGCAAAACCCTACAGGTTCAACTTCCCCAAGCCAACTTAATCTTCCCAAAAAACGGGACTTGCCATCTAGATTTTCTTCATCTACAGGCAGTTCAGCCTCCAATATCCCAGTAGTTCCTCCGTCTGCATCTAATATACCTGGTAATGGTGGCAACAATACGCTTCCTCAAGGTTATGCACCAATAAACCCAAGCCAGCTACAGACAGGAATCAATTCCCCACAAACTTTTTCTTCCACTGCACAACCTTCGTCTAAACTAGCACCCACAAATAGCTCGTCACCTACTTCGCTAGCTGAGAGATTAAGGGCTGCATCTCAAACATCTGTATCCCCAGATAGCGCTAATGACAATACATTATTTGACACTCCCCAAGTAGCAGAAGCTAGAAATATCCTGACAAAGCGCTGGCAGCCACCTTCAGGTTTAACACAGTCACTAGAGTATAGTTTAATGCTGGGTGTTGACGGTACAATTGAACGAATTTTGCCCCTGAATAAGCCAGCTAGAGAATACGTTAATAGTGCGGGAATGCCTGATATTGGTAAACCATTTGTTTCCGCTAATAGATACGGAAAAAATGCCAGAATCCGAGTAATTCTCAGTCCTGATGGTAAGGTGCAGACATTCCCTGAGTCTGATTAATTAAAACCAGCCGCTTGATGACATTTGCAAAACTGGTACAAGCTTTGTACCAGTTATTACTTGCTACAAGCATTTTTGAGCTAACAGTTTCTAGCCCAGTTGCTAAAGTGGCAGCATTTATCTCAAACTTGAGTGTACTAATAAATACAATCAAACTTATAGCGTTTTCATAGCAGTTAGGTAATACCAATTCGTAATTTGTAATTCGTAATTCGTAATTAAGATTCATCAGATATAGTCCAATACAGTTCAGTTAAGCATTTCTTTCTTCTCTCTGCGTCCTTGGCGTTCTTGGTGAAGCAGTTGCAGTCTTGGACGGCACTTCCTTCAAGCCGGGAAACCCGTCCAACGGAGTGCCTCCGCTTTGCGTCGATTGCAAACTGCTGAACCCGGAGGGCGGTTGGTTAAAAAATTTGACTTTGACTGAGAGTTTTAGCCTTAACTGAACCGTATTGAGATATAGTCTGGATTTTAGAGAATTGGTATAAATGTTAATTTTAGAGGCAATTCATAAATTGCCTCTACGATGTACCTGACTCAAGTTTAATTCGCTATTAATCACTCATATTTAATAAGTAGGAAATATGCAACCAATTGGTTCTCAAAAGGATAGTTCAGCTTGGATTATTCAAACTTGGGCTGCTTTTGTTATGTCTATTTCTATGACTACTTTCGGCATAGTCAATTTACCTGTTGATAGCTGGATAAAAGGTTTTATGGGTATGGGTTTAGCTTTTTCTGTTGGCTCAACTTTTACTTTGGCAAAAACTACTAGAGACCAGTATGAAGCCAAAAAGTTAACTGCTAGAATCGACGAAGCGAAAGTAGAAAAATTGCTTTCACAACACGATAATCTCAATCTTAAATAAAGGCAGTCGTACTAATTTTAGATTTTGTCAGGACTTACGCACGGGCTACGATTTTACGTCATTACGAGCTTAGCGTTGTAATCTCAAAAGCTTAGTTTTTCGTCACGAGTGCGTAAGTCCTATTTGTATTTTGGATGAAAAGTTTTTGCTAATAGCTAAGCAAAAAGGACTGGTTTAACCAGTCCTTTTTATATGTTTATTGAACTTTTTATTTTTAATAACGGGATTTTTTACTCTTTAACTTTTGCTTTCTACGCCGCCTTTCAGCAGTCGATACCGCCTGTTCCACTGGATAGCCTACTACAGGAATCACCTGAAATTTGCGTTCTTCTTCTAACTTTCTCAGTTCAGTATAATCAACCCAATGGATGCAATCAACCGGACAAGTATCAATTGCTTCTTGGATAACCTCCTCCGCATCCCCATCTTGGCGAATCACACGCGATCGCCCATAATCTGGTTCAATGTAAAAGGTGTTACGTGCCACATGAGCGCAGTGTTTACAACCAATACAGGTGATTTCATCAACATACACACCCTTTTGGCGCAGAACACCACCCAATTCCGGCTCAAAACCAGAACGTTCAGGCGCATCCCGTAAAAACCCACCTAATTCTGGTTCCAAGCCGGAACGATTCTCTTCTGTTTCTTCCGGTGACGGCAGAAAATCAGCCATTACGCACTCCAGCGTTGTACTACCAGACGAATAGATCCATCTTCATTTTTTTGCTGTTCGGTAACTTGAAAGCCAACACGAGCAGTTTCTTTCACAACTGCTTGGTAAGCATAACGCTGAGTTACTTGACGTAAGAAACCGTCTACAGACAGGTTTTGCTGCCAATATTGCAAATCAGCCACTAGTTCGTATTCTTTGCCATTCCATCTAAAGCCGATATCATAGCCATTTTCTTGCTCGATAGTTACTTCGGCAGGATGGGTTTGACCGCGATAGCCACGCACTTCACGTGGCCCTGGTTTCCAGTCTATGCCCAATTCAGTCAGCGCATCTTTTAAAGAGTCAAGGTTACGAATTTGAGTCTTAATTTGGCTAAAGTGTGACATGGTGGATGTGAATTAATGACAATAAACTACTGTGAAAACTTACCATTCGCTGTAAGTGCTTTGCGTGTTCGCCACACTAGAAGATTGCTGTACCTTCGCGGCGAAAAATTCTGAGGTTGGCTCATGAGTGAGTACTTGCCCCAGCTGCGCTTCTATTGCCGCTGTAACCTCAGCGCAAGAAGCACCTACAATGCCTGTGACTTTCTCTTGTACCCGACCGTCTGGATAAATTATGAACTCTAATGTCTCCATGCTTCTGGCCAACCATGATAGTACGTTTGAATTGTACTGCCTTAGCAGATGGCTAAAAATATAGCCTCCGGAACATTTTTACTTAGATACAAACTAAACGTTTGTTAACTAATGTTCCATCTCTCAAAATATATATCTCAGAATGTTTACAAAAATTATTAATTTTACAAGCATATACGTCTGTCATTAGTTAGTTTCTCTTAACCTAATCAATTAGTCAAGGTGATGACTGAGCTTGTAACAAAAGTAGTAAAAGTTGGAAAAATCAAGGATTAGAGACGGTTTAGCCAGGTATGTGAGTTACAAATCTATAAAAATTATTGAAAAATTTTATCATTAAATTGAACCTATCCACCCTGTAAAGCAGGGTGGATAGGTGGGATTGGACGCTGGTTAGCCAACAGCAAGATGATGGGGTATGCGATCGCACTTGGGCGCATACTTGTTGAATGTCCCGAACTGTCTTGAGGAATCACTCGTAGTTTTGTACTATCCAAAGATCACCTACAAGAGCGATCGCGTCATACAAGATAAATTTGCACCGAATGCAAGTCACTTGTAGATGCACAAATTCTCATCTAACTGGAATTATTCTTAATTTTTTAATAATTATCTTTACTTTTAATTTCAAACTCAACTACATGAAATCCATCGCTTTGCTATCTTCTTCTGCGCTTGGTGGTAGAGAGTTTGGCAAGAGTACCTCTCAACAGAATCAAGACAGGAATACTCACAAAGGCTAATGGTAGCAAAAGTCCAAAAGATTGTGAGGCGATCGCACTAATCAGCATCAATAGGGCCAATCCTCCAAAGATTAGCCAGCCTGAAATCAAAACCCACCAAGGAATTCTGCCACCAGACAAACTTCTAAATGCTCGACCTCTAAGATAAATTTCTTGCATCGGGTCATATCCAGAAGGAATTCGCTCTTGATACGGGGAATTTTGTTCAGCAGGAATTTCAATATAGAGTTTATCGTTACCTAAATTATCAGCACCAAAAAATTGCTTGTCTCCTTCGTTATTGTTCATTTTTGACAAAAAGCCAACTTCATTACTAGTAAATATACAAACGACTACCGTATGATTACGAAATCTGTTTTACAAAAATTAAAGCAGAAACCTAGTAATAGAAGCTAGTTTTTTGTTAAAAATCATGGCTCTGTGAGCAAATAATCATGCAGATCAGTGCGACTTTGGTTTGATTTCAAATTCCAATTTGGAACGGTAGAAACACACATCAAATTCCAAGAAAAAGTTTGTTTGACCAAGAATCAATGGTATATTTGCTTTTCTCACCCAAGCAAATGCTAATTGAACAGGAGCAAACTCGCCTATCTTAGCAGTAGCAAAGAATGGTATTGCTAGTTGATTGCTCAAATTGCCTGCTAATTGAATAATTGCCTTACTATCATCCCAAACAACACCTAACTCAATACCAAGTTCATAGGGTAAAACATTCACAGTTGCACCACTGTCCACTAAGCCAAATGCTTCAATCACTCGATTTTCTCGACGAAGACGTAGTGGAATACGTGGTAAGCTATCAAACTCATTTTGGGATGCATTGGTGGTCGAGTATTTAAATTTCATCTAGTCAGACCTGATCTGTCTGTGTCAAAGCTTGCATCAGAACTTCAGCTGCACCAAATGAATTATAAGGGGTGGGTAAGTCATAGGTCTTAAATGGTTCCAGAGGCGAAATATCTTCGTTAGTATCCAGTTCTTCAGCTAAGATGCGGATTAGTTTGAGTTTTTCTGGTGCGGATAGTTTTCGCACCATAGGAAGTAACTCGCTCAGTGTCATATTTTGTCACCTATTTCTTCAACTCAACTCACTTACAGCTTACTGGATCAGCTGTGCGTCTAGCTCAGAAGCTTGTCTTGATGTGCGATCGCTCTCTACACTACCACTTACACAGTTACAATTTGAGGTATTGAATCAGGTGATACTGGCTCGAAATGTAACACCATAAATTGTTCTGGGCGTAAACCGATAGATTCATAAGTGCGTCCATTGCGATCGCTAAATTCAACCTCAAATGCTGCGCCATCAGCTAATATTTCCACTACTGTACCAACTTGACCACGACGTAAGCTGTGTTTAGGCAAATCAACTGTTAGTGCTATTACATCCAGCAAGTTGACTGTATTTTGAGTCATCTTGTATCATCTCCAGATATTACAAAGGATAGCAAGTCGTTAATTTTGGGATATCAGAATCATTTTCGATCATCCAAGCACTACGAATGGTTGCACTTTTATCTTGCCATTCCAGCGTGAAATCTATTATGTAGCGTTGTCCAAATTCATCACGCTTACCCAAACTAGCCTCATGCGTTTTGACTATTTCTAAAAGAATCTGGCGTAATTCCTCAGCATTGTCTGCTGTCATACCCAAGCTTGATAAAAAGAGACGAGCTTTATGTTTTCCTTGATCATGCTGTGAATTAAGGCAGTAGTCACGAAGCTTACGAATTTCAACGACTGCATTTTCTGCATTTGGGATTAGATTAGTGAAGTTAAACATAATTTTAATTTTTTAATTATTTTTGTGGAGAGTATAAACATAAAAAATGCCTGTGCAAATTAAGCTATACAGCCAAAAAGCTGTTTGCGCTCAAAATACACAGGCATTCAAATTTTATTTCTCTTGCTAATTATTATACATTAAATTTAGAGCAACTGAGTTTTTACTGAATTGAATTCAAATTTTTCAACTGAATTATTTAACGCTAATTTTCCTTACCGCCACCAAACAATTTGTATATACCGAATCCAATAGCTGCCGCAGCAGCAACAGGTGCAGCAGCAACTATGGCAGTACCAGCGATTGCACCTCCCCCAACAACACCACCGATACCTGCAAGGGTACTCATAATTGCAGCACCAGAAGCACCACCAGCTACTGTTATAGCACCAGCACCAGCTATACCAGCAGCAGATCCAATGTTTGTAGCTCTTCTTGCAGCTGCACGAGCTTCACGTTCTTCCTCAGACAAATCAGGTTGGTCTTTGAACAAAGTTTCATTCATTATTTTTGCCCCAGCATAAGCTGGGCCTGCTGCCAATACCGCAGGAGCAGCTGCCATGCCACCACCAACGATACCACCTGCTGCTGCTAGACCCGAAGTAATTCCTGCTCCTGAAGTTGCTGCTACAGATAACCCTGTGGCAGCACTGACAGCAGCGCCCGCCGCTGCACCAGTCTCTACAACTGCTCGTACCGTCTTTATGTCTTTAATGCCTAAAGTTTTTTCTACAGCAATTTCTGCAACTTTTTCAGCAGCTTCAGTGCCAATATCTTCAAAACTCATGAATTAATTTCTCCTAATCTGGTGCGCCGTACAATACTAATAGAGCATAATTATTACTACGCTTAAAACAGTATAAGCACTAGTAAAATTTTGCTGATTTGGGAAGCAGCAATAAAGACTTTTCAGTTAAAAATACGCATCCGTCAGCCTCAGAACTTAGAAAAATAAAGCATAATTAACCTTTATAGCCATCAGACAAGACGGTAAATACTGAAAGCTATTAACTCAACTCCACAAATTGACTATGAATACAGAACAAGCGAATAAAACAATCCGCGTCGGTGTACTAGGTTTTGGCGGACTAGGACAAGCAGCCGCCAAGCTACTTGCTGGCAAACGGGAAATGATTTTAGTCGCAGTCGCAGATCAAAAAGGCTACGCTTACGCCGCAGAAGGTTTAAATATTCAACAATGCATTGCAACTTACCAGTCTCAAGGTTCAGTAGGTTATTTAGAACCAGTCGGGACATTAACAAATCGTAGTATTCAGGATTTAATCGATCGCACACAAGCTGTAGATGGGTATTTTCTAGCTTTACCCAACCTACCTAACGACTTTATACCCTCTGTAGCCAAGCAATTTATCCAATCTGGTTGGCGTGGGGTGCTAGTGGATGCAATCAAGCGTACCAGCGCCGTAGAACAACTATTGGCAATGAAAGAGGAACTCGAAGCCGCAGGTATTACCTACATGACAGGATGCGGTGCAACACCAGGACTATTAACCGCCGCCGCCGCTTTAGCCGCCCAAAGCTACGCCGAAATTCATAAAGTTGAAATTACCTTTGGCGTGGGAATTGCCAATTGGGAAGCTTACCGCGCCACCGTCCGCGAGGACATTGGGCATATGCCTGGTTATACAGTGGAAACTGCTAGAGCAATGACAGACGCGGAAGTAGAAGCATTACTAGATAAAACAAATGGCGTGTTGACCTTGGAGAACATGGAACACGCCGATGATGTAATGTTAGAAGTAGCGGGAATAGTGGGACGCGATCGCGTAACTGTTGGCGGCGTTGTTGATACCCGTAATCCTAAAAAGCCCCTCAGCACCAACGTTAAAGTCACTGGACGCACCTTTGAAGGTAAGATTTCCACCCATACCTTTACTTTGGGAGATGAAACCAGCATGGCAGCTAATGTTTGCGGCCCTGCCTTTGGCTATCTCAAAGCTGGTAGACAACTGCACCAGCGCGGCATCTATGGCATATTTACCGCTGCTGAAATTATGCCCCAATTTGTTAAGTAATAGTTAGGAGTTTAGAGTTAGGAGTTGAGAGTTTAAATTGAAAATCTCAAGTTGTAAAATTTCAATTTTTAATTTGACTTATAAATTCCAACTTCTAACTCCTCACTTTTAACTCTTAACTCTTTTAAGCTTGTGGACTTTCTGAAGAGCAAGAGTCTATTAAATTATCTTCAATTACTAATTGTTCTGCTTCCATAATAAATGGAAGTTCAGCACCCACAAGACCCCGTTGGATACGTTCTGATGTTTCAGGAAAAACTATAAACAAAGGATATATCGTATTAGCTCCCTCACTCAAAATATGACTGTGGCGGGGAGGCATTAGCCACTCATAATCTTGATCTAGACAAACCTGAGTTTGTCGCCAGCGTCCCAACAAATCAGAAAAGTCTTCGTGGGGACGATGAATAAAAATCAAAATTTCAACACCAGTTTTGATTTTCCACTCTGGATCGCACATTAAAATCGCCACATCACAAGGTAGACAAGTCGCCTGTGGGGTTGTCGTCACAGTGCTACGAAAGCGAACAATTGGCAAAGGGATAGTGATCACACTGTCATCAGGACGGCGTAGACTAGGAATCATTTCCAAGTATGGTCGGTGTTGCTTGAGTAAAGCGATCGCGGCTAAATGATTGCTATACTCAGCCAAGCTCGCTTCGTAGTCAGATTTTTGTACAGGCATGGGTTATTAAATAAGTTAAGAGTGAAAAGTGAGTAGTTAAAAATTAAATTTTATAATTGTCATAAATTAAGAGTTAGTAATTAACTATTTCAACTTTTAACTCCTAACTCCTAACTCCTAACTTTTAATTATCCCAGCTTTTCAAATACCTTGAACAGAGGCAGATACATTGCTAAAAGAATAGTACCAACCATACCGCCTAGAACAACGATCATTATTGGCTCTAAAATACTAGTTAATGCTTTGACTGCTTGTTCAACTTCATCTTCGTAGAAATCGGCAACCTTCATCAACATTGCATCTAATTCACCAGTTTCTTCTCCGATACTAATCATTTGAATTGCCATAATCGGAAAAACTTTATCTCTTTGCAAGGCAATGCTAATCATGCCTCCTTGTTGAATTTCTGCACGCGCTCCATCTATAGCATTAGCAACTACTTGGTTTCCTGATGTATCTCGCACAATTTCTAAAGAAGTCAGAATTGGTACACCTGAGCGAGTCAAAGCACCAAAAGTTCGGCTAAAGCGAGCCACTGCCGATTTTTGAATCAAGTCACCAAACAACGGCACCTTCAAAGAAAGACGGTCAATAGTTTCCTTACCAACGCGAGTTTTGTAGTACTGCTTATAGGCAATACTTAAACCTATAAAAATGACTACGATTACTACAGACCAAAAACTTCTTAATATTTCACTACAAGTCATCAAGAATTGAGTTAGAGCAGGCAATTCAGTTCCTAATTCTTTGAAAATACCAGCAAAAATTGGGATGAGAAAAACTGTCATCCCAACAAAGATAGCGGTAGCTAAAAAACCTACAACAACTGGATAAGCTAACGCTGATTTAATTTGGTTTTGTAATCGGGCAACATCTTCCAATAATTTAGCTAACCGAGCGAGTACTTCGTCAAGTACACCACCAACTTCGCCAGCTTGAATCATACTGACATACAATCCATCGAAACAGTCAGGATGCTTACGCATTGAATCTGAAAGATTAACACCACTCTGTACATCATTACTAATATCGATGAGAGCTTGTTTCAGTTTCGCATTAGTACACTGGTCAGATAGCACCCCCAAACCTCGAACAATTGCTACTCCAGCATTTACCAAGGTAGCAAGTTGACGAGAAAAAACTGCTTTTTCCTTAACCGTAACCTTAACAAAAGAATTCTGGATTTTGTTCAAATCAAAGCTTGATTGAAAGCCTTGAAATTGTTTGAGTTCTTGGACTACAAAACCTTTATCTCTAAGATTAGTACGAGCTTGCGCTAAGGATTCAGCGCTAACTTTTTCCGTTCTAGTTTTTCCTTGTGAGTCCCGCACGCGAGCAACAAATGTGGGCATGGATTCAGAAATTTAAAATTCAAATGTAGTAATTTAGCCCATAGTACATAGTCTATAGTCCATAGTTATTAGTAATAACTATTGACCATTGACTATTAACTATTGACTATAGTAAGATTTAATGCTATCTGCTTGCTCCAACACCAGGTTTTGCACTTCCTGGCTGCGGTGCAGCACTACCAATAAGACGTTGAATTTCATCTGGTTTAGAAGTTTTAGACATCGCCGCCTCAAAGGAAATAGTTCCAGCTTTATACAAATCTGCTAAAACTTTCTCTAGAGTTTGCATCCCTAATTTGCCACCTGTTTGAATAGCCGAGTAAATTTGAGATGTTTTGCCTTCTCGAATCAAGTTAGAAACAGCGGGAGTAACGATTAGAATTTCTTGAGCCATTACTCGACCATACTCACCCGGTTTGGGATTTTTCTTTGGTACTAAAGTCTGACTAAATACCGCTACCAGCGAGTTAGACAACTGCACTCGCACTTGAGTTTGTTTTTCATGGGGGAAAACGTCGATAATCCGGTCAACAGTCTGTGCAGCAGAACTGGTGTGCAGTGTACCAAATACTAAGTGTCCTGTTTCTGCTGCTGAAATCGCCAAAGAAATCGTTTCCAAGTCCCGCATTTCCCCCACCAGAATAATATCTGGGTCTTCCCGCAAAGCTGCTTTTAAGGCATTGGCAAAACTCTTGGTATCCTCACCCAGTTGTCGTTGGTGAACTAAGCTTTTGATGGGTTCATAAACAAATTCAATCGGATCTTCCACCGTTAAAATATGCTCTGCCTTAGTGCGGTTAATCAAATCGATCATTGCCGCTAGAGTAGTTGTCTTTCCTGAACCTGTGGGGCCTGTAACCAGAATTAGTCCTCTAGGCTTGTCGGACATTTCCCGCACCACATCTGGCAGACCTAATTTCTCAAAGTTAGGAATTTTAGAACTTAATGCCCTTAAACAAGCAGCATAAGCACCACGCTCTTTGTAGACATTAACCCGGAAACGAGCTAATCCCTTCACACCATAAGAACAATCTAATTCCCAAGTCTGCTCTAAGGTTTTCCGCTGGGTATTGTTCAGCATACTAAAAATCAGTCTTTGGCACTGATCAGCAGTCATAGGTTGGTCACCAATGGGGGTGAGTTTGCCACTGATGCGGAAGTAGGGAGGTAAACCAGCGGATAAATGCATATCCGAACCACCCATTTCAATCAATTGCTCCATCAAGTCTTCAATCATCAATTCCATAGTTCTACTTCCTTGGTTAGTTGTTAGTTGTCATTAGTCATTTGTCAGTTGTCATTTGTTTAAAACCACTAACTAATGACTCTTGACTATTGACTCTTGACTATTGACTAATCTTGAAAACGAGGTGTCATACAGTAAGGACAATCTAGCCATTCCGGTTTTAATTCAGCACTACAAGTGCGACAGGTAAGACCGCTCTTGCGTTTGGCTTTTAACTCTGCTTCCAAACCTGTGTCAGTAAAAGTCACCCGTTCTACTTCTTCGAGGGTGGTGGCTCCTTGGCGTACTAAGTCCAAACTGTAAGCCAGTAAGGTTTTCATCCCCTCCTCAACAGCTACTTCTTTGATGCGTTCTGTTGGTGCTTCTTCGTTAATTAGGGTTTGCAGGTTTTCGGTAACTCGCATGACTTCATAAACACCACAACGACCCTTGTAGCCAACACCGTTACATGTTGGACAAATCGACTGATTTTTGGCTTTGGCTTCATTGAGAGCTTCTAGTGTCAAACTGTTAGCTTTGTAGAAAGTTATTCCTACATTTTGGGAAGCAGATAGACCATAACGAGCTAGTTCTTCAGTCGTGGGAGTATAGGGAATGCGGCAATCCGAACATACACGCCGCACTAAGCGTTGTGCTAAAACACCAATCAAAGAACTAGAAACCATGAAAGGTTCAATACCCATTTCTCCCAAACGAGCGATCGCTCCTGGGGCATCATTGGTATGTAAGGTAGTTAATACTAAGTGACCAGTTAAAGCAGCTTCAATCGCTGTTTTTGCTGTTTCTTTATCTCGCGTTTCACCCACTAGCAGTACGTCCGGGTCTTGTCGTAAGAAAGCCCGCAAAGCGGTGGCAAAATCTAGCCCTTTTTCCCGAATTACCTGTACTTGAGTAATCCCTGGCAAACTGTATTCAATTGGGTCTTCTACGGTACTAATATTAATTCCAGGAGAGTTCTTTTCTGCCAGTGCCGAATACAGCGAAGTTGTTTTACCAGAACCAGTAGGCCCAGTCACCAAAATCAACCCAAAGGGACGGCTCACCATCTCCTGCACTATCTGCAAAGTTTCTGGGTCGGTGATTAACTTATTCAATCCCAGTTGGGTGGAAGAGTTATCCAAAATCCGCAGTACTACCTTTTCCCCATAGCGACTGGGCAAGGTATTCACACGGAAATCTACCTTCCGACCCTCAAATACGCGTCGGATACGACCATCTTGAGGCAAACGTCGTTCGGCAATATCCAGATTAGAGATGATTTTGAATCGGGCTGTCACCGCCGGAATGATTTTTTTGGGTAGTTCAGGGAAAGCTTCCCGCAGCACCCCATCCTTACGAAAACGAATGCGTAAATTTTCTTCCTGTGGTTCAATGTGAATATCAGAAACCTTCTCGTGCAAAGCTTTAGCAAGAATTCTGTTGACAAGGCTGATGACTGGTGCATCCTCTGCACCCTTCATTGCTGCTCCTAAGTCAGCCTCCATATCATCAGGGGCATCTTCTAGGTCAAGATTTCCCAGATTTTCTAAATCCTGATTGATATCTGTAAATTTTTCTTGTTCTAGGTGCTTTTGGCGTACAGCCAATTCATCCAAATATTGGTTGATCAGCTGTTGATAATCTTCCTGGGTAATCACCATCCGCTGTAATGCTAAGCCTTGGGGGCGCAAGATGCGGTTCAAGTCGTCCGAAGCTTCTAGATTATCTGGATCGACCATTGCCACTAAAACACAGGGCGGATTTTGCTCTTCGTTTTTTGATAGTGGTACTAGGCGATGGCGACGACAAATATCTACGGGAATCAAGCTTTCAATCAGATTCCCCACCATCGTGCTGCCAATGTTGTTGACTTCCGGATCGAGGAATTCAACACCGTATAGTATCTTCAGTTCAAATAGCTGCTGTTTCTTGTATTGCCTGAGAAACTCAGGTGTTAGTTGTCGCCCAGTGATTGATTCCAGCACTTCTGTCAGGGGTCTGCCAGACTTGCGGCTTTCAATCAACGCCTGCCTCATCTGTTCGGTATTGACGTAGCCAGATTGTACTAGCTTGCTGCCAAAGGGTGAAAACTCTGTTCTAGTAGTTAGAGCGGTACTGCGCCGTTGTGGTGACGAGTAAGTCATAAATGAGCAATGAGTAGGGAAAACCTCTGGTTAAAGTATTCCCAGCCTGAAGCACAGAATTTTCATTTACACTTAGCAAATTCACTTTAGTGTCAAGACTTACGCAGCTAGATTATTTGTTGAGGTTGGGAATAGGGCATGGGGGAGCTGGGGAATTTGGGGGAGTGAACTGTAATTAGGAATTTCGTGAAATGGTATGAGAGAATAATTCCTGCCTCCTGCCTCCTGTTATAAATAATGATGAGGGTGCGAAATATATCCAGCGCTACTCATCTACAAGACCTATTCCTAGAGCTGTCCTACTAGTTCGGCTTACCGCCCCTAGGGCGTTTACGCTAACGTGTTCACCATTTGTCACAATAAGAGGACGGTTACATCACTTCCAGTCAAATTTTGGCAACAAAATCAGCTTTAGCTGCAAAGCTTGAATAGCAATGGTTGCAAGCTTGAGTGACCTGCTGCCATTAATAGTATCTGGGATGAGTAGACAATGATGGACGACAATAAACAGGTAAACAATACAAGCCAGCAATTGGGTGAACCAACAGAGGTAAAGCAAGTAATTATGAGCGACTCCCCAACGCAAATAAACTCCAACGAATCTGGCAGCGAGGTTACTGAGCAAGTGGCAGCCCCAAACAATGTATCGGGAGATACGACACTTACACCAGACAATGGCGTCGCTGCACCTGAAAAGGCAGAAGTAGAAACAGCAGCTTTGGCAGCATTGACTCAACAAGTTGAGTTACTCAAAGCCCAACTAGAAGAACGTAGTACTCAATACATGCGGATTGCGGCAGATTTTGAAAATTACCGTAAACGCACCAGCAAAGAAAAAGAAGAACTAGACGCACAGGTGAAGCGGAACACAATTCTGGAATTGCTGCCAGTGGTGGATAATTTTGAACGGGCGCGATCGCACCTGAAGCCCCAAACTGAAGGTGAGATGACGATCCACAAAAGTTATCAAGGCGTTTACAAACAATTAGTAGATTCCTTGAAGCGTTTAGGCGTATCCCCAATGCGTCCAGAAGGTCAAGAATTTGATCCTAACCTACATGAAGCAGTAATGCGGGAACCTACGGATGAACATCCGGAAGGAACAGTGTTAGAAGAGTTAGTACGCGGATATTATTTGGGCGATCGCGTGCTGCGCCATGCCATGGTAAAGGTGGCTGCTCCCAAAGAAGACACACCACCTGTACCGGAAGATCAGTCGAGTCCAACTGACAGTTAAGCTGTAGTTGCTCGCCTCATTCACCAAAAGTGCCTAGGTTCTAGCAAGGGCGAGCATCGCATATCTTCACAAAAATAGGGCTGTTGACGTTTTGCCGGACTTTAACAGCCCGTATTTTGATAGTAGCTAGTATGCGAAAAGCAGTTCTCTAACAATCAGCCTACCCTAGGGCAACAATGAAGTGTTTCTACTGTTCGCCACAGCGGATTCACTTTAGTTGCCGTACGCTTTAGCCCATACAAAAAAGATAACCCGCGAAACATCACGGCATTAGCACTCGGTAAAAATACTGTACGTATGGGAAAAGTTATTGGGATCGACTTAGGCACGACTAACAGTTGCGTCGCAGTTTTGGAAGGTGGTCAACCGATTGTGATCGCTAGTTCTGAAGGTGGACGAACCACTCCTAGTATTGTGGGATTTGGCAAGGGTGGCGATCGCTTGGTTGGTCAGCTGGCAAAGCGCCAAGCCGTAACTAATGCTGAAAACACAATATACAGTATCAAGCGATTCATCGGTCGTCGCTGGGAAGATACTGACACCGAACGCGATCGTGTACCCTATAGCTGTGTCAAAGGTAGAGATGAGACTGTTGATGTCCACATTCGTGGACGTAACTACACACCCCAAGAAATATCGGCGATGATCCTGCAAAAACTCAAACAGGATGCTGAAAATTTCCTAGGTGAAACTGTTAGCCAGGCAGTAATTACCGTACCAGCATATTTCACAGACGCCCAAAGACAAGCAACTAAAGATGCCGGTACCATTGCAGGGTTAGAAGTCTTACGGATCATCAACGAACCAACTGCTGCTGCTTTAGCTTTTGGGTTGGATAAGCAAGACCAAGAGCAACTGATTTTAGTCTTTGACTTGGGAGGCGGTACCTTCGACGTATCCATCCTGCAACTGGGGGATGGAGTTTTTGAGGTTAAGGCAACTTGTGGTAACAACCAACTGGGTGGAGATGACTTTGATAACTGTATCGTTCGTTGGATGATTGAACGCTTCCAGCAAGAAGAGAAAATTGACCTTTCCTTAGATAAAATGGCACTGCAACGCCTGCGGGAAGCTGCGGAAAAGGCAAAAATTGAGCTTTCCAACATGGCCAATACCTCCATTAACTTGCCGTTTATCACTGCCGATGAAACAGGCCCCAAGCACATGGAGATGGAACTCAGCCGCTCGAAATTTGAGGAACTGGCAGCACAATTAATCGAAGCTACCATTGAACCAATGATCCAGGCGCTGAAAGACGCAGATCTTAAACCACAAGATATAGACCGGATTATTTTAGTAGGTGGCTCTACTCGCATTCCCGCAGTTCAAAACGCCTTGATCAAGTTTTTCAATGGCAAAGCACCGGATCGCTCTGTTAACCCTGACGAAGCTGTAGCTCTAGGAGCTGCTATTCAAGCGGGAGTCCTGGGTGGTGAAGTTGATAATCTCCTGTTATTGGATGTCACACCCTTGTCTTTAGGAATTGAAACTTTGGGAGAAGTGTTCACTAAAATCATTGAACGCAACACCACAATTCCTACCAGCAAGTCTCAAGTGTTTTCCACAGCAATTGATGGGCAAACCTCAGTGGAAATTCACGTCCTCCAAGGTGAACGGGCAATGGCAAGGGATAATAAGAGCCTCGGCAAGTTTCTCTTGGCAGGAATTCCCCCAGCCCCTCGTGGCGTACCGCAAATCGAAGTATCTTTTGAAATCGATGTTAATGGTATTCTCAAGGTTGCTGCTCAAGATAAAGGCACAGGTAGGGAGCAAAGTATTCGCATTACTAACACAGGTGGCTTGAGTGCCAGCGAAGTAGAACGAATGCGGCAAGAGGCAGAAGTTTTTGCTGAAGAAGACAAAAAACGTAAGGAATTGGTTGAACTCAAAAACCAAGCTGATAATCTTTTGTCCAGCTATGAATCCACTATCAAGGATAATGGCAACTTGATTGGCGATCAGATCAAAGCCCTAGCTCAGGAAAAAGTTGCACAGCTCCAAGCTGTCAGGAATAATCCTGATATGTCTCTCCAAGAATTTCGACAGTACCTGGATGACTTCCAACAAACTCTGTTTGCTATTGGTGCTGATGTTTACAACAGAGCCAACGATCAAAACGGTGATCAAAGTGAAGAAGTTTCCGATAGTTCCGAGCCAAGAGACTTAGAGCATCCCATGAATGGAACCCTCATACCACAATTTAATTTTGATTTTGATGACGAAAGTACTGCACAGGTTGATTACGAGGCGATAGATTAGGAGTTGGGAATTGGGCATTGGTAATTGGTAATTGGTAATTGGTAATTGGTAATTGGCAATTGGGAAAAAGAGAATTGGATTCTACTATTAACGTAAGTTGCTAGTTAGTATCCCAGAATGGTATCCAACAGATACAAAAAACGCATTTTTTAGTAGTTTTAAATACTAAATATTAGGGTTGTGTACTTATAAATAGGCGTTTTTTGATAACTAGTAACTTGGGTTATTAGTCATCACATCTGGCCCATTACCCATTACCCATTACCCATTACCCATTACCCTAGTCCCATTACCCATTACCCATTACCCATTACCCCAGTCCCATTACCCATTACCCCAGTCCCATTACCCATTACCCATTACCCATTACCCATCACCCTAGTCCCCAATCCCCAAGTCTGCTAGATTGTAGAAGCAGATTGTCGTGGGCTAAACAGTGTCCCAATACAAATACAAGCAAATGCATATGGGGGGTTTTCCACACCTGATGGTGCGGCTAGCCCCTCTGGTTTATAAGTGAGGTTTTAGCATCCTACGTAGCACAATTGTAAAAGAGACAAGCTCAGGCGGTGAAAAATCCAAACGTCTATTTACTTTACTCCTAGATTTGCTAGCTTTTTTCGGCTTCTACGAAGAAAGCATCTGTTCGTTAAAACTTATTAGTGATTTTTGTAAAGGCTAAAAGGTAAAATCAATTTTTAATAAAAATTAACTTTTGCCTTCTATCTAGCCTCCGGCAAGCTGTCCTCCGAAACATACTGTCTTGTGAGAATTTCTCACTTTGTATGCGGAACCCCTTTGTGTAGGGTAGCAAGTATCCTTGGTGTCTACTGCCCTACCCTGTGGTAAAGCTGGAGAGCGAAAAAATGACGCTTAATAGCGTCAAAGATTGCCAGTCACTCATGGGAGAACCACGTTAATTGACGGCAGTCTGCTCAAGTCGGGAAACGCGCCCACACGGCTATTTCCTCTACTTGAGTAAGTGGCATCCCAAGACCCCCCTGGCTCACATAAGTGCCTTCTTCCTTCTAACTTTTACCTTTGTTATATGGCCCGCGACTACTACGAAATTCTGGGTGTCTCTCGTGACGCCGACAAAGAAGAAATTAAACAAGCCTATCGCCGTTTAGCCCGGAAGTATCACCCAGATGTCAACAAAGAACCGGGAGCGGAAGAACGCTTTAAGGAAATTAACCGCGCTTATGAAATACTTTCTGAGCCGGAAACCAGAGAGCGTTACAACCGTTTTGGTGAAGCAGGTGTCTCAGGTGGTGCTGGTGTCGGCTTTCAAGATATGGGTGACATGGGTGGCTTTGCCGATATCTTTGAAAGTATTTTCAGCGGCTTTGCTGGTGGCGGCGTGGGTGGTCAAACGCAAAGACGGCGCAGCGGCCCAGTACGCGGTGATGACTTACGGCTAGACCTGAAGTTAGATTTTCGAGAAGCAGTATTTGGTGGTGAAAAAGAAATTCGGATTTCACATTTAGAAACTTGTGAAGTCTGTAGCGGATCTGGCGCTAAACCAGGAACTCGCCCGCGCACTTGTGCAACTTGTAGCGGTTCAGGTCAAGTACGTCGTGTCACCAGAACGCCTTTTGGTAGCTTTACTCAAGTCTCGACTTGTCCCACCTGTAATGGTACAGGAATGGTAATTGAAGACAAATGTGAGTCTTGTGATGGTAAAGGTACAAATCAAGTCACCAAGAAACTGAAAATTACCATTCCAGCCGGGGTAGACAATGGTACGCGGTTGCGGATATCCCAGGAAGGAGATGCAGGTCAACGTGGTGGCCCTCCAGGGGATTTATACGTCTACTTGTTTGTGAATGAAGATGAAGAATTTCAACGGGATGGTATCAATGTTCTCTCAGAAATTAAAGTTAGCTACTTACAAGCGATTTTAGGCTGCCGTTTGGAAGTGGATACTGTAGATGGCCCAGTAGAATTAATTATTCCAGCGGGAACCCAACCAAATACGGTGATGAAGTTAGAAAATCGCGGTGTACCTCGTCTAGGAAATCCTGTAAGTCGGGGCGATCATCTGCTGACGGTGTTAATTGATATTCCTACTAAGGTGACCCCAGAGGAGAGAGAGTTGTTAGAAAAGCTAGCTAAAATTAAGGGAGACCGCACTGGTAAAGGTGGTCTAGAAGGTTTTTTGGGTAATCTGTTTAAGTGATGAGTTTATCTTCCCTATCAACTCCCGATGCTCAACTGGATTTGCGTGGTACTCCTTGCCCGATTAATTTTGTACGGACAAAACTACGTCTGGAACAAATGCCACCAGGTAGTTTACTGGAAGTCTGGCTAGATACTGGAGAGCCAATAGAGCAGGTACCTGATAGCCTGATCATGGCAGGTTATCAGGTAGAAAAAATTACAGACTGCGCTGGCTATTTTTCTTTGTTAGTCCGCCGTCCTGCGATCGCCTAATGAAAGGGGAAGTCAATTCTACCACTCAAGAGTTACTCGGTACGGTAGTAGCTGTACAAGCTAATTTTTACAAAGTACAGCTAGTTAAAGAGTATGGAAAGATGAGGGAGATAAGGGAGATGAGGGAGCAAAATCCTCCTCATCTCCCTCATCCTCCCCATCCCCCAATCCTGCTTTGTACTCGCAGAACCAGGTTAAAAAAAATTGGGCAACAGGTGATGGTGGGCGATCGCGTGGTGGTAGAAGAGCCAGATTGGGCTGGAGGGCGAGGAGCGATCGCGGATGTGCTACCCCGTCAAACTCAGCTAGACCGCCCGCCAATCGCCAATACTAACCAAATTCTGTTGGTGTTTGCTGTTGCTGATCCACCGTTGGAACCTTATCAACTCAGTCGATTTTTAGTGAAAGCTGAATCTACTGATTTGGATGTAATTTTATGTCTCAATAAAAGCGATTTAGTCTCACCACAGGAACAACAACAAATTAGCGATCGCCTGTTTGCTTGGGGTTATCAACCGCTTTTTATCAGTGTCCAAAATCAAATAAATATTGACCAAGTAGCCAAATATCTCAACAACAAAATTACTGTGATTGCCGGGCCTTCTGGTGTGGGAAAATCTAGCCTGATTAATGCACTGATTCCCAATGCCAACCTGCGAGTGGGGGAAGTTTCCGGCAAATTAGCTCGTGGTCGCCACACTACGCGCCATGTAGAATTATTTGAATTGCCAGGTGGTGGTTTACTGGCAGATACTCCCGGTTTTAATCAGCCTGACCTGGATTGCGCCCCAGAAGAATTAGTATATTATTTTCCAGAGGCTAGAAAGCGGTTAGCAGATGCTAGTTGTCGGTTCAGCGATTGTCTGCATCGAGATGAACCTGATTGTGTAGTGCGGGCAGACTGGGAGCGTTATCAACATTATTTGGAGTTTTTAGACGAAGCGATCGCCCGTCAAACTCAGCTCAACCAACAAGCCGATCCAGAATCTACCCTGAAGCTCAAAACTAAAGGCAAAGGGCAGAGTCAATACGAACCCAAACTTGAAAGTAAAAAATATCGCCGTGTTTCCCGACGGACTCAACTGCAAGCTTTACAAGATTTGTATAAGGACGAAGAATAGGGGCTGGGGACTAGGGACTAGGGACTAGGGATTGGGAAAGAGTTTTCCTAATCCCCAATCCCCAGTACCCAATCCCCAGTACCCAATCCCCAGTACCCAATCCCCAGTACCCAATCCCCAGTACCCAATCCCCAGTACCCAATCCCCAGTACCCAATCCCCAGATATAGAATTGATTGGGAAAAAATTACTAAACACTATAACAATTCCGATTAAGTCTTAAAATATTGTTAATTTCTGCCACACTCCTAGACCTTCAACCTACAAGTACCACCCCAGAATTATTATGGCTATTGGCTACGTTGCGCTCGTACTCCATGCACATCTGCCCTTCGTTCGTCACCCAGAAAGTGATTATGTGCTGGAGGAAGAATGGCTCTATGAAGCTATCACTGAAACATACATTCCTTTATTAAAAGTATTTGAAGGCTTAAAGCGAGACGGCATCGACTTTAAAATCACGATGAGTATGACACCTCCTTTAGTGTCGATGCTCCGTGATCCGCTGCTACAAGAACGCTATGATGCCCATTTAGCCAAATTAGAAGAACTTACAGAACTGGAAGTCGAGCATAATGCCCACAACGGTCATATTCGTTATTTAGCGGAACATTATGCTACTGAGTTTAATGAAGCACGTCAGATATGGGAAAGCTACCAAGGTGATTTGGTGACGGCTTTTAAGCAGTTCCAAGATACCAATAACCTGGAAATTATTACTTGCGGTGCTACCCACGGCTACTTACCCCTAATGAAAATGTATCCGCAAGCTGTGTGGGCACAAATTCAAGTAGCTTGCGAACACTACGAGCAAACCTTTGGACAACCACCCAGAGGCATTTGGTTACCAGAATGCGCTTACTATGAAGGTTTAGAGCGGATGCTGGCGGATGCTGGGTTGCGCTACTTCCTCACTGATGGGCACGGAATTCTTTACGCCCGCCCTCGTCCACGCTTTGGTACTTATGCCCCGATTTTTACAGAAACCGGTGTCGCTGCTTTTGGCCGAGATCATGAATCTTCTCAGCAGGTATGGTCTTCTGAAGTGGGCTATCCTGGCGCAGCAGAATATCGGGAATTTTACAAAGATTTGGGCTGGGAAGCAGAATATGAGTATATCAAGCCCTATATCATGCCCAATGGTCAACGTAAAAATACGGGGATTAAGTATCACAAAATTACTGGGCGTGGTTTAGGACTTGCTGACAAGGCGCTCTACGATCCTTATTGGGCAAGGGAAAAGGCAGCAGAACATGCTGCTAATTTTATGTATAATCGAGAGCGACAATCTGAACACCTTTATGGTATAATGCAGCGTCGGCCAATTATTGTTTCGCCCTACGATGCAGAGTTATTCGGGCATTGGTGGTATGAAGGCCCTTGGTTTATTGATTACCTGTTCCGTAAATCATGGTATGACCAAGGAACTTATACAATGACCCATTTGGCTGATTATTTACGGGCAGAGCCTACACAGCAAGTCTGCCGTCCTTCCCAGTCGAGTTGGGGTTACAAAGGTTTCCATGAGTATTGGTTGAATGAAACCAATGCTTGGATTTACCCACATTTGCACAAAGCCGCAGAACGTATGATTGAGATATCAAAGCTGGAACCAAAGGATGAGTTGCAGTTGCGATCGCTCAACCAAGCCGCGCGAGAATTACTCTTAGCGCAATCTTCTGACTGGGCATTTATTATGCGGACAGGCACAATGGTACCTTATGCAGTCCGACGGACGCGATCGCACTTGATGCGGTTTAACAAGCTCTACGAAGAAATTAAAATTGGTAAAGTCGACAGCGGTTGGCTGGAAAAAGTGGAATTGATGGATAATATTTTCCCCGAAATCAACTATCGGGTGTACCGTCCGTTGTAATTTTAGGGTGGGCAATGCCCACCTGATATTTTCATACTTAGGCAATAGTTATGGAATAACGAACCACAGAGGCGCAGAGGACACAGAGAAGTAAGAGTTTAAGAGATATGTAACGTAATACTAATTCTCTAAAATCTAACAACAGATTCAAACCCCAAAACCTAAACATACATAACTTTCTTTTCTTAATTACGAATTACGAATTACGAATTACGAATTACGAAAATGAACCCGAATTATGAGCAAATGAGTTTTACAGAATTAAGAGCTTATGTCATCGAAAACCGCGAAGATATTGAAGCTCTTCGTTTTCTGATGAGTAAACGTGACCCCAACTCTCCAAAGTATCCCACTCCTTTAACAGAAGCCGAGATGCAAGCCCAAATGGAAATTATCAGGCGTAAGCTGAATGGAGAACTTTGAGGTGATTGTCTACTTTCAGGTTTTGAATTCACACTCCAAAAAGCAAAACCCCCAGTTTCCTTACTGGGGGTTATTTTATTGACATGCTAGTAACCTATTATTGGGGTAGAGTGCGGCTAGCATAAGCATCCATAGCATAGGCAGGAGTGCGATCGCTATAATCTATGTCTTTACCAGTAATGGACTTAGCCAGTTTTTCAAAAGAATCAGAACGCCAGTTGCGTTCGTGGATAGGCTTGCTTTGCTCTCCCAAGAAGTAAGCTAGAGAACCTATAACTGAAGCAGCTACCCAACCTACAACCAATAATGCAATTAAGATAGTCATCACAAACCTCTGATTTATTTTTTATAACTTTATGTAAATAAATGTAACGTTTATTTACTAAAACTTGCAATATATCCATATGGTGTGCATACCGATGTTCTAGGTAGGGTATTCCACACTCAATTACCCTGAAATACATGAGTAGGGGCGTACAGCTGTACGCCCCTACAGCTGATTCATGTGTTGCTTTTAGCTATTTTTCTAAAGGTTATCTGGGTCAATATTTAATTATCGGAGTTTAGCTGCTAATCTTTGCGCTTTCTCTTCTGCTGCTTGTCTTGCGGCTGCTTCCTCTTGATGGCTTAACAGCGTTTTACCTGTTGCTGGGTTGTAAAAGCGTAATTTTCCGTCCTCTAGTTGCAACTCTAGCCCCAATACTTCACTGCGTAGCGAAACTCTACCATCTGGCTGGGTATTAGTTGCAACTGGGAAATAATTCCCATCGACTAAATGTAAACCTTGGAGTTGGGGAGTGAGATAATCACCTATTGGGTCATATTGGAAATATTCTTGCACTCCCAGAAAGGCGTAAATTCCTTTTTTTGCACCTTGGTCTTTGGTGCGAGTGCTTTTTGAGGTAATCTCTAGGACAAAATCAGGGTTTTTATTGTGTTCTTCCCAAGTTTTGTAAGTCCGCCGGTCACGGTTTTCTACCCCAAACACGACAAAAACATCTGGCGCGACAACTGACTCTGGATTTCCTTCTTCGTAGTAGATAAATAAATTACCTGCAACATATACATCTGGGCAATTTTGAAAATAAATTCGCAGTGCGCTTCTTGCATAAATCAAGTAACTGCACTGAATATCTCCTTCAGCCATCGGCTTACCGTCTTCATCTGGATATTCAATTGGGGTAATGGCGATATATTCTACTGAGGCTGTCATGGCCGGATACCTCAACTTAGCTAGGTTTAGATTTAATTTAACCTTGGTTTCAAGTTGAAAGTATTACACATCAGAATTTTACTGGCTGTGAGGGTTGCGAAGAATGCGATCGCCATGACTGGGAGGCTGTGAAATTACCAGAAATTCTAAATCACAATCGCTTTCATTGAATATTTGGTGGGGAATATTAGGCGGAACTTCTACACCTTCGTGTTGAGAAATAACTTGACGAAAACCGTTCATTTCTAATATTGCTTTCCCAGATAAAATAAAGAAAAATTGGTGCGATCGCTGGTGATAATGTAATGTCTGACTTCAAATGTTCCTGGTGGCATTAATTCTTGAATCACACTCAAATGTGGTTGTTTAACAAGATGCTAGCCATGACAATTATTACCCCATAAATAATACTCGGCAGTTTCTTTATTTATTATTAAATATATACTTATAGTTGAGCTATCTTCGCAGTATCTAATCTATTTAATCTTCATTATTATCACCAGAATCATCTAACTCACATTCTGCACGAATGTCATTTATAGTATCAGGAAACTCTCCATTTTCAACTTTTTTTGTGAAAACCTGATAACAATCTTTTTTATCGCCTTCTTTTCGAGGATAACCTAACCAAAGAATAATAATAATTTTTTGTTCTCTAAACGCTCTAAAAAATAATCGATATCGTTCAGGTAGCCCTATTTTTTTGAGACGACCATACTTTTGCAAAGGTTTTTGTAAAACAAAGTAAGAAGCAAAGGGGTCTTGAGTAATCTTTTCTTTAATGCCAATCTTCAAGGCTTTTAATAGCTTTGCATCTGGATGTTTAATAAATTCTTCTTTTGATAAGTCATTTTTTAAAATCCGAACTTTATTACGCAATTCTATCCATTGTTCATTGAATAATGGGTAGGAAAAAATTTGCCATCCATTACAATTGAATGTAGTCATTAGTCGATAACTACATCAGCAAGTAAATCATCAATTTCATCACTTATTTCTTGGGTATAAGCAACAAGATCAGATGGATTATGTATAGCATCTTTCATTAAAAAATCAAGAAAAAGGCTCATCATTATGCTTTCAGCTTCATCAGCCTCATCAGTGTTATCAGTTTCTAGCCGAACTAAAAATGTGTTATCAGATATTACTTCAATGTAACCCGATGCATTGGCTAAATGAGGATAATCCTTAGAGAATGCACGTGGTAAGCGGAAGCCGTCTTGGTTTCCAACCTTTGCATGAGTTATGGGATAAATTTTGTCAGCCATTAGAATATCTAGTTATTTAGTTATAACAATAGTTATAACATAACAAAAAGATAAAAAAAAGACAGGCATCTAGCCTGTCTCAGAAGTAATTATTTGACAGAGATTTTAGAAATTCATTTCAGCAGCTTGAACTTTTTCAACTTGCTTTTTCTTCAGTACTAGCATTACTTGAGCCAGCATTACCAAGGCGATGAATGCAATCAACCATTGAACTCTAGATGGGTCTTGCAATACAATTTCTCCATCATCTTGACCGAATCCGCCAACGTTGGGGTTATTGGTCAAAGCATCGCCAGATTTCACTGCTTGTCCTTCAGAAACAATCAATTCTGGGCCTAAAGGAATCGTATCAGTGACTTCTTCACCAGATTCGGTTTTGATGGTCAGGATATATTTAACGTTACCGTCTTCGTCTTCTTCTTTGGCAATCTTGGTAATGGTGCCAGTTGCAGAAGCAGTGTAAACTGAGTTGTTGCTCTTTTCACCAGTTGGATAAACTTGTCCGCGTCCCCGGTTCCCACCTACGTGAACTGCATATTTGCCGAAGTGGATGTTTTTATCAGTTGCGGGGTTGGGGGAAAGAACTGGGAAGACGATTTCCTGATATTGTTCACCAGGCAAAGGCCCGACGATGACGACGTTTTCTTTGTCTTCTCTGTAGGTTTGGAAGTAAGTATCGCCGATTTCTTCTTTGAGTTCTTCAGGAATGCGGTCTTCTGGTGCAATCTTGAAGCCTTCTGGCAACATCAATACAGCACCTACGTTCAAGCCAGTTTTTGAACCATCAGCACCAACCTGCTGCACGCTGGTATCGTAGGGAATTTTCACCACAGCTTTAAATACAGTGTCAGGCAGTACTGATTGGGGTACTTCTACTTCCGTGGGCTTGGCTGCTAGGTGACAGTTAGCACAAACAATCCGTCCGGTAGGTTCGCGCGGAGTTTCAGGGTAGGTTGCCTGTGCCCAAAAGGGATAGGCAGCAGCGGCTTGGGGAAGGGCTAGATCGCTGGTGAAGAAAAATGTCACAGTAGCGATCGCTACGAGCAATGTTTTTACCATCGCCCTAGCACTGCGAGTTAACCTCGCTGTTGTAAAAGCATTACTCATCTCAATAAGGACAACGATTCTCTGATGAATTGGTCATTGGTCATTAGTCATTAGTCATTAGTCAGTAGTCAATAGTTAATGATTTACACTATGAACTTTAGACTAACAACTCAGCACTCAGCACTAAATTAAGCCCACCAAGGTGCTTCGCCTGTGCGGAAATCGGTTTCAGTCCAAGGAGTTAAGACAATTTTGTCGTTGTCTGTTTTGGCATGGCTCAACGCTAAAGACTTCGGTGCTGGGCCCCGGACAACTTTACCAGTTGCATCGTATTGGGAACCGTGACAAGGACATTTAAACTTGTTCTCAGCAGTGTTCCAAGGAACGACACAACCTAGGTGGGTGCAGACGGCATTAATGCCGTAATCGGCAATTGCCTCTTTGCTTTCCACCACAATGTAGGTGGGGTCGCCTTTTAGTCCTTGAACGAGACTGCGATCGCCTGGGTTGCGGCTTTCTAGAAATTTACTGACGCTGACATCGTTGCCTAGCTCGTCTTTTGCTGTTGTCCCACCACCAGCACCACCGCTAGCAGGTGGAATAAAGTAATTGACAACGGGATACAATGCACCCAGGGCTACTCCAGTCACAGTCCCAAAAGTGAGCAGATTCATGAACTGACGACGCCCCATATCGGGCACGTCTGCTGATTCAGAAAATTGAGCCATAATCTACGCGCTTTTTGTGTATTTTGTTAAGCATTCTGACAAGAGTAGCAATACTTGATCAACTCCTGTCGAGTCGAAATGCTAACGCCTGCAACGATGCCAAACTTCTTTGTTCCAAGATTCTTTTAGCATCCTTTCTGTTAGCATTACATTTCTTTATATCCCTATCATACTTGAGTTACGGAACTTAACATCATAACTAAATGTAAAATCTAATTGAGAAAAGCTATGACAGGACAGGAATTACGCAAGCTATTGCTTGACAAGTGGGGATATTCATACGATGTGCAGTTTAGGCGCACACAAGGCAAGATATTTTTACAAATCATGTGGAAGTATCTTGAGCAAGCTTCATTCCCCTTAAGCGAGGAGGAGTACCAAGCCCATCTTGATAGCGTTGCTAACTATCTTCATGCCTTGGGTGGGGCAGTCCAGGTACAAACATTTATTACACAAACGCGCGATCGCCCCCGACTTGGGAAAGCTGTCAGTATACCTTTAGACTTGGGTGAACGCTCTTCCGAATGGATATTATGACTTGTTATTCCAGAAAATCTAGTGTTTGATTATACTGTTTTGTGAAATTCGTTAGTAATAGCTTTAACAGCAAATTTGTTAATTTAACCTCAGTTCGGGTTAAGAAGATTTTATCGAACCGCCCTTCGGGTGACGCTCCTTCGTCGCTACCGCTTCGCTAACGCCAGTTCCCCATCTGGCAACAAGCCCTTCGGGTTCGGCAGTCCCCCAGACGCTCGTTCGCCTTTGGCGTCTCCCCTTGGGAGAAGACTCGCGCTTCGCTGCGCTAACGCCGGGAACCGCTCCTGTCGGGGGCTGCCTCCCCAAGACGGGGACTGGACTCACAGAGGCACAGAGATCACAGAGTTATGAGAGTTTGAGAGATGTTTTGCGTAAGTTTTAGGAGTTTCAGTCAACGATAGAATCATGGTTTGGGCTTATCCCGAACTCAGGTTAATTTAGGGCTTAGTTGAGCGGCAATGAGAGAATTAAATGAATAAAGGAAAAGACTTTATATTTCAGTACCAACGAGTTGTTCGGGCTTGACTTTTAGTATTTTTTATGTATCTTCCAGTCTATCTGTATTATCAAAACACTGAACAATGCCTTTCCAATCTTTATCTTCCATGACAGTTTCTGTATAATTGCCTGCTGTATACGCTCTAATGACATGTCGCCAAAATTTTTGAGCGACTATATTTGTATGGACTTGATGGATTTCCCATTTGCCGGCAAATAAATTGAAAATATGAAAAGCAACCTTTTTACCGATACCTTGCATCCGATACTTCCGCAAAATAAAAAACTCTGCTATTGAGTATTGGCTGCCGGGAAAATAAGTATACTGATTAAGTGACATACTCCTACACTTCCACTTCGTGGTAAGTGTAGGCTTCCAAGACAATCCGGCTATTGCTTAGGAGGCTCTTGGCTTTAAGAACGGAATGCCCTACCGCTCTATTTTTGATATTTATTGCTGCATTGTGGTCACGGTGAAGACTACACCCGCAATTGGGGCAATCGTGCCAACGTTCATGCAGTTTTTTAGGAACTTTTGCCCCACATCTAGAACAATCTTGACTAGTGCCAGATGCTTTAACTGGGATAACCAACAAACCAGCATTTTCGGCTTTGTTTGTCAGGATTGACAGAAAGCTTGACCATCCGGCATCGAGTACAGACTTTGCTAGCTTAGAGCGTGAAAGTCCTTTAACATTCAAATCTTCAACAGCTATAACATCATACTTTTTAAGCAAATTATTAGCGGTTTTGAAATGAAAATCTTTGCGCTTGTCAGCAACTTTTTTGTGCTGCCTACCCAATTGTTTAACAGCTTTTAGCCTGCGTTTACTACCTGTTTTGCGCCGTGACACACGTTTTTGAATGACTCGTAAACGTTTTTGAGATTTGCGGTAATGTTGGGGGATAGGAGCTACCTCACCCTCAGCAGTTGTCAAAAACTCTTTTAGTCCAACATCAATACCTGTTATCGATTCAGGGTTAAAATCAGGCTTGATTGCTGGAACTGTGGCATCTTCTAGGCTAAGAGTTAGGTAATACCCATCGGCTTTTTTAGTTACAGATGCGGTTTTAATCTTAAAACCATCAGGAATAGGACGATGCAGAATTACCTTAATCTTGCCAAGCATCGGAAGATTAATTAAATTACCCTGCAAACATCCATCCTTCATTTGAGGATAAGTAAAAGTTCTATAACGGTCACGAGGTTTAAACCTGGGTTTGCCACTGCGTTTACCGTTACTATCACCCTTTAAAAACCTATCAAAAGTTACCTGAACTCGCCTGACTACATCCTGTAAAACTTGCGAGTAAATCTCGCTGTAATGTGGATGGGTTTTCTTGAGTTCGGGTAAAGTTTTTTTTTGAGAATAGTAATCCGGGTTATCTCTGAATTCTGGTAAATGACAAACAAGAGGACAAGCGTTGATAGGACAACAATTTTGCTCATACCAGTTGAATCTATCAGCCAACAAGTAATTATATTGAGCGCACAACATAGACAACCATCTGTCTATTTCTGTCGCTTGTTGTTTTGTCGGGCGTAATCTGTACTGATACGTTGTCCTCAACTGTTTATCACCACCTTTGTAAATCAGTGCTAGGTTTTTAGTATACACTGATTTTTATTGAAGTCTACAATCCAATGAAAAATGACTTTGTTTCCAAAGGGAGGTCTGTTAGTGACCTGAAAGTCCACCTTGTTTTAACAACAAAATACAGGCGTAGAGCGTTTAACACAGCAATGTTAGAACGCTTGCACACTATCTTTGAAGAGTTATTAGTAAAGTGGGATTGCAAGCTTGTTGAGTTCAACGGTGAAGATAATCACATACATCTTCTATTCCAATATCATCCTGACCTAGAACTTAGTAAGTTGGTCAATAACTTAAAGTCTATTTCCTCTAGAAAATTGAGACAAGAATTTTTTGAACATTTAAAAACTTTTTATAGTAAAGATGTTTTTTGGAATGGTTCTTATTTTATTGCTAGTTGTGGGGGTGTTACCGTTTCAACTTTGAAAAAATACATTGAAAATCAGCAACAACCAGAAGATTAAGAATTGTTCGTTTCCTCCATGTTCCCTTCCCTCGCCTATCGGCATTGGTCAGGGAACTGTCGTCAACACACAAACGCCATTCATCTCATCACTTACCGCGATAGCGGTAAGTGAGAGGCTTCTGTCAGTTCAAGCTAAAACAAATCCAGCTAATTTTTCATCAACCTGCACGATAAAGGGATAACGATCGGCTTCAACCCAGTAATAATCAAGGTAAGGATAGCCAAAGTAGCCATGCTTGTTGAGATCTGTCCCTTCAATTTCTGAGAAATCATATTGATAAAGCTCCATCATTCGCTGAATGAGTGGTTTATCAGTAATGGAAGCTGGTAGTACTTCAATACCCATAATTAATAGTGCCACCTATAACTCAGGCAGCATATCAATAACTATGCCTTATTATTGCCTTCTAGTCCTCGATCAACCCCTGACACCTGTTACATAGGCAACTGTTAGCGGATTTTGAGGAGATTCAAAGATTTGCGCTGTCTTACCTGACTCAATTAACTGTCCGATGCCATCTTGTACCCAAAACAACGCAACTTGATCCGCAATCCGCTTTGCTTGTGCCAAATTGTGGGTGACAATCAGCAGGGTATAACGTCCCCGCAAGCTAGTAATTAAATCTTCGACAACACCGCTAGAGATGGGGTCAAGGGCGCTGCAAGGTTCATCTAATAAAATAACTTCTGGTTGTAAACCCAAAGCTCTAGCTATGCACAAGCGTTGTTGCTGTCCACCAGAAAGTGCTAAAGCAGAACTATGCAATCGGTCTTTAACTTCGTCCCATAGTCCCACATCTTGGAGGGTAGTTTCGACGATCGCATCAATTTGTTCTCGGTTACGTATGCCATGTTCTCGTAGAGGTAATTCTAAATTCTTCCAAATAGATAAAGGAAATGGATTCGGTTTTTGAAAGATCATACCGACTTTGCGCCGTAGTGCGATCGCATCTATTTTGGCATCCAGCACTTCTAAATTACCTATACGAATTCTCCCTTTCACCTGACAATGGGGAATCAAATCAGTGAGACGGTTGAGGCAACTCAAAAAGCTGGTTTTACCACAACCAGAAGGCCCCACCAAAGCAACAATTTCCCCAGCATTAATACTAATGTTGACATTGGCAAAAGCTGTTTTTTGCCCGTATTGCAAGCTGACATTCTCAGCTTGAATTAATGGTTGCGAAGTTTCATCAGGTAAAAAGTACGATTCAGCTAGTTTCATCTATTAACAATTCTCCTATGTACCCAATTTTCTGCAATCCATACTGCTGTACCATTAATCAACAGCAACAGTAACAACAAGATTGATGCTGAAGCATAGGCATTGCCATCTCCTCCAGACACATTCATAGACAAATCAAAAATATGAATTGAAAGGGCGCGTCCAGAATCCAAAAGCGATTCTGGCATTCTATCCACATAACCACTTGTAAAAATTAAAGCAGCAGTTTCCGCAATAGCTCGACCAATGCCAAGCACCAGTCCCACAATTAAACCGGGAACAGCAGCGGGTAATAAAAGTTGAAATAGTGTAGTTGTACGAGAAAAACCAAGGGCCGCAGCTGCCAATTTATAGTCCCTAGGAACAGCGCGAAATCCTTCTTCTGTGGAGCGAATCAGGATTGGTAGCACCATACACGCTAAGGTCAACCCACCCGATAGAATAGAAAATCCTAGTCCCAGCACTTTGCAAAAGAAGACATTGCCAAACAAGCCAAAGACTATGGAAGGTACACCTGCTAGTACATCCAAACTACGCCGTACTAATCCAGCCAACAAACTGTCACTTGGGGTAAATTCTGCCAGCAGTACTGCTGTACCAACTCCTATAGGAATCGCAACCAGCATACATACCCCCAAAATTAGGGTAGTGGAAACGAGAATCGGAGCTATACCCCCTTCTCTACCAGCGTTCTTTGGTTCTGTTGTCAGAAATTCCCATGATAAGTTTCCCATTCCATGCCAGAAGATATCGCTGAGTATCCAGAAAAAGATCGCAGTAACTAAAGCAGCAGTAGCCCAAACGATGACAGTCGCTAACCCATCTTGAAGATTTATCAGACTCCTCCTGCCTTCTTTAACCATATATTTTTCCCTGACTGATAACTTCAGCAATAGCAACTAACATGGCAATCAATCCCATCAACACCAAACCACTAACAAAGAGTGCAGAACGGTGATCTGCCGTGGCGTAAGCCATTTCCAAAGCAATATTCGCTGTTAATGTGCGGATAGGGTCAAACAAACTTTTAGGTGTCTGTACAACATTGCCGCACACCATAAGAATTGCCATTGTTTCACCAATGGCGCGGCCAGTTTGCAAAATTAAGCCTGTAAATAATCCTGATTTGGCAGCAGGAAAAACAATGTGTCGGATAGTTGCCCAACGGGATAATCCTAAAACTGCTGCTCCCTGGATGTACGAAACGGGGACTTTGGCCAGACTAGCATCGGCTACCAAAGCCATCGTGGGCAAAATCATGATTGTGAGAATTGCAATCCCAGCTAATAGGCTTGTTCCCGGTGGATGTATCTGATTAATCAGGGGAACAAGTACCACTAATCCCCAAAAGCCATAGACTACAGAGGGAATTCCTGCTAACAGTTCAATCAAGCGACGATAAAGGGCAGCTACTTTGACTGGGGCATAAAATTGACAAAAGACACCGGATAAAATTCCCACTGGGGTAGCAATTAATACTGAACCAATCATTGCTAGCAGTGTACCCCACAGCATGGGTAAAAGGTTGTAGAAGCCTGCGGTGGGGTTCCAAGAAGCATCCGTAAAAAAACGTCTTAGTCCAACATGGTTTAAGGCTGGTAGGGACTCTAAAATCAGAAAGACAACGATTAAAAGTGCGATCGCTCCTGCTATCATCGCCAATAAGCGCAGTATCCAGACTAACCACAGGTCATTTGGAGACGACAAAATTTTGCTTTTTAACAATGTCACTCACCTGTTGTGATTGGGCGAAGTCAATAAATTCTTTTGTCAGTCCTTGGGGTTGGGTTTTTGTGACTAAATTGAGTGGGCGCGAAATCGGAAAAGTACCGTTTTGCACATTTGCGGTTGTTGCTGCGACACCACCTACAGGTAATAGCTTGATGGGTACGCCATTGGCAGCACTATGTTCTGCTGAACCGATAGAGATATAAGCGATCGCATTGGGATTTCCTGCTACAGTCTTAATTCCCTGCTCATTGTCACCAATCACGACTTGGGCTTTGATGTCGGTATTTTTTAACTTGAAGTGTTGGGTAAACAATTCCAAAGTTGAACGTCCTTCGGCTTTGTTGACAACAGTAATTGTTCCTTCTTTACCTCCAACTTGCTTCCAGTTGGTCACCTTACCCGTATAAATATCTACAATCTGCTTGTCCGCCAGAGATGTTACTGGATTGTCTTTTTGCACAATCACTGTGATGCCATCACGGGCAATCAAAAATGCCTTTAAATCCTGTTCTTCTGACTTTAAGGCACGGGACACCATGCCAATGGCAGCAACACCTTGACGAGCATCAGCAATGCCGCGTGACGACCCACCCGATTGCACATCAATCCGTACACCAGGATGCTTGGATTCAAAACTTTTACCAATTTCTGCTGCTAATGGTGCAACTGTACTGGAGCCAGTTAGCACTAGTTTTCCTTGAAGCTGATCTGCATTCTTGGCATCTGCTTCCGGTCGAGAGCAACTTTGCAACCAAACACAGGTTGCTAATCCCATAGCCAGAGTCACCAGAATTTGTGAACGTTTGATCATGATCGAAAGATGCTAATTAAACAAGAGAACACAACAGCCTAGATTCAAGGCTTTGCCTGTAGCTACTTCCACCTCCACAGCCAGGTGATAGAGAACTGCTTTACCATCACGTTGAGCATTGACAAACTTTGCTTGGCGCAGAACTTGCAAATGATGGGAGAGCAAGCTTTGTTCTATGCATAAAATCGCGTTTATTTCCCCCACATGTTTGGGGCCGTTCATCAGAAGTTTTAGGATGGCTAAACGGGTTTCATCTGCCAGCACCTTCAGCTTTTGTGAGCAGTCAATCTGCTTAGTTGCGTTATCCATCAAGATTGATGTTTCCTGTGACTAAGGAATACTAATTCATATGAAATTGTATTCATGTTTCAAGTCAAAAATAGCACATAAGTTGATTTTTTCTTAAACTATTTTTAACCAAAACTTAATTAAAGTAGCTTTTGTTACGTGGAACTACTGTTTACGCTCTCAGTTCTGTGCCTTTGCCTTGAGGAATCTCGATCGCAAACTCTGTACCATTGGGGGTAGAATGACATTCCAGTTTGCCCTGATGCCGTTCGACAACAATTTGATAACTAATGGACAAACCTAAACCTGTACCTTTGCCAACGGGTTTGGTAGTAAAGAACGGGTCAAACAGACGATTTTTGACTGCCTCACTCATACCGCAACCATTATCTGTAATCCGAATCACAATTGCAGCAGTAGAGTCTAGCTTACATGGCTGAGAGTCAGATTCATTGGTAATTTGGATCTGTGTATTTTTAAATTCAGTGCGAATCGTAATTTTACTGGGATGGTCTAATATTTCTTTTAGCGATCGCTTCTGGTCACGTTCTTCTAAAGCATCAATAGCATTACTAATAATGTTCATAAATACTTGGTTGAGTTGTCCCGCATAGCATTCTACGAGGGGCAAGTTGCCGTATTCTTTGATGACTTGAATCTTTGGTCGCTCAGGTGTAGCTCTGAGGCGGTTTTGTAGAATCATCAGGGTACTGTCTAACCCATTGTGAATATCAACCTCTTTAACTTCGGCTTCATCTAAGCGGCAAAAGGTGCGGAGGGAGAGAACAATTTCACGAATCCGGTTAGCACCAACTTCCATAGAAGATAACAATTTGGGTAAGTCTTCTGTGATAAAGTCGAGATCTGCATCTTCAATTTTTGCTTGTAGTGTGGGGTCAGGGTTAGGGTAGTGCATCTGATAGCATTGCAACACATGCAGCAGGTCTTGGGCATATTTTGTAGCGGGGGCTAGGTTACCGTAGATGAAGCTAACTGGGTTATTGATTTCGTGGGCAACACCAGCAACCAGTTGACCAAGGCTAGACATTTTTTCGCTTTGAATTAGTTGGGTTTGAGCTTTCTGCAATTGTTGCAAAGTGTTTTCTAACTTTTCCTTTTCCTGACTCAAAGCAACAGTACGTTGCTGTACGCGAGTTTCTAGTTGCTTATTTGCTTGTTCTAAATCTTTAAGAGCTTGTTGTAAAGAGAGTTCTGTTTGTTTGCGATCGCTAATATCTATCAAAAAACCAAGTAATTGTGTGACATGACCCCTCTCTCGCACAACGTTGACAATATCTTTCACCCAAACCCACCCGCCATCAGCAGACAACAATCGATATTCAACGATGTAATGGTCTTGCGATCGTGGGGTAACTTGGTGATGAAAAAGAACCATCGATAAATCTTGTGGATGAATATGTGAATGCCAGAAGTCTGGTTCATACCACTGTTCTAAGTCATAACCAAATAACTCAATTACTTGTGGCCCTACGTAGCTAAATTGGTGAGTAATAGCCTCAGCTTCCCAAGGCACTAACTTGACATTTTCTACCAGTCTTTTTAGCCGTTGCTGAGTTTGTTCTAAATCTTTTTCTGTATGCTTACGTAAGGTAATATCAGTAGCCATGACAGTGTATTTAGTGGTTATCCCTTCAGCATCGTAGATTGGCTGACCATCTACCAATAACCAACACTCTCTGTAATTTTGGGTTATGCAGCAAAGCTCAAACTTAAAGTGTTCTCCTTTGAGTAATTGTTCACGAATATAAGCTTGTTGAATACTGAATTGATAGTTAGAAGTGAGTACCGAAAAAAATTTCTGTCCTAACAGTGAATCATTTGCTAAACCTGTGCGTTCAGCAAATGCTTGATTGAACCATTCAATGCGTCCCGCTCTATCCGTCAAGACCATCAACAAATCTTTACGCTCTGCCAAGCCAGTAAACATAATTAGGGGTAAACTAAGTGATTCAGCCAACATGCTCATAATTCCTGTAGCTAGTATTAGCGACCATCAATTCTTCCAGCGATGTACGCTAACAGTAACTTACTTATGTCATCACGAATTTGACGGAATACTTGAAGCTTTTCTGTTTCGGTGCCTGTGGCTTCAGCTGGGTCGGGAAAACTAAAATGATGACGCTTGATAGCAGCAGGCAAAGTCGGACAACTTTGGTCAGCGTGGTCACACACTGTCAGCACTGTATCAATTTTTTGACCAAGGAACTGATTGATATGTTTACAAGAGTTTTTTGAGATATCTATTCCTAACTCTCGCATTACTCTAACAGCCAAAGGATGCACTTCTTTAGCTGGGTTCATTCCCGCACTGTGTACTGTCAAAAAATCATCAGCTAATTCTTTCAAGAATCCTTCTGCCATTTGGCTACGACAGGAATTACCAGTACAAAGAATTAACAGAAGTGGTTTTTCCATTTTGTATAGATGTAATTTATTTTACCAATAAATTTTATCTTTACAAAACTTAATTGTCTTCAGGGAAAGTACACAAATATACTTAATATACAGTAATTCTCCTGTAAAACTAATTTTACTACTACTTAATATAAACTTAAAACTTTGTGCAGCGAAAACTTGTTAATGGTAAAAGTTTTTATTAATCAAATAAACTTACACCTACAACTCTCAATTTTATCAAATCATAACTACTGACAGTAGAAAAATGTATACTAGAAAACAATTTTTATAAAACTCGTTTACCCAAAGGTACATCTCTGTCTGGCTGAATTAACGCAACTTCTCCATCTTCTAAAACTACGCCTAAAACCAAAACCTCAGACATAAAATCGGCAATTTGACGGGGTGGAAAATTGGTGGCAGCTAATATTAAACGATTCAATAAATCTTCTTTTTGGTAAAGTTTGGTGATTTGGGCACTAGATTTTTTCATGCCCAAATCACCAAAGTCTATCCACAATTTGTAAGTTGGTTTTCGTGCTTGGGGAAAATCTGCAACCTCAATCACTTTACCAACACGAATTTCAACTTTTTCAAAGTCGTTATAACTGATTTGTGTCATTTGCCTGTGAGCTTAACCAAACCAATACCACCAAAGTAAAGTCCCAGCACTGCACCTGCTAAAAGACTTTGGGTGAGGGGGTCAGTAGAAGGTGTGAGAATGGCTCCCAAAATTACTGCACCCATAATCACGAAACGCCAACCAGCTAGCATTTTTTGAGAAGAAACAATTCCCAAATTACCTAATAAAAGTTGAATTACAGGTATTTGAAATGCTAAGCCAGTACTAAATAGCAACAGCAGTACAAATTCAAAATATTTGTCAATCGACCACAGTTGTTCTACTACATCTGCTCCATAGCTGATGAAAAATTTTAAAGCAGCTGGGATGAGGAGCAAGTAGGCAAATACTAACCCACCGGCAAATAGCACACTCGACCCCAGAACTACAGGCCCTAATAAGCGGCGTTCACGGCGAGTCAGTCCAGGAAGAACAAACTGGATAATTTGGTAAAGTATGAACGGACTAGAAAGTACTAAGCCAGTGTAGCCTGCAACTTTAATAGAAACAAAGAAATATTCTCCAGGAGCAAGTTGGAGAAATTTTACTCCTTGGGCTGGGACTTCTAGTAGCTGGACAATTTGTTTAACGGCAAAAAAACAGCCGATAACACACACTGCTACAGCAATGAGAGAATAAAAAATCCGTTGTCGCAGCTCTTCTAGGTGGTCGAAAAGCGACATTTCGACCTCTCCTGGTAACTCATCGAGAGGATCAATTTCTGAGTTGCCGTATCCTTCCAGGTCGATATCAGGAGTGGTTACAGCGTCTACATCTTGTGAAGGCGTCATGAGTCAGCTATTAGGCAACATTTGTTAACTATTTTATCTGGGGAAGCAGCCACCAAGATACAACTTATGCACTGAAACCTAAAATTAGGGGTGTTGGTTAGTTGTCAGTTGTCAGTTGTCAGTTGTCAGTCAGTGCAGTGAGGTAGACCCCAACAGGAGCGGTTTCCGTCGTTAGCGCAAGCGTTGTGCAAGGTAGGCGCGTCTGGCAAACTGCCTTTTCCCAAAGGGTTTTGGAAAGCCACTGCGCGAAGGAGCATCACCCGTAAGGATCAGTTGTTTGCAGTGATTATTTTTATTTGCTCTAGGTTATCTGGCTTGTGCAGTTTTGTTTTATCTCCTGCTAATCATAGGTTTTTAGCTGCTGGGAGATTTTTTTCCTGATTTTTGGGGTGCTATGTGCATAAGTTAATGGAAGGCCATATTGTAGGCTATGCCTATCCCTACATAACGGTGGAACTGATATTTATTAACTCACGTCTTTGGAGTTAGTAGCATTGAGTAAATTGACGCAATATCAACATACAATGCTCAGTTTTTAAACTTTAGGCGCGATCGCTAATTGCTCGCTGAGGTTTGTATGAATAGGACTATTTTAATTAGTCTGATGGCATTGCCTGTTTATCTACACAATGCCTGTAATATAGTACCATTTTTTCAACATCAGAACCTTATAGCAAGTGATCTAATTATCCATAGCACAAATGCTCACTCACGCGTCATGCCGTGGCAAATAGCTGCTAGAGATGACCAACCGCCAGATTGTCTGCGCGATCGCAGTTGTCGGCAATAGGGCGGGGGAGTAAGGGAGAAGGGGAGCAGAGGGGGGGAGAAATTGTAATACGTTAAACTCAATTTAGTATTAGAACTGAAGCTAATAAGAGCTTGAGGTTTTCACTCTGCTCAGAGAAAATAACTCGATAGTCAATAATACTGCAAAATTGTACTTAACAGTACCTTTTTATCTGCTGGATATTTTTAATATTCATAACAGTAACTTGTTTTATATCAAGAATTTTTGCAAATTCTCATAGCAGTAGTATTCTTGCTTATTTAACGTCAGTTCGATGAACCTCTCTGTGCCAACCTCTCTCTTTTAAAAGGCAAAGGAGGAGAAACGAAAAAATCACGATTTTACTCCCCTCTCCTCGTAGGAGAGGGGTTGGGGGAGAGGTCAAAACAGCACTTGTCGAACTCACGTTATTTAATAAATGGCAACATTACTCTGTGCCTAAGAAAACGCATAATCTAGGAAAAATTATCCTGAATCCTGCTAACTTAATTAGTAAGTTGATGGTAATGAACCTAGGCTAAAGCATAGATTTCAGAAAATAAATATATTAATTCAGCAGATTTAATCTTTCCCCCTATTAAGTGAATTCGATTAGTTATGATCCTAGATTTAGCAAGATTTTATCAGGCTTGTAATCCCAGCAGACCTCTAATGATGGGAAATGCTAGCGATCGCCAGTACTATATCGATTTTGCTGCGGTGCGGGGTGGCAAAATCATTGAGGCTTTGCAACGTACTATTACTAGGATATCGCCAGATGCACCAACTTGTCAGCTATTTACAGGGCATCTCGGTTGTGGTAAATCAACGGAATTATTACGACTGCAAGCTGAGTTAGAAGAGCAGCAATTTCATGTAGTCTATTTTGAGTCCACCCATGTCTTAGAAATGGCAGATGTGGATGTGACTGATATTTTATTGGCGATCGCCGGACAAGTGAGCGAAAGTTTAGAAGCGATGAAAATCCGCCTCAAACCCCGCTACTTCACCAAGTTGTTTGCTGAGGTGGTTGATTTTCTGCAAACGCCAATCGAACTAGGATTAGAAGCAGAATTGTCTGTGGGCATTGGTAAAATTACCGCCAAGACCAAAGAAAGTCCACAATTGCGCCGAAGATTAAGAGATTATTTAGAACCACGCACCCAAAATATTTTGCAGTCGATTAATACTGAACTGCTAGAACGTGCTAACCAAGAACTGAAAGCTTTAGGTAAAAAAGGCTTAGTAGTAATTGTCGATAACTTGGATCGAGTAGCAATTCGGCCTTTACCATCAGGGCGATCGCTACCAGAATACTTGTTTATCGAGCGGGGTGAACAATTACGCAAACTCGATTGTCATATAGTTTACACTATTCCCTTGGCTCTGACTTTCTCCAACGATAGCGCCGAACTGCAACATCGCTTGGGGGGTGGAGTCGCGCCCAAAGTTTTACCGATGATACCTGTGCGTTTGCGTTCTGGTGAGGTTTTTAGCGAAGGGCTGGAATTAATGCGACAAATGGTGTTAGCTAGAGCTTTTCCTGACATTTTGGCTAGCGATCGCTTAAGCTTAATTACAGAAGTGTTTGATAATTTGGCAACCTTAGACCGATTATGCCTGATTAGTGGTGGTCATGTGCGTGACTTGCTAGGGTTGCTGTTTGACTGTCTGCGGGAACAAGACCCGCCATTTGACCGGGAGTGTATCGAATTAGTCATCCAAAGACAGCGGGACTACCGAGCTAATGCCATTGACCCTGAAGAATGGGAATTAATTTTTCAGGTAGTGCAACAGCAAAGAGTCCGAGGTGATATAGAATACCATACCCTGTTGCGGAGCTTATTTGTGTTTGAATACCGCGATCGCCAGGGAGCTTGGTTTGCCGTCAACCCAGTTTTAGAAGAAACGCCAAAATTTAGATCATGGTTGAACGACACCCACAAGCAGATATAACAGTAGCTAATGAGCGCGCTTTGCGGAGTTTGGAAAGGGCTATTTCTCTTTCTGGCGGTCAATTTTCTCTGGTTTTGGTATGTTGCAATTATCGAGTTTTGCAAGAGGAAATATTGCAAAGACTCGCAGAAATATCTTCGGCAGAACATCTACAAAAAGTAGTTTTGCCCCGCAATGCTAGAAGTCTTTATCTCAACATCCATTTACAACTAGTAACTGAGGAAAAACCACCCTCAGCCTTGATGGTTTTGGGTTTAGAAGCAGTGGAGGCAATTGACGATTTACTCAGTTCAATTAATCATATTCGTGATGAATTTCGCAAAACTCACCCCTTTCCTTTCGTTTTGTGGGTGAATGAAGAAGTATTGCAAAAAGTGGTACGTTTTGCACCAGATTTTGCCAGTTGGGCGGCTACACCAATTCGATTTGAAATGGCTACTCCTCAACTGCTGCAATTTTTGCAAAAGGAAACTGACTCTTTGTTCGCCACAGTCTTACCAAAGGATGCTGCACTATACCAAGAACCGCAAAATTTAGACAATTATTTTACTCTCGAACAAGTCTGGCAACATAACGATGAACTCCAGTTTGGCATTAGAGAATTACAAGAGCGTGGTATTACTTTAGAGCCAGAATTACATGCTAGTTTAAAATTTGTTTTCGGTCTGGATAATTATGTGAGTGACCGAATCAATATTGCTTTAAGCCACTTTGAGCAAAGCTTACAGGTTTGGCAACATTTGGTGGAAATAGGGGATGAGGGGAATGAGGAGGCAGTGCGGTCTTGGGGTCTCCCCAAGTGGAGCAACTGCCGTGGGGATGAGGGGGTATTTTCTGGTGCGACTCCTCCGACTCCTCCAACTCCGGTATCTTCCCCTCTATTGAAACAGGGAGTTTTACTGTTTTATATTGGGCTATGTTATTGCCGCCTAGCTGAACAAAATCAGATAGAAAATCGCCGCCATTGGGATGTAGCTAAATGTTATTTTCAGCAATGCTTGAGTGTATTCCAAGTAGCTGGTCGTCCAGATATAGCTGCGGAATTTATTGGTCAACTGGCTGAAGTTTTGCAACATATGCAAGAGTGGGAAGATTTGCAAATTGTTGCTCAAAAGGCTTTAGAGTTGCATCAAACTTATGGCAGTCAAATTCAACTTGCTTGTGACTACGGTTTTTTGGCTCAAGTGGCTGTACAGCAAGCGCGGTGGGTACAGGCGAGTATATTGGCACATGTATCACTGTTAAAATTAGGTGAGGCACAAAAGCAAAGCGCGAGTCAACAATCTTTATTTCCGTTACTATTGGCGCAGATTTCTTATTTAGTTTTAGCGAAAGCACAAAGAAATTTGGGTGAACAAAATGTCGCCCGTGAATATTTAGATAAAGCTAGTAAGGAACTGTCAGCAGCTTTAGAAAATAGTACCCATCAATATGATGCCCATCGTTATATTCGCCTGTTACGGAGTTTGCGATCGCTCTATTTTGAAGCAGGTAGATATGTACAAGCCTACACCATTAGACAGAAACGGCGTTCTATTGAGCAACAGTATGGTTTCCGCGCTTTTATTGGTGCAGGTCGCTTGCAACCGCAACGACAGGCGACAAACCCCGCTTTGATGTCGTCATCTGGGAGTAGCAGTGTTGCTTTAGAAATAGTTGCCTCTGGTCGAGAACGAGATATTAACAATTTAATTGGTAGAATTAGCCGCGCGGATCAAAAGCTGACGGTAATTCACGGTCAGTCAGGAGTGGGGAAAAGTTCTATTGTGAGTGCAGGCTTAGTGCCAGCGTTGCAAAATAGAGCAGTTGGTGATCAAATTGCTGTACCTGTGGTCTTACAAGTTTATACTGATTGGGTACAGGCTTTAGGTAAATCTTTGAGTCAGGCAATCTCTCAAATCAAGACAGAGGTAGCCATTGAACCGGAAGCTTTGCCATACACTGATACACCCATAACCATTGCCGATATCTTGCAACAATTACGAGATAATGCTAATAACCACCTGATAACAGTTTTAATTTTTGACCAGTTTGAAGAATTTTTCTTTGGTTATAGCGATCGCCAGCAAAAGCAAGCATTCGATAGATTTATCAGTGACTGTTTAAATATATCCTTTGTAAAAGTGATTCTCTCCTTACGAGAAGATTATTTACATCGTTTATTAGAATTTCAACATCTCTCAGCCCTAGAGGCAATTAATAATAATATCCTAGACAAAAATATCCGCTACCAATTAAAGAATTTTTCGCCAGAATATGCCAAAGCCATCATCCGCAAATTAACAGAACGTTCTCATGCTCATTTAGAATCTGCCTTAATTGATGCTTTAGTTGATGATTTATCCACAGAATTGGGAGAAGTTCGTCCTATAGAATTGCAAGTAGTTGGGGCACAACTCCAAGATGAACAAATTACTACACTACAGCAATATCAGCAATATAGGCCAAACAAACTCATTGAAAAATATCTCAAAGAACTGATTAAAGACTGCGGCCCAGAAAATGAACAAGCAGCTTTACTTGTTTTATATTTATTAACAGATGAAAGTAACAAACGCCCTTTTAAAACTCGTGCTGAATTAACCGCAGAACTAGCAGAATTAGAAGACGCTGCCAAATTAGAACTAGTATTAGATATATTAGTGCGCTCTGGGTTAGTGGTGTTATTCCCTGATGTACCCGAACGCTATCAACTGATTCATGATTATTTAGTAGATTTAATTCGCTATCTACAGCAACAAGAATCGAGTTTACAAGCACAACTGAACCAGCTACGTTCTAAAGTAGATCAAAGTCAAGCTGAAATTGAGCGACTGAAAACCGAACTCAGACAAAAAAAGCATCAGGTCAAATTAGTAGGTTCTCTCCCGCAACAGCGATTAGATTTAGTCACAGAATTACGAGAATTGCGTAAGCGTGAAGAACTAAGTCAGTTAGAAATTGAGCAATTACGAGCTGAACTTAAGGAAAAAGAATTAACAACTCAATTAGCAGAAAGTCAGGAGAAACAAAGGCTAAGTGAAACTCGATTAAATCGTTCACTGAAAATTGCCTTAACTGCTTCAATCCTCGCCATCTTAGGATTAAGTGTCTCGATTATTACAGCAGTCAATAATGAAATAAAAACTCAGAGTGTATCCAGTGAAGCACTGTTTGCTTCCCAAAAAGGTATCGATGCCTTAAAAGAAGGTTTAAAGGCAGGGAAAAAATTGCAACAAGCAGTCTGGGTAGATACTAGTACGAGAGAGCAGGTGCAGACAGCGCTCTACCAGGCAGTATCGGGGGCAAGAGAATATAATCGCTTGGAGGGGCATCAATCGGGTGTAAATAGTGCTACATTTAGTCCTGATCGCTCTTTAATTGCTTCTGCTAGTGCAGATACGACTATTAAACTCTGGTATCCCGATGGTAGCGAGTTTACAACTTTATCAGGGCACAAAGATGTAGTTAATAGCCTCAGTTTTAGCCCCAATGGTCAAATTATTGCTTCTGCTAGCCAAGACAAAACAGTAAAATTGTGGAGTCGGGATGGTAAATTGCTTAACACCTTTAATGGTCATCAACTTGGGGTAAACAGTGTTAGTTTCAGCCCCGATGGTCAAATTATTGCTTCAGCCAGTAGCGACAAAACTATCAAGCTTTGGAATCGAGACGGTAAATTACTCAAAACCTTAGAAAATAATAGTGCTGTGTTAGGTGTAGCTTGGTCGCCTGATGGGCAAACTATTGCCTCTGTAATTGCTGATAACACCACTAGCCTTTGGAGTCGAGACGGTCAGCCACTCAAAACTTGGAAGGGACATAATGATGCAGTCTTGGCTGTGGCTTGGTCGCCTGATGGTCAGACAATTGCTACCGCTAGTTTAGACAAAACAATCAAACTCTGGAATCTGTCAGGTAACTTACTGAGTATTTTGTCAGGTCATAGTGCGGGAGTTACTGGTGTTGCTTGGTCGTCTGATGGTTATACTATTGCTTCAGCCAGCATTGACGAGACAATCAAACTTTGGGGTGCTGATGGTGTGTTTTTGGGTACGCTCAAAGGACATAATAATTGGGTAAATAGCGTCAATTTTAGCTCTGATGGTCGCACCCTCGCTTCTACTAGTCGAGACAAAACTATCAAACTCTGGCGTTGGGATGATTTGCTGCTACGCAACCCCAAAACCGATAACAATGATTGGATTACTAGCATTAGTTTTAGCCCAGATGGACGCACCTTAGCAGCAGCAAGTCAAGACAATACTGTCAAAATTTTAACTCGTTATGGGAAATTACTCCGCACTTTCAAAGGGCATAAAAAGCAAGTTTGGGGTGTCAGTTATAGCCCTGATGGTCGGGAAATTGCTTCAGCGAGTAAAGATCAAACGGTAAAGCTTTGGAGTAGCGACGGTAAACTGCTGCACACCTTGCAAGGTCATAATGATACCGTCTTGGGTGTGGCTTGGTCAGCTGATGGTCAAACCGTTGCTTCAGCGAGTAAAGATGCAATGGTGAAACTTTGGAGTCGTGATGGTAAATTGCTACACACTCTGCAAGGTCATCAAGATGCAGTTAATTGGGTCAGTTTCAGCAAGGATGGTCAGTTACTAGCTTCAGCTAGTGACGACAACACAGTGAAAATTTGGGGTATTGACGGTAAATTAGTATACAATTTAAAGGGTCATAGCCGCCGGGTGAATGGTGTTGCTTGGTCGCCTGATGGTCAAACTCTTGCCTCAGTTAGTATTGATAGTACGGTGAAAATTTGGAGTCGGAACGGTCGCCTACTTAAAACTCTTACGGGCGATGGCGATAGTTTCATCGGGGTCAGTTTTAGTCCGGATGGCAAGACTTTAGCAGCTAGCAGTGATGACAAAATCAGGCTTTGGAATCAACAGGGAACTTTGTTGATTGTGTTGAAAGGTGATAAAGAAGAGTTAACTAGTGTTAGCTTTAGCCCTGATGGTCAAATTTTAGCAGCGGGTAGTGGCAATGGTACAGTAATTTTTCGCAATTTAGATGATTTAAAGCTACAAAATTTACTGTCACGAGGTTGCACTTGGCTACAGGATTATTTGCAGACTAACCCAAGAGTAACAAAAAGCGATCGCGCCTTATGTCCTGGTAGGTAATGGGGCGACTAATGCCCTATCTGAACTTTTCAAGACAAAGACTTTTTACCCATTGCCCCTAATCCCCACTCCCTCCGGTCGTGGGGGCCCCGAGTTCCCTAGTCCCCAGTCCCTAGTCCCCAGTCCCCAGTCCCCAGTCCCCAGTCCCCAGTCCCCAGTCCCCAGCTATATTTCCAACAAAGACTGATGGTAAATGTTCTCGTTAAATGAGTAACAATAGCGATCGCGCCCCTTTTGTTTAGCTTTGTACAGTGCTTGATCGGCTGAAGTGATGAGTGTATCTGGTTTGATGTCGTAAGTGGGTATGACAGAAGTAATACCCAAACTAACTGTGACGATATTCTTGATATCAGACTGTGCATGAGGAATAGCCTGATTGTGAATTGCTTGTTGAATATTTTGTGCTACTGTGATTGCTCCTGCTAAGTCAGTATTGGGGAGGAGTACCGAAAATTCTTCTCCTCCGTAACGCGCCACTAAATCAGCAGGACGATGAACTGTCTGTTTCACTGTTTGGGCTATTCTAATTAAACAATCATCGCCTCCAAGATGACCATAGTAGTCGTTGTAAGATTTGAATTTATCAACATCGAATAAAATCAGTGACAGCGGTTGTTGTTCTTGTGCAAGGCGTTTCCATTCTGTTTGCAGTCTTTCATTGAAGCAGCGACGGTTAGCTACCTGAGTCAAACCATCTAGATTTACTAGTTGTTCTAGTTTCTGATTGGCATCTTCTGCTGTTTCTTTGGCAATTAATAACTGTGCTGTTCTCTCCTGTACCCGTTGTTCCAAAGTTTCTAAAGATGTTTGTAACTGAAGTGCCATGTTGTTAAACGATTTTGCCAGTTGACCTATTTCGTCTTTTGAATTAATTTTGGCGCGGATATTTAAGTTACCTGCGCTGAACTGAAAAACTATATTGGTAAGGTAAATTATTGGCTTTGTTAGCAGTTCCCCAATGGCAAAAGCTACGATTGTCACTACTGAAGCGATAATTGCAAATAGAAACATTGCGTCACGCATTTGCTTTTTTACAGGTGCGAGGGCAACAGTAAGGGGTTGTGCGAACAACACAGACCAAGGTTTATATTTTAAACGAGCGATCGCAATCAAATTAACCTGATTAACTGTTGCTGATAAAGATGTAATTAAATATGACTGTTTTTTATCCAAGGCTTGCTTAAGTTGTAACTCATTAGTTGCCAATTCTTTGAGAGGAGAATTAGGCAAGCGCCCTTTTTTTTGTAGTTGAGTTACAACATCTAAAGGCAGAGGCACAATTGATTTAAAAAGTAGTTTCGGAGCAGTACTATGTGCCAAATAAATATTATTTTCATCTAAAAGAATAGCAAAGGATTTTGCCCCAGCCCGTTCAGTTTGTCGAGTTACTAACTGCTGGACAACAGTAGCATTGTACGAAACACGCAATACACCCAATATGTCTCCCTTGGCATTGCGAACCGGACTGCTAAAAAACAGGGTAACAAGGTCAGGAATTGTCGGCGATCGCTTCATGCCAGAAACAAAGGATAACCCAGTTTTCACTGGTTTTTTAAAATAATTTTCAACTGATTCATCTTTGCCAATATTCGATGTCTGTGTATCCAATACATTTTTCCCGTTTAAGTCGAGCAAAGCATAGGAGAGAATATTGAGCATATCTTTGCGACTAAGACGAATTAATGTTTCTGTCGCCAATAGCATTTCGGGGCTGTCATCTCGCTGTTTTGGATTTAGGCTGAGGTAGCGTGCCAAACCTGGTAAAATCGCCTCTACGCGCACAGCATTGAGATTTCCATCAATAAAGGCATCTATTCTGTTAGCAGTTTCGTGAGCCGCCGCAGATAGGGCTTGTTTTGCATTGTCAGTTAGTGCTTTTTCAGTTGTCTGTTTGTTGATAAATGACAATAACAGTAACGGAATCAAAGCAACAATGAGAAACGAAGCGATCAACTTTGTACGGATGCTGCCCAAAAGATGGTGCTGCATGGCTTTAAACTAGGAGGGAGGGTTCAAGAAGGAAGAATTGAACAAACTTTTTAACTCAGGAATGCGCGTCATGTTTCCAGAGCGAATAAAAAAGTCTGCATATATCTTGGCAGTTTTGTAAATAGAGTTAGGGTTGCTTGATTGAAATAATTTTTGATTTTCACCTAAATCAGTTAGGTTTATTCCCTCCAGAGAAACTGTATTGCTAGGAAGTTTTAACACTTTGCTGATGATAGCGTTTCCTTCTTGAACGTTTGCTTTCCAGTAGGCTGCGGCTTGCTGCCATGCTTGTACAAATGCACGAACGTCTTCGGGGCGATCGCGGATTATCTCACCGCGAAAAGCAATTATATCTAAAATCAAGCCAGGGGTTTGTTTGCTAGTAAATAGGATATGTCCCCCTAATTTCATAGCTTCAGAAAGATGGGGTTCCCAAGTGTGTCCTGCATGAATAGCATTATTTTTTAGGCGTTGAGGAACTTCTGAAGCCTCTAATTTAACCAAGTTCACATCATCGCTGGTTAAGTTGGCAGTTTTCAACATCTCAGTCACGAAAACTTCGCTAAAACCGCCTAGATTTGCACCTAGCTTTTTCCCTTTCAAGTCAGCAACGGTTTTAATTTGTGATTGGGCGACTACTACATCTGCTCCTATTGATTCATCTACAACCATCACGCCTTGTATATCTGGATTTGTGGCGCTCAAAATGATAAAACTTCCCAAAGAAGACATGCCACCATCATACTTACCCGCACTGAAATTTCCTTGTTCCAATTGGATGTATTGTTTACGAATTATTTCCACATCTACCCCTTGGGCTTTGAAGAATCCTTTTTCTTGAGCAATGATGCTTGGATACTCCCCAACAAAATATCCAAATGGTATTTTCAAAGGAGGGCGTTTGAATTCGGTCGGTGCCCAAGCATGACAAGCAAATAGCAAACAGGCGATAATGAAAAAAATACTAACGTATCTCAGTAGTTTCAAATAGAATATTTGATATTTTGTAATCATTTAGTTCACTGAGTGAGCGGCTTTTGAGTAAAATTTCTTGATGAAGAAAATCAGATATAAGTTATTTGGCGTTGCTTAATCAGAGTATAAATTGGCATTTTTAGATATGATTAAACAACAAAACTTTGCGTCTTTGCGCGGCAGTCGCTCATGGGGGAGGAACCCCCTCTGAGCAGCTGCCTTGCCTTTGCGTTTTGCTAATTCATACTTTCAATCAGGAACGCCAGTTATTTTATTGGTATGACTGAGATTCAATTCTGATTCAGCTATTTTCTTCTGTTATTCCTCCACCCATCAATAAACCAATTTCTTCAACTGTCGCTGTCTGTGCATCTAAAATAGCGACAAACTCACCCCTGTACATTACGGCAATGCGATCGCTCATTGCCATGATTTCTTCTAACTCAGTAGAAATATACAATATTGCCGCACCGCGATCGCGTTCTGCTAATAATCGAGAATGTACTGCTTCCATCGCACCTACATCTAGCCCCCGCGTTGGTTGCATGGCTACAATTAAATCTGGTTCCCCTGCTAATTCCCGCGCCAACACTACCTTTTGTTGATTTCCCCCTGAAAGCTGACTGACTTTAATATCTTCCCCCGTCGCCCGGATGTCAAATTCTTGCATTGCAGACTTCGCATGATTGCTAATTGCCTGTTTTTGTAATAAAAACTGACGACAAAACGGCGACTTTTTAAAAGCTTTCAAAATCAAGTTTTGGGCGATACTAAATTGCAATATCAAACCCATTTTTTGCCTATCTTCAGGAATATAACCAATAATCCCTCTTTTTAAATCAGAATCTCCGAACTCAATTTTTCCCTGTTTAATGCTTTGTAAACCGGTGATTGCATCAGCTAATTCTCGCTGTCCATTCCCATCAACACCTGCAATTCCCAAAATCTCCCCCACCCGCAAATCAAAAGATAGGTTGCGGACAGCCAGAACACCCCGATTATCTCTCACTTGCAAATTCTGCACTGATAATGCTATCTTTCCTGGCGATAAAGGAGATTTTTGGATATTTAAAGCAACTTCCCGCCCCACCATTAATTCTGCTAACTGGTGAGGTGTGGCTTCTGCGGTTGTGGTCGTTGCTACTACTTTTCCCCGGCGTAATACTGTTATGGTATCGCAGAGATTAATAACTTCCTCTAATTTGTGACTGATAAAAATAATTGTCTTGCCAGCAGTCGCCAATTGCCGCAAGATCGCAATTAATGATTTTACTTCCGTTGGTGTCAAAACTGCTGTGGGTTCATCCAGAATCAATAATTGGGCTTGGCGGTAAAGAATTTTGAGAATCTCTACACGCTGTTGTACACCTATTGGTAAGCTTTCTACTTTAGCAGTTGGGTCAACTTCTAATCCATAAGCTTGGGATAATGCGGAAATCTCTTGTTGTTTTTGATGCAGATTCAGATGCCAATAATTCTCTGTTCCCAAGACAATATTTTCTGTAATAGTCAACTGAGGTATGAGCATGAAGTGTTGATGCAACATACCAATTTTGAGTTTAATTGCTTCCTGGGAATTAGTAATTTTGACTGGCTGTTCTTGGATATATATTTGACCGCTATCAGGTTGATATAAACCACTAATAATCTTCATCAAAGTGGTTTTACCCGCTCCGTTTTCGCCTAAAATTGCATGAATTTTCCCAGTATCAATGCTCAAGCTAATATTATCGTTGGCAACAAATGAGCCAAAGCGTTTAGTAATGTTTTCTAAGCGTAAGTAGGTCAATTTTGGATTTTATATTTTGGATTTTGGATTAAAATTTCGATAATTCAGCTATTACACGGTGTATGTGATAACTTATGTATTGACTTTTTTAACACAGCGTGTGCCTTTACCACCTTCTTGGCAGTTGTCAAATGTGATTTTTTTATTGATAATTTCTTGTTGCGTTTTCAGGGCTTTTTGCTTGACTGCTTCTGGTACTGCTGTGCCAAATTTACCTAAATTCAATATATCTGCTTTTTCTAGCCCAATTGTATAGATTTGACCTTTTAGCTGTTTTATTTTTGCAAGTTCTGCAATGTAGTTGATCCCTAAATCTAACCGTTTGATAGCACTTGTTAAAACAGCTTTGGGGGCAACATCTAACTGGTCTTTAGTGTTGCCAAAAGCATACACTCCTTTGTCACTTGCAGTTTGTAAAACGATGTTAGAAGCATTATCTAACCATTGATAGATTACATCTGCACTGGAAGAAATCAAAGCGAGAGTAGCCTCTTTACCCTTAGCAACATCATTCCAATCACCTGTGAAAGTAGAAGTAATTTGGATATTTGGTTTAACTGATTTTGCCCCTAATTCCAATCCTCGTAATTCTTCCTCGGTTGCTGCAAACTTCTCACCTGCGATGTAAGCAATTTTGTTGGATTTGGTGATGGAAGCGCCAATAATACCGCACAAATAGCTGGCTTGCAGGTGGTCTATTCGCAAAGAGGCAATATTTTCTCCTTTGAAATTACCATTTACACCCACAAAAAATGTATTGGGAAACTGTGAAGCGACTTGTTCCACAGCTGCATCAAATTGCCCACCATGGGCGAATACTAAATTATAGCCTCTACGAGCAAAATCTGTGAGGGCTTCTGTTTGATCTGCTTGTGCGACTTGTTCCACATAGGCGATGTCTGCACCTAGCTTTTGTTTAGCCAAGTTCACTCCCTCGTAACCAGATTGATTCCAAGCTTTATCGGTGATGACTCCAGGGAGGGCGATCGCTATTTTAAACCCTTGACTACTCCCAGATGTGGCTGTCTTCGTTGGATTGTTACTGCAAGCTTTCAGCAATAAGCTAGTAGCAAAGGTAGCTGAACCATACAAAACAAATCTCCGCCGACTGAAATTTCTCATCATACACCAGCCTGATAATTGATATTCCTACTATTGACCGAAGACAGACCAACACTAACCAATAACACTGAAATAGTTAGGGCAAGTGTAGAATCAGGTGAAACCCATGAGCAAAAATAAGGAACTGTTCCGTGTCATCCTTGCAGTATCTATTATCATAGTTGGAGTCACACACTTTGTTGTGCCAGAACAATATGTCAGAATTGTGCCACCACAACTTCCTTACCCTTTAGGATTAGTTTATCTCAGCGGCTTTTATGAAATTTTGGGCGGTATCGGGTTATTAGTACCGCCTGTCAGTCAAGCAGCTGCTTGGGGACTATTTGTACTTTTTATTGCTGTTTATCCAGCCAATATCAATATGGCGGTGAACTTGATTAAGGTTGACCATATACCAAATTCACCTTGGGTTCATGTCATCAGACTTCCCTTACAAGCAGTCTTACTTGCTTGGGCTTGGTGGTATACAAAACCTTCAGATAAAGAAAAACAAGCTTCTCTGATTCCTAAATCACTGATTCCCAAAGAATTAGAATGGTAATACCATTTTGGATTTTGGATTTTGGATTTTGGATTGTGAAAGATTTACTAATAATCGTATTTCGCTTTTCATCAGTCGCAATTCTTTTTCAAGTTGGTATAATTTGTAATTAATTTCAACGAATTAAAATATTTTATGAGTACATCAAAAACAGTGCAACAGTTGCAGGCTGAATGGATTACGCCAGAAAATTTTCAGCGTTACGGACAGGCGATTTTTGCTAGTCAAGATGGTAAAGGTTTTGATACAGAAGATGCTCAATTAAACTTGCAAAATGGAACTCCGCGATTTTATATTATGCGCCTAGACAAGCGAGGACGGAAATTCCATAAAATTACTCGTCATATGCAATGTACTCAATGTTTAGGTTCTTTGGAAGGTAAAGACTGGTTAATTGCAGTTTGTCCTCCTCATAATGATGTGAATGAACCAGTGTTAGATGAAATTGCTGCTTTCCGTATTCCGGGAAATTGTTTTATCAAGTTAAATGAAGGAACTTGGCACGCGGGGCCATATTTTGAACATGATGTAGTGGATTTTTATAATTTAGAACTCGCGGATACAAATGTGGTGGATCATTTCACCCACGATTTTCTCAAAAGTCATCAATTGGAGTTTGAGATGGTGTAGGTGAAAAAAGAGTTAGAGAAAGAAATCATAATTCATTTTCAAGGTCTCTTCTATGGAAGAAAGAGGCTGACAGGAAGAAGCATTTTTCTGCTTGATATATAGCAAACTCATGCTAACTTCCTGTCATGACTCAAATTTTTTGTAGGTGCGATCGCATATCAATTATTTGTGTGTTCTCTCCCATGATCAATCCCACATTATCGATGATTAGGGATTACCAGGAAATAAATTAACCAATTTTGTGGGGTGGGCGTCTCGCCCGCCCAAAGCAAAGGGCGGACAAGATGTCCACCCCACAATAAAAATTGTATACTTTTTAGAATGGAAGTCCCTTAGGCTGATTGGGTTTGTCTAAGAATTGATAGAAATTGACTCTAGCCATTACATTAAAATACAGGAACATGAACTATCATTGTCAACTTAACTTGCAGATCCTTTAATCAGAAATCTTCTTTAAACAATACAAATTTTCAAATATCAACAACTGATTTTTGAGATTTTAATCTCCGTGGGCTATCCAAAGTTGATGTTTTGGTAACCACATTAAAAAATAGCTCTTCATATTGCTTAATCGCATATTCAAAAGAATAGCGTTCGACAGCAAACTCTCTGCCTTTGTAACCTAGCTGTGCCGCCAGTGCCGAATTATTATATAAATCCAGCACCGCCTGCGCCAAGGCTGAGGGTGACTCTGGTTCTACAATCATACCGCCGCCACTCTCTGTGATTGCCTTAGCAGCTGTACCAGTGGCAGGTACTGAAGCTACTATTGGGCGACCGCTTGCCAGCAACAGTGGTATTTTGGAAGGCATATTGAAGGAAATTACATTATGCTTTTGCACAATCAAGCCCACATCAGCTGCTGCTAGCATTTGTGGTAATTGTTCTCGCGGCTGCAACGGTAATAGCAAAACATTATCTGCCCCACATGACAAACAATATTCTTGCAATCTTGCCAAGGCTGTTGATTCACCAGCAATCACAAAGGTTATATCTTGAATGTGACGCAATAGTGCAGCTGCGGCTACTACTGTCTCTAATCCTTGGGTCAGGGCGATGTTACCAGAGTACATCACTACAAATTTTTTATCTAGCTGATGAGCAGATTTCCATGGGTTTTTCTCTTTTGCTAAAGGGCGAATGAAATTCACATTTACCCAATTGGAAATGCAAACTATTTTTTTGGCAGGCACTCCCTTTGCTACTAAGTTCTCAAAAAAACCATCGGCTATCACACTGATATTTTGTGCGTTGCGATATGCAAATTTCTCTAAAGCTTCACAGGCTTTAATCATCCATTTATTTTTCATTAACCCCACACGCACTGCTGCTTCTGGCAGAATATCTTGTACATTCAGCACTACTGGACATTTATATAATTTCCCTAGTAAAGCTGCTGGCAGGGAAACCAGTAGCGGGGGTACTGTTAAGAGAATCACATCTGGTCGCTTGCCATTGAAGGCTTGCGGTAAGCTAGTAACGATAAAACTCAACTCTAACAGGAGTCGGTCTACAAGATTGGGTTTGGATTTTATTCGTAGATAACTGCGCTGGATAGTCACGCCATTGTTTTTTTCTGTGACATACCACTTTCCCTGATAGCCATCATATATCTGGCGTTGAGGATAGTTAGGCATCCCTGTTATTACCCGCACTTGATGACCTCGTTTTACCAGTCCTTCTGCCAGTTCTGTCATCAAGGGTGCTATTCCGATTGGCTCTGGATGATAGTTGTAAGAATAAATCAGAATCTGCATGATTTGTAAATTTTTGGAAGTTAGCCTCTGAGGCTTAGGTATATTTTTAATATCAATAAATACTACTACTTTAATGATTAACTACACCAGGGTGGAGAGAACCACTTATGACAGTTTATTAACTGCACAATCAGTCACAGAAAAATCAATACATGAGTGCTGTTGATACAAACTCTGATTATTTATCCTTATATGCTTTAGCATCTAGCTATTACAACAATAGATTTGATGCAAATTTTAATATATGCTGAAAAATCTTCATATAGATTGTATCATATAAGCAATATTTGGGGAGTTTTTACTTAGAAATTAAAAAAAAAGTTATTTAATTCAATTAAATGGTGAAATATTCAAAACTTAAATCATTTACATTTTGCCTCAAATGTATCTATTTAAATATAGCCTTCTGATACGAGAAGACTAAGTAAAATTTGTGGTTCGTAATATTTTTAAGTTTGACCCCAATCTCAACAATGATTATGGTAAATAAAGCACTAAAAAGGCTAAAAGCGATTACTAGTAGTTTTTTCATAATCCTTTTTTCATAATCCTTTTGAGATAATTTGCGCTTGTGGGGCTAACCATCGCCACTTCCACAGGTGAATGGGTCTAGAGTCTTGGTGACTTAAAGCACTCTGCGCTCAATAAAGTCCTTGCGAAACTGTTTTGCATGGCATACATACGTCAGCATTACGGCAAGGTAAACTGTTGGAATTGACTGATAAAGTTGAGCTACGCAAAGTTAAAAACATCGTCCTATGCCTGCATTTCTATTAGAACTTGGTACAGAAGAACTACCCGCAAGCTTTCTCAGTGATGCCTTAGTACAGTGGCGATCGCGCATTCCCCAAAGTCTAGAAGCCAATAACCTCACAAGCACATCACAAGACGTTTACGGTACTCCCAGGCGCTTAGCAATCCTGATTAAAGGTCTACCATCCCAGCAACCAGACCGGGAAGAAGAAATCAAAGGCCCACCCGCCCAAGCAGCTTTTAAAGATGGCAAACCCACACCAGCAGCAGTAGGTTTTGCCAAAAAGCAAGGAGTGGAACTCGACGCGCTGTTTGTTCGCCCCACAGACAAAGGGGATTTTGTCTTTGTGCAAAAGAAAATTCCCGGCCGTCCAGTGGCAGAAATTTTGACAGAACTTGTACCTCAGTGGATTTCCAGTTTAGAAGGTAAGCGGTTGATGCGCTGGGGTGACGGAGACATGAAGTTCTCCCGGCCAATTCGCTGGCTGGTGGCTTTGTTAGATGAGACAGTGCTGGCGATCGCCTTAGAAAATGGTTCCAAAACCATTACCAGCGGCCGCATTTCTTACGGTCATCGCGTCTTACATCCTGAAACTGTAACAATTGACCAAGCAACTGATTATGTTAGTACCCTGCGTTCTGCCTCTGTGGTAGTTGATGCTGATGAACGAGCAACTACAATTAAACAGCAAGTTCAAGCTGCGGTGCAAAATTTAAATGGTTATACTGAAATCTATCCTAATTTGTTAGCAGAAGTCACTAACCTAGTAGAATGGCCATCCGCAGTTGTAGGCAGATTTGAAGGCGAATTTTTGCACCTGCCTGTTGAAGTAATTACCACAGTCATGGTCAGTCATCAGCGTTATTTTCCTGTTTTCAAAACAGCAAATAACCAAGAACTACTGCCGTATTTCGTCACTGTTTCCAACGGCGATCCCGCAAAATCGGATATTATTGCTGTTGGGAATGAAAGAGTCATCCGCGCTAGATTGGCAGATGGACAGTTTTTCTACAAAACTGATTTAGCCAAGCCTTTAGAAAGCTTTTTACCACAATTAGAAAAAGTCACTTTCCAAGAAGACTTGGGTTCTCTATATGCCAAGGTAGATAGAGTCATCAAAATTGCTGACCAGATTACCACACAACTGCAATTGGGAGAACAAGAACGCCACAACATCCAAAGAGCAGCTTTGTTATCTAAAGCTGATTTGGTGAGTCAAATGGTTTATGAATTCCCAGAATTGCAAGGAATTATGGGACAAAAATATGCTTTAGCTAGCAACGAACCAAAAGAAGTAGCAACAGCGATTTTTGAACATTATTTACCACGGGGAGCCGACGATATTTTACCCCAAAGCTTAACAGGTCAAGTCGTCGGTTTAGCAGATAGATTAGACACATTAGTTAGTATCTTTGGCTTGGGTTTAATTCCCACAGGTTCTTCTGACCCCTTTGCTTTGCGACGAGCAGCAAACGCTGTAGTTAACATTACATGGACAGCTAATTTGCAAATAAATTTAGAAACTTTATTAGAGCAAATAGCAACCGATTTTGCAACTACATACAACAAAGACCAAGCAGAATTAACTAAAACATTGCAAGAATTTTTCTTGCAACGCATCCGCACCTTACTGCAAGAAGAAAAGCAAATTGATTATGACCTAGTGAACGCTGTTTTGGGAGAAAATGACCCAGAATATACAGAACGAGCCTTAAAAGATTTATTGGATGTGCGCGATCGCGCCTTGTACCTGCAACAAATCCGTGTGGGAGGTACTTTAGATAAAATCTATGAAACCGTCAACCGTTCCACAAGGTTAGCAGCCCAAGGTGATTTGGATACCAAACAGCTGGAACCAACAGCTGTAATTGACAAAGCACTATTTCAAAAGCCTTCCGAAGCAGCTTTCTATGATGCCATTGTTGATTTAGTACCGCAAACTCAAACAGCCCAGCAATCAAGAAATTATCAACTGTTAGTAGCAGCCCTAGAAAAAATTGCTCCCACTGTGAGTAACTTTTTTGATGGCCCCGACAGTGTGTTAGTCATGGATTCCGACCCGCAAATCAAGCGCAATCGCTTGTATTTGCTGGGATTACTGCGGAATCATGCCCGCGTGCTGGCTGATTTTGGTGCGATCGTCAAAAATCTGTAACCTCAAGTAACAAAAGGGTGGTGTAATTTTTGCCGATAAGCGGTAGTATAAGGAGTGCTTAACCAGGGTACTCTGCTACAGTCTATGCCAAGAGCTTCTGTAATTGGATTGGGAAAATCCGGTATTGCTGCGGCGAGATTGTTGAAAAGGGAAGGCTGGGAGGTGGAACTAAGCGATCGCAACACCTCCGAAACCCTCCTCAAACAACAACAAGAACTTGCTGACGAACAGATAATTGTTAAAGTCGGGTATTCTCTGGAATTGGATGATACTGATTTACCCCAATTAATTGTTGTCAGTCCTGGTGTCCCTTGGGATATTCCCGTGTTAGTCAAAGCACGAGAATTAGGCATTGAAACCATTGGCGAAATGGAACTCGCTTGGCGACACTTACAAACTGTACCTTGGGTAGGAATCACCGGCACCAACGGCAAAACTACAACCACTGCCTTAATTGCTGCAATTTTTCAAGCAGCCGGATTAAATGCCCCCGCTTGCGGTAACATTGGCTACGCTGCCTGTGAAGTTGCCCTGTCTTTCAATAAAGATGGGGAGCAGGGGAGCAGGGGAGCAGGGGAGAGCGCTGATAACTCCTCACTCCTAACTCCTAACTCTTCACTCGACTGGGTAATTGCCGAAATCAGCAGCTATCAAATTGAATCTTCCGTATCCCTTGCACCTCGCATCGGTGTTTGGACAACCTTTACACCAGATCATCTTGCGCGTCACAAAACTTTAGAAAACTACTACAACATCAAAGCTAAGCTGTTGCGTCAGTCTCATTTACAAATATTCAACGGTGATGATCCCTATTTGCACAAAGTCGGTAAAAGTGATTGGCCTGATGCTTACTGGACAAGTGTAAAAGGCAAGGATTATTTAATCGGGCAACAAGGCTTTTATATTGAAGATGGCTGGGTTGTAGAAAAGTTGCACAACTCAACACCAGAAAGAATTGTGGAAGCCTCTGCTTTGCGAATGGTGGGTGAACATAACCTGCAAAATCTGCTAATGGCAGTAGCCGCAGCGCGGTTGGCAGGAATTAATCGTGATGCCATTGATACTGCGATTCGTGAATTTCCTGGTGTTGCCCATCGCTTAGAATATATTTGCACTTGGGAAGGTATTGACTTTATTAACGACAGCAAAGCCACTAACTATGATGCTGCGGAAGTGGGGTTAGCATCAGTCAAAAGCCCAGCAATTTTGATTGCAGGTGGAGAAGCAAAACCTGGTGATGATACTGCCTGGTTATCAAAAATTAAAGCTAAAGCAGCAGCAGTATTATTGATTGGTAGTGCTGCACCGACGTTTGCCCAACGTTTGCAAGAGGTGGGTTATTCTCATTACGAAATCGTGGAAACGATGGAGAAGGCAGTTCCTAGATCAGCAGAATTAGCTAAACAGTATCAAGCACCTGTAGTGCTGTTGTCTCCTGCTTGTGCGAGTTTCGATCAATACCCAAATTTTGAGGTTAGGGGAGATGATTTCCGTAGGTTGTGTCTTGCTTGGGTAGGTAGTTAAGTATTTAGAAGCAGGCAAGCCAACAACTGGTGCAGTATATAGAGTAGTAGCGCGACCGGACTAATTTTGTGCATTAACGAACCACAGAGACACAGAGAACACAGAGATATTAGAAGAAATTTATGCACTATTTTAGCCCGGTCGTGCTAGTACCATCTAATGACTTGCAGTGCTTGCTCTAAGCAAAGGACTGAGTGGGTGGTGAGTAATCGCGCCTTGAATTGCTTGTTGACCTGGTGGGGGATTAACTTCCAAGGCTTCAATTGCATAATACCAATTCTCTAAAATTCGGCAACAGATTAAAACCTCAAAGTCCAGACTGTAACTGACTTTCTTAATTACGAATTACGAATTAGGAATTGGTATAAAGTGTCACACTGACGGCATAATCTTGGCTATTCAATTTATCTGGACTAGGACTTACGCACTGAAGCCTGAAACCCTGATCCCCCCTAGCCCCCCTTAAAAAGGGGGGAAAGTCTAAAGCCCCCTTAAAAAGGGGGTTGGGGGATCTGAGTGCGTAAGTTCTATGGACGTTGAATTTTTACTCCCCTCTCCTTGTAGGAGAGGGGCCGGGGGAGAGGTTACAACAGCACTTGTCGAACTCACGTTTCTTTACATTTTTGAAAGCCTGGAACTCACGTCAAGTTAATTTTTTTGTAAAATACCTGCAAAAGTTGGTATCTGGAAAATTGATTTCAAAAGGGTAAAAATTGCAGCAAGACTGAACCTAGACTTCCCAAAAAATTGAAAAAACTAGGTTTTCCGGTACTTACTTTCTCTGTGTAGGGTGTTTGCAGTTCTTTCATAAAAGCCTGCGCCATTTGCATCCCAGGATCGTTTTTTTGGGTTGTAAACAGTTTTTCGGCGATTTGAGCGTCTTGAAATGCACTTTGGCGATCAAAAATTTGATAACGAGCAACACCACGAGCTAGGTAAGCACCTGCATATTCGGGTCTAGCTGCGATCGCTTGATTAAAATAGTTAATTGCTTGGCGATGATTCCCTTTTTCCGCTTCGGCTATACCCCAAGCGTAGAATTCCTCTGGTTGAGCTATTTGTAGTGGGATACCAACTGCTCCTTGCAAATTAGTACCGTTGAGATAAACACTATTAAATTCTGCATTGACTAAATAGGTGTTTCTCAAATCAGCACCGGCTAGATTTGCACCGCTCAACTTAGCTTCGCTGAGGTTAACCCCAAATAAACTAGCACCGCTTAAATTAGCTCCCCTCAAATCAGCACCGCTTAAGTTAGCACGGCTGAGGTTAGCACCTGTGAGATTGGCACCGCTTAAATTAGCTCCGGATAAGTCAGCCATCACTAAACCTGCACCTGTCAAATCGCAGTTTTGACATTCTTTGGTTGCTAATAATTGTCTAACTTGTTCAAAATTTGCTGCTTGGGCGATCGCTGTCAGGTTGATTGTGGTTAAAAATGTAGCTATAGCTAAAATTTGGCTTTTCATACTCAGTTTGGCAATATATTTTACTCAATATTTACACTTGGTTCATAGATTTATACTCCAGCCTATGATATGAGTAATCTGAATATTTTGCCCACTGTAGTTATATATGTTACTTTTGTACCTGATTTAAATTTAAGACTATTTCGTTGTTAAAGTTAGTTTCACTGCTTATTTGGCTTGAAGAAGACCAATTAACTCCTGTAAATACGCTCAGAACAAATGTTATAATAGCTGCTTGTATAAGTTTGTCGACCTTCATAGTACTCCCCAAACGGCAATTATTGAATTAAATTAATTTTTGTATAATTTATATAGAAATTTTAAGTGTTAACTGGCTAAACAGTCAGTGATGTCAATTTGTAGCATAAGTGATATTTATCACATATATTGAAGCGTACGTAAGTACAGTTTACAAAAATCAATTATTTTTGAATTTAAGATGAAGGTTTGTCAGCAGATATACCAATCTTGCTCGAACGCAAAAAAATAATCCAAAATCTACAATCTAACAGACCATTTATGAAGTAAATCTTAAGTATTAGTACGGTCAAAACAAAGTGACATTCAGTCTCAACGATTGAATGTCACTTGTATTTGCTATGAGAAATTCTTCAATAACAAAGAGAAGTTATCCAGGCCAGGCTATATCTTGAACAGCGATCGCTCCAGCAATAGCACTGGCTAACAAGGATGCGAAAGCTGTACCAAATAGCCACCAAGCAGCACGGGCCACAGTTTTTTTAGTTTCTTCAGCTTGCTTTTGAGCTTGCTCTTGGATACCTTTGAGGCGTTTTTGCACTTCTTGTTGGATGCGTTCGGCTCTATGCAAAACGCTATCACGTGCCGCTTCTATTTGGTTGATAATACGGTTGGCATCTTCTTGGGAAATATCCTCACGAGAGCTGAGGATGGCTACTAAGGTATCGCGATCAAATTGACTGAGGCGATCGCGTAATGCTTCAAATCCGCTTTGGGGATCGTCAAACAATTTGGCAAAGTCTTCTTTGAGATTTTCGTATTTCAGTTCTGGACGATCCAAGGAATTTAGATAGTTGCGAATTCTACCAAAAATTCCATCAATCACAGATTGTACTCTTTGCTGAATCTGTTGATATTGCTCAACTATGGAGTTACGCACAGACTCAATTTGATCCACTATGCGGTTGGCTTCTTCTTCAGAGATGTCGCTTCTTTGAGATAGCAGCGCCACAAGTGTAGAACGGTCAAACTGAGAAACGCGATCGCCTAAAGTTGCAATTCCTGTGCGTGGATCTTGCAACAGCAATTGCAAATCGCGCTTAATACCTTCTGGGTTGAGTTCTTCTTTGTTGGTATGACGCAGGTAGTCTTCGAGATTCGCTTGAAAGTCTGCAACTTGTTCAGCGGTACGGCTTGCTAAACGTCGCGGCGCTCTGATAATATTATTGATGGCTTCTTGTACCCGGTCAATGATCTGATTAACTTGTTCTTCGTTCAAGTCTTGGCGTTGGGTGAGCAATTTGACCAAAGTTTCCCGATCAACTTGCGACAAGCGATCGCGCAATGCACTAGCACCTTCTTGCGGGTTAGCCAGTAATGTTTCTAAATCTTGTCTAATACCTTCTGGGTTGAGTTCTTCTAGGTTGGTGTTACGGAGATATTCAGCTAAGGCTGTTGTGGTTTGTTCATACTGTTGTTTTGCCCGCTGTGCTACTGCTTGCGGAGCTTGTAGAATACTATCTCTTACAGATTCTAAAGCATCTAAGGCTTGATTTATTTGTTCTTCGCTCAAATCTTGACGCTGAGAGAGGAGTTGTACAAATGTATCACGATTAAATTGTGAAAGGCGCGATCGCAACAAACTAATTCCTACTTGCGGGTCTTCTAGTAAAGTTCTAAAATCACGCTTGATACCTTCAGGATTCAATTCTTCCTTATTAGTATTGCGTAGATATTCTTCAACTCTTTGCTGTAGTTCATTAGCTTTGGTGGTTGCTTGTTCTTGCAGTTCTCCAGCACGATTCAAGACGTTATCGCGGGTGCGTTCAATTTGACTAACAATATTATTAGCTTCTTCTGCATTAAAGTCTTGACGTTGCTGAAGCAATTGTACAAAAGTGTCGCGGTCAATTTCTGAGAAACGAGCTTGCAAATCTGCCAAATTCGCTTCTGGATCTTCTAGCAATCTTGTAAAGTTTTGCTCAATTGCTTCTGGTTTGAGTTCTTCTTTCCCTGTGGAACGCAAATAATTTTCGAGGCGAACACGGAAGTCTTTACCTTTTTCTCGTGCTTCGGCCTGTTGCACAAGTTCTAAAACTTCTTGACGGACGCTTTCCATTTGTTGGGAAATTTCCTGTACCCTAACTTCGCTAATATCACCTCGCTGTGTCAGTAAGTTAACAAAATCATCTTGATTAATGTCTTGTAATTCCTGCTTGATAGTTGCAGGATCTGCATTTTGATCATAAATGACTTCTTGGAATTCATCTTTAAGGGAAATCCGATTGAAATGCCAAGGGAAAGAATTTCGGATGTAGTCTTCTACATCTGTTTTGATATTATCAGATGTTGGCTTTGGCAATCTTTGAGATATTTGTTCAGTAGTTTTATCTGTGAAATTTTGTAATTCGTGAGTAATTTTTTCAACATCTATGTCTTGAACGTTTTCTTTCAACTTTTGTAGTTGAGCGGTAATTTTACCCACATCAATATCTGAGAGATTGACTCTATCTAGCACTGCTGGAACAGCAGCACCCAAACCATACTGCATGGCTTGCTTAATTACACCATTTCTACCACCATTACTGCCATTACCATTTGTTCTGGTTCCCACCAATTGCTGTAATCGTTCACCTAAATTTTCTGAATTCAACTCTTCAGGAGTGGCAGATTTTAGTAAATTAATTACTTGTTCTGTGGGATTTTTACCAGATGAAGCTTGTTTCCAAGCAGCTTCTAATTGATCGGCAATTTGATTGATATTTTCTTTTGATAAATTTGTGCGATTACTGACTAAATCGACGAATGTCTGGCGATTGATATTTTGTAGTAGATTACTGTTAGCAATCGCTTGTAAATCTACATCGCTCAATATTTGATCAAATTGACGGCGAATTTCGTCTAAGTTCAACTGAGGTATTTGTACAGAAGCTAAGGAATTTTGTAACTTATTGGCAATACTTTCAGGGTCAAACCCTGAAGTTAACTCGCGGCGAACTGCGGCTGTTACTTCCTCAGCAGTAGAAACAATCTCTCTTTTAACAGCATTAGTCCTGATGGTATCAGTTGCACTACCCATCAAGGTTTGCCATCCTGAACTAGCAGTACTAATGATAGAACTAATTAAGGAACCTGCTGCTGATGAACCCAACCAAACTACTAATGAAAAGTAGGTAGACCAAATGACTACACCAATAATTGCTCCTAGAATAGCACTTTCAATTACAGTCAGTTTTACTGCTAAAAAAGAAGCACTAAATAACGCAATACTTGCGGTGATTATTGCCCAAGTACCAACTTTTCCTTCAATTTCACGAATTTTATGACCCCAACTTTCTGACTCATAGTCATCAGAGTCTCTTCCCAAGGATGAGATTCCAACAGCAACTGAAAAGTTAGTCAAGAGAAATTGAAAAGCAAATGCCATCAAAGTGCCAGCTAATAGTGCCACTAAAAATTTAGAACCAGAAAAAACAAGAGTTCCTTCTTCTGGATTGAGAACATTTTGCACTGAGTTGATGGGTGCTATGACAAAAGTTAAGCAACTCCATCCCAACATAGGTTCAAAACTATGAAACATAGTATTTTCTTCCTGTCGATTAATGCATGAAATAACCATTTCTGTAGGAAATGTCTTATCTCTCAGTCTAAATATATAATTATCTTGTTTTACACCCTCTTTAGTCATAACTCTATATAATATAAGTAATATTCTACCCTTACTAATTAGGTAGCTCATATGCTACTTAAGGTGTAATCTTGGTAAAATAAATAATATTAATTAAAATAAAAATGATAATTTTTTGTAATTTTAAAATAAAAATTACCATTATCCAAAAAACAGAATAAAGATAAAAATTGTCTATGCAGTTTATTTTATGAACTTTCCGTAGTTGCACAGAAGTTCATGTGGTAGCTCATTCTATTGCCTAATCAATCTTTTTATACTTAAATTTTGCACCAGTTGCAAAAACCACCTAGAAATTTATTTTTAATAGGAACTAACTTGAGTTAGATCAACCTCTCCTTTTAGGCGAGGGAGGAGAGACAAAAAAATCACGGTTATACTCCCCTCTCCTCGTAGGAGAGGGGTTGGGGGAGAGGTCAAAACAGCGCTTATCGAACTCACGTTAACGTGAGTTCGACAGATTTAAAAGACCCCTCTCCAAACCTCTGCCCTGAAAGGAGAGAGGCTTAAAAAACTTAATTTTTCGTTCTTTATCAAGAATGTTAGAGCCACCTCTTTGCGTCGGATAGGGGTTGGGGAGAGGTTCATCGAACTCACGTCACATTAATAAAACTTACGCAGGAATGATTGGTCATCATGAGTGGAATAGAGTGTAGCAAAGCAATTTCCTCAAGACTAGGATTGCTTTGCTACACTCACAATAAGCAAAATACGTTACTTTTGTGTAAGTTATGTTTAAGCTAATAGTTAAGCTAATAGTCAAGCTCTCTAAAGATAAATATTCAAGAGTTTTATTCTCAATCTTAAAGGTGCAAATATTAGCTAATATATATATTTATTATTAGTTATTTATTCAAAAAAAGATATAAAAAAGTACATTTATGGATATAATTTTGATAGTTTATAAAATATTTAATATATTGATTAAAACCTAATTTAGACAGCTAATATCTTCACCTATATCTAATGATAGAGATAAAACTTCTCCCAAGGGATTGATGTTTTTTTTAGAAAAATTAGTGTTAATTAAATGTAGTGCCATCAATAGTAATAACGCGCTTAAAAGATTATGTTATTGTAGGAGGAGTTATATGGTAATGAGTGTACGAAGACGTGCTATAGGTGTATTTTCTAATCGCACAGACGTTGAACAAGCACTGCATGAATTAAAAAATTCTGGCTTTTCAATGGACAGAGTTTCTGTCATTGCTAAGGATGCAGACCGCAGAGATGATATTGCCGGTACTCCAGTGCAAGAACGAGTCGGTGATAAGTCTGATGAAGGTGCAGCAACAGGAGCAGTTACTGGCGGCGTTTTAGGTGGTTTGACTGGCTTATTAGTTGGTCTTGGCACCCTAGCAATTCCAGGTATAGGGCCAATTATGCTTGCAGGAGCAACAGCAACTACCCTCGCTACAACTCTTGCTGGTGCTGGTATTGGTGCAGCAGCTGGTAGTTTAATTGGAGCATTAATTGGTTTAGGAATACCTGAAGAGCGAGCTAGAGTTTATAACGAAAGAGTAGAACGAGGCCACTATTTAGTAATTGTAGATGGTACAGATGCAGAAATTGCTACAGCGGAAGCAATTTTTCATAGACACCGTGTTGAAGAGTTTGGGGTTTATGACCATCCCACAACTGACTATGCAACTGCTGATGTTGTCCATCGAGATGTTACTCATAACAAACATGCTATAGGTTATTTTTCTCACCTGGAAGATGCAGAAGCAGCAATTAAAGACTTGCGAAATGCAGGCTTTCCTTTGAGCCAAATTTCTTTAATTCATAGAGAGCCTTTACATCGTGAATCTTTGGTAGGTATTAATGTTAGCAATCGCTTTGATCCTATGAGAATAGGGCTACCAGATCCCCGCACTCACTTTTATAATGAGCGGATTAATCAAGGCGACTACATTGTTAGCGTCAGTGGTACAGATGTTGATATCCAACGCGCTGCGGCGATTTTGAGTCGCCATGGAATTCAACATTGGGAAATTTATGGCCCAGGCGATCGCACCAGTACCATAGATACTACCAATACCAATGTAGGTTTGCAAAGAAACAGACGGGCAATTGGTGTATTTTCTCATCGCCGGGATGCAGAAGCAGCACTGACTGAACTTAGAGATGCTGGTTTTCCCATGACCAGAGTTTCGCTTCTAGGCAAAGATACAAACAGTCATCATAACACCGGTGTAGGCAATAAAGCAGATGAAGGAGCAAAAGCTGGAGCTGCTACAGGTGGCGCACTAGGCGGTTTAGGAGGCTTGTTAGTTGGTCTTGGTGCTTTAGCAATTCCAGGAGTAGGGCCGATAATTGCGGGTGGTGCGGTAGCAACGACTATAGCTACGACTATAGCTGGTGGTGCTATTGGTGCAGCAGCTGGGGGTATTGTTGGCGCACTCGTTGGTTTAGGCATTCCCGAAGACCGGGCGCGAGTGTATAACGATCGCTTTAATAAAGGCGACTACATAGTCATAGTAGATGGTACAGAAACCGAAATCAACCATGCCGAAGCAATTCTCAGACGGCGAGGTATTGAAGAATATGGCATCTATGACGCTCCCGATCTAAATAGAGAGCATCACCATAATTTTGACCGAGTTAGCGATCGCTCCTCCCCATCTTACTCTGCAACAAGCGATCGTGATGACCCCTCAGTCGTGATTATTGACCACCGAGATGCAAAAATCTAACGCCAGTTAGTTTGAAATAATACGCATCTGTGCGAAGAGCAAGCACACCAAAACTTGCTCTTTGCCAAAGCCTCAAACATCTACCAATCTAAAGTTGCAAAATTTAGGGATAACTTTGTAGTGTTAGACATTTTGCCTAAGCAAAATAAAACGCCAGATGACATATTCATCCCGAAAATATGCAACACCACAAATTCTCAAACATTCACTGTGTTATCAATAATTAAAAATATGCAAAAGCTAACTCCTTTCTTAATTAGTTTTCTTTTAGTTTTTGGTGCTGTAGCTTGTCAAAACCCTTCTAAAACAAGTGAGTCTGCGCCTAATAATCCTAATGAAGCTGCACAAGCACCAGATGTACAAGCAACAGAAGCCGCTCAACAAGATGCTCAAAGTGAAGTCCGCAGAAGACAATTAAATCAGGATATTCGCGCCCGTGAAGAACGGAATAAAATTGCAGGTAACGAGACAAACAGAGCTACAGGCGATTTAGCAAGCGAAGTTAGATCTAAATTGGAAGCTAACATACCCAATGGTGCATTAACAGTTCAAGCAACAGAAAATGGAACTGTTACAGTAGGAGGAACTGTAACTAATCAGCAACAATTGGCTAAAATTGAACCTTTAGCTAAGGAAATTAAAGGTGTGAAAAATGTAGAAGTTAAAGCAACAGTTGCTCAACCTCAACAATAAAAAGGTTGAACCACAATATCTCTGACTAGATAATTTCTAGATAATTTTAGATTTTAGATTTGGGATTTAATATTAAATCCTTAAATCTAAAATCTAAAACTTTAATCAATATCATATTTCAATATAGATCAATTAAGGCTATAAAATAAAACTGGTTTAGCTTGCCTAATTAAAGCTGTAGACGGATTTCTCGGTTGAAGACGAGTGAAATTGGAAGAATAAAACCTAACAATATCAAAACTTAGTTGGGATTTGCTGACCCTCCAAAGCCACTTTACTCAAGTTGAGAAAGCCTTCTTGCATCAGTAGCTTTGTAAACTACTATTCTTTTGAATTACACTCTATTGTATTATATTTATCATAAGTATGTTTATTGATGTAAGTTCAATTAACAAAAGGCTGTAATTGCCAAATTACAAAACTATGGAAACCGAACAACAGCAACTAGAATCCCCGAATACCACCTCACCAGAGGGTGTGTTATTACTAGACAGCCCAGCAAATCAAAATTTGCCCAAGTTACCGCCAGCTACTGAAACCGAAGCTCAATGGCAGCGAGTTGCCAGAAAAACTTCTGAATTTTTAGAGCAACTACCTGAATACATAGGTAACTTTTTTGATAATTATAAGCAGGCTTTGACTAATGTCGTTCTAATTTTGGCGGCAATAGTTACAGGCAAAATAGTGCTGACAATACTCGATGCAATCAATGATATTCCATTGTTAGAGCCGATTTTTGAGTTGATTGGAATTATTTATGCAACCTGGTTTGTTTTCCGTTATCTGATCAAATATTCAACTCGCCAAGAATTGGCAAAGGAAATTCAATCACTCAAACAACAAATTCTAGGCGACTAAGCATAAAAGGGACTTGGTAGCGGTTACTGATAAATTTTTCCCAAATTTCAGATGGGTTGAAAGTAAATTCCATAATTTTTCTGGTTTAAACCCAATATCCAGTTCCTAATCCCCAACACCAGTTGTACTCAACCAGGAAACCTCTGCAAGACAGTGGCTCATTCCTATGGTTGTGGAGTTTCCGAGTTGCCCAGTCCCTTTTACAAGTCAAAACACATATATTCTCATCAGAGAAGCAAGATCCCCGACTTATCAAATAAATTGGGGATCTGTAATTTTTAATTATACAAATTACATAATTTGTTCTGCATCTAAGTTGCATATGGAATTTTATTCACTGATGACTGTTATTGGTCATCGGTCAACGATATTTTCCTTTCAAAGACAATATGCATAGCTTGCTTCTGCATAAGATTGTATTAGATGTACTTTAGCTGATTATTGCTATATAAATCAAAATCATGATTATATTAATATCTGTAGATAATTAATACCAGATTGTGCATTGCCAAAAGTAGCTAAAAATTACACCAAAAGGCAGAAATAAATAGTGAGTTTTTGTCTTCAAATCACTTCTCAAGATAGTTTCACCTTCAATAAAAACAGCCTAATCTAATTCTTAAAGTTATCAACGATTGTTTAACGAGGACATTATTTATGGCTAATCAAGAATTTAAAAAAGGTGTAGACTCATCCGAGCGAGCTGAAGTGGATACATATGATAGAGGAATTGTACCAGCTGAAACTGCTGCTCGCAAAGAAAGAGAAGGAGATTTGTATAAAACACTGCCTACAGAACAAAGAGAGGCTAGTGCCCGTACTGATGACCAAACAGACGCAGAAAGTATACACACCACAGATGGCTACACGGTAGACAAAGAAGGTTTGTTGAACAACTACGCAGTTGAACCAGAAATGTACTATGAAGTTCCAGGTGATGCGCGACAAGAAGCGTCAGAGGATACTGAAAACCGGATCGAGGAACTCGTAGAAGCCAATGAAGATAAGCAAGGTGAATTGACAGAGCAAGGTGATAAGCGTGGTAGAGGCCCAGGAATAGTTTAATCTTGTGTTTTGAAACTTGTTATCTCCTGAAACAGGATGCGATCGCTTTGTTGCAATCATCAACCCAGAAGACTTGGTTAAGCTCATCCCACCCCTAAAAGCAGGGCTGTTTCATTCCCTAAAAGTCCATAATTTACAAGCGTATCAATCAAAAAAATCAGGTAGTTCAACAACTTGATTTTCTGATGAACCAGGCGATGCCTTCGGCAACCCCTTCGGTGTACGCACTTAAATTTACTCATTGAAATAGTAATTTTTCGATTGCCTACTCCCTAAAATTTCTAGCTGATACTCTTGACAAAATCGCTATCTGAACGGATGAAACAGCCCTGCCCCTAAAAGGGGTGGGATTTTACATGCAAGGGGGAGCTACTTGCTTGCTTCAACGCGGGCTTTGAGAACCCCTTAGAGGATGCAGTGGCCCCTCACCACTCAGTACTAAGTAAAATGAAAAAGCTGGGCAAAAGTTTTTTAGTTATTTTCTGGGCCCTGGTTTTTTTTGGTGCTAGGATCTACGACTATAAGATTAAGATAAAAGTGCTGTAGCTGTGAAACATAAGCCAAAACCAAGGATCGCTTTGCTTCGTGAGAAAGCAGGGCTAACCCAGCTGGAATTGTCGCGTCTTGTGGGCGTGACTGAAAGCACTATCCAAAACTGGGAAAGCGGCAGGACTGGGACAGACCATATTGAAAGAATCGTTAGGTTTTGTAAAGCCTTGAATTGTCAAGTAGAAGACCTAATTGAGTATGTGAGCGAGTCATCGGAGGAACCTGTAGCTCAACCTAGTTCCTTAAGTGAAATACATCAATTGTTGGGGACTGAGGAGCCAGTTAACAGTACCAGTCCTGACACTGAAATTGCTCAAAAGCGAAAAGCCAAGAGCAGCTAACACGGAATCTACTTTGATAACAGATGGAAAGTTGAGGTTCATCTTGCACAAGAGCTTATAGGCGTATCGATGATACAGCTAGCACTTTGCAAGCTGCTTTCCAACGCTTTAACCTACCGATTTTGTTGTGAATTACGGTAACAGGTGACACTCGTACCCAGCTTGGTTACGAAAATAGTAGTCACCTTGGTGGGAAAAATGCCAGTCTTCCCAGTGACATTTGTTCCTAGCCCTTTCCCAGTTTGCAGAACTTCTGCAACTAATTAAACACAGCAGCAGAAAAGAAATCGACCTTGAGCAGTTAAAATTTAAAGAAATAGTCATCCCTACGGATTGATGAATCCTGGTAAAAGTCAGGTAATCCAATTAAAAATTAAAAACTAAAAATTAGCAATAAAAGGAAATCCATTTACCAGGGATTTCAAATCTGTACTTTGATTTCAACAGCCGTAGGGAAAACCCAAAATCACGCCACTTTGTTCAATGGGGAAACCCCACACGCAAGTGGCCCCACCATGTAAAATCGCTCATGATCGAAATCGACGGTTCTTACGGAGAGGGAGGGGGACAAGTTCTCCGCAGTTCTTTAAGTTTAGCCGCCATCACTGGCGAACCGATACATATTGCAGGCATTCGCGCTGGACGCAAAAAGCCAGGATTAGCAGCACAACACTTAACAGCAGTTCGCGCTGCGGCGAGAATTTGTAATGCCCAACTGCATGGTGATGCTTTGGGTTCAATGATGCTGGAATTCATTCCTGGTACTGCTGTACAACCAGGAATCTATACCTTTGATGTTAGGGAAGTGCAACAAGGTGGTTCCGCCGGTGCAATTGCGCTGGTGTTACAAACAATTCTTTTGCCTTTAGCCCTTGCACCAGGAGATTCTCAGGTCACGCTACGGGGTGGAACTCATGTTATTTTTAGCCCGACAATGACCTACATTGATCAAGTCTATCTATCGATGCTACGGCGAATGGGGGTAGAGGCAGAAGTGAAGTTAGGTGCTTGGGGGTGGTATCCCCAAGGCGGGGGAGAGGTAAAGATGCAGGTGAGTGGTGGTACTAAACTCAGCAGTATTAGCTTGCTAGAACGCGGAGATTTAAAGCAGGTGCGGGGGTTAGCCGTAGCTACAGAACTTCCTGCCCATATTCCCCAACGCATGGCAAATCGTGCTGAGAATTTGTTAAGGGAAGCAGGATTAAAAGCATCTGTACAAGCTTTACGAGAAAAGGGTGTAGCACCGGGAGCAGGTATTTTTTTGACTGCGGAATATGAGAATAGTTTAACTGGTTTTGGTGGGTTTGGGCGTTTGCGATTGTCATCAGAAAAAGTGGCAGAAATTGCCTGCGAACAACTCTTGAAGTTTCATCAAACTGGCGCACCAGTGGATGAACACCTAGCAGATCAGTTGTTATTGCCAGCTACTTTAGCATCACAGAAAAGTCAGTATAGGGTGGCTGAGGTGAGTACGCATTTGACGACAAATGCAGCAGTAATTGAGCAGTTTGGTCTAGCAAAGATAACGGTGGATGAAGTTGAGAAAATAGTGACAGTGACACCTGTGATTGCTTGAGGAAATTAGGAGTGAGGAGTTAGGAGTTAAAATCTGCTCATCCTCTTATCTTCCTGCTTCCTTTTTAGGGACTTCCAAATAAAAAAACATACAATTCTTCTTGTGGGGTGGGTGTCTCGCCCGCCCAAGGCTTGGGGCGGACAAGATGTCCACCCCACAAGATTAGATAATTTATTTCTTAGACTTCCCTAACAATTGATTAATCTGAATTTGCAGTTTATCTCGCATTTTTTGTGCTTGTTGATAAGCTGCTGTACGATTTTTAGTTGGATAAATATCCTTTTCTAATGGTTGGATGAAGTAACGCAAGCGAGTTTTCATTGCCCAAACTCCCATTGAGGGAAATATAATTAAGGCAATCATCAACGGCGATAAAGGTAAGAATGGTAATTTGAATAGTCGTTGCAGTTTTTTAAAATTAACAGTCCAAGGATGTAAAGATTCGCTACCGATGCAGAGAACTGGGAGAACAGGAATTTGATAGCGATCGCTCAACTGAATAAAGCTGACATCAAACTTTTGCAGCTGATAGCGTTGACTCCAACCTTTTGCAGGGCCGCGTACACCTTCTGGTGCATATAAAAGAATTTTACCTTGGGTCAGTGCTGCTTCAAAATCAGCTAATTTTGCTGGCACACCGCCTAAAACCTGTGACCATTTGGACGGTAGCCACCAAACTATCCAAGGATGCTCAAATAATGCTGGATTGGCTAAGGGTTGTACCACCCACCCTTGAGTTTCACCTAATAAATAACTCAAACTGATAAAGTCCCAAGGAAAACACATTCCTGCATGATTCATAGCCACAATCATCGACCCTGTTTGTGGCAAATTATCAATTACTTGCAATTCTCCTTGAAAATAATATTTAACAATAAAAGCTAAAACTTCTGTACGAAAAGCTTGTTGATATTTAGGATTAAATTCATCAACTTCTATACGTGGTAAACGACAACCCAGTCGCAACCATCGACTTAGCAATGCTAAATAAAATCCGCCAGGAATCAAGAATAAAATATATTCTAGCCAATTCCACCCATCGGGATCGCTGTGATAATGTTGCCAGTGGCGATTAAATAGAATTAGCCAGCCTGGAGGATACCAGAGGCAAAACCAATCAAACCAGCTAAATTTATAGCCTTGATCTGATGCTTGTTCTACTTGTGGGTTCAGGATATTTTCGGAGTTTTGATTAATCACAATAGTGTTACAGATTAAGCAACAATGTGGTTAAAAATATATCCTAGCTTCACAGCTTTACTCTTACCATCCTACTCTATACTTAAACGATGGAAGTCCAGGCTCTATAAAGTGTTACATATATCCTTGGGATTTTTCTGTACTTTCAAAAGTATCTACTGTACATTACATCTGATCGCAAGACATACTTCCGTCCCTGAATCACAGCAGCGCCCTCATGTGCTAACTCGTGGACAAAACACAAAGCCATACCTGTTACTGGCAGCACAGAAAAATTCGATAAATCACCGTAGTATTCGGGAAGAAAAAAGCGGGTTTTGCCACCTTGAAAGCCTTCATTGAGATAAATCATGAAAGTCAATAAACTTTGTTCACCATTGGGTCGTGTATAAGAACCATCATGGTGAGGTGCAAATCGCTGACCTGGGTCATAGCGATAGAAACGAAAACGCTCATTCAACCCAACAGCCCGCCAGCTTCCAATACTGGTTGGGATATAACTTGATACACGTTGCCATAGCTGCAAAGCACGCTCTTGATCATCAAGGATAACGCGCTGATTATTGCGAATATCGGGGCGTATTTCAAAACCTCGACTGGTAGTAATGGGAGCATCTATATAGCCAAGGTTTTCGGTTAAAGCAATATACTCAGCACATTCCGTAGGTGAAAGAATATTTTCTACCGTAAAAATTTGATTGCGAAGTAAATCTTTCTTGGTCATAGTCGAGCCAATTTGGATTTAAGCCTTTTGATAGTGTATCCCTAACAACTAACGAGTTTAGGCTGAGGATGTGTGTAGTTTATCAATATTTAAGGAAATAGTTATGCCAGGTGGTCATGCTAGTCATAAAGGCACTTCAGACAAACCTAATACTAATGCAGAAGGGCGCATGGATGAAGCTGCTGATAAATCAGTAAATCCTGAAGATATTCTGTTAGAAGGCGCTACTACAAATACAACTAGAACTCTGGAATTTGTAGATTATCCTCCTGCTACCGAACGTCCAAATGAAGAGCAAAAGTCTGGCAACGAGGAGAAATAAGCTCAGGACTTACGCGCATTGTTATAAATTTTTTAGCTTTAATATGGTAGGGTGCGTTATGGACTTTCGTCCTAACGCACCTACAAACTAGCGATGGGGTGGCACTTGGCGATAACACACCCTACGAACTTAACCTTTATTTGGCGTTGCAGAATTATGGTATGAATTTCGTTTCGCGCAAAGACAAGGCAGCGCGTTGGGCGGCTTTGCCGACTTGAAGCGACTGCCGCGCAAAGGCGTGAAGAATCGACATTTATCCTTGGCTAAAAATCTTAATACCAATTCGCATTTATGCAACGCCCTTTATTTTATTTAGTCTGCTAGTTGCGTGTTCTATTCTGAAGCAGAGACAAGCGCTTCAGGCTGATAGCGGATACCAGCTTGCTTAAAGCGATGCAAAGCTTCACCCAAGCGATCGCAGTCAGCAATCAAACTGATTCTGACATATCCTTCTCCCGCAACGCCAAAGGCATTACCTGGAGTGACAACAACACCTGTTTGCTGCAAGACATCAAGGGCAAAATCTGTTGAACCCATGCCAACAGGACATTTCACCCAAAGATACATTGTGGCTTTGGTTTTGGGAATATCCCAACCCAATTGTCCCAAGCCTTGAATCAGGAAATCACGGCGGGTACGATAGCGTTGTTGCACCTCATGTAAATAGATATCTGGCAGTTGCAAAGCTGTTTCTGCTGCTGTTTGCAAGGCGGCAAAAATCCCATAATCCAAGTTGGTTTTTAATGTCCGTAAACCTTGAATTACATGGCGATTACCCACCACAAAACCTACACGCCAACCAGCCATATTATAGGTTTTAGATAGGGTGTGAAATTCCACACCGATTTCTTTCGCACCGGGAATTTCTAACAAGCTTGTTGGTTGATAACCATCAAAAGCTAACTCGGCATAACACAAGTCATGCACCAGCAGGATTTCATATTTACGGGCGAAGGCAACGATTTCTTCAAAGAATTCGCGGGGGGCGGTGGCAGCGGTGGGATTGCTGGGATAGTTGAAATAGAGAATTTTGGCTTTTTCGGCAACTTCGTCAGGAATGGCAGCTAAATCAATTAACCAGTCATTTTCGCTCTTGAGAATCAAGCTGTGGACTTGGCCCCCAGCAATTACCGGGCCGCGAAAATGGGCGGGGTAAGCGGGAGAAGGAACCAATACTAGATCACCTGGGTTAATATAAGCGATCGCCAAATGAGCTAATCCTTCTTTGGAACCGAGTAGCGGTAAGGCTTCGCTATCGGGATCGAGTACAACATCATAACGGCGACGATACCAGTTAGTGATGGCACGGCGGAAACTTGCGGTACCTTCAAATGGGGGATAACCGTGATTGGCAGGATTTTGCAAAGCTGCGATCGCAGCTTCTACCACCGGTTGTGGTGTCGCACCATCGGGGTTTCCCATGCCCAAGTCAATTAAATCTAGTCCTTGTTCCCGTGCCTTAGCCTTAAGTTCGTCCAGACGGGCAAATACATAAGGTGGCAATTTTTGTATACGTTCTGCTGGGACAATCCAATCCAAACTCATTCCTCAACCTCGTCACTTATTCCCCTTGTCAACACTCGACTTGTGGTGTCTCTACTATCTGTGGGTGCTGTAGTAGAAACCATCGCTGCCATTAATTGCTCTAGTGCGACTTTAAATGGTAGGCGATGAATGTCAGAATTGGGATTTAAGGCAATTTCAGCGGCTTTTTGCAACTCGGTTAATGTGATGTTGCCCAATCCCAAATCAGCTAATTTTTGTGGCAATCCAATCTCTGCATAAAACTTCAATAACTGCTGCCGTGCAGTTGCTGCTAGTTGATTGCCTGGGATCATTTCTTCTAAACGCAGTTGCACCAAAATACCGTAGGCGACTTTTTCACCGTGGATACTAGCGTGCCCAGAAATGTGGGTTAAACCGTTGTGTACAGCATGGGCTGCAACAGTGCGACACTGTGCCCCACCTAATCCCCCAATTACCCCAGCTAATAGAACGGTGGCATCTACGACTTCTTGCCAAACCTCACTCCCTGGTTGTTCGAGGGCAGCGGTTGACTTTTGCAATAAAATATCTCGCAAAACTCGCGCTTGTTGGACTGCGGAAATAATCAGGGTTTGTTGTAAATGCCCACTGCTAACTGAAGCTTCGTACCATTTAGCGATCGCATCACCAATACCAGCTACTAATGTATGTTGTGGTGCAGTTTGAATTAAGTCGTAATCGAGGATCAATAAATCTGGACAGCGAGACAGCGCCACATCATAGAGAAATGCCCCCTCTGGGGAATATACATTGGAAAGGGCACTCCAAGCCGCACAGGTAGCTGCTGAGGTGGGAATTGTCACCACTGGCAACTCTAATTGATGAGCGACTAATTTAGCTGTATCCATTGCTTTGCCGCCACCAATACCGATAATTACATCGGCTTTATGTTCCTTGGCTGCTTTCTTTAAAGATTTTAGAGTTGCTTCACAGCAATCCGCACCATAATCAGCTTGGGCAATTTGCAACTGTTGTGTTTCTAAAATTGGTTGCAAATTTTTTTGGACACTGGCAAGAGTGCGTCCTGCCACAATTAAAGGACGACTTCCCAAACGAGCAATTTCTGCTGCTGCCTCCTGCAACACACCACAACCACGGATGACTTTTGCCGGCGCAACCGCAAGGGTAAATAAAGAACTAGAGGTTTGAGTAGACAAAGTTTGAGTAGAGATTAATTGATTATGCATATAAACTAGTTTGCCAAAACCTTGATATTTCTTAATTAAATTTTACTTGGCGCTGAGTATTATTGTTTTCATCTTGCTTGGTGATGGTGATCACGTGAGTAAGTTGCTACTACCGCTCATCTTGGAAACTGAGTACTGGGTACCAGGGACTGGCAATTAGGAAGAAATTTACTTAATCAAATGAGTTTCTGTTTCCAATTCCCAATGCCCAATAAAGCGCAAAGTGCTTTGAAGGTGTAGCTGAACTTTAAGTAATGCCCATTAGCCTCAAATTGCGAACTATCAAAGTATTGAATAACCGTATATCCCACTAACGATACCACTCTTAGCTACTCAGTAAAAATATTTGTGAGTTGGTAATGAGTCAGTTGTGACTGGTTAGCTTAAAAACAACTGACTACTGAGTACTATGCATCACTATTACCAACACGCTGATTTAATTGAGTTTTTTCCGTTAAGTAAAATTAGTAAATATTATCTTAATCTAAAAATCCTAAATATTGTATTGTGATATACAAAAAAAACAATGTCATCCTGATAACAGATGAATGATTTCTACTCTATAGGAATATACTTATAGATAAAGTGGTATAAGTTCTTAAAAAGCTTCCTAGAAAGAAAACCTAGTGACTCCAGCAAGCAAGGATATGCGATCGCAAAGTGATACATGCAACAAGGGATTAGGGGGGATGGGTAATGGGTAATGGGTAATGGGTGATGGGTGAGATGTGATGACTAATAGTAGAATCCAATTACCAATTACCAATTCCCAATTACCAATTCCCAACTCCTAACTCCTAACTTTCTGTTATTAAGCAGTGGGTTTTGGCAACTGAGCAAATCTTTCTGGGTAAATCTCAACTGACATTTGTGGATCTTCACGCGTAGCCAGTGTTCGCTTGATTTGACCCAAGTAAAGTGGTACTGAAACACCTGGTTCTGGATGTATAAGAGTACGGGCACGAATCGTGAGATAGTTATCTCCCCGTGAACCTAAGCGACCATAAGAATATAGATTACTAGCTGCTTGACGCAGAGTTGCCTCTAATTGTGTGGGTGAAATCTGGGGTGATGTAGCAATTACTGCTTGTGTTGCTCCATTGTCATAAACTAGAGTGTATTTCACTGCTCCTGGAATTACAGTGCGGCTTAAAGGAACCAATGAGAGTGCAAATAACCCACCTGTCAGCACCAGCATAAAGCCAGTCGTGCCTACCAGCCGAAAGCGGATGCCCCATTTGAAAATAAAAGCCAGAACTGCTAAGGCAGCAAATACCAGCGTAGCAATACCCGACCATTGGGTGTATTGAAGAAACTCAGCTGTTGTAAACATACAGATTGGCTAGTTAAGTGTCTTAGGATGAATTAGCGACACATTCATTTTACATAGTGGTTACACTTCGGTAGTGATCCATAGTTATGATAAATGCACTACTACCAAAAACCCCACTTACAAACTCCGGCAGTGGGGTTTTCTATGATTGATACATCAGTTAGAAGAGCTATCACACCTAATCAAAAAAAACAAAATTGGATAAATTACTTAGTTAGCGTACAGGTACAAGATTTTTTCAACTAGTGAGTTAAGGCTTTGTCCCTCTTTCTTTGCTTTAATTACAATTTTTTTGTGTAATTCGGGGTTGATTCTGACCATAAACTTACCTGAGAATGGTTTATCAGGCTCTTCACCCCGTTCTTTGCAGAAATCTAAATAATCATCCACTGAATCATAAAAAGCTTGCTTTAGCTCACTTACGCTAGTACCTTGAAAAGTAATCACATCCCGAATATTGATTACTTCTCCATGAAAGATTTCTGCCTCAGCATCAAATTCTACAACTGCTTCGTATCCTTTATATTTCATCATTTGTCTTTGCTGCTTTAATACCCGCTTCTAATAAGAAACGACGCATAGACTTAACAGCCCCTTTATCAGTTTCTTTTTCGGGATGCGGTCTGTGAAATGTAGCTCTGATATCATTAAGGGCAAATCTGACTCTTGATCCTCTTCCTTCTGATACCTCAGCACCGAGCGCAATGAGCATAGACTCAATATCATTCCAAGAGATATTGGATCTAATAGGGTCTTGAAAAATGGCATCAAGAGTTTTTTGGTGCTTACTGTGAAGTTCCATTTCAATAGTATCATGTACTGATACTATAATTGACTAAATTTGTCACACTTTGCAAAATTTTAAAAATCAAAATAATTAAACTAAACTGTTAGTTGATGTAGAGTAGGGGCGTACAGCTGTCATTGGTGTCAACTTAACGTGAAACCCTTGTAAAAACGAGATTTTGAATTTACTAACTTACTATTATGCTTCGCGTCACCCCACCCCGGCTTTGCTGGCGCAAAACCTCCCCTCCCCTTAGTAAGGGGAGGGGCTGGGGGTGGGGTGAAACGACTGTGAAATAAGCTTTTTGACTTAAGTTGACACTAATGTATAGCTGTACGCCCCTACAAGATATCTGTTGCATTCTTGTTTTAAACTTGTATAATCTTTCGTTTCCTATGGGTAAGTTCTAAAAAATATAAAAGGGCATCTATATTTAGATGCCCGTCATGCAGGAAAACCCAAAAGGGTTGTCCCTACACCTTCCCAACTATCAGCAACAGTAGCTAATTTGCAATTAGCCACACTCACAGTCACAAATGTGAATATAGTCATATTATTAACTGGAACTATTGATAGGCTCCAGTGTAACCACTGAAACTGATTGAGGTTATATCATTGCCGTTAATAGTCAAAATTACTGTCAAGTTAATTTTGATCTACTCTTAACTTTTCGTATCGTTTATAGTGATGAACTACTCCACAAATAGCAGACAAAAGTACCCACGAAAGTGTGTTTAAACGGAAATCGAATAGAGTTACATCTACTGTATTGAATAGTAGCCAATTGATAAAGACTACAAGATAGCTAAAAAATATTAATCTATCTTCTGACGGTATATAGTTTGATTTGCGTAAAAGTTGGATACTGGCAAATAACACCCAACCAAGAAAGCTAAAGAATAACAAAGTACTCGGTAAACCAGTTTCAGCAGATAGCATCAAAAACAAGTTGTGGGGATGACCCAAGTCAATTTGCATTTGTGCTTTATAAAGTGCTGTAAAATTACGTAAGCCCCAACCTGTCCAAGGATGTTGCTGAGTCAAAGACCAGGCAAACTCCCATTGAGTTTTCCGCATTAAGGCGACTGGTCTATCTGGATACATCTCATCATTTAAGCGTGCCCAAAAGAAAGCAGGAACAACTTGACGAAAAAATTGAGCTATTGATGAGGGTGCGAAAGCTGCTAAAAGGATGCTAGCCACGACACCAACGACACTACCCACAAGCAGACGCCAACCTTGGTAAAGTGCATAAGCCAAACAGGCAATTATGGCGATCGCCCACCCATTGCGCGAATTAGTTAAAATCAAAGCGATAAAATTGGTAATTACCGCGACGGTTAAAAAGAGGATGGGGACTAGGGACTGGTGACTGGTGATTGGGGACTGTTGACTGGGGAATAGAAACTGGGAAAATCTCTGCCATATCCCTAATACCCAATTGCCAATACCTAGTCCCCAATACCTAATCCCTAATCGCAATTGTTCCAGCCACAAGCCTAAACCCAGGGTAAAGACAATCCCTAGATAGCCTGCAAAGGTGTTAGCGTGCATGAAGATTGCAGCCATGCGTCCTGGTGGGTCTCCTCCAGGTGCGATCGCCCAATCTAACACAATCCACAAAAACTGTAATTTCAAATTCCAACCGAAAAACATCTGCCCGAAGCCCATAATCACTAATGGCATCGAACCTATAACTAAAATCCAAGCTATATGGCGTAATTGGGTGGTTGTTTGAATTAAAGCACTTAAGCCAATAAAAACTAAGAAAAACGGTAATAAATTAAATAAGCCGACGAAAGCCTCTGTTTTTTCATAGGCAAACGCGGCAGAAACGAATAGTAAGACACTCCAAAGAGCAAAACCCCAATTGAGGGGGAGGCTGATAATTGTGCGGTTTCTTCGCAGCCAAGTAATAAAGGCTGCAAGAATTATACTGACAGCCCCCAAAAACGGACTCAAGGGAAAAATCAGCAATCCAAATTGCAGACAATTCCAAGGTGTTTGTAAATCAGGGTGGGGATGGTAAAAAGCTAACTTCAAGCTGGCTCCCAACATTCCGAACGAGTCAGACGAATTTGCGCTAAAGCAAAAATGGTGGGGATAATTCTACCATAATTAGTGGCGATCGCTCTCCACCCTAAATCAGCAAAAAACCAACCCCACATCACTGGCCCCACGAAGGCAAACATACTACGGACTGCTCCATAACGAGCTGCACTTGCAGTCATCCCCCGCTTTGCCATTTGTATTGCGACATAGTTTTTAAACTGTATTGTCGCTGCTTGTGAGCCTGTAATTGCCGCTTCCTTGGCTACTTGATAGGTAGCAAAGTGTATGGCAAATTGCTGGGCGATTTGTTTAAGAACGAATGGCTGAAGGATAGAAGTCACAGCCAACGCACTACCGCCTTTGAAAAGTAACCCCAAGGGGTCACGCTGCAATAGAAGTGGTAGTGGTTGTTTCAGTTCTGATTTCACCAGATGATGCTGTACCCGCGCTGTCAATTTTTGCTTTTCCTGTTCGGGTAATTTTTTCCACACTTGCCCTAACAGATTTAAAAATACCTCTGCTTCTAAATCAACGGTTGACAGTTGATTAGAATAGGGAATTTTCAAATATTTACATACTTGAATTAGCGCTTGTCGGTAACTGACCTGGTTTGTGCGTCCCCGTAATACCGTTATCCCATCTGCCGCCAAAAACCGAAAGCGACTTTCTAAGGCGTCTAGCCAAGCTTTGCGGTCTTGACTTTGGACATCGATAGGTTCTGGTGTATGAACATAATCTAGGGGATTAAACTTACGACTAAACAGAATTGCTGTTAAATCTTGCAATTCATCTTCTGTTGCTAGCTCAAGCGCCGCCCTCAGCTCATCCAATTTCCCTTCCTCTCTTCCGTACAGCTTTCCTGTACCCTATTCTACTATTAGCTTTCAGCAGTCATCAGTAGTTATGTTGTCAATTGTCAGTTGTCAATTGTCCACCGCTATGCGGAGTCAAAAGTCAACAGTCCAAAGTCCACAGTAATAATTTTTGACTATTGACTCTTGACCATTGACTCTTGACTACTGACCACTGACCATTCACAAAGGACGAATAACTAATGACCGATGTTGCAATAATTGGTGCTGGGATGGCGGGTTTAGTCTGCGCCCAACAGTTAACTCAAGCGGGATATTCTGTGATAGTTGTGGAAAAGTCCCGTGGTTTGGGGGGACGAGTCGCTACACGCCGCTTGCATGAAACTTGGGCGGATCATGGTACGTGTTATCTAAAGCCCAAAGGTGAATTGTTGGGAAATTTTGTAAAGTTATTGTGCGATCGCCATATTTTAGAAGTCTGGACAGACACAGTTTACGAACTCAAACCCAACTCAGAACTGGGCGAAAACTCCGCACCTCGTTATGTTGCACCTGCGGGAATGAGTGCGATCGCAAAATTTCTTGCACCAGGTTTGGATATTTTGCTCAATCAGCGTGTCATCGCCATTAACCAAACTCCTGAAAATAGTTGGCGTTTGACGCTGGAATCTAGCTTTGAAGAATTAACTGCTAAAGCTTTAGTTTTGGCGATTCCTGCGCCTCAAGCGTTGATGCTGTTGGCACCTTTGGGTGAAAGTTTATTGGGCAAAGAGTTTTTAGATAACTTGAGTTCTGTAGAATTTTATCCTTGTGTTAGTGCGATCGCTGGTTACTCTGCCACAGTCCAACCCCTTCCACACTGGAAAGCCCTGAATTTTGTAGATGATCCTGTTCTGGGATGGATCGGTTTGGATAGCAGCAAGCGTCCCGACCCTCAGCAACCCGTGTTTGTATTGCAAAGTAGTGCTAATTTTGCTCAACTTCATCTAGACTCATCAGATTTACAACCTGTAGCACAGGAAATGTTACAACATGCAGCCGAGAGTTTGGGGCTTCCTTGGCTGGAGACACCTGAGTGGATGCAAGTGCATCGTTGGCGCTACGCTTTTCCTAGTCATCCTTGGCAAGAAGCTGTTTTATCTGCCAGTACTTCCTCACCTTTAGTGTGTTGTGGCGATTGGTGTGGCGGCAATCTAGTAGAAGGTGCAATGCTTTCTGGTCTGGCTGCATCTGTGGAAATTAACAATCAGCTGCATCAATTACTTCTACCTAATATGAACTTTTTCAAAGTTTTTACCTAATAAATTGATCTATGGCTAGACTGGTTGCTCGGCGTAGTAGTTCACCAAATATAGTGGCTCACTAAATGAATATAAGCGATTGCAATTTTCCAGAATACTATACATGTAAATTCAAATATTTGAGTACAATTCGCACTTACATTAATAAGTAATGTAAATAAATTATACCGTTTTAGTGTACTCAATATTACAACTAATTTACCATTGTTTAGTATGGTATCAAAATTGATCCCTAATAGCTAATACTGCATTTTGTATAGTTTTTTGTCAACCAATCATAAATTTGAAATAATTAGACTATACATATAAAACATCGACGCTCTTAACTTGTTAAGTACCATTTTCAGGATAAATCCTGAAAGAGAGTATAAAAAGTAACTAACTTTATTAGAGCTAGATGTCTGATATTCTACCAAGATAAAAAGTTAAGTTTAGGGTCGAATCAGCTTATTAGTGAAATCACTTCTAACTAGTTGCCAACAAAGGCTGCTATCTAGAGTGTTTGTTCTCTACAAAAGTCATTGACTGGACAAAAAAGGAGTTAAAAAAACTTATGAAAACAGTAGTTAATTTAACACAACAGACGGTGTTAGGAGAGATTGAAAGTGTTTTGGATACATACTCATATCATCCTTATCAACAAGCTTTTGCAATTCCTGACTTACGTCAAGAGTTAATTGCTTTTGTTCTCAACCGTATTCCCTGCTTTTATAGCGCGGTATCTGAGGGACAAACTTTAGTACAAAATTTAGAAAAAGAGTGCTTAGTAAATTACAAGTTACCTCGTAGTCCATTAGAGCAGCAACTACATGTACAAAATTTGATTCACCAAGGCATTTACTCTATTTTTCAAGACAAATCAGATTGGATAAGCCATCATTTGTGTGAAACGGTTCAGCCAGGCTGTGAACCATCTCACTGGTTTGGCTAAATCAACAAGCTAGTGTACGTTTAAATTGCTTTATCAAGAAAGAATTCAGGAGTCAGGAGCCAGAATACAGGCGCGAATTCTGTGCGACTGGCGGATGGATAAATGGGTTTAAGACCCCCACCAAATTGAAAATTTGGTGGTCTTCAATCAGTCGCGGGTCTGAATCGCCGACTGATTTATTCTGACTCCTGAATTCTGACTTCTGAGTTCTTCTTCAATATCTGGTTAAGACTGTCATTAGTCATTAGTCATTTGTCCTTTGTAAATAAAAATGACTAATGACTAATGACAAATAACTCCTTCCTAACTTTTAACTTTCAAAGGATCGTGTCCCCAATTCATTAATGAATAGCGCCAGCGGGTGTGTTCAACATCACCTTCAGGTTGCTGTGCTGAGTGTCGATGAATGTAACTGATGACTTTTTTCATGTGTGATAAATCATCATCACTATAGTCATCTTTTTTATTTTTCAACAACTCAATAATGTGCTTCCCAGATTTGTGTCCGATTGATTCATCGTCGTCTTTTTTTTGTCCAACAGATTGAGATTCTTCTGTTTTCAGCCAAGATTCTAATTCCTTTGCTGTCATATTGACTGAACAATGAAACTCATCTATGACTGATTTGACATCTTTACTCATAATTCAAGATTACTCCTCAATATCCTCAAGAGCATCAGGTTTATGAGCGGCTTCTTTACCAGTTTTGTCGCTTTTCACTAAGTACTCTGGGTTGTCTTTTGAAGCAGCAACATGATGTCCTTTGATGTCTGTGGGTGAAGTTAATTTTTTTTCTACCTCCCCAGTAGTTTCACCTTGCGCCGTATTCCATTTCACCTTGTCGCCTTTGTTGAATTCTTCAGTCACAGATTTTCCTCTTGGCTATTTTATACCTGCCATTATGTTGACGATGTGGGAGGAATTAATCAGTCGAGGGATATAAAAAGCGGTTATAAGAAGCTACCGATAGTCTGAAATGGTGAAAGTGGGTGAGAGTGCTGGCTGGCGATCGCAACAGCTAAACTGACACTTGATAGAATATCGGCATACCTGACAAGAGGCGGAAAATGTCTACTGTTAAATTGGAAGTACACTTGTCTTCCGAAGAATTATTAAAGGCTGTTGAACAGTTAAGCCAACCTGATTTAGAGCAATTTGTATCTCAAGTCATCGCATTACAGGCGCAACGCAAAGCTTCTAATTTGCCACAAGCCGAAGCTGAATTATTACTCAAAATTAATCAGGGTATTCCTTCAGATACTCAAAAGTATTACGAGGAATTAATAGTTAAAAGAGATGCTGAAACTCTGACAAACGAGGAGTATATTGAGTTATTAAACTTGAGTGGACAAATAGAACAATTACAAGCAAAACGCATAGAGTATTTATCAGAGTTGGCACGTCTGCGCGGAATCTCTCTGACAGCATTGATGGAAAACTTAGGGATTCAGACGCAAATGTATGTCTGAAAATCAGAATACAATATAATTAAAATTTAAAACCTTCTACCAAAAATTATCTGAATGACAAAAGAAAAAGCTATTTCCATACTAAAACGTCAAATTAAAATTATTGATAGTTTAAAGTCTGAACATAGTTTTAGTACAAATTTTAAAAAGTGGCAACGAGATACTGAGATTGCCATTGAACGTATTTTTGGAAGTAATACACGACATTTACAAGACTTTAACAAAATTGAATATATTCCATTGCTTGCCACTTCTACAATTGAATATTATGAAGCTTATAGATATGGTTTAGAAAATGCTCGTTCCGTTTTGCAATCAATGATTCAAGAACTAGAGGATGACTGGAATGAATTAACTAATAATAAACCTGTCACTGATATTTTAGACATCATTGAACATCTTTGTAATAGGTTTATTTTAGTTGCCAAACAGTTAAAAATACGACAAAGGAATCGACCAATACTAGAAATAAATGACGAGTATGATGTTCAATATTTATTTCATGCTCTACTCAGCTTATATTTTGATGATATTAGACCAGAAGAGTGGACTCCAAGTTACGCGGGCAGTGCTTCCAGAACAGACTTTCTTTTAAAGCGAGAGCAAATAGTTATTGAACTCAAAAAGACACGTTCAGGTTTAGCCGATAAAGAAGTTGGGCAGCAATTAATTATTGATATTGATAAGTATAAGGTACATGCTGACTGTAAAACTCTTATTTGCTTTGTTTACGATCCAGATAGAATAATTGCCAACCCTCGTGGAATTGAAAATGATTTGATGAAAATAACTGATGGTTTAACAGTTAAAGTTTTTATTAGGCCAAAATAATTATATAAAATTTTGATAAAAAGCCGATCGCACTTATTTTACCTGAGAGCGATCGCTTTTTTATTTTTACCCTAACCTTAATATTCCTGCTGAAAAATTTACTGTAAGTGGTAGGATTTTCAACTACTGCAAACCTAACAAAGGTTCCTAAATTTCCAATGATGCAACAACGTGAATTGTGTACTCTTGTTGATTCAGTACAACTCTTCCTTCATAGACATCAAAAAACTCCTCCCCTCGTGCCATTTGCATTGTACGATTACTTTCAAGCAAATGCCATCCTAGACTTTCAGCATCTTGGCTATCAAGTAGTAAGAACCCTATTGTAAATCCTGTATGTAATATAACTTCCGTCTGGAATTTTTCTCCATCAACAGCAATCAAATCAATTTCAAAAATTAACTCTCCAATTTCACCGAACCTACCCAAAATCATATTCTGCCACAAGTTCCTGTCTCATTGAGACGAAAGGTGACAACCCAGCCGTTAGGATACTTTTGACGAGCTTTTTGTTCAGCTAATTCTATATCTGGATCAATAAAATAATCACCGCTATTAGGTTCAATAGTAATGAACAAATTGTAGTGTTCATCTATCAATTGGGGGCAAATTTGGTTAAAATAATTACGAGCTTTTTTGCCACGAGCATCTTTTTTTGCTTGTCGTTTAGCCAGTTCTTCTGGTGGTATTGTAAATTCTGGAAATAACCTGCCTTGACGACGAGGACGAACTTTTTTTGTTTCGACCATAACTTTGATTACCTATTGAGTTAGTACTCTTTTTTGATGTTATCAGAATAAATCTAGACAATGCATACCCTAGTATTAACTTGCATACCATTCATTTTGTAGTCTTATGCTGTAGGCTAACGCATCATCCTAAATTTTAGGTGCGTTATGGACGTTAGTCCTAACGCACCCTACTGGCTAAGCACTCAGCACTTTGCTATAACTGTCCATCAAGGCGTTTCACCACAATATCAGTGAACGTGCCGCCCCTATCAATCCCAAATTCCCAACACGAAGATGATTATGCTGCAATGATAGTAAATTCCTCACTGCCAGTTGTGCTACTTTCAAAGTTATGATTTTTAAGTGATCAGATGCTTTCTGAATCTCTGTGCTAAATATTCCTCTAGGTGAATTGCATGTCAGTCGAAAAAGTAAGATGGTTACAAACTGCGCTCCAGATCAAAGGTTCGGTAATCTCAGCAATTTATCGACGTGTTATCGGATGTGGTTTATTTGGTGTTTTAATTTCTCTACTTTACTATTTTAAATTACCTGTATCACAACCTATTTTACAAAGCGTTATTCCCAGTATTGTTTTAGGTTTATTGTTAGTTTTCCGTACCAATACAGCTTATGAGCGTTTTTGGGAAGGCAGAAAAAACTGGGGTTCTATAGTCAACAATGTCCGAAACCTTGCACGACAGATTTGGGTTTCTATTGATGAAATTTACCCAGAAGATAGAGACAAGAAAATTGGAACATTATACTTGCTGGTAGCTTTTGCTGTCGCCACTAAATTACATTTGCGAGGAGAATGTGTCAATGATGAGCTAGAAAACTTAATGTCATATTCTAAATATCTCAAACTGAAGAGTATGAATAATCCTCCTTTAGAAGTGGCTTTTTGGATAGAAGATTTTCTCAAGCAGCAGTACAACTGCAAATGTATAAATATTTATCAATTAACAAAGATGCAAGAATTATTAAATAAATTAGTAGATAATTTAGGTTCTTGTGAGCGAATTTTAAAAACACCAATGCCCTTAGCCTATGCAATTCATTTGAAGCAGTTAATGTTATTATATTGCTGCCTTTTGCCTTTTCAATTAGTACATAGTCTTGGGTGGTGGACAGGGTTAATTGTTGCTTTAATTAGTTTTACCTTATTTGGAATTGAAGCTATAGGATTGGAAATAGAAAATCCTTTTGGCTACGATGCCAATGATTTGCCACTAGATACAATCTGCAATACTATGAAACGAAACATTGATGATTTAATCAGCTTAACTCCTAGCGTTGAATCCTATAACTCAAGGGTAGAAGTTAGCGAGACTTAAACAGAAACAAAGTATCAAGATATACTAATTATATTTTTATAATACCCTTGATTTTTTGACAGTGATTAAAATTGCCTGTGCTTTAGCTCTATGTCTCAAATTAGTTGCTTTCCTTGGTGCAGCGGCTTTAGTGAAGTTAGGAGTCAGCAGTCAGCTAAGGAATTCTTAAAAGGCAAATCTCAATAGGGATTCTGGGATATTCTAAAATGAGTGAGAGATTGGCCGAAGAAAGTAATAATGAAACTGGCAGCAAGAGTGAGTCAGGTAACACCTTCGTTGACTTTAGCGATCGCAGCTAAAGCTAAAGCACTGAAGGCAGAAGGAATAGACGTTTGTAGTTTTAGTGCTGGAGAACCGGATTTTGACACGCCAGCGCACATCAAAGCCGCAGCAGCAAAAGCTTTGGATGAAGGCAAAACCAAGTATGGCCCAGCAGCCGGAGAACCAAAGTTAAGGGAAGCGATCGCCCGCAAGCTCAAAACTGATAATGGTCTTGATTACAAACCAGAGAATGTAATCGTCACTAACGGCGGTAAGCATTCTCTATACAATTTGATCGTAGCGTTAATCGATCCAGGTGATGAAGTGATCATCCCTGCTCCCTATTGGCTAAGTTACCCGGAAATGGTAACTTTGGTCGGTGGAGTATCGGTGATTGTTCACACAGATGCTGCAACGGGCTATAAAATTACACCGGATCAACTACGTAAAGCAATCACGCCTAAAACTAAGTTATTTGTCCTCAACTCCCCATCAAATCCTACAGGAATGGTTTACACGCCAGATGAAATCAAAGCACTGGCACAAGTAATAGTTGATGCAGATATCTTCGTAGTTTCCGACGAAATTTACGAAAAGATTCTCTACGATGGTGCAGAACATCTCAGCATCGGTTCTCTAGGAAAGGAAATTTTTGACCGCACCTTAATTAGTAACGGGTTTGCCAAAGCTTACTCAATGACAGGGTGGCGTCTCGGTTATTTGGCAGGGCCATTGGAAATTATTAAAGCAGCAAGTACCATCCAAGGACATAGTACATCTAACGTTTGTACCTTTGCCCAATATGGTGCGATCGCTGCTTTAGAAAGTTCTCAAGACTGTGTAGAAGAAATGCGCCAAGCTTTCGCCAAGCGGCGACAGGTAATGTTAGAAAGAATCAACGCCATTCCCGGACTCAGTTGTCCCAAACCAGACGGTGCTTTTTATCTGTTTCCTGACATCAGCAAAACTAATCTCAAATCCTTGGAATTTTGCGATGCGCTGTTAGAAGAACATCAAGTTGCGGTAATTCCCGGAATTGCCTTTGGTGCTGATAACAATATTCGCCTTTCCTATGCCACAGATTTGGCAACAATTGAAAAAGGCATGGATAGGTTAGAAAAATTCGTGCGATCGCGTATTTAGCTTCCTCATAGCAAGGAAAGCGAGGTTACAGACGGTTTCGTGAAACAACAATCCCCCGGCTTTGAGTTAACTAGCGCGATCGCTTTAGTTACATAGCCGTGGGGAGTTGCAAAACTTGTTGTTGGATAGGCAGTTGAATTATAAACTCAGTTCCTTTACCAAGGGTAGAAAAACACTGCAATTTACCACGATGTCTTTCAATAATAATTTGATAGCTGATGGCCATACCCAAACCTGTGCCTTTACCCACAGGTTTGGTAGTGAAAAAAGGATCGAAGATTCGGTTTTTAACCTCTTCTGGCATTCCTAGACCATTATCAGCGATCGCAATTTCTACCCACTGCGAATCAATCACTGAGGTACGAATAGTAATTCGACTGGGATTTAGCTTAATCTGTTCACTGGTACGCTGGGCATTTACCTCTTCTAAGGCATCCACTGCGTTTATGAGAATATTCATTAAAACTTGATTGAGTTGTCCGGCGTAGCATTCTACTTGAGGTAAATTGCTATAATCTCTAATTATTTCAATTGCTGGATGATCTGGTTTGTCTTTGAGGCGATGTTGCAGAATTAAGAGTGTACTTTCGATACCTTCATGAATATTAACTACTTTAAATTCTGCTTCATCCATGCGCGAAAAGTTCCGCAGTGATAACACAATATTGCGAATTCGCTCAGTGCCCATTCTGATCGAAGACATCATTTTTTGTAAATCTTCAATAATAAATTCGAGATCAATTTTTTCTGCAAATGCTTTAATTTCTGGGTCATCACTAGCATAGCGTTGTTGATAAAGATAAATCATTTGCAGCAAATCTTGAGTGTATTCGTTCAGGTGACTAATATTGCCGTGAATAAAGTTCACTGGATTGTTGATTTCATGTGCTACTCCTGCTACCAGTTGACCGAGACTAGACATTTTTTCATTCTGAATTACTTGTGCCTGGGTGCGCTGCAACTCACTCAATATGGTTTTGAGTTCAGCTGTACGTTCTTCTACTCGGTCTTCTAGTTCTGCCTTACTATTTTCTAAGTCGTTAAAGGATTTGCGTAATTGCCCTGCCATGTAATTAAAAGAGTGAGCAAGCCTGTTGAATTCCTGGATATTGCTGTTATCTACTACTTGATCTAAGTTGCCAGATGCCATAGCCTGACTTGCTTGGTTCAATCGCACAATCGGGTGTGCAATACAACGGGAGGTAACGTATCCCATCAGAGTTGCCACTATCAATGCCCCTAAGCAAAGCAAAATAGTAGTGTTAGTGTTGGCGTTGATTTGTGCCATAAAAGTGTGTTCCGGTACACTCACCACTACTAGCCAATCCAGACCATATGGGTCATGCCAAGGAGAGATATACACAAAATCTGCTTCTTTTTGCAATTTTAATTGCAGTTTTTTGGGTTCGCTAATAGATTGGAACCCATTAAATTTTTGCTGAATCTTTTGGGTGATGTTCCGAACTACAGGATCAGGACTATCTATAGCTTTTAATCGCTGAATCTTGTTATTGACTATGGTAAAGGGTTGTTGATGGCTAGAGTTCGCAATCAACATCCCATTGCGCTCTAAAATAAAAACTTGTCCAGTGCGACTGACATCCAAATGTCGTAAAAAATCGCTCAGCTTCAATAAATGGATATCTGTAGCGACCATTCCCAGTAATCGTTTTTGCGTGTTATAAATAGGGCGGCCTGCGGAAGCAACGATATATGGATAATTTGGGTTATTCCAAGTGTAAATCCGCGACCACACAGGTTTACCTGCTTTGATAGGTTCTGTATACCAGGACATCTTAAAGTTGTCCCAATCATAAATAGTAGTAAGACGGGTGCGATTACCTTGGTCATCAGTGGCATATGTGTAGAGATTTTTTGGAGGTTTCGCACCCCAATCATCAATTGTGAGAGTTTTGCCGTCATACCGTGCGGCTCCTGCCCCTTCACCTGTGGTCAGTCCAATACCGATATAAGATAAATCATAGGTCTGCATCTGTTTCCAGAAATGTTTGCCCATAGTTGTGCGATCGCGCACATTTAATAATCCCATTCCAATGGCATCAGCATTAATCTGGTTTACTTTGTGAGGAATAGATAAATAAGAATTTAAATGCTGTTCTACCATTGTGTTTGTTCGTTTCATTAGTTGGTCTGCTAAGTCATTGACAGCTTTCTGTCCATTTTTAAATGACAGGAAGCCAACCAAACTTACTGCTCCAAAAATTTGTAAAACGAACGGAACAATCAGAACAAGCTGTAATGGCAAAACTTTCATTTTAGGAAATTGACATTTTTTCATTATTAGGTTTGTTTATTAGGGAACAACTAAATGGAATAACTATCATTTTTAAATTAATTTATTAATTCAAAAATAATTTAATAGCAAGCAAACCTAATTTTAGCTAGTATGAATAACTAATATAGATTAAGTAAAAGCTAGTAGGAAAAAGCCTTACAATAATGAGCGAAATTACAAGTATATTTTTATACTAACTTAACCTTTATATACTTGATATAGTTTAAAGTTGTCAAAAATCAAGATTTATCAAGAAAGAATTCAGGAGTCAGGAGCCAGAATACAGGCGCGAATTCTGTGCGAAGCCGCGGATGGATAAATGGGTTTAAGACCCCCACCAAATTGAAAATTTGGTGGTCTTCAATCAGTCGCGGGTCTGAATCCCCGACTGATTTATTCTGACTCCTGAATTCTGACACCGCTGAGTTCTTCTTCAATAAACTATTAATTATTGACTACTATCAGAAACAATTGAAAATTTATTACATTGCTACAAGTATTAATTTAATGATATTCACTTAATTACAATAAACAATTTTTGCCGAATAAATAATTTCTGCATAGAGAGAATATTCGTATATTTTACAAAGTTTTATTTAAGCAAATATGCTTTAAATATTTAATCTATAAAATAGAATTCTCATTCATTTGAAAAAATTAAATAGTAAAATAATTTTTGAAAAAATGAAAACACTTATTATAAAAATTCTTTAATTTTTCTATGAAGTAGCTATTCATTAACTCTGAAAAATTACTGAATTTTATTTGACAAGCCTGCCATTTAGATAAGGGTATTTACAGATAACAGGCTAGAAGATTGATGCAATAAAAATAGAGGAATTATCCTAAATCAAAAGTACACTGTACAAACAATTCATAAATTGCCTCTACAATTAGCCCATACCTGATACAGATATCATCTTAGGGGCGTACAGCTGTCATAGGTGTCAAATTAAGTTCAAAGGCTAATTCCATCGGCGTTTTACCCCACCCCTTAATCCCCTACGGTGTACACACAAGCCGAAGTAAACTACTAGGGTTAGGAATTTGAAGGGTAAACGAGAGAGGGTACTTATACTGTTGATGTGCCTGCTGACTCACGTATCAGCCGCACAGCAAGGGAAGCATTACTGCTAGTTCGCCGTGCGGTAGTAAAAATTCAACGTCCAGATAAATTGAATAGCCAAGATTATGCCGCCAGTGCGTTGGAGAGTCAACACACTGGCTCTTCTGTGTGAGATTTAATCATAATTATTTAAGCAGACATGATATGAGAGATAGCTACTAGCGATCGCCATCACGCCCCATGAGATAAAGGGGTGCAGCGGTGCTTGAGGTGCAGGGGCGAAAAAATCTGTATCAGTAATTGAGTGAAATAGTATAAGCCTTTAATTTCCACCTGAAATCTTTAGTTGTTGCAAAAAACGTAACCGCAACGAGTTTATTTGAGCAACTTCATAAAATAACAATAAAATTTCAGCAATATCTCTGAAGACAAATGAATAATTTACTAACAACTGTAATTTGTTCAAGCAGGGATATTGCTGTGAATATCCAATACAGTTAAGATCAGCCTGGTTTTTCTTGCTCCTGTTCCCCGTTCCCTATTAAAAGTTCCTTTTCCTCCACAGAGGAATTTTCTTAACTGAACCGTATTGGTGAATAATCACTATGTTGAGGCTTAGGTAATGATGAGGAGTGCCAAATCTCAGGGAATTTTCTGCAACTTTCCACCAAAGTTTACTCACTACAGTTTAACCATACTACTGAGCGGGGTTTTGCTGGCTGATGCGGTGGGTGCAGCACCAACAAACGCACAGTTGCAGATAGCACAACAGTCAACAACACCACAAGATGCAAATCGTGTTGCTGCTGAACAAGCTTTTGCAGAAGGGATGAAACTTTTACAGCAAGGGACAGCAAAATCTTTGCGGGAGGCTGTTGAGAAATTCAAACAAGCGCTTCCTTTGTGGCAGCAAGTAAAGTACAACAAGGGGGAAGCTGCGACTCTTTCAGCTATTGCTATAGCCTACGACTCATTGGGAGACAAACAACAAGCACTCAACTACTACCATCAAGCATTAACCTTATGGCAGGAAGTCGAAGAACCCGGTTGGGAAACTCGTATCCTCACATCCATTGGTAACATCTACTCCTTGCTGGGAGACAAACAAAAAGCACTCAATTACCACACTCAAGCTTTAACCTTGCAGCGAGAAAAAGTCAAAGACAAAAAACAAGAAGCGGTGAGTCTGACTGGTATTGCCAATGTCTACTACTTTTGGGGAGACCAAGAACAAGCACTCAACTACTACAATCAAGCATTAGGCTTGCAACAACAAGTGGATGATACCGCAGGACAAGCTCTCACCCTCAATAATATTGCCTCAGTTTACGACTCACAGGGTGAAAAACAACAAGCTCTCAACCACTACAATCAGGCATTAACATTACGCCGACAAGTCGGCGAACCTGGGGCGACAGGAACAACCCTGAGTAATATTGGTTCAGTTTACGAATCATTGGGCGAAAAAGAACAAGCTCTGAATTACTACAATGAGGCGCTACTATTGGCACGGCAAGGGCGTCACAACGCACAAGTAGCTACTACTCTTAACAATATTGGCTCAGTTTACAAATCATTAGGCAACAAGCAAAAAGCCCTCAACTACTACAGTCAGGCGTTGCCGTTGTGGGGACAACTAGCCGACAAGCGAGGGGAAGCTAGCACCCTTAATAATATTGGAATGGTTAATTTGGATTTAGGCAACAAGCCACAAGCTCTAAAAAATTTCCAGTCAGCATTATCTTTGTCGCGGCAAATAACTGATTTAGAAGTAGAAGCTACTACCCTCAACAATATTGGCTTAGTCTATTCTTTGTCGGGAGATAAAGATAATGCACTCTTGCATTACAATTTGGCACTTTCCTTGTCTCGTAAACTAGACAAAAAGGACTCACAAGCCAATACTCTCGCCAATATCGCTGTCGTTGAACGTGATCAAGGCAACCTCCAACAAGCCCTCACCCAAATTAAAGCCGCTATCGAAATTATTGAAGATTTACGTACTAAGGTTGATAACCCAGAACTACGTGCTTCTTACTTTGCTTCAAAGCAAGACGTTTACAAGTTTTACATCGACTTGCTGATGCAGTTGCACAAAAAAGACCCAACAAAAGGATACGATGGTTTGGCGCTGCAAGCAAGCGATCGCTCTCGTGCCAGAAGTCTAGCAGAACTGTTAACCACAGCTAATGTAGACATCCGTAAAGGTGTTGACCCTAAACTCTTAGCAGAAGAACGTCGTTTACAATTACTACTTGATGCCAGAGAAAAACAACTCTCAGAACTATCAAGTCAAAAAGAACCATCAGCCGAACTGATAGCACAAACCAATAAACAAATCGCCAACTTCCTTAAGCAACAAAAAGAACTTGAGGCGAAAATCCGCGCTACTAACTCTGAGTATGCCGCACTTAAATATTTTCAACCCCTCACTTTAAAAGCAATTCAACAACAACTCGATAAAGACACTTTACTGTTGCAATATTCCTTGGGTGAAGAACGCAGTTATCTTTGGGCTGTGACTCCTAATTCTCTCGATACCTACGAACTACCAGGACGCGAACAAATCGAGAAAGTAGCAAAAGATTTATACAACAAATATTTGATCAATCCAGGGATGCAGGGAGTATCCCCAGAAGAAACAGCTCAAGCGGCTAACGCACTGAGTAAACAAATTCTCGCGCCTGTTGCTCATCAATTGGGGCAAAAACGTTTAGTAATTGTTGCCGATGAGGCGTTGCAGTATATTCCCTTTGCTGTATTAACTGACCTAACCCCCCAACCCCCTTCCCTACAAGGGAAGGGGGAAGAAGATAAAATACCCTCTCAAGGTAGGAGAGGGGTTGGGGGAGAGGTCAATTATCAACCTTTAGTAGTCAATCATGAAATTATTAATCTACCTTCCGCTTCTACCATTGCCATTCTCCGCCAACAAATCAAGGGGCGCACCCCAGCACCAAAAACTCTTGCCATCCTCGCCGACCCAGTATTTAGCGCCAATGATGACCGATTCACTGGCAAATCTGCAAATTCCGCCAATGAACGCAACGTGGAAGTAGAACAGTCTGCGTTGCAACGGTCATTGAGAAACATCAACCGTAACAAAATTGGACGACTCGAAAACACTCGCACCGAGGCACAGGAAATACTCAAACTAGTGCCACCTTCAGATAACCTGCAAGCTTTTGATTTTGATGCTAACTATAGCTGGGCAACCAGCAAACAACTCAGTCAATACCGTATGGTTCATTTTGCCACCCATGGTTTTCTAGATAGTGCTGACCCAGAGTTATCAGGAATCGTTTTATCCCTGATAGACAAACAAGGCAAGCCCCAAAAAGGTTTCTTGCGCCTCAATGAAATCTTCAACCTCAACTTACCAGCAGAGTTAGTGGTGCTGAGTGCCTGTCAAACCGGACTGGGTAAGGAAGTTAAAGGAGAAGGCTTAGTAGGCTTGACAAGAGGCTTAATGTATGCAGGTGCAGCCAGAGTTGTAGTGTCTTTATGGAGCGTTAACGATGAAGCCACATCATTATTGATGCGCCAATTTTACAGTCAAATGTTGCAGCGTGGCTTATCTCCCGCCGCAGCTCTGCGAGCCGCACAGATCAAAATGTGGGAACAGGAAAACTGGCGTAACCCCTATTCTTGGGCAGGTTTTACCTTGCTGGGTGAATGGCGATAAAGGGGACTGGGGATTAGGGACTGGGGACTGGGCATTAATTTACAAATATAGGACTCATATTTGATTTTTGAAACGTACTTCACTACCGCTTCCCTAACGACGCAAACCGCTCCTGTCGGGAGCTGCCTCACCAAAATCCCAAATGCGAAATCTCAAATCCAAAATCGTACAAGGAGTTAAATCAATGTCTAAAAAGCCTTTCTACAAACAACCTTTGACTCTATTTTTTACTGCAATTCTTGGTGTCACAACATTAGGGGGATGGGTATCTGTTCAAGCCCAAGCAAATAGAGAAGCACCACAAAGTACCCCGCCTAAATTCACCAAATTTAAAGATGCAGGTCAAGTGCAGTTACCACAAAATGGTAAACCTTACAAACCTTCCGGATTGAATCAGTCTGAAAAACCCACTGGAGGCGTTCGGGGAATTCCTGACGGTATAGACGATCGCGTCCCCATGCTGAGCAGAGAATATCCTTGGTCTACTATCGGTCGAGTGCAAGGAACAACAACTGATGCCAAAAGCTATCATTGCACAGGAACTTTGATTGCTTACAATCTAGTTTTAACCAATGCTCATTGTGTTATTGACCCGCAAACTCATCAATTAAGTAAACAAATTCTGTTTCTACCAAACGTTATTAATGGTCGTCCGCAAAATCAAAGAGACGTAGCTTTGGTAGAGCAAGTGATTTATGGTACTGACTTCAAAGGCGATCGCATCACCAATCAAGTTAACGACTGGGCAATTTTGAAAATTAATCAGCCTCTTGGTCGCAAGTATGGTTATATCGGATGGAAATCTATACCTTCTTCATCTCTAATTAAGAACCGAGAAAAATTCTTCTTCGTAGGGTATTCTGGAGACTTTCCCGATCCCAGCAAAAAAGGTTATGAATTCCTGAGTGCTGGGCCTGGATGGACTGCTGGATTTCAAGCTGGATGTAGTATTGTCAAAGAAGAACAAGAAATACTATTTCATGATTGTGACACTGCCGGTGGTTCTTCTGGCGGGCCAATCATTGGTTTAATAGATGGTGAACCCTACATTGTCGCCCTTAACAATGCTGAGATTAGAGACCTCAAATCTCGACGAGATATAGTCAACTTGGCAGTGAAAATCTCTTTCTTAGATCAGTTGGCTGGTAGGAATTAGTTAGTTGTCAGTTGTTAGTTGTCAGTGGTCAGTGGTCAGTTGTCAGTTGTGAGCCAGTACGGTCTTGGGGGTTTCCCCCATGACCGTACTGGCGAACCCGAAGGGTCAGTTGTCAGTGGTCACTGTTCATTTCTCCCTCATCCCCCCCATCCCCCTCATCTCCCCCATCCCCCTCATCTCCCCATCTCCCCTGCTCCTACCTGTTCGTAGAAAATACAATAAAAATAAACACCAACTATGAACCAGGTAGACTACCTCCGGATTAGCTTAATTGATCGCTGCAATTTTCGTTGTCAGTACTGTATGCCAGAGGGAGCAGAACTGGACTATATCCTCAAGCAACAACTGTTAACTGATGAGGAATTACTCACCCTCATTCAAGAAGTATTTATTCCCGTTGGTTTTAGGCGGTTCCGTTTGACTGGGGGGGAACCTCTACTACGTCCCCGTGTGGTAGAGTTAGTGCGGGCGATCGCATCTTTTCCCCAAACTCAAGATTTGTCAATGACGACCAACGCCTTTTTACTTGCTCCCATAGCACAAAACCTTTACGATGCAGGTTTACGGCGTATCAATATCAGCCTAGACTCTCTTGATAGCGATATTTTTGACCAAATTATCGGTAATCGTGGTCGCCCTCGTTGGCAACAAGTCTGGGATGGCATTCAAGCTGCTCACCGTGTCGGATTTGACCCTTTGAAACTCAATGTAGTGGTAATTCCTGGGGTCAATGACCACGAAATTCTGGATTTAGCCGCCTTGACAATTGACCGACAATGGCATGTGCGGTTTATTGAATTTATGCCTATCGGTAATGGGGAATTATTTGGCGATCGCGGTTGGGTGACTTCAGCCGAATTACGACAACGCATCCGCGATCGCTGGGGCTTGACAGAATCTCAAGTTTGTGGTGCTGGCCCTGCTGATGTTTTTCAAATTCCGGGAGCGAAGGGAACACTGGGATTTATTAGTCAGATGTCCGAGTGTTTTTGCGATCGCTGTAACCGGATGCGCCTTAGTGCTGATGGTTGGCTGCGTCCCTGTTTATTAAATGAAACTGGTCAAATTGACTTAAAAAATTCTCTGCGTGCTGGTATTAGTACCACTCAATTACGAGAGCAAGTCAGACACTTATTAGCAATCAAAAAAGAAATTAACTTCAAAGGGCGCGACACTGGTACTTCGGGTACATATAGCCGTACCATGTCGCAAATTGGCGGATGAAAATAGTTATGAGTTATGAGTTATGAGTTATGAATTGAAAATTTTAACTCTTAACTCCTAACTCTTAACTCCTAACTCTTTAAGCTTGACGTGAGTAGTATTCCACCACAAGTAGTTCGTTAACTTGTAGTGCTACCCATTCGCGCTCAATCACACCGTTCACTTTGCCAACCAATTTGTTTTTATCAAACTCCAGATGACTGGGGAGGTTAGCCAAGCCGGGATATTGCAAGTTGTTTTCTACCAACTTCTTCGATTGTTCTCTTTCGCGGACAGCAATTACTTCACCAGGACGTACCTGGTAGCTGGCAATATTGACTACACGACCATTAACTGTCACATGACCGTGATTTACTAGCTGACGCGCTGCTGGAATTGTGGGAGCCATACCCAAGCGGAAAACGGTATTATCCAAGCGCATTTCTAGCAGTTGTAGCAGCACTTGCCCGGTAGAACCAGTCACACGTCTAGCTTTACGTACATAGCGTAGCAGTTGCTTTTCTGTCAGACCATAGTTCATCCGGAGTTTTTGCTTTTCCTCTAGACGGATAGCATACTCAGAACGTTTCTTGCGGTTTTGACCGTGCTGACCTGGCGGATAAGCGCGTCTAGCGCTTTTACGAGTTAATCCTGGTAAGTCGCCCAAGCGACGTACAATTCTGAGGCGTGGCCCTCTATATCGGGACATGAGTTTCCTTAATCTAATCCTGTTTAAACTTTACTCAGAAATACTATTTTGACATTCCTCACACTAAAAGTGCGAGGATTCTTGGGCTAAATCCTGCCTCCGTCAGCAACGCTGATTTTGGTCTTACAGTTTTATGTCTAGTCCGACTACACTTTTACAGCAAGCACTCTGATGGACTACTCCCCAAGCGTTAGTTTCCGTGTGTCCCACGGTACATATTTAATTCTTTTCGTCCTTTCTGTGTGGACTATTAATTATGCCATTGACAGACAGGAATTTTGAGATCACGGAGTAGGACATTAAACCTGTGTCCTTATCGTTCTCACGGTTAGAAACCGATTATCCATTGTACCAAAAAGTCGCTCTAGAGGGGCAAGGTTTTAAACCCAATTTTTCGATCAATACCAGGAAATCATATTGGGCATTGGGAATTGGGCATTGGCATTGGGGAGCCAGTCGCGTGGGCGGGTTTCCCGACTTGAGCGAACTGGCGTCATTGGGTATTGCCTATTTCTTGCCTATGTTCCATTATCCATGCCCAAAAACTTCATCCCTTTGTGGGTGGAGTTTTTCATGATCAGAACCTTATGCTATGGCAATCCCATTTGAGTAACGAGTAATTCGCACCCACTTCTAACAGTCATCAGTCATCAGCTAACCGAAATTTCCTGTTTTGCCAAAGAGTTGATGCATATTTGAGTTAGCATAACCTTGGGTGTTTGGAGAATGGCAATGTCCAAAACAAAAATTAGCAGAGGTAGAACCCCACAAGGTAGTTCTACTGGAAGGTTTACGAATCAAGCAATTCGGCTAACAGTACCAGTATTAGCTATAGCTGGATGGCTAGCTGCGATCGCCCCAGGTATAGCTATCACCGAACGCTACAACAATGATTACCGTGTCTGTGCTGGTCGCATCTTGACGAATACTGAGGGAGTAAATACACAAGCAATATCAGAAGCTTGTGCAACTTCACTGCGTCCGAGGGATTTGGCTACCTGCGTGGTTGATATTAAGAAGAAGACACAAATTGTTCCTACGGATGCCCTTTCTTACTGTAGCCAAGCTCGCCGTCCTTTGGATTATGGCTATTGTGTAGTTAACATTAGCCAGAACACTCAAAATGCAATTAACCCAGCAGTTTTAAATTATTGTGGTCGTAGTTTGTTGCCTACACGTTTTGCTCAGTGTGTAGTGGGCTTGCGTAGTGAAATCAAAGAACTAGAACCCGCTCCAGCGCTAGATACTTGTATTGATGGTAGCGATCGCATTGGCGGTCTGACGCCTTCATCTACGTTATCGCCATCTCAAAGCCCTACGGAATCCAGCCCCAATGTTGAGACTAACCCACTTCCTGTGATTCCAGGTAGCCAGTAAATTCTTGCTGTTCTACTTTGACTGCAATCCGAGTTTTTTAGTAGGTGGGAAGATTTTTTTCACCCACCTACCGCCCAAAAATAACGCAGAGGCGATAGACCATTGCTGTCAGCATAATTTGAAACTTTTGTAATCACCTGATACCGAGTCCTATTAATTAGCAATCATAGCAATTCTCTAAAATTCGGCAACAGATTCAAACCAGCAAACCTAGATACAATTTGAATTTCTTAATTGCAATTGGGGAATTGGTATCAGTTTCCAAAAACTGCACCACAGTGTTATCTAGCAAAAAAAAACTCTAAGCCTTTGCTAGTAAGCAATTGGGAGGTGTTTAAAATAATTCGTAATTGATAACTCGTAATTCGTAATTGAATTAGTTGGGGATTCAAACCCCAACTAATTCAAGACCGCGCTCATTGAAATTTTAGCTCTTGACTCAAACCCTCTAATTACGAATTACGAATTAGTAATTATGTTAAAACCCTTATGGCAACAGCTTTTATACTGCTAAGGGAAAAGTTTGTGCTATCTTAGTAATTATCCAATACTACACATTGTAGCAGCAATTCATTAACTACCGCTACAATATGGTCACGTTTTCGACTAGTGCTAGCATAAGCACTGTATCAATTAGCCTCCGTAACAGTTCAAATCACTGTTGCCGTGAAGCTTGATAGATTACTGCGTTTATTAGATGCAGGAAATATTGATCCCAAGATGTATCGGTAGATTTAATTTACTAGTCAAGATTGACGCACAGGTGACAGAAAAACCTAGACACGCAGGACTTACCGTAGAATACCACGGAGCAAACTCAGTCATGAAGGTTTGAAAGATTTTTTACGTAATGCCAATTCTCTCAAATTTGGCAACACATTTAAATCCCGAAACCCAGACCATATCTGAAGTACAGACGATTCGGCGAATCGTCTCTCCAATTACAAATTACGAATTTCTGACTTTATACCAATTTTCAAAAATGAAGTAACAGATTTAAAGTGTAAAGTGTGGAAGCTCAGATTAAATCTGACTTTCTTAATTACGAATTGGTATCAGTATCAGCCTAATGCTTTACTGAAGCGCATGGCAACGGACAAATACTGCTCATTGAGGTAGGAAAACCAACCGTACCCCTTCATATATATGGCAATAAACTGCCCGTCGCAATTGTTGGAGAGTCGTATTCAACTCGCTAACCACTGGAATTTAAGAGCGTTTTACCTGGGAAAAAATTTAGACCAAAATGGCGAGGAATTAATTTTTTGACTGTTGAATTGTTAGTCTTCTTTCCTGCCAAAAACCATTTGTAAAATCATTGGAATGCCGCCACTTTGGTGATATCTATCTGCCCAAGCGCGGATAATTTCATCCAACTCTTCCATAGCCTGATCCCATTTCTCTGGTGGGATATCCAGTTCTTCTAAAGCACGCATGGCATTTGGTCGTCGTTCTGCCCAATCTTTCATCATCCGGAAATACCGAGCAGTGTCTTCGACCATAATGTAGGTACGCTCTTGGTCGTCTGCTGGTGCATAAAAAGGACGAGTCAGGGCGTAGAAAGGCATTCCCCAAGGAGAATCAATGCGGGTGACTGTGCCTGAATATAACAGACGGCGCTTGATATGTTCTGCTAAGGCTTCACTTAAAACCATCTGATGCTCAGGTGGTAGGCCTTCTTGCGATCGCTTGTGCAGAAATTCAATCAATTCCAAAAATTCAAAGGATGTGACTAACTGAGCATCGGGCAAATTACTCGGTAATTTTTGCTCAATTTGTCTTTTTTCCTCACTTGTTAAACTTGTACCAGGAACGCGCGATCGACCAGGTTGCCAAGGATACTTTTCCATCCAAACGTAGGGCAACTGAATCAGATACCGTGGTTCTTGAGAACCCAGCATCTTCAACAGTTTACCTTCTGTTAATGCCTGTCTGACTTCCTCAACGATGATTTTTACTCGTTTTGGTTCTAGGTGGTGCAAATGCCCTGTCATCCGCAGGTTTTGTCCCTGCTCTAGATAGGTCATGTAAATTGCACATTTAGCTGCCGTTGCTGCTGCATCTAAGAATGCCCCATGCCTGTGCCCGCTTGTCCGCATGGCACTAAAAGCCAGATAAAGCATAATCTGATCCATCGCACTGGGGCCGAGTTGTTTGATCAGATCTACGTCGTTACTCATATTACAGATAATTGAATAGCAAGTTTACACGATTATTAGTCAAAGGAAAATAAGTAGTATACACCCGAATGGAGGCGATTTATTCACTCCAGGCTGTTTATCACGCATTAACTCTGAAATGTTTATTAGCTAGAATCATTCACCTCCGTATTTCCTGGCGTACACCCAGAATGTTGTGTTTTTTGTGAAAGTTACCTTGTATCTGACCGAAAAATCATCAAATAACATCAGCTTCCCTCAATGGTGACTTCGTAAATCACAAGCAACCTTTGTGCTTCTTACTAGTACTCTACAAAGACTTCTTGCGATATCCGGGTTTTCCCCACCCTTTACAAGCAACAATGAGAAAACTATTGTAGCTAGGTACCCATATTAGGCAGATATCATTGGAATTTAAATATGTTCCCAAAGTCTAAATGTGCTTGGGAACTACTTAGGTAGAAGTCACCGTTACACCTTAGCAGCACTGATTAGCTCCACTAGGAAAGTTTTAACCACTATACTGCCCACGCCTTACGGTGGTTTATCGGCAGTATCAGCAGTTTGCTATAAGGGCAATCATAGACTTCAAATAAGGCAGATGATTCCAATTTCAGGATACCTTTTGTCTTTTTATAGTATGATATTCCATTTTGGCAGTCTTTTTGTCAATTTTGTATGAAGTAATGTATTCTTAATTTTTTGCTAATTAGTATTTAAATACTTTATATACAAACAAGTATTAAGGTTTGCTGATATTTCCCTAGATCTGAAAAAGCAAAATTTCAGTCAGACTTTGGCATTAAAAGAACAAATAAGAAAGCTATGATACAGATCAAATCAACGGCTTATGCTCATTCACGAAATCACTTGCCCCAGCTGTTCATTTGTAAAAACCCGTAGTGTAGCTGTCTTAGCACTTATCTAGCAATACTTGTGGTTAAATTTATCAGAGCCAAGGAAAGCCAATAGATCAGAGCAAGACGAGAAATCCTTTTCCCCGATGCCCAATTTCATACATGGTAGTGAAAATTCTTCTTGGGGACTGGCTTTTTGGACTAGTCATCGAGGGTAAAAATGTAAAAGTTAAAAGTGAACAGTCAAAAGATCAGGCTTTGCTTTTAACGTTACACTTTTAACTTTTATGGCTTGAGGCTTGCTGCTATGCGTCATTTAATGTTATTGGCTGGATGCTTTCACTGTAGATCGCATTTTTTCAAAGCTGAAAGCTGCGACTCCGAAAGTTACAAACAAAACTCCTAAAATCTGTACAATTTCCAAAGTTTCCTGAAGCATCAAACCCGCAAAAATTACGGTTAAGATTGGTACGCCTGCACCAATAATCGCGGCTCGTGATGCGCCAAGTTTGCCAATTCCCACATGATTGAATACGTAGCTAGAAAGAGTCAGTACACCCAAAATAAAAGCACTTAAGACAATTTCCAGCAATTTAGATTGGTCAACCATCAGGCTCCAGGTTTCTGGCAAAGGCAACATTAAACCGATAAAGCTCAAGGCTAACATGGTAGAAAAGTTAATTAAAGTGAAAGACACCGGATGCACTTTGGTAGCACACATCCGCGTCAGAATCACGTAGCAGGCAAAAGCCAAGCCAGCAAAAATTGCTGTAGTGGCTGCTAGGGGAATATTCTCGATACCGCTACTTACAGAACTTCCGAATACCAGTAATTCCCCACAGAAAATAGAGCCGATCGCAATCATGCCAAATGAATTCGGGCGATCGCGCAACAAAAACCAAGACAGAAGTCCATTAAACAGCGGATAGACAAAGAACAGCGCGATCGCCGTTCCAGTGGCAATTTGACCAATAGCCAGGTAAATTAACACTTGAGATAAAAACAAAAAACAGCCACTGGCGATGGATAGCTGCAAAACTTTCTGCTGATTTTTGGCATTACCAGAAGTAGAACTACTCCGTGTTGATGTAATTAAATTTTGTAAGTCTTGCCACACCTGGGGATACATGATGGGAGCCAGCAGTATCATCAGTGGCACAACCACCATTAACCGTAAAGTTAAAATCAGGAAAATATTACCCAAAGTTGGCGATATTAAACCCTCCGTTATCACTCCCGCAATCTCGGAAGCTTGGTAAAACATCTGCTTGATAGCAACATTGTAAAGCGATGTCAGCACTGTTGATAACACCACCAACAAGAAACCTATCTGAATTGGTGATAAAGTTGAACTTTGACGCGATCGCGGTGGTGCAGATGTCCTTCTTGGCTTGGCTGGTGATGCAGGAGGCGGCGATTTAGTACCGCTGCGGGATAAGTCCTTACTAAGTACAGAAATCGGTTCTTTAGTGTTTTTCTTTTCAGATGGGGGTTTATTCTCGTCAGACAAGTTCTTGGGACTAACACTATTTGACTCGATAACCGCTTCTTTGGGTTTTTCTGATGTCGTTTCGTTTTCCCACAAGTCCCTACTCAGTACAGAAATTGGTTCAGAGACAGTTGGAAGTACGGTTTCGGACACAGGAGGTGAGGATTCAGTATTGCTGTGTGGTAATTCCTGAGAAATCTTGGTAGTTGGTTCAGCAGTGCTTTTTGTGACTTCTGCTAAAAGTGGATATGTTTGTGGTGAACTTTCCTGTGGTGGTTCAGGAGGTTGCAATACAGTATTTGGTGATTTTACTGCTTCTACTGATTCTGGTTTTGTTTTTGGTGAACTTTCCTGTGGTGGTTCAGGAAGTTGCAATACGGTGTTTGGTGATTTTACTACTTCTACTGATTCTGGTTTTGTTTTTGGGGAACTCTCCTGTGGTGGTTCAGGAGGTTGCAACACGGTGTTTGGTGATTTTACTGCTTCTACTGATTCTGGTTTTATTTGTGGGGAACTCTCCTGTGGTGGTTCAGGAGGTTGCAACACAGTTGGCGGTGATACTGTGACTATTTGAACTGACGCTGGTTTTGTTTGTGGAGAATTCTGTGCTGGTTGCTCAGAAGGTGACACCACAGTGGTTGGTGATATTACTGCTGCTTTTGAAGCTTCTTTGAGTGTTTTTGTGAGTTCTTCACGCAGGTGATTAGTAAACTGCTCTAGAATTGCTTCTCCCTGTTGTTGTTGGCTGTACATCCGTGACAACTGTTGCGAGATATCACTTTGATAATTCTTCAGTTCCTGTTGCAACGAGTTAAAGGCGATGGTCAGGGTATCATCCAGAGTACCGAGTAGTTGTTCAGTATTTTCATTGTTCTGGATGGTGGAGTTGTTAGAGTTTTGGGCTGAACTTAGTGCAGCTCGTTCTTGGGAGCTAGTTTCTATAACTTGGCTAGCTAGAGTCGTCAGTGATGATTGCAGTTGGGAGCATATGTGCTTGGCCAAAGCTTCTGCTAGCTGACGGATTAATACTTGCTGCTCAGTAATTTGCCTGACATGTTGCAGGTGTTCTTTTTCCTCTATGAGCTGTTGAATTTCAACAGCTAAACGGTCTTTTTCCCCTTGAAGCCGTTTTATTTCGTCCTGCAACGATCTCAGTACATTCTGCTGGAGATTTTCTAAATCCTCCACAATCGCCCACAGAGCGGTCTCTGCTGTTCTGGATAGCTCACCTCTGACTCGCGGGTTGTCTGGTCGCTTCTCGAATCGCCCCATTAGCTTCTAACCTCTAACAAATTGACGATAAAGCTGCTTCCCGTAAACTTGCTTGTAGCTCATACATAAGTTTCCTGTATTTTGTCAGATAATCTCAAAGTTTTAGCAGGATCTACGTATATCAGCGTAATTCTGTCATGCTGAACACAAGTTGGCAAAGTATATAAATTCATGCTCTCCACAGCATATACTGTGTGATCTTCAACATCACAGACCAGCAGTCCATCGGTCTTATTTATATCTTTCGTTTTCAAGTGAGATTTTCCTGGGAGAAAATATCTCACCTAATATAAATACTTATGCTTTTTGTAGCAATACTAATTGTCAAAGTCTTGCAGATCGATGCCTTGCTAAAACTGAGTTACTAGAGTTTTTAAATCTATATGTAAATTTTTACAGAATGTAACTTGCTAAACAGTTTATATCTCTAATGGAGATTACAGTAATCAGTTACAGAAATTAAAAGTATTACTATCTCCTGCACAACATTTTAGTGAATTCACAGCAATTGTGCAAAACAGTGCTGTTATTGAGTGCTGAAGAGTCAGTGCGCGATCGCCCTCTGCTGACAGCCGCGCACAAGCGCGTTGCTGAGTTAGGAGTGAGTAAAGTTTCATTATTTCTGGTATAGGTAGTTGATGAGGGCTAGTTAGCTGAATTTAAAGGAAAAAAATCCTGGCGATGCTGAAGATGGCAGCACTGAGGATTGCACTCAAGGGAACTGTAATTAGCCATGCGGCTGCAATTCCTTTTAAAGTTTGAAATTTAATTGAATTGATGTTTTGCACCAATCCAATACCAACTACACCGCCAACAAGGGCGTGGGAAGTGGAGACGGGTAAACCTAACCGGGAGGCTAGTAGGATGGTGGTAGCGGTTGCGAGTTCAGCACAGAATCCACTACTAGGTTGTAAGGAAATGATATTTTCGCCAATGGTGGCAATGACTTTTTTGCCCCAGATGGCTAAACCAGCAACAATACCAACACCGCCCAAGATTAAAATCCATAAGGGAGTGTTGATCCCATTGGTAGGTACGTTGCCAGTACGATTAATGTAAGCGATCGCAGCCAAAGGAGCGATGGCGTTGCCAACATCATTAGAACCATGAGCAAAAGCCACAAAGCAAGCACTCAGCACTTGAAAGCGGGCAAATAAACGTTCTACTGGGGACTGGGTACTGGGGACTGGGGACTGGGTACTGGGGACTGGGTACTGGGTACTGGGGAAAAAATCACTCCCCTGCACCCCTGCACCCCTGTACCCCTGTACCCCTGCTTCCATAGCATCCAGTTGTCGCCAACTAATAAAGGTGAGTCCAACTGCTGCTGCTGCACCTGTTAATAAGGAAATGTCGTGAGGAGGTATGGTGAATCCAATTTGAGAGCGCAAAAAATTGGTTAGTGGTTGAGTGAGTGAAGGTAGCACAATCACGCCAAATACCCCTAATAAAACGGCACTCAACCAGGGAATCCATTCTCTTAACTGTACTATTTGATTAGGTTGGTTCAAAATCCAGTGCTTGATTTGACTATAGAACAAAGCGGAAATAGCACCACTGATAATCGGTGTTAAAACCCAGCCGATGGTAATTGAGCCAATCGATGACCAATCAATTGCATTTACTCCTAAAGCTACCCAACTAAATCCAGCGATCGCACCGACAACCGCATGAGAAGAAGATACAGGTAAACCCTGTGAAGTAGCAATTTGCAGCCATATGCCAGACGATAGTAGTACTGTCACCATCCCCATAACTAGTATTTGGGGCGTGGCGGCAAATAAGCTAGGATTAGCAACTTTAGTTGCCAAGGTTTCCGTTACCTCTTGCCCAAATAATACTGCACCCGTAAACTCCAATATTCCGGCAATAATTATTGCCTGTCTTAGAGTAATGGCTTTGGAACCTACTGAGGTTCCCATCGCATTAGCAACGTCGTTGGCTCCGAGATTCCAAGCAACGTAAAAGGCTAGTAGAGCAACTATAAGTAATGTAATTGTCATTTTGATGTTTGGGGAGAGGGGGGAGACCCGGAAGAGGGGAGGTGGGGGAGGTGGGGGAGCAAAGGAGCAGGGGGAGATATAGATAATTTCTCCTCATCTCCCTTATCTCCCTCATCTCCCTCATCCCCCTCATCTCCCTCATTGGGGATAAATTAGGATCTTGTACGTTTCCGGCGTGGGTGCGATCGCTTGTTCTACGGCTTGTGATAAATCTTGTAATGGATAGCGATCGCTAATTAATGCTTGGACATCTATACGCTGATTAAATACAATGTCAGCAGATAGATTCTGAAGGCGGTAGGATGAACTGTAACTACCCATCAAGTCGATTTCTCGACGATAAAGAATATTGGGATTAATTGGAATTTCTACTTCATCGGGAAATTCTGCAAAAAACAGAATTTTTCCACCTTTGCGGGTACAGTCAAGTGCTTGATTGAAAGCTTTCTCGCTAGGAACTGCTAGCAATGTGACATCCACACCCATACCATCGGTGAGAGCATGAATTTTCTGAGGTAAATCGGGATCACGAGCGTCAAAAGCCGCTTCGGCACCGACGTTTAAAGCTTTTTCAATTCTAGAGGGCAGTAAGTCGGTGGCGATCGCTTTGGCTCCGAAATACTTCACCAACATGACAAACATTAATCCAATTGGCCCTGCTCCTGTTACTAAGACTGTTTGTCCTGGGGCAATTTGGGCTTTTTTGACTGCCTTGAGACAGCAATTAGTCGGTTCTACAAAACTCGCTTCTTCAAAACTGATATGATCGGGAATGAGAATTAACCCGCCATTCTGTACAATATGTCCGGGAACTTTGACATATTCGGCAAAACCGCCACCACTGGCATTAAATCCGGCTGTGGTGGAGATATTTTTATAGACATCGCACATCGAGAAATTGTCATTTAAACAGTAGGCGCAACGCATACAAGGAATGTGGTGCATTACCGCCACTCGTTGTCCTACTTGCCAACCTCTGACTTTAGAACCAACTGCGGCAATAGTTCCAGCCGTTTCATGTCCAAATATACGCGGTGGCTCATACAGAGGATAACGGATTTTTTTGATATCTGATTGACACAACCCTACTACCCGCACCTGTACCAGCACTTCATCCGGTTCCAAAGTCGGGACTGGGATTTCTTCGTAAGAAAGTTGATTGACGCCTCTAAATACCTGTGCTTTCACGTTGATTTTTCACCGCTCAACGATATTAGATGTAACATTAGCGGTCAACGTTCGACTATAAAGTTTGATATTCTATATTACACAAACGCAATATCCGAAACACAAAAAATTAACCAAGTTAACGTGAGTTCGATGAACCTCTCCCTCCCAGCCTCCCTCTTTTTTTAGGCGCTATCCATTACCCGGATCTTTATAAACATTTGTGAGAGTATTCACTCATGTTTTTTCTAATCCTGATTAGTTCGTCTTTAATTCTCAATAAGGACGTGGTTTTAGCGAGAAGCATAAGCGCGAATCTGTCAAGTATGCCTAACCCCTCAGTCTCTAAGATGGTTATCAAACAAGGCTTTCAAGAATGTAAAGAAAGATGTGGGTAACGCATAGCCTTACTAAAAAGAGGAAAGTTAGAGATGGGGGTTGTGTTCTATTCAAATGAAAATAACTTAGGACTTAGGCAAAAAACCTTTCAAACTCTCAGCACTAACATCTGCAACAATCGCAATTACCAAGCGAAGGAGCGATCGCTGCTATTGCACAGGAAAGTAAAATGTATTTAGTAGCGTGACCGGACTAAAATAGTGCATAAATTTCTTCTAATATCTCTGTGTTCTCTGCGTCTCTGTGGTTCGTTAATGCACAAAATTAGTCAGGTCGTGCTATTAGTTGTGTGATATTGACTTATTCCTTCCGAGCATCAGACGCGTAACCAAAGATTGCCACAACGAATCAGGAAGAATCGCGTGCATCAACAGGAAGGCTTCACCGTGTGGAGAATATCGTAATCTGTGTGAGCGATCGCTTGCAGCCTTGTAGATGGTTTTAGCGACTTTTTCAGGCCCTGGTAACGAATTATTCAATCCCTCACTGAAATGCTTCACACGCATAACCATATCACTATAGTTTGGGTGACTTGCCCAGGCTAAACCATGATTGATGAAATTTGTCTTAATTCCACCTGGCTCAATAATCTTGACTTGAATATTGAAAGGACGCAACTCATAACGGAGAGATTCAGAAAGCCCTTCCACAGACCATTTAGTGGCATGATAACAAGAAGCAAGAGGAAAAGCTAAGCGACCCCCAATTGAAGCAACATTAATAATTGTGCCCTTTCCTTGTTGTCGCAGAATCGGAAGGACTATTTGAATTGTAGACACCAATCCAAAGACATTGGTTTGAAATTGGCGTTCTAATTGTTCAGGTGTCACACCTTCAAGTGGCCCCATAAGGGCATATCCTGCATTATTTACTAATACATCAATTCGCCCAAAGCATTCTAACGTTTCACGGACGGCAATTTCAATTGTCTCAGGGCGTGTGACATCAAGACGTGGACAAATCACCTTGTCTGCTTTTGTCCAATCTCCTGCATTGATAGGCGATCGCATGGTTGCTGCAACATTCCAACCTTTTTGCAGGAAATACTTTGCAGTTGCCTCACCAATTCCACTTGAAGCACCTGTGATCAAAACTGTTTTGCTCATGCTTGATATCACTTCTCAAAATCCAGACGTTGTTATCAAACAGCCTAAACTATGGAGTACACTCCACAGTCAAGTAGGTTTGATAATTTTTGGGTTACTAAAATGCTGATTGGTGAACTATCCAAGAAAACAGGGTTATCAAAAGATACGATTCGTTTTTATGAAAAACTAGGACTAATTGCTGCCAGCGATAGACAAGCAGGAACACGACTTTATAAGGAATACAGTCTAGAAACAGTAGAACGTCTGTTGATGATTAGCCAAGGCAAGGGGCTGGGATTCACACTCAGTGAAATTAAACAGTTACTCAATGAGTGGGACGGTGGCACGCTGTCTAAGCAAGATCAAATCAAAATTATTGAGTGCAAGGTTGAAGAAATTGCTGAAAAAATGCGACAACTAGACACAATCAAAACATACCTTGTCAATAAACTCAGCAAACTGAATCAAGAAATTTTGTCGGAATCCTGATCCCTGCTAATACCATGTCCGCTTGATTACTGATTAAGAACCCCACCCCACCAAAGCGTAGCTTTGTTTCCCTGCCCCTAATCCCCATTAAATTCGGGCTAAGCCCGAATTTAATGAGGGCCCCGAGTTCACCGTAAACGGGGAGGGGTTGGGGAGCCAGTGCGTTGGGCGGCTTTGCCGACTTGAAGCATCTGGCGTGGTGGGGTGCAATGACTGTTGAAATCATAACTAATTAAAAGGAACTGAACTTCCTTGCTATTAGCCGCTTAATTAATTACCAGACGGGTAAGCACCATTCTCAATTAACCGTAAGGTGGGCAATGCCATTATCGTATTATTGGGTTTCATTGTACTAAAAATTGCCCACCCTACAAAAATGTCAATAACTATTAGTACAACTATGCGGACTTCGCTTGTGTAGTCGCGAATTCTATTCGCCACTTAAGTTGATTCAATAAAAACAAAATTTAAGGGGTGATTTTTTAATCACCCCTTTATTCCCCTCATAAATATAATTTACTTGTTGCACCCTATTTGGGAAGTATATTTACTTTGAAATATTAACTAAACTTTCAACCTCAGAAGTGGCCAATGTTGGCACTGTGAAAATACGCGAGTACAAACTTGATGGTTGCTGATGAGCTACAACTGGTAGAACTTGACGAGCATGTGCTGCTAATTCTACTGTCTTTACGTCATAAGTCTGCGTTGCCAACTTGGGATAAAAACCGATGCCGATGATTGGTAGAAGTAAACAAGCAGTGATAAACAATTCGCGGGGTTTGACATCGGATATAACAGCATCCAAATGTAATTCTTCGCTTTGCTTGCCGTAGAACACTTGGCGGAGCATCGATAGTAAGTAAATCGGTGTTAAAATCACGCCAACCGCTGACAACAGCACAACTACAACTTTGAAACTAGAACTGTATACATCACTGGTAGCGATACCGAGGAACACCATCAACTCTCCCACAAAGCCACTCATTCCTGGTAAGGCGAGAGAAGCCATTGCACCAGCGGTAAACAAAGCAAAAGTTCTGGGCATTACTTTGGCGATACCACCCATTTTATCCATCATCAAAGTGTGGGTACGTTCGTAAGTCACACCAGATAAGAAGAATAAGCTAGCGGCAATTAAGCCGTGGGACACCATTTGTAAGACTGCACCACTGATACCGATTTCTGTATAAGAAGCAATACCTATTAACACAAACCCCATGTGGGCAATTGAAGAGTAAGCCAAGCGACGCTTGAGGTTAGTTTGAGCAAAGGCACAGCAAGCACCGTAGACAATGTTCACTACACCCAAAATCGCTAGTACTGGGGCAAAGTAAACATGGGCATTTGGTAACATTTCCACGTTGAAGCGGATCAGGGCATAACCACCCATTTTCAACAACACACCAGCTAAAATCATGGAACCAGGTGCTGATGCTTCACCGTGAGCATCAGGTAACCAAGTGTGCAAGGGGAAAATTGGCAGTTTCACGCCGTAGGCAATTAAGAAACCCGCATAAACCGACAGTTCCAAAGCTTTGGGATATTGCTTCATTCCCAGAGTTGCCATATCAAAGGTGACAGTATCTCCAGAGAATGCCATCGCAAAACCGGCAACTAAGATAAATATTGATGCTGCGGCAGTGTAAAGAATGAATTTGGTAGCTGCATAGCGGCGCTTTGGCCCTCCCCAGATGGAAATCAGCAGGTATACAGGTACTAACTCAATTTCCCACATCAAGAAGAATAACAGCAAATCTTGGGCGACAAATACGCCAAGCTGGGCGCTGTACATTGCCAGCATCAGTCCATAAAATAATCGCGGCTTGTTGGTAACTTTCCAAGCCGCGAAGATTGCGAGGGTGTTAATTAAGCCTGTCAGAAGCACCAAGGGCATCGATAAACCGTCAACCCCTACAGCCCAGTTCAAACCCAACTGCGGTATCCAAGAGTAGTTTTCTACAAGTTGGAGTGTTGAGTTTTGAAAGTCGTAACTATGCCAAAAGGCATAAATCATTAATGCAAAGTCTGCAAAAGCTACTCCCAGACCATACCAGCGGACAGTTTTACCTTCTTTGTCTGGAATCAACGGGATGGCTAAGGCAGCCACCAAGGGCAAGAGAATTATGGCTGTTAGCCATGGAAATTCAGTAAGAATCATCACTTCTGACAATCATTTTTCATTTTTTCTTTTAATTACATTATATTAAGGAATTCGTACTTTTGTAAACGTTGTTGATCTCTATAATCGAAAAATTTAATATTTTACTAGTGATAAATACTCATCAAATGGCATTTTTTGAGTAATTTTAGGAATAAATACTCACTCAATCTTAATGTAAGACTATCTGTAATGTAAAGATTTGCAAACAAAATGGAATTGGGAATGGGGCATGGGGCATGGGGCATGGGGCATTGGGAATTGGGCATGGGGCATGGGGCATTGGGAATTGGAAGCTACTTATTCTCCTCTGCTCCCCATCTCCCCTGCTCCCCATCTCCCCTGCTCCCTGCCCAAGAACTCCCTTAAACAATGCGGTTGACAATTGTCCACACTTCCCCATCTGATCGCACATGAGGAACTGATATGGTTTTGAAGCCTGTGATGAAAGGTTTGTAATACACCTGCCAATACAAAGGACTGAGATGATCGGCACAAGCTTTGAGTAAACGGATTTCTGTTGCCAGTTCTCCCGCCAGCTGATTAATGCGTTGGGCATGAACCTGAGCAACTTTTTTAGCTTCTTCCAACTGCTGCTGTTGGGTAAGTTGTTTTGATTCCACTTGCCAACGGGTTAATTCAGCTTGTTTTTGCTGTAGCTGCACTTTTAGCGCCGCGATCGCTCCATCTATGCCTTGAATTTCAGCAGATAATTGGGGATTTTCTCTAGCTTGGCGACGGTAAGCTTCAACTATTGCTAGAGGTGAATCATTCTCGCTGTTCATGACATTATTAATAGTGAGGGCAGCGCGTTCTTGCTGGAGAGCCTGAATTTGAGAGGTAAGCGCTGCTATTTCTGCCTGAATTTGGTCTATCATAATGTTTTAAAAACTTCTAAATTGTAAATTATTTGGTTAAGACTGTCTTTTGTTGTTAGTTGTCAGTAGTCAGTTGTGTTTTGCCACTGACCACTGACTACTGAACAATTAGGTGAGAACTGCGCCTTGGGTATCTAGAGAAAGCGATCGCACTGTGGCTTTCATTCCTGCTGCTTCCCAAGCTGCGGCCATGGCGACTTCTGTTGCTTGAGAGTTGGCAGCATTGACTAAAGCTAACAGTGTCGGCCCTGCACCACTAATCACCATGCCATAAGCACCAGCAGCAACCGCCGCCGCATTCACAGCTTCGTAACCAGGAATCAAAGCTTGGCGATAAGGCTGATGCAATTTATCTTGCAAAGCTGCTTGCAACCATTCTCCATTGCCAGTTTGCAAACCACGCAACAATAACCCTAGATGCGCCGTATTAAAAATCGCATCTGCACGAGTGACTTCAGTCGGCAAAACTCGCCGCGCCTCTTTAGTGGAAAGCTCAAAATCAGGAATCGCCACCACTGGAACAATATCTTGATGCCAGGGAATATCACAAATTTCCCAACCTGTGTTATTTGTAGCTGCCAGACGACATCCTCCCAACAAAGCGGGAACTACATTATCAGGATGTCCTTCCATTGCGATCGCTAGTTCCATCACTTGCAACTCAGACAAAGGCGCACCTGCCAGTTGATTAGCAGCAACTAACCCGCCGACAATCGCCGTTGCCGAACTACCCAAACCCCGCGCCAATGGTACACCCAACTGAATTTCTATGTTCACCGATGGCGGTGTTTGATCTATATATTGATATAATTTCAAAAATGCCTGATAAAGCAGATTACTTTCATCAGTTTGCACTCGCAGAGCTTCCGCACCTGTAACATGAATCATTAACCCGCCTGCTTGCAAGCGAGTGAACTTAAATTCGTTGTATAGCGTTAAAGCTGCGCCAATGCAATCAAAACCGGGCCCCAAATTAGCAGTTGTGGCGGGAACGGAAACAGTAACACCAGAAACAACAGACATCTGCAAATACTCAACTAACCAATCAACCAGCATCCCATGTAAAGGGTTGATTTGCTCATTCAAGATGCTAATTGTCTGTCTGTACTATCTATCAAGATATCACAAGGCGATCGCTTGATATGGCATTTTGTGAATAAATGTTAAAACATCCAGGAATCAAGTTAGTTGCGGTTGTAGAACAAGCAGCTTTGATTGCCCCAACTGTTTGGGCGTTCATAAGCAGTTAGAGGTTAAATACCTGCAAAAAATTGCAAATTTGGCAGCTTTTATCTAGTATGTTTTGAATTTTCATCTGTAGCTTGGTTTCGTAACGATAATAAACCTCCCGCCTACTCCATGGCTAGCTGATTGAATAATTGATGAAGGACATCAAATTATGTCAAGTAAATTAATCCGCAAATTTTCACTATTTTTGAGCGCTATCTTTTTCAGCCTCATACTTTCTATCAATTATGTCACAGCTAATTCAGTACCTTTTTACTGGGAATTTATCAATGTTGATATTGCCGTTCAAAATAATGGTGATATGTTAATTTCCGAAAGTCAGAAATATACATTTACTGATAATTACAATAATCAACGTTATCGATATATCTTACTGGATAAAGTAGAGGAAATTACGGATGTTACTGTTTTAGAAAATGGTAAAGTTTTACCTAGCGAAACAAGTATTAAAAACAATCTACTCTGGATCACTTGGTCACATCAACTCAAACCACCCGAAAGTCATATTTTTGTCTTGAAATATCGTGTAGTTGGAGGAATAAAAGTAGATAATAATGATGCTAAAGTATACTGGAAAGCTATATTTGCTGACCGGAAAGCTGCTATCAAACAGGCAAAAGTAACAGTTGAACTCCCTAAAAAAGTAGTTGGTGGTATCAAAAATTTCGATAGTTTTGGAGTTCCCGCAAATGTTCGTCAAGTCGATTATAAAACTATTGAATTTGTTAACCAACAGCCTATTGAACCACAACAAGATTTAGAAGTTCAGGTGACTTTTGATCCTAGAAATACTGATATAAAAACTCCTCAACGGCAAGGTGGCTCCTCAGAATCTTTATATGATTCATCTTTAATGATTTGGGGAGTTATCTTTTTGTTCTTCATAATTGGGATGTTTAGCAATCGAAATAGCGGTAGTGGCAGTAGTGGTGGCGATGGCGGTGGCGATGGCGGTTGTGGTGGCGGTGGCGATGGCGGTGGCGGTGGCGATGGCGGTGGCGGTGGTGGTTAAGGGAATTTGGCTGCACTTGAGATGACCGGGTTTCGACTGCGCTCAACCCTCTTCTATTCTTTTTGTCGAGCATTGAGCGATCGCGTAGCGTCTCCCCAAAGGGAGAAGTCGAAATGCGTCTCCTAAATAATTGTGTCTACCTACTTAACAAAGTACTACGAGCTAAAGTAATTGTGCAAATTCACTGTGTTTTAACGTGAGGTTCATCGAACTCACGTTACATTTACGCTCCTCATATGTCATCACCTATGATTCAACTCCTATAACTGAAATTTTCTTAGTCAGAAAAATAGACACAGCTACTACTGCCAAAGCAACCTCAGCTAACAAAAATGCTCCTACTGATTTGATCCCGATTAATTTTATTAACAAAGAGACGATCGCAGTTCCCCCAGCGCTACCACCAAAATATAATCCAGTACCTAAACCTGCCCGATGAGGGGGAATTTTAGCTAATACTAAGGAAATCATACTGATAAAAACTAAGCTTAAACTGACACCGAAAGCAATTATTAATGCTATTGCTATGATGTTATTGTCATTAAGTAATGTTAGGGCCATTAAACTTGTCATTGTCCCTAAGCCCAGCAACATAGATTTATTAGGGCCTAATTCTGCTGTCCATTCTCCCAAAGGAACTGAAGCGATGGCTGACACTAAAAGGATTTCAGCCTTAATCAATTCTACTTTTAATCTTGGCAACTGAGTTTGCAATTCTTGGGGAAATATTGATAATAGTAAATTAATTTCCAAACTTGTGGCTAAACCAATCACAAAAATCAAAATTAACAGCACCGTGGGAGTTTTAGCAGTGACTTGATTCCAGTTGCAAGCATCAAAAACATGTTTGGGAGTGAATAAGCGCAAAATGTATGCTCCCAAAATTAAAGCGATCGCTCCTACAAGAAAAGTAATTGATGCACCCATACTATAGAGTCTGGCATTCCACATCAAGCCAATGGCTGCTACTAATCCAAATACAAACACGAGGATGGCATTGGCTTGGGGCAATTCGGCGATGGGTGCGAATTGTGTTAAAAGGGCGATCGCAGGGCCACGAAACATAATAATTGCTATCACCCAAGCAGTCATCAGGACTGGTAAAATCCAACGTATACCCAACGGTAGGCTGTATTCCACTAGCAGCGATACAGTCACCAGAATTAGACCTGCTAGCATGACTCCGACACTAATCAACGGTAGGCGGCTACCTAAACGCTGCTGAATGCGATCGGATACTCTCCCAATCAAAGGTTCTATAACTGCTGCAAGTAAGCCTTGCAATATTCCTAGCCAACTTGCCAGTTCAACAAATTCTAATTTTCGTAAAATTTTGGGCTGATAAAAACCGTATGCCATCCAACTGAAAATAATCGCTGCCAGTAAAGCGGCTAATCCCCAAACTTGTCGCCATAAAATCTCAGGGCGGCTATTGAAAGAGTTAACCATGATACTGCCTTACTCTCCTCGATACATCGTGCGATTGTAAGACAATCGTATTAGAAAAATCGCATTAAAAATTGCATAATTTTTAGCTTTTTTAAAGCATACTTTGTACAAAGTGGAATACATTCATGCATATATCCCAGGCATGAGTATTAAATTTATCAATAATATTTTTACAAAATACGCATATTTAAAAAACCAAAGTAAGCTACAAATTATGTGTTTTGCTTTTTTAGATCCTTCAGTGCAGTTACTAGCTGAATTGAAGTTATTATAAACTATACTCTTGGTTCATCTGTAGAACAACTACACCTCTAGGATGATTTTGAAATTTTTGAGGCTGATGCTAAAAGTCTATTTTAGTTAGTTTTGAAACAGATTATCAGACTAGACCCATATATAATTTATGTCCAATTACTGAGTAGTTTGAAAAACTACTGTGCCAGCTACTCTTTTTTTGATATTCAATAAATAAAGTTTATTATTACCCCTTATTTAGGGCTTCAGCTTTTTATGTTAATTCTCAATATTATTTGTATTTATTGGGTCTATTTGCCTCATATAAGTGTAAAATGCCTTTTCCCTGTTTTTTATGGGTTATCCGTATCACTATATTAGTTTGTACTTATCAAACGAATTTGTACTAGTTATTAAATAATATCTAGGTTGGTAACTGTAACATATATAACAATTTATTTTATACTGCATAGCTTAAAATTATTAAAGTTTCAAGACTAATGTCAAGGAGATCTAGATGGAATAAGAACAAGGAAGCGCTTTTGCCAATACGCGCGCAATTCAAGGTACTGTGTAGTTTCAAAACCAGCTATTTAAATGCAACATAGGGGATCGCTATCTCTAATATCAGTAATTAATAAGTTAAAGAAATACCACTTTTAGAATTTCTTTGTTATTTTGTATTTAACGGGACAGTTATTCCCCAGTTGCTGAGTTTAAATAACAATTAGTTCAGCTAGATTACCCGTAAATACTATGCCAGTTATTTATTATTTGCTTGCCTTAGTTATATTTCCAGAAAACTCTAGCAAGCAGAGAAATACTTGGACTAAATTACATGGTAATCATCAAACTTAACGAATGATTTATCAACACAAGGAAAATCTTAACTATGACTATACTCAAAGCAAAAAATCAGAATATGATTATGCCTGCTTTTATTAACCTGATGAACATCAATCATCAAGCAAGTAGCCAAAATCCATTGACTCAACCTAAATTAGATTTACTGCAACCATTACGTAAATGGCTTGATGAAATAGAAGTTCAAAATCGCAATATAGCTCACTTTATTGCTAAGCTGATTCCTGCACAGTGCCCTTTTGAGCGCGATTTGATATTGTTTGGTCGCAAAATTGCTCATATTCCTCCTATGTGCAAGCTCAATCCACTTTATGACCAATTTATAGGCTTGCGTTTTCGTGCTTTGTGTTATTTAGCAGATCAATGTGGAGAAGATATCCAATCTTACTGCTAACTACAAACAGATACAACACAGCATGAAAAATAAAATTGAGCATCAACCCAGCCAACAACGTCTCAATCAATTGGGTGTGTTCAAATGGGCAATTTGGCAAAAATAAATTGACAAAGTGTTCGTAGAGATATAACAGTCTAGAGGTTTGCTACTTTTTGACAGGCGATGTCATTGTTACGCCTGATGGAGGACAACCGATGCTAATGGGTAAAAGAGATTTAGTCAGTTTTCCTGCCGGCATGTCCTGTATATGGCAAATGAGAAGCGACGTGAGAAAGCATTATCGCTGTGATTAGTTAATAGCCAAGAACCAGGAACCACTTCTCTTATATCCTTGTGTTCTTTGTTCTCCAAAACACAAATATTTCAGAACTTAATTTGAATCTTGATTGTAGGTAGGTTCGCAGCGAGCATCATAGGCTAAAGTAGCCGAGTTGGTAAACTGGTGATATCCATATTTTTCAAAACTTGTTGCGACACCATCTCCTAGACAATGTTCATAGAAATAGACAGTCTCATTGCCTCTAAATTTGGCAGCAAGTTCCTGCCAGATGGGCAGTTGGTATTCAAAAATATAATTATAGAATTTTGCGGCTTCAGCTTGGCCGTAATTATGATCCCCAGGATATTGAGAAAAGTCTGCGTTAAAATTTAGGGTAATATATTTCGCTTGGTTATTGACAAAGGTAATAAAGAAATTACTTTTAGGAAACTGAGGAAATATTGGCCGGAAGCTTTTGGGATTATAAATATAGATAACGCCATTGCCATTGGTTTGTTTGCTAATAGGACGACCAAAATAGCGTTCAATTGTTTGTGGCGTTTGATTTAAAACATAGCGCCCAGCTATTGCAGGAGGGGCAAAAAGATTGCTAACAAGCAACAATTCTACAGTTAACCCGGTAAAAACTTGCCAGAATTCACGAGATTTCATAGTGATGACCTCCACTCGAAGCAAAGGAGTTCATAATCGTGTTAGTGGGGATTAATGACAAAAGATGCTGTCAAGCAAAAAAGTTGCTTCCCACTGCAATTATGATGAGGACGTTAAGCAAAAATGTTACTGCATTTGAGTACTTGGCAGGAAGTCGAAGTTTATTTACAGCAGTCTAAAGGTATTATTCTCCCTATTGGTTCCACAGAGCAACACGGCCCAACAGGACTAATCGGTACTGATGCTATTTGTGCAGAAGCGATCGCTCGTGGTGTGGGTGAAGCAACTGGGGCGATGGTTGGCCCTACAATCAATGTAGGCATGGCCCTGCACCACACCGCCTTTCCTGGGACAATTAGTCTGCGTCCCACCACCATGATTCAACTGGTACGAGACTACATCACTTGTCTAGCCAAAGCTGGTTTTACCAAGTTTTACTTTATCAATGGACACGGTGGTAACATCGCCACCCTCAAAGCTGCTTTCTCTGAAACCTACGCTTACTTAGAAGATTTGCAGATTAACAATGCTCAACTAGTACAATGTCAAGTTGGTAACTGGTTTATGTGCGGTTCTGTATACAAACTTGCTAAAGAATTATACGGCGACCAAGAAGGCTCTCATGCAACGCCTAGTGAAGTAGCCCTTACCCAGTACGTTTATCCAGAAGCAATTAAGCAAGCATCTCTCTCAGCAGAAGTTGCATCTGGACACAAAATTTATAGTGCAAGTGACTTTCGAGTGCGTTACCCAGATGGACGCATGGGTTCAAATCCTGGGTTGGCTACACCTGAACACGGTAAGCAATTTTATGATTTGGCGGTGAAAGAACTCAGCAGTAACTACTTAGAATTTGTGAGTGGAGAATAAAATAAATATCAAAGTTGAGGCGTGAGGAAATACGCCTCAACTTTGAATTTTTGCAACTTGCGCGGTAAATAATAACAAGCAAGTGGTACAACACTCACGACTAAGCTATTTGTTTAGCGATCGCATCCAAAGATTTACGTATATCAAGGTTAGCAACACCAGTTAGATATCGCTCTTCCAAGCCATAATATTGCGCTTCAAACTTCTTAACAGCTTGTACAGTTTTTGGGCCATAAAAAGGTTGATTTCTTGGTATATCTGCATTGACAACTATGTTCAACTGGTATTGCAAAGTCAGGATTACTTCTTCTGCTTTCGCCATAGTTTTTACACCCACTATGCCATCAACTAAAAGCCCGTAATCTACCTGAAAGGTTTTGATTGCCTGTAAAGTGTTGAAGCCTGTGAATGGAGAATCATCAGTGGTGTAGGGAAAACCAAACGCAGGATTAGCAAATTCTTCAGCAAGATAGCCCAAGCCAAACAAGATAGAACGGAATTGAGCATTTGTATAAATAGTCATATTTATGAGCCTCTAGATTGCGTAGTCAAATTCCCATAACCTCAGAGGAATTTGTGTTTATTCTTTACACTATATATCTACAAATGTAACTGAGGAATTTCCTGATTTCCTAAAAATAAATTTTTTATATTAATTTCAAAAAACTTAGTGTTTTCACTAAAAAATAACATTAGACTTCTTGCATAAATCAAAAAAAAGAACCCCTCCCCGCTTGCGGGGAGGGGCTAGGGGTGGGGTGTTAGGGGCTTTTGCAAGAGGTCTATTATTGTGTGATACTTATTTGCTGCTTGATAATCTACATTAGTATTTACCCTGCTTCTTCATTTCCTCTATCCTTCAATGTAGTTGACTAATCATGTATGTAACTTGATATTAAGGACATCCTCCTACACACCCTGAATACAAAAGAGGGATGGGTAACCCCATCCCGCAAGAAAATTTAGGATATTTTTTACAATTACAGGACTTACGCAAAAATTGCCAAAAAGGTTAATTTATAACTTACGCAACTGTCAGAAATTTTTAGTTGAGGCCGTCAATATTCCAAAAAAGCTTGATTTTTGACAACCTTAACTTTTATTTAGTGTGCTAGTTGCCTAAGTCCTAAAAATGAAAGTCCCGTTATAAAACTTTCCTTTGTTTCTTGCAACTTAAACTATTTGTTTAGCAATAGTATCTAGATATTTACGCAGATCTAGGGTAGCTACACCAGTAACAAATCGCTCATCTGTTCCATAATATTGCGCTTCAAATTTCTTCACAGCTTGTACAGTTTTTGGGCCATAGAAGGGTTGGTCTTTTGGTAGACCCGCATTGACGACTACGTTCAATTCGTATTGCAGAATTCTGATTACTTCTTCTGCTTTCGCCATAGTTTTTGCACCGACTATGCCATCAACTAAGAGTCCATAATCTGCTTGAAAGTTTCTGATTGCCTGTAGAGTTTTGTTGCCTGTGAATGGAGAATTATCAGTGGTGGCAGGAAAACCAAGGGCAGGATTAGCAAAGTCCTTCGCCAAATATCCTAAACCAAATAAGATAGAACGGAATTGAGCATTTGTATAAGTAGTCATATTGATCAACCTCTATATTTAGTAACTAAATTCCCCTCCTTGTCGGGGAAATTGGTGTTTGTTCTTTACACCAAATATCTACAAACCCAAATTAAAAATTTCCTGAATTGCTCTAAATAAAATTTTGAATATAAACTCAAAAACAACTTTTTTCCTAGATTCACCCAATCGGGTGATATTGATTTGTCGCTTGATAGTGTAGTGGCGTGGCAAGTCTAAAATGTTGCAATAGATTTTCTTGTGGGGCGGGCTTCTAGCCCGCCATTAGGACGGGTGAGGACACTCATCCCACAAGAAAACTTAGGATATTTTTTTATTTGTCAGTCCCTACTTAACTTTGAGCAATACCTTCTTCACGGGCTGCGCGTTGTACAGCCGCAGCAACAGCGCTAACAACACGTTCATCAAAGACCGAAGGAATAATATGCTCCCGATCTAAGTCTGATGGTTTCACCAATGACGCGATCGCACTTGCAGCTTCTAAATACATTGTGGTGGTAATGGTCTGTGCCCGACAATCTAAAGCACCACGAAATACTCCCGGAAAAGCTAAGACGTTATTAATTTGGTTGGGGTAATCACTGCGACCGGTGGCGATGACTGCTACATTTTTATTGACTAATTCTGGTTGAATTTCTGGAATTGGATTAGCCATGGCAAACACAATCGGGTCTTTCGCCATTGCTTGCACCATTTCTGGTGTTAAAACTCCTGGTACACTGACACCAATAAATACATCTGCTCCTTGTAGCGCACCCGCCAGAGTACCTTGGGCTTTCACTGCAAATTCCCGCTTTTCCTCTGTCAAGTCGGTGCGACTCGTAGAGAGAATGCCTTTAGAGTCGCACATCCAGATTTTTTCTGCCCCAGCTTTGCGGAGTAAACGGGCGATCGCTACCCCAGCCGCCCCAGCACCATTAATCACGATGCGGATTTCTGCAATTGACTTATGTACCAACTTCAAAGCGTTAAACAAAGCTGCTAAGGTGACAATTGCTGTACCATGCTGGTCATCGTGAAAAACGGGGATATCTAATTCTTGCCGCAATCTCTGCTCAATTTCAAAGCAGCGAGGTGCAGCGATATCCTCTAAATTCACACCGCCAAATACCGGAGCCAGATTTTTCACTGTACGGACAATTTCATCTGTATCTTGAGTAGCAAGACAGATAGGGAAAGCATCTAGTCCAGCAAATTCTTTGAACAACATCGCTTTGCCTTCCATTACAGGCAAAGCAGCAGATGGGCCGAGATTACCTAACCCCAAAACAGCACTACCATCTGTAACAATGGCAACAGTATTTTGTTTAATAGTTAAATTATAAACTTCTTGTGGGTCTTGAGCGATCGCAGTACAAATCCGGCCGACTCCAGGCGTGTAAGCCATTGCTAGATCAGAAACACTCTTGAGAGGAATTCTGCTGGCAATGCTAATTTTGCCACCGCGATGTAAATTGAACGTGCGATCGTAGACACTCAGCACCTTGATATCTGGTAATGCTTTAATCGCTTGCACAATAGTTTCAGCATGTTCAGTACTAGCCGCATCAACAGTAATATCGCGGGTAGACTCCTTGCGACTTTGTTCGATTAAATCAATTTGACCAAGATTACCACCAGTAGTTGCGATCGCCTGGGTGACTGACGCCAACATCCCCACACGATTGGGAATCTGCAAGCGTAGCGTCAAACTAAAACTAGAATTGGGAGTTAGGTCTGCCATGTTGATTAGAGATTTTAAGTTTTTGATCTTATACTGAATTGATAAATAAAAACCCAACTGATACCAATTTTCTGTAAACTCGCACTTAAATAATTACACCTTTACCTCCAAAAAACTAGCATTCTCCTTCTTGGCGTTCTTGGCGTTCTTGGTGAGTCCACTTGCCGTCTTGGCGCCTTGCGTCGATGGCAAAGTGGCGAACCCGGAGGGCGGTTAGATAAATATTAAGTGCAGCTTCAGCAAAAAGCCGTATGACAACTTTAAGAATTATTGCTATTTATACTAAAACATTCACTAATATATACTAGTTACAATTAGCTAACTGTACCTAAGTATACAAGTTATTTTTTATAATCTATTAAACCTTAAAATTAATAATAACAGGACTTACACACGGGTCAGGGAAAAACGAACCACAGAGACGCAGAGTACACAGAGAAATGAGAGTTTGAGAGGTTTTTTGCGTAAGTCCTAAATAAAAAAACGCCCTCTACATCAGAGAGCGCTATGAAACTATATTAACCCTAGACCTAACCATGAATTGCAGGAGCTTGTAAAGCCACAGGCATAGCTTCACCAGTAGCTAAATCAAGTGGGAAATTATGAGCATTGCGTTCATGCATCACTTCTATACCCAAATTGGCACGGTTTAATACATCTGCCCATGTATTAATTACACGACCTTCAGAGTCAAGTATCGATTGGTTGAAATTGAACCCATTGAGATTAAACGCCATTGTACTAATGCCCAATGCTGTCAGCCAGATACAAACCACAGGCCAAGCAGCTAAGAAAAAGTGCAACGAACGCGAGTTATTAAAGCTGGCATATTGCCAAATTAAACGCCCAAAGTAACCATGAGCCGCTACGATGCTATAAGTTTCTTGTTCTTGACCAAACTTATAGCCATAGTTCACAGATTCAACTTCAGTTGTCTCCCTAACCAGAGAGGAAGACACCAAAGAACCATGCATTGCAGAGAACAGCGCACCACCAAACACCCCTGCTACACCAAACTGATGGAATGGGTGCATGAGGATGTTATGCTCAGCTTGGAATACCAACATGAAATTAAAAGTGCCGCTAATTCCCAAAGGCATCCCATCAGAAAAACTACCTTGACCAATGGGGTAAATTAAGAAAACCGACGTTGCAGCAGCTACAGGTGCAGAATAAGCAACACAAATCCAGGGACGCATCCCCAAACGATAGCTTAATTCCCATTGCCGACCTAACCAGCAGAAAATACCAATGAGAAAGTGCAAAATAATTAGTTGATAAGGACCGCCATTGTACAGCCATTCATCCATAGAAGCAGCTTCCCAAAGTGGGTAGAAATGCAAACCAATAGCGTTGGATGTGGGTACAACAGCACCAGTAATGATGTTATTGCCGTATAATAAGGAACCAGAAACCGGCTCTCGAATCCCATCAATATCGACGGGAGGCGCAGCAATAAAAGCAATGATGAAACAGATAGTAGCGGTCAACAGAGTAGGAATCATTAAAACGCCGAACCAGCCGACATAAAGCCGATTGTCGGTGCTAGTAATCCATTGACAAAAACGATCCCACAGGCTACCGCTTTCGCTTCTTCCTAAAGTTGTAGTCATGGATTTGGTGATTATAAAGTAGGTACAACAAACTTTCTCAAATTCTAAAAAATTGAGAATTTTGTTGTTTTGAAATAATTTTGCAAAAAACCTTCTCTCTAATCGCCGGAAATCTGTTGAATTACCTCACACCGAAAACGCTATTAACCAAATTTCCCAGAGAGAATGTATGAACAAAAGGGGAAACTTTTTCCGGCTCTTATTATCACGTTCTACATTAATTATTTATATTTTTCAATATGTTTATTTTAAGTTTTACTAAGTTAAATTTCTTTGTGTCTTCGTGTCTTTGTGGTTTAAATTTTTTACCACCAAGACACTAAGACACGAAGAGGTAACTATGTTTTAGAGTTCCCTGACTAGTGGCTGACCATCTTTAACTTCGCCAACTAATACTAAATCTGCACAGTTGACGAAGATACCATTTTCCAGAACACCTGGAATATTATTCAGTGTTTTTTCTAGGTTTACTGGGTCGTCAATGGAGTCAAATCTGACATCTAATACAAAATTTCCTTGGTCGGTAATGACTGGGCCAGCTTTTTTCACACCCATACGGAGTTCGGGTTTACCACCGAGTTTCTTAATGGCATTAGTCACAGGTGTGATGGCCATTGGGATAACTTCTACTGGTACGGGGAAACTAGAACCCAAACGGTCTACTAATTTACCACTATCTACTACAACAATAAATTGTGCTGCTAGGTAATCTACTACTTTTTCACGGGTATGTGCTGCACCACCGCCTTTAATCAAATTTTTCTGCGGATCTACTTCATCAGCTCCATCAATGGCGATATCAATGTGGTCAACAGCATCTAAAGTGGTGAGAGGAACACCGTACTGTTTTGCTAGCACTTCTGATTGAAAAGAGGTAGGGATACCGACGATATCTTTAAGTTCACCGGACTTGAGGCGATCGCCCAAAAACTGAATTGTATAAGCTGTGGTTGAACCCGTACCCAACCCAACAATCGAACCTGATTTTACCAGGGCAGCGGCGGCTTTACCAACTTCTTGCTTCATCAAAGTCACGGGGTCTGCTGTTGCGGTCATTCCTCAAACTGCTCCATAAAACTTATCTAAAATGAACATAACCTAAAGTTACGCCCATTTCGTGCTAGATTCTGTTCCTTGAATAAACTTGAAATGCTGGAAAAAGGTGCTATCAGCGGTAGACCGTTCAATCCATCAAAAGCGGGTGGCAAAGTACTTAGCCTCGCTTATACAAAGGTCAAGATTACAGATAAGGGTGATGGGAGGAATATTTATGAAAAACTTTTTCCAATTAACTCAACTTGAATTAGTACTTCTCAAAATAGTTGCCCAAGGTCAGGGAAATTGGAGTTGGTATGAACTAGCCAATTCTCTTTCTCGCTTAGATGTACCACGAGAGCCTGACATGATGGTGGTACTAAAGGATATGGTGGCTAAAGGTTTAGTTGAAAGACATATACAGCCTGGATCACCACGAGATCGTTGGGAGTTGACACCAACAGGTACTAAAATTCTGATGGAATCTCAATATCATTTAGATATGGCATCCCAAGGCTAAATTCTCAAATTTTATGTTTACTCTGTCTCCCACTCTGCAAGCTAGACTATCCCAACCGCTAAAAATCGGCTCTTTTGAAGTCAAAAGCCGAGTTTTGCAGTCGCCTTTATCTGGGGTGACAGATATGGTATTTCGCCGCCTTGTGCGTCGCTATGCACCAGATTCCATGATGTACACGGAAATGGTCAACGCCACAGGCTTACACTATGTCAAACAGTTACCCAAAATCATGGAGGTAGACCCCAACGAACGACCAATTAGTATTCAGCTATTTGATTGTCGTCCAGATTTTTTGGCAGAAGCAGCAGTTAAGGCAGTGGCAGAAGGTGCTGATACTGTTGATATTAATATGGGGTGTCCGGTAAATAAAATTACTAAAAATGGTGGCGGTTCCTCATTGCTACGGCAACCGGAAGTAGCTGAAGCTATTGTGCGGGAAGTGGTAAAAGCTGTTGATGTACCAGTGACAGTTAAAACCCGTATTGGCTGGAATGATAAAGAAATCACAATTCTCGACTTTGCCAAGCGCATGGAAGATGCAGGGGCAAAAATGATTACGGTACACGGTCGCACCCGCGCCCAAGGATACAATGGTAATGCCCGCTGGGAATGGATTGCTCGTGTGAAAGAAGTGCTTTCTATTCCGGTAATTGGTAATGGCGATATTTTCTCAGTTGAAGCGGCGGTGAAATGTTTAGAACAAACCGGCGCTGACGGGGTGATGTGTTCGCGTGGAACTTTGGGTTATCCGTTTTTGGTGGGAGAAATTGACCACTTCTTGAAAACTGGGGAAATTTTACCAACACCAACTCCCATTCAGCGGTTGGAATGTGCCAGAGATCATTTACAAGCATTGTGGGAGTATAAAGGCGATCGCGGTGTCCGTCAAGCCCGTAAGCACATGACTTGGTATGCTAAAGGTTTTGTTGGTGCTGCTGAATTGCGGGGACAATTGAGTGTCATTGAAACAGTGCAGCAAGGTTTGGATTTACTGGACAAAGCAATTGAACAGTTAAATATTGGTTATGAACCAGTAGAAGAAGCAACAAACTTTCAAGTTGCGTAACTTAGAAATATGGGGAGTGGGGATTAGGGGCGATGGAGAGATGGGGAGAAATATTTAAGGCTCAATAACAAATGACAACTGACCACTGGCAACTGACCACTGACAACTAACTCCTAACTCAGCACTTAGCACTCAGCACTTTTATGAGAAATAATGGTGACATGAGACTAACAAGGTGGTAATATGCACAGTTATGCTACAGATGCTAAAGATAGAGAAACGATTTTATTATGGATTGCTACCTTAGCAGTTGTAGCAACATTACTTCTTAACTACTTATTGAAAGTTTTAAATATAGAGGTGCCTTGGTGGTTAGATGCACCTTCTGTTATGGGGTTTTATGGTTTGTTTTACCAATTGTTTGATGATGTTGTATGGGCGCTAAAATTTGAACCCATTCGTTTCTCAAATATCCCCAACCTACGAGGGACTTGGGTTGGTGTCATCAGGTCTTCTTATCAAAATGGTACAGAAACTCGTGGAGTCATTCTATATATTCGTCAAACATGGTCGAAAATCAGCGTCGAAATAGAAACCGAAACATCTAGGTCTAAATCAACAATGGCTGCGGTTTACACACAAGACTCTTCAGAACCAGGGTTGAAATATGAATACACAAACGAACCATCAGCACGCAGTCCAGAAACAATGCAGCCTCATAGAGGTATCGTTAATCTAGTTTTAAGTCCTGATAGAAAAACGTTGAAAGGTAACTATTTTACTAGTCGAAGTCGTCAAACTTATGGGGAAATGGTATTTCAACGTGTGTCCGAACAGCACCTAGAACGTAGTGACGCATTACAAAAAGCAAGCAGTTTTATTGAAAATATATAGCTCAAGATAAACCATATCATGTCTAGTTGATTATTTGTCATTACGAGCAAAGCGTTCGCCGAAGGCGTTCCCGAAGGGTAGCAATCACAAGGACTCTGGGGTTGCTTTGCTTCACTTTGTTGCGATCGCTTTTGACACATCACAATTAATTTAGCAGGCATTATATCAAAAATCCAAAATCAAGATAGGCTGTACTTGTAATTGTCTAAGTTTGCTTATTGCAAATTTATAGAGGACGTAAAGGGCCAAGAACTCTAACTTTACCTTCTAAATTCATGAATTCCCTAATATCTCCGGTTTGCGATACAACAAAAACAAAAGGGTCTAGTTCCTGCTGAGTACAAAGTCTAGCAGCAGAGCGATGCCTTGTACCAAATTCCTCAAAATTCCATACTTTTAGATTTTCAATTAATGGGGATTTAATAAATAACTTTACTAGTTCTGATTTTTCTTTATTCAGTAAATCTGATGAACTATCAGATTCTTGAAAAAGTGGTTCATCTAAGCCAAAATCTGCTGCTAATTCAAAACAATTATCTTTTAAATCTTCTTTATTTTTAATCTCTCCTCCAAAACCAATTAAAGACAAACTATAATCTAAGATGATACTACCATCTATAGTAGATAAATATGCTATGGAGTCTATGGAATTGATTAATTGATGATATTCAGTAAGTAATTCTTTAGGAATATCATCTTTATTACCTTCTGAGGATTTATAGACAAGATATCGTTTAAAAAACTTGATAATGCATTCTCCTAGATTAGGTTTTTGTGTAGTAAGCTGATCAATATTAAAGTAATGACTAAGATTTTTTGCAAATTTGTCTGTAGCTGTATTTTGTATAATAACAAATTGGCTACCATGACCGAAATCAACAGCTAATTTTAGAATGCGATGCCAAACTCTTTGAATAATTTTTATTAGTTGAAAATTGTTAATAGTGACTTCTTTCTCAGTAAAATTATTCTTGATAAGATTTTTTGCAATTTGAACAAAAATTATATTTGCTAAAGGAGTTTGAGTCGGGTCGTAATTTATTCTAACTTGACCTTCAACTAGTGCTAACTGTACTTTAATATTATTTTTAAAGTTATATACTATATTTAATCTACCTGGAGCTTCAATATTCAATAAAAGTCCAAATAAATTGCTTTGACTATTCAATAATTCTCCAAAAACCTCATCTTCATTCTCTAGTTTAATTATTCCTTGAATTGCAAGAATAGATTTATTTTCTACTATAACAATAGCACAACATGATTGTGGAATACCAAGACCTATACTAGCAAGAGTAGCAAGCTTATTCAAATTAATATCAATAACCAACTCATTGTTAGTTTTTTCATAATTCTCATTCTTTTGTTCCTTAAAACTAATCATGAAGTTTAACTTGTCTTTATATTCCTTGTCTGGAACGTATAATTGAAACTTTGGATATCTAGATTCTTCTTTTTTAAGACTTACTACATAAGCTATTTCAATTAATTCTCGACATCTATTTTTATTTACAGTTAAATTTAGCTGCGATTCATTTATTAACATTTCAATAGCTTCACAAAGTAAATTTAAGCCATTAGCATTGTTTTGATTTTTGTCAGAAATAGACTTAACTTGACTGATAATACTGTTACTTGTTTTTCGTTTTTGAATTTCTTCTAATTGGATTCCTAAAGCTTGAGAAAAATTAGCGTTACTTATGTTTGCTGTTTCTAGACCTCTAATATCAGTCAGTGTGGCATGGCTGAGGTCAGCATCGCTAAGATTGGCATTGTTCAGGATGGCACGGCTCAGGTTGGCATAGCTCAGGTAGACACTGCTCAGGTTGGCACTGCTCAGGTCGGCATCACTCAAGTTGGCATTTAACAGGTCGGCATAGTTCAGGTTGGTATTGCTCAGGTCAGCATGGCTCAGGTCAGTATTTCTCAGGTCAGCACTGTTCAGGTATGCATGGCTCAGCTTTGTATTCCTTAGATCAGCACCCCTAAGCTTTGTATTCCTTAGATCAGCACCGAACAGGTCAGCACCGAACAGGTCAGCACCAAACAGGTCAGCACCGAACAGGTCAGCACCGAACAGGTCAGCACCTCTCAGGATGACACCGCTCAGGATGACACCTCTCAGGATGACACCTCTCAGCTTGGCACCATTTAGGTAGGCATGGCTCAGGTTGGCCTCGTACAGGTTGACACCGTACAGTTTGGCCTCGTACAGGTAGGCATGGCTCAGGTTGGCCTTGTACATGTAGGCATAGCTTAGGTTGGCATCGTACAGCTTGGCATCCCTTAGATAGGCATCGCTGAGGTCAGCACCGCTGAGGTCAGCACCGCTGAGGTCAGCACTGCTCAGGTTGGCATCGCACAGCTTGGCATCCCTTAGATAGGCATCGCTGAGGTCAGCACCGCTGAGGTCAGCACCGCTGAGGTAAGTACCGTACAGGTTGGTACCGTACAGATTGGCATTGCTTAGGTTGACATCGTTCAGGATGGTATGGCTTTGGTTATCACCGCTCAGATCAGGTTTGATGTCAGGATTATCTTTTCTCCATTGATTCCAATGTGGAACTCCTTTGTTTAGTTCCTCAACATGTTTTGCATTTGCCATAGAGTGTTAAACCTCTAATCTTGAAACTAATTTTTATATTTCTTCTAGCCGTTGCGTATGCAGACAGAACAAAATGTACTATGCATAAATACGGCCATACATTTAGATTAGAGGCAAATGGACGTATAAACCCTCAAAAAGCTGGGATTATTCCTCAAAAACTCGACGTATATCTAATCAATGCTCATCTTATGAAAGAATTTAAAACCATTATCGGTAAAGCAGCCAACATGATTAAATATGCAAATTAAACATAAATTTCTGGGTTAACACAATAAGGCAAACGATCGCCTTTCAATCCAGCAATCAAATTTGCGATCGCCATTTTTGCCATTTGCGATCGCGTTTGGCGGCTAGCACTGCCAATGTGCGGTGTAATAATCAAGTTATCTAGAGTCAGCAATGGGCTATCTTGGGGAATTGGTTCTGGTTCAGTGACATCCACCGCAGCCGCCGCAATTTTACCACTTACAAGCGCCCGATATAAGGCATCTGGGTCTACAACAGTTCCCCGTGCCGTATTAATCAGGATAGCTTCAGGCTTCATGAGATTAAATTGGCGATCGCTAAATAAATGATAGGTATCATCTGCCCCTGGCGTATGAACAGTTACAAAATCTGACTCTTGGAGTAACTGTTCAAACGGGACAAACTCCACACCCAAAGACTTTTCTAATTCTGCTTCCCACTGATATCTGCTTGTATACAAAATTTGCATATCAAAGCCCTTTGCCCGACGGGCAACAGCTTGACCGATGCGACCAAAACCGACAATTCCCAAAGTAGCACCTGTGATATTAGGCCCCAGTAACAAATCTGGTTCCCAAGTCCGCCACAAACCTGCACGAGTAAACTTGTCTGCTTCCACCACTCGCCTTGCTGCTGCCATTAGCAACGCCCAAGCAAAATCCGCAGTCGCATCTGTCAACACACCAGGAGTATGGCCAACCGGAATTTTTCTTTTACTAGCTGCGGCAACATCTATATTGTCGTAACCCACAGCAACTTGACTAATAACTTTAAGATTTCCTGCTGCCATCAGTTGTGAATCAATCTTGTCAGTCAGCAAACACAGTAACCCATCTATAGCCTTTGCCTTCTCCGACAAAACATCATAAGGAGGTGGTTGACGTTCCGTCCAAACCTCCACAGTGGCAACCTCTTCCAATTGTCCTAATTCCACAGGGAGACGACGAGTAATAAAAACTTTAGCTTTATACATAGTTAAATTCTTTGACTTATTCTATATATTTTTTCTTCTCTCTGCGTCCTTGGCGTCTTGGCGGTTCGTTGAAGAAACGAACCACAGAGACACAGAGAACACAGAGAAATAAGAATTTGAGAGATATTCTGCGTAAGTTTTAATAGTTACTTACTAAATGCTAGTTGAAATTGTATCTTTCCCAATTTCCAGTTTGAAGAATAATTACCTGTCTCACAGCCTACATTTTTAACATGAGCCAATATTAATTCATCCCGTTGATGCCAAACAGCAAATATTTTTTCTCTGCCATCATAGAATGTCTCTTGGTCAATTTTATAAATCTCATTTATCTGTATTAACTTCAAGCCCAACAGATTTAGCAACCGACTGAGTATTTTAATTGGTGAAATACCTTCGTTACCCTTCACAAAATTTAGACCAAGCACTCTTTTAATTTGTTTATCATGTTGAAAAACTATATCTTTGAGCAAGAGCAAATCAGCATCATTTTCATAAAAATCTCTTTCTACATCAAGTAACTGTAACATTCCTAATGCTCTCAAAGCTTCTACTTTGAAAGTATATGTTTTTAAATCTGGTAGAAAAACTTTTCCATCGCCCCAAGACAACTGCTGATACCATTCTTGCTGGTCTCTAAAGTGGAAATACTCGCTTTCATGAGTAAGATAATAGTGAATTAACAACTGGGAATAATATCCTTTATCATCCTGTAGCTTTAGTAAAGGGGTAACTGTAACACCATACTTCTGTCTCAGCATGTATTTGTTGATTTGGCTACGTTCCTCATCAGTGAGAGAATGCTTGGCTATTAGCTGTTCGTATTCTACATAATCAATATCCTTAGCCTCAGCAACAGTTTTTGCAGCAGCTAATTGATTTTGCAGTTTAATTTCTCGAATTTGGCGTTTAATTTCCTTAGCTTTTTGACGCTTATCTACCCAATCTTTTTGTACTTTGACAATTTCTAAAATCAATCTTTTACGTGTTGCTAAATCATTAGGGTCTGTCGCTAAAAAGGCAAGACGCAAATCTCTAATGATATTATTGTGAACAGCATTACTCCGTATCCAAATTTGATGCCCGTCCGCAGTTAAACCATCTTGCATTGACTGACGATAAAGGCGAATAGAAGCGTTTACCCTTGCTGACAACTTTGCCCAAGTACGTAAATGGATGGGGTCATATACTAATGGCAAATCCACATCTATTTTATGCAGTGGACTGAGCAAAGCTAAGTTTTCTTTTTGATTTTCCTGATACCAATCAGACAATAACCGATAATTTGTACTACCACTACCAATTAAGCCGATTCCTCGTTTAGCACACCAGACAATACGCGGTACATCATCCCTGACTCTTGCTAGGGCTTGTCGTGCTTCTGAGTCTGGAATCACTCCTTGAAAAATACCATAAACTCGGTCAAAATGTTGGATATCAATACTAATACCTGTACCGAGGCTAGGAGTGACAAAAACTGTATCGTATTCAGCTATTTTTTTATTAATAGCTGCGACAAAATCAACGGCTGCATGACCTGGTGTGTTTGTGGTATGGCTGCTAATAACTAGAGATTTAGGAAATTGATACCGTAATTTTTCTAAACGTTCTTTTAGGTAACGTTCGATTGTTTCACAACTATAACGCCCAGAGCGACTATCGGTAGTAACATAACATTTGCGTCCTGCAAGTAAATCTAATTCTAGTTGGTGAATCAGAGGTGTCGGGTTAGGAGAATCATAAAAAGTCACGTCCCAACCTCGTTGCGGTTTCCATTGATTAACAACCACCCAAGGTGTTAGTTTAATTCCTGCCAATCCCTGCAAATATTCTAAGGATACATCTGATAAATCAGCATCTTGGGCAATTACTAATCCTCCAGTTTTCAAAACTGTAGAAATTAGTTGCTGGAATAATTTTAAAATTTTGACACGCTTGTGTTTACAAGTATTGCTATTGAGTAGATGCCATAAAGATTGCTCTACTTCATCTAAAATTACTATTCCACCTTGCCAATCTTCATGGTTAAGTTTCCATAGAGAATCAACACATAAACCAAAAGATTTACTAGTTGTTAACTGGTGATTATTCAAAGGTAGCTCTTTGATTAACGGCTTAGTATTATTTAAACCCCATGAAATACCAATCTTTTCACATAGAAATCGTCCTAGTTGGATTCTATGAGTAATTAATAATACTGGTTGATTTTTAATTTTTGCTTGATTAACAATAGTTTGTAGTCCTGTAGTTTTACCAGTTCCTTTTGCTGATTTTACTCCTACTAATCCAGAAGAAGGTAAAGATATTTCTCCTAAATAGGGACGATTAACCGTAAGTGCAGCAGGAATAGTTAACTCTGTATGAGGTTTAACTTGGGCCAGGTAAATTTCTAAATCAACGCTTTGGCGATAGATTTTTTCAAAATTACTTGCACTTTTAGCAACAATGAACTCATCTACACCTTTTTCTAAACCTGGAATTTCGATAACTTTGACAGGGCAATTTTTATTTTGAAATAAACAACCGAGTTGAGAAATAGCATTATTTATAGCGGCAATTTTTCGGGGTTGAGTTTCAAAATCAAAACAAATATAGAAGGTACGTTTTGTAATCGCAAATGCTGCTAAGTCGGGAATTAACTGACGACTGATGACTTTGCCAAATTTATCTTTAACAACTCTGTAACCGCTGGTGATACCGGGGATGGCGATCGCAGCATATCCTTGTGATAATAGCGCCGCTGCTTTCTTTGCTCCCTCGCAGATGATTATGGGAATATCATTTTGCATCACCCACTGCCAAAAACCCACAGCTTCACCATGAGATGCAACGCTGATGTCAGCAGGTATTGCTAAATTATAACGCTGTGAGACTTGCTGCCAAATGGACAACGTTACTCGCAGACAAAATACCCGCGTTGCCGTGCTGGGGGGATGCTCATACTTAATAGGTTTGCCTTTATCATTAATTCTGGGTTGGTTTGGCTTAAAACATCCCCATTCCATTGATTGACAATTTTTTAGAGGATCTAGTCCTGAACACCACCAACCACCTGCGCCAATATGAGAGTAGCGTTGTAACCACCCACTCTTAACCATTCCCGTGTTCGTGCGAGGGAGATGTTCAGAAATCAATAAGTATTCATAAGCGGTTGCGTCTTGGAGAGACTTAAAGTTCAGCTCTGCTAAGTTTAAATCTATACCACTATTCTTGACTAGTTCTTCAAGATGTTGGGGGTGTAAATAATGCAGATGCATGGGACGAGCCGCGAAGGGAACAAGATGGATTTAAAATCTATCATGCATTTGCTAGTTTGTTATGGAAAATATTATCAGCGTTTGCTGATGCTTTTTTTACTTCGTCCCAGGTGATACATCGGTGAAGGTTAAGCTTAGTTGTTTTGCATGAACCGATCAAAGAAGTAATAACCTTGTACTGTGATATTTAATTACTTAATTTTTTTATTTTTCAGTAAAATTTCTAGACTATGATCATTAACATATATGCTGATATTTGACAATAAAGCTTTGTCAAGATATGTAGACTATCAGCAGCTTGACCGCTAGAGGCAAAAAGAAATTAACCTGAGATTTAGTGATTTTTTATACGTAAAATTCATATATCTACCCATCTGCGAGTGAGTATTAGAGCGATCGCCCTCTATTTTCAAGCAGACTAAAAAGCTTAATCTAACTATACTATTGAAAATTTACTTACTTCAGTAGTATTACATAGGCATTTTGGAATTAATAGAGTATAAATTAACAGGGCTAAAAGAAAGACTTTTCTTTGCCCATTTTCCCAGAATTATAGTAGGAGAGAACATATGCAACGCGTATTGAGACAAACTGCTATACTTTCAGCAACAGCTGCGATCGCAATACTATTTACAGGTTGTGGTGAAAGTAAAGTTACTCAATGTAACAAAATTATCAAAGTTGCGAATCAAGCAGCTACCATAGGTCAGGAAATTAGCACAAATTCTAAGTCTGAAAAAGGTTCTAAATCCTTGACTGAAGCTGCTGGTAAGATAGATAAAATCGCCAATGACATGAAAGCAGTAGAAGTTAAGGACGAAAAACTCCAAGGCTTTCAGGGACGCTTTCTGAAGCTTTATCAGGATAGTAGTAAAGCTTTGCGTGATACAGCAGGCGCTTTCGATAAAAAGAATTTAAAAGCTGCTACTGGCTTTTTAGCATCTCTGAAAAACGCTACTAACCAGGAAAGTGCGATCGTCAAGGAAATTAACGGTTACTGTTCTGGCAAATAACTAGTACCATTTTAGATTTTGGATTTTGGATTTTGGATTGTAAAAAATTTAGTGGCTAAGCTTTTGAGCAATCCAAATATTGCAATCATTTTTCAAATTGGTATAATTCTGCGTTGAGCTTTATAGCAAATATAGCGGTTAAATTTGGATGAAATACAAGTTTCTTGATTTATTACACTCAACAGTCAACTGCTATATTTGATTTACTTTGATTAATAACTTCCTAATAAAGGCAAAACCTTCTTTTTTAATAACTCAATTAAAGCTGGCTCCATATACTCAAAGTCATCTGGTATATCTAAACAAATAACTCTTTTATTTTTCAGAAATGGCTGAAATTTTTGTGAAAGCTTTTGTTTATGTGATTTTTCCATCACAAAAATAATATCAGCCCATACAATTGCTTCTGTTGATACTGGGACTTCAGCATAATGATCTAAACCTGCGGAGTCAGTTTCCAGCCCTTCATACTCAGAAAATACAGCCTCAGCCGTAGGGCTTCGTAATCTATTTTGGCTACAGAGAAACAACAGCTTTTTCATAAATTAATATTCAAGCTGATTTAATTTATTCAAACTAAATTTAACTTATATTTCTGGCTAATCTACTAATTCGCCTGCCTGCTGTAATACTTGTTTATAGAGTGTGGTATTGACCCAATATTGAGCAATATCAATCATCGCATCAAGTAGCGGTTTTAGTTGAGGAATAATTTGTTTATTTTTTGCTAACAAAAGAATACCAAGAGTACCAATTACCTGTAATTCTAAATTTCGAGCTACTTGGCGAGCCTCTAGTTCATCTAACAAAATTTTTGGTTCGTCAGTTTCAAGAGCTAAAGCAATAGCTTCCCGTTCTCCATTATCTAGCTGTACAGGGATGGTAAGTGGTATGTTTGAGACAGGACAAACTTGCACCCACCCAGACGCAATTGCTTGCAGTATGAATTGTGAACCTGGAAAGTCTGCACCCGTGGTTTCATGATAAACAGCTTGGGGTATAACAATTTGCCCAAACACAGCCTGTAAAATATCAAGACGATTAATAGCTGCAAAGTTAATCAAAGGTGTAGCGTTGCAAATAACTGTCACAACTACCAAGAACCTGTTTTAATTGACTCAATATCTTCAATAAGTTCAGCTTCAGTGTAATGGCGTTGAATTTTTTTTTGCCCTAACAGTTGTTGAAATTCCCATACAGACAAATTAGCCAAGCGCCGTGCTTGACCAAAAGTAAAAATATTCTGGTCGTATAGCTGTAGCGCAATTTCCTGAAGAATAGCTTCTTCGCCTTGACTTAGAGAATCTGGCGATAATTGCAGGTTAATTGGATTCATAAATTGACTCATACTTTAAAAATTGAGTGCCTGCTTTTAAGATAAAGGATTTTGTCGCCTAGAATACACTTAAGATTATACAGTTAAACTAGTTGTGCTAGTTGTTGAGATAGTTTTGCTGACACTTCTAGGGTGATTTTCAGCATTTTGATATTTATTACAATAGATTTCTAATTTCAGGACTTACACTACCAGCAGATAAATAAAAATCCTGAATTTTCTTGACATACTCATAAATAAGTTTGTGTAAATCTGAATCAAAATTTGAAAATCCTCGCTCTGATGATAAATCTTCATCCTCGTATTGCCATACTAAATGGCCAGGACATGGCTGTTTTGATTTCCAAAGTTTTTTATCTTCTTCTAAAGGAGTAATGCTTTTATCCCAGATACGAATTCTATACATGTCATTTGGGCCACTGAAGTATACTCCTAACTCAATAAAAGATTTTTCTAAGCTGGCATCTATTTCGTATAACCTTAAACATGTATCATTTCCTTCATTTTCAGCATAAACTTTTAATTCACATTTATTAGACTTGAAAGCCTGGATAATTGATTCATAAATATATATCAAATTATTTTCAAGCTGGCGGTAAGCAAAATCACTTCTATTTTTCTTCATCATACTGTACCTTCTAAAGTAAAAAAAACTTGATATATTGTTAAATCCATTCACGATAATTATTACTGAAATCCTTATCGAACAACGATTCCATAATCCTTGTGCCACTTGCCCTAGCTATGGCAAGCAATCTATTCAACGAATGACAATAGTCTAAACACCAATACAGTTCAGTTAAGCATTTCTTTCTTCTCTCTGCGTCCTTGGCGTTCTTGGCGGTACCCTGCGGGAAGCCGCTTATACCGATTTAAATAATCTTTGCTACACATGGATTAGCTGTAGGGGCGTACAGCTGTACGCCCCTACAAGATATCTGTTGCATTTTTTTTCAAACTGATATTACGCGTCTACGTTAAAAAATTTGACTTTGACTAAGAGTTTTAGCCTTAACTGAACCGTATTGGTCTAAACACTAGTTTTCAGTATTCCCAAATTCAGGCAAAGTCTAACTAGTAATTAGATAAAAATTTTTTATTATGTAATCTTATGTTTGGAACTTCTAATAAGGGTAAAAAAGTTCTTTAACCGAACTTGATATTATTGTTTGCGTCTTTGCGCCTTTGCGCCTTTGCGTGAGGCTAAACCATATTTATACTTAGCAAAACCTTTTAAACTATAAAACAAAGACGCAGAAAGCACTCTCTGCGCCTCTGCGTCTGTTGCGTGAAATATTTCCCCTAAATTTCCTACACCACTTCAGATGATGTTTGCACCACCGGCTGAGGCTGAGGCTGGAACATGAACAACGAATACACCACATCACGGCGGATATTAGTCATCATATCCAAGAACAACTCATAACCCTCACTCTTATACTCAATCAACGGGTCTTTCTGTCCATAACCACGCAACCCGACAGACTCGCGCAAAGCATCCATTTGTTGCAGGTGTTCCCGCCACAAAGTATCAATTCGTTGCAAGATAAAGAAACGTTCAGCTTGGCGCATCAGTCCAGGTTGAATTTGGTCAATTTGCGCTTCCTTGAGGTCATAAGCAATTCGCACCTGTTCGTGGAGGAAAGCTTTAATCTCAGTAACAGCCATATCCTCTAACTGACTAGACTGTAAGTCTGCTAACAAATAGACAAATTCTTTAACTTTGTCCACCAACTTTTCCAACTCCCACTCTTCCGAGGGTAAATCTGGGTTGATGTAGTAATCAACGATGTCATCCATCGTTTTTTCGGCGTATTTAATCACCTGTTCTTTCAAGTCTTGACCTTCCAACACACGGCGACGTTCGGCGTAGATGGCGCGACGTTGGTTGTTCATTACCTCGTCGTACTCAAACACCTGCTTACGGATGTCGTAGTAGTAGGTTTCGACTTTTTTCTGTGCGCCTTCCAAACTGCGAGTAAGCATTCCCGACTCGATGGGCATATCTTCCTCGACTTGGAAAGCGTTCATCAATCCAGCCACGCGATCGCCACCGAAAATCCGCAATAAGTTATCCTCTAAACTGAGGAAAAATCTTGTGGAACCAGGGTCGCCTTGTCTTCCTGCACGTCCCCGCAACTGATTGTCAATACGTCGTGATTCGTGGCGTTCTGTACCAATTACGTGTAAACCGCCTAATTCCACAACCTCGTCATGTTCGCGGCTAGTAAATTCTTCGTATTCGTGCTTAACACGCTTGTAAGCTTCGCGTAATTGCTGAATCACGGGGTCATCGGTGGGAGCTTTTTCTGCTGCCACAGCTACCTTGTCTTCTGCTTCCAATTCTGGTAAACTGCGTTCACCATACTCCCGCACAGCAGAGTCTACAGCTTCTTTCAATAGCTGTTCTGTTTCTTTGGAAAGTTTAGTGGGGAAAATTTCTGGTGAAGCTTTCCAAGTTTTAACTTTTTTACCAGGAACAAAGCCTTGACCGCCACCGTGTCCTGTGGGTAATCCTGCTGCTCTTTGTACGCCAAACACATCTTCATCTTCTGGCATGACAATGCGCGGCATAAAGTATTCTCGCAGCTTTAGACGCGCCATGTATTCAGAGTTACCACCGAGAATGATGTCAGTACCTCGTCCTGCCATGTTTGTCGCAATGGTAACAGCACCCCGCCGCCCCGCCTGAGCGACAATTTCCGCTTCCCGTTCCACGTTTTCCGGTCTGGCGTTGAGCAATTCATGGGGAATTGACATTTGCTTCAGCAGCCGACTGAGAAGTTCAGATTTTTCTACACTAGTGGTTCCTACTAGGACTGGTCTGCCCACTTGGTGCATTTCGGCACATTCTTTTGCGATCGCACCCCACTTGCCTGCTTCGGTCTTAAACACCATATCAGACAAGTCTTGGCGGTTTCTGGTTCTGTTGGTGGGGATTACCGCGACTTCTAGTTTGTAAATTTTTTCAAACTCTGGTTCTTCTGTCTTCGCCGTTCCCGTCATCCCGCCCAATTTAGGATAAAGCAAGAACAAATTTTGATAAGTAATTGTTGCTAGAGTTTGAGTTTCTGGTTGAATGTCTACATGTTCTTTGGCTTCGATTGCTTGGTGCAAGCCATCACTCCAACGCCTTCCTGGCAATACCCGCCCAGTAAATTCATCGACAATTACCACTTCCCCATTGCGGACGATATAATTCACGTCCTTGAGGAACAATTCTTTAGCTTTAATGGCATTGAAAACGAAGTGCGCCCAAGGATCTTCTGGGTTAAATAAATCTGTGACGTTTAAAAGATTTTCTGCTTCTGCAAAACCTTCGTCTGTCAACAGTACGTTACGAGCTTTTTCATCTACCTCGTAATGCTCATCTTTTTTCAGCGTCAGTGCGATTTCCGCTGCTTGCAAATATTTTTCTGTAGGTCTTTCTACTTGCCCAGAAATAATTAGCGGTGTCCGTGCTTCATCAACTAAAATCGAGTCTACTTCGTCAATTACGCAATAGTTAAACGGGCGTTGTACCACATCAGCCATTGATGTTGCCATGTTATCCCGCAGGTAGTCAAAGCCTACCTCACTGTTGGTGACATAAGTAATATCACACTCATAGTTTTTCTGGCGTTCAGTGGGAGTCATACTGGCTTGAATCAGCCCCACACTCAACCCCAAGAACCGATGTACCTGTCCCATCCATTCCGCGTCCCGACGAGCCAGGTAATCGTTGACTGTGACTACATGTACGCCTTTGCCAGTCAGGGCATTTAAATAACTTGGTAATGTAGCAACTAGGGTTTTACCTTCCCCAGTTTTCATTTCCGCAATTTGCCCAGAATGCAGAATTACACCGCCTAACAACTGGACATCAAAATGCCGCAATCCTAAGACTCGCCGTCCTGCTTCTCTTACCACAGCAAAAGCTTCCGGCAGAATCTCATCCAGGGTTTCGCCTTTGGCAAGCCGCTGTTTAAATTCTGCTGTTTTGCCTTTTAAATCTTCATCAGAAAGCGCTTTAATGTCTTCCTCTAAGAGGTTAATTTCCGTGATGTAAGGTTGGTATTTTTTAAGCTTACGAGCGTTGGGATCGCCCAACAAGAGTTTTAGCATGGCAGGTTATGGAACTAAATGGAGGGGATGGGGACTAAAGGTTTGATATTGATTATAAGAATTTGAACCAACCCAGCCATTTTAATTGTGGATGGGTATAAAACAGTAAAAAGCCGATCAAATCAGTTTACTAAATGATTGGTTTTATTTCACAGTTTAAATTTGAGACTCTTTTAATAGTATCATTTTGCCCTCCACTGAGGCAGAGAACGCCGACCATGGGTTTTAGCGATCGCCCACCCAGAGGAAGCAGGGGAGCTCTTGAGCAGGGGAGCAGGGGGAGCAGGGGGAGCAGGGGGAGCAGGGGGAGTAGGGGAGCAGGGGAGCAGGGAAAGATGAGGAAGTTACAAACCAATTCTCCCTTATCCCCCTCATCCTCCTCATCCCCCTACTTCTCCCACTCTTGGCTGAGGCGGCGGAAATTATATTCACTGGCGCTGGGATGACAGTTGACACAACTACTAATTTGTGTAGGGCGTGGCAAATCGACTTTGGGGTGCAAAGCTTTGAAGTAACGGGAATTGTTAACGCGATATGGTGTTTGTTCGTTTGGTAGCTGGGGGCGAGAGAAGGTAGAAAGATACCTCCACACGAGAATGCGGGGCGGATCGATTAAAGGCTTGATTTGTACGCCATAATGCTGTGAGTCTTGGAGCAGATTTTTCCAAGTTTCGCTGGGTAACACACCAGGTGGTAAAGGAATGTGACAAGTAGAGCAGTTTTCTAAATACAAATCTTGACCTAGCTGGTATTGTGCAGGTACTACGTCAACTGTGCCAATTTCATCAGTAGGAGTGGCGCTGTGGGCGCTAGTTACCGATGCGAGAAGCCAGCCCATAGCCAGACTCCAAACTAAAATTACTAACATTAATCCCAAAGGACGGCGTTTGAGTTGGCGATCGCGAAATTTCCGCTTCACAAAATTTGACATTCCTCACATTCCCAGTTGCAATGTGGCAATTGTAACTAATAATAAGACTTACACAGGCTCGATAGTGTTTCAACTTTTGCGTAAGTCTTTTACAGTGGAGGTAACTATTTTAGTAATTTTTAATTGCGGCTGTGCGACTTGATAAAATTCCCATTGCTTTCTAAATATTTACCAAAGGAAGAATTTTCTAGTATTTTCAACCTTACTCACCATAAAAATTAGTTACAATATCTCGGATTTCATTTGCACCAATATCTTCTTGGTCAGACTTAGAGTAAATTGTTAGCAGCAAAATACTTGTAGGAGATTCTACTTGATAAATCAAACGGTATCCACCACTCTTACCTTTTTGAATATTACTGTTGCAAACTCTTACTTTATAAACAACATACTCTTCACCAAGACCGCTAATTCTATCACCGACAAAGTTACCTTGTTGTAACTGCTCAATAATCGGTTGAACATCAGAACGAATGTTGCGGTATCGCTTAGAAAGGTCACGCAAATTTTGTTTATATTCAGGAGTTAAATCGATTAATGCCGATGGCTGTTCATTCGGCATCAATTCCCTCCCACATTTGCGATAGTGGTAGGCGTTGCCCGGCTTTTGCTTGCTGCAAGGCTCTCTTCAAGCTGGCTTTAATTTCCTCAACGGGTGTATCATCAGCGTCATATTCTTCTGTTTCTGCTTGTTCTGGAACCAACACAATCACCCGAACCTGATGAGGGTAATTTGTTCCTTGAATCGGCTCATCTAAAATTAAATTTCCTTGAGCGTCAATCCTGCCAGTAACTTCAATCGCTTTCATCTGTTATCCACCTCGTTTTTTTGGCGATCCTAACACGCGCAAATCCTGGCAGGATAAAGCTGATTTTAAGGAATGGGAAGCGATCGCAATAATCGCTCAACAACAGTTCTGGCACTACGTCCTCCTCTGGGGATGAGGCGATGGCAAAGAACATGAGGTACAAGAAATTTCACGTCATCAGGTATCGCATAATCACGCCCTAATATAAAAGCTAAGGCTTGGGTAGCCCGTTGTAGTGCTACAGTACCGCGAGGACTAACACCCAAAGTGACTTCTTCATCCTGCCTTGTTGCTCGTACTAATTCCAATATGTACTGCTGCAAAGAAGTATCCACTCGTACCTGGAAACAGAGGTTACGTAATTCTTGTACTTCTGCCAAGGTAATGCAGGGTTGCAAATCTGTAACATTAATACCATGCTGGAGATTTTGCAGCATTTCCAGTTCTTCTGTGGCAGAAGGATAGCCTAAACTCAACGACAACATAAACCGATCCATCTGCGCTTCCGGTAAGGGAAAAGTGCCTTGGTACTCGATGGGGTTTTGGGTAGCAATTACAAAAAAAGGTTGGGGAACTCCACGAGAGACACCATCAACTGTCACTTGATGTTCTTCCATGACTTCCAGCAAAGCTGACTGGGTGCGGGGTGTAGCGCGGTTGATTTCGTCAGCTAGCAGCACATTAGCAAATACTGGCCCAGGTAGAAAAGTAAATTCGCCGCTTTTGGGGTTCCAGATATTAGTACCGGTGATATCAGTTGGCAATAAATCAGGGGTACATTGTAACCGTTGAAATTTACCGTCAAGTGAACGAGCTAGGGATTTAGCAAGGAGAGTTTTGCCAACTCCTGGGACATCTTCTAGCAAAGCATGGCCACCACCTAGCAATGCCACTAAAACTAAGCGTATAGTATCACTTTTACCAACGATGGTACGAGCAAGATTTTGTGTCAGAGCCTCAATTTTTTCTCTCATGCAATATGGGGACTGGGGACTGGGGACTGGGGACTGGGG
>NZ_AP018288.1:5226453-5357311 GCF_002368335.1 Nostoc sp. NIES-4103 | reverse complement strand
GGACTGGGGACTGGGGATTGGGGACTGGGGATTGGGGACTGGGGATTGAGGACTGGGGACTGGGGACTGTGGACTGGGGATTAGGGAAGAGTTTCCCAATTACCAATTACCAATTACCAATTACCAATTACCAATTACCAATTCCCAATGCCCTATCTACAGTGTTCCCACTCAGCACTCAGCACTCAGCACTCAGCACTGAGAATTTTTCTAGCAACGGTACAGTCAAGTTGAATTTGTGTTTTGAGGGCTTCAAGAGAAGGAAATTTCTGTTCAGGTCGCAAAAATTCAACTAGCTGCACAGCCAATTTTTGTCCATACAAATCGGCAGACCAATCGAACAGATGTACCTCTACAGATAATCCAGTACCATTTACTGTGGGACGATTGCCTATATTCATCACACCCAGGTTTTGAGCCACGGTAGAATCTGGCGTTTGGCTTAAAATCTCAACGCGCACAGCATAAACACCTTGACGGGGTATAAACTTGTCCTTTGGTAATTGGAGGTTGGCGGTAGGAAAACCAAGGGTTTTCCCTAGTTGTTGACCTTGAACCACAACACCAATTAGGGTGTAGGGGCATCCTAGTAGGAGGTTAGCATTCTTGATGTCACCACTTTCTAGGGAGTGGCGGATCAATGAAGTGCTGATGGGAATCTCCTGGGTGGGAGCAGTGTCTGTATAAGTTTGTAAGGGAACGATGGTGACAGGGATATCGTACTTGGAAGCGAGCAGTTGCAAATCCCTAGCAGTACCACGGCGCTGTTTGCCAAAACAAAAATCTTGTCCAACGCTAATTCGCCGACATTGCAATTGTTGCACTAAAATCTTTTCTACGAACTCTTCGGGAGACAAAGCAGATAATTCTTTGTCGAAGGGTAGTAGTACTAGTTGTTCTACTCCAAGCGATCGCAATTTTTCAACTTTTTCATCCAGGGGTGTTAACAAAGCACGAGGTTGCCCTGTAAAAAACTCTTGTGGATGAGGATGAAAAGTGACAACTGTCGAGTATGTATGTTCTTTATTTGTCAGTCGTCCTTGCTCAGTAGTCAGTTGTTGATTTTCGTTGGACTGCTGTATGGACACAAAGCTTTGCGCTCCTCCTTGCGACAACTGACCACCAGCATGTAAAACTGGTTGAATGACTCTGTGATGGCCAAGATGCACACCATCAAACTTGCCAAGAGCCACAGCAGTTGGTGTTAAAGCCAATTGAGTCGAAGAAGCAACCCACACAGAACATCCATTTTGAGACAAATTTAGCACGTGGATTCTGAGATTTTAGGTTTATTTAGCCATCAGCCACAAGCTACCTAACCGTCAGCCGCTTTGAGGAATTGGGAATGGAAGATGGGGCATTGGGCATTGGGCATGGGGCATTGGGAATTAGAAAGTTATTTCTCCCTCATCTCCCCCTGCTCCCCCTGCTCCCCCTGCTCCCCCTGCTCCCTTGCTCCCATACAGCCGTTCCTCCTGTTATTGCGACGTAACCGTGAGATACGCTCTCTCGCTAACAGCTCTCGATCACCAATCTAATCTAAAATCGGCGATCGCTTCGATGGCAACCTTTACACAGAGAACTTGCTCATAGGAAAAGATTCTGATAAGGAAACTGAAGTAGGAACTTGAAGTACCATTCCTTCCCGTGCCATGATTGCACCGGGAAATTGAAGAGCTGCTTGTTCTCCTACAGAATCCAAAAAGTCATCATTGTGAGCGGGATCGTGGTGATAAATTACCAGAGTTTTAACATTAGCTGCTTTAGCCAGTTTCACAGCTTCTTGCCACGTAGAATGTCCCCAGCCAATTTTGGGAGATTTTGGTGAATGGTATTCCTCATCAGTATAGGTAGAATCATAGATGAGGATGTCGGCGTTACGAGATAGCCATAAGACGTTTTCATCTACTTTATCAGGAAAATGTTCTGTATCCGTAACGTAAGCAGCAGAACCGCCAAGCCAATTCACTCGATATCCTATTGCTTCACCTGGATGGTTGAGTGATGCCGTCTCTATGGTAATGTCATTGATGTGTATTGGTTGCCCTGGTTCAATATTGTAAAAATGCAAATTTGCCTGCATGATCTGCAAGGGCACGGGAAAATTCGGGTGGAGCATCTGGTCATTGAGTCGCTGTTCTATGGTGGAACCATCAGGAGCGATCGCGCCATAAATATGAAAATGATTTCCTTTGACAAACCCTGGCACAAAGAAGGGAAAACCCTGCATGTGATCCCAGTGGGAGTGGGTAAAAAATAGATGAGCTTCTATCGGCATCTGGCGCAATAAAGATTGCCCCAAGACATGCAGTCCGGTACCACCATCGAAAATTAAGCGTTTATCGCCCACTTGCATCTCAACGCAAGGGGTATTACCACCATAACGAACGGTGTGTGGTCCTGGACTGGGGATGCTTCCGCGAACGCCCCAAAATTGTACGGTAAATTGATTCTTAATCCTGGACATGGGTGTTGCTTGCTGGACTGAGCGGGCGATCGATAACAAAATTTTACTTGCTTTGTTAAGTCTATGCTGTCTTACCACATTTGGTAAAATCTGTGTTTATTGGTAAAACAACATACCTTATGTGGCTCAATTGTATAAACGTATGTGATGTACTACAAGCGAATGACCTCATATTTTACGAGCATACTTGTATCGTTAATATCGGGAGTATTTCTACTTTATAGTCTTTATAGCCTAAATTTTCCTGTAATGCATTTAACTATGTTTTGCGATTTACCAGTAGATTGGGGAGCAGGGGAGCAGGGGAGCAGGGGGAGAAGTAACTTCTAATTTTTAACTACCAATGCCCAATTCCCAATTCCCCATTCCCAATTCCCAATTCCCCCGTTTTGTATATTTGATTCATTTGAGAATTGCTGTCAAGTAATTTAAGAAAAATGAAATTCCCAATTAGATAGTTGTTCTAGTCCGGTGGCATAAGTCAGATTGTATTGCAACGGCGTGATGCTGATGTAGTTTTTACGGATAACATCTACATCGATAGGCACATTATTCGATAAATTTAAACCTTCTGGTGGTTCCACGTCTTCTAGCACTTCTCCAGTCAACCAGTAATATGTTTTACCACGGGGATCGATCCGCTTGTCAAAAACATCAACATAGCGGCGTACTCCCTGACGTGTCAGGGTAACACCAGTAATTTCTTCCCAATTGACAGCTGGAACATTAACGTTGAGCAACATTAAATTGGGTAGAGGTTTTAGTGCCAATTGCTCTACTAAGATTTTGGCAAACTTAGCAGCAGGTTGAAAGTCCTTGGATTTATGGCTGGTAAGACTTAGCGCTATGCTAGGAATACCTTCGATTAGTCCTTCCATGGCAGCAGAAACAGTTCCAGAATACAGTATTTCAGTTCCTAAATTTGCACCATGATTAATGCCAGAAAGAACTAAGTCAGGAGGCGATTTTAGCAAAGCCCATAGCGCCAATTTCACACAATCTGAGGGTGTACCATCACAAGCCCAAGCATTAACTGTGGGATGAAAAAGTGACTCGACAATTTCAGCACGAATTGGCTGGTGGAGGGTTAGTCCATGGCCAGTTGCAGATCGTTCGCGATCTGGACAAACTACGGTTACATCATGCCCTGCTTCTGCCAAGCAGTTAGCTAAAGTACGAATGCCTAGGGCATAAATACCATCATCATTGCTAATGAGTAATTTCATGTGCAAATAGTTAATAGGAGCCAGTCAATAAGTCAACAGTCACAGGCTAATTATCAATGTCTAATGTCATAAGCTAAGCATAAAAAACATACTCACATGTTCAATTGCCTATAAACTAGTAGAAAGAGGTGTGGTTTTGATCAAAAATTCTCAAGTGTGTAGATGCCTTTGAAGTGGCTTGCCCCAGGCTAGGATCAAGGATGAGTGATAAAAATTTCCGTGTGTATTTGACCCCTATGGACGAAAAGATAAAGTTTTTTTTACTACTCAAGCCCCTATTTAAAAGTGGGTCGGGTAATTTCAGTTTTGATCCTACTCTACCCTAGCCTTCAGGAACACGTAGACTGGGGGAATGCCAAGGACGTAGTGTGAACAGCAAGCTTACACAGTGCATCTACAGACTTCAGCCTTTCGGTTGACTATTGTCTTTGATTTATTAATGCCATACGACTAAGATTATTTGTCAGGCCGTCCAAAACTTTGGACTAATGACCCCTTCGGGGTGACGCTCGTTTATCGCGCAACGCTTGCGCTAACGTTCTTTGGCAGTTACTCCACTTGGTGGGGCAGTCGCAGACAGGCGCGGCTTTTGCCGATTGCGATCGTCAAGAGCGATCTTCGACGCAAGAGCGTCACTGCCGTTAGCAAGAGCGGTAGCGAGCTTGCGAGCGTCACCCGTTCGCTTTCCTGCGTTCCCGTTCGCGCCCTTCGTCTTTGAAGGAGAAGGGTAGGGGGAAACCCCAAGACCTTAGTGCCTGAGTGCGCTGGCTCACCAATAACTAATGACTATTGACTAATACTAATGACTAACAATTTAGAGGCTCAACTTTTAGCACTGCGGCAAGAAGGAGAAAAAGCGATCGCTGCCGCTGATACCCTAGAACGTCTAGAGGAACTCCGAGTTAGCTATCTGGGTAAGAAAGGGCAACTAGGGGCACTGTTGCGAAGTATGGGGCAGATGAGTGCAGAGGAACGCCCAAAAATTGGGGCGATCGCTAATACAGTCAAGGAGTCTCTGCAAACTAGTTTAGACCAGCAACGTCTCACCCTAGAAGCAGCAAAAATTCAAGCACTGTTAGAATCTGAAACTTTGGATGTGACAATGCCGGGAATTTACCGCCCCCAAGGTCGCATTCATCCCCTGAACGGTATTATTGACCGGGCGTTGGATATCTTTGTCGGTATGGGCTACACCGTAGCTCAAGGGCCAGAGATGGAAACCGACTATTATAATTTTGAGGCTCTTAATACCCCGCCTGATCACCCCGCCCGTGATATGCAGGATACTTTCTACCTGCCAGATGGCAATTTGCTACGGACTCATACCTCATCGGTACAAATTCGTTACATGGAAAAAGAGGAACCTCCCATCCGAGTTGTTGCCCCAGGGCGAGTTTATCGGCGAGATAATGTAGATGCTACTCACTCCGCAGTTTTCCATCAAATAGAACTTTTAGCAATTGATGAGGGACTGACGTTTACCGACCTCAAAGGCACTATTAAGGTGTTTTTACAAGAAATGTTTGGTGAGTTGCCAATTCGCTTCCGCGCCAGTTATTTCCCCTTTACAGAACCATCCGCAGAAGTGGATTTACAATGGAATGGTCGCTGGCTGGAAGTTATGGGCTGCGGTATGGTCGATCCCAATGTACTCAAAGCTGTAGGTTATGATCCGGAAGTTTATACTGGGTTTGCTGCTGGTTTTGGGGTAGAACGCTTTGCAATGGTATTACACCAAATCGACGATATTCGCCGTTTGTATGCCAGTGATTTGCGGTTTTTGCAGCAATTTTAATTAATGGGAATTAGGAATTGGTAATTGGGAATTGGGAATTGGGAATTGGGAATTGGGAATTGGGAATTGGGAATTGGGAATTGGGAATTGGGAATTGGGAATTGGATTTTCCTATTAGTCATCACATCTCACCCATCACCCATTACCCATTCCCCATTACCCATTACCCATTCCCCATTACCCATTACCCATTACCCATTACCCATTACCCAGTCCCTAGACTTTACCCTTAATTCGATATTCCAATGCCAAAGCAACGGCAATGAATAGCACAGTTAATCCTTGAATAGCGTAAACCACAGTTACGGGTACTCCAGCACTGCGTTGCATGACATTAGCACCACTGCGAAGGGCTGCGAAAAATAGAGAAGTCAGTACTACAGCAGAAACACTACCACGGCTTAAAAAAGCGATCGCAATGGCATCAAATCCATAACCAGGTGAAACTTGTTCAAATAAGCGATACTTCAAGCCCATGACTTCAGATGCACCTGCTAACCCTGCTAAACCACCCGCTAACGCCATTACTAACATGATGGTAAGTTCTACAGAAATCCCAGCATAACGGGCAGCAGTAGAGTTAAATCCCACCGCATTGATTTGGTATCCTAAAGGCGATCGCACTAACAACACCCACAATATTCCGGTTGCCATTAACGCCAATAAAATTCCTGCATGGGCAAGACTCTGGGGTAAGATAATTGGTAACTGAGCAGATTTAGCAATCAATGGTGAATAAGCACTAGGCGCACTCGGTGCTTTGAGAGGATTTTGCACCAAGTAGCTAACTAAATTCACGGCTATATAATTCAATAGCAAAGTAGTAATTACTTCATTCACTCCCCGCATTGCTTTAAGATAACCAGGAATCAAACCCCAAATTGCACCAAATAAAAAGCCTGCTAATAATGCCAAGGGAATGTGAATTAAAGCTGGTAATCCTTGTACATATAACCCAATTAAAGTACTTCCCAAAGCCCCGAAATAAATTTGTCCCTCGCCACCGATATTAAATTGACCTGCACGCAATGCTATCAACACTCCTAAACTAGTGAATAATAGCGGAGTCATTTTAGTAAGGGTATTGCCAAATCCAAAGTAGGTCGAAAGGGATTCTTGAAACAACGCGGTATATGCTGCTACGGGATTTGCCCCAGCGAATAAGATGAGGATTGCACCAACGGCTAATGCAGATACTATGGCAATTACTGGTGAAAAAATGGGTAATAGGGAAGTTTGAATTCGGTTGGTTGTCATGAATTGATTTTGTTCAACGGATGCTATGGGCGGATGAGGTTCATCGAAATCAAGTTAAAAAAAGTAAAATTTTGATAACTTGTTTTACCCTACTAAACATAATGATTACCAATCCTCAACCTCAAAATTTTATGATTTAAATTAGTAAATTTTCATTTCCTATACTTGCCTGATTAAATATAATTGCCAAATTACAAAAATTCTTTGGGATTCCAAGGAATATCAGAACGATAACCAATGATGATGTTATTCCAAAGCTTGTTCTGCTCATTTACATCATTGCTTTGATATTTTATGTAACCCTTACTAAACCATAAACTACTTGAATACTGATGATTTATTGGTTCTCCCCGCACTGACTCAGGAAATATTTTATCTACCCATTTTTGGGCAAGTTTTTGATTTAAAAGTTGGTCTTTACCTTTGGCATAAATTACGGCTGCATAAGGTGATATTTTTACTTCCAGTTCGTTAAATAGCAAGAATATGTCAATTTCTGGCAAATCAGCAATCAATTCTACATAACCTAATTTTGCACCTTGAGGATGCAGATAATGAAAATAGTAAGCTAAATGCCAAGCTGCTGCCTTGACAATTTCGGGTTCTTCTTTATAACCCATTTCTATTAATAAAGGTTCTAATGCCGCTATTTTATAGTTTTCATCTGTAGCTGCCGCAATGGCAATATCTACTCTGCCAATTTGTATCAGGCGACGAATGGCATTTGCATCTCGACTGAACCGTTCATGAGCATAAAAAGCAAGGTTGCAGGGAAAATATTTAATAGATGGTTCTGGAGATGGAGAATTTTCTAAAATGTCTAAAATCCAAGCGCCATAATCAAGATTCAGGTAATCTTGAGGACAGGAAAAGATAAAAGCCCCAGCAACCCCAGGGCGTTTTAATTCTTTTTGGCGAATTAATCCCATTATTTCTTCAATGGCTGGTATTCCCTCAGCAATTTGTTGCTTAATCTCCAAATCTTGCTGATCATCCCAGCTATTTTGCTGTATTCTCGTGTAAAATTTACCAATCTGGTAAGCAGCACTAGCTCTAATAGTTAAGTCAGGATGGTCTAAAGCTGTGATTAATTTCGCTCCTGCTTCTGTCCATGTCCAACCGTAACCATAAAAGTAAATTTTAACAGCTTCAATAGCTTCATCACTGGGAAGCTGGCGCTGGTTGTCCCTACCCAGTTCTTCTAACCACTGAAGTAATAAGCGCCTATAAGCCTCATCTTCACTAAAATAGCTGAATTCGTCGCAGAACTCCTCAAAGATATCTGGTATGATAGTTGCTTGCTGAGTGATCGCCTGTAAAATATTTGGTAAACGTTCTGCTTGTCGGTTGCTTTGCCTACTCTCGGCTTCTAGTGCTGTTTTGAGTCTCGCGATCGCCTGTTGTCTGATTTGCCAGTCTTCACTACTGAGTAGGCTGATAAATCTCTCAAAAATCCAGTCCAATTGTTCTGGCGTATAATCCCGATTCAGAGGGATGCCCAAACCTGGTGCTAAGTTTCTTCCTTCCCAGTATGGAGCTAGAATAGCACTGGTATCAGCAAGATTTATGAGTCTTTCCTCAATCCCTTCAGGAGTTGATTCTTCTGTCATGGTCATTAGTCATTGCGATCGCTGTTTCTTTTGTACATAATTGCTAGTAAAGCAGCAATCTGTAACATATCAGAGCGTTTTCATACCATTTTGTCCATCCAAAGACAGTAGCCCATATGTTGACTACATAACTATAAAAGATCAAATAGCTCTGCTTTCCAAACAGTTGAAAAGGAACAGATTTTTATGGCATTTGATTACGACCTGTTTGTCATTGGTGCTGGTCCTGGGGGATTAGCAGCAGCTAAAAAAGCAGCTAGCTACGGTGTCCGTGTCGCTATTGCTGAACAAGAAACTATTGGTGGTACTTGTGTAAATCGCGGTTGCATTCCCAAAAAACTCATTGTTTACGCCGCTGACTTTGCCAAGGACAATCAAATGGCGCACTATTATGGGTGGAGTAGCTGTCAACGGTACTTTGACTGGACACTGTTTATGAAGTCAGTGTATCAGCATCTAGAACATATTAGCCACTCTTACATTGAGCAGTTGCAAACAGCGGGAATTGAATTAATTCGGGAACGTGCGACTTTTGTCGATACCCACACTCTAGATTTGGATGGACGCAGAGTAACAGCCGACAAAATTGTAATTGCTGTGGGGGGTCGGACGACCAAGCCTGACATTCGAGGTATAGAATACGCCATCACATCCCGCCAGATGTTTCACTTACCTTATCTACCGAAACGTTTGGCAATTATTGGTGGTGGCTATATTGGCACAGAATTTTCCAGCGTGATGCACGCTTTTGGATGCGATGTGACGGTAATCGAACATGATGCAATGATTTTATCAGGTTTTGATGATGACATCCGCTCTGGTGTGCAAGAAGGTTTAAGCAAACGGGGAATCCGGTTTTTCACTAACAGCACTGCTCAAAAAATTACACTTTGTGATGATGGTTTGCTTTTGACTACTACTGGCAAATTTCAGGAAATTATCGCTACAGACACTATCCTAGTTGCTACAGGTTACGCTCCCAATACCAAGAATCTTGGTTTAGAAAAAGCCAAAGTTGAACTTGACAAACAAGGTGCAATCAAAGTCGATGCATACAACCGCACCACCCAAGAAAACATTTATGCTGTGGGTGACTGCATCAAAGGAATCCAATTAACTCCAGTTGCGAAGGCAGAAGGTGTTGCTGTAGCCAATACACTGTTTGGTAATCAGCCACAACAAATAAATTATGACTATGTGCCTACTGCTGTTTTTTCTCGTCCCGAAGCGGCTAGTGTAGGTATGACAGAGGCTCAAGCAAAAGAAAAATTTGGTGAAGCTGTGAAATGCTATTGCCACCATTTTCGACCACTATTGTATCAGCTAACTGAATACGATGAGCAAGCCACAATTAAATTAGTTGTGAATAATGATTCTGGGCAAGTTTTAGGCGCTCATATGGTGGGTGAACACGCAGCTGATATCATTCAAAGTCTTGGGGTAGCAATTCGTCAGGGCATTACCAAGCAAGATTTAGATGAAACAATCGGCATTCATCCGACTATAGCAGAAGAGTTCCTCTCCTTAGATTGAATAAGCTGTGGAATATCAACCGGGGATAGTGTTTGTTTTAGACGGTGTAAAGCAAGAACTCCCCGGTTAAGCACTGTGGAGAGTGCCAATTGGCAAACTGGTAACAGGTAATGCGTTTAACTGTGGTTAAATCTAATCCCAATTCTTCACTAATTCCAGCTTCTATCGCAGCAATATACAGTTTCCCCAAAAACTACAGCTAGCTGCTAATAGGTCAAAAATGGTTAGAATTTTATTACATAAGTATTTCAGCAGTTTAAACATGAGCCTGGGTAAAACAGACCTTATACAAGGACAGATAAATAGTCAAACTACTTTTAAATGAGTAAATATATTTATATACAAGGTATATTAAATTTCTATGCTTGAACCAGTATCAACGATAACATTGGCTGTCTTTACTTCATGGCTTGCTAAAGGTTTTGCAGAAGGTATTGGTAAGAAATTAGGAGAAACAGGCACAGAATTTGCCCTCAGTTTCCTTGCTGGACAGAAGGAAGATAAAAGTTCTGCTAATCTTGCAAATATGTCTTTCATCGAACAGGGTCGGTTAATACAAGAAGCAATACAACATGTGCAAGAGACTCTGATTAGAGAAAATGAAAAAAAAATTCAAGCTGATTGGGAAAAAGAAAGCTGGATGTCTGAAAAACTAAATAAGCAAGAAACCATCCAAATATTTCAGAATATACAACAAAAACATAGTTTGCTGATTTTAACTTCACAACCAGAAATTAGCGAAAGCTGCTCTGAAGATATCCGAAATAATCTTAAACTGGAGCTTCCCAATAAATTAAGAGAATTTTTGCGTGAACATTATCCCCCATTTGGAATGTGTCCTGTTGAATATTATGGGGACTACTTCAAAAAAGCAATTGGTGATATTGATATTCACAAGTTATGTCAAGTTTTAAATGCAATTCCTACTGTCGTTGTTTACACAACTATTACAGAACGTGAAGTCTTTTTTAAAGTTGGGTTTTGGGGAATAAGTAGCCAACAACCTACTCTATTATATAAAAATTATCATTGGGAAGAAGAGTTTAAAAAGCTGAAACAACAAGGTGTAGGTGATAAAGAAGCTTTTCGCAAGATTAGGGATTTAATTATTGCAGTTCACAAATTGCTGACAGCATTTTTCACGGATTTATACTATGTCAGTATTGATCCTAGTTGTCAACCACAGTTATTCAAGCCAGAATTGGAGCAGGAATTTGCGAGTAAAGAGTATAGTTTATTACTAAAGGAATTAGCAGAATTTCAACAACAGCAAAAGGATAAATTAAATCAGCTGATCACAAAACAAGAAATTTATAATATTTTGACGAGTATTTCCACAATCAGTCTGTCTGTTACAATCGTCACTGGTTCTTCAAAAAGTGGAAAAACCACACTGATAAACAGAATACTGAAAAGTCTCCATCAAGATGTAAAAGTTGCTATTTTGGTTCCTAATATTCGTAACACTGGTATTGATATCACTTCGGATTTGCTTTATGAATATGAGGACATTACTGATGATTGTGATGGTTGTGAAATCCATCGTCATAATAAATCACTTTTCAATACAGTATACAAAGTTATTGAAACAGTAGAAAATATAGATTATTTAATAGTAGAAACTACGAGTTCATCTGATCCCTTACCAATTGCTTCAACTTTTATCTACAGTGAATTAAGGGATTTAACTCACCTGGATGCGATAATAACTGTGGTAGACGCGAGAAATTTCAGCCTGGATTTATTCAACTCTCAAGCAGATTATTGTCAAATTGCCTATGGTGATATTATTTTGATTAATAAAATTGATTTAGTGTCTGAAGCAGGCTTGCAGGAGTGGGAAAGAAAAATCTCTGAGTGTCAGAAAGGTGCAAGAATTATCCGTACCAAACTCTGTCAAGCACCACTTCCTTTCATTGTCAGTGCAAATCTGTTTGAATTTAACAAATATTTTCATGGTCACTATGATTCCGATTATTTAGAAAATAATCCCATCACTTCAGTGTTTTTCCAAAGTGACAAGCCTTTCATTGTTAAGAAGTTTGAATATTTTTTAGATAACCAATTACCTAATGACGTTTTCCAAATTAAAGGAATATTGTGGTTTCAAGAAAGTCCTAAACGCCATATTTTCCAGATTTGGGGTAGGCGTTTCTCGTTTGATGATGATGAGTGGAAAGGAGATAAGAAAAACCAGTTAATGCTAATTGGTAAAAATTTGAATCGCGAGACTTTAGTCGAACAACTAGAAAACTGCTTGTAGCAAAAGCAGTAGGAACATTTTCCTTGAACATTGAATAAATAAACAAGCAAATTGATTTATCTTTCCCTTGCTTTCCTGCTCCCTATCTCCCCCTCCCCTCATCTTCCCTACTCTGCTTAGAGTCGTCTAATACAGATGTTTCCGAGAATGATCCTGTCCAAGGTGTGGTGGGAGTTTCTAAATCGTCTTTTGATAATATATCAATCGGTAAGTTACCTTTTGCAATCACGTTGCTATCTGAAGAATTGATTAATTGGTCAATGTCTGCTAATATTTCCGATGCACATTGATATCGCTGTTTGCAATTATCTAGCACCATTTGAGAAAGAATTTGAACTAAAGAGTTGCTGACTACAGCTTTATCACCCCATTTCAACTCCCCATAAATATCTCTATCTAGTTCATGGGGTGGAATACCAGTCAAGGCTCTAATGGCAATCATACCGACTGCATAGATGTCACTATTATATTGTGGACGCCCAAAGCATTGTTCACTTGGTGCATAACCCTTTGTACCAATGCCAATGGTAAAGGGTGTTGGCTCTGAATCATCTAACTGTGGTGTGGAGACTTCTTTGACAGCACCAAAGTCAATTAATACAAGCTTGCAATCAGAGTGTCGGCGAATGATGTTGCTGGGTTTAATATCTCGGTGAATGACGCCGTTTTCATGGACAAATGTTAATGTTTGCAATAAATCTCTGACAATTGCGATCGCTTTAGTTTCTAAAATCGGTTTACCCAATGAGAGTTCCTGACTCAAAGGATGACCCTCTATATATTCTTGCACTAAATAAAATTCTGCATCTTGTTCAAAATAAGCCAGAAGTTGAGGAATTTGGGGGTGTGTTCCCAATTTTTCTAGGGTTTGGGCTTCTGACTCAAATAAACGTCTGGCTAGTTCTAACGCCTTTGATTGGGTGTTGGCTGGTTTTAGCTGCTTAACTACACATGGCGGGTTTCCAGGACGGAGGGTATCTTCGGCAATGTAGGTTTCGCTGAATCCACCTGCACCGAGAACTTTGACAATTTTGTAACGTCCTGCCAGTATTTTCCCTGTTAATGCTAAATCTCGCTGCTGGAGTAAGTCCTGGAGGTCTTGTTGTTGGCTGATAATCTCTTGGACAACAGGGGAAGTTTTATATTTCTGAAAAATGTTGATGAATTGGCGAATTCTAATTTTTTCCCTGGCTACTTCGGTTACTAAGTAAGATAGTCCACAAACAGCGATCGCGATCATTGGTATCACAGTGGGAAAAATTAACTGAGCATATACAAAGCTCACATAGCTAATTCCTCCCCAAATGCTAGCTAGGACGAGGCTAAATGTAAATCTCTGAAACCCTCGTTTGGTTTTAGTAATAATGATGGCTGCACCACTAACTAATACCAGTACAAACAAACTCCGCAGAGGTGGAGTGTTAAAAGCTTGAGCAATAGCTTTATTTTGCATCAAAGTTGCGATGGCATTGGCGTGAATTTCCACCCCTGACATCCGCTCTAGACTGTTGCCAGCAGCTATAGGATGATAATCGTTGTTCAACTTGTCTGTTGAGCCAATCAAGACTATCTTGCCTTGGAAAACCTTACCCTGCTCTAAATAAGTATTCCAGTTTTCTGGGTCGAGTACGTACCACAAAGGAATTGTCTCGAATGTCCCCGCTGCACCCCAGAAATGAATGCGATCGCCCTTTGGCCTAGGATAATTTATCTGTGCTGCCAATAGCACTGCTTCATCAAATGAGGGCATTTTCACTGCTAGGGAATCGTTTTGAGGTAAGAAATCCGCAAATTCGCTAGCTAATTGGTGAACTTTGCCATCTATCTCCAGAGGGAAATTGACTGAACCAAGAGAAACTGACCCGACACGAAACATTTCTTGAGGCAGACTCAGTTGCATGAAAATTCCTTGGTGTGTCTGGAAATTTTCGTAGAGTGCTGCTAAGGTGACTTTGCTGCCGTATTGTTGCAATGCTGCTTGCAGTTGGCGATCGTCATCTACACCGTAACTACTTGGGGTATCAAAAACTAGATCTAATGCCACACAACGCGCACCAGCCTTGATCAACTTTTCGATAATCTGGGCATATGCAGCTCGTTTAAAGGGAAATGATTTTAGCGGTTCTAAGTCAACGTAGTGTTTTGGATCTGTTTGATAGTACTGTTCGGGAATTGATATCGACTGATCGTCGATCGCTAAAATCACAATATCTTGCGGAGGTACAATCGGCCCGCGCAATTGGAAAAATGCAGACAGCGCTTGATTTTCCATCAATTGCACCATACCTAAATCAGAAACACTCAGCACTGCTGCACCTATGGCCCAAGCACCAGCAAGCAAATGGCCTAAGCGAACCATGAGTGTGAAAGAGAGTGTTGATGCTGTCAAAGTGACTTTTGTCAGTTTACTTGAGCCTATATTGGCGGCAGAAACATGTTTTTTAGTTAAGGTAGGTGTAGGTTCTTCTGCCATATCGTGTTAATAATTGGTTTACGTACAACTTTATTTATTCATGTCCCTTTTTACTACAACCACGTTGAATTAGACTTAAATGAAAATCTTATACATTTGTAATGTATCTGCTATTCCTTACCAAACTTGGGTTAGCCAACCTCTATACAGCAGACTTTTAACCCAGCTACTGCCTAACTTATTCTCTGACTAAGATTAAAGCAGAGATAATTCTACACACCTAAGCCGGAAATTCTTTGACTTGACATTGAGTTGCTACGAGATTCTATTCCACTCTAGCCCACAGGTGCGTCTATTAGAAGTAGTCTAGCAACAGCCTACTGATAAGCAACGGGTACCTGTTGTGCAACACTGACATTTCCATTAGGCTGGTCCTTTTGTTGACTGGAAAACTCATAGATGGTGATCAATGTTGATCCTACCTCAAGACCTATGACTTACCTCTTTAGGAGTAAACTTGACCGTTATATAGCTAAGAATGCTGTTGGTCAGTCAATTTTATTGGTAGATTTTGATCATGGGGTGTCTCTTATAGTATTGGGAGTGAAAACGTGGGACACCCAACAGCTTATGTCTAAACGTTTGGGCAAATTTTCTGCTTTGAAAGCGGTAAGATAAAAGCTATACATGAGAAGTTCCTTTAGGTATATTAGCAAAATTATCATTTGAGAGTTGCTATAATCTATTGTTCCATCTAAATTCATTTCTATTTATTAGGTGTATTTTTCTATGGGTTCTCCAATGAATCGTCTGTCTATTTTTGTAGACGGAAACAATATGTTCTATGCTCAACAAAAAAATGGCTGGTTTTTTGATCCTCGGCGAGTCTTAGAATATTTCAAACACGAGCAATCAGATACTACTTTAATTAATGCTTTCTGGTACACTGGCTTAAAAGACCCACAAGATCAACGAGGTTTTAGAGATGCTCTCATCAGTCTGGGATATACAGTCCGAACAAAAATTCTCAAAGAATATTATGATGATTCATCCGGGAGGTATTCGCAAAAAGCCAATTTAGATATAGAAATTGTTGTAGATATGTTTAATACCGTAGACCAATATGATCGAGTAGTTTTATTTAGCGGTGATGGAGATTTTGAAAGAGCCATCGAACTCTTACGTTCAAAAAATACACATATTACAGTAGTATCGACAGAAGGCATGATAGCGAGAGAATTGCGTAATGCCACGGATAGATATATAGATTTGAACGATATAAGAGACCAAATAGAGAAAGTAGAAGGTTGATGCCTTAACAATTATTTACAAAATGTTAAGAATAAAAAGATAAGGTTCCGAGTATTTTAAGCAAAAAGTTAAAACCAAACAACGAGCCAAAATGACAAATACTGCCGAGCGAATCCTCATTTTTGATACTACACTCCGAGATGGAGAACAATGTCCGGGAGCAACACTGAATATAGACGAAAAGCTGGCGATCGCTAAGCAGCTAGCGCGGTTGGGTGTAGATATAATTGAAGCCGGTTTTGCCTTTGCTAGTCCGGGAGATTTTGAAGCCATCAGCAAGATAGCAGAAGCCGTAGGCACAGAAGATGGCCCGGTAATTTGTAGTTTGGCAAGAGCAAGGCATGATGATATCAAAACAGCAGCAGCGGCGATCAAAAGCGCTGTTCATGGTAGAATTCATACATTTATTGCCACTTCTGATATTCACCTGAAATATAAACTCAAAAAAACAAAATCAGAAGTACTGGCAATTACAGAAGAAATGGTAGCTTATGCCAAAAGTTTCACCGATGACGTGGAATTTTCGCCCGAAGATGCTGGACGTTCTGACCCAGAATTTTTGTATCAAGTGTTAGAGCGAGCGATCGCTGCTGGAGCAACAACAGTTAACATTCCTGATACAGTTGGTTACACTACACCAAGTGAATTTGGGGCAATTATTAAAGGCATTAAAGATAATGTCCCCAACATTGACCAAGCAATTATTTCTGTACACGGACATAACGATTTAGGTTTAGCAGTTGCTAACTTCTTGGAAGCTGTAAAAAATGGCGCACGCCAATTAGAATGTACCATCAATGGTATTGGTGAGCGAGCAGGAAATGCCGCCTTAGAAGAATTAGTCATGGCTTTGCATGTGCGGCGGCAATATTTTAATCCTTTCTTAGGAAGACCAGCTGATTCTGAACAACCATTAACCAATATTGACACCCGTCAAATTTATAAAACCTCGCGCTTAGTTTCTAATTTGACGGGAATGCTAGTGCAACCAAATAAAGCTATAGTAGGGGCGAATGCCTTTGCCCATGAGTCTGGTATTCACCAAGATGGCGTGTTGAAAAACAAGCTCACCTACGAAATTATGGACGCCCAATTGATTGGCTTAACAGACAATCAAATCGTATTGGGTAAACATTCAGGGAGAAATGCTTTCCGTACCCGCTTGAAAGAATTGGGCTTTGAACTGTCAGAAACAGAATTAAACAAAGCATTTATCAGGTTTAAAGAAGTAGCTGACAAAAAGAAAGAAATTTCCGATTGGGATTTGGAAGCAATTGTTAACGATGAAATCCAACAAGCACCTGATTTGTTCGGTGTAGAGTTAGTGCAAGTTTCCTGTGGTAGCAACGCCAAACCCACCGCCACAGTTACACTCCGCACACCAGAAGGCGAAGAATTAACCGATGCAGCAATTGGTACTGGGCCAGTAGATGCAGTTTACAAAGCAATCAATCGCGTGGTAAACGTGCCAAACCAGTTAATTGAGTTTTCTGTGCAGTCAGTCACAGCCGGAATTGATGCCATTGGGGAAGTAACTATCCGTTTACGGCACGAATCGAGAGTATTTTCCGGTCATGCTGCGAACACAGATATCATAGTTGCTTCCGCGCAAGCATATGTCAACGCGCTTAACAGATTATATGCATATCTGCAAAGCCCAGAAAAGCAACAGCAACTGACCGCAGAGAAGGTGTGAGGAGTAGGGAGTTAGGAGTGAGGAGTTAGTTATTTCTCCCTCATCTCCCTCATCTCCCTCATCTCCCCATTCCCTACTCCCTACTCCCTACTCCCTGTTAGTAACTGCGATCGCTATGGGAATTTGGATCACAAACTCTGTTCCTTTGCCCAAGGTAGAGAAGCACTGCAAGCTACCACCGTGGATGTCTGTAATAATCTGATGACAAATCGCCAATCCCAATCCCGTACCTTTGCCCTCGGCTTTAGTGGTGAAGAAAGCATCAAATAATCGCACCCGCACTTCTTCAGGAATACCAGGCCCGTTGTCAGCAATCTTGATGATCACATCATGCTCATTTGCACTGGTACAAATGGTAATCATATTCGGATTAGTCTCAATTTCCGCAAAAGTTTTGCCTTTGTTAGACTCTTCTAAAGCATCAATGGCATTAGCTAGCAAATTCATAAATACTTGGTTGAGTTGTCCTACATAGCACTCAACCAAAGGTAATTTACCATACTGCTTGACAACCTGGATTGTAGGGCGGTGTGACTCAGCTTTCAGACGATGTTGCAAAATCATCAAGGTTGTGTCAATTCCCTCATGAATATCAACAGTCTTTTTGTTATTTCCATCTAATCGTGAGAAATTTCGTAATGACTGCATGATTTCTTGAATACGGTCAGTACCAAATTTCATCGATGAAATCATTTTGGGTAAATCCTCAAGCAAGTAATTTAAATCAATCGCCTCAATTTGCTGTTTAATTTCCACACTTGGATTCGGACACTGTTTGCGGTAGAGATTGAGCAAGTAAATTAAGTCTTCAACGTACTGGTAAGCGTAGGATAAATTGCCAGAAATGAATGTTACAGGATTATTGACTTCATGGGCAATACCAGCAACTAATTGTCCTAGGGAAGAAATTTTTTCACTTTGAATTAATTGCGCTTGAGTTTGTTTCAATTCTTTCAAAGTTTCTTCAAGTTTCCGGGCTTGTTCAAGTTGCAGCTGTTTTTCTACCTGTTGGCGCTCAGCAATTTCATGTTGTAAATTGATTAACGCAACTGTTCTGTCAACTGTTTTTTTCTCCAGCGAAATCAAAAGTGCTAATCCCAGAATGGCAAAGGTAAAAATACTGATAGTGCTGGCTAGCCCAGAAGCGTCAAGAATCCAACTTGATGGCATCTGTGCTACATTTGTGGCATGAAAACTAGTAGCTGTCATACCTGTATAATGCATTGTCGGTATTGCCATTCCCCAGATGATGGCACTACCTATTTTCTGTCGTCTACTAGCAGTGGTGGTGCGATCAGGCAAATGGAATGCCAGCCACAGCGCTGCTAACGATACAACAAAAGCGATCGCTACAGAAAGTCCTACTAAAAAATAGTTGTAGTGAATCTTTGCTTGTAATCGCATTGCAGCCATGCCAGTATAGTGCATTGTAGTAATGCCAAACCCCATCAACAGACTGCCACCCAGTAAATTCATTCTGCTCATGACTTCCTGGCTGACAAAAAACAAGGCACATGCTGATGCCAAAATTGCTGCCAGTATGGATAACAGTATAGTGAAGACATCGTATTGCACAGGAATTGGCAAGCAAAACGCCAGCATTCCCACGAAATGCATCGACCAAATCCCAGTACCCATAACAATCGCACCGGCGGTTAACCAACCGATCTGCACATAGCCATCAGACGTGCGGACTTGTCCAACTAAATCGAGAGCTGTGTAAGCAGCAAGAAGAGCGATCGCAATTGAGAGTACTAACAAACGAAAATCGTAGATGCCAGTGATCAGTGTATCCATAATGGGCGACAATTGTTATTCCAACTTCATGTGTTCAAAACAACTGACAACCTTAGCCGAGTTTCTGTGACAGCAAGGAAAGAATCAGCCTAATCTTTAGGATTCCCATTTAATACCTTTTGGTGCAAAGGGGAAGTCAAAAGGCGAAAGGTAAAAAGCTAGAGAAAGAAAAAAGCCTGAACAGTAACGGGTTTATTTGGTTGACATTTGACAATTTATAATCTCTAACTACTAAAAAATATTCGCTAGATAGCCATAAATGATAACATCACTGAGCCAGTAGCTGGATAGTAGAGGATATATTCAAAATCACGCACATTTTCTAATGTTAATGAATTATCAAACAACAAAATCTTGGCAAGAAGTCCGTGCAGCTTTTCAAAAAATCTGGGGTTATGAAGATTTTCGTTCGCCACAGGGAGAAATTATTAACAGTTTATTAGCACGAAAAGATGCATTGATCATTATGCCCACAGGTGGGGGTAAATCGATTTGTTTTCAACTTCCAGCACTGTTACAAACAGGATTAACTTTAGTAGTTTCGCCCTTGGTAGCGCTGATGGAAAACCAAGTACAGGAATTACTTCAGCACCACCAAAAAGCTGCGCTTTTGCATAGTGAATTATCTTCTTTCCAACGCCGGGCAACGCTACAAGCTTTGGAACGTCAACAGCTAAGATTGCTGTACTTGTCGCCAGAAACTTTATTGAGTGCGCCAGTGTGGGAAAGATTGTCTCATCCGCAATTGCAAATTAACGCTTTGATTTTAGACGAAGCCCATTGTTTAGTACAATGGGGAGAGACGTTTCGACCAGCTTATCGCAGATTAGGAGCAGTCAGACCTGCATTGCTGAAATTAAAACCGCCAGGAACAAAAATCAGCTTAGCAGCTTTTACCGCCACTGCTGATCCCCTAGCTCAAAAAATCATTCAAACAGTATTACAATTACAGCAACCAGAGTTTTTCCGCCTTAATCCTTACCGTTCTAATTTATATCCTAGTGTCCGCATCGCTTGGACACCACGAGGTAGAAAACAACAATTATTAAAATTTATTCAAAATAGACCACAACAAGCTGGATTAATTTATGTTCGTACTAGAAGAGATAGCGAAAATTTAGCTGCATGGTTAGCACAAATAGGTTATGACACAGCTAGTTATCATGCAGGACTAGGGGCAGCAGAACGCCGTGCAGTTGAAGCTAGTTGGTTAGGTGGCAAAATACCTTTTGTGGTCTGTACTTGTGCTTTTGGCATGGGGATAAATAAACCTGATGTTCGTTGGGTAATTCACTTTCAGCCGCCGCATTTACTGTCTGAATATGTGCAAGAAATTGGGCGTGCTGGACGAGACGGAAAACCAGCCGAAGCACTCACCTTAATTAGTGAACCTACGGGGTGGTTAGATCCAGAAGATAAGCAAAGACAGCAGTTTTTTGAAAAGCAAATGCGATCGCAACAGCAAACAGCACAGCAACTCATGAAAAAACTGCCACAACAGGGGGAAGTAAATGCTGTAACACGACAATTTCCTGATAGTGCTACCGCCCTTGCTTTACTCCACAGCAGCGGTCAGCTAAAATGGCTAGACCCTTTTCATTACATCATTGAACAAAAAGCCAAAAATCAGCCAACAACGCAATTACAAGCTGCTAAACAAATGAATCAATACCTGACTACCAAGCAGTGCCGTTGGCAGTTTTTATTAAACGCTTTTGGTTTTGACAAAGAAGCTGCTAACTGGCGTTGCGGACATTGCGATAATTGCCGTTAATACAATTTTAGATTTTAGATTTTGCGAAAAGTTGCGTGCGGGGGTTCCCCTCGCCCTTGCAAACTTTTCAAGACGGATTTTGGATATATGGTAGGGTGCGTTATGGACGGAACCTCCTAACGCACCGAGAATCACTAATGGTGCAGCGTTTGGCTACAACACACCCTATTAGCTGAGGTTTCGGGTAAAAAGATTGAAGTTTTGAGTCAAAAGGCTAAAGCCTGAAGTGAAAAGGCTGAAGCTTGAACTATAAACTGAAATCAGGTTCCATATAACTTGCACGCCTTTAATTCAAATTACGCCTAGACAAACTAATTTTGACTACACAGGCTATAAAACCTAAATTTTTCGTGAGTTCGCCTAGGTGGAAAAAGTTTGTTTAGCTGCGGCTTCCAGTTGTTCAAGGTGAGTGCAAGCTAAGAAGTTGACTAATTTAGCCTTCAACCTTTATATTTCATCTTTTTATATGTCATCTGCACAACCATCCTCTCTACCACCTTTAATTCCGCGCCAAATCCTATTTGGCAACCCTGAAAAGACTAGTCCAAGACTCTCACCTGATGGCAAATACTTGGCTTATATAGCCCCTGATGAGAAAAATGTCTTGCAGGTGTGGTTGCGGACTGTGGGACAAGAAGACGACCAGATACTAACTGCTGAAAAAAAACGGGGTATCCGCATTTTCTTCTGGACTTATAACACTGAGCAGTTGCTTTACATGCAGGATGCAGATGGTGATGAAAACTATCACCTCTACTTGGTGAATATTCACTCCAAGATTGTGCGTGACTTAACGCCATTCCAAGGTGTGAAAGCAGAATTTGTGGGGCTGGAACCCAAATACCCAGACCAAGTACTAGTAGGATTGAATTTGCAAAATCCCCAAAAGTTTGACGTTTATCGCATCAACCTGAAAAATGGTGCGGTGGAGTTCGATAGCGAAAATCCGGGTAACATCGTCACTTGGACAGCTAACGCCGAGTTTGAGATACTTGCAGCCAAAGCTACTACACCTGATGGTGGTTATGATTTGTTATTGCGGGAAAGTACAGATAAACAGTGGGAGCTTCTTTACCACTGGGGGCCAGATGAGGAAGGGTCTTGTGTTAGTTTCTCAGCTGATGGTAAAAAACTTTATATCAAAGGCAATCATGATGCTAACGCCCAACGTTTATTAGCTGTTGACCTAGATACCCATCAAGAAACCGTCATCGCTGAAGATCAGCAGTATGATGTGGTGGAGGTCATGATTCAGCCATTGACGCGAGTTATCCAAGCAGTTTCTTTCTACAAAGATAAAGAAGAATGGCAGGTAATCGACCATAGCATAGCAGCTGACTTTGAAGAAATCGTCAAAGTACGTCCTGGACAGTTTTCTGTAATTAGCCGTGATTTGTCAGATCAAACTTGGCTAATATCTTACAAAACTGATGATGGGCCAGTTTATTACTATGCCTACAATCGAGAGTCAAAAACTAGCACTTTTCTCTTTAGTAACCAACCCCAACTTGAAGCATTGCAATTAGCATCAATGCAACCGATTTCCTATGAGGCGCGGGATGGTTTAACTATTCACGCTTACCTGACAACGCCACCAGGAATACCAGCCCAGAATTTGCCAACAGTATTGCTAGTTCATGGCGGCCCTTGGGTGCGAGATACTTGGGGTTTTTCTCCTTCAGGACAATGGCTGGCTAACCGGGGTTACGCAGTTCTACAAGTGAACTATCGTGGTTCTAGTGGTTACGGTAAAGCTTTTCTCAACGCTGGTAATCGTGAATGGGCTGCGAAAATGCACGATGATTTAATCGACGGTGTAAATTGGCTAGTGCAACAAGGTATTTCTGACCCACAAAAGATTGCGATTATGGGCGGTTCTTATGGTGGTTATGCCACTTTAGTGGGATTAACTTTTACACCAGAAGTTTTTGCTGCTGGTGTGGATATTGTCGGCCCTAGTAACTTAATTACCTTACTAAAAACCATACCGCCCTATTGGCAACCGATGAAAGCCGCGCTTTATCATCGTGTTGGTAACTTGGAGACAGAAGAAGAATTTCTCAAATCGCGATCGCCTTTATTTTTCGCTGACCGCATTCAAAAACCTTTGCTTATCGGTCAAGGTGCCAATGATCCGCGAGTTAAACAAGCAGAAAGCGACCAAATTGTAGAAGCTTTGCGTCAAGCTAATTTACCAGTGCAATATATAGTTTACTCTGACGAAGGGCATGGCTTTGTCAGACCAGAAAATCGCTTGCACTTTTTTGCGATCGCTGAGGAGTTTCTCGCCAAATATTTGGGCGGTAGATTTGAACCTTTAAGAGATATCTCTGGTCATTCGGGTGTAATTAAATAATCGAAGAATCATAGCAAAGTGCTGAATCAAGAGTGCTGAGTGCTGAGTATTTGGAATGTTTTCCCAGTCCCCAGTACCCAGTACCCAATCCCCAGTACCCAATCCCCATTTCAAATTGGAATTTGAATAATAAACTCAGCACCTTCACCCTTAGAAGATAAACATTTTAAAGTTCCGCCATGAGCTTCTGTGATAATTTGATAACTAATACTAAGTCCTAAGCCTGTACCTTTACCCTCAGCTTTGGTAGTAAAAAATGCATCAAACAATCTTTGTCTTACTTCCTCACTCATACCTAAACCATTATCCGCAATACTAATAGTAACTTGATTATCTGTAGCGAAAGTGCCAATTGTGATGATATTGGGATTTTTCTCAACTTCACTATATGTTTTACCAACGTTTGACTCTTCTAATGCATCAATAGCATTGGAAAGCAGATTCATAAATACTTGATTGAGTTGTCCAGGATAACACTCGACTAAAGGTAGTTTTTCATACTCTTTTATTACCTTAATTTCTGGTCGCTCGGCTTTAGCTTTCAGGCGATGAGACAGTATCATGAGAGTAGTATCAATGCCTTCACAAATATCAACAGCTTTCTTATCGTTCCCATCTACCCGCGAGAAGTTCCGTAAAGATTGCATGATATCTTTGATGCGGATAGTACCAAGTTTCATCGAACTAATCATTTTGGGCAAATCTGAGAGTAGGTATTCCAAATCAATATTTTCGGCATCTTCCACAATTTCAGGTACAGGGTCAGGATAGTGCTGAATATACAATTGCAGGTGATTGATTAAGTCTTCGATATACTGGCTGGCGTGGGATAAGTTACCGTTGATAAAGCCAACTGGGTTATTGACTTCATGGGCGACACCTGCAACTAATTGTCCTAAAGAAGATATTTTCTCAGTGTGGACAAGTTGGGCTTGGGTTTGTTGGAGTTTGGAAAGTGCTTGTTGCAACTCTTGAGACTTTTCTTGTTCCCAAGCGTAGAGGCGGGCATTTTTGATTGCGATCGCAGCTTGTGAGGCTAGTATTGTAATTAGTTCTAAACGTGTGGGGGTGAATGCATCGGTTATGAGATTATTTTCTAAGTAGAAAATGCCGATAAAACTACGCTGATAGATTAGGGGAACACAGAGAATAGATTTACATTGATGTTGATTAATATAAGAATCATTTTTAGAAATGGGGTCAATGGTTGCATTGCCAATCACTAAAGCTTGGTGAGTTCTGGCAACATAGTTGATCAGTTTGATAGGAATATCTTGACTTTCTTCTACAGGTATTGATTGTTGCACAATATCCATTACCTGTTCATTAGTATCAATTGCTTCGATAAATAATTGATTATCTTTTTCTAAAATCAAGCCACCTTTTTGGGCACCTGCATTTTCTAGAACAACGTGTAGGAGGGTGCGAGGTAAACTTTCCAGAATAATATTATTACTAATTGCTGAGGAAGCTTTGATCACTGTAGCCAAGTCTAGAATGTTGCCGTTGTTAGCTATTGTTCCTTTGGTTGTGCTAACAGTGGGGCTAATAGTACTAGTAAAAATAGAGTTGTGGATATCAATTTCTGTTTCGATTAATGGGCTGTGAATAGTTAATTCTGGATTAGTTTTTTCTAAATGTTTTACTTTGGCGATCGCTCCCCATTTAATATAGCTGTAGTAAGCTTCTGTCATATAGACTTTAGCCATTTTTTGCTTGCCCAAAGCAGAATAAAATAAAGCAGCACATTCGTTGGCAAGTGCTTCTTCTTGGATATAGCTATTTTCAGCAGCACCAGCAATGGCACGGTCATAATAATCCATTGCTTGATATTTTTGACCAATGATACGATATTTTTCTGCTTCCACTAAATCATATTTATGCTGATAATTCATTGGGGCGTAATGCGCCGAAATTAACAATTTTTCTTGGTTTGCTTGTACTTTAGCTAGTATCTCTTGCTGTTGCGTACTGTCAGAATTAAAATACATAGCTAGGCGTGCCAGAGAATCATAAAAATAGAACAGAGGTACAAAAATACTTCCTCTTCCCCCATCTAAATATTTATCAAGTTGTTCTGCATTGAAAACAGCTTCAGCATATCTCCTAAACAAAAAGCAAAGTAGTAGTTTGTAAATATAAAAGAAGCACAACCCAACCACTTCATTAGCTTCTAAAAGCAGTGGTAGCATTGTTTCTTCGTCATAAACACCAACTAAACGACATGGATCTTTAGCTTTCCCTTGCAAATTTAAAACTACCTGTAGGCAGTTTTCGTGATAGCTTAAAATTACTGCTTGCTTAAATTCAGAAAAAGTATTACTCAATACTGACATTTCACGCTCTAGAGTACCTAGTTCCTGACCAATAAAAAAAGAATATTGATATTGATACATTGCTGACCAACCAGCATATTCTAGGTCTCCATTTTCCAGTCCGCTAGAAAAAGCTTCCCGCAACAGTGGCAAAGTCTGAACAATATGCTCTTTTACATGTTTAATGAATACAGTGGCGGAAAAAAATGTCCTAGCTTTCATCTCATAAGCATTTAGCTGTTCCACAAGGCTTAAAGCTAATTTACCAAATTCATAACCAGCTTCAATATCTCCAACAATTGCGTGCAAAATCAGTCCGTAACTCGCATAGGCAAACGGTGAGAATGGCGAATTTCCATATTGAATCGATAGTTTGACTTGGGCGAAAATTGTCAATGAAAAAAGTGGAGGTGCAGCGAGAAAAGTAGGAGCAGTTATACAAGATAATATCCGCATGGCAGCCAGTTTGCTGACATCAGTCATTATAGGTAGTTTGATGAAATCTGATATATTCTTGCCATGTAGATAGGTAGCGGTTTCCTGTAAAGCTTGCGGAACATCTTCAAAAGTGGCTGTTTCTGATAGTTTAATATCTAATAATTCCAATACTTTCAGTCCCACGTTGATGGCTTCTATTAATTTACCTTGCGCTATTTGGGTTTGGATTTTGACTTCATAGACTTTCACTTTGTCCACAATTGTTTTTGCCTGTTGCAGAACAATATCTGTCCATTGTTCCATCACCTCAAAGTTAGTAGTTAGATAGGCAGCTTCTGTTGCTGACTCATAAAGTGCAAGAGTCAAATCATACTGAGTTTGCCAACTTTGGGAGGATAAAAGCTCTAACCCAATCTTCAAATATTTGAATGCCCCTTCGTAAGCTGCTGCTGCTTTGGCTTTACGTCCTGCTCTTAAATTGAGTCTGGCTAATTCATCCTTGTCTCGTTGCTCGATGAACGTATCAATTCCCATATTTAATTGATTAACAATATCAAAAATATGAGACTCTATTTCTGCTGTAGGTGTATTTCTGAGCAACAATTGTCCAATTTTGAGATGAGTTTTTTTCTTGTCTTGATCTGCAATTAATGAGTAACATGCCTGCTGTACTCGGTCATGTAAGAATCGGTACATTACTTTAGAATCATCAAACCCCAAAGCTTTTAATTCTTGATCGGCAAACAGTAGCGGCACTTTATAATTATTGTTGAGTGGTAATATTAATCCATGTTGTAAAGCAGTTTGTAAAGCTTCAGCAGCCATTAGTAAGCTTTGTTCGCTGACTATTGCCAATACATCTAAGCTAAAACGCGCACCAACACAAGCTGCCAGAATTAATAATTTCTGTGTTGTTTCTGGCAGTTTTTGGATATTTTCTGCTATCAACTCAACTACACTTTTATCCAAAGTTGCAGTAGCTTGAATGTCTTGAATATTCCACTGCCATTGCCCATTAATAAAATCAAATACCAGGAGATTTTCCTGATGTAGTGTTTTTAAGAGTTGAGTTAAGAAAAATGGATTTCCTTGAGTTTTATGAAAAAATAAATTTGCTAATTCCTCTAGTGCCTCCAAATTGTCTGTTTCTACAAAAGTATCTAAAAGTATCTGTTGTACATGGATTATATTTAGCGGGCGCAGTAAAATATTATTAATTTTTGTTCCTGTTTTTTTGATATCATCTAAAGTTTGAATTAATGGATGTCCTGCACTAACCTCATTATCTCGATATGCTCCAATTAGCAGCAGGTATTTACTTTCTAAATTTGTCATCAATACTTGCAGTAAATTTAATGATGCAGAGTCTGCCCACTGCAAGTCATCCAAAAATAATACCAAGGGGTGTTCTTTTTGGCAGAAGACTTGAATAAATTTTTGGAAGACTCGATTAAAACGGTTTTGGGCTTCTGTTGCACCTAATTGTGGCACTTCTGGCTGTTTGCCAATTATCAGTTCCACTTCTGGAATGACATCAATAACAACTTGTCCATTAGCACCTAAGGCCGCTTGTAGCTTCTGTTTCCATCTTTGCAGTTGTTGAGCATTCTCCGAAAGTAATTGCCGCATGAGGAACTGAAAAGCTTGTATAATCGAAGCATAAGGTACACTACGCCCCATTTGGTCAAATTTGCCGCTAATGAAGTAACCTCGCTGGCGAACAACAGGTTTATGTACCTCGTTGACTAAAGAAGATTTTCCGATACCAGAGTAACCTGATACCAACATCAGTTCATTCTCACCGTGACTAATGCGATCAAATGCTGCCAACAAGCTTGACACTTCTTGTTCACGTCCGTATAGTTTTTGAGGAATTAGAAGTTGAGCTACGCGGTCTTTTTGTCCTGGGATAAATTGAATGATCTCCCCTGTGTTCTCTAATTGAGTCAGACAAAATTGTAAATCGGCTAATAGTCCGGCTGCGCTTTGGTATCGTTCCTCTGCATTTTTTGCCATTAATTTACTGACAATTGCAGCGACTGGTGCAGGTACTTCTGGGTTTAATTTCTGAATTGACGTTGGTTCTTTGGCAATATGGCAGTGAACTAATTCTATTGGTTCACTACCTTCATAAGGTAATCTACGTGTTAACATTTCGTAGAAAGTCACACCCAACGAGTAAAAATCAGTACGGTAATCTACTATTCGGTTCATTCTCCCGGTTTGTTCGGGAGACATATACGCCAGTGTTCCTTCTAGTTGATTGAGGTTTGCCAAAAATGGTGTTTCTTTACTCAGACGCGAGGCAATACTGAAATCGGTTAACTTGACTTCAAAAGTTTGGGGATTAATGATGATATTGCTGGGTTTAATGTCTTTATGGATGATGTGGTGAGTATGTAGTGATATTAGCGATCGCGATATTTGTATAGCAATATTCAAAAATGTTTGCAAAGGCAATATATGGTCTTGCTTTTCTAGCATTGCTTTGAGACTAATACCCCCAATATCTTGGGCTACTAAAACTAGGCGGTTTTGGTGAACTTCCTGCCGTAAAACTTTCACAACACCATTCAAATGGAGATTTTCTGTAATAGAATACTCGTGTTTGAGGCGAGTAATTTGCTCTAAGGTCGGGTATTCTGCTTTGAGGACTTTGAGGATAACTTTTTCTTGTTGGGGTTGTGATTCTCCCCGGTAAACAATGGTATTTACCCCTTCATGAATGACTTCGCTGATGTCATAACCAGGTATCTTCAAAGTGGACAGCATAACTTGACCTCGCACTGCATATTCGTCCTTTGCCTATTAGAGTTCCCGCACCAGAGGTAAAAATAAAAACTTATTTACTGAAATATGTTAAAAATTTTCAACTACGTTTGATTCAAAGGCAACATTCTCCCAAGTATTACATAGAAAGAATCTAAAGCTGCCTCCGGCAATACACGTAAATAACAGCAATAGCACATATCACACGGTAAGCAAAGCCTTTGTTATACATTTTCCCAAAACTGCAAGCTGTACAGCAGTTACAAAGCAGAGGAAACTTACAGCACACGCAAAAAAGGCGCAACTGCAAAGTATCTCTCCAACATACTGGTTCTGTTCAACAAGCCTAGACCTTTAGGTAATTGCTCAGTTTTATCACTATAAAAGCTGTCTCCAACAGCACTTCGGCTAAAAGTAACACTACAGGACTGACGTTAACAATAGACGAAAGCCTTATTTTTACTTAGCAGCAATTCATCCAATTGCCCTCCATAGCGTGTACTTTTGTGTAAGTATTATTGTGGTATTAATGGTTTTTGTGTCACATTAAAACTTAACATTTAGACAGCTTGAAGTTATTGTGGTATCCATGACTTCAAAAGCACGTTCAGGCTGCAACTTCCAATATGAGGCTATGTTATTCCTCAATCCTAATGTTTACCTGTTTTACTTGCCTGGGTTTTTACCCAAATCCTGCAAGTAGTAACACATTTACAGAACTTGCACAAGCAAATTCTACAGTACCGACCAAACAAGCTGTTCTCAGACCCGCTAGCCAAGGGCCGGATGTGCAGCGGTTGCAAACCAACTTGAAAGAGTTAGGATACTATAACGGCTTGGCAAATGGACAGTACAGCCGAAGTACGCAAATTGCTGTAGCTAAATTTCAGAAAGCAAAAGGTTTAAAAAGAGTAGATGGTGTAGCAGATGTGGCGACTCAATCGCATTTGCAAACAGCTTTAGCACTAAAAACTCAGTTTAGTCTCTCTCCTGTCGTTGCCTCTTTGACTTCAACTGCCGAACCCACTGCCAAACCCAAGGAAAACCAAAGAGGTTTGATTTGGTGGTCACTATTTGGGCTGGGAGTTTTAGGAAGCATTGGTGCAATTCTCTTTTTGATTAGATGGTTTCGTCAGTCAAAACAAACGCAACCAGCCAATAACTCAGGACTGAAAGCTTTGAGTTCACCTCAAAAAGCTGTGTCTACGCCATCGTTGCCAGAGTCAGACAATACATTAAACCAACAGGAAAACCCTGTCTTTGAGACTGTTCCCCAAACTGCAAAAGCATCAATCCCCACGGCAGTATTGCTACCAGATAAAACTTCTCGTCTGCCAAAAGTCAATGTCATTGACGAATTGATCAAGGACTTACGTGGTAATGATCCCACAAAGCGGCGCAAGGCTATTTGGGATTTGGGTCAACAGGGGGATTCACGGGCAATTCAGCCACTAGTAGATTTGATGATGGATGCAGATTCTCAAGAACGCAGCTTAATTTTAGCAGCTTTGGCAGAAATTAGTACCCGCACGCTTAAACCTATGAATCGTGCTTTAGCAATCTCAATGCAAGATGAAAGTCCACAGGTGCGGCAAAATGCTATCCGTGACCTGACTCGCGTTTATGACATGATGAATCAAATGAGCCAAATGTTAAGCCACGCCCTGGAAGACTCGGATGCACAAGTGCAGTCAACAGCAAGGTATGCTCTAACTCAGATGAATAAAATGCGCGCCTTACCACCTCAACAAAGATTACCGGAAGACAGTCATAAAGATTCACAAGATTAATGGAGAGACGGGGGCAAAAATAACAATTTCTGCCTCCTAGCTTCTTGTACTAGAAATATTTCAACTGGATTTGAATATTGGTGTTGGGGCCAGCTATTAAAAAAGCTGCATCATTAAACTTGGGGGCACTAGTGGTTACTTCTGGGTTTCTGGAAAATCCAAAGCCTTCGGTGGGCATACCTAGATCATTGCGATTTAGCTTCTGGTCATTATTTTGGTCGTGGATGACGGCAACGGCATAATTACCTGCTTTCAAGTTGCCAAAGCTAACTTTCACAGAACTTTCAGTAATCTTGGTACACTGTCTTTGAATAACGCGATCGCGGTTATTGGGAAATCCTTGACTGCTACCAAATAAACTTATGCAAACTTGTCCTTTTTGATTTCTGAAACCATCAATTTCTACACTCAGGTTGCTATTTGAACTTGCTTTAGCGCTGAATGGCCATGCCAACCCCATCACTGTAAGCAGCAGGCTAACTCTCAATCCCTTGATCATAAAATTTTCACTTCTACAAAACAAATTTTGCCAAAATTCAATTTTTACTTGAATCTCAGCTTCAAATTGATTGTGACGCGATTCAAGCTAAGCTGTTCCAGACCACAGTTGCATATCTGGTTGTGTTGTCCGATGACAGAACGCACATTTGCCTGAATATCATATATTTACTGTTTTGTCAAGGATATTTTTTTAGGTAACCTGAGTTCGGGATAAGCCCAAACCATGATTCTATCGTTGGTCGAAACTCCTAAAATTTACGCAAAATATCTCTCAAACTCTCATAACTCTGTGATCTCTGTGCCTCTGTGAGTCCAGTCCCCGTCTTGGTGAGGCAGCCCCCGACAGGAGCGGTTCCCGGCGTTAGCGCAGCGAAGCGCGAGTCTTCTCCCAAGGGGAGACGCCAAAGGCGAACGAGCGTCTGGGGGACTGCCGAACCCGAAGGGCTTGTTGCCAGATGGGGAACTGGCGTTAGCGTAGCGTTAGCGAGCTTGCGAGCGTCACCCGAAGGGCGGTTCGATAAAATCTTTTTAACCCGAACTGAGGTTAGGTAAGGAAACTCCAGAACAAAGAAATTGCGATCGCTAACTCGCCGATATTATTGCTATCCTTTCCCAGGATAATCCTTTAAAAATTCAACCTTCAATCTTGTCTATCACCAACAAAGAAGCTCTTCCTTCAACTCTGGCTCGATGTTTTGTTTTAGCAGGTACAACAAAAAGTTCATGAGGATTAAGAGTTTGTGTACCATCTTCAGTATCTATATAGACAGTACCTGAAATCACATAAAAAAGCTCATCACTATTATCATGTGAATGCCAAGATGCTGTCATATTTTCCATAACTCTTAAGCGTACATTATTACCATTAACTTGGCTAATATTAAAGATTCTCCAATTATCAGTAATGCCGTTTGGCAAGTTTTGTAGGTCGTACTTTTTCATCTATATTGCTCCTTTTATATGTAAAAATATCCTAAATATCTAAGTCGGCATCATGAACTACTTAAATTACAGGACTTACGCACAAGTCACGGAATATCGAACCACAGAGGACGCAGAGGACACGGAGGAATGAGAGTTTGAGAGGTTTTTTGCGTAAGTCCTAAATTAGAACGGATGAAAACCCTTTTTATCTTGGTGTCTTTTTGTCTTTTGTGGTTTAAGAATTTTTACCACTAAGACACTAAGACACAAAGTATTTATATCAGTAAACTCACCTCTTGCCTTTTACTTATCTACTGAAAACCTGATTTCTAGAGAAAAATCTCATCAAACCAGCGGTTCCCACACCCCAAGCACCGTTAACTAATAAAGCTGTAACGATTCCTACAAGCTTCCAGCAAAGAGCGATCGCTTGACCTTTGAGTGGTGCAACAATAAACCAAGCGACTAAGGTAGGAGCAACAGCACCAAATAATAACGCTGCTAACCAATAGTTTTTATCTTGCCGAAAGCGGGGTGCAATTGTTGCCCAAACCAAACCCCAAATCCCTCCCCAGAAGGCGCTTGACAAAATTTGAGGGACTGCGAATGGCTGTGTCGGTACAGTTGAATAGGGAGCGCGGGGAACAAAACTAATTGCATTTAGCAGTGCTAGCATACCTTGATGAAACACCAAAACGGAAATAAAGCCTGCAACAAATGCCAGAGTGAATCGAGATATAGTAGCCTTTTGAGTCATTACCTATACCAAATCCCAAGTTTCAGTAGAAAGTAGAAGTATTTTGAGGATCAAAAACGGGTTAACTTGCGCTCATATCCATAAGAAAAGCTATTTATAGCTACTTAGTAGAGCTTGCTTCTTAGAATTATCTATGATAACTTGCTAACTAAATTTAAAATACAGTAAGTCTATAGAGTTAACGTATTTGATTTACCAGTAATGAACACGTGGGGCGAGCGATGAAGCTATTTGCTCAAAAAGTCGCCCCCAAAGTGCAACTATTACAGCAATCAAAGCTACTCCAAAACCAGTTTTATTTTAAGATGTCTTTTTTGAGTTTGGCTGACAAAGTAAAAATTTTTTCATCAACCATGCAAACTATTTATAAGCATTATTTTAGGCAACGAGGAGACTAAACTTTGGCGCGATCGCATTTTACACCTTTGCCTTTGTCAGATTCCCAAAAAATGTTGGTTTTACTCGGTGTAGGACTGGGGATATTCATGTCTACCCTGGATGTAGGCATTATCAATGTAGCTTTACCTACATTAGTCAAAGCTTTTAACACCAGCTTTCCCACAGCCCAGTGGGCTGCAATGAGTTACCTGTTAGTCAGTTCTGGTCTAGTTTTAGCAGCAACTCGCTTGGGAGATATGTGGGGTAAAAAGCCCTTATTCCAGATGGGAGTAGCTGTGTTTACTTTCAGTTCTTTATTGTGTGGTTTAGCACCCAGTATTGAGTGGTTAATTGGCTTTCGGGCACTTCAGGGATTAGGTGCTGTCTTCATCTCTGGGTTAGGACTGGCGATCGTTACAGAAGTTTTTCCCACCGCCCAAAGAGGTCGGGCTGTTGGCATCATCGGTAGTGTAGTGTCATTAGGGGTTGCTTTTGGCCCTTCCGTTGGCGGATTAATCTTAGCTTGGTTTGGCTGGCACACTATATTCTTAATTAATGTACCCATAGGTATTATTGCTAGTTTTCTCGTAGCTAAAGTAGTACCGCCTTCTGCACCCACTAGCGGCAAACAAAAATTTGACCCCTTCGGAGCCATATTGGCTACACTCACTCTTGGCAGTTTTGGCTTAGGTATGACTTTAGGACAAAGCCAGGGTTTTATTAGTATCAATGCCTTAGTGTTATTATCTATCGCCACTCTCAGCTTTTTGACTTTTCTAGTAGTAGAAGCAAGGCTGGACTTTCCACTTTTAGATCTAAAGTTATTTCACAATCTGCAATTGAGTATGGGATTGCTCAGTGGTTGGTTAACTTTCATCGTCATTAGTGGGGCGCTGCTTGTCACTCCCTTCTTTCTAGAACAAGTCAAGCAATATCCCACATCAAAAGTAGGACTTTTATTAGCAGTATCACCTGTGCTGAGTGGGTTAATAGCTCCTTTGGCTGGTACACTTTCAGACCGCTTTGGCGCTCAACGCATCAGTTTAACGGGGTTGGGGTTGATGATTGGTGGTTGTTTAGCAATTAGCACCTTTGATGCTCAACTGACTGAGTTGGGCTATGTAACCCGCTATTTTATTTACGGCATTGGACTGGGTTTATTCCAAGCACCCAACAACAGCGCTGTTATGGGAGCTGCACCAAGGGAACGTTTGGGAATTGCATCTGGGTTATTGTCTTTGTCACGTACCTCTGGTTCTACCGTAGGAGTGCCATTGATGGGGGCAGTATTTGGTGGATTAATTGCCAGTGTTGCAGCAGGCAAAGATGTTGCTGTGGCTCCTGCTGAGGCCATTGTTGCTGGGTTCCAAGGAACTTTTCGCTTAGCGGCGCTCATTTTGGGTGGCGCAGCATTTGCATCGGTCTTGAGATTAGGCAGGAGAGCGGGGGAGTAGGGTAGATGAGGGAGATGAGGGGGATGAGGGAGATGAGGAGGATGAGGGAGATGGGGGGATGAGGGAGATCTGACTTTTCACGGGATCTGGAAAACCCCTCTCCCAACCTCTCTCCTTGTAGGAGAGAGGCTTTAATTACTCCCCCTTCCCTTGAAGGGAACTCGGGGCCCCCATTAAATTAGGGCTAAGCCATAATTTAATGGGGATTAGGGTCAGGGGGGCTGGGGGGTTAGGTCTGGCGTTAACTTTTCCACATGACGTGAAAAGTCAGAAGGGAGATGGGGAATAGCAAGAGAAAAATCACAAATGACAACTGACAACTGACAACTGACAAAGGAGACATATAAAGATGACCAGTAAATTAGAGGGAAAAGTAGCAATTGTCACAGGAGCTTCATCGGGTATTGGTGAAGCTACAGCGATCGCTTTAGCAGCAGAAAAAGCAAATGTAGTGCTGGCTGCTAGGCGTAGCGATCGCCTCAATGCATTGGCTGAACGCATTGAAGCTACTGGTGGTAAGGCATTGCCCGTTATCACTGATGTGACGGACGAAAACCAAGTTAATAATTTGATAGAAAAGACAAAAGCAGAATTGGGTCGAATCGATATCCTAGTTAATAATGCAGGTATTGCCGTGCTTGGTACCATTGAGAGCGGGAATACTTCAGATTGGCGGCGATCGTTCGATATCAATGTCCTAGGATTGCTTTATGCCACCCAAGCTGTTTTACCTGTTTTTAAAGAGCAAAAATCAGGACATATAGTTAATATTTCCTCAGTGGCTGGTCGGACAGCGCGGGCAGGTGTCGGTGTGTACAATGCTACAAAATGGGGTGTGAACGGTCTGTCTGAAGCATTGCGTCAAGAAGTCCATAAGGATAACATCCGTGTAACTATTATTGAACCAGGTTTGGTAGATACGGAAATTAATGACCATATTACCGACCCCATCACCAAACAACGTTTTGAAGAACGACGCAATTCAATCACACCTCTGCAAAGTGAAGACATTGCCGCAGCCATTGTTTACGCTGTTACCCAACCACAGCGAGTTAATGTCAACGAAATCCTGATTCGACCAACTGAGCAAGACAATTAAAAATATTGAAACCTTTATTCTTTCTGGCTATCCTCACCTAGAAGAAGCCTATGGAGTTGCAGAAATTTTATTGTGGAACAATAGCTCAATTGTTAGCAATTGAATATTCCTTGAAGAAGAATTCAGCCCCAACTGAATTCAGGAGTCAGAATGCAATCAGTGGGGGATTGAGACCCTTACAGGTGAATTGTTGCACCACCAAATTTTCAATTTGGTGGGGGAGCAAAAATGCGCCCTTTTCATCCGCCACTCGTACAGAATTCGCGCCTGTATTCTGACTCCTGACTCCTGAATTCTTTCTTGTTAAAACCTGTTTTGTCTGAATTAGGAGCGCAGCATATTCTATCTACTGTTTACGCCGTAGATAAACAATTGGAACGGCTAGCTGATGGTAGTGTACAGCCAGATGAAGAAGTTGACCTAAGACTCAAAGAAGTTCTCAAAGAATTTGTCAAAGCTGTGCAATCTTCTGCCACTGAATCTAATGAGTTGGCTCTCAGCAATTATAGCAGGGGACTGGGGACTGGGTACTGGGGACTGGGTGAAAAGTCTTTTTGTGTCTAGGTTTTCTCATCTGTTGATGTCCTAACACTCTTGGCGAACGCTATAAGTAATTAAGTTTATACCTCCGTCTACTTGTAGCAGATGGGTAGAATTTACCTATCTGCTACTTTTCTTTTGACTTGTTGCGTAAATATTTTTCCCTAGCGCAGAGCAACACATCTTCTATCATGAAGTTTTTTTAAGAGCTTGTGCCCATCTGTTAGTAGGACGATAACGTTGGTAGGTATAAAGCATTGTGCCAAGATTAATTTCAAACTCTACCTGAAATTGAGCAATTGTTAGAGTATATAGGTTTGTGAATTCACTAGTTTTCGTAGTTATTTAATTTTTGGTGAGATAACAGTAGACATTTCTCAAATATAAAGTGCTGATTAACAATCTCTGCACAACAAATATTTGCAATTGAAACTCTATTTTGTAGTTTGACTGGTTGTAATTCCGAGTCATAGGAGTTTTATGGATTTTCTGAACTTAATTTCAGCATTAACAGCAGCTGCAACTGCATTAATAACAGTTCTGCGATTTATGCGGGAAACAGAAAACACAACAGAACCCACAAGTAGTAATGGGAAAATAAGATCATCGCTACAAATGAAGAAATTTCAAACAGCATTCTTAGTTAGTGTAATTATTGTCGGCTTGCTGATGGGGATAGTACGCCCTTTAGGAATATTACAAGCATCGGAGTTAGCAGCATTCGATCATCTGATGCGATCGCGGCCTATTGAGCAATCAGACTCTCGCTTACTGGTAGTTACAGTGACCGAAGATGATTTGGAATATCAAGACCAGAAAAACATGCAAAGAAATGCCGCGTCGTTATCAGACCAAGCACTGGACAAAGTTTTACAGAAATTGAATCAGCATCAACCGCGAGTAATTGGTTTAGATATTTTTCGTGATTTTAGTGTCAACCCAAAATTTCCAGAACTAACAAAACAATTTCATAAAAATGACCGTTTGATTGCTACATGCAGTATTGGAGGTACTAAAGCTCCTCCGGTAATTACACCAAAGCAATATGAACGTCTTGGTTTTAGTAATGTCCCCGAAGATTCAGGGCGGTTCGTTCGTCGCCAATTTTTAGGGATGCCACCTAGCGATAAATGTTATACAGATCAATCATTCAGTTTGCGGATTGCACTTCGTTATCTCAAAGCGGAAAATATCTCACCGATTCAAATGACTTCAGATGAGAGATTGCAAATTGGCAAGGTGATTTTTCCAAAGTTAGTTTCAGATGCTGGTGGGTATCAATTACCTAGATCAGAAGAACGAGGTAGCCAAATTCTTCTCAATTACCGATCGCTAAAACCTGATCAATCAATAGCCCAGCAAATCACCTTGACGGATATCCTTGAAGGTTTGCAAGATGCTAAATTAGCAAGTCTCGTCAACGATCGCATTATTTTAATCGGTACTAATGCTCCAAAAAGTTTTGGAGATTTTCATATGACTCCTTATGGTACACAAATGCCTGGGGTATTAATTCAAGCACATATGGTAAGTCAAATAATTAGTGCTGTTTTAGATCAACGACCTTTGTTATGGTGGTGGCCGCAGACGCTAGAAATTATCTGGGTTTGGCTTTGGGCGTTCTTCGTAGGAATATTGATTGAGTATTGGCGATCGCCGATTAGTAGGGCGTTAGTGGTAATTATAGCGATCGGCATTTTATCTGGATTATGTTTTTTAGCTTTTAAGCAGGGTGGGTGGTTGCCACTTATACCTACAATACTTGGTTTGATGCTAACAGCGGTGTGCGTCGTCATTGCCTTACCACATGTGCAAATTACTCCTATCACATCTACCACTTCTACTACTTCCACTACTCCTACTACTCCTACCAATCGTTGATAGTTTTAAGAGGAAATTATGAGCATTAAGAAGTTAATTTCTCCTAAAAATTCTCTTGTCCTCTCTCTGTCTTGGTTTATAGCTGGCTTGACAAGCTACCCGATATTAGTACTTGCAGAGTCTCCGAGATTAACTATAAATTCCAACTTTCCTTTATCACAATCATCTCGTCAATCAAAGCTAGATTTTTCCTCAACAGGTAGACCAAATCGACAAACAGATGCCGCTAGCCGTGGCAATTGTGATGGAATAGAAACAACAGAACTAACTGCTTTAGTGCCTAAAAATGGAGCATCTACTATTTCTGAGTATCCTACTTTTTGGGTTTATGTTCCTAATAATCCGAAAAATATCAAATACGCTGAGTTAGTATTGCAGGATGAAGCAGAACAAAAAACCATAGATAGAACTCGATACACACTACAATCAACACCAGGAATTGTAAGTGTGACAGTGCCATCAAAACCTCAAAATTCTCTCAGAAATGGCAAAGTTTACAATTGGTCTTTTCGGCTTGTTTGTAATAGTGGAAATAGTTTTGTTGTTGGAGGGTTGGTAAAGCGAGTTAGTCTTGCTTTTGCTGCTAATGATTACCAAAGCTATTTAAAGAATAAAATTTGGTATGATGCATTAACCGATTTGGGTGAACGCCGTCGTCGCAATCCCCAAAATCCAAGTTTAAAGAAGGATTGGGCTGATTTATTACAAGCTAACGGTGTTGGTTTGGAAAAACTCACTCAAGAATCTCGTTTTGGTGCTGTAGTTCCCCAAAGTTAACGTGAGTTCGACAAGCGCTGTTTTGACCTCTCCCCCGGCCCCTCTCCTACGAGGAGAGGGGAGTAAAACTGTGATTTTTTCGTTTGTCCTCCCTCTCCTAAAAGGCGCTACCGTGTAAACACAAGTCGGATTTACCCCCCTTAATCCCCCCTTGTCAAGGGGGGAGACTAGACAATTTAGTTCCCTCTCCTTTATAAGTACCTTAGTGATTATAAAAAGGTGATCGCCAAGCCGGGAGACTAGACAATTTAGTTCCCTCCCCTTTATAAGGAGAGGGTTAGGGTGGGGTAAAGCTAAGCCCACACTCAGGTTAATAAGCTATTTCAGACAAAGTGTGTACACCGTAGCCTAAAAGGCGAGGGAGGGGGCTTAGGGGCCCCCATGATAGTGGGGTTGGGGGGAAAGAGGTTTATCGAACTCACGTAAAGTTAAAGCCAATTTCCTACTAAAACAAAAGACGCCCAGTAATAAGGGCGTTCCCATTCTTTATTGCGATCGCGATTATTTAATAAAGCTAACTGAGCTTGCTGGAGAGCCTCGGCTTTACTGATATTTTTTTTGCCATTAGCATGAACTAACTGACGATAAAATTCACCCATTAATTCAGATGTAGATTCATCATTAACTGACCACAAACTTGCTAATGTACTCCTTGCTCCTGCTCGCACAGCAACGCCAGCTAGTCCTAAAGTGGCTCGACTGTCTCCTGTGGCTGTTTTACAGGCACTAAGAACAAGTAGCTCAATAGAAATTGGTTGATTTGTGACACTTGAGCGTAATAAGTTATCTAAATCTTTGATTTTAATCAAGTGATTCCAAGCCACAATAAAAGTCTTTTCTGGGTCAGAGTTAAACTCTCCATGAGTTGCTAAGTGAACAATGGTATATTTTGCAGTTGCTAAATGCTTTTGTAGTTGATATTGGATAAATGTTTCGTCCAGTAATTTATCATTATTTGGCACTTCCTTCTGAATATTTGCCAACTCATTAGGTACAAAATTAAGATTCTGGAATTTTTGGTTTTCTTCAGCTATCGTGACATCCTTACTTATGCCAGCAACTATAGCATTTAATGGCACATTTGCTAAAGGTTGAGGATTGATCAGTTGCAAACCAGGCGTGATAACTAAGGCATATTTTTGTACTAAATATTCCTGATTGGCACGATCATACAGAACTGACATAGGGATATTTCTTAACAATCCATCTAGTACGAATACTAAGGTTTTGACTTTACTTTCAGCAAGCTTCTTTTGTGCTGGTAAAATCAACCATTCGTATATTTGTTGCGATAACTCCTGTATTTCATTAGGAAAGCGTGTTTTATCATTGAGGCGGTCGATTAGTTCTGTTAAATTACTTTCAAGTTGTGCTTGGGATATTTTTGTTGTGTAGTGTTCTAAGTTTTGTTGTCCTGGCAATTTCAGGACTAATTCTAAACGTTCTGGCAAAACAATTGCATACAAAACTGCGGCGGCTGGAGTGGCTTTATCTACTACTTGATCAACCTGTTGTGGTTTGGCTTGAATGCAAGCGTCTCGAAAGTAATCATCCAGTTCAGCTAATTGAAGTGCTTCAATTGCATCACGAGCTTGTTTCAGATTGGTTTGGTTAGAGTTATTAGCTTGCAAAAGTAAATCGACGAATTCCCGATAAACTGGTGCTACGCTGTCTCGAAAAGTATATTGCACATCAGGATTACTTCGAGTCAAGTCTTTACGCAGTGACTTGAGAGTTTCAAAAGCTGCTGTGTAAGCGCCGATGGCTGCTTGTTGGTTTTTTTGAATTTGTTGTAGTCGTCCTAATTGCCATTGCCAACGATAAGCAATATATGGTGCATCAAAAGATGAAGTCAATTGTAAGGCTTGTTGAGTAAACTTTTGAGCATTTGGTATTTCGCCAATTTCTTGGTAAACTCCGCCTAAATAACCCAAAGCGTAGGCTTGTGCTTGCTTGTCTTGCAAAACTTGAGCTTGGTTATGAGCAGTAGTGACGATTTTTGCAATATCTTTCCAAGTAGGAATTAGTGTAGATTGTAAAGTATTGCTATTAGTTTTAGTTGCTTTTTCTGGGGTTACACCACATTGTTGAAGTAAAGGCGATCGCAGTTTTGATGGTTCTGGATTGACTGCTGATTGCAGACATATCAGATTTTGCGCCAAATTGATTTGATTGTAAATAGTTTTATGACTAATAGGCAATTTATCAAGCTGGGATTGGATTTTAGGGAGTAAGCTAGGAAAATCAGACCATTGTTGAGTTTGGATGAGGAGACTGAGTAAATTCAGTTGTGCTTTGGTGCTGGTGTTTGCATCGGTAGATAATTCAGCTTGGCGATAGCAAGCTGCTGCTTTTTGGTAAAATTCGTCAACAGTCTTTGCTTCTACCAGACAATTTGTAGACGGTGTAAATGTAATTTGCAGTGGTTTTGGTTCTGTTTGGGCTTTTTTATTAGCCAAAGCAAACGCTGTATTACCTAAACTGAGGTAGCCAGCCGCCAGATTTTGAGTATCATCCAATTGTTGTGCTAATTTTAAACTTTCTGCCAAAACTAATTGTGATTGTTCGCTATAGCCAATTACTCGCAGAACATCACCAAGACAACGTAATCCCAAAACTTGTAAAGAGGCGATGTTGCTGACTACTGGCGGTTTGGCATTGATGGTTTGGAGTTGTTTTTGTGAAATTATACAATCTTGATGCTCAAGTTCTAAAGCATCTAGTAATGTTTCACAAGCTCTAGGGTAAAGCCCCAATTCTTCCATTGCTTGAGCTTGGTTAATCTGACTTTGGAGAATTCCGTGTTGATCATTGATATTTTTGTATATATCAGCAGACTGTTGCCAAGTTTTGAGAGCTGCTTGTGATTGCCCAATAGCTAGTTCTAGTTGTCCTTGAATGTCGAATGTTTGCGCCTGGATGCGGCGTTGTGCTGGTGTTTTTTCTTGTGTCTCTATGAGTTTAAGACTAGTTGCGATCGCTTGTTTTGCTTCATCCCACTTCCCTAGTTGCTGCTGAGTCAGGCAAAGATTACTCAAAGCCATTGCTTGATTGAGCTGATCACCTTGAGCAGCAAAAGCTTCAGCCGTTTGTTGCCAAACCAAAGCCGCCTGCTCAAACTGTCCGGTGCTGTAGAGTTTTTTACCTTGTTCTACTAGTTGTAAGGGAGATTGCTGAGTTTGAGCGACAGGAGTTGATGCCAAGACTTGGTGAGCAACCAGGGGAATGCTAAAAGAGAGGACAAATAACAGTATTATTAGGATGAGCGATCGCTGTTTGTTGAGTTTAGGCGATCGATTGGCGCATAGTCCTTTAACTAGATTCTGCAATCTCTGAACTAGGCGAGACAGTTTCAGTTTCATATTCTGCCTTCCTTGTCAATATTTTTTAGAAGAATACTGATTGTTTTGACCCCTCTCCAAACCTCTCCCCGTTGCGGGGAGAGGCTTAAAAAAGCTGATATTTCCGTCACTCTTCTCTGTCCCCAATACAGAAGCAAACCTAAAAATCCAAAAGAAATCTCATTTTCTCAATTACGAATTACGAATTATGTCATGTCCGCTCAATTACTCTTAATATCCGCACTTACCCCACCCCGCCAAAGCGATGCTTTGTCTCCCCTCCCCGTTCACGGGGAGGGGTTGGGGGTGGGGTGTTTTGATTATGGGCAATTTGCCGGACATGATATTACGAATTAATTCAAGGCATTGGACAAACATCTGAATTAACAGGACGTTGCGAACCCGTGCCTGTAGGGTCATAGGCTGTGAGTATCACCTCACCATTCTTGTTAAAAATCCATCCTTGGGCAGGCACAATTGGTTTAGTAACTGTAGACTCAATTTTCTCCCCTGCACCCCTGCTCCTCTGTACCCCTGCTCCCCCACTTCCCCCAGGTACAGGTTCCACTAAATCGACTCGCACACCATCACCGCTAGTAGCTTCATTGGGGCTAGGTGGTAAGCCACCGCGTCCAGTGATGATAAATTTACTGCCTACACCCCGCGTACAAGGATTTTGAGAGATTAAAGCAGCTGGATCAATAACACTGACAGGGAATTCTACAATATTTTTAGCAGGGTCAACAGTGGGAACCTCCAGAGTGATTTCACCATTGAGTGTGGGAGAAAGTTGAGAGATAGCTGTAATATCACTTTTAGAAGTACGATGCTTGCGAACTTCTAGCCCAAAAACCCTTTTTGCGGTGATGTTGATGGCTCCACCCCTACCTCCAAAAGAATCAGCAGTGATGTTGCTATCTTCATTAGGGAGAGCAACTAGGAAGTCAGTGTTAATATTCATATTGCCACCTTTACCAGGGCCACGGTCAGTACCTGCGGTAGTGGAAATTTGACTGCCTCGGCGTAGCAGAATCAACTGTGGCACTTGTAGTTTGATGTTACCCCCTATTCCTACACCCAAGTTGCGACTAGTTATAGATGCACCATCAATGCTCAAGCGTTCAGTTTCAATAGTTAAATTACCTCCATTACCCTTGGGTGGTGTCACCGTTCGAGGATCTACTTCCAAACCTGCAAATATGCCTGTGGAGAAGTGGTTATCCCTGGATGTCTCAAAAACATCTACAACAGAAGCACGAATTAGTATATTTCCTGCGTCTCCCGCCCCAAAAGTAGCTACCTGCACTTTACTACCATCACTAATACTCAAGTGTCTAGTATTGATGGTCAGATTACCGCCATGTCCTGTACCCTTGAGATCAACTTGAGCAAACAAGCCGCCAGGAAATCCTTTTTCATTGCCAGGTATCTCGCCGTTCAGGTCTACAGACTCAGAAGCATGAACAGTTAAATTTCCTGCATTTCCTTTGTCAAAGGTAGTAGCTGATACTTGCGAATTTTGAACATTTAATTGCTTGGTGTAAATTGTCAAATTTCCTGCATCACCTTGACCAAAGGTATCTGATGACATGCGTACATCATTTTCAACACTCAAGTCTTCAGTTTTAATAATTAAATTACCTCCATTACCTTGACCAGAAGTACTAGAAGTTACCTTGGCTCCATCCCGAACGAGCAACTTCCCTGTTGTAATCGTTAGGTTTCCAGCATTGCCCGTACTATTAGCCTCAGTATACAAACCGCTTTGATACAAACCTTTTCCTGTAATATCCACGTTTTCGGAAGCTTGCACAGCAAGATTTCCTCCGTTTCCTCTACCAAAAGAAGAATTTTGTATATATGCACCATTGGTAGCGATTAATTTCCCTGTGTTAATCTTCATGTCTCCGGTTGAACCAGTACCTTGAGTTTCAGTAGATAAGCTACTGGCATACTGACGATTTGGTGATTCTCCAATCAGTTCTACTGATTTTGAGGTGTTAACAGTAAAGTTCCCCCCTGACTTTGAGCCTTGGGTTACAGACAAAATTGCTGAACCATCATGTAACATCAGGCGTCCACCTTGTACTTGGATTTCGCCTCCACCCTCACCGCTGACATCTGCTAAGGCTTTTTGAGACAGTTCTATATTTCCGAAATTTTGCACACCTGAATATCCCAAGGCAAAGCCAGAGTCATTTTGGTTAAGCGTGACGAAACTCGGTGAGTCCACACTCCCTAATTCTATTCGTCCTGACTTAGCTGTGAGATTACCACCCTCTAAGGCTATATCACCACCGACTAACGCCAGAGTTTTGCCAGATGGTACTTGGAGACCTAAACTATCAGGTCGAATAGTTGAGCCTGTATCTGCGTAACTGAGATGATGACCCGACCCTTGCACGAGAATTTTTCCGCGAAGCTCACGGAATTGTAAACCCACAGGAATACTCATGGTCAGCAGAGGTGTGGTTTCGGGAGTATTGACGCTGAATTTTGTGCCATCTGCAAAATTCAAGCTAGTGGCTGTGCTGGCTAGGAAAGAATTTTTGATATCTAATTTGGCATCCGGCCCAAAGAAAACCCCATTAGGATTAATAAAAAATAAGTTGGCGTTGCCGAGAACACCAAGAGTGCCAAAAATATTGCTAGGATTTTCGCCTGTAACTCGACTGAGAATGTTTTCGATTCCAGCCGGATTGGAAAAATAGGCTTTTCCTTCTTTACCAACATTGAATTCCTGAAAACTGTGAAAAAGGTTCGCCCCCCGACGCGCACCGCCATCAATTTGGTCAGTGTTGGCATTGGAGTTGACTACTGACTTTTCAGCACCGAGACTATTATCAGGAATTATCTGCCCTTTGGCGGTGTCTAGAGATGCAAGACACCCCAATGTGACTAGGGGGAAGGTGATGAGAAAAAGCGATCGCCTCAGTCCTTGCATACTCTTCAACCTCTGGTTTATTACTTAGGAGGGCGATGAAATTGCAATTATTTCATATAAGGCTGATTGATGCTGATACGCGAAAGTTAATTTACGTGAGTTCGATGACCTCTCCCTCCCAGCCTCCCTCTCCTAAAAAGCGAGGGAGGAGGAACAAAAAAATAATAGTTTTACTCCCCTCTCCTTGTAGGAGAGGGGCCGGGGGAGAGGTTAAAACAGCACTTGTCAAACTCACGTTAATTTGTTTACCCAAAACATGCACTCAGCCAAATATTCATAGCCAATAATTCTTATTGACTATATCTCTAATCAAAAGATTGAAAACATAATATGTACAGTAAGTAATATCTATTTCTCCACCATCATTCTTTAGTCTCATCCCACTTCTATTTCTTTTGAGAGAGGTTAATCTCTAAGAGGATGTCTGAGAAGTATTCGGCTGTTATCTTAAGTACATTCAGATCCCCCCTAACCCCCCTTAAAAAGGGGGGAACAAGAATTAAAGTCCCCCTTAAAAAGGGGGATTTAGGGGGATCTAAACTCATTTGATACATAGTTAAGGACTTTTCAGACATCCTCTAACTGTTGTTTTTTCTTATATAAAATATTTGACTTTGACTAAAGAACAAAAAATTTTTGCAATCAGGGATTGCAAAGTATAAAATTATACTTTATATTATAAATGTACAGTCAAATGTACAAGAAAGGCGATCGCGCTACCTTAGCACGGGAGCGATCGCCCTTCTTTGAACCCCGAAATAGGAGCCAACATTATCATGACACAAGAACAAAGGTTTGGAGATGATCAAAACTCCCCCAAAGGAGATTTTGAAGGTGATGTGCCAAGGGAAAACTCAGATACAGCCACTCCTGAGCAATCTTTTGCAAAACTATTGCCTACTAGAGAACCGATTAAGCATTTATTAATAGGTTCTTCCAAAGCTGTGACTGGGACAATCCACTATTTGCACATTATTGGCTATGCAAATGTTGGAGACTGGAGTCAACTAGTACCAACCGGAAACGGTGATGAAGTGATGAGTATTCTAATTCGTCAGATTTTAGTTTAATTCAGATCTTGCACCTGACCCTGAGTACGCCTTGAACTTAAGTTCAAGGCTTATAGCTAAAGTCCGTTAAAACGGACTGAAATTTCTGTTTAGTAAGCTTGAGCTTACTTGAGCTTTAAGCTAAGAAATTTATTTTTTGACGGTAAATTGGGCAGGTGCAAAATTTGAGTTACTTAACATCGCCCTTGATATTATTTCCGCCACCCTTGATATTATTTCCGTCGCCCTTGATATTATTTCCGTCACCCTTGATCTTACTTCCGTTACCTTTGATCTTACTTCCGTCACCCTTGATCTTACTTCCGTCGCGTTTTTTGTTAAAACTGCTTTTGTTTTGGAGTAAGAAATATTTCATAACATAACCGCTTGATTACTTATTAAACCCTAAGAACCCCACCAAAGCTACGCTTTGTTTCCCCTCCCCGTTGACGCTACCGTGTACACACAAGTCAAAAAAACCATTAATACAAAAGATTTGAGTTTGGTAGGGTGCGTTAGGACTATCGTCCATAACGCACCGCCAGAGATTTGCGGTGCGTTAGCCTGCGGCGTAACACACCCTACTGGCGTGACAAGGCTAAAATAATGCAATAGATTTCCTCTAATATCTCTGTGTTCTCTGCGCCTCTGCGGTTCGTTAATGCACTATTTTAAGCTTGCCACGCCACTACAAAACGAGATAATTAGTGATTTAATCACTTGTGTGTACACCGTAGGTGAACGGGGTGGGGTGCAATGACTGTGGGAATCATAACTAATTTACCGGACATGATATGATATTCAATCATGACTTTTAAAACATCCTCTTAAAACGAGTTAATATTCACAGAAAACGATAATCCATTTTCTTGTAATGAACTGTCACCTCCATCAACACTAATTAATGGCACTCCCCAGTCAAGGCGCATATTTAGCCAGTCTGACATTTGCCACTGCAAGCCTAAACCTGTTGACAACAAGGTGTTAGAATTCTGACCATAACTTGGAGGATTATTCCAACCTACACCAAAGTCAACAAAGGGAATGAGGTGCAATACTCCTTTGACTTCGGGTACTCTGACAATCGGTAATTGCACTTCAGCAGATAAAACAGCGCCGTTATCAGTGAGTAGCAAATCTTGCCGATAACCGCGCACACTCCCCAAGCCTCCAATGGTAAATTGCTCTAAAGGTACAAGTGGGCGTGTTGTCAATTGCAAATCTGAACGCACCACCAGCAATGTTTCTGGAGCTAAAAGTCTGACATACTGTCCTTGTCCCCGCCAGTAAAAAAAGCGACTGTCGGGAAATCCTTCATTAATTGTGGCATTAAATGCACCTATGCCTAAATTGAATTGTGAACGTAAAGCAAATACTTCTTTGGGATTGCGATTAGTAAATTCTTGAAAAAATCGTAATGCAGAAATGCGAGTACTGCCATTATTATCAGCACCTGGGGAAATGGGAAAGCCTAATCCCAACAAAGATGTTTTGCTTTCTTGGTGCGAAAATGTCAAACCTAGTGCAAATTCTTCTTTTGGAGTTTGCAATAACGGCTGACGTAAAGTTAATTCTAAAGATTGGGAATCACCCAGGATATCAAGACGGTCAAAAGGTGGTTCAACTACCTCAGTGTTGCTTCCACCATATGCTATTTGCAATGTACCATTGCGGGGATTAATGGGGATAGTGTAGCTAATGTCGTAAGAGTTACTACCATCGGTATTAGTGTAAGTTCCCCTGAGTTGATCCCCAAAACCGAGTAAATTACCTTCACTCAATCGGTATCCCCGGCGAATGCTACCGACACTGGGGGCGCGGCCATTATCTACAAAAAATTCGTCATTTAATGAATTAGCCTCTTTGACGGTGACTTTCAAAAGGCTTAACTGTGGACTTGTCCCCGTTGATAATTCGGCAGAAATATTTTCAATTAGAGGGTTGAGTTGTAGTAATTGCAACGCTTGCAGCAAGCGATCGCGATTTAAAGGTTTGCGGGTAGCGATCGCTAACCGACTTTTAATATATCCTGGATCTAACCGACTTGTACCTATCACCTGAATCTTTTCTAAGCCACCTTCCACAATTTGCACTTTGACAACAGCCTGATTTGCAGGCAAACTTTGCTCGGCTGGAATCACTGCACCAGAATTGATATAACCAGCTTTGATATACAATTGGCTAATAATTGCTTCTGCTTGTAGTAGTTGTGCAAAGGTAATGGGCTTACCGATAAATTGCTCAGTTGCTTTAGCCAATTCTTGATTGCTAAAGGCAGTATTGCCGATAAATTCAAACTTCTTAATGACAATCGTCTGGGGAATTTCCGGGAGTTGTTGCGGTGCAGACGGACTTGGGGGAGGTGTTTGCAGCAAGTCTTCAGCAGGTCGCGGGGTCGGAATTGTGGGTGTTTCGGGGATTGTTGGTCTAATGGGCGAAGGAATTTGAGTTAACGCAGAGTTGCGTTCATCATCAGAGATGGGGGAAATCTTTTGTGTCGAATTTATGGTTGGACTAGCAATAGATGTAGTAGCACCGCTAGCGATCGCTATGGCAACTGTACCAAACAACCATATATTTTGCCAAAATGTCTTAAATTCTTTCCTATTCTGATTTTTCATCGTGTAGAAAAGCTAATAATATTAAGCTGGTTTTTTTGACTTAATAACAGTTACGCGAAATTGTTAGGCACAGTACTAATACCAATTCGTAATTCGTAATTCGTAATTTGTAATTCAGAAAGTCTTATATGGCATGGCTTTTGGGGTTTGAATGTGTTGCCTCATTTTCGAGAATTGGTATAACTTATTATTGATCTTCAGTTGCCTTTAAAAATAGCATCTAGAAATGGAGAATTCACAATTAATATCCTCCTGAGTTTTTTTCGATGCTTTAAAATGCAACTCAGTATTAGACCTATAATTTGCTTACATTGTGATAGTTATTTCATCTATCTATTAGTTGATAATTTTTGTAAAAGCTAATAGTTAACTAGGCTACTATGCTCTTATGCTGCCTATTTTTATAACATTCAATTTTACGCAGAGTCGCAGAGAGTTTTTAAGTTTTATTATGGCTAGTTAGGATTTGCGATCGCTATTAGTTTACCGCCTTTGGTTAATAAGAGCCGCTGTCCCCGCCACTCTATTGTTTTACCCATGAAGCCACAGCACCAAATACCAAAGTTGATGAAATCGCTGAAGGGGATAATCCAGAAAAATCTTTTGGCAATTGGGTCATGGAGAATTTTGACTCCAACTATCCAACCCATTACTAAACGCATAAACCAGGTAATAACTAGCACAGTCCAGCCTAATATTGTACCTTTTGTAGCTATTAAAAACAGCAAGCTTGTAACTGTTCCATAAGTAAAAATTAGTGCTACATATCCCCAAGGACGAGAAACGCGGATGCAACGCGCCCAACGAATTTGTCGTCGAATGGCGTCAGTTAAGGTGCTAGTACCAAGGTTATGTGTAACTACATAGTCAGAGAGGACAACTTTGTAACCTGCTTGGCTTGGTAAGTAACCGAGTTGAAAGTCATCTGCTAAATAATCAGCTACGGCTTTGAATCCACCAATGGCTTCTAGGGCTGCTTTGCGGATCACAATTGTGGAACCAAAAGCAAATTTTATACCTTCTAGTTGATTGCTGACTAAAACACCTGCATGGAAATCAGTAGCAGTTTTGATAGCTTCTAAAGTAGTTACCCATCCTTGGGCTGAAGAACGATACAAGCAAGTGATGACACCAACAGTTTCATCTTTGAGAGGTTGGATGACTGTTTGTAGATAATCTTGATCAACATGAATATCACTATCAGCTATGAGTAGGATTTCATGTTTAGCCACAGTTACAGCATTGGCTAAATTACTTACCTTCAAGTTTGCCCCAATCAAGCGATCGCTTACAACCAGCTGAATATCTACATTGGTAAACTGCTGGATGATTTTTTTGACCACTTCTATGCTTGGATCTTGGCGATCGCGCACTGCAAACACAATCTGGTATTCTAGATAATCTTGCTGGCAAAATGAGGCGAGGTTGCTGTAAGCATCACTCTCTAATCCACAAATTGGCTTGAGGATGGTAACAGGTGGATGAAATTCGCTAACTGTAGCATGGGGTTGACGCTCAAAAGCGATCGCTGCATAAATCCCATAGCAGTAAAACAATACAGCCGATAAACATAAAATTAATAGCAACAGATTTGCGATCGCCATCTCAAACAACAAGTTATTGGACTGTTTAGTCAATATAGATATATAGTAAATGAGCTTTTGAGCATAAGACGGGCATTGTCGGGGGTATAGAGTCTACAAGTGCGGATTTTACGTTGGTTGATACGTTCTTCTTGGGAAATGGTGGCGATCGCGATCGTTACGGGTTTCCTCAGTGGTGGTAGTAGCGCTGGATTAATCGCTTTGATCAGTAGTGCTGCAACTCTCAGCAATACTTCATCCTTGACATCCATAGCTTGGGGTTTTTTGGGGTTAGTCATCGTCGCACTCATTACCAGTATCATTTCGCAAGTGATGCTGATTCGCCTATCTCAAAATGCTATTCTGCAATTACGCATGGGCTTAAGTCAGCAAATACTTGCTTCTGAGTTAAGTCATCTGGAAAATTTAGGAAGTTCTCGACTGTTGGCAACTTTGACAGAAGATGTGCAAGCAGTAGCCCATGCGGTGTATTTAATGCCTTTCCTGTGCATTGATTTGGCTATAGTGTTGGGTTGTTTGGTGTATATCACTTGGCTATCTTGGTTTGTCCTGCTGCTAGTTTGCTGTTTGATAGTGGTAGCAATAGGCAGTTGTCAGTGGCTTTTGAACAGAGGTGAAAAATTGCTGGCCCTGGCGCGTGATGATCAAGATGTACTGTTTAAGCATTTTCGTACCATCACTGAAGGCATCAAAGAACTTAAGCTGAACTATCAACGCCGTCAATTTTTCTTAACAAAAAATCTGCAATCTACGGCTGTCAGATTCCGGCGTCACAATGTTGATGGGTTGACTTTGTTCGCCACAACTACTAGTTGGGGTAAACTCTTATTTTTTTTCGCGATCGGTTTTTTACTGTTTGCACTACCTAAAATAATTACCATCACTCCTCAAACTCTGTCTGGCTACATCTTGACTTTTACCTATTTGATGTTGCCTATGGATAATATTGTCAACAACCTGCCTCAAATTAGTAGAGCAAATATTGCTTTACAAAAGATAGAATCTCTTGGTTTATCTTTAGCAAATCGGGCTGAATTAGCCACTGTTCCACCTAGCTTTAACTCTGATTGGCACAGCTTAAAACTTCAAGGTGTAACTCACGTTTATTACACAGATCAAGAAGACAACAGCTTTATCCTTGGCCCCATCGATTTAACTCTGTATCCTCAAGAAATAGTATTTATTGTTGGTGGTAACGGTAGCGGTAAATCTACCTTAGCTAAACTGATTACTGGACTTTATATCCCTGAAAATGGTCAAATTTTGTTGGATGAAGAGTTAATTAGTGAACAAAACCGCGAATGGTATCGTCAGCATTTTTCGGTAGTTTTCTCTGAATTTTATTTATTTGAAGAACTTGTAGGTTTAGAAAATACTAGCTTGGATGTTCAAGCCCAAAAATATCTCAAGCAACTCCAGTTAGAGCATAAAGTCAAAGTTGAAAATGGTCAACTTTCTACTACTGCTCTTTCTCAAGGACAGCGTAAACGGCTAGCTTTGCTAACAGCATACTTAGAAGACCGACCAATTTATTTGTTTGACGAATGGGCAGCTGACCAAGACCCAGTATTCAAAGAAATATTCTACACTCAGTTATTGCCAGATTTGAAAAAGCGGGGCAAAACAATACTAGCTATTAGCCACGACGATCGCTATTTTCATCTCGCAGACCGAATAGTCAAACTAGAGTACGGCAAAGTGGAGTATGACAAGCAATATTAGTGATAAAAATAACATGATATTAATTTAACCTCAGTTCGGGTTAAGAAGATTTTATCGAACCGCCCTTCGGGTTCGCCAGTTCCCCATCTCGGCAGAAGCCAAGACGGGGACTGGACTCACAGAGGCACAGAGATCACAGAGTTATGAGAGTTTGAGAGATGTTTTGCGTAAGTTTTAGAAGTTTCAGTCAACGATAGAATCATGGTTTGGGCTTATCCCGAACTCAGGTTAATTTAGCAACCGTCGAACTGATGCGAAAAAGCGATCGCCATTCAATACAGATGAGCGATCGCTAAATTTACTCATTGGACTTGCTTAGTTGCCTGTTAGCCACTAGCTACAGGCATAGAGATTGTTAAAAATTTAGTGTCATAACAAACCCTCATTTTCAGCAAATTTACGCAAGCGCGGTAGGCATTGACGCTGATAAAAACTGCTTAATGTGGGAATTGGTAGCCCAAATTCCTCAGACAGTTCTTTCCAGCTAACTTCCGGGGGTAGACGTTTGAGAATTAACACCTGACAATTCACTTTTGGATGTCCTTTAATGTGAGTACTACTTAGTTCTCCATCTAAGTCTGTCTTCACCCATGCTTCCAAATCTTCCAGAATAGGAGGAGCTTGGGGAGTCGCTGGTAGGTTATCTACAGGGTCAATTACTTCACTGTTTCCACCCGACACAGACTGACGAACCTTGATCGAAACTGTTGTAGCCTGTTCTTTGTACTGGTTCAGGTAAAAGTCTTGTAATCTGCGTTTGAGGTAAGCATTTAACCAAGTGATCACACTGCCATAAGCAGGATCATAGGTTTGACCTGTCAAACCTTCGCAAACGTTACGGCAGAAATATAACCAAGTTTGTTGCAGTGCATCTTGATAGTAAGGAGTACTTTCCTTCCAAAGTTTACTGGAAGTCAAGCGTATTATTTGCGTGAGCAGCTTCTGACGCTGAGGGCTTCCAGGTGGATGTCCACAGGCTTGGGTAGCTAAGCGGCGTAGCTGTTCATCGAATTCAACCATGTCAAACTCTTGGCGAAGAAAGCAAGAATACTATAGTATTGCGTATAAAAATCATTTAGAGAATTACCCTATGTCGTGATACTATGTGTTTTTTGCTATTCTACCATCACAAAAAATCTATCGATAGTAGTAGAGGCAGGGGAGCAGGGGAGCAGGGGAGTAGGGGAGCAGGGAGATGAGGGAGATGAGGGAGAATAACAAATGACAAATGACCAATGACAACTGACAACTTTTTAAAATCCCAGCCAGGAGAAAAAATTTTCCCACCAGGAAGTAGTGAAATTACCCACACTCAACTGCATTTTTTTGCGAATGTTTTGGATATTCCAGTTGGTTAGCTTAGCAAGGGTTTGGGCTTCTTGTTCAAAACGTTTGGGCAAAGACCGCTTGTATTCTCTGCCTGCTTGACACTTAAGTTCACCTGTAAAAGGATGTTGCAAAATATAACGCCCTTGGAAAGACTCGCGGTTGGAGGTTTGTTGAAATATCGGGTCTTCAGGGAATTTGTCACGGGTATAGCGGATATGCAATCGCGTAATGAAGACATTACTAGTGGGAAAGCGGCGACTAAAGCCAGGAGGTACTGGTGCATCACTGGTAGAATTATTATCCAGCCAAAACACGCCTGCTTGCTTGAGTTCTTCTTGACTCAAGGGTTCGGCAGAACAGGGATCGCAATTACTCATGTCCCATGCATACTCTAAAAAAGCAACTTTCTTATCTTCTCTGATATAAGAAGTTTGAAACATAGACTTGTAAAAGTCGCTAAATTCATCTTTGACAAACAGAGGAATGTTAGCGTTTGATGGGATTTTTACAGTCCGGTAGTTGGTGATTTCTGCTTGTCCTTGAGACGATAGGATATATACAATCAAATCCTGCTCTTTTGTGGCGTTGATCATGCCTAAACGAATTGGCAGCATGAACTTGGGTGACTGATAAAAAATTTGCAGTGGACGGAGAAACTGATAGCCAGATTCGGAGAATTTATCTAGGTTGACTTTGGCAACAAAGAATTTCATGGAGGAACGGATGTAGGGCTTAAGTAACTGTTTTGCTCCTCTAGGAATTTTATAGCCATTGCGGTTGAGCCAAGTTTCCAACCCGCCAGATTCTTTAGCACTGAGAATTACAATGTCATATTCACCAACGTTAAAACGAGCCTCAACCGTTACACCCAAGCTAGCATCATCCCTCGCCCTGGCTGCTTCATTACTAACTGCTGACATCGGTGCTTCTAGTATGGGTAGTCCACGCCTGCTTGTGGCACATGGATCAGAGTCAAAATACTCGACTAATCGTGGCGCGCTAAAAGCATCCAAACGTTCGACAATCTTAGGTTGGGCAATGCGGACTTGTTCTTTTTGCAGCACCGTCGGTACTGGTACTACCATTGCAAAATCTTTCACTTCTCCTTGAAAATCGTTTGCCATCGTTAAGACAGTGCGATCGCCATCTCGCGCAATCACCACCTGAGAAGCTTTGTTGTACAATTTAGCATCAGCTTTAGCAACATAAAATCCACAGAATGCCCAAGCTGTCGGTGCAAAGCACAGCACAGCTATCAATGCCACTAATAATGGAATTATCAATCTTAAACGCTTCATTTTATACCTCTTTTTTAAAGTGCTGAGTTAGGAGTTAGGAGTTAGGAGTTAGGAGTTAGGAGTTAGGAGTTATTTCTCCCTCATCCCTCTCATCCCCCCATCTCCCAACGCCATCCCCTAACCAAGAAAATCGCTCGGCTGACCAGAGAAAATCTAACAAGATGGTTAGTGGTGCAAGGGTGAACAATGCCCAGAAAACTGCGGTGGAAATAAAGAAGTAATTTCTCAGAATAAAAGTCAAAATGGCGATGCACACTGCCCAAACTACACGCGCAATTCGAGCGTTGGGAATTGACCGGGGATCGGTGATCATGAATAAGGCAAACAGCAGCAGAGAACCGCTCATCAACCTATGCCAGTAAACATCCCAAGTCCAACCCAGCCAAAGATTACGAATTGCTTCTAGCAAGGAGTATGCACCCAAAAAAGCTGCTGTAGTGTCCCAACGACCAATGCGTTGTAAAATCATGCCACCAGTGCCAGCAAATAATAGTCCATACCACCATTGTTCGCCCCACTGTCCTGGGGAAACCCAAGCATCGGGCGCTAACAATAAGGCAAAAATGATACCAAAATTAGCAGGATTGAAGAAATGCTTTTCACCGACTTGGAAAAGAAATTTACTAGCGATCGCACTTGTTGCTGCTAAAGCCATTGTTGTCCAGTGGTCAGCTCGCAAAAGCAAACTCAGTCCCAATGAGGTAATCAAAGCACTACGAAGATTCCTCATATGTGCTGTATCATTTGTTTTTTGATTTTGACCAATGACAAATGACAGTATCCACTGCGTTGCTAAACAAGTGGCGATCGCGACTCCAATCAGATCAGGTCGTAGCGTCCAGTCCCTTGTACCAATTCCCAATACTAGAAATAAGCCCAGAAACAGAATTTGATAATCTCGTATATCTTTAAGCAACATTACCCTTTCATTCAGGGATTACCCGTAGATTTTTCATCAATCTAAACGAGTACAAGCTTAAATCACATCGTCGTTACAGATTTTGTTACAAAATTGGTTAGCAAGGGAGAGTGAGAAGATGAGGGAGATGGGGAGATCAGGGTGATAGGGAAACTAACAGAATAATTGCTGTCTCCTGCCTTTTACCTGCTAAAAAGTCACCATTGTGACTCTAAATTCCCTGGCTGTATCACACTACATGTTTAAGCTTCATTATCTAACTCAGCTAAAGTCTTGTCTAGCCTATTATTTGCGTCCTTGGCTATCTGAATGGAGCGCACACTAGCAGCTAGACCACAAGCAGCATTAACAGTACCTTCAGAGGCTTGATTGAAAATCAGTATGATAATGTGATTACTTTCTCTTAATGGTTAGCTGGATACCTTGCCCACAGCGCACTAGAAGCATCTAAAACTGCAAAATTAACCCCACTCAGGTTGCTGATGGATTAAAAGTAATTGGTAAAAAAAGTCTTTAACCAAATGGTTAGAATTAAAAGTTTTTAGATATTTAAAGGTTTACTTTATAAATCATCTCTTAGACTAAATTCCTTAATTAGAAAACATAAAAATGGAAAGCCAGATACTTTATTTATTCCCAAAACTGTGTGGCAATCCTATCAGATTTGTCAAAAATAGTTTTGAATTTAACGAGATTTCTAGTGAAGCTCGTTCCTCGCTAAGGGACTTCCATTCTAAAAAATATTGTATCGCGCCTACAGGCAGAGGAGGCAAAAAAACAGAGAAAGAAGAATTTTATAATCATCTTTCTTCTCAAGATTGAATAATTTAATTTTTGGAACTTGCTAACGCGCTTCGCTGTGGTGACAGCAGTTTGTCATAGAGAGCGACTACGTTGCAATGGTTTCCAAAGCACTCTGTAAGACTTTTCAAAAATCCTCTCAGACTAACTCACGCCTGCGGTAGCTATCACTATATAAGTAGTTGTACAAAATTAAGTATACATTTGTCATTGCGAGTAGAGCAAAGTAAAACGTACTCGTTCGGAGAATCCGAACGGTAGCAACCGCAAGGGCTTTGGATTGCTTCACTTCGTTCGCAATGACATAAATAATTTTGCTTTACCACTTAAATTAGGTTTTACCTACTGAAAAAGTTTTAGTTATTACCTATTAAATTTTAGCATGATTGTTTATATTTACACCAAAAATTGCTGATGCATATGTCAGCCCACACGCAACAAATTGGTGTAACTAAAGTCTTATATACTAGATTTTGCTTGGCTCAATTTGAGGTTTTTGTCACTTATGATACTATAAACCATCAATTTTTAGATGAAATACTAAAGTATCCAAAGTTTTTTAGGTTTAGTAACAACTAGATCCAGTATTATCAGAAAATTGCAAACTGCATGTGGTGTCAGAAACAAGAGGGGAGTGGAGACATGGATTTACGTAGTGATGCATTGCAAATCCTCAAAGCAACTAGCCGAACTTTTTATATTCCAATTAGCATATTACCGCCAGGGCTGCAAGAAGCAGTAGCTTCTGCATACTTGTGTATGCGTGCCATTGATGAAATTGAAGATCATCCCGAACTGGATAATCTGACTAAGGCGAAGCTGTTGCGAATGATTAGCTTGACATTACAGGCAGGTGTTGATGGGTTCCCAGTCGATGCTTTCTCGGTAGGCTTTGGTGAGTACGAGAATACTTTACAAGAAGTTACCGTGAGGGTGAGAGAATGGTCAATACTAGCACCTGAAGCGATCGCACCTCGGATTTGGGATGCTACCGCAGCCATGGCAGACCGTATGGCTTACTGGGCAGAAAGAAATTGGAAAATTGATACAGAGTCAGATTTGGATCGTTATACCTTTGGGGTTGCAGGTGCAGTTGGTTTATTACTCTCGGATTTATGGACTTGGTACGACGGAACGCAGACTAACCGCACTCAAGCAATTGGATTTGGCCGTGGTCTACAAGCGGTTAACATCCTGCGTAACCACATTGAAGATTTGGGACGTGGGGTAGACTTCTTTCCTGAAGGATGGACTGTAGCAAATCTACATGAGTATGCACATCGCAATTTACTGCTAGCAGATGCTTATACTAAATCTCTTCCTGCTGGCCCTGCTTTAGACTTCTGCCAAATTCCGTTAACCTTGGCTCATGGTACTCTTGACGCTCTGGCTAATGGTAGAGAAAAACTCAGCCGCAATGAAGTAATTGCACTGATTCAACAGTTTATCAGTGTCAACGTCAAAGCCAGCTAATTTAGTTAGGGAGTGGGGAGTGGGGAGTGGGGAGTAGGGGAAGATGAGGGAGATGAGGGAGATGAGGGGGATGAGGGGGAGAATAACTAAACCCATTCTCAATTACCAATTCCCCATTCCCAATTCCCAATTCCCAATTCCCAATTCCCAATTCCCAATTCCCAATTCCCAATTCCCAATTCCAATTTTTTATATTTTTGTAGATTAACTGAAACAATGAGTGTGGGAGAGATATCAGTGAAGAAAACTCTGTTCCTCAATCCTCCTTCCTTTGATGGATTTGATGGTGGTGCCGGTTCGCGATACCAAGCCAAGCGTGAAATTACTTCTTTTTGGTATCCTACATGGTTGGCGCAACCTGCGGCACTTGTACCAGGTAGCAAGCTTGTAGATGCTCCACCACATGGTCAAACTGTGGAGGATGTGCTGAAAATCGCCAAAGACTACGAACTGATTATCATGCACACCAGTACACCTTCATTGACTAATGATGTCAAGTGTGCTGAGGCGATAAAAGCTACAAATCCAGATGTCCAAATAGGTTTTGTTGGGGCGCATGTAGCTGTCTTACCAGAGGAAACGCTACGAGATCACCCAGTCATCGACTTTGTATGTCGCAATGAATTTGACTATACCTGCAAGGAACTAGCCGAAGGTAAATCTTGGTCAGAAATCAAGGGTTTGAGCTACCGTGACCAGAACTTTAATATACAGCACAATGAAGAGCGGCCATTGATCCATGATTGGGATGCTATGCCCAGCGTCTTACCAGTTTATGGACGTGACCTAGACATTAGAAAATATTTCATTGGCTACCTGCTGCATCCGTATATTTCCTTTTATACTGGGCGTGGTTGTCCGGCAAAATGTACCTTCTGTCTTTGGCCGCAGACAATTGGCGGTCACCTCTACCGCCATAAAAGCCCCGAAGCTGTGGGACGCGAGATGGAAGAAGCCAAAGCCATCTTTGGTGACAAGGTAAGGGAATATATGTTTGATGATGATACCTTTACCATTGATAAACATCGAGCGATCGCCATTAGCGAACACATGAAGCGACTCAAGCTAACCTGGAGTTGTAACGCCCGCGCTAACTTAGACTACGATACCCTCAAACAACTGCGTGACAATGGTCTGCGATTGTTGCTAGTGGGTTTTGAGTCTGGTAACCAAAATATTCTCAACGGCATAAAAAAAGGCATCAAGCTAGAGGTGGCGCGGGAATTTATGAAAAACTGCCACAAACTTGGCATTACCGTCCACGGTACCTTTATTATTGGACTGCCAATTGAAACTAAAGAAACTGTGGAAGAAACAATTCGCTTTGCTTGCGAACTCAGTCCCCATACCATTCAAGTTTCCATCGCCGCACCTTATCCCGGCACAGAACTTTATGAACAAGCCAAAGCCAACGGCTGGTTTAGCGACCAGGCTTTAGTTGCTAACTCTGGCATTCAAACCTCCACACTGCAATATCCTAGTCTTTCCAGTGCGGAAATTGAAGATGCCGTTGAGCGCATGTACCGTAAATTCTACTTTCGTCCCAAAGCGATCGCACCAATCGTCAAGGAAATGTTAACTGACCGCCAAATGTTAGTACGTCGTCTGCGCGAAGGTGCCGAGTTTTTCTCCTACTTGAAAGAACGCCGTACTCAAGCAGCTACACACTAGGGACTGGGGACTGGTGACTGGTGACTGGGGACTGGGAAAGAATTTTTCTAATAACCGATACCCAATCCCCAATCCCCAATACCCAATCCTCAATCCCCAATCCCCAAGTTCCCATGACCAATTCCCGTCGTTTTGTCATTATTAATGGTGATGATTTCGGCTTTTCTCGTGGCGTGAATCAAGCGATTATTCAAGCACATGAGCAAGGTGTGCTGACTAGTACCAGCTTGATGGTAACAGGTGATGCCGCCGATGAAGCGATCGCTTTGGCACGTACTCACCCAAATTTGGCTGTCGGTCTGCACTTAGTATTAGTATGCGGTCGGGCTGTTTTACCACCCTCTCAAATTCCCCACTTGGTTGATTCAATGGGCAACTTCTCAAATAGCCCTCTGCAAGCAGGGTTAAATTATCAATTCCATCCCGCAGCCCGTGAAGAACTCCGCCAAGAAATTCGGGGTCAATTGGAAAAATTCTGTGAATCTGGATTAACTCTTTCCCATGTAGACGGACATCTACATTTACATACCCACCCAGTAGTAATGCGTATCTTGGTGGAGTTAGCACAAGAGTTTAAAATTCGAGTTATCCGTCTGCCATCTGAAGAACTGGGTATTAACCTCAAGCTCAACCGTAGCAGTTTACTCACTAAGTTAGTCTGGGCAGGAGTATTCGGTAGATTGCGACGCTACAGTGAGGATTTGCTAACATCTCAAGGTATTGCATTTGCTAAGAGAGTGTACGGTTTGCTACAAACTGGCTCCATGACCGAGGAATATTTGCTCGGTCTGATACCCCAGATTCAAGCAGATTTGGTAGAGATTTATTCCCATCCCGCAGTTGTTAATCATGGGGAAGCGCTCAATGGGCCACTAGGGGCGGGTGAAGCAGAACTTGCTGCTCTATTAAGTAAGCAAGTCCGTGAAGTATTGATTGCCAACAACTTTGAATTAACTAACTATAATATGAAAATGACCCTTTGATATCATGTCCGCTTAAATACTTATAATATCTGTGGGAACTGGGAATTGGAAATTACGTTTCCGCACTTGAGAACTTGAGAACTGACATAGATATAAATGAATGCCCTCATAGTGTTTATGAGGGTTTTGTTTATGGAATTTAGCAGCAGTAAGAAATAATTAAGCAACAAAATTTGATAAATTGCTCAAAAGCGCTATTTATCAATAGTTTTGAGAGCCAATGCTTTTCACCCTTCTTGCGCGGCCGCGGCTAGATCATCACTGTTAACGCAGTGCTTGACTCCACAAAATTGAGTAACATTTTTACTTAATGATAGTATTTTTACTAAAATATTTTATTGAATTTATATAAACAAAATAGTTGTTTCAGTAAACTTACTTTTATTCTTAATTCAGCAAAATTACGTTGATTAATTAACTGTAATTAATGCTAAATTTAAACACATTAGCTCCCTACATTGAAGGAAATTAAGAGTGTTAAGAAGAAAGATATGGTCATTTTTACAAACTCCAGTAAATAGCACGGTTGTTTCTTTATCATTTGTTTTGACAACAGGAACTGTAGCAGCAGCAGTAACAACTGGTTTTGATGGAATAAATAACTATGGTTCACCACAAAATTGCTATTTTGGTAATCGAGGTGGTGCATCATACGTTACTAATCTCAATGACCAATTAAATAACAATCCACCAGTAGGTCTTCCTCCATTCTTCTCCAATGTATTTTTGTGGCTTAATGAACTGGCTTGGGAATCTGATTTACATCAAAACGGACAAGTAAATCAAGTTGAATTTTTTGCTTTTGCTGGACACGGTTTAGCAACTTTATCCGAGCTAGGTAACAATGCAGCTGCACATTTTTCGGCTCAAAATAGTAGTAGTTTACCCTATCACACTAGCTCACAAGAATACTTAGATAGCGTTAATGCGAAGTGGGACGAAGTACGTTTTACTTATACTAAATGGGCAAGTTTTTACAGCTGTAATTGGCTGTCAAATTTTGGCTCCACAGCTGCACAAACCAAAATTAATAATATGTTTCAAGGACTTCGTATTATGACAGGGTTTGCATCAATTATGTATCTTGATTCTAGGGAAGCTTATACTTATGGCTATGAACTGAGAAATAATTATACTGTAAAGAATGCATGGTTTGATGCTGCACAACAATACCAACCTCAGTTAGCTCCAAGTGCAAACACAGATGGAAAAGTCAAAGCGCGGGTAAATGGCTATCGCTATGCTGAATCTGACACTTTATTCAGCAATGTTAGTAATGCACCTACATATAACAATGCTCCTAACGACTTTTACAGTTGGACTATATCAATTCCAACAACTGGTCAAGTCTTTTAATATTTGTGGGCAATGATGAATTTACTATCTACAAAAAGGATTGAGTATTAATGAAATTAAGAGTACTGGTTAAAGTAGCTTTTCTAGCTATAGCATTAGGAGCTTGTACCATCAGTTATGGCGCTCCAGAGCGGAAAGTTAATTTTAAAAAAATTCCTGCGCTTGTACTTCCTCAACCTGGAGCAGCAGATATTTCAATTAACTATCAGCTTTCCGTACCGGAACAGGTTATTGCTACTACGCCAAAAGAAGTAACAGTTTATAAATTCATCTCAAAGCACCTGTCAGAACAAGACTTTCGCTCCATAGCAAACAAGTTTAATATGTATGGTCAGCCCAAGTTGGATAATGAGAGACCTGGCAATAAAGGCGATTCACTTCTTGTTTTAAAGGAAGGAACAAAACAACTGTTATTGAATACTCAGTCAGGAACTTGGAAATATAGAGATTATTCTAAAATCTTTAAATCTACAGCAGCTAATAATATTCCTTCAGATGTAGAAGTAGAACGTATAGCGACTGAGTATTTAAAAACTCACGGCTGGTTACCATCTGACTTCAAATTTCAAACAGTTACTGCTGTTACTGAAGAACCAAGTAATCTATCTCAACCACCAACGGTTATAGGAAAAAGTGCTTACTTCTATCGATATATTCAAAGTAAGCCAGTATATGGAGTTTCTAGAATTATTGTAGATGTAGGAGATCAGGGCGAAATTGTAGGTGTGGCAAAATTTTTCAAGGACATTGAGGATGCTGGAAAGCTGCCACTAAAAACTATAGAGGAAGCTTTCAAAGAAGCAAAAGAGAAGAAAGGAACAATTACGTCTGATAATCCTGATGTTAAAAATGCTTTGATAAAGGATATAGAGATTAAATATTGGGAAGACCCAGGGTCAATTTCTGATCAGCCTTTTTTACAGCCAGTTTATGCATTTAAAGCTGAAGGTCAAGCCAATGGGCAAATGAGCAGATTTGAAGTGATTATCCCTGCTATCCACAATAATAGGGTAGAACCAGAAAGAGCCATACCAGAAGAATTGCCACCTTCAAGGGGTGTTAAATAATAGATTTTGTTAGACTATGAGTGTAAAACGAAAGAGGCTAAAAGTGTGAAATACTGCCTCTTTCTTACTTTGTAAACATATTACAAGCCTGAATTATTAGTAATTTTCCTTTTCCGGGTGCATTTTTACATCTATTCATCGGCTTAAATAATAATTTAAAACTGCTAATTTTATGTATAAAAACAAGTGGTCTCCGCTCTTAAGCATTAGTTTAATTTGTCTTTTTATAAGTGTGATTATAGTAACGTTTAAAGCCAATGAACGTATCACAATTGAGTTAAGAGATATTGAATCCAAAAAATCTATTCCAGGAGCATCGATCAGTGTTGCTCCTGAACTTAATTTAGTTGCATCTCCTGGAACTTGTGGTGCTGGCAAGTTTTTATATCAACCTGCTGGTCTTTGGATGTCTGTAAGCATCACCGGAACAGCACACGGCTATCAAAGAGTAGTTGTAAATAAAGTGCTATTGCCAGGTGAAGACTATATTATTTGGCTTAAAAAAAGTAATAATTTTTCTCAGTATAATCCCTGTGGAATTCTTTGATTTTTGGACTAAAACTGTTTAGTTTACATTTAAAGACAACTTCCCTAAATTCCCACAGATGAATAAATTTGGTTTACGGTATCAAAACGGTTTTTTTAGCCGTTACCTCGCAAGGAAGTTTCGCGGTCGCTCCTCTCCATAACCCTGATCAATAGCGCTTTTGGGCAAGTCAATCAATTCCATTTCTTACAAGGCTTTCTTAAAATGCTCTATTCCATAAGTAATTCCATGATGATTAATTAATTAGCATTGATTAAAATCTATGCCAGGCATTCGCCTCTTAATTGCGATCGCGGCTTAATTTCAATGCCGCCAATCGCGGTAGACTTTCGGTAATGTGACCAAAATACTGACAGTAAGGGCAATGAGCATCTTGGCTCACTCTAATTTTTGAGCGGGAAACATGAGTGTATGCCTGCGATATAGTTTAAGCGATCGGCGACAATTTGAAGAAAGAGTCGCTGGCGTTAAATCTTGCGATCGCTTGCTATGCAAAAGCTCTCTTATTTTAGCAATGGCAGATGTTTTCACCAGAGTGACAGAACAGGAGTAATATTGTGTCCGGTTAAAGACTTATTATTAAGATTGCAAGAAAGCAGGCTGATACCGTAAGCATTAGCGTTTGACACCACCTGTTGTACTCAAATGATTAATTTTCGTTTCTTTCATGCTTAACGATCGCCCACTACGTACCAGGCTTGATATGAATTACGAATTATGAATTACTAGCTATGCCCATGACTAAAACAACTAAGATTTATTGCCAAAATTCTCTAACAATTAGAAAGCGAAAGGCAAAAAATAAGACTTTTTACTGGTTACATTTGCTTTCGTACTTTCTGATTGCTTTGCTGTGCATCCTCGCTTCACCCGTGTTAGCAAAAGTTCCTGGTGCAATGAACTCTTCATACCATCAGGCAAATGCAACTATTGCTAATACTATCTCTGCCTCCCCCTTAGAACAGGGAAAAGTATTATACGATGCTGGACGTTTTGCCGAAGCAGTGCAGATATTACAGCAGGCAGCACAGGAATACAAGCAAAAAGGGGATAATCTCAAACTCGCCATCACTCTCAGTAATTTGTCTCTGGCTTACCAACAACTGGGTGCATGGACTGAAGCAAAGCAGTCAATTACAGAGAGTTTGGACTTGCTAAGGACAGGGGATCAAAACCAAAATTTACAAATATTCGCAAAATCTCTGGATATTCAAGGTCGTCTGCAACTGGCAATGGGGCAGACACAGGAGGCTTTAGAAACTTGGAAGCAGACAGCAGAAATTTACAAGCAAGCAAAAAATGATACTGGTCTGGTGCGATCGCAGATAAATCTTGCACAGGCATGGCGGACGCAAGGATTCTACCCTCGTGCAGTCAAAATACTTACAGAAGTATATCAAAAGTTACAATCTCAACCAGACTCAATAGAAAAAGCAGTAGGATTGCGATCGCTTGGTGATGCTCTTTTAGCAGTGGGAGATGGACAAAACTCCCTCGATGCTCTCAAACAAAGTCGGGAGATTGCTCAGCGTATGCAATCAAACACAGAAATCGGGGCAAGTCTTTTTAGTCTAGGAAACCACGCTCGCGCCCAGTACCAGCAAAAACAAGCCATCGCCAAATCTCGACAAACAACTCAAGTATCCCACCGAGAATCAGACCCTAAGTACTGGCTGAGCGAGGCGATTAACTATTATCAACAAACAGCTCAAGTATCCCCCTTGCCCCTGACAAAAGTCCAGGCCCAACTCAATCTTTTAAGTTTGTTCATCGAAGATCAAAAATTTACAGAGGTTGAAGCTTTATTACCATTAATTGAATCCCAAGTCAAGCAATTGCCGAGCAGCCGTGCTGCCATCTACGCCCAGATTAATTTTGCCCAAAGCCTCATGAAACTCCAAAGTCCTGAGTCTCAACTGCTGAATAGAAAATCTCTCTTGGAATTTAGCACTCAAGACTTAGGGCGATCGCTCGCCACCAGCATCGAACAATCCCGCAGTTTGGGAGATAAACGAGCAGAAGCTTATGCACTTTTGAGTTTGGGTAGTTTGTATCAGAAAAACCAGCAGTGGTCAGAGGCAGAAAGTCTCACCCAGCAAGCATTAATCCTCGCTCAGACAAATAACGCACCAGACATTGCCTATCAGTCGGAGTGGCAGTTAGGTAGGTTGAAACGGTCACAAAAAGATATCAAGGGAGCGATCGTAGCTTATGATGCGGCTGTAGAAACTCTCAAGTCTCTCCGTAGTGACTTGGTAGCTGACAAGAATCAGGATGTGCAATTTAACTTCCGTGACAGTGTTGAACCCGTGTATCGAGAGTCAGTAGAGTTAATGCTGCAATCCCAACAAGGAAAATTGGATGAAACAATTTTAGATAAAGCACGCCAGCGAATTGAAGCATTGCAGTTAGCAGAGTTAGATAACTTCTTCAGAGAAGCTTGCTTGCAAGGTCAAAGTGTGACCCTCGATCAAGTAGTAGACCAAGATAATCCTACTGCTGCCATCCTTTACCCAATTATTCTCCCCGATCAACTGCAAGTAATTGTCAAAATTCCCAATCAACCCTTACGCCATTACAGTCAGAATATTTCCCAAGCATACGTAGACAAACGTGTTGCCGAACTGCGAAAAACTCTTGTCAATCCTGCGGCGACCAACGCCTTTAAAACCCAATCGCAAGAAGTTTACCAATGGTTGCTCAAACCCATTGAGTCAGAACTGGCAGCAAGTAAGGTGGACACCTTAGTGTTTGTACTCGATGGTAAGTTACGTAATTTACCAATGGCATCGCTTTATGATGGTAAGCAATACCTCGTAGAAAAATATGCGATCGCCTTGAGCGTCGGTTTACAACTGCAAAAACCCAAAGCGTTTGTACAACCAAAACTGAGAGCATTAACTGCTGGTTTAACTCAGCCTCCAGTAGGCTTTTCTGATTATGCCCCCTTGCCTGCCATCAAGGATGAAATCAATCTGATTGCCAGCGCTGGAGTTTCAATAACTAGTTTGCTAGATCAGCAGTTTACCCGCGATGCCCTGGAAACAGAAGTGAATACCGCTCCATTTAATGTAGTGCATCTGGCAACTCACGGTGAGTTTAGTTCTAGTGCTGAGAACACCTTTATTTTGGCTGCTGATGGCCCGATCAATGTCAAACGATTTGACAGTCTTCTCCGCAGTCGCGATGAAAATAAAGCCGAACCAGTAGAACTATTAGTGTTGAGTGCCTGTCAGACAGCTGCCGGAGATAACCGTGCAGCCCTGGGTCTAGCAGGAGCAGCTGTACGCGCGGGGGCACGCAGTACCCTGGCGTCCCTGTGGCAGATTGATGATGAAGCAACAGCCTTATTTGTTGGTGACTTCTACCGAGAACTTAACCGCGCCAAAACTACCAAAGCAGCAGCTGTGCGCCATGCTCAGTTAAAACTACTACAACATCCTAACTATCGAGCGCCCAGTTTTTGGTCTGCCTATGTATTAGTTGGCAATTGGTTGTAATTTAGGGCATTGGTACTGGGGATCAGGGATCAGGGATCAGGGATTGGGAAGAAAAACGCTCTTTGTGTCAACTAAATTCTTTCCTTGTCCCCAGTCCCTAACTTTGGAATACTTTTTCAGACTTTTTCCGACTTTGTGGCATAAATTCTGTGGATGCAGGCGTTAAATGTATATAGCAGCATTGATCACTGGGATTGAATTATGATTAACACCACCTACAAGCTAGACGATTCCGCAATTACCTTGCCAATTTCACAAGCAGCCCGTACTACAGCTCAGCAATTTGCCAGCCAACAACCTACTGCTGAAAAAGCACAGCAAGTTCATATGAATACGCTAGCTGTATCGGTGGTAAATGACTACTTACAGATGATGGAAATACCTACCGACCTCAAGGCGAGTGACAGTTGGAATTCTGTAATGCGGCTAACTGCAAATGTGGCTGACTTGCAGATGCCTTCAGTTGGTCGTTTGGAGTGTCGTCCGGTGCGTTTGCACGAGCAAATATGTTTAGTTCCACCAGAAACTTGGGAAGAACGAGTGGGTTATGTGGTGGTACAAATTGATGAATCGCTACAAGAAGCAAAACTACTAGGGTTTATCAAAAGTGTTACTACAGAAGCATTGCCTCTAAGTCAATTGCAACCACCAGAAGCATTAATTGATCGTTTAGGAGAACTGAGAACTTCTGCTTTTGACACTTTGGTGAACTTAAGCCAGTGGTTTACTAATCAATGTCAGTCAGGTTGGCAAACAGTTGAATCTTTATTAGACTCGTTGGAAGCTAGACCTGCTTATGCCTTTCGTGGTGCGGTAACTTTTGAAGAAACATCACACAACCAAGGACAAACAATCACAAGCCGAGCCAAACTAATTGATTTGGGCATTAAGATAGCTGGTCAACCCGTAATGTTGGTTGTGGAAATCAGCCCTGAAGCTAATCAACAAACTAGTATTCGTTTACAATTACATTCTACTGGTAATCAAATTTACTTACCAACAGGAGTAAAAATCACGGTGCTAGATGGAACGGGAACTGTATTTTTAGAAGCACAAGCTAGAAGTGCTGACAATTACATTCAATTGCAATTTAAAGGTGAAATTCAAGAACAGTTTAGTGTTCAAGTATCATTGGATGATATGAGTATCACAGAAAACTTTGTCATTTAAGAAAATCTTCAGGTTTTGTTAATTATTGACATGGTTAAAAGGAAATAGGAGAATTGATAGCTCAATATTAAATATTTATGCTGGATTGTTAAAAATTTTGCATTTAGATAAAAGTTGGAGTGGTGGCTTATTTTGTAGACGTGCAGCGGTGAAACAGTAATCAAATCAAGGGTTTACCTCAAAAAGAGACTGCAATGCTTTTAATAGAGTTAGCCCAATCTCAGCAACTGTGTTCTCCCAAAGAGTTCTCAAAAAGTACCTGTACTGTAAAACAGAACTCAAATGATGACGCAAGTAAAAAAGCATCAGCACTTCAGTGATTTTGAATGAGAGCAAAGTGACGGCCATGGCTAAGTTAGTGGTTCTGAAATTCACAGACGGTAGTTTTGATCTGGGGTTTACTGTCACTCTCCAGATAGGTGAAGAGAGCGATCGCCCCTCAACAGAAATTACGGGTAAACTGCCGCCATGTCCCGAAATGCCCCTTTACTACGCCCGTTGGCAATCTAGCTATATTCAGTTGGGTAACCGTTACCGTTTGGATGCTGACAAAATACAAGTAACCAATGTGTCAGTCTCCCAAGACTGCCAAAATATGGCCCACATTTTGCGGGCACGCTTTAATAGTTGGCTACAAGCGGAAGATTTTCGTCCCTTACGAGAAAAATGGCTAGAGAGATTATTACCCGCAGATCAAGTGCGAGTGATTCTGCAATCAGAAAATAGTCAATTGCAGAGACTACCTTGGCATCTTTGGGATTTGCTAGAACGCTACCCCAAAACTGAAATTGCGCTCTCATCCCCAAGCTATGATCGCATTGTCAAGCCACGCGAACCAAACCCACTAGTCAACATTTTGGCAATTTTGGGTGACAGTAAAGGAATTGATACCCAAGCAGACCAAGCCATCTTGCAAAAGTGCCCTGATGCAAACGTTAGTTTCGTAGTAGAGCCACAGCGCAAGGAATTGACTGATCATCTCTGGGGGAAAAACTGGGATGTTCTATTCTTCGCCGGTCATAGTTCCAGTCAGGGAAGTAATAACTGCGGGCGAATCTACTTGAATCAAACTGATAGCCTGACCATCGGTGAATTAAAGTATGCCCTGAAAACAGCCATTGAACGGGGTTTACAATTGGCAATATTCAACTCCTGTGATGGGTTAGGACTGGCACGAGAACTGGCTGATTTGCATATCCCGCAGATCATTGTCATGCGTGAACCTGTTCCAGACATAGTAGCTCAAGAGTTCTTGAAGTATTTTCTCGAAAGCTATTCAGGAGGTGAAACTTTATACCAAGCAGTGCGGCAAGCACGGGAACGATTACAAGGAATTGAGGACAGATTTCCTTGTGCAACTTGGCTACCAGTAATTTGTCAAAATCCGGCACAAGTACCACTCACCTGGAACGAGCTAAAGGACACTAAAAAGCCAGAAAATTTACGTTCACATCTGTTCTGCAAACGCGGATTGAAGAGAACTTTGTTCTCCAGTCTGGCGATTACTGCCTTAGTCTGTGGCGTGAGGTTTTTGGGAGGGTTACAAAGTAGTGAGCTACAAGCTTTTGATGTGATGATGCGATCGCGCCCAGATGAAGGGCCTGATCCCCGCTTACTGGTAGTGACCATTGACGATACAGATTTAGCAAATCAACGACGTAATGGTGAAATCCTCAAAGGAACTTCTCTCTCGGAAACATCTCTCAATAAACTATTAGTAAAACTAGAACAGTACCAACCTCGTGCGATCGGTTTAGATATATATCGTGATTTTCCTGCTGAACAAAAAGATTTAATTACTCGTCTAGGGCAAGTTAAAAACTTGATTGGGGTCTGCAAGGGGAGTACTACATCAGCAGGGACTAAAGGTATTGCACCGCCTCCCGAAATTCCCAAAGAACAGCATGGATTTAGTGACTTCATTCACGATAGTGATGGGGTGGTGCGTCGCCATCTCCTATACATGGAGCAAGAAACCGCATCGTTGTGTTCTGCGTCCTATGCGTTCAGCACGCAATTAGCATTCCACTATTTATTGTCATTAAAAAATAAAATTGAACCACAGCTTGCCTCCCAAAAACCCATAACTTGGCGCTTAGGTAATACCTTTTTTCAAAGCCTTTCGCCTCGTACCGGAGGTTATCAAGGCATTGATGCTAATGGCAGTCAAATATTACTTAATTACCGCTCTTCCAAGAACATTGCCGAACAGGTATCGCTAACTCAATTTTTATCTAATCCAGTCAACCCCAGAGATATCAAAAACCGGATTGTATTGATTGGTGTGACAGCCAAGGGAGATTTTCCCGACTACTGGGACACGCCCTACGGAAGTACATTAGACGAGCAAATGCCAGGAGTGCTAGTACAAGCGCACATGGTCAGCCAAATAGTCAGTGCCGTTTTGGATGGGCGTCCATTATTGCGGGTTTGGTCACCTTGGGTTGAAGTGATCTGGATTTGGGGTTGGTCTATCGTGGGAGCTGTAGTTGCTTGGCAGTGGCGCTCTTTGCCTTGGTTGGCATTAGCAGTCGGTGTTACCTGTAGTATTCTTTATTTACTTTGCTTTGGTCTGTTAATTGGAGGTGTTTGGGTGCCTTTTATACCGTCAGCTTTATCCTTACTGGTTACAGTTGGCGTTGTAGAAATTTTTAAAATGCAAAATACAAAATTAGACAGACCCAATGTACAGCAATAGAATTTAGCCAGCATTCCATAGCAATCCTATTTGAGTCGTGAGCAGATTTTTTGAACGTAGATATGTGGCTTTAAGCTTGACTTGAAAGCAGAACCCCTCACAGTAACGCAGTGGCTCACAAAGGACAAAGGACAAATAACAAATGACAGTCCTAGCCAGTTATCTTGAATTGCACCGCCCTACTTAATTGCGACAGATAGATTCACAAAACTCAGGCGCTTTCAGGCGATTCCCAATCTAAAATCTAAAATAAACTCTAACTATGAAACTATTTGTAACATTAGCTCTTAGCTATACAACTTTTATTGCCAGTCAGACCTTGTTACTAGCAACACCAGCATTTCTATTTTCTACTCGCAGTTTCACGACTGTTGCCCAAACTGCACCCCCTTCTTGGCCGCAACCTGAATCAGGTAATCCAGGAGGTCGCGTCCGTGGTGGAGCCAGGCGAGGTACTTATCTATCTCACTTGACTGCTTTAGTACCCTTTTTTAATGGGAAACCTGACTCAGTAACCAATGTTTGGGGATTGACAACCGAGGCAAAGCCAACCTTTTGGGTACATACATCATATAGTATTAAAGATTCTCTGACTAAAGATTGTGCCTATACTACTGAATTTGTGCTGCAAGATGAGAATTCAAATCCTATCTATACAAAACCGATCACTTTACCAGCTCAGCCAGGAATCATCAGTATTTCTCTGCCTGCTGACGCTCCCTCTTTAGAAATAGGCAAACAATACCGTTGGTTTTTGAATATCGGTTGTGACTCAAATCAGCCCTCACCCCCTATTACCGTTGAAGCGGTGATAGAACGGGTTAACCTCAAGCCAGAAATTGCCCAACAGCTAAAAAGAGCAACGCCTCTACAGCAGTTTACTATCTATGCCCAAAACGGGATTTGGCACAATGCACTCTCCACACTGGCAAAACTGCGTCAGCAAAATCCTCAAGATGCCGCACTTAAGGCAGAGTGGAAAAATTTACTCAGCAGCATCCGCTTGGATGACGTGGCGGGGGAACCAATTGTTTTAGAAAAACCTTAGTAGGAAGATGAGTAGGGGTGCAGGGGTGCAGGGGTGCAGGGGTGCAGGGGTGCAGGGGTGCAGGGGAGAAAAATCCCTGACGTTGACCACTGACCACTGACCACTGACAACTTACTACTGACTCCCTAACCTTGCATATCGGGGACGACAAGGGCTTCCTAAGCAAACCTGTCCCGAAGGCATATGGCTAAAAACACTACTGCGAGCGCCTATCACTGCATTGGCCCCGATTTCTACTCCAGGCCCAACGAAACAATCTGCTGCTACCCATACTCCATTGCTTATGGTGATGCTGGCTGTTTTTAAGCCAAAGGCAGGGTCATGGATATCATGGCTACCAGTACATAAGTAACTTTTCTGTGATATTACGCAGTGTTCACCGATGTGAATTTCGTCCAAACTGTAGAAAACTACATCATCTCCAACCCAACTGTAGTCACCAATGGTGATTTTCCAAGGGTAAGTAAACCGAGCGGTGGGTCGGATCAATACACCTTTGCCAATATTAGCTCCAAATAGACGTAGCAAAACACTACGCAAAATATACAGCGGTTGAGGAGTCAGGGGAAAAGCGATCGCTTGTACAAACCACCACAGCAAAATATACCAAGCTGGTCGTCCTCGATCAAACCAGGATTGGTCATATTGACGTAAATCTACAAAGGGTTTGTCAGTTGTCATTTGTCATTTGTCAGTTGTGATTTGTCAGTTGTCAGTTGTTATTCTCCCCTGCACCCCTGCACCCCTGCACCCCTGCTTAACTTACTGTTTGTCCAATTTCTTGAGTTAGAGATGATGGTAAAGATTTAGATGTGGTTGTTGTATTCAGCTGACCGCCACAGTTGCGTAACTCGTAAAGTTTGACTCCGATTTGATATTCATATTGACTTAACAACCTTGCATAAATATATCCGGCTTTGCCGTCCAAAAAACCACGTTGAATAATGTAGAACAAAACAAACCGTAAAAATGGCTTAAACGGTAGATGTACCCATACTTTTTTCAAAAAGCGCTTGCGCTGTACTGCATCACCAAATAGATTTGCACCAATAGTGCCGCTGTCACCTTGACCTGTTAGCAGATTAAAATAAACACGGGCTTCCCAATTAGAATAGCGGTTGTGTCTTTCTAACCAGTGGTAAAGGTCACGGAAATCTTCATGAAGCATATCATTTTTGAGATATCCGACTTTCCCTTGCAAGATGACATGTTCGTGAACTTCGTTATCGCCTGTGTTGGGAATATCTTCTGTATTTAGGTTTTCGTAACGACCTTGTTTATGCTTAAATAAACGCAGATTCCAATCAGGATATTTACCTCCGTGGCGAATCCATTTTCCTAAGAAGAATACGCGGCGGTTGAGATAGTAACCTGCATGTTCCTGATTTTGAATTGCTTGGGCAATTTCTGACCACAATTCAGGAGTAATACGTTCATCACAATCTACAATCAGTACCCATTCATTGCGGAAGGGCAAATTATCTAAAGACCAATTTTTCTTTTTCGGCCAACGACCATTAAAGTGGAATTGTACGATATTTGCGCCGTAACTTTTAGCAATTTCAGCACTTTTATCAGTACTTTGAGAATCGACTATAAATATTTCATCTGCTCTATTGAGGCTAGCGAGGCAAGCAGGCAAATTTGCTTCTTCGTTTTTTGCGGGAATGAGTACAGAAACTGGAATTTTAGATGACATATCAGTTATTACTTTTTATTTGATGTAAACAGCAGACCTTGAATAGCAGCATTTAAGTAACCCACCTGACCATAGGCATACACAAGTTTATCAAAGCGTTCTGCTGGGTCGGAAAAATATTGCAATGCTTTATACAAGCCACGCAAAAATCGTTCGCTGCCCCGCTGTAACTGACCAATACCAGCTTTACCAGAGAGTTGTTCTCGATAACATTCACTGATGCCTTGCCACCAGCCTCGATTTAAAAACCAAGAGCGTTTGAGGCGTTCTGGTGCGACGTTGTGAGCTACTAAAGCTTCGGGAAGATAGGCGACTTGCCAACCACGTTCTAAGGCAAACTCGGTCATTTGCAGTTCTTCATTGGATAGTAAGTTTTTCCCTACTCGACCAAGATGAGGATCAAAACCACCAATTTCTTCTAAGAAACTGCGGCGTATAGAGTAATTTAAGCCTCTGGGGGTTAAAGAAGGCTGTTGGATGAAAATGCTAGTGTCGCCCAAATCATATGCTCCCAAATTTCCGGCTAGTCCGGGAGATAGCCACCGTGGTTGTTGGATATCTGGGGGCCATAACAGAGTGACTTTGCCACCTGCGATCGCTAGAGTAGAATTATTTATATATGCAGAATATAAAACTTGCAGCCAGTGAGTACTGGCCACTGCATCATCATCTAAATAAGCGAGAATTTCAGCACCAGCAACTCTTGCACCGGTATTGCGGGCAACAGACAACCCGATGGTGGGTTCAAAGACATACTTCAAGCGGTGATTGCTGGCCCTTTGTTCTACCACTTCGCGGGTGCGATCGCTAGAACCATTATCGACTACTATAACTTCAAACTCAGGTGCAAAATCCTGTGCCAGTAGACTATCAATCGCTGCACCTAAATAGGTATCCCGATTGTGAGTACAGATAATGGCAGAGATTTGGGTGTCTGGCATAAGTTTAATTTTTGATTTGAGATTTAGGATTTTAATTTAACTCAAATCCTAAATCCAACAATTGCCTTTTGAGGGTTAATCTATACCAAAAATTCCTCACCCACCAACCGAGATTTTTCGGAAATACTCTTGAAAACTTTAAGCTTGTTGGATGTGGCTGTGTAAAATCACTAAAGTTTCAGCTAATTGGCTGAGTCGAGTTTCCAAATATTGCTTGCGTCCCAAGAGTTGACGTAACTTTTGATGACGAGCAATAGCCATACTCACAGTGGGTACTTGATCCGGTGGACATGGACGTGACCAGAGTTTACCAGAAGTATCTAAACCGCAGAGGCGATAACCTGTACGAGAGGATTGATAAGAGACTTTCACTCCAGGCGTACAAATTTCTTCTACATAGTCCATTAGACGCTCAACTTCTGCATGGCGCAGTGTGGCAGCTCCTCCTTGTTCTAATTCTTGTGGATTACATTCCAACCATCCGTTGACAATTGGCCCTTCTAAGTATATGTCTTGTATCTGCTGTAAAATTGTTTGTAGCTCTTGCTGCCAACCAGCCACATGTTCCTGAATTTCTTGCAAGAGATTCATCGCCAACCCTGGATTAGCTCCGTGGCGATGGCTACTGAAAGTAGGATTTTTAAACTTTGGCAAGCTGGGGGTTTTACTACTGCCATCTTGTGCAGGAAAGGCCTGCACCTCTTGGCTGTGCTGAGCAAATTTCTGTTCAGGAGTAAAATCACTCAGGAAGTCTGTACTTGTGCGATCTGCTTTTACTTGGGTGTTGGTTTGCTCCTGAACTGGGGTATCAGACTCTGCTACAGCCTCCGTTGCCCCAACACTAATCCTAAACGAGAAAGGCCGCTTTGCACAATCACTTGCTTCCGCTGAGTCTGTGCTACGATTCTCCAAATCATGTAGGGTTGCTTCAATACGTTTTATACCTGCTTTCATAAAAATAACCTAAAATTTGCTAGTCTCAGTGATTATTGAATAATTCAAAATCGGATTGTTGAGATTTTTAACTTTTGCCAATTTTGGCATCAACAATGCTGGTGCTAATTTTATCTCCTAAAAGTTATTTATGACCAAAAATCCCACAAAAAACATATATTTGGGTATAAGATCCTTTCCCAATGATTTGAATTCGTTAGGGCTTTTTCATTATGGTTATTCTGGAGCTATTAGTGGAATTGCTGATTATATAAAACAGCTAGTTTATAGTTTTACATGGAAACATTGTTATTGCTCTCGTTTACTTACTGGGTGATCTCAAAATTTCTAGCTGTCAATGGTATTAGTAGTCCAAACAGCAAGAACATAGTAAAAAATTAAATATCGTAGGGCACACGGAAATTTACGTTTGGGGAGTAGTCCATAAGAGTGCTTGCCTTATAGGTGTAGTCGGACTAGCATCAAACAGTAAGACCAAAGCTAGCATTGCTGGTAGAGGCATGATTCAGCCCAAGAATCCTCGCACTTTTAGGGCGAGGAGTTGTCAAAACTAAGGAAACAGCTTTTGGGTAAAGTTATTCTGATTACGGGGCCGGCAAGATCCGGTAAAAGTGAATGGGCAGAAACTCTGGCACTAGAGTCGGGGAAAGCCGTTTTTTACGTAGCAACAGCTACTGAAAATCCAAATGACCAAGAATGGCATCAACGCATTCAACAACATCAAAAACGCCGTCCTCAAGACTGGGTAACCCTTTGTGTGCCTGTGGAACTATCTACCACTCTTGCCGATGCCAAACCAAACACTTGCCTTTTGGTGGATTCTTTAGGAACTTGGGTAGCTAATCTTTTAGAAGAGGATGAGATTAGTTGGGAAAACAGGCTTTTTGAGTTGTTAGAAACGGTAGAAATGGTTGCTGCTGATATGATATTTGTAGCAGAAGAAACTGGTTGGGGTGTTGTGCCAGCTTATCCGCTGGGGCGGACATTCCGCGATCGCCTGGGTTGTTTAGTGCGACAATTAAGTAGAATTTGTGGAGCCGTTTATTTAGTCACTGGCGGTCATGTGCTGAATCTCAGCATTCTTGGTTCGCCGTTACCAGCACCAAAGTCTTAACGGGAAATTAAGCATTCTGTATCAAAATTAGCCCATCTGAAATTTATAATATATGGTATGGCAACCAAACAAGAAGTTAAAAGATATCTAGCCTACTGGTTTCAGTTGGGCAAAAAAATAGTGAAGGGCAATGGTCAGGCAACCTTGCTGCCTCAACCAGTCCTAAAAGGCGATCGCTACAGTGATGAATTTGAAGCCTGTTGGCAGCAAATTCTTTTGCCCGAATTAGCTGACTATTACCTTGAGGGTACTTATGAAACTATTGCCGAACTATTGACACCAGCATGGGAATTAGCGCCTTGTAGCCGTTGCAATATGCCAATAGCGATGCGGAATGTAGGTATGCCAGCCTTGTTGTGTCCTTGCAATGATTTACCAGCCTGGCCCAATACTGAATTACCAGCGCCAAGAAGTCCAGTTAGTAATGAAGAGCAACTAAAGGCAATTCGCGATCGCATTTTGAGTAAAATTACATCACCAAACACCTGATCTATTCAGCTGATAAATTTTTCTTGATTATGTAAACTATTACTGTGGTTAGTTTACAAGCTACTACAGAGCTATTGTATATCTAGATAAATAAACCCCCCAATGCACTGGCAGATGGGGTTGTTAAGAGAATACTTCAAAAATGGGAGGCTATTGTAGGAAAGTTCACAAGACGCATTCTGTAATTGTTAATGCTATGCGTCTTTGATAAATGTGAAATTTCCAGGTTGATTTGCTTGAGTGTAAACGATTGAGTATCCAAAATCAACGAGGCTAGCTACAGACTGTTTTATTCTGTTCTTATAATCAGGGTTTAAAGCATTGTTAGCTTCGTCGTATTCAATACATAATATTTTAATATCCAGTTTGTCTTCAATAATCGAGTTTACTACTTTATACTCAGCTCCCTCAATGTCTAGTTTTAGCAAGTCGATGTGCTTGTGCCCGTTCTTCTGCATGATATTTGCAAGTCTGTCTACTTTAGCCTCAAAGAATTCTTCAGTTTGTTGCAGATTTAAGGCAGAGTGTGATACGTGATCTTGATTTTTTGGTGCGTAAAACCTTAATTTTTCTTCTTGATCCCACAACCCAATATCAAAAAAATGATACTGCTCATTCTGAGCCGTATGTTTTTTGACGTATTTGATTGCACGGGGAGTAGGGTCAAAACCGTATACGTGACAGTCAAATTTTTCTATCAACCCTAAATCAAATGTAATATCTTCCCCACAGCCGACGCAGTAGCATATGGATTCTGCGTTAAGCAGATTTTGAGGAACCACCCATCCACCATAAACAGACCCTATATGCAACAAATCATTTCGTGACAATATTTTTGTACCAGTTATTTCATCTATGCTCAGTAGAGGAAATACGTAGCGACGCACTTTCTGTAATACCTTAGAAATAAGTTGTGTGTCCATACTCCACCCTTATTTACTTCAAATCACTGTCAAATATATCACGATTTAAGCGTTTTTTATTTTGACAAAACTTATCAAAGCACTTTAAATAGGAGTTCCATGATAGATAAATCAAAGGGACTATGAGAATAAAGTCAAAAAAATGGACTTTAACTATATTCCCGACCCTTGACTGACTTCTTCCCATAAGTATTTTGCTCAACAACCATGCCACTATAGAAAACAGAGCGTCAACAGAAGGGTGAAGTGTCAAGTATGAAGGATATAACCTAAAGATCAATCCTAGGGCTTGAAAAATAAATGCTGTGCTTGAATTTTTTGAGAAATTTAGGCTAATCTTACGGAAAATAAAAGATAAAAACTTTATTTTTCATCCTTCATACTTTAACCTTTCTTCAGTCCAATTGAGCAAGAGGAAGGCCAAAGAACGCTGTGCAGATAACATTTTTAGGGACGAGTTCCGGTGTACCTACAAGAGGGCGCAATGTTTCCAGCGTTGCCCTCAGATTACCCCAACGGGCAGAACTGTGGTTATTTGACTGTGGCGAAGGTACCCAGCATCAACTTTTGCGGAGTGACCTGAAAAGCAGCCAATTATCCCGAATTTTTGTCACCCACATGCACGGCGACCATATTTTTGGCTTGATGGGACTTCTAGCTAGTTGCGGCTTAGCTGGTAATGTGCAACGAGTTGATATCTATGGCCCAGCTGGATTAAATGAATATATCCAAGCTGCTTCTCGATACTCCCATACACATTTTTCCTATCCCGTCAAAGTTCATGCCATCCGTCCGGGTGTGATTTATGAAGATAACGAGTTCACTGTTAGCTGTGGGTCTTTGCATCACCGCATTCCTGCCTTTGGTTACCGTGTAGCAGAAAAAGACCGAACAGGACGCTTTGATGTGGAAAAAGCCAAAGCTTTGCAAATTCCTCCTGGCCGCATTTACGGTCAACTTAAGCGTGGTGAAACAGTCACACTTAGCGATGGACGAGTGATTAATGGTACAGATTTGTGCGGCCCAACAGAAATTGGACGTAAGATTGCTTATTGCACAGACACAGTTTATTGTGAGGGCGCAGTAGAATTGGCACAAGATGCAGATGTTTTAATTCATGAAGCTACCTTTGCCCATCAAGATGCAGATATGGCTTTTCAGCGATTGCATTCTACAACCACTATGGCTGCACAAACAGCTTTAGTCGCTAAAGCCCATCGCTTAATTATGACTCATTTCAGCCCCCGCTATGCTCCTGGAAATCACTTGGAATTGAAGGATCTACTTCAGGAAGCCCGTGCAATCTTTCCCAATACAGACATGGCTTATGATTTCATGACTTATGATGTCCCCAGACGCAGGGAAGTAGAGTTAACATAACCAGGAATGAAGAATCCCTAGCTTTACATCAAAACGAGCGAAAGCAAAGTTTTGATAGCTAGGGGAATGTCAAAACTATGAATAAAAGTTGGGTTTTGGCAGTTCATTATTTAACGCCCAGTTTCCTAGATCTTGGATTTTGTAATCTACAGGATCATGGAGAGTGAATGTGCAAAGATTACGCCAATAACGGTCAAAGCCATATTTTGCATTACTAGCGCCTGCGCCCATTACTTCATTGACTTTTGAAGTGATTTTGGTAAAATGCGGGTAACATTATCAATCTTATTGGTTTTATTGACAAAATTATACCTGTCTTTTTCTGGCATAAATTGCTGCATTATTGATCTCATAAGGTTTTTAGCCTATTTATTGCCCATCAGGGAAAAATTGGCTCATCAACTGATACTATGAGATTCAAGAGTACCAAGAAAAAAACTTAATCTTACATCAGCTTTTTAACTTTACTAATGCTTATCTATAACTAAGCAATCTCTTGCTCTTGGGTGATGTTTGGAAAGTCGTAAAGTATACCATGAAAGCTTCTCCAAACCTCTGTTTATCAATCCTCAGAAAGATTTCCCAGTGCCCCACATAGAGAGAGGATTTGAAATTCAGCTTTCCTCAGAGGGTATGGAGGTTCGGAAGGTTAGGTTTCAAGGTTTTGATGTGAATTACAATACTTTTTAAATATTCCCTAAGAGACTGATAAATCAAAAAATAATTAATCACTTTGGTAAGCAGGGGAATAGCCTTGTATGGTTTTGCTACTTGAGGTAACTACCGTGAAGTAGGGGGAGAAATTTTTTAGTTGGCTTGAATTTATGGATTGAGTAATGTAATTTTTGGAGTTCCCTAATGGACAAAAATTTATTTTCCGAACCTATTCCTGTTGAATCTACTTTAGTAGATTTGTTATGTAAAAGAGCGCTACAGCAACAAACAAAGGTAGCATATACCTTTTTAGTAGATGGAGAAACCCAAGAAGTTAGCTTAACCTATGAAGCATTAGATCAAAAAGCGCGATCGCTCGCTGCTTTATTACAGAGTATGAAAGCTATTGGTGAAAGAGTGCTGCTTTTGTACCCGCCTGGATTAGAATATATTGCTGCTTTTTTTGGGTGTCTGTACGCAGGTGTGACTGCTGTTCCTTTATATCCACCCCGACCTAATCAGCGGATGACTAGGTTGCAAGCCATAGCACAAGACGCACAAGCTACTTTTGTCCTCACTACCAAATCTATAGCGAACAATTTGGCACAAAGCTGCAAAGAACAACCAGAATTAGCAGCTTTGCAATGCATAACTACTGATGATTTGACAGATGATTATGCTGACAAATGGTTGAAACCAGAAATCACTAGTAACTCATTGGCACTTCTCCAATATACTTCTGGTTCAACAGGAACCCCCAAAGGAGTGATGGTTAGTCATGGAAATCTCTTGCACAATTCTCAATTAATTCAAAGGTGTTTTGAACATACACCTGAAAGTAAAGGTGTAATATGGCTTCCTCCTTATCACGATATGGGTTTGATTGGTGGAGTAATACAGCCCTTATATAGTGGTTTTCCTGTTATATTGATGTCACCAGAGACTTTCTTACAAAAGCCTTTTCGCTGGTTAAAAGCTATTTCTCGTTACAAAGCAACTACCAGCGGTGGCCCTAATTTTGCTTACGATTTGTGTATTGACAAGATTACTAGCGAAGAGCTTTCTTTGCTTGATTTGAGTAACTGGGAGGTTGCTTTTACTGGTGCTGAACCTGTACGTGCAGAAACTATAAATCAGTTTTCTACTATCTTTAAAGCTTGTGGCTTTCAAAAAAATGCTTTTTACCCCTGCTACGGAATGGCTGAAACAACTTTAATTGCTTCTGGAGGTTTGAAAGCAGATTTACCAGTTGTTCAGTTTGTCAAAGAGGAAATCTTTGGGCAAAACTTGGTCAAGACTACCACAGAACAACAAAAAAATACTAAAGCCGTTGTCAGCGTGGGGAGAAGCTGCTTTGAACAAAAAATTGCGATCGCTAATCCTGAGACATTCACTAAATATCCAGATGGACACATAGGAGAAATTTGGGTTACAGGGCCGAGTATAGCTAGAGGCTACTGGAGAAAACCTCAAGAGACTCAACAGACCTTTAATGTATATCTCAAAGACACAAAAGAAGGGCCATTTCTGCGTACTGGTGATTTAGGATTTTTGCTTGATGGCGAATTATTCGTTACAGGCCGCATTAAAGACATGATTATCATCCGGGGACAAAATTATTATCCCCAGGATATTGAATTGACAGTCCAGAAGAGCCATTCTGCACTCAGGCTGAATTATGGAGCAGCATTTTCTGTCGAGGTACAAAGTGTTGAAAGGTTAGTCATTGTCCAAGAGGTAGAGCGGAGTTATATACGTCAGCTAGATATAGACGAGATAGTTAAGGCCATTCGTCAAGCAGTATCCCAAGAATATCAGCTACAAGTCTATGCTGTTGTGCTTTTGAAAACAGCGAGTATCCCAAAAACTTCTAGCGGTAAGATTCAGCGCTATGCTTGTCGGGATGGGTTTATCAATGGAAGTTTGAATGTTGTCGGACATTGGATAGTGAGTGTTCAACAAGTAGCAAGCTTTGGGGAGCAAGTGCAAGATTCAGATGAGTCTCAACCCAATCAGGAATCTAAAGAGCCAGCTTTTACAGAAGAAGCTTTTACAGAAGAAGCGATCGCCACCTGGCTTGTTTCTCATCTTGCTTTATCACTGGAAGTATCCCCAGATGAAATAGACATTCAAGAACCTTTCGCTGCATATGGTCTAGATTCCTCAGTAGCTGTCAGTATGACGGGAGAATTAGCCCAATGGCTTGGCTGTGAACTGGAACCTACCCTTTTCTGGGAATACCCCAATATTGAAATGCTTGCAGAATTTTTAGCCGTGGAATATCAGTCAGTATCCTCATCTAACTCTCTAGTTGGCGTTTAATAAAATGTATAAATGGAGAAAATTAATAACGTGAGTCAAGATGTTTTTATTCCTAAATTAACTAAAAAAATAGCGTCGAAAAAAGCTTTCATTTTTAATCCTTATAGCTTTGAATTTCGTACTAATCCTTATCCCATTTACCATCGCCTCCGCTTGGAAGAACCTGTACACAAATCTTTTGTGGGAGGTGATTGGGTTCTGACTCGCTATGCTGATATAAAAGCAGTTTTGAGAAGTAATCGTATTCGTAGCCACGACCAGCCAGAATTGCTCAAAGAGAAAAACCAATATCTCCAAAATCAAGGGAGAAATCTCAATAATCTTGCTCAGATCAGCAACAAAATTTTATTTTATATGAATCCGCCAGACCATCACAGACTACGTAGTTTGGTTGTGAAAGCTTTTTCTCCTCTCGTCGTTGAACGGATGCGTCCGCATATCCAGAAAATAGTGGATGAGTTGCTTGAGCAAGTTAAAAATCAGGGACATATGGACATTATTGCTGATATTGCTGGGCCATTGCCTGTAATTGTGATCGGTAAAATGTTGGGAATACCAATTGAAGCTCAACAACAGCTTCATCAGTGGTCTCATGTCTTATCCCGTATTTTAGACTCACTAGTATCACTAGAAGAATATGAAATCCTCAATCAAGTGATTGCAGAGTTTCAAGATTATTTACGCGGTCTGATTATTGAACGAGAAAAGCAACCACAAGAAGACTTAATTAGTGCTTTAATTGCAGCTAGAGAAGAAAGTGATAAATTAAGTCAAGAAGAATTACTAGCAATTTGCATATTGTTATTTGCAACAGGTGAAGAAACCACAGTTAATACAATCGGCAATGGAATGCTGGCCTTGTTGCATCACCCTGAGCAAATGCAACAGCTGAAAAGAGAACCGACAATGATTCAAAGTGCTGTTGAAGAAATACTGCGCTACGATAGTCCAGTTCAACTGACAGCACGTGTTGCCATTGACAATTTAGAAATAGGTAACCAAACAATTCCAGCAGGTGAAAAATTGATTCTTTGTTTAGGAGCTGCTAACCGAGATCCAGAGCAATTTCCCAATCCCGATGAGTTTAATATTAAACGATATCAGGATAGTCATCTTGCCTTTGGTGATGGTATACATTATTGTTTGGGAGCTGCACTAGCACGCGTTCAGGCTCAAATTGCTATCAACACATTATTGCAAGAATTTTCTGATTTACAGTTAGCTTCAGACAACCTAGAGTGGCGTAAAAATATAGCCTTACGTGGTTTAAAAACTCTGCCTATAACTTTTACTTGTAAATAATTTATCACTCATGAATAGAGAACCAATTGCCATCATTGGAATAGGATGTCGTTTTCCTCTTGCTAAGAATCCAGAGGCTTTTTGGCAACTACTATGTGATGGTGTAGATGCGATTACAGAAACATCTCCTACACGATGGGACATAGACCCAAAGGCCATCAAATTAGACAAAACAAATACTTTTTGGGGTGGTTTTCTAGAGCAGGTAGATCAGTTTGACCCCAAATTCTTTGGTATTTCTGCACGAGAAGCTGCCAGTATAGACCCCCAGCAACGGTTATTGCTAGAGGTTACTTGGGAAGCATTAGAAGATGCTGGACAAATACCAGCGCATTTAGCAGGTACGCCAACTGGTGTCTTTATCGGCATATCAAGCCAGGAATTTACCGTACTGTCATGGGAAAATTCCAGCGATGACATTTATCAGACCACTGGAACTTCTCACTGTATAGCAGCTAACCGTATTTCTTATGTGTTAAATTTTACGGGGCCAAGCATCGCCTTTGATACCGCTTGTTCATCGTCACTCGTCGCAGTCCACTATGCATGTCAGAGTTTGTGGAACGAAGAATCTACACTTGCTGTAGCTGGTGGGGTGAATTTATTGCTGTCACCAAAAGCCACGCTTAACTTTGCCAAAGCCGGGTTTATGGCTGGTGATGGTCGTTGTAAAACTTTTGATGCTAGAGCTGATGGCTATGTTCGTGGTGAAGGTGCGGGTGTGGTGATTTTGAAACCCTTATCGCAAGCTCAAGCTGAGGGCGATCGCATTTATGCTGTGATTAAGGGAAGTGCAGTTAACCAAGATGGACGTAGTAATGGACTTACCGCACCAAATCCCCAAGCACAAGAAGCTGTTTTGCGTTCTGCTTATCGACTTTCTGGTGTTTCACCTGGTCAAGTGCAATACATTGAGGCTCATGGTACAGGTACAAGTTTGGGAGATCCCATAGAAATCAAGGCTTTAGGAAAAGTTCTGACACAGGATCGTTTGCCTGGAAATTACTGTAGTGTAGGTTCAGTTAAAACTAATATTGGACATTTGGAAGCCGCAGCCGGAATTGCTGGATTGATTAAAGTAGCATTGTCTCTCAAACATCGACAAATTCCACCAAGTCTGCATTTTCAAAAACCAAATCCTTATATTCCTTTTGATAAACTACCTCTACGGGTTCAGCAAACCTTAGAACCTTGGCCCCAAGGAAATGGTTTAGCATTAGCTGGGGTAAGTTCCTTTGGTTTTGGCGGTACAAATACCCATGTGGTTTTAGCAGAAGCGCCAATAGAAAGTCTAAAGCATGACGTAATTGAACCTCCTGTGCATTTTTTAACTTTATCAGCCAAAAGTGAAAATGCTCTGCGGGAACTAGCACAACGTTATCAAGAGTTTTTAAGCAATCAGCCAGAAGAAGCGCTAGGAGATATCTGTTTTACTGCTAATGTGGGGCGAAGCTCCTTTGGAGCCGCTTCGCTAACGCATTTTAACAACCGCCTTGCAATTGTGGCTGAGTCTAGCGTACAGTTGCAAAAACAGTTATTTGCTTTTACGAATCATCAAAAAACTGCCACGGTCGCCAGTGGTTCAATAGAAAGTAAAAAACGTCCGAAAATCGCATTTTTATTCACTGGACAAGGTTCACAATACATTGGCATGGGACGCCAACTTTACGAAACTGCGCCCATTTTTCGCCAAACCTTGAATCGTTGCGATGAAATTTTACGTGCTTATTTAGGAAACTCACTGCTCTCGGTTCTTTATCCTGAACCGGGAGCGATTTCACCATTAGACCAGACAGCTTATACTCAACCTGCTTTATTTGCGATCGAATATGCACTCTTTGAACTTTGGAAATCTTGGGGTGTTGTACCTACTGTTGTCATGGGTCACAGTGTAGGAGAATATGTAGCTGCTTGTGTAGCAGGGGTTTTTAGCCTGGAAGATGGATTGAAATTAATAGCCGAAAGAAGCCGCTTGATGCAGAACTTACCTAGTAATGGTGAGATGGTAGCAGTGTTTGCATCAGAAGCTGATATCCGCAAGCTGATTGAAATTGATGAGGAGAAAATAGCGATCGCTGCTCGTAACAGCCCACAAAATACTGTAATTTCTGGAGAGCAACAGATATTAAAAGCTATTTGTACTCAATTAGAAAACGCAGGAATTAAAACTGTTAAACTACAAACTTCTCATGCCTTTCATTCTCCATTAATGGAGCCGATACTCACTGAATTTCGTCAAATTGCTGCTACTATTTCTTACTCTGCTCCCCAAATTAATATTATCTCTAATGTGACTGGACAGCAACTAAAGGCTGGTGAAATTACTCCTGAATATTGGTGTCATCACATCAGGCAAACTGTAGAATTTGCTGCCAGTATACACAAAGCTTACAACTTAGGTTATGAAATATTTGTAGAGGTTGGCTCAAAACCTATCTTGTTAGAAATGGGACGTAATTGTTTACCAGCAGAAACAGGATTTTGGCTGCCAAGTTTGCGCCCTGGCTATTCTGATTGGCAACAAATACTTCAAAGTTTGGGTAGCTTATATGTGTCTGGACAAGCTATAAATTGGTCTGCTTTCTATCAAAATTATAGGCGGCAAAAAGTTAGTTTGCCAACTTATCCATTTCAAAGACAACGATATTGGATTGAGCAAGAAACAACTTTAGAAAAAGAAGATAAAAACGAAAAAGATTTAATTCAGCCAATATTAGCTGAATTAAAATATAACTCAGATGAACTAGAGTTAGCATTTCAGCCATCGCAAAATTTAAAATCAGTATCAATTAGTCAAAGTTATCAAACTATAGTAAAAGGAGGGATACTTCTAAATCAACTTCTTGAGATGTCATCAAAAGAAAGAGTAGAGTTTCTCACATTGTATTTACAAAATAAAATTGCTCAAGTTTTACGAATTGATGCTCAAAAAGTTCCAGTAGAAGACGATATTCTTTTAGAACTAGACGTAGATTCTTTAATTATCATCGAAGTTACTAACCATATTCAGAAAGACTTTCAAATCAAAATATACCCTCGTGATTTTTATGAAAAATCAACTCTTGTAGATATAGCAAATTATTTAGATTCAGAAGTTAAACGGACTCATGCAAATTCACTTGAGGAAGTACAAACAAGTGCAATAAAATATAGCTTACCTATACTAACTAATGGGAATTCTAAAAATAACCCTATCTTAGCTGATGTTAATGGCTATGAATCAAAATTCACTTTATCTGATTCTACATTATTAAATATTCAAACTAGTGGCTCTCAACGTCCTTTTTTCTGCGTATCAGGGGGTGCTGGTAATGCAAGCTATTTATGTGAGTTGGCACACCACCTAGGTTCAGATCAACCATTTTACGGACTGCAAAAATTAGATATTGATCAGGAATGGAACCCTTACACCATATGCCAGAGTATGGCATCTGAGTATATTAAAGCAATACAGACAGTTCAGCCTCAAGGGCCATACTTTTTAGGGGGACATTCCTTTGGTGGTAAAGTAGCATTTGAAATGGCCCAGCAGTTGTTTAAACAAGGGCAAGAGGTAGCTTTAATTGCTCTAATAGATACTTCGGCTCCGAGGTCAATTAAGCCGACAAATCTTGATTGGGATCGTGCAACATGGGTAACTTATCTTCTCAGAACCATTGAAGCTTTAGGTGGGATAAATCTGGATTTATCTGAGAAAAGTTTCCAATCGCTGAATACAGACGAAAAAATAGATTACCTTGTCGAGCGATTGGTAAATGCTGAGCAACTTCATCCAATGAACAAAAAATCATTGCAAATTAATGGCCACTTATCTTCAGAAGAGAGAGCAATACGTTTGCATAATTGGCTTGTGACTTTTATATCTAATGATTTAACTTTTTACCCACCAGAGCAAGTTTATCCCACTCGAAATATCCTTTTTAGAGCTAGTGATTTTAATCCAGAGAAAGCTGTTATTTTTGAAGACGAACTCTTTGATATTATTCAAGATTCGGCATGGGGGTGGGGCAAGTTTTCTGCTGAACCATTGGAAGTGCATTTTATCCCTGGTGACCACCTAACAATGATGTATGAACCTCACGTTCAAGTTATAGCAGAGCGATTAAAACAATGCATTGAACAGACACAAAATCCCTCTTTGATAGGCACTTTGCAATGACTCATTTTGGTATTATTTGCCCGCCAGTAGCTGGTCACCTTAACCCTATGCTTTCTTTGGGGAAAGAACTTATAAAACGCGGCCATCGTGTTACATTATTTGGAATACTTGATGCTAAATCCAAAACTGTAGCAGCAGAATTAGAATTTCAAATAATTGGTAAGGAAAAGTTTTTAGCTGGAGCAGTGGCAAAATTCTTTACCCAACAGAGACAAGCAACTGGACTGGCTGCATTTCGATATACTACCATCAATTTGCTGACGCAACTGGCGGCTGTCATGCTGCGAGAGGCTCCAGGATTAATTAAAGCAGCAGGTGTGGAAGCTTTATTAGTAGATCAATGTTCATGGGAAGGCGGGACTATTGCGGATTTATTAGGCATTCCTTTTGTAACTATATGCAATGCTTTGATGCTTAACATCGAAGCTGGTGTTCCTCCTGCTTTTACCCTCTGGAAGTACAACCCAGCTTGGTGGGCGCGTTTACGCAACCAGGTAGTTTATATGTTACCTAATCCCTTTACTAAACCAATACAAGATTTGATCTATAGGTATCGTCAAGAGTGTAAGTTAACTCCATATTCTGGTCTTAATGATGCCTTCTCTCAACTGGCTCAACTTAGTCAAACTCCGGCTGAGTTTGAATTTCCTAGAAAAGAATTACCTCCGTGGTTTCATTTTACTGGCCCCTATGATTCTTCAGCTAGCTGGAAAAGAATTCCTTTCCCTTATGAAAAGTTGACTGGTAAACCATTGATTTATGCTGCAATGGGAACCTTACAAAATCACCGTATTGATATTTTTCAAAAAATTGCATCAGCTTGTGAAGAATTAGATGCACAACTAGTGATTTCTTTGGGGATTCCTGATCAATCAGAATCATTGCCAAAATTCGCTGGAAATCCTTTAATTGTTGGATATGCACCTCAATTAGAACTGCTTAAAAAAGCAGCTTTAGGCATTACTCATGCAGGGATGAATACGGCTATGGCATGTCTGAGTAATGGAGTGCCAATGGTGGCAATTCCGGTTACTGATGAACAACCAGGAATAGCAAAACGTATAGCTTGGGCTGGGGTAGGAGAAGTTGTACCTTTAAAACAATTGAGTGTTAAAAGGTTGCAAAAAACAGTTAAGCAAGTGTTAACAGAAGATTTTTATAAACAAAATGCTTTAAGGTTGCAAGGGGCAGTTCAACGTTCTGGAGGGGTAAATCGAGCGATTGATATTATAGAAAAAGCTGTCTCTACGGGGAAGCCAGTTTTAGCTCAAAATTATCTGTATGATGCCAAGAATTCGTAGGTCTCCGTAAGTCCTAAAATAGTAAATTTGTGATTTTCTCCAATACTTTAAGTCCTTTTAATGAGCCTCGGATTAGTCGAGTAGCAGCAATTGGTTGTTGGAGTAATCTTAATGCTAATGGTATTGGTTGAAGAGAACCATCTGGATTTATTGCCGATGATAAATCTGGGATATCATACTGACAATCGTCGCTGACAACTCGCAACATAGCAACTGCCACACCAAACTGATGAAAAAACTCTAGGGCGGCAAATCCTTCCATATCAACAACATCAGCCCCCAATGTTTCACCTAAATGCTGTTTTTCAGCAGCAGACCAAATCACGCGATCGCTTGTTAAAGACTTGACTAAAGATACTTTTTGTTGTATGCGTGAATGCAACTGTGCAGTGAACGAGCGATCGCACTCTCGCAACTTCCCTTGATAAACACAATCTTGATAAAGCACAATGTCTCCGACACCATAGCGCTTGGTTAAGCTGCCACATATACCCATAATCAAGACTTGTGGTTGTTGATGATTCAGGAAATTTTCATTCTCTAACCATTGTTGCAGGTATTGATTTAAAGCTTTACCACCAATTGGTATCGGCATCACAGTTGGTTTGATGCCAGTGACTCGACTTAAGCCGCGACACACAGCTTTATACTCGGCTCCTTGGGGTACAAGAATTATGAGCATGGGGGATGAGGGGGATGAGGGGGATGAGGGAGATGGGGGAGATGAGGGGGATGAGGAAGAATAACAAATGACAAATGACCAATGACAAATGACAACTGACAACTGACAACCGATTACTGTAGCATGACAAATAATTGTGTCACCCACACGATGATTTTCCCAGATGGTAAAGTTTCATAATTCAAAATCTGTAAGAGAACGCTTCAATATTTCTAGATTGGCAATTGACTTTTCGTGGTTGACGGTGAGTTTTTGGATTGCCGTAACTATCGCTGGTACTCTTGCTTTTAGTTCTCTTAAATATGCTTTATTTCCAGATATTACTTTTCCGGTAGTAGTAGTGAATGCTACCGCGCCTCTAACTACTGCCCTAGATACGGAAGCAAAGCTCACTCAACCATTGGAGGAGCGGCTGCGCTCTCTGGAAGGACTTGAGGATATTCGTGCATCTGTCTACCCTGGTCAAACTGCCGTCAGTCTGTCTTTTGTGGTTGGCACTAATTTAGACACATCGACTCGTAAGGTAGAAACTGCCCTCAAGCAATTGACTTTGCCTGAGAAAGCAAGTTACAAAATCATTCCCTTGAATTTGAATGAGTCAGCCGCAGTGAGCTATGCCATTGAGAGTAACTCGCGGAATTTAACAGATTTGACTAAGCTGGCGAATGATCAAATTGTGCCAGCGATCGCAAAATTGCCCGGAGTTCTTAAAGTTTCACTTTTGGGCAATGCTAATGCATCTGTTGCCCCAAATCCAGCGAATGCACTCCCTGAAGCAGGGGCTACATTAGTTAGGTTTAACGGACAAAACGCCCTGGCGTTTCAGGTAATTAAACGTGGTAACGCCAATACTTTAGAAGTGGTGAGTCGGGTTGAGAAAGAAGTTCAAAAGCTGCGTTCTACCTTGAAGGATGTCAAACTTACCTTAGCCGCTACTCAAGCAAAATATATCCACCAGGCCACCAAGTCAACAATAGATGCTTTGCTGGAAGCAATCTTGTTGTCTATTGTGGTAATTTTTCCTTTTTTGTGGAACTGGCGAGCAACTCTGATTTCCGCTTTGGCGATTCCCACATCTTTGTTGGCGACGTTTATCGTTATGGCGATTTACGGCTTCAACTTAGAGACGATTACATTGTTGGCTTTGGCTTTAGTGATTGGCAGTATTGTAGATGACGCGATCGTTGATGTGGAAAACATTATGCGTCACGTTGATGATGGGGAAAGCCCTCGCCAAGCCGCGCTTTTAGCCACTAATGAAATTGGCTTAACAGTGACCGCTGCTACGTTGACGGCTGTAGCGGTGTTTCTACCTATCGGTTTGATGGGTGGGGTTATTGGTCAATTTTTCAAACCCTTCGGTATTACTGTTTCAGCGGCCATGCTTGCTTCGATGCTGGTTGCTCGGACTTTATCGCCAGTTCTGGCTATTTACTGGCTAAAACCTAAATCTTCACGTTCCTCTCGCCGGGAAGCAAACATCTGGGTAGCTTTCGCCCAATCTTACACAGATTTGCTGCGGTGGTCTTTGAATCACCGCAGGATAGTTATTGGGTTAGCTGTACTCAGCTTCATCGCAGGTATAGCACTAATTCCCCTGATCCCCAAAGGGTTTATTCCTAAATTAGATCGCGGTGAGTTCAATATTGCTTATACGGCTCCTTTGCCGAGTATTCCCGAAGGTGCAGGGGTGCAGGGGAGCCAGGGTGCAGGGGAGCCAGAGAGCCAGGGAGCAGGGGAGCAGGGGAGCAGGGGAGCAGGGGAGCAGAGGAGAAATTCCAATTCCCAATCCCCAGTCCCCAGTCCCCAGTCCCCAATCCCCAATTCCCAATCCCCAGTCCCCAGTCCCCAGTCCCCAATCCCCAATTCCCAATCCCCAGTTCCCAGTCCCCAATCCCCAGTTCCCAGTCCCCAATCCCCAGTCCCCAGTTCCCAATCCCCAATCCCCAATCCCCTAAATGATTCTCTCGAAGTTGCTAAAAAACTGGAAGAGGTAGTGAGAAAATCTCCAGCAGTGGAAACGGTGTTTACTACTGTTGGTTCTCGTGAAGGTGAACCGAATAAGGGTACGCTCTATGTGAAACTGAAGGATAATCGCCAGATTACAACGGCGGCATTACAAGACCAATTTCGCTCTGCTTTGCCAACTCTACCTGGGGTGACTACCAGTGTCGAAGATATTCAATTTGTCGATACCGGCGGACAAAAACCGCTTCAGGTGGCATTGCGGGGAAATGATCTCCAAGCTTTAAGCAAAGCCGCAGAGGCAATTAAGCAAAGGATTTCCAAACTACCGGGCTTCGCTGATGTCACAGTTACAGGTGAACAGAATTTACAAGGCACGGTTTTTCATATTGAGCGGCTAGATAATCAGCGGGTAGCTTATATCAGTGCTAACCTGGGCCAGGATTTGTCTTTAGGTGATGCTACTGATAAACTGGTGGCTGAAGCTCAAGCGGTGTTACCTGCTGGTGTTTCCCTGGATTTGGGAGGAGACTCGGCCCGTCAAGGAGAAGTTTTTGGCAGTTTCGGCACTACTCTGGCTTTATCTGCCCTGTGCATTATTGCGGTACTGATTTTGCTGTTCAAAAGCTGGGTAGACCCTGTGGTCATTGCTGTTTCTTTGCCCTTGGCTTTGGTAGGTGCAATGCTGGCGCTACTGGTTACCAAAAGCGACTTTGGCATGATTTCACTAATCGGCTTTGTCTTTTTGCTAGGGCTAGCAAATAAGAATGCTATCTTGCTTGTGGATTACATCAACCAGCTACGCAAAGCTGGCTTAGAACGCACCGAGGCCATCCTCAAAACAGGATTAGTACGTCTTAGACCAATTATGATGACCACTGCTTCCACTATTTTAGGGATGCTACCCATCGCTTTGGGATTAGGAGCAGGTTCGGAATTGCGATCGCCGATGGCTGTAGCTATTGCTGGCGGTCTGGTAACTTCAACTATCCTCAGTTTGATTGTTGTACCAGTGGTTTACACGATTTTAGATGATTGGTTCCCCCGGAGGCAATTTTAGATTTGAGATTTTAGATTTTTCAACAGAAATGACTCGTCTGATTCAGAGATTTATATTACTGATCTCATGTCCGTTTGATTACTTACAAAACCCTCCCAAGCCCATCCCACCAAAGCTACGCTTACCCCCCTCTGTCCCCCCTTGGTAAGGGGGGATGAAAAGGGAGGACAGAGGGGCTAGGGAGCCAGTGCGTTGGGCGGCGAGCCGCTCTTGTTGCAACTGGCGTGGTGGGGTGCAATGACTGTGGAAATAATAACCAATTAACCGGACATAATATAAGTCCCATGTCAAATTAGTGCGAAATTTCTGTATCCAAAATTCAAAATAGAGGGATTCTAAATTGATAAATCCAAAATCCAAAAAGGTCTTTGTCACGGGCGGTACGGGGTTTATTGGCGCTCATGTGGTGCGGTTGTTGTTGCAACAAGGCTACACAGTGAAAGCACTAGTACGCCAAAGCAGCAATCTAGAGAATCTACGCGGTCTGAAAGTAGAAATTGTCAAAGGTGATTTAAATGACTCGCTTCTATGGCAACAAATGGTAGGCTGTCAGTACCTTTTTCATGTAGCAGCTCACTATTCTCTCTGGCTCAAAGACCGAGAATTACTCTACCAAAACAATGTTCTGGGTACGCGCAATGTGCTGAATGCTGCTCGCAAAGCAAATATTGAGCGCACTGTTTATACCAGTTCGGTGGCAGCAATTGGCGTAGGTTCATCTGGTCAAGTTGTAGATGAAACTCATCAAAGTCCTTTAGAAAAATTGGTTGGTGAGTATAAAAAGTCTAAATTTTTGGCGGAACAAGAAGCCATGCAAGCTGCGGCTTGCGGTCAAGATGTAGTTGTGGTCAATCCTAGCTGCCCCATCGGGCCTTTGGATATCAAGCCTACCCCCACAGGTGATATTGTCTTGCGGTTTTTGCGGCGGCAAATGCCTTTCTATTTAGATACTGGTCTGAATTTTATCGATGTCCGGGATGTGGCATGGGGACATTTACTGGCTTTGCAAAAAGGGAAGAGTGGCGATCGCTATATCTTAGGTCATCAAAACCTGACTTTCAAGCAATTACTTGACCAACTCGCTGAAATTACAGGGCTGTCTGCACCCCAAGGTTCTTTACCTTTTTGGTTACCTCTGAGTGTGGCCTGGGTTGATGAAAAGATTCTTGCACCGTTGGGTAAATCGCCATCAGTGCCTTTAGAGGGTGTGCGTATGGCTTTGCAACCCATGTACTATGATGCCTCAAAGGCTATAAGAGAGCTAGGTTTGCCTCAGTCTTCCCTAGAAACAGCACTCAAAGATGCTGCAAATTGGTTTGTCTGTGGGGGTTATATCAAATGAAAAATAAAGGGACTGGGGGCTGGGGATTAGGGATTAGGGATTGGGTGCCAAATCGCTCATATTATGGTGGTTGCTCATTACCAACCACCCTTACGGGTTCGCCAGTTACTCATGGGGGAAACCCCCAAGACCGTACTGGCTCACCAAATTTTAAAAAACTTTTTCCCAGTCCCCAGTCCCCAGTACCCAGTACCAACAGCAGCGAGGAGTCCCCCACCAACTTTTATGTATAGTGGGGGACTCCTCGCCGCGACCAGTTGATGGTATTTTGATATACAACTGAGGAGCGATCGGAAAAATGGCGATTAATTTACAACAAGCTATGGATATTGGGAAGTATTTAGTGACTCAGCGTCTTTTGGGGCGCAAGCGCTTCCCCCTTGTCTTGATGTTAGAACCTTTGTTTCGGTGTAATCTGGCTTGTAGCGGTTGTGGTAAAATTCAGCATCCAACGGAAATTCTCAAACAAAACCTCACCCCAGAACAGTGTTTTGCCGCCGTGGAAGAGTGCGGCGCACCTGTTGTTTCAATTCCTGGGGGAGAACCTCTGCTACATCCCCAAATTGATGAAATTGTCCGGGGCTTAGTTGAACGCAAGAAGTATATTTACTTGTGTACCAATGGTTTGTTGTTAGAAAAAAGCTTGCATAAGTTTCAACCTTCGCCATATCTGACTTTTAGCGTGCATTTAGATGGGATGCGAGAGTGGCATGATAAATGTGTAGACCGCAAAGGCGTTTTTGATATTGCTGTGCAAGCTATTCGTGCAGCCAAAGCTAAAGGCTTTCGTGTCACCACTAACACTACTATTTTTGAAGGTTGCAATCCCAAAGAAACCCAAGAGTTTTTTGACTTCTTGGAAACATTAAATACTGATGGGATGATGATTTCTCCTGGCTACAGTTATGAATGGGCACCAGATCAGGATCATTTTCTCAAACGCGAACAAACCCGCGCCCTCTTCCGGGAAATTTTAGCACCATACAAAGCTGGTACGAAAAACTGGAATTTCAATCACAATCCCTTATTCCTAGATTTTCTCATTGGTGAGAAAGACTATGAATGTACGCCTTGGGGTAGCCCTTGTTACAGCGTTCTTGGTTGGCAAAAACCTTGTTATCTGTTGGGTGAAGGTTATTATGCCACCTTTAAAGAACTACTAGAAAAGACTAACTGGAGTGAATACGGTCGTGCTAGTGGTAATCCCAAGTGTGCAGATTGCATGATGCACTGTGGCTACGAACCCACCGCTGCAATGGATGCCATGCAACCGCAAAATATAGCACGTTCCCTCGGTGCTGTGTTTGGCAAGAGTTAGAAAACAGGCACATATGACAACTTTTTATCTCACGCAAAGACAAGCCAGTGCGTTGGGGTCTAGTAGTCTGGCAAGGGAAGTTTGATGGGTGAAGGAACGAACCACAGAGGCGCAGAGAACGCAGAGGAGGACAAAAACAGAGATTCTAAAACTTGGTTTACCTAGCAAAGATGACTTGCCAGAGTACTAGTGGTTCACCGCATTCATTTTGATAAGTCAGGGTGGTCAGATCCCCGACTTCTTGAAGAAGTCGGGGATCTCGTGGTCATCAGAATTAGTGAGATAGACCACTAGTGGTTCATCGCATTAATTATGAGAGGCAAAAAAACGAACCGCAAAGGACACAAAGAACGCTAAGAAAGAGGAAAACAAAGAAAAATTGATTTGAGTTTACTCAGCAAAATTAATGCGATAGACCACTAGTTTTTCATGTAATGGTTCATTCCACCCCTTTTAGGAGTGGGATAAACCACCAACTTTCTGTAAAACTTAGGATAACTCAAAGAGAGATAATGAAAGTGACCATCAATTGAGCTTGTCATTTGGGATAAACGCAATACTTCAACTTGCCATTCAGACACGGAAAATTATCATTTTGAGCATTAAACGAGCATTTTATAAAATATAATCGCCAAAAGTATTGATATTATGTCAGGTTATCGTAATCTGCAAGAAACTCACTTAAACCGCGCCCGCGCCAGTCTCAGACAAGCGCTATCCTGGTATGGATATCTTCGCAAGTCTGGACAATTTTCATCGAACCCAGAATTAGCAGGTTTGGTTAAACCAGAATTAGAAGCTTTGAGTGCTACACTCAACAAACTCGACTCTAATGTGATTAGAATTGCAGCTTTTGGTTTGGTGAGTCGTGGCAAATCAGCGGTATTAAATGCCTTACTAGGAGATAAAATTCTGCAAACTGGGCCTTTGAATGGTGTCACTCAATGGCCGCGTTCGGTGCGGTGGCAACCAGGGGGTAAAGTACAGGTAGAGTTAATTGATACTCCTGGTTTAGATGAAATTGAAGGGGAATCACGGGCGCAAATGGCGCGAGAAGTGGCGCGTCAGGCGGATTTAATTTTGTTTGTTGTATCTGGTGATATCACCCGCACCGAATATCAAGCCTTGCTGGAATTGCGACAAGCACAAAAACCGCTGATTTTGGTGTTTAACAAAATAGATTTATATCCAGATGTAGACCGGGCAGCGATTTACAAAAATTTACAAGAATTGGGTGCAGGTTATGCAGCTAAACCTCTGCTACCTGATGAAATTGTTATGGTGGCGGCGGAACCAGCACCAATGGAAGTGCGGGTTGAGTGGGCTGATGGTAGTGTGAGTTACGAATGGGAAACACCACCAACTCAAGTAGAAGAACTCCAGCAGACAATTTTGAATATTCTCAATCGGGAGGGGCGATCGCTTCTGGCTTTAAACGCACTGATTCAAGCACGAGATGCAGAAGCCGCGATCGCTCAAAAAACCATCGATTTACGCGAAGAAGAAGCTGAAGATATCATCTGGCAATTTACTAAATACAAGGCTTTGGCTGTAATGCTCAATCCTATTGCCTTTTTGGATATTTTGGGCGGAACAGTTGCAGATTTAGCTTTAATTCGCTCTTTAGCACGATTATATGGTTTGCCCATGACTAGCTATGAAGCTAGTAAAATTTTAAAAACGATTTTATTCAGTTCTGGTGGCTTACTACTGAGTGAGTTAGGTAGTAGTTTTTTATTAGGTTTGGGCAAGAGTACAGCTGCTTTAGCCAGTGGTGACAATCCTACCAATATTACTGCCTATGCTGGTGGTGCGATCGCTCAAGCAGGTATCGCCGCCTATGGGGCTTACTCTGTAGGTAAAGCCGCCCAAGTATATCTAGAAAAAGGCTGCACTTGGGGACAATTAGGTGCCAGTACCGTAATTGCAGAAATTCTCTCTCAAGTTGATCACAATACAATTCTGTATCGGCTGCAACAAGAATTAGGAATAGAGTATTGAGAATAAATAAAAATACTTTCCTAATTGTTACTAGTTATGATGGTTCATCAACTTCTATCAAATTCTCCTGATAATTGCCCGAAATTCCTAATTTGAGATGCAACATAAGAAAAGGATAAAGTTTATCTCACTCAAAAAGGTAGAAATTCATGACAACTCTAGGCTTAGTCCAAGCTGCTGTAAACTCTGGGACTAAAACTCTTGAGCAAACCATTTCAGAAGCTATTGATGAAGCTCGTCAAACCTGCGAACTAGATGGTGATAATTCTGCTGGCTGCGCTGTTGCTTGGGATATTGTAGAAGAATTACAAGCCGAAAAATCACATCAACAGCAAGCAAAACAGCGCAAAACCTCTCTAGAAAGCTATTGTGACACACATCCAGAAGCTGTAGAGTGTTTGGTCTACGATGTTTAATTAATTGTTAGTTGTTGACTAATAACTGATGACGGCTGACAGTCATCAGTTATTAGTCATATCATGTCCGCCATATCATGTCCGCTTGATTACTTATTAAACCATAAGAACCCCACCCCACCAAAGCTATGCTTTGTTTCCCCTCCCCGCACGCGGGGAGGGGTTAGGGAGCCAGTGCGTTGGGCGGCGAGCCGCTCTTGTTGCATCTGGCGTGGTGGGGTGCAATGACTATGGGAATCATAACTAATTAACCGGACTTGATATCAGTCATCAGTCAACAATAAGAACGAAACTCAGCAGTTGCTAATTTTGTGATTTGCTGAATCATCTCTAAATCAGGCGGTGGAGTTTCACTTTCCATTCCCAGCCATAAGAGATATTCGATATTACCAGCAGGCCCTGTAATTGGCGACCAAGTTAAGCCTTTGTATTTCCATCCTAATTCCCAAGCAGTTTGCAAAACCTGGAAAATAGCATCAGCATGGTCTTTAGGGTCACGCACCACACCTTTTTTGCCTACACGCGATTTTCCCACTTCAAACTGTGGCTTGACTAACAAAACTGCATCTCGGCTAGGTTGAGTCAGCTGCCACACAGCGGGTAAAATCTTAGTTAAGGAAATAAACGATACATCCATCACTGCCAAGTCGGGAATCGGATCACCTGCACCATAAAGTTCTGCGGGTGCAAGATGACGTAAATTAGTCCGTTCCCGCAAAATCACCCGCGGGTCATTTCGCAGCCGCCAATCAACTTGTCCGTAACCGACATCAATACCATAAACTAGTTTTGCCCCAGCTTGTAGTAAGCAATCGGTAAAGCCACCCGTCGAAATACCACCATCTAAACAAACGCGTTCAGCGGTAGGAATAGCGAACAATTCCAAAGCTTTGGCGAGTTTCTCTCCGCCTCTGGAAACAAAACGCGATCGCTCTTTAATTTTTATTACAGCCGAAATATCAACTTCTGTACCAGGCTTATCAACTACCTGGTCATTAACTGTGACTTCCCCCGCCTGAATCAGCCGTTGTGCTAAAGCGCGGGAAGTACATAAATTTAACTCTACTAATAGAGTGTCGAGTCGTTGTTTAACCAATTACAGCAGTTTGCAAGTAAATGAAGTACACATCTTAATATGATAAATCTTGTGGGGCTGGCATCCTGCCCGCCCCTGTGTACCTCATTTATATCAAATGTGCTGTAACTCCAAGTTTGACAAGGATTTGGTGATTAACTGATTAACATATCAGTTTAGAATAATTTGCTGTCAACAGACCCTATCAAACTCTTTTTAGCATGTCTTCATTACCCATTAGTATAGCTTGGTTGACATCCTAATATTCAAGTAGGGGCGGGTTTCAAAATATTAACCTTCAGCACTAGTAGGAATTGTAATTCCTTCGCGGATTAAGGTATCTGTAAAAATCTTACGCAGAACCCGTTGAATTTGAAGATGTTTTCCTGGTTTTACCTTTGTCAATGTCCGCAGCAACAAGTTAGACTCTCCTATGCTTTCTACTCCATCTACTTGTGTGGCTTCGAGTACATCTGAATCATTTGCTTTTAATTGCTGTCCGACTTCTTCAATTAATTTGTACACATCGGCCAAGTTGGCATCAAAAGGCACACCTACTTCCACTACTGCATAGATATACTGTTTAGAGTAATTGGTAATTGAGCCAATATCACCATTGCGAATAATCTGCAATTGCCCATTGGGATGTCTGATTCTAGTAGTTCTAAGTTCAATTGCCTCAACAATACCTTCAACAACTTTATCTTCAGATTTTCCCGCTTGGATATAGTCACCTACTAAGTAATAGTTTTCAAATAAAATAAAGAAGCCACAGACGATATCGTTGATTAATGTCTGTGCGCCAAAACCTACAGCTATCCCCAAAATTCCAGCGCCTGCAAGTATGGGAGTAGGATCGATGTCTAAAGTATAAAGAATGGAAACTGTCGCAGTAAAATAAATTGAGTATTTTAAGAAACTCCGAAAAAGAGGAACAAGTGTCAGGCGTCTGCTTCTTTGCACATCTGTCAAATTCCGCTCTTGAAATAGTATTTCTTCTACAAACAAGTAGACAACCTCAAACAACACACGACTTATGAAGATGATGCCAATAATTTTGATAATTCGCGGCCCCAGATTGGCAATATTAGCAATTAACTGCACTTGCTGGACTACTAATGTTGCCATGCAGACATAAATTACGAATTCCAAACACCGCTTTAAAAAAGGTATCAGGTGTCGGAGGCGATCGTAGAATCTCAGGAGATTGTCAGGGCTGGAGTATCTTATACTTAGAGCATCTAGGCTATCAACTACCGCCTCAACTGCTTTGAGTATGAGCAACCCAACAGCTACAATTAAATAAATCCGCAGTACGATGTACAGATATTGCCCAACCACTGCTGGAAAGTTGAGAAACTGGGTACTGGAGATGACAGCCCAAAGCCATATTCCAGTGCTGATTCTTTGATTTAAGTCTTTAAAAAAAGCATCTATACTTTCATCGTCGGCTGTATTTTTTTCTAAGTTCTTAGCACGAATATTAAGAACTTTGAGTGCATAGTCCACGAATTTAAGTACTAGCGCCACTGCTATCAAAGTTCCAACACTTTGAGCTATTCCAATTGCTATTTTCTGCCAGAATCCCGATGGAATCCGACCTATCCACATGAGTGTATATTGTTGGAGGTTTTCACCGCGATAGAGCAGAAAACCATTAACACCAACAATCAAAATACACGCCAGCAAACAAGTGAGTAGTAATAACCCTGTAATATTACGGCGTAGTGTTCTGATACTCCTTTCTTCAGTTTTGAATATCGCTAGTTTATTCAATAACTTGATAAATTTTCCCAGTAGCCAATTTAATAATAGAAAAACAAAGATTACGAGGCTGACTTCAGCCAAGATAATTAATATATCCATATGCCAGCATGAAGATTAAACAATTAATAAGTCATGTTTTAAAACTTGTTAAAGTAACAAAACATAACAAATTTAAATAAATACTTACACAATTATCAAAACAATGTTTTCTTTGCTGTAGTAGTTTACCCATAATTACGCAAATACCACATTAAATAAAGGTTAGGATTGTTAACAGTCCACATTTAATAATCTAAAATTAAGCTGTTTTAGACTATTGACTATTGACAGCTTTAACTCAACATTTATGACAATAGGCGTAAGCTTTATTTATGTATTTTTAGGCTTTTGTTAAAGACCATATTTTAGAATACAACTCTATGCTTTATCAAGCAAGTATTTTACCGTAAAATTACTTTTACGTTGTTATTTTTATTATGTATCAGAGAATAAGCTGTTACCAAATTGATTTGTGGAACTCAAAAGTCACAATCATTACTAGCATTTGATTTAATTTTTTGACTTTTGAAGATGCTGCATTTAACAGCTTAGAATGATACCACTGTCACAATTCCTTGGATGACCTTCAAAAAGCATAGTGTCTACCCTTGGCAGAGTGGGCTTAGCTGGTTTCAAATCTCAAATTTAAAATTCCAAATGGTATGACGCAGGTTTAAAGTACAGCATCTCCAACAAAAATAGCGATCGCTCCCAGGACTACCAAAAAGCGATCGCTTTATTGCTCACATAATTACAAAACTTAACAGATGCCCAAACAGACTTTTAACCGTCCTCACAAAAAGAAGACGCTTAACATACACTGACGAGTTCAGTCAACAGTCATCAGTCATCACCCTTGTGATACTAAATATCCTGCTCACTTAAATCACGAGTGATATGATCAAATGGCTCATCCACAAAGCCAGTGTCAGTCACACCCGCAGCTGCAACTTGTTCTTTCACTAACTCCTTGAGGATTTGGATACCACGAACTGTAGGACCAATCGGCACACTTAAAGAATTGTAAGTTTCCCGCAGCCCTTGCAGCACTCGCTCATCTAACACATTCGTATTGCCAGCAACTAAAGCATAGGTAGCATAGCGCAGGTAGTAGTCCATATCCCGTAGACAAGCTGCATAACGACGAGTCGTATAAGCATTTCCACCAGGACGAATCAATTCTGGCAATTCATCAAATAACTTCAAACCAGCCTGCTTAACGAGTCCAGCTGCATTCGAGTTGATTGCCGCTGCTGCTTGTACACGGGCTGTACCACTATCAAAATATGATTTAAGAGTGTCGATCGCATTCCGATCAAAATACCGTCCTGCTACGTCATAATTCTTAATTAAGCTTGTGACTGCATCGCGCATTCCTTCTTCTCCCAATCGTTGCTATCTATGGTTTGATATTAATTTGGTTGCACTTACGCACCAAGAAATTTTTGTGCTATTTAAAATAGATTCGGCACAAAAACAATCATCTGCTACTTAAGGATTCTATGCCAAAGTTGCCCCCCTATGAGATGAACTTTACTGTTTTGTACAGATGACTGGGAAAAGGTTAATATAAGCTGTAAACCAGAGATTCTGTAACAAAGGCTACAAAATTACTTAATGTTTAGAAATTACGATATTTCAGGTGTGTCACGACTGGGTTCAGATCAACAGGGTTAGAATGCTTTGGCAGATTCTAGTATTACTTTAGGAAATTGGTAGAGAAGGAGTAACAATGACAACCCCACAAGAAATCTTGAAAAAAATTCAAGATGAGAAAATTGAGCTGATTGATCTGAAATTCATCGATATACCAGGAACTTGGCAGCACCTGACTCTGTACCACAACCAAATCGATGAGAGTTCATTCACTGATGGCGTGCCTTTTGACGGTTCCAGCATCCGGGGTTGGAAAGCGATCAACGAATCGGACATGACGATGGTACTCGACCCTAACACTGCCTGGATCGATCCGTTCATGGAAGTGCCAACTCTAAGTATTGTTTGTAGCATTAAGGAACCACGTACAGGTGAATGGTACGACCGTTGCCCAAGGGTTATTGCCCAAAAAGCAGTAGACTACTTAGTTTCCACTGGTATCGGTGACACAGTATTCTTTGGCCCTGAAGCTGAATTTTTCATCTTTGATAATGTTCGCTTTGACCAAACCGCCAACGAAGGCTACTACCACGTAGACTCTATAGAAGGTCGTTGGAATTCCGGTAAAGAAGAAGGCCCAAACCTAGGTTACAAACCACGCTTCAAAGAAGGTTACTTCCCAGTTGCACCAACGGATTCTCTCCAAGATATCCGTACAGAAATGCTGTTGACGATGGCAAAATTAGGTGTGCCTATTGAAAAGCACCACCATGAAGTAGCCACCGGCGGTCAGTGCGAATTGGGTTTCCGCTTCGGTAAGTTAATCGAAGCAGCAGACTGGCTGTTGATTTACAAATACGTGATCAAGAACGTAGCTTGGAAATATGGTAAAACCGTTACCTTTATGCCCAAGCCATTGTTTGGTGATAACGGTTCGGGGATGCACACTCACCAGTCCATCTGGAAAGATGGTCAACCTCTGTTTGCAGGCAATCAGTATGCTGGTTTGAGTGAAACAGCATTGTATTACATTGGTGGTCTGCTCAAACATGCACCAGCGCTATTAGGAATCACTAATCCCAGTACCAACTCTTACAAGCGCCTAGTGCCTGGTTATGAAGCACCAGTGAACTTAGCTTACTCCCAAGGTAACCGTTCTGCTTCTATCCGGATTCCTCTGTCTGGCGATAACCCCAAAGCCAAGCGTTTAGAGTTCCGTTGTCCAGATGCTACTTCTAACCCCTACTTGGCATTTGCTGCCATGCTTTGTGCTGGTATCGATGGCATCAAGAACAAAATTCATCCTGGTGAACCCTTAGATAAAAATATCTATGAACTTTCCCCAGAAGAACTAGCGAAAGTTCCTTCCACTCCGGGTTCTCTGGAACTGGCATTAGAAGCACTAGAAAAGGATCACGCTTTCTTGACAGAATCAGGCGTATTCACAGAAGACTTCATCGAAAATTGGATTGACTATAAGCTAGCTAATGAAGTCAAGCCTTTGCAGCTACGTCCTCATCCCTACGAATTTTACCTGTATTACGATGCTTAATTAATAGGGAGGATTCCAAATGTGTCAATTGCCTCTTTGCCTGGAGTCTCACGCTACACAAAAAAAATCCGCCTACCCTTCAGTTTTGCGAAGAATAGGCAGACTTTGACAATTGTAGCTAGGAGTCCTAGCCATCCAGCATTTTTGCAAAATTGGAATGCTCCAAATTAATAGCTGTATCTAAGAGTATAAATTCAGCCACCTGATAGGGTGGCTTTTTTATTGAAAGCAACGGGAAACTCCATCCCCTTGTGGGTGGATAGTCGCCCCGTCGCTTGGGGCATGGGGAAGAGTCACCAATGCCCTATGCCCTATTCCCCATGCCCAAAAACTCCACCCCGCAAGTAGCGTGGAGTTTTTCATGCTTAACTCATAGCCACATGACTGCTGCCATAAATCATCCGTGTAGTAGGATCTATCTTCCCTTGAATTGGGTTCCAGTAATGTGATGCTTCTTCAGGAAGACCGAGTTCTTGTGCAGCACGCATCATCATTGATTGCTGACGATTTTTCACTTGGTGATATTGACGTACCATTAACGCACGAGATTTTTCTTCAATAGACATAACACAGTCCTCCTATCGTTTTAGTTATATATATTTAGTGAGCTATCTTTGATATGACTATCTTAGCAAAATTCTGTAGCTAAAGTTACAAAATACTATTTTATTTACAAAAATTTATATTTCTAATTTAATACCAAAAAAGTCGGTACTAATAGTGTAAAAAGTTAAGAAATGTAAAGCTATTTGTACTCTTTGCATAAATCTCTTCGTTAATTCAGATAAACCTATACAAGGCATGAACTTACAGGTTATGTTTATCCAAACTGGGATCGTACAAATACACAATTTGTAACAATCTAAGTTAACTTATAAACAAATTACTTAACTTGACTCAACAAAAGTTATGACAGTTATTTATCCACGTAAATTTCAAAATAGTTTCGGCGCGAGAGACATGATGAAACATGTCATCAGCGATCGCGAACTGCATCTAATTACCCTCAACCGCTACCGCTACAATGAGCAACACAGTTGTAAAGACTTGACAGAGGTAATTGAAGCACTCGACGGACAACCAAGAGAACTAATAAGGGATTTATCCCATCACATCGCCGATGAAGCTCGCCATGCTATGTGGCTAACTGATTTACTCATCGATCTCGGAGGTGATTTAGGAACCCCCCCTGGAATTTCTTATATTGATGAATTTGATCGGTTACTCGACAAAGATAAGTACAACTCAAAAAGTAACCTAGAAGACGGTTTAATTGCTGCCCTTGCATCAATTAACATCACCGAAAAACGGGGTTGTGAGTACTTTTCAGCCCACATTTACGCCCTCAAACAAGCGCCACAAACCGAAGAAAACATTAAAATACGCCAAACCATTGAAAAAATTCTGCCAGAAGAAGCAGGACACGTCAGTTGGGGTAACCGCTGGTTAGCAAAAATAGCAGATAAGAGTCCAGAACACCGACAAAAAGTAGAGCAAGCCAAGCAAAAATATGCTGCAATTGAACAGGCAGCATTTGAAGCAGGAGTAGATTTCACAGCAGGTGCAGAACTGCGGCGAGTCAATAACTTAGTAGAAATAGCAAACACAATGCCAGTTTGGGAACGTCCCAAGTACTTAATGGAACGCTTACCCCAAAGCTTGCTTGCACCAGAATTGCAGTTTACTAGAATTCAGGCTGCACAGAAAGCTTGGCAACGTGACCCACAGGCATTTATAGAGAAGTTTGTGCCAATATTCCTCAACGGTATCCAAGGTCAAAAGAAAAACACAGCTAATTCGTAATTCGTAATTCGTAATTCGTAATTCGTAATTCGTAATTCGTAATTCGTAATTCGTAATTCGTAATTCGTAATTCGTAATTCGTAATTCGTAATTCGTAATTCGTAATTCGTAATTCGTAATTGGGGAAGTCAGCTGTAAAATCTTCTTTGTGTCTTGGTGTCTTTGTGGTTCATCAAATTGATTTTTGAACCACAAAGACAATAAAAATAGGTACTTTACTTGCTAACGTCTTCAACCAATAACCAATTACCAGAATAATTCAGACGACCTCGAACAGTAAGTAGTTGTCCATCAACAGCAGCTTCTAGACCATGGTTTATGTGCGATCGCAAAGTCACAAGCTGCCAAACTTGTCCTTGATAGGCGGCTGGTGTCGCGATCGTGAATTTGTAATCCTGCTGATTCGGACGTTGAAAAATGCCTGTAAAATCATTACTATCAGAGTCATAGTACTTATTCAAACATGCACCTGGGAAATAGCCACTGAGTGGATAAGCTTCCGGGTTATCTAAATAATAAAGTTGCCAGTCCAGCCATTGCGGCTGATTGGGTAGTAAATCTAAATTAAATAAAGGTACGATCGCCGCAGGCGATGTCAAATCTTGCAATAAAGCTTTTTGTAGCGCTCTTACAGGTAAATCTCTAGGCTGAATACCCAACTCTACACACATAGCCGCCGCCATTCCCGCCGCTTGACCAATACCCATCACCACAGGTTGCAATCTCGTCGCGCCGTTGGCAATATGGGAGACAGAAATATTCTTTTCACAAACCAATAAATTATCTGTTGTCGCTGGAATCAAACATCGGTAGGGAATAGTGAAAGGAGTCCCAGTCCAGCGTCCACCCCAGCGAATAGATTTAGGTTGCAGTGGCAAATTGAAGCCAGGATAATGGTGATCATTGGCGTAATTACCAATACCAATAGTATCTGGATAAATAGATGCCACCTGACCCCCCGCCACTGGTAAAATATCCTGTTCTCGGACGGTAGTTAGTCCAACTAAACGGCGACTTTCACGGTAGTAGGGATGCAGTGCAAAAGCAGTAGGAGCAAAGGGAAAAACACCCTCAGCCAAACCATAGCGACAACCCAGTTGATTTTGAATAAAATGGGCAAAATTTTGGCTATGCCAGCGACATTCTTGCAGAAACTCAGCTTTAGCTACCTCTGACTCTATTAATCGCCCTACTCCTTCAGCGTAGTCATTACCGTAGATGGGCCAATTAATCATGAATAAATTTTCGCTTAAGCGCCCATAGTTGAAAAACTGCTCTGCTCCATAATTATCCCAAGCACCGACAAACAGCGATGAATTGTAATTGGGAGCAGCAGGAATTTCTGGTGCGATCGCTTCACCAAAATCTTGCATAATCACCACCCAAGTGGGCGCTTGTACTGGATATCTATCTGTAACAGAATTAAAAGCAACTGGTGCGCTGGGTTCTTTCCATTCAGATTGCAATTCCCAACCCCAGCGGTAAGGAATTTCTGCCAAAGCCAATAAATCTCCTAATTCTGTACCATCCAGAATCATCTTGGCTTCCACAGTAAAATCAGCAAAGCGAACGCCAGTCACATAATTTTCTTGTTTTAAAACCTCTAAAGGTACTCGTCCAGAAATCCATTGCAGATTTGGCAAATCCTCTACCCAATCTGCAAAAATCTTTGCGCCAATACGCGGATCGTAACTGAAAAAGCTTACCCAGCTGTTATCTAACCCTCCTGGCTGTCGGTGTCGCAATTCTCGCAAAAACTCACCCCATAACCCAGTTTGAAAAGCAGCCAATTCATTACCATCAGGTGCAGACACGCCAGCACTAGTCAGCATTCCCCCCAACCAAGGAAATTCACTCACTAAGATAGTTTTAGCTCCCCGTCGCGCCGCTTGGATAGCAGCAGCAGTACCTCCAGTTCCTCCGCCAACAACTAACACCTCAACTGTGTATGTCTGATTTACCATAAATTAGCTTGTATGCAAGGTTGTACACCCAAATTATCTTAATTAAAGACTAATAGGACTTATGCACACTCTAGGAATTCTTGGCGTTCTTGGCGACTTGGTGAAGCAGTCGCAGTCTTGGCGCTTTGCGTCGATTGCGTTAGCGAGTCTTCGAGCGTCACTGCTGAACCCGAAGGGCGGTTCGTTAACAGGACTTACGCACAGGTAACGGAAGAACGAACCGCAGAGGACGCAGAGGACACGGAGGGATGAGGGTTTGAGAGTTTTTTTGCGTAAGTTTTAGTTAAATTAAGCTTGTTAGTCATTTTTGGGTAATCTCTGACTAAGGGAACTCCAAAAAATAAATTATGTCGGTTAAAGTTGTTGACTGATGGCTGATGACTGATGACTGTGAACACACTTGGAAGTCCTTTAAGTACAAGTTCACAAAAAATGGGTATAAATCTACTATTGCTGCTGAATCCTTGCTTGAATAACTTTGCAACTCATGAAAAAAGCTAATGTTTGTCGATTCTGTACTTATGGCTTAATTGGCTCAATATCATTAACTACTTTAGTCAGTATAAATACTTCAGCTTTAACTCAAGTAGCAGAAAATTCCCCAACTCAACAAACACCTATTCCTTCCTCCGGATTGATTTGGCCAACTCAAGGTATTATTTCTCAAGGCTTCCGCAAATATAAACATGAAGGAATTGATATTGCAGGAGCATTGGGTACTCCCATTGTTGCTGCCGCCTCTGGTACAGTTATCCAAGCAGGTTGGGATGACTGGGGACTAGGCAATGCCATCACTATTGAACATCCTGATGGAAGTATCACAGTTTACGGTCACAACCGCCGTTTATTGGTGAGCAAAGGTCAACAGGTCAATCAAGGTCAAATTATTGCTGAGATGGGAAGTACAGGCAATAGTACTGCATCGCATCTGCATTTTGAATTTCATCCAAATAGCCGCTTAGCAGTTGATCCTCTTGGCTTATTGTCTTCTCCAATCGCAGGCAAAGTACCTCCACAGCAAATAGCCACTTCTATTTCTGGAAATCGCCAAGCAAGTAAGCTCAACCATGTCGCTTCACTACCACCAACAGTCAAGCAAGTTTCTACTACACAACCAATTCCAGTGAGTTTTGCACCTATCAGCACTAATATTGGATGCAGTGGTGTCACAGTTATTGCAGGTGAAACAGCAAGCGTTCGTGTCAAAGTCTGTGACGAAAATGGGCAATTATTTTATGTTGGTCAGTTGAAACAAAACCCAAGTAAGCCTGTCAAACTTCCTGCTTGGAATATTGGTAAAGGTAGATATGAAGCAGTTAATGGTAGTTTTTCTTATTTAGTCAGCCCTGAAAAGGTTGAAGTCTGGCGAAACGGTAATCAATTGAGATCTGATAATTTTTATACTTTAAATCGATAGTAAAAGGGACTGACACTTTGGGACTGGGGACTGGGTACTGGGTACTGGGATAATTCAAAATGGGAGCAACGCGATTTTCTGAAATCGTCGTGAAACGAGCGCTCTTAAGCGGGGGAAGCTGGGGGAGAAAAAAGAAAAAATCGTACTTTTTGCTACTAAAACTATACTAAATCCACTTAATTTCTTCTCTTCCCCAGCCTCCCCAGCCTCCCCAGCCCCCCCAGCTCTGCCACCTCACTTTCCGAAGCGTTGCTCCCATTCAAAATTTGGGGGGTTAAAGTAGAGACGATTCGGCGAATCGTCTCTACCATGATTTTTCAATTGATAACCCATTGCCCAATCCCCAGTCCCCAGTCCCTTTGACAATTTGCTAATTTTATTATTTTTTTATTCGGCTACCAGTAAAAACGCTCTATGATTATCCGTAACCTAAGATACAGAAAAACTAAATTTAGAGAAAATGCTTGCATTTTCTCTAAAACAACTAAATTTTTTATACAAAGGTGTTCATCATGGAATATCTTGCTCATTCCCTCATGCTGATTGCTAACCAAGAGGCAACTGGACAGGCAGAATATACTGAATATAATCTCCCCAAGCTTCAATTGAGTTCCCATCAAATTTTTAAATCTTCTGCTTGGTTAGCTTTCGCTGGTATCAGTGTATTGTTTGCCGCTGTCACTCAGGCTCAGTCAGCTTCGGCAGCATATGTATCTACCAATGGCAGTTGTCTAAGTGTTCGCACTGGCCCAAGCACCGCTTACCGAGTTGTGGATTGTCTTCCAAATGGCGCTGGACTTCCACGAATTACAGGAACTCAAAACGGTTTTGCTAGACTGGCTCCAGGTAGATATGTTTCCCAAAGATGGATTAGTGGTAAATATAATTCCGGTAATACTAATACATCTGGCGGCGTTGGCGGCCCCATTACTTTAACTATTGGTTCTAGAGGCCCAGCTGTTTCACAAGTTCAAAGAGCGCTAGGTATCCAACCCACAGGATATTATGGTTCTGTCACTGCTAGTCGAGTGCGAGACTTTCAAGCGCGTAATGGATTACTTGCAGATGGTGTGGCTGGGCCTGAAACTCGAAGACTGTTATTAAGAAATAGCGGCTCAAATCCTCGTCCTGGCGTTGGCGGTTCCATTACTCTAACCATTGGTTCCACAGGCCCAGCTGTTTCACAAGTGCAAACAGCTCTAGGTATTCAACCCACGGGATATTATGGTTCTGTCACTGCTAGCCGAGTGCGAGACTTTCAAGCGCGTAATGGATTACTTGTAGATGGCGTAGTTGGCCCTCAAACTCGAAATCTTTTATTAGGAAGATAGGGAAAATCAGGAAGATGAGGAAGATGAGGAAGATGAGGAAGAAATTACACCTTGTCGCTCTATCTTCCTATCTCCTTATCTCCCAACCTCCCTATCCGTTCATTGGCAAAACCCCTAAATAATTCTTTACAATTTGCAATATCCGCTCTGCTGCATGACCATCCCCAAAAGGATTAATTGCGTTAGCCATTGCTTCATAGGCTTGGGGATTACTCAGCAACTGTGTTGCAGCTGCAACAATATTCTCGGTGGTGGTTCCTACAAGTTTAGCTGTACCTGCACTGACTGCTTCTGGTCTTTCTGTAGTTTCTCTGAGAACTAGCACTGGTTTTCCTAGGCTGGGTGCTTCTTCTTGTAAACCACCAGAATCAGTGAGTAAAAAATGCGATCGCCCAATTGCACCAACTAGTTCGGCATAATCTAAGGGTTCTGTCAAAAAGACTCGTGGATGATTGCCTAAAAGTGCTTGCAGCGGTTCTCGTACTGTAGGATTGCGGTGTAATGGTAAAAGCAAGGCTGTATCGGGGAACTTTTCTAATATTTGCAGAAATCCTTGAGCGATCGCTTGTAGTGGTTCTCCCCAATTCTCTCGCCGATGGACTGTTACTAACAAGGTGCGATACGCATCCCAATTTAAACCAGGCACATTACAGGCTGGTTGAGTTGCAGCTACATTTAATAGTGCATCAATTACTGTGTTACCCGTCAGGTGAATTTCCCCCAACACACCAGAACGCTGCAAATTTTCCACAGCCAAGCCAGTTGGTGCAAAGTGTAATTGTGTAAGTTGAGAAATTAGTCTTCGATTAGCTTCTTCAGGATAAGGATTGAATAAGTCATCAGTTCTCAATCCTGCTTCTACATGTCCTACAGGAATTTTGTGATAAAAAGCTGCTAAAGTTGCCCCAAAAGCTGTAGTAGTATCTCCCTGCACTATGACTAAATCTGGCTTACTCTCTTGAAATAATGCTTCTAAGCCTAGCAAACTGCGACAAGTAATATCGCTTAAAGATTGCTGACGCTGCATAATTTCTAAGTCATGATCTGCTTTGAGGTTAAACAGCTGCATCACTTGTTCAACCATCTCGCGGTGCTGTCCAGTTAAAATGACTTGCGACTCGAAGTCACTTGATTTTTGAAAAACTTGAATCACCGGAGCTAATTTAATCGCTTCCGGACGTGTACCCAAGATAATATAAACTCGTTTTTGATTAGTCATTAGTCAATAGTCAATAGTCAATAGTCATTAGTTAATCATTACAAACAACAACTGACAACTAACAACTAACAACTGGCAAAAAAGCATGAAAAAACCCGGCTTGACCGGGCAGATGCGCTGTTTGTCGAATTTAGCGGTATGAACTATAGTTTGATATCACAAGTTAAAGGGCAAGCAGCGTAGACAGTGGTCTGCGCTTGTTCTGCTTCTCCATGCAGCCAACTTAACCATTTCACATCACTTGGATGCACACCTTTCAATGTCAGCACCCCAGCAGCGATCGCTACTGCCATGACATTAAACATAATTAAAGCACCTGCTACAAGTAAAACAGCACTAACAGGCATTACAGATTGCAGCACAATCGACAACAGACATCCAACCGTAGCCATCAACACCACTAATGGAAAACCGACAACCAACAAGCATACTGCCAAGGTGAAAGTCCAGATTAAAAAGCTTTTGACCATCAACAAGGAGTAGGTCTTACCTAGATTAGAGCTCTGAGCCGAAACCATGACTTTTCCTCCTAAATTACACAGCAAAATTTTATTTCAGTTTTCGCTTGTAGCGAGCTAACTGAATTGTTTCAGTGAAATTCAGTATATAAAACCCTATTGGTAAAATGAGCATTTAGTTACTAAAGTTTACAGTTAATTTTTTGTAATTATGAATGTAAAGTCAAGTTCACAGTTAGCCATAAAACAGTTTTTCAGTATCTATCTTAAGGAGTAGAAGGGAAAGTGCATTCGCTGCCAATATGCATTTCAAATTCTTGACTGGGATTATGCTTAACACTTCTTATAAAAACTGTCTGTCTTTCTCATAATTCCCAGATCAGCCTCAACAAATTATCTGCTAATAATTTTGCTGTTTATTTGCTAGCAAGTTATCTCAATGGCTACGCAAATTTTCTCATTTAACAAAATAAAGTATTTACAACCTTATACTAGATATTTTAAATACATTTAACAATAGTAAAAATTCTGAAGCCGTAAAAGTAATGCAGTGTGCTAAACAAGTTAGGGTAAGCATCATTTTTAACCGTAGGTTCAAATAGCTTGGATTATAGAAAAAAAATATACAAACATCAATCATAAAACATAGCTGACCTTTGCTTTGAAATAATGGGCAAAAAGACAGTCACAATTCTGTCTCCTAGCGCTCTAGAGGTTGCCAGTAGAGACTTTTCATTGTTCAAGTTTATGAATGCCAAATTTTAAAGAAATATGACAGAAACACAGCATCCATCGAATTCCAATCCTACTGCTCCCCATAATGCGCCCCCCATACCGCCACCACCACCATCGTTGATGGCAACACAGCGCCAGACTACACAAACATTGGATATGGGGTCAATGAATAGAAATATCAATCCACCACCTCCCCCCATGTCTGCACCTGCTGGCGCTCATCGTCCGGGTACTCCACCACCAATGCCTAGTTCTGTTACAACCAAAAATAGGAGTTCGGGGTTAACTTTAGCGCAGATAATTAGAGAAGCTTACGACCAGGGTTATTCTGATGTTCATCTGGGTGTAGGTGAAATACCTCGCTTCCGCAACCGAGGAGAAATTCAGACAACTGATTATCCAGAAACCAATCACGAAACCTTTATGAGTTGGTTGCGGGAGGTGTTGACAGAAGCTGAAATTCAGCGCTTTGAAGAATACTTAGAATTTGATGGAGCAACTCAATATGAATTTGCTCGCGTGCGGATTAATGTTTTCGGCTCTCTCAAAGGCCATGCAATGGTGCTACGGTTGATTCCGCTGAAAATCTTGACTATGGAACAGTTGAGATTACCCTCAGTTTTTCGGGATATTTGTCACTATCACAAAGGTTTGATTTTGGTGACTGGGCCGACTGGTTCTGGTAAATCCACAACAATGGCGGCGATGATTGACTATATCAATAAAGAGATGGCTAAGCATATCATCACCATTGAAGACCCTATAGAATTTGTTCACCAAAGCCGCAAGTCTCTAGTTAAGCAAAGGGAAGTCGGAATGCACACCCGGAAATTTGACAATGCTTTAAAAGCAGCTTTGCGGGAAGATCCAGATTTGATTCTAGTGGGGGAAATGCGGGATAAGGAAACAGTCAACACCGCATTGAAAGCCGCTCAAACTGGTCACTTAGTAATGGGAACCCTGCACACCAATAGCGCTGTGAAAACCATTGAACGGATACTCAATTTGTACTCAGGTGAAGAACAGGATGCAATGCGAGTAGCAATTTCTGAATCTTTAGTGGCAGTGATTGCTCAAGGTTTGTGTCGCACAACCGATGGCAAGAGGGCTGCTTTCCACGATATCCTGATCAACACCGAGGCTATCAAAGAATGGATCAAAGATGGTAAGTATGATGAAATCACCGAACTGATGAAGCAAGCCAGTTTTGATGGCATGATTACCATGAATCAGTCACTACTCGACCTCTACCAAGAAGGACGGATTACGGAAGAAACAGCTTTAGAAATGTCACCAACTCCTAACGAAATGGCACAGTTTCTCCGAGGCCGAGTTTAGGTACAGTAGAAGGTAAAAAGTGAAGAAGGCAGGAGGCAGGAGTTAGGAGTTAGAAGTTAGGAGTTAAGAGTTAAGAGTTAAGAGTTAGGAGTTAGGAGTTAGGAGTTAGGAGTTAAGAGTTAGGAGTTAAGAGTTATTTTTCTCATCTCCCTCATCCCCCTCATCCCCCTTATCTCCCTCATCCCCCTCATCTCCCCTGCTCCCCTGCTCCCCTGCACCGAAAGCACTTTTTCCCTTCGAGTTCCCTAACCCCTTTAACTGACTTGACAACAGACAAACTATCTAGGCCTCAGTTGTTTAAAGGCATTGCCTTGTTTACACCAGGAGGAGATTTAATTTACTGCATCGACCCTAATAAACAAGGTCGATGGCATTTGCATTTGTGTGCTGCTTTGCAGGAAATCTTAAACTTACCAGAACCGCCTCACTTTTTAGTGCCTTGCTACACGGCGACAATTGACCACTGGTTAGATCCACACACTAACCAAGTACGAACTTTTGCAGAAGCTTATCCAGCAGTCATACGATATCAAGCTTTGCTGAATGCAATTTTTGATACAAATGGGCTAGTTTGGCAAACAGGCCCTTGGCAAGAGGGGTTGTGCGATCGCATGGTATTAAGTACTTATCGTTCATCATTTCCCCAACTTTGGGAAGACCACGACTTAATCGTCAACTTAGAACTTTCTGAACCCGCACCGAAGTACCAGCCACCAGTCATAGCAGCAAACAAGGTACAACTAAAAACACAATGCTATGTCTTACGCTTATTTGTGGCAGGGCATAGTGCTAACACTGAACGTATCTTGCATAATTTGCACGAACTGTTAGAGCGATCGCTAGGCTATCCTTACACGATGAAAGTTATCGACGTTTTAAGAAATCCAGAACAAGCAGAAATTGACCAAGTTTCTGCAACTCCTACACTAGTCAAGGTTTGGCCTCATCCTATTCGGCGCATTGTTGGAGATTTGGACAATGCAGAAAAGATTTTACAGATGTTAGGTGCTACAGAAAAAATTTAATATGTAAAAGGGACTGGGGAACTCGGAACCCCCACGACCAACGGGAGGAGCCACTGCGTTGCGGGGGTTCTCCACGTTGAAGCATGTGGCGTTGGGGATTAGGGGCAATAGGGATTAGGGATTGGGGATTGGGTGTAAAATTGAAAAATTATCGTGGTTGCTCATTACCCTCCACCAAATTTTAAAAAACTACCAATACCACCAGCAGCGTTCCTCCCCCATCCACTTTTATGTATGGTGGGGGAGGAACGAAACGCGACCAGTTGAAGTATAAAAATATTTATATAGATATATACATTACTGGGTTCAGTAATGCCAGATATTTTTGTGGAACTTTTTAATGGGCGATACTGGATTTGAACCAGTGGCCTCTCCCGTGTGAAGGGAACGCGCTACCCCTGTGCTAATCGCCCGTGAGGCTCTAGGATAATATATTTTGCATTGAAAGACAAGCTCTTGAGTGGGGGAGCAGGGGAGCAGGGGAGATGAGGGAGAATAACAACTGACAACTGACAACTGACAACTGACAACTGACAACTGACTCCCCAATGCCCAATGCCCAATGCCCCATTCCCATTTTCAACACTTAATCGCCTTGGGGATATTCGTCCCACAAGGTTGTGACTTCACGCAAACTTTGGTGGTTGCCATTACCTAAAATCAGATGATCCAATAGCGGAATTTCTAAAAACTTCGCCCCTGTTAACAATTGGCGTGTTAGTTCAATATCTTCTTGGCTAGGTTCCAAATTACCTGATGGATGATTATGGGCAACTATGACTCGCGTTGCGCCTTGGCGAATGACTTCTCGAAAAATTTCACGCGGAGATGCTAAAGTTTCGGTGGCTGTGCCAATGCTAATTACCTGCGTCCCCAGCAAGCGATTTTTAACATCTAAAAGCACAACTGCAAAACGTTCTTGTGTTTGCCACATTAAATCATGACTGAGTGCAGCAGCAGCAGCCACTGGGCTATCTATTGGTGTGCGGTCTGAGGGACGAGATTGAAAGGCGCGTTTACCCAATTCAACCGCTGCTAAAATACTTGTGGCTTTCGCTGGGCCAATACCGGGAATCTGCATTAACTCAGCAGGAGTAACTTCTCGCAGAACTGCCAAGGGGTCACGCTGGTGTTTGCTCAACTCTTGCAACAGATATTGTCCTAAACCCACAGCTGAAAGTTTCCCCGGCCCTTGACCAGTCCCTAGAAGAATGGCAATTAACTCGGCTGTGGCTAAGATTTTTGGCCCGTGGGTCATCAACCGTTCACGCGGACGCTCATTTGTAGGTATATCGGCAATTCTGAGGCAATAAGTCATAGAACCACTACAAGAATAGTCACCAAAGATGGAACTATCTTTAGTTAACCCTTGTTTGCTCTCATAATCATCTATTTTTGAGAAAATCTTTAATTTATATCAATTTAAAAAAAGAATGCAACACATAAACAAAATCCCTCCCCAACCCTCCCCTTACGCGTGTACACACAAGTCGTATTACCCCCCTTAATCCCCTTATCAAGGGGGGAAACTGGAAGATCTAGTTCCCTCCCCTTTATAAGGGGAGGGTTAGGGTGGGGTAAAACCCAGATTCCTAAACAAATTCAGACTAGTGTGTACACCGTAGTTACTAAGGGGAGGGTGCTTGATAGGGCGGGTGGGGTGATCTGTTGCAAACATTTTTTGAAACGGTATTATGCCAATTTTCTATTTTGTGTAGAAAATTATCAAAAATAAAAAATGTTGATTTGACGAAGGCTGATTTGTGGCAAAATGCAACCTGTAGAATACAGGTCAAATCGATTTTGTTGACACTGATGTGATACACGCCTACTTTAAAGATACTCAGCTAATGGATTGTGATTTCTCTAGTTTCCGTGTCAAAGGAGCCTGCTTTACAGACGCTCAAGGATTAACTTGCCAACACAAGCAATGGCTCAGAGTCCATGAAGCCTTGAATACTCCAGCCTAGCAAGTTGTTACTTGAATGAGAAACGTTGAAGAGCTTGTTGAATTTGCGCTCCAGTTAGTGACTACAGAAACAGGGTTTTTACTTAGCTATATTCACAAGGTAATCCTGCGAGAATCTTTACTTGAAAGCAAAAAAACTTACGCTAAACTAGCTGAAGAAAATAAGTACTCTGAAAGCTACATTAAGTTCACAGTTGCGCCTAGATTATGGAACTTACTTTCACAGGCCCTCGGTGAAAAAGTTAATAAGACGAATCTGCGATCGCTGCTAGAACAACGGTTAGAAAAATTAGCTTTTGAGGATAATCCTGAGACGACCGAGACAACAGCAATGCTGACAGCAAGCATTCCCAGGAAACGCTATGTTCTAGAATCTCCAGAAGGATCAGTTCCCATCGGTTCTTGTCTGTACATTGAGCGACCGACCATCGAACAAATCTGTTATCAGGAAATTCTCCAACCCCACACTTTCATTCGCATTCAAGCACCTCGGAAAATGGGGAAGACTTCCCTAATCGCACGAATTCTGGATTATGGAAGCAGTCAGAATTACCACAAAGTGCGACTCAGCTTACATCATGCTGGAACACAGGTGTTTGCTTCGAGCGATCGCTTCTTGCGCTGGTTTTGTAGAAATGTCACTGGGCAGTTAGGTTTGGAATCTAGAATAAATGACTACTGGGACGAGGATATGGGAGCCTTGATTAATAGCACGATTTATTTTCAGGGCTATCTCCTCAAGGAACTCTCTAATCCTATCGTTCTAGCACTAGATGGCGTAGACCAATTGTTTGAGTACCCAGAAATCGCTAGTGATTTTTTTGTTTTATTGCGTTCCTGGTATGAGGAAACAAAAGAAATTTCAGTTTGGCAGAAGTTACGAATTGCGATCGCTCATGCAGTTGAAGTTTACATTCCCTTACCCACCCATCGCTCTCCATTTAATGTGGGATTAGCGCTCGAACTACCGACTTTTAGCCCAGAACAGGTACAGGATTTAGCCGAACGTCACAAACTTCAACTCACAAAGCATGAACTTGAGCAGTTAATGAAGCTCACTAGTGGCTTTCCATATTTAATTCGACTAGCTTTGTATAAAAGTGTATCCTTGAATATTCCTGTACAAACTTTACTGCAAGATGCTACGAGCAATACTGGAATCTATCAACAACATCTTCAATATCAGTTGTGGAACCTTCAACAATATCCTAAATTAGGTGACGCTTTTCAAAAGGTTTTAAAAGCTCCAGTTCAATTAGAAATTGAGGTGGCATTTAAGTTAAAAAGTTTAGGTTTGGTGCATCTGATTGATAGTCAAGCAATTGTTAGCTGTGAGCTATATCGAGAGTACTTCCGCCGTTGATGATGAAGATTTGTACTGAGGATAATCTCACGCAAAGACGAAGCAGCGCGTCGGGGAGTCAGCATAGAGCAATATAGCGGTTCTATTTTGCATCAAAGTATGCTTCAACCCCACCCCCAACCCCTCCCTGCTTGCGGGGAGGGGAACAAAAGCGTAGCTTTGGCTCTTTGGGGTTCCGACTGTATTACAACGAAGTGAGAACCGCTATATTACGTATTTTGTAAATTGCCCAAAAGCTATAGCAGGGGACTAGGGACTAGGGACTGGGGACTGGGTGAAAAGTCTTTTTGTGTCTAGGTTCTATCATCTGTTGATGTCCTAACCAGCTTGGCTGTTGCTATATTATAGAGCTTGATTATTCTTGATAATTCCAGCTACTTTACCTTTATAGGACTTACGCAAAAAAACTCTCAAACTCTTATTTCTCCGTGTCCTCTGCGCCTCTGTGGTTCGATTTTCCGTTACCTGTGCGTAAGTCCTGCTTTAAAATAACTGACTTTAATAATCAAATTTTTATGACCCAATATAGTTATCAACTCGGCGGTAGTTTAGCCATTGATGCACCTAGTTATGTACAGCGGCAAGCTGACTCGCAACTGTATGAAGCCCTGAAACGAGGAGAGTTTTGCTATGTTCTCAACTCCCGACAAATGGGCAAATCCTCATTGCTGGTGCAAACCAAGCATCGCCTTCAGCAAGAAGGCTTTCATTGCGCTGCCGTGGATTTGAGTGTGGTGGGAAGCGAACAAATTACTCCATTGCAATGGTACAAAGGATTCGTAGGTGACTTGTGGCGACAGTTGGGGCTACTGGAAACCTTGAACTTGAAAACTTGGTGGCTTGAACGCAACGATCTCGGTTTACTGCAACGGCTGCGGTGGTTTATTGAAGAATTGCTATTAGTGCAGTTTCCTCAACAACGGTTGTTTCTCTTTGTTGATGAAATCGACAGTTTGCTAGGGCTTAACTTTTCCATTGATGATTTTTTTGCCCTAATTCGCTTCTGCTACAATCAACGGGCAATTAACCCAGAATATCAACGTATTACCTTTGCAATTTTTGGCGTAGCAACTCCTTCGGATTTGATTCAAGACAGAACCAAGACACCGTTTAATATTGGGCAAGCGATCGCACTCAAAGGGTTTGAGTGGGACGAAGTGACTCCCTTAATTCAAGGGCTAGAAAAGACAGTGAAACAGCCTGCATCGGTTGTGAGGGCGATTTTAAACTGGACAGCTGGACAACCGTTTCTGACTCAGAAATTGTGTCATTTAGTCGTACAATTCAGTCAGCAGACAATGGGGAACGATCGCTTAGATTATCTTCCACCGGGTACAGAATCGCTGTGGATTGAGAACTTGGTCAAAACTCGCATCATTGAGCGTTGGGAATCGCAGGATGAACCAGAACACCTGAGAACAATTCGCGATCGCATTCAACGTAACGGTCAGCGAGCTAGTAGAATCTTAGGCATTTATCAAAAAATTTTGCAAGGAATTGAAATAAAAAGTGATGATAGTCGAGAACAAATTGAATTGTTACTCAGTGGCTTAGTAGTTAGACACGAGGGAATATTAAAGGTAAAAAATCGCATCTATCAACAAGTATTTAATCTGCAATGGGTTGAAAAACAATTAGCGGCGTTGCGTCCTTACTCCCAAACATTTGATGCTTGGGTAGCTTCTGGGCAAAAAGATGAATCACGATTATTGCGTGGACAAGCACTTAAAGATGCTCAACTTTGGGCGCAAGGGAAAAGTTTGAGTGATTTAGATTATTTATTCTTTAATGTCTCTCAAGAAGTAGATCGCAAAGAAGTAGAATTGCGCTTAGAGGCAGAACGTGTTAAAGAAGTAGAAGCCAGACTTGTGCAAGAACAAAAAGCCGCGAGAATCCAACAATTCTTGCTCAATGCCAATATTGCAGCCTTACAACAATCTAGACTCAGTGAAATTAAAGCGATCGCCAGTGCTTCAGAAGCCCTCTATGCCTCCCATCAAGGTTTAGAAGCATTACTGCAAGCCATTAAAGCTAAACAAAAATTACAACAATTGAGTTCATTTGAACCTGAATTAGAACAAAAAATTGATCATGCCTTGCGACAAGCGGTTTATGACACAACCGAATGTAATCATTTGACAGGACACACTGCCGATATTTGGAGTGTTGATATCAGTCCTGATAGTAAATTGATTGTCTCAGCAGGAATGGATGGTGCGATCAAACTTTGGCAACGAGACGGCACCTTACTTAAAACCTTGCAAAATGAATCTGTAGCAGTTTGGTCAGTCAAATTCAGTCCTGACGGTCAAATGATAGTTTCAGGACATAATGATGGCAACGTGAAACTGTGGCGACTAGATGAAGATACGCCTAAAATTATAGCCAACTATTCTACAACATCTCGCCTTGCCAACTTTAACCGAGACGGTCAAATCGTTGCTTCAGGACACGATGATGGCGTGATAAATTTATGGAGTTTGGATGGTGTTTTGCTCGGCTCATTCAAACATCCAAATCAAGCTGCAAAAATCATTTTTGTTCCTGATAGTGAACTGATAATTACACAGGCAGAGAACATCATTTACCTCTGGCAGGAGAATGGTACACTGCTTAAAAAATGGGTGGCACATCAAGCCGGCATTAGCGGATTAGTTCTCAGTCCTAACGGACAAATTCTTGCTTCTGCCAGTCAAGATACTACTATTAAATTGTGGCATCTTGATGGTACGCTCATCACAACAATAACCGGACATAGTGCAGCAGTATGGAACGTTGCCTTTAGTCCTGATGGAAAAACTCTTGTGACTGTCAGTGGAGATAAAACTGTCAAAATTTGGAGTGTTGAGGGAACAGAACTGAGTACCCTCAAAGCGCATCGTTCAACCGTGCGAACAATTGCTTACAGCCCAGATGGAAGTTATTTTATTTCTGCTGGTTCAGATCGCATCATCCGCATGTGGAAACCCACTCATAACCTCAAAATTACTGTAAATGCTCATAATGCGGCAATTTTCGGTGTTGCCATCAGTCCAGATAGTTCTACTATTGCCACTGCTAGTTTAGATTACACTGTCAAACTTTGGCGGCGCGGAACATTGCTAAAAACCTTGCAACACGAGGCATCCATGTTTAGTGTTGCTTTTAGCCCTGATGGAGAAATTTTAGCAACGGGAAGCAACGATAGTATTGTTAAACTCTGGCGGTGTGGGGATGGAAACTGGGACAAGGCTGAACTTCTCAAAACACTACCAGCAGAAACAGGATTAGCTTTTAGCCTTGCTTTTAGTCCTGATGGCAAACTAATTGCTGCTGGTTATGGCGATGGTAAGGTCAGACTTTGGAATCGAGATGGCACATTACACAATATTCTCACTCAACAAGAAGAGATGGCTTCATGTGTTGCCTTTAGTCCTGACGGTCAGTTCATCACTTCCAGTGGGAATTTAAACCAAATTAAAGTTTGGCATCGAGACGGTAGATTATTCACAACTCTTGCTGAAAATGATGCAGGTGTTAATCATGTTGCTTTTAGTGCTGATGGTCAGTTAGTTGCTTCCTGTAGTGGTGATAGCACGATTAAGCTGTGGAAAAATTCAAAACATGGAATTGAGAGTCAATCGACTCAAACCTTTGTCGGTCATAACGGTGTAGTGTCTAAGATTGCTTGGGGTAGCGACGGTCAACTTTTTGCTTCCTGCGGAATGGACACAACTGTTAAACTCTGGAGTCGAGAAGGGCAGTTGATTACTACTTTACTCGGTCATAGTGCTTCAGTTTGGCATGTAGCGATCGCACCTGATGGCAGTTTTTTAGCTTCTGTTGGTGAAGATAACACTCTCATTGTCTGGAATTTACCGCGCATACTCAAACTTGACTTGCTGGAATATGGCTGTAACTGGGTACGCGATTATCTGCGGACTAACGCAGAGGTGGAAGAAGGCGACAGACAACTTTGTCAATAGTTATTCGCTTTTGACTTCCGACTTTTGGGATTAATTGGCTTTGAAGGTAAGAAGTGCGATCGCTTGCTGTTTGATGATTTGGCTGGAAATCAAGGCAGGCGATCGCACCTTTATAGCTGTCGCCAGTAGTGTTATGACATCAACAGATGATAAAAGCTAGACATAAAAAGAATTTTCACCCAGTCCCCAGTCTCTAGTCCCCAGTCCCTAGTCCCCAGCTATATCTATAAAATACGCCGACTGTATACCGATTACGGCGTTGCAGACATTTGACTTATTGCACCTCAAATAACCAACTTTTAGCTGTAATTCACCAATTTAGTATATTGACGAAACTAAATCATTGTGAGATGCGCGCCTCTCAGTAATATAACTTTACATAAAACATACCAACTTTATCTATTTCTAGTTCAGCTAAAAAACTGAATAATCATGGTGTGGAAATTAAAAGAATTGAAAGCAAGGATAGAAGGGTAAAGTCTTTACTTTTAGGCAATCGCCTATGAATTGAGTTTCAGAGTGAAAGATTGATCGCTTGGTGTTTTTAGTTCTAGATTTAGCGCAATTACTAGCCAAATGACTCGGTTAAATTAGGAAAGGAAAAAATTTCATGAGTTCAACAGAATCACTTGTCAAAAAGTTCTCTGTTAATCGTATAGTCAGAGTGCTTTTTGCCTTTATTTCTGTATTCTTACTGCAATTTCTGGGACTACCCGTTACCCCTGCCTTTGCTGCTAGCTGTGGGGACACGAATATAGTCAAAGGTGGGGATGTCATTCAGTTGAAGGAACTAGGTGATAACCCTAACTATGTTGGTAAAGCAGATTCCAATAGCTACAGTTACTACTTTCCAAGATCCACAACAAACGCCTCAGAAGCTGGCAGGCTCGTAGTTAAAAACCTTAGTGGAAATCTTCAAAATGGGAGTAAAATTCGTCTCCAAACTCTAGATAAAGACGTTTGGAAAGAATCTTGGCTTCCCTATGACTTGCTGGGAGCATTTGGTAATAAGAATGGACTCTATTATTGGACTGACTACGGCAGTCAGAGTGATTGGAAAGTTACCCGACCTAGTAATTCAGAAAATACAGGGCCCATACAATATAACGAACCTGTGCTAATTTCTAATGGTTATTATAATAACCAGTACCTCAAACCCGATGGTAATGGATTTCTAACTACAACTTATGACGCTCATCAATGGCAGCTTAGTAACTACGATTTGAGGAGATTGGATTTCGATCGCATTGAATACGATAAAGACAACAGAAAAATTTCTGATCCTACTCCAATCTCAATTGGCCGGGGAAGTGCTACAAATACTAAGGACACTCCAACCAAATTGATAGCACAAGTAGAGTTGCAGCAGAGCAAAACCTCAAACTTCTCTAGAACTGATGGTGTGGAATTGGCTATAGGAAGAACTATTACAGTTGGTATTCCTGAAGTTGCTAGCGCTACCGGTTCCATTGAAATATCAGCAAAGCGTGAGCATACCTATGGCAAGGAAAACAGCTTTACCGATACCTCCACGTACGGTTATGAGGTGTATGTTGATCCAGGCACAACAGAAGTAGTAGAGGCTGTAGCAACTCAAGCCCAACTAACTGTCCCCTATGTCATGTACCACCGTACACCTAGTGGCAAGATCGTAGAATCCTGCGGTACATGGTCAGGGACAACCTATTACGATATCCAGTTCACTCACCACACAGCAGAAGGTTCTATTCCGCCAAAATTAGGTAAATCTGTTTAAGGAACTGACTTTTCACGGAAAGTACTGAATCCCTCATCAAAACTAGGGGTAGGGAGTAGGGTGTGGCTGAGTGGTAACTGAAGAAAGTCTTACTACACTCCACACCCTCTAACTTTTTCACCTACCGTGAAAAGTCAAGTTTAAGAAAAGCATAAGTCATGCCAGATTAAAAATCTGGTGAAAAATAATCTCAAGACTTATCCAAAGACTCTGCAATTGAACCATGAATAAATTATTTAAACGGGTAGCTTTAGCTACCACGTTGTTGACCTTTCTTCTTCTGTTTCTACCACCTTTCTCAGGAAACAGAGCTTTGGCTCAGACCAATAGCTATCCCAATGATTTCAAGCTATTGACAGATAATGTCTACATGCTATCAACAAAATTGTACCCCAACTGGGGGCAAGAACAGCGTGCTGGGCTAATTGCTAAATCAGACTACATCAAAGACTATGATGTGGTGATTTTCCAAGAAGCCTTTGAAAACACTGCATCGAATAAGCTGCTTTCAGGGCTAAGAAGTGAATACCCCCATCAAACCCCAGTCCTTGGTCGCACTAAAAAAGGTTGGGATAGTACATTGGGAAATTACTCTAATGGTCTCCTAGTAGAAGATGGAGGTGTTGCCATTGTTAGTCGCTGGCCGATTAAAGAAAAAGTCCAGTATGTCTTCAAGGAAAGCTGTGGTGCTGATTTCTATTCTAATAAAGGTTTTGTGTACGTCAAATTGGAAAAGAATCAACGCTTTTACCATGTGATCGGCACTCATACTCAAGCTGAAGACAGGGTGTGTGGCAGGGGTAAACCTGCTGAAATTCGTAGCTCACAATTCCGAGAAATCAACAAGTTTATTCGGGATAAAAATATCCCCCCGAATGAAATTGTCTTCATTGGTGGCGACTTAAATGTAAATCGTAACAACAGTAGCGAATACCGCAGGATGTTAGCTAGTTTGGAGGTTGACGAGCCGAAAGACTATGCTGGTTTTACGGCAACCTGGGATCCAACAACTAATAGTATTGCCCGGTACAACTACCCAAATTCACCAGGGGAATACTTAGACTACATCCTAATTTCCAAAAATCACGCTCAGCCAAATTTCTGGTACAATCAAGCTTCGGATGTGCATTCCCCAGAATGGACGGTTACGTCTTACGGTCAAACCTACAAGTACAATGACTATTCCGATCACTATCCAGTTGCTGCCTTTGCCTATCTCCCAACCCCATAAATATCAGGACTGGTCATCTAAGTTGCACTATCCTAGCTAAAGTATTGCGATCGCTCTTTGGGTGAGCATTACCTGCACAAATCTCAAAACATGTCCCAAAGTGCGTTCACCAAGGTATGCCTTTGGGACAATTGCTCATAATATAGCTGGAAAATCCAAACAGCGATCGCATCCTTTCTCAAAAAAATACGGCAATTGTACACACATCACGGCGTTTCATATATTTTCATCATCGGTGTGCTGACTTGGTATCTGCAATTCGTCATCGCGCCTCTTGAAACCAACCTTTAGCCGGAGTTGGGGAATTAATTGACCAAAGATACCAATTTAGATTATTGACAAAAAAAGTTTATTATGCATTTTTTGGCTAATAGCAATATAACCATGCACAAACATACCAACTTTATCTATTTCGTATTCAGCTAAAGAACTAAATAATAGATAGACACTCAACAGTCTATAGAATTACCAGAATGAAATTTATAGAAACCTTATCAATGCCTTCTGATTTGGATGGTTTCATTTTACCAAACATAAATATATTAAAAGAAAGTACGAACAATATTCTTACTATCGCTGGGACTTTTAAAACTCATTTTATGCCGGATATACAACTGAGGTGTAAACGGTTGAGTTCATTAATTCCTGAATTGAGCAGTACTATTCAAAATTACAATGTACAAATAATAGCTGAGTTAGACAATCAAATTATAGATTCCTATTTGGATACTATACAAGAGATATTAGCTGAACTACAAAATCCAGATATTAGTCAAGAGTATAGACAATTGCTTCTGAAAGCAGAACAAGAAAAAATCAACCTATTGATTAGTGAACTTATCAATATTAGAATTTCGTGTGAAACAAAAGAAAGTATTCTGTCTAGACAATTATTTGATATTAGAAATACTCTTATTAAAGAACGCCTTGTAGATGTTATAGCTGAGAAAGAAAGACAAAAAGAAAAAATAATCAATGCTATTGCTCAAAAAGAAAACAAAAAACAAGAACTGACAGAGGAGAAAGAAACTCTGATTAATAGCCTTGATATAATGAAAGAGGTAAAGTTGCTTGATATCTTTAAAGATAGGTTACCAACTGACCAATATATAGATAAATTAGACTTAATTCAACCAGAAAAGGTAGCGCTAAAAGAAGGTATTCATATTTATAAAAAGATTTTTAAAAAACTAAATACTGGTTTGCAATATGTGAAATTAACTGAATATATAGATGAACTGAAAAATAAAATTAATAATATTGAGGAAGATATACGGATCAACAATAGAACACTTCAAGAGTTTGAAGATCAATTAAGCGATACATTAAAGATGCTCAGTATTAGTGATGAAAGAAGTATTTATGTTGAGGAAGTCGAAAAAATTGTCAGATCTCTCAGATTCTTTTACTCTAAATTAGATAGTTTCAGCGAAATTCAAGCAACAGTGTACACAGAAATTAAGCAGCTATTGGCTGAAATGCTCAATTATCTGAACCAGATTGTTGTTTTGTAGTAACTTTTCTATTCTCTTAGAGATGATTTATAAAGTAAACCTTAAATTGTAGTGGCGTGGCAAGCTTAAAATAGTGCAATAGATTTCCTCTAATATCTCTGTGTTCTCTGCGCCTCTGCGGTTCGTTAATGCACTATTTTAGCCTTGACACGCTACTACAATTTAAGGTTTACTTTATAAATAGCCTCTTACCCATCGGCATTAGGGCAGTGTTGATTGTTCATAGCAATGTAGACGCAAAGCGGCTCACTGTAGGGTAGCAACTGGGTTGATACTCAGCAACACTACATACACGTCTGATGCCAAAACACAATAGTGCAGTGTTGCGACATTGTGGCTTTCCGTATAAGCGTCTACAGCACTCATCACTTTGCTATATTATTGAATAGGTCACGAAATTAAAACACAAAGCAATTGAATTATTGCAAATTAATTGTTCTACACCTTACCCTATAGATAACTGTATCCTTTTGATACTGAATAATGCCAGCAAGGTTACAAATAAAATATGAAGATTGCTCCCCGTTGGGACGGTTAATTCTTCAATATCTGGAAGAACAGGGTATTAGTATGAACCGTCTGGCGGAGTTATCTGGAATTCCTCAACCGAGGCTGAGAGGAGCTTGCTTTAAAGGAACCTGTCCTACGCCTGAAACTTTGAGGAAGCTGGCTAGAGTCATGGATATGCACCATCTAGAGCTTTACACGCTAGCTTACGAAGGAAGAATTGAGAAGCTCCCAGAAGATGCAAATGACAACTCTCTGGAGGTGCTGATGAGAGAGATGTTTGAAACTGCTAGAGAGATGGGATTAACTCCACCGAAAATTCGTCCTTCTAAAGCCAAAATCCGCAAAGCCCTTATGGAGCTAGGTTTTCAATCGAAGGATGAAGAAAGTGCTTGATCATCTTTAGTCATTAGTCCTTTGTTCTTTGTCCTTTGTAAATACTTTTGACAACTGACAACTGACAACTAACAATTGACGCAAACAACTATTGAAGCTTGGAAGTAAGAAGTCATTGATTCCCTACCTCCAAGCTTCAAATTTTCCAATGTCCTTATAAATTACCAGACAGCAACTAACTTATCCCTGTAACTTGCGATAAGGTACATTATTGAGAAAATCAACGTTTTGTGCTGAAAGCTGTTGAGGTTGGTTTCCTTTTGGGTTAATGCTCTTCGCCAAGTCGAGATATAGAGATGGATCGCCTGCTTTCGCCTGCTTGTCTTGAGGAACGTAGCTGCGAACGATGGTTTGCCAGATGACTTGTGGGAAGCCCAACTTACCACGATAGTATTCATCGTAGCGGGGAGACTTGATGTTGAAAGGCAGTTCACCTTCAGCCCGTCCGGGTAGAACTCGGCGACGTTGGTAAGGAACTGTATCGTATCCAAAAGCTTCTAAGTATTCGTCGCTGTTGAGCAAGTCATCGAAAAAGCCTTTGTAACCTTTTGTCGCAACGACAATAGACCAAGCAATTTTTTCCCGCTCGTTGTAAACCTCACGGCCAAGGACTCGCTGTACTGTTTGCTCAACAAAGCGATAGTTGCTGTTGAGATCGTAGAAACTACGTTTGTAGGTATTGGACAGTAGCAAGCCACGAATAAAGTCTCTGACTGTGATTTGACCATTACGGAGTTGAGACTCTAGGTAAATTTCACGATCAGCAGCAAAAGCATAGAAGAAAATTTGACGATATGCCGCTTCAATCAACTCGTCCACTTCCGAAATAGAAAGCAGGTTTTGTGAAGAGTAGATCCTGGGTTGCTCATCACCTGGAACCTCGTACCCTTCAACACGCTGATTCTGAGAGGATGGGGAATATTCTAAAAGAGGAATTGCCACGCCAAAAAAACTTCCTTTCTTTACAAATATTTTGGATAATTAACCACAATCATAAGGTTATGAGGGACTTTTATTCGATTTAGTTTAATGAAGCGTTACATATGTTAATTTGATTTTCATTTTCATTGTGTAGGGATTGGGGATTGGGGATTGGGGATTGGGTATCGGGGATTGGGTATCGGGGATTGGTAATTGGATTCTACTATTAGCCATCACATCTCACCCAGTCCCCAGTCCCCAGTCCCCAGTCCCCAGTCACCAGTCCCCAGTCCCCATTCCTTGCCAAAACGCCAGTGGGTCTTGGGTTGGGCGGCAGTCGGGATAAGACCGCAAGCTGACTTCCATACCTAGTTGGTAGGTAGGAGGTGCGATCGCAAATCCCAAGCACAGGTGAGCCAGTGATTGAGCAAATTTCTGATGATGCCCAGGCGAACCAGCATGAGCATGAGCATATTCATGTATTACCAACAAATGCCAATCTTCTGGAATCACTCGTCCGACATCAATCAAAATGGTAATTGGGTCTGTTTGCAGATTACAAAGACCATCAATGCCAAAAGAATTAGCCAACGGAGCTGCAAATATCTGAATTGCACATTGCTCCCAAGGGTGAAAACAGTTGTGGCAAGCCTGAAGACAGGCGTTAAGTTGAGCGTTCACTGCATCAATATGATTGCCAATCCAAGTGCAGATAGGAATACGCTTGGATTGGTCATACACCACATCCACCATGTCTGGCTCTAGAGCCAAGCTACGAGTGCGATACAAATAATCTAACCCGCGAGTAAATGGATCGGTGCTAGTTGCGATCGCTAATTGATTAGCCAAAGAAGGAAAACGATTTTGTGGGTTCAATAACTTTCTCAATCTGATCGGGGGTCAAATTTGAAAAATCAGCGACATCTGAATTAAAGGGAACGCCTTGAGCATCTGCTATCCGAAATTCTGTACAGAATGTGGCGGTACTAAACCCACCGAAGCGTTTTAAAGTACTAGTCCGCATCCGCACACTGGGGCTAGCAAACCAGAATCGCTCTATCGAACTCATGGTATCGTAGTCAGTTGTCAGAACCAAGCCATCCTCATCATCCATGTGATAACGACCAGCTACAGGAACAATTTCCGCGTAGCCCCGCTCTCGCAGCAACGTTCCCTGTCTACCATCACTAGTATCCGGCAGCAGTGCAAAAACTGTCGAACCTGTATGGTTTTCGTCTTCTTTATCCCATCCCATCGAACCGTGCCAAGACACAAAAGCTCCACCGATCGCGCTTCTAGGGTCAAACTGATGGAGTTGGCAAATCTCTATGATTTTCGGATCATCAGCACTCAAAGCCTGGATCTCAATTTCAGATTCACCTCTTTCAGCTCGTTTGAAAGCTAGGTGGTGTGTGGTTCGTTGCGATCGCCACTTGCCAGTACTGAGTTGAAAAAACTCCATTGCATCCATAGATTGAAACCTGACTCCTATCGATGATCTTTGCTAGTATTCGCTCTTATTGAGTAACTCTACCCTCTACATCATAAAACTTTGATGGGAGTCAGTTGTCAGTTGTCATTTGTTTTATCCGCCATCCCCCTCATCTCCCTCATCCCCCCATCCCCCTCATCC
>NZ_AP018288.1:5131901-5225999 GCF_002368335.1 Nostoc sp. NIES-4103 | reverse complement strand
CATCCCCCTCATCTCCCTCATCCCCCCATCCCCCTCATCCCCCTCATCTCCCTCATCCCCCCTATTCCCCCTATTCCCCCAGATTTACCCATATCTGCCAATTTTCAGATGTTATCTCTGAATGCAATTTGTATAAATTATTTTAGTTACCTACTTTTATTCGGAAACGTCTAAAAGGGACTACTTGTCAAGTAGGTGTTACTTTTGTTAACATCAATAGACAAGGTTAAACAAAGCATTGCGTTGCGAAAAACCGGAGAGTAGAAACTATGGATATTCCAACAGGACTGAGCTTAGAGCAAAAATTCAACCTGAAAGTCTACGAAGAGCAGGTTAAGGGATTAAGCCAAGAGCAATCTCAGGAGTTTCTTCTAGAGCTTTTGCGACAACTGATGATTAAGGAAAATGTAATTAAGCATCTACTCAAGCAAGTTTAGCTGTCTGCTCATTAACAGACGCAATCTACCCTTACTGCGTCACTCCATTTTTTTAAGTATGTATAGTGGTTGTTAAATGTGTGCAATATTCTCCTAAAGGAGAATTAAAAATGAAAAATTCCAAGACGAAGAATTCGTTTCTGAGAATTTTCCATTTTGAATGGCAGCCTAGCGACGCTGCTAACTTCCCCTAAATTTGGGTGTGTCATTGACGTAAATATCTGAAAATCCTTATATTTTATAGCCCCCAGTTAGAAGATGCTGACTGGGGGTTATTTAGTGAATGTTAAGGATTGTTGCTTTGTTTTTCATAACTGAGACTGAGGTAACCTTCATCTTTTATGTTCTATATGTCTTGTCAAACGACAAGCAAATGATTCTTACTTTTACCGAATCAAGGAGAGTTCAATGGTTCTTGATGCTTTTTCTAGAGCTGTAGTTTCAGCAGATGCCAGCACTTCCCCAATTAGCTCTGCTGGAATTGCAGAACTCAAGAAATTTGTTGCTGAAGGTAACAAGCGCTTGGATGCTGTAAACGCGATCGCCAGCAACGCTAGCTGTATCGTTTCTGATGCTGTAGCTGGTATCGTTTGCGAAAACCAAGGTTTGATCCAAGCTGGTGGTAACTGCTATCCCAACCGTCGCATGGCTGCTTGCTTGCGTGATGGTGAAATCATCCTGCGCTACATCACCTACGCTTTATTGGCTGGTGATGCTTCCGTTCTAGATGATCGCTGCTTGAACGGTTTGAAAGAAACCTATGCAGCTTTGGGTGTACCTGCTACCTCCAGCGTTCGTGCCATTCAAATCATGAAGGCTAGTTCTTTAGCTCACATCAATGACACCAACACCGAAGCAAATGGTGGCAAGAGATTCCGTCGCATGGGTGCAGCCCAAGGAGACTGCTCTGCATTGACCGCTGAAGCAGCTAGCTACTTTGATCGCGTTATTTCTGCTATCAGCTAAGTTAGCAGAAATCGGGATTTACTGTTTGAAATTGAAACCACTGTTAAAAATAATTCTGGAGATACTAGGACATGGCTATTACCAGCGTAGTTACCTCTGCTGATGCAGCAGGTCGTTTTCCCAGCACTGGCGATTTAGATGACGTTCAAGGCGCTCTTGCAAGAACAAGTGCTCGTTTAGAAGCTGCTGAAAAGCTAGGTGGCAACCTTGATGCAGTTGCTAAAGAAGCTTACGATGCTGCTATCAAAAAGTATCCTTACCTGAACAACGCTGGCGAAGCTAACTCTACTCAAGTTTTCAAAGACAAGTGTCTGCGCGACATCAAGCACTACTTGCGTTTGATCCAATACAGCTTGGTTGTTGGCAGCACTAAGCCTTTAGATGAGTGGGGTATTGCTGGTCAACGTGAAGTATATCGTGCTTTGGGCTTGCCAACCGCTCCCTACGTTGAAGCATTGACATTTGCTCGTAATCGTGGATGCGCTCCTCGTGACTTGTCTGCTCAAGCGCTGCTTGAATACAATGCTCTCCTCGACCATGCAATCAACTCTTTGTCATAGTCGAATTGCTAGATGTAATCTAGTGACAGGGTAGAATTACTGCCCTACAAGCCTGAGGACTCTTGGCGTGTTGCTTTACCATTAGAAGGTTGAGTACTGGCAAAGAATCCCCAGGCTTGTTTTTATGTATAGTAAAGTGGGAATTGGTAATTGGTAATTGGGGATTGGATTTTACTATTACCCATTCGCCATTATCCATTCCCCATTACCCATCTCCCTCATCTCCCTCATCTTCCTCATCCCCCTCTTCAAGAGCCTCCCCAAATCTATAAAATAATTTCTTATACAGGCTGGTTGTTGACTGCTAATTTTATGGATAAACGCTTTTTTAATATCTTTAATCTCACAGAAGACCAAGCTATAAAAATTTTAGATACGCCTCAAAACCAGTTAGATGAGGATGATTCTCGCTATATTGCAGCTTCTCATTTGGTGAATTTCCCCACGGAACGCTCGATAAATGCTCTGATCCGGGCAGTACAGCAGACTGATTCCTCGTTAGATAACCGCATCGTGCGACGGAAATCAGTAGAAAGTTTAGGGCGGCTACAGGCGACACAAGCTTTGCCCGTAATTCGCACCTGTCTGGCAGATGAAGACTGTTATACCGTAGAAAATGCAGTTTGGGCGATCGCAGAAATTGGCACTCAAGACTCAGATATCCTAGAAGAAGTTGCCCAACTGTTAGAAAAACCAGGGCAAACATATCGGGTGATTATTCATACTCTCACCAAGTTAGATTACAAACCAGCCCTAGAAAGAATTCGCAAATTTGTAGATGACGAGGATGCACCCATAGCAAGTGCTGCGATCGCGGCAGTTTGTCGTTTCACCAGAGACTACACTCAGATGGCTAAGGTAGTCGCAATGTTACAACACCCTAACGTATTTGGCCGTAGGTTATCCATCCAGGATTTAATCGATGCTAAGTATTATGATGCTATTCCCAACATTGCGCGGTGTCCAGTATCACTTGTGTTTCGGTTACGGGGAATACGGATGCTAGCAGATGCTGGAGTGCCAGAAGGCGTCATTAGCTTTGCAGACATTCAACCTTATTTAGAGCAAACATTGCGCGACCATCCCAACGATTTGGATTTGGTGCATAGATATGATCAACCGCCTAGCCTGTCATTTCTAGTACAGCAATTGTATGAAACAGACTTTGGGCGTTGCTATCTAGCAACCAAAACTATACTCGAACAGCACTCAGACACCGCACCCACTGCACTTTTAACCGCCTATGCAGAAGAAGCTAGCAACGACTATGGTGCCCATTTCCATGTGATGAAGTTGTTCGGCTGGCTCAAACATGCTCCCGCCTACGACTTATTAATAGAAGCATTACACAACCCCCAACCGCAGTATCAGAAATCTCGCACAGCAGCAGCGATCGCTTTGGGCGAACTTGGCGATCCAAAAGCCATTCCCGAACTGAAAAAAAGCCTGGAAACAAAAATCTGGGACTTAAAGTATGCCACCTTAATGGCATTAGAGAAACTCGGCGATACCAGCGCTCACGAAATCGCCGCCCATGATCAAGACTGGTTAATTCGTGCAAAAGTAGCAGGGGAGCAGGGGAGATGAGGGAGATGAGGGAGATGAGGGGGATGAGGGGGATGAGGGGGATGAGGGAGTGAGGGAGTGAGGGAGAAATAACTAATTCCCCATGCCCAATTCCCAATGCCCCATGCCCCATGCCACATGCCCAATTCCCAATTACCAATTCCCAATCCCCAATCCCCAATGTCCAATTCCCAATCCCCAATCCCCAATTCCCAATTCCCAACTTTATGACTCAAGAACATCTGTTTCAACAACTAAAACATCCCAACCCCCATCTGCGAGAACGGGCTATATCAGAACTGGCCCAAACCCGTGATGAAACTACTCTTCCTCGACTGATGGATATTTTAAAAGAGGAAGATGTTATCTACAGACGAGCAGCCGTGAAAGCACTGGGCGCCATTGGTTCAGATGCTATCCCTATGCTGATCGAGCAATTGCTGAATAGTGACAATGTAACTATTCAAAGTAGTTGTGCAAAAGCTTTGACACAAATTGCTGTCAACTATCCAGACACTCCTTTTCCTGACGAAGCTTTGCAAGCATTAAAGACTGCACTCAATGACCCCAATCCAGTTGTAGGTCTGACATCCGTCATGGCTTTGGGTGAGATTGGTGTTCCTGGGCTAGACATTTTAATTGAGTCGCTAGAGACAACAGATAATGTGGCGCTAGCAGTAGCGATCGTCAATGCCCTCGCTACCGTTGGTGATAGCCGGGGGTTGGACGTACTCACAGCAATCATTAATGATGAGTCTGCCGACTCCTATGTGCGTGAGTCAGCCATCAGTGCATTATCTCGTTTGGAGTTGGTCAGAAGGAATAGCAGATGAACGCCGTAGAGAAGCGATCGCAATAACATGTTTAACCTCTTTCGCGGAATTCCCCATCCCTCTTGTGGGTGGGGATGGATAGCGGAAAGTTACGAGGTACATCGAAGAACGATCGCAGTAACATGTTTAAATAAGGTACAGACTAAATTATGTGCAACGATCAATTGTCTCCCGAATCGTTGCCTTTGCTTTTATGTCTAAGCGTTCAACCCCTCGGCAATCTTTACGAACTCGTCAACGGAAATTTGGCTCAACAAGGGCAAATCAGCCGCAACAAGAGCAAAGGCTGCTGCAACCTGTTTTTGAGAAAGCTTGTGATGCGATCGCCCTCACGGATGATAATGGTTGTTTAATCGAGGCGAATGCTGCTGCTTGCCAACTATTTGGGCTATCACATCAAGCACTAATAGGGCGGATTTTAGCCGATTTTACAGATGGTGAGTTTAACTTTGCACAAGTTCGTTTAAATGTAGAAACCAACAACCAACAGACTGGTGAACTCTACTTATTGCGTCCCGATGGCGACCACCGAGAGGTTGAATATACGTTAACTTTGAATGTGGTTCCCCACCGTCATCTCGTAATTTTGCGAGATATTACTGAACGCAAGGAAGCTGCACAAGATGAGTTATGGTGTCAGCGGCAATGGGTTGAGTTGTTTTCGGAAGTCACTCTGAAAATTCGGCAATCGTTGCAGTTAAAGGAAATTCTCCGGGCTACAGTTACAGAAGTGCAACGAATTCTGCAAGCCGATCGCGTGCTGATTTATCAAGTCTTCCCCAACGGAACAGGTAAAGCTATTAGCGAAGCTGTTCTTCCAGAATATCCCGCCATCCTCGATTTGGAGTTTCCCGAAGAAGTTTTCCCACAAGAATATCAGCAGCTATACGCCCAAGGGCGCGTGCGGGCGATCGCCGATGTCCACGATCCAGATGTCGGGTTAGCAGATTGCTTGATAGAGTTCATCGACCAATTCGATATCAAAGCCAAGTTGATTGTGCCCATTGTGCAAAACTTAAATTCCCATCAACAAAGTGAAGCTAAGTCTGAGAATCAGTTGTGGGGATTATTGATTGCTCATCACTGCGATCGCCCCCGCAGGTGGGGAAATTTTGAACTAGAACTGATGCAGCAACTAGCAGACCAAATTAGCATTGCTCTGGCTCAAGCACAATTACTGGAAAACTTGGAAGAGGTTGTAGAAATTCGCACCGCAGAACTCAAGGATGTAAACCGCAATCTGCACCAAGAAATTAATGACCGGATGCAGGCTGAAGCAGCACTGCGGCGCAGTGAAGAACAACTGCGCCTGATTACCAATGCCTTGCCAGTACTTATTGCCTATGTGGATAAAGAACAACGATATCGCTTTAATAACCAAGCCTATGAAGATTGGCTAGGACAGACCCCAGCAGTAATTCACGGTTGTCATCTCAAGGAAGTATGGGGAGAGGACTGTTACCAAAGAATGCACAGCCATGTGGAAGCAGCTTTATCAGGTCACATAGTCACCTACGAAAATGAAATTGTATTGAAGGATGGTATTTCCCGTTCAGTGAACGTCACTTATATTCCCCATGTTGATGAGCAAAAAACCGTCAAAGGTTTCTTTTCTCTGGCCAGCGATATTAGCGATCGCAAAGCCATTGAACGGATGAAAGACGAATTCATCTCCGTAGTCAGCCACGAATTACGGACTCCCCTCACTTCTCTACACAGTGCCTTAAAAATCCTCGCTACCGGGCGATTGGGCACCCTCTCAGCAGATGGACAGCAAATGCTAGCAATTGCTGATGAGAATACTGAACGACTAGTCCGCTTGGTGAATAACGTTCTAGATTTGCAGCGCATTGAATCGGGCAAGTTCACAATGGAAAAACAAGCCTGTAATGCCGCAGATTTAATGATTCAGGCGACTGAGGCTATGCAACCCATGGCCCAGCAACATGGAGTCACCCTTGCAACCAAGCCGATAAATATCCAGATTTGGGTAGATTCAGATTATATTGTGCAAGCACTGACTAATTTACTCAGTAATGCCATCAAATTTTCATCACCCGGTGGCAGTGTTTCCTTGACAGTTGAGTTGCTACAACAATCTCAAGTTCTGTTTTGCGTTCATGATGAGGGACAAGGAATTCCTCACGGCAAACTCGAAAGCATCTTTGAACGCTTCCAACAAGTTGATTCATCAGACTCGCGCAAAAAAGGAGGCACAGGTTTAGGGCTTGCCATCTGCCGCAAAATTATCGAACAACACGAAGGTAAAATTTGGGCAGAAAGTACGCTAGGGAAAGGCAGTAGCTTCTGTTTCACATTGCCAGTGTCGCATGGCTAAGAGACGGTTTCTATGGTTAGCAAACGAATTTTGATTATTGATGACGAAGAAAGTATTCAAACAGTAGTGCAATTTGGTATCCGTATGGCAGCAGGTTGGGACGTATTTACAGCCAGTTCAGGCCCCAAAGGCATCCAAACTGCCCAAACCGAACAACCTGATGTTATTCTCTTGGATGTGATGATGCCCGATATGGATGGTATCGCTACTTTTAAAGCACTCCAGTCACATCCTGAAACTGAACACATCCCGGTGATTTTTCTCACAGCTAAAGCACAGACATCAGAAAAGCGTCAATTTCATGATTTGGGCGTAAGTGGTGTGATTACCAAGCCCTTCAACTCTCTTGACCTACCTGATCAAATTGCCAAGATTCTCCATTGGCAACTCCAAAGTTGAAGGCAAAGTACACAAATACTACCCTTTCATTTTAAAGTTGATACATTATTTAATTTTCTTTTCAGAACTACACCTGTGCCTAGAGTGCCTACAGCTAATAGACCTAATGTGGAAGTGGATTCGGGAACTGATTCTAAAACTGGGTCGGCACGAAAAACACCCGTGATAGTATTACCAGTGTCATCTATATACTCAGCATAGAACGAAATTTGCCCTGAATTATTTAGACCACCGCTGAAAAAAATATTTGTTACTGTGCCGCCTAAAAGAGAGTCCCCGATACCAATCACTTTATCTGCAACAGGGTCTGAACCTGTGAAGATGCCGTCGGCAAAAACATTTTCTGCCCCATCACGTAATTGTCCATTAAAAGCTACTTGATTATTATCATTAATTGCCAGCCTAGAAAATCTGCTAAACAAGCCACTGGTGTCAGCAATAGTGGTAATTGTTTCACCATCGCCTATAAAGATCCCTCCTACACCGTTCTCTAGAGAAGCACTAAATATTACCGTTTCTTTATTATTGATATCCAATTCACTAAATCCACCCAAGAGGGAACTAGTATTATCAGCGATAGTTGTAATTGTTCCATCTTTGCTCGTGAAGACACCTTGTCGTCCATCTTTTAAATCAGCTTGAAAAGCTACTACATTAGCGTTGTTAATTACAGGGTCTTGGCTAAAAAATTGAAATGGGCCACTAGTGTCCACAATAGTTGTCAAAGGCCCACCATTTCCAGTAACAATCGCATCGAAAGTCCTGAAAACCACTGTGCCACTATCATTGAACGCATTGCTTGATAAGTTAACCGTAAACAAATTATCACTTGGTCTAGCAACAGTGCTTACATTCTGACCATTACTTATGAACAGACCTTCTCTAGGTAAGATGTTATTCGCAAATGCTACTGAACCACTATTATTAATTGCAATACCATTAATAGTGTTGTATCCTAAATTGAAGTTTACAACAGTGGTGAACGCTCCACCATTGCTAGTAAAAATACCTGTACTTGGTAAGCCAAAATCATCTGCTCCACTGACAGCAAAAGCTACTGTGCCATTATCGTTAATTGGGCCACCACCAACAGATGTGAAGTCTCTACTGTCAGCGATTTTTGTAAACGTAAAGTTGCCCGCTTGTGCCGAGTTAACGTTTATTGTTACTAGACTTAGGAAAGTACCAGCTACAACAGCTAAAAGTTTTGGACAAGTACTCATGTCACTATTTATTTAGTGTGTTACTTGATTGGTGAATTATTACTATTAGTCTAAAATTAGACATGATAAAAGAAATTAAAGTTTTAATAAAATAATTATAAATTTCAGTTAAATTAAATAATTTTTTTAATAAAAATGAAGAGTTAATTCAACTTACTATTTTTTTTGAATGTTTCAATATCATTTTTGGTCAAGCTAGTAAATCAATAAAATATGCTATGCAATTTTTATTTACAATATGTCCTATTCTAAGAGATTTCGTAATTTTCTAAAATCTTGCTACGCCAACAATTTATGAGTTTTTACATCTTTATTCAGCTTCACAGTCGCCTGCGGAATAACCAAGGTCATATTTCTGTGTTTTTGCGTCATTATCTGTAGTCAACTAAAAGAAAAATGGCAAAAATTAAACATAGCCAATGTCTCTAAGTACAAATGAACTTGCTAGGTTAAGTAGGCGATCGCACTTTTAATCCCCTCATATCTCAATTTAGTTACTATTCAGCGCTCAACTTTAATCAGAAACTTGAACTCCAAACAGCTTCAGACAAAAATTAACATCTAAAATTTCATATAATAGCAAGCCACTACTGTTACGCTAGACGCACCCCGCTTAGCTAACGAACTTCTGCCTTACACGCCAAGACAGTTCAACTTACCCACCTACAAGGCGATGAAGTTTCCCAAAGGTGACTATGAAAATATTACTTGTAGAAGATGATGAGTCACTAACTGCCGTTTTAACGAAAAGCTTACTAGCACATCACTATGTTGTAGATACCGTCAAAGATGGTGAGATGGGTTGGAATTATGGTTCAACATTTGAGTATGACCTGATGGTGTTGGACATTATGTTGCCTAAGTTGGATGGCATTAGTTTATGCCAGCGCTTCCGGACAGAAGGATACACCACGCCAATTTTATTATTAACGGCTCAGGATACAAGCACGGCTAAAGTTAAGGGATTAGATGCAGGCGCAGATGACTATGTGGTCAAGCCGTTTGATGGTCTAGAATTAATCGCCCGGATTCGGGCATTACTGCGACGCACCAGCGTTAACCCCTTACCTTTACTGACTTGGGGGGATTTACTTTTAAACCCCAGCACTTGTGAAGTCACTTACAACAGCCAACCCCTAATCCTCACAACCCAAGAATATAGGTTATTAGAACTCTTGCTTTGGGATAGCCAGCATGTATTTAGTACTACTGAGATTTTAGACCGATTGTGGTCTTCAGAGGAATTTCCCGCTGAGGCAACGGTACGTTCCCATATTCGTCGGTTACGTCATAAACTTGTAGCAGCAGGTGCGCCTTTTGATTTCATTGCCACAGTGCATGGACGCGGGTATTACCTGAAAGCACCCGGACATGAAGCAAGACTCCAGCCTACAGAAAACCCTCGGCAAATCTATCCTTTTGTTGAGTGGCAAGGACAATTGCCCAATAATTGGGAAAATGGGCAATGGGAAACAAAGACAACAGCAAAACAAGACAGTGGGGAGGTAAGGGAGAATCGCCAATGGCCAATGTCCCACGCAATAGGCGATCGCCACCCAGACCAGCAAGCACAATACTTAACATTCCTCAATGAAACCTGGCTGACCACCAGACCAAAAAGCTTGGAACAATTAACAGTGCTATCTCAAGCACTGAAAGACTTACAAGCTAATTCACTCAACGGTCAACTTCAAGAACAAGCTCAACATATTGCTCACAAACTAGCGGGAACTCTAGGAACCTTTGGGCTGACAACAGGAATGCAGATAGCACGCCAACTGGAAAATTTGCTCAATAGTTACAAACCTTTGCAAATACAACAGGCGGCGCTGATGGAGACTTTGGTAAGCGCCCTACAACAGGAAATTTATAACAACACCTCGATCCAGAGCAATCGCTCGCCCTCTGAGCATTTACCTAAGTCTTTGCTGTCAAGCGACTTACCCCAAGACCCTGGTTCACCACTGTTGTTGATTGTAGCTTCAGATCCCAACTTCACCGCATCCCTGACAAATGTAGCGGCAAGTTATCAGATGCGTACAGCGATCGCACCGACAATTGAGGCCGCTACAGCCTCCTTAAACTCCACATCCCATCCTCAAGCCATTCTGCTTCAGCTACCCTCAGTTACATCTGGATACCAGACCACAGACTGTCTCGAATGGTTGCAAATGGTGTCACAGCGTCACCCCGACCTACCAATTCTCGTTGTCGGCGATCGCAGCGACTTGACAGACCGACTAGAAGTAGTGCGTCACGGAGGGAAACTCTTCTGGGAACCCTCCATTGCTCCTCAACAGGCGATCGCTGCTGTCATGCAACTGCTGAGTGGGTCAGATATGAAAGCGAAAGTGATGATTGTAGATGACGATCAAGATTGGTTGCGAACACTACCAATGTTGCTCAATCCTTGGGGATTTAAAGTCACCACCCTCGCACAGCCTCAGCAATTCTGGACAGTACTACAAGCTGTAAGTCCTGATGTGCTGATTTTAGATGTAAATATGCCGCAGATCAATGGTTTTGAATTATGCCAAGTAGTACGCAGCGATCCGCGTTGGCGACAGTTACCCATTTTATTTTTAAGTGTGCTGAGCGATGCAAAAACCCTGAATCAAGCTTTTAACCTAGGTGCTGATGACTACTTGTGCAAACCAGTGATGGCTGTAGACCTTGCTAACCGCATCCGTAACCGCCTTCAGCGAGTACAAGCATGGGCAAGTTCACATTCTCCTCACTCTACGTAGTAGAGGTAGGGGAATTCGGCAGTTTTTGCGAAGATATTCTTCGTAATTTTCCCTTATCTGCCGTCTGGTGTGATTCCTCGATCATCAGTAGAAATTTCTGGACGTAGAATCTCACCTAGACGATCCCAGTGATCTTCTGTAGGCGCTTCCAACCGAATTTTCCATGCCCGCTCATCTTCTATATCGGGGAAAATACGAGTAGCGATCGCGTTTTGCTCATCGTCTCGCAATTTATCAAACTCTGGGATCAAGTGCTGAAGTAGTTCAGTCATGATTTCAATACGTGGATAATCCTTTACGTCGCATGATAGCCGATAGTTCAGCGATCTGTCTGTTGTAAAACATGCTTTTGGCTCAACTAACAACGGAGTTTGGGGTGTAGGTCAACAGATTAACGATATTAACGTGAGTTCGATGAACCTCTCCCTCCCGGCCTCCCTCTCCTAAAAGGCGAGGGAGGAGAAACGAAAAATCACGGTTTTACTCCCCTCTCCTCGTAGGAGAGGGGTTGGGGGAGAGGTCAAAATAGTCCTTGTCGAACTCACGTGATATTACTTCATTACCAGCGACAGCAAAGCAATCTCAAACCTTGATTATTTTGTTACATTGCGTAAATCTTATAACTGAATATTGCACAGATTTTGCACGAACCATAGGCCAATGTAGGGTATCAAGAATTTATTGGGATAGAAACGTATGACTAAGTTTATGCAAACATCACTGCGATCGCGTCAGCATTCCCTGATTCACAAACTAGCAAATTGCATTGAAGAAACTTGGCAAACTTACCTGGATTTATCTCCATATCAAGTTCCAGAAGATTTAGGTTATGTTGAAGGTTGCCTAGAAGGAGAGCGGCTAGTGATTGAAAATCACTGCTACCAGACACCGCAGTTTCGCAAGCTTCATTTGGAACTAGCTCAGGTAGGTAATTCCCTGGATATCCTTCACTGCGTGATGTTCCCTAATCCTGAATATGCTTTACCAATTTTTGGAGCAGATTTAGTAGGAGGAAAAGAAAGCATCAGTGCTGCGATCGCTGATTTATCTCCCATCGCCAGCGATCGCTCATTGCCAAAAAACTACCAGACAGCTTTATCAAGCTTATCTGCTCTCCAGTTTTCTCAACCACGCACTTTGCCTCAGTGGGCTGATATTTTTTCAGAATTTTGTCTGTTTGTGCGCCCAATTGATGCGCTAGAAGAAGAGGCTTTTCTCACGCGAGTTCGAGAATTTTTAACTTTACATTGTCAAATTGCCAGTACGACAACTCCTTTGACTTCGCGCCTTGAAGTAGCCAAGGTATTAGCAGGACAACGATATTACTGTACAAAACAGCAACAGAATGATAAAACTCGCCGGGTTCTAGAAAAATCCTTTGGATCAGAATGGACAGAACGTTATATGTCTACCATGCTTTTCGACTGTATTGCCTGATACTAATTTTAGATTTGTCCTTTGTCATTAGTCCTTTGTCCTTTGTAAATACTTTTGACTAATGATTTTAGCTTTGTCCTTAATATTTCTTAACTGATTTTATGAACCATGTTTTTCAAATTGCACAAGTTTTGCACAAACAGATTGCTTTAATCAAAGGTGGTTCATAAGGCACTGAATCCTTGACTATTAGGTCGGGTCGGGATTCAGATTTCTCTCACTCCATGAACATGGAGAAGTGATTGCCCTAGATATCTCTTTAATTTTTGGGCTGTGCAGTGAGTTGTTCATGACAAACAGCGTTAGAGGCTGAACTCTCCTTGTATTCCCTCAAAAAGCTTCGTTGGCTTGTTCATCATAACTCACAGCTCAATTTACTCATCAAGGAAAGCCTTTGAGCCACCTATTTCATTTCAAAACAGGAGATTCTCAAATGCTGGACGCTTTTACTAAAGTAGTTGCTCAAGCAGATACCAGAGGCGAATACGTCAGTGATTCTCAAATCGATGCTTTGAAGAATCTGGTCGCAGAAGGCAGCAAACGCATGGATGTTGTTAACCGCATCACTTCCAATTCTTCCAACATTGTCGCTAATGCTGCACGATCCTTGTTTGCAGAACAACCCCAATTGATTGCACCAGGTGGTAATGCTTACACCAACCGCCGCATGGCAGCCTGTTTGCGGGATATGGAAATCATCCTCCGCTATGTCACCTATGCTGTGTTTACAGGTGATGCGAGTGTATTAGATGATCGCTGCTTGAACGGTCTCAAAGAAACTTATTTAGCTTTGGGTGTTCCTGGTGGTTCTGTAGCGACAGGAGTCAACAAAATGAAGGAAGCAGCGATCGCGATCGCTAATGACCCCAATGGAGTTACCCGTGGTGATTGTAGCTCACTGATGGCGGAGTTGGGTAGCTACTTTGACCGCGCTGCACAAGCAGTAGCTTAAAGCCCTAGCGTTCAACTCTCACAAAAAAATCTCTTCACATACCCAAAACTAACAATCATTTTCCTCAATTTTTGCAAGGTAAATTTAGCATGAAAACTCCTTTAACAGAAGCAGTCGCAGCAGCAGATTCTCAAGGACGCTTTTTGAGTGCTACAGAAATGCAAGTGGCTTTTGGACGTTTCCGTCAAGCTGCTGCTAGCCTAGAAGCTGCCAAAGCATTAAGTAGCAAAGCTGAGAGCTTGGCTAATAGTGCAGCTAATGCAGTGTATCAAAAGTTTCCTTACACAACCCAAATGCAAGGAAGTAACTACGCTTCTACCCAGACTGGAAAAGACAAATGCGTGCGGGATATTGGCTACTATTTGCGGATAATTACTTACAGCTTGATTGCAGGTAGCACAGGCCCCCTAGATGATTTTCTCATCGGTGGACTCACCGAAATCAACAAAACCTTTGAGTTGTCTCCCAGCTGGTATATCGAAGCACTCAAGCACATCAAAGCTAACCACGGTCTCAGCGGTGATCCAGCGGTGGAAGCTAATTCTTACATTGACTATGCCATCAATGCATTAAGCTAAGGGTTTTCTCTAGCCCAGAACAACAAAATACTGTTCATGTTGTGTTTCATTACATAACCAGTAGTTTGGGGTTCTGGGCATATTGTTTACCCTTAAAATGAAGGTTGACGAAATTTGAATTTTTAGATTTGGAATTTGAGATTGGGGATTGAATAATGCAAAATCCCTCAAAGTTTTACAAGCAAATAGTTTCAACTATGAAATATAGGGTTTGTATGCGAGTGAATATAGGCTAATTGTAGTGGCATGACTTGGCTAATTTAGTGCATAAATATAACTCTTGTGGTGTAGGCTTAATGCCCTCACCGGACGGGCGAGACGCCCATCCCACAAGAAAGCCATAATGCAAGATTTTAAACTTGCCACGCCAGTAGAGGCAATTCATGAATTGCTTATATCGATGTATTTTACTCAATTGCAATTCGCTATATAGCAAAGTTCAGAATACTGAGTTTTTACTCAATTGCTTGAAAGCTTTGATTAATCAACACTGTCTTAACGTATGTGACTTTGGCTATAAATCCAAAATCTCAAATATCAAATCCAAAATTGTATTAGTTAGCAACGTGAAATATACAAGGAGAAAAGCCAATGGCGATTACAACTGCGGCTTCCCGTCTCGGAACTACTGCCTTTAGCGACATTAAACCCATTGAACTGCGACCAAACTGGACGCTAGAAGATGCCAAAGCTGTGATTAACGCAGTTTACCGTCAGCTATTGGGTAACGATCATCTCATGGCAGCAGAACGTCTTACCAGTCTTGAGTCTCTGCTTTACAACGGTCAACTTTCGGTGCGTGAGTTTGTCCGGGCTGTTGCCAAATCTGAGTTATACAAATCTAAGTTCTTTTACCCGCATTTTCAAACACGAGTCATTGAATTAAACTTCAAGCACTTGTTAGGACGCGCCCCCTATGATGAGTCTGAAGTCATTTCCCATCTAGATCTCTATCAAAATCAGGGATTTGAAGCAGACATTGATTCCTATATTGACTCTGCTGAATACGAAGCCAACTTTGGTGATTCTATTGTCCCCTACTATCGCGGGTTTTCAACTCAAACAGGTCAAAAAACTGTGGGATTTACCCGGATGTTTCGTCTTTATCGGGGCTATGCTAGTAGCGATCGCTCACAGTTGGAAGGAAGCAGTCCCCGTTTAGCGGCTGAACTAGCTAAAAATAGTACTTCTGCGGTAATTGCTCCTTCTGGTAGCACTGACGGTTTTGCTTATCGCCCCTCTAAACAAGGTGTAATGCCTAACCGTACCTTTGGCAGATCTTCACAAGGCTCATCCGATCGCCTCTACCGCATTGAGGTAGCAGGAATCTCTCTGCCCAGATATCCTTGGGTTCGTCGCAGCAATAGAGAGTTCATCGTTCCCTACGAACAGTTATCAAACACCCTGCAACAGATTAGTAAGCAGGGAGGCAAAGTCGCAAGTGTAACAATTGCACAATAATTTTGTTGACTGATGACGGTCAGCAACGATTTTAATAGACACAAATTTTCAACCGCGATCATATCCTTTCTAGGAGACATTACCGTTATGCTTGGAAGATCTGCATTAACGAGAGCTTCTAGCTCAACTTCAGATAATCGTATCTTTGTCTATGAAGTCGAAGGATTACGTCAGAATGAACAAACTGAAAAAAATAACTATCAAATCCGCAATAGTAGTACAGTTTTGATTCAGGTGCCTTACAACCGCATGAATGAACAGATGCGTCGCATTAACCGCTTAGGAGGCAAAATTGTCAGTATCCGTCCTCTGTGATGGGGACTAGGGACTGGGTATTGGGTATTTGGGACTGGGGATTGGGTATTGGGGATTATAAAGAAAAACACTCTTCGATCAATTAAATTTTTACCTTCTTCCCAGTCCCTAGTCCCTAATCCCCAGTCCCCTTTAGTGATTCTCTATTTGAGAAATTGCTAATTTAGCCAGTAGGCGCACAACTTCCAATTGGTCATTGAGTGCTGCTTTTAAGGGTTCTAGGGCGGTGCGATCGCCCAGTTTACCGAGGGAAGTTACCGCTGCTTTTCTTACTTCACCATCGGTATCTCGTAAAGCCAGAATCAGATGAGGAACTGCGGGAGGATAATTTAGCTGAGCTAATGCCGCAGCGGCTTCAGTACGAATTTCAGCAGATGGATCGGTCAAAGATGATACTATAATTTTAGTTGCTTTTTCATCTGCTTGTTCTTGAGCGACATGAGCAAGGGCACCCACTACTGCACGCCTGACATCTACACAGTCTGAATCTAATGCTTTATACAAGTATTCTGCCGCTTCAGAACCCATAAACGCCAGTGCCCAAGCTGCTTGACCTTTGGTACTTTCGGGGTGTTCTGGCGAAGCTAAGATGTCTAGTAATGCTGGCACTGCTGCTTCACCTGTCCTGGCTAATGCTCCAGCTGCTGAGCCTTGGACTACTGTATCCTCATCGTTTAATAAGGCATGGAGTAGTGGAGGTACAGCTGTCGGGTCAGCGATTAGGGTCAAAGTTTTAGCCGCAGCTCTTCGGATAACTGGATCGGGGTGATTTGCCAGCGCTTCTACCAAGAATGGGGTCGCCGATTCACCAATTTGACCTAGTGTCTCTGCGAAACGTAGCCTGACTAAACCTCGCTTATCTCCCAAACCTTCAAAGACCATCCGCCTCAGAAGTTGATGATCATTGCGATCAAAGGTGTCAAGTGTGATTTGCTCAGTGACCATCTGGATCAGGGCATCGGTCTGTGCTTGAGCCAATAAAATTGGATCATCTCCAGATTGAGTTTCAAAGTTGAGCGTGTTACTCATTGCAAATTCCTTATCATTTTTCGCAAACATTGTCAATAGTCATTTTTTCTTTATCCTTTGTAAATGTAAATGACTAATGATCCTTAAAGATTCAGCAGTTTTTTATCGGGGGCTACTGTGCCCTTGCGGTTAAGATATGGAAAAGCAAGTGGTATACCCCCTCTGTTGCAACTGCCTCACTCATGACAACCTTTACGAGTAAGTATGCAAGTTACATCTATAAAAGCTTAATTATTTGTGGTCGGAGCAGCCTGGTGAGCGCGTAATTCCTGGATTTTGGCATCAATTTCGTTGAGATCAGGCTCTAGTTGAGCAAGTGCTTGTGATTTCTGTATCTTAGCCCGTTGCGCGATCGCGAGGGTATCATTAACCAAACGTTCCCGATATTCTTCCAGTTCTGCAATAATATCTGTCAGTTCTTGAGCAGTTAGTGCATCTGTTGCCGTGACTTCTGTTGGTTCAGCCATAACTATATCTATTGTTTTTCCTAAAGGCGATTGCTAAATACTTGTATTCGATCTTCTCAGATTGCGTTACCACTGGGCAAACCTTTTTCAAAGGAATTCGGCAGTAGATATGTTATGTTAGGCGCACTTGAGCTTGAACTGTTTCCATAGCTCGCCTCAAGTCGGGAAACCTGCTCACAGGGCTGGTTCCCCAACAAATTGCCTCGTACTTTGCAGTTTGTTAAAAAAAATTTAGAGATTCTTTAACCAGGAAGGGAGTAGGACTGCGATCGGATTGATCATAATCTATCCACCTCTGGCTGTTTCTTGCGATAATTTCCAAGGGGGATTTGCTCTTTACTGGTTCGTTCGTCAAAGGGGAAGAGATGACAATTAAGCGATTTGGTTTAATAATTGCGACGTTGATAGCCATTGGCTTAGCAACTTTATCTTTATTCGGCAGTTGGCAAGAACCTCAATTCCAAAGTCGCTTGGAACTATACCAAACTAATATTGCCTTGCAAGCCCAAGCCTGGCAACCAGGAGATAGTAGCGATGATAATTTCTCGGCAATTAGAGAAGCGATACTTGGTGAGGAACCTCTGGAAACTGCCACAAAGCAATATCAACAGGCGCGTGAATCAGTTCAAGCTAATTTAGACAAAGCTAAAAAGCAACTTGCACAACTACCCTCTCCACCCCAGACAATTCCTACACCCCCCAAACCCCTACCAAAATTCTCTTCTAAGAGGAAGACCTCTGGTGGCGAACAGCAGGAAAAATTGCAGCAATCTCTCAAGCAAGCAGAAAAATTACTGGCTGAATTAGACTTGCGGCTAGGAATTTTACAAGCACAGCAAGGACAGACGGATACAGCCCTCAACACTTGGAACGAATTGCAAAAGCGATTAGAACAAGACAACCCAACCATAGACTACTCACTCAGCACTGAAATTGGAGGAACTGCTGCTGTATTAAGCGGACTTTGGAGTAATTCCCCTCGTTTACTCCCTAATGCTCAACAGGTGATTCAAAAGAATTTAGAAGGTTGGTTTCGTTCTACTGCTTTAGTTCAACTGTACGAACTCCAGCAACGACAAGAAGCTCTATCAGCAGTTCAAGCCGCAGAACAAGAAGCTGCTGCTCAAGCTGTGGTGAAATTAGTGATTATTGCTACTATTCCCTCCTTAGCAGCATTGGTAGGGACGATACTGCTGATTTTCTTAATTGCACAGCGCCTGTTGAAGGGAAAAGAAGCCCTATTAGCTCAAAATGCTGATGCTCCTTGGTCAACACCTTGGGATGGGGAAACTGTGTTACAGGTTTTTGTCCTGGGCTTTTTCTTTATGGGACAAGCTTTTGTACCTTTGCTTTTATCACTGATTCCAATACCGCGTCCTTTAGGTAATGTGCGAATTCAGGCTGTTTACGTCTTGATTAGTTACCTACTAGTAGCATCAGGTGCGTTATCGGTATTATATATTTCTATTAAACGCTTTTTTCCCCTACCAAAATTCTGGTTTCGCTTTCGTTTGCAGGATAAATGGTTTTTGTGGGGATTGGGAGGCTATTGCGTCGCTTTGCCCATAGTTGTGGTGGTGTCTTTAATTAATCAACAACTCTGGCAAGGACAGGGAGGTAGTAATCCTCTGTTACAATTGGCTCTAGAAAGCCAAGATGTTGTGGCACTTGGGATATTTTTCTCTACAGCTGCGATCGCCGCTCCATTTTTTGAAGAAATTCTCTTTCGTGGCTTTTTGTTACCCTCTCTAACTCGTTACTTTCCAGTCTGGGGAGCAATTATTGCCAGTGCTTTATTGTTTGCGATCGCGCACCTGAGTTTATCGGAAATTCTGCCACTCACAGCTTTGGGTATTGTCTTGGGTGTAGTTTATACGCGATCGCGTAACCTCCTTGCACCTATACTTCTTCACAGCCTCTGGAATAGTGGCACATTACTGAGCTTATTTTTGCTAGGTGGTAGTAATTAATGTGACAATGTTTTACTGTTGCTAAAAATAAAAATATTTGCTTAGATTGGCGATTATGATGGTAATTTACCAATTATGATCCAAAACTTCATCTAGTTGTAGGTGAGGTTCTGAGGAATAAGCAACTCGTTGGAATCTTCTTTAAGTTAATAGTGTACTGGCGACAAGAAGAATAAGGGTAATAAGGTTAATAACTAATGCCCAATACCTCAGACCTGAAGCGTAAATATGCTATTGGCAGACGCAGTTGCAGCAAGACTGTTAAATAGATTACAAAATGGCTAGAGAAACATCTAGTATTATCTAGATAAATCCAGCCATTATTAAGCTATTTATAGCAGGCATCAGGGACTGACAAATCAAAAAATATCTGATTATAGTTGTTCGTTCCTAGCTGTTAACGGTTGACTGTTAACTGTCTAAGTTCAGCAAATTTAAGTGTAATATTTTATTTTTTGGAGTTCCCTAATACCATTTTGAATTTTAGATTTGGGATTGGAATCGCTTTCTGTGTTCGGATTTCGTGAATCCGTCTGTGGCAATCATTTTTGAAATTGGTATAATTTGAGCGTAAATCCTGGTTTTAGCTATCAAATTGGTATAGGTAACTAATCTGAACTTCTCAGCTATTACTATCGATTAAAATCGTGATAAAATTGTTACCTTCAAGCTGATGGAAATATGCCCTCTGTACCTTGCAGGCATCGACTATCACAGCTTATGCTCATCATTACAACCATATTAAAAAAGTCCGGAAATAATACAGATGGACTTGTATAGAGTGGTGTTATATAACTGTTGTTATTCATTATTGGGATTGTTTCTGTGCAAGAAACATCTCTTACCTAAAAATGAGTAAAACTGCTGTCTGGGTTTTATAGATAAAGTTATGATCACTCATCAATCAGCTGGATAGCTGCTAGCGTTTTTAGGAAACCTCCGCTGAAGTAATATTTTTAGCGTTGTTTCTTAGATGTTGGCACACTGGTTTTACTCATTTATATTGGGACATACTGCTACTAAAAAAAGTAAAAATATATTTACCAAGTAAATATATTGACTTGTTTTGATTACAATAAAGACCTTAATTTTAAACTTACTGATTGAGGAGCAACATTGATATGGCAAATCTTAACCCTAGTCACCCTACCAAACAACTACTAGCTGGGTATTGTGGCATTATTTTTGGAGGTTTAGGAATTCATAAGTTTATTCTGGGATATGCCCCAGAAGGCTTTATTATGCTGGTTATATCAGTAGTAGGAGGTACTTTCACATATGGTATTACCTTGTTGATTATGCAACTTGTGGGCTTGATTGAAGGCATGATTTATTTAAACAAATCTCCTGAAGAATTTGTAAATACCTACTTTGTCAACAAACAAGGCTGGTTCTAGAAATTGCGATGGCACAATTTCATTCTTATTTTTGCCTATAAATTCTACGTGCCTACTTTTATAGATATTCCACTGTTATGCTAAACATCAAAGGTAAATATTTGACTTGGATATTATTCCTGCTGCTGGGTGTAGGCTATTTTAGTTTTATGTCTAATTTAGACATTAACTATTTTTGGAAAAGCCTAATTGTCCTAATGCCAATACAGATTGGATCGCTTATCTACATAACTTATTTACGCTGGAGCCGTAATTGACTAAAGCCTGAAGGTTCAAGTGTGAGATTATACTAATTTTCTCAATCAAGACTACAAATCATCTCGCCTGCTCCACTTCTCATACTGCAATTTTATAGGGCTAGGAAGCTTCTAATGTTCTGTATCCTAGCCCTTTTTATCACTGTATCAATATTCAAATACCTTTTAATATATTCTTTTTACTGCTTCTGCACCTGCTGCTAAAATTATACTTCCACTTCCAGTTGTTCCAGCCATAACAGGCTCACCTTTGATAATAGGGACAATAGCTACTAAACCACAAACCATCATACCTGTTACAAGTACTGTTGTTACTGCATCCTTCATAGTGAGAATTCTCCTTAGCGTCAATTTTCGCACGATTATTACTAAAACATTTGATCCCATTGATGAGCAATACTTAAGTCTTGAAAATAAACAAGAACTCTGCCAGTTTTTGGAAGAAGCTTTGTGTAATGTAGGCAAACATGCATTAGGAGTTAGATGCATTCAAGCAATTGGTAAGGAACAGCAAGGATGTATATTCTGACAATTAAAGATGATGGTTATGGTATTAGTTCATCTAAGGAAAATAAGGGAACAAAACAGGCTATAAATTTAGCCAGAAAATTAGGAGATCATTTTAAGCGAGAATCTATTTCTCCCCATGGTACTTTGTGTGAGTTAACCTGGCCTCTGGCTACTAGTAAAGGTTTCATCAGAAAAGTTATAAATTAACGTGAGTTCAATGAGTACTGTTTTAATCCCTCGCTAAACCTCTCCCCTGAGATTAATTGATTTTCTCCTACAGACAGGATTTAATGCTTGGTATAAAATGTAAACTTATACTTTAATTGCTCAGTATATAATTTAGTGGTTTATGTAGCATTTTTCCTGATATGACTGACCTAAAAGTACCGAACAACATTCATTAGGAGGGCGATCGCTCTTGCTATTTTCTGGCTGGTCAGTGTTAGTAGTAAGGCTGATGCTACACCTTTTGATAGTAATTATGATCACTTGCCACCAGATCACATGGTACATACTCGACCACATGCTAAGAGGATGTCTGAGAAGTATCGTTATTAACATCAAAGCTTTAAAAACCTAACCCCCCTAACCCCCATTCCCTTGTAGGGAATGGGGGTTTCAAAGCCTATCGACCTTTCGGGGAGAGGTTTGGAGAGGGGTTATTAGTATATTTTTCGACTTTTCAGACATCCTCTAAAAAACCAACACATCTTCTCAGTTGTTTTCGATGCGGTTTCATGGAGGTTATTGTCACCTTGTTACTTGGTCAACCTTTACCTGTTGGTTGCTTGTTCCCTGAATCTTGGAGAAGTTCCACAGCTTTCTCATCTGCTAAGCCAAAAACTTGCCCTTGAAAGTACCCCACCTCTGACTCCCTACACCCCTTTGATCCTACTTTCTTCAAAAGAAAGTTTTCCTAAATGTCAAAATTAGGACTAAAGCCTCGTACAATTGATATCACTTATTCTTGACTCAGGAGCTGATGCCATGCCGATGGCGGTTGGCGTAATTGAAACTTTAGGTTTTCCTAGTGTCTTAGCCGCAGCAGATGCGATGGTGAAATCTGCCGCAGTTACACTGGTGTATTATGGTCTAGCTGAAAGCGCTCGCTTGTTAGTTGCAGTTCGGGGACAAGTTGCTGAAGTGAAAAGAGCTGTAGAAGCAGGAATAGCTGCTGGAGAGCAAGTCAAGGCTGGTACAGTCATCACTCACTACATAGTCCCCAATCCCCCGGAAAACGTGGAAACTATTCTACCAATCCACTTTACTCAAAAATCCGAACCTTTCCGTATCTTCTAAGCGATTTTGCCATTAAAATTCGTAGCGAAGCTTCGTACAATTAACTTGTAGCGCCACATACGTTTATTTATACAGGAGATTGCTAATGTCACTACAGGCAGTTGGATCGCTTGAAACCAAGGGTTTTCCTGCTGTACTAGCCGCAGCAGATGCTATGGTCAAAGCTGGCCGAGTCACCCTTGTTGGTTATATTAGAGTGGGTAGCGCTCGTTTTACAGTAAATATTCGCGGTGATGTTTCTGAGGTAAAAACTGCTATGGCTGCTGGCGTTGAAGCCGCAGAAAATGTTCATGGTGGTACTTTAGAATCTTGGGTGATTATTCCTCGTCCTCATGAAAACGTCGAAGCTGTTCTACCAATTGCTTATACTGAGCAAGTCCAACAGTATCGGGACTCTGTGGAAAATCCAATTATCAGGTCATCGAACGGGCGATAAAGTTAGAATCGTTAGTTTTCGATAGAAGTCAAAAGTTAAGAGTCTAGAGTGCTAAGTAATTATTCACTCTTGACAATTGGCTTTTGAGTATTGAACTTTTCTAATATGTCAGGTTGAGATAAAAGATTCATTTAATTTATCTGAGGTTAGTAACCTTAGTTAGCTAACTTCAGTTAACCATTATGAATACGCCACCTATCAAGGTTTAATACAAACTAAGTAACCATCAGAAACTACGTACAGACCTTTGGCATGACGCTTAAAAAGTGTAGTGTCTCACGCCACTTGACAGCAATCTGCTCAAGTCGGGATACCATACGCGCCTGTCGCTGATAGAGGACTAGGAACCCCATCAGCGACTGGTGTTCAGCTTTGCCGATAGCGGTACACCTGGGGTGAGACTGCAAGATCCTTTGGTTAATCTTCTCCTTCCAAGACGCACTCCGGGAACTAGACAATCCCTACCTTTGTTCTTCCAAGACGCACTCCGCGAACGGGAACGATTTCGTCGAATGGGGAAGGCAGTTCCTTTACTCAGAGAGACCCCTAGACAAGACTGCCTGACTAAGAAGAATAAAAGTCTAGTTTGCTAACTCATTGATTTTGACTGAGCGCGATCGCACTTTGCTATATATTTAATTCTGCACAGCTACTGAATATCATAGTCTCGTTGTTCAACTAACTCTCAACTTCCTTGATGGAAATGATAATCTTACGGGTACTTTTAAATTTTAAGTTCTTTCTTGAAAATGCCGAAATTTTCACTATTGGGAACTTAACTTCTAATATGTAACTCCAATGGCAATTAACTGAATAGAATAACTATCCAAACATTCACCTTATGTTATTTATTAATCCCCAGAAATACTATAAAAATTCGCATATGATGTCATGTACCTTGCTTGTTACTCTTAATACTCCCCAAGCTGATCTAGGCAAGCCTACACTTTACCTTTTCTAATAGCTTGCGCCTGACGGAGTTGGCACTAGGATGTGTTTATTATGGTCAATTCGACAAAGATGATATCAATTGTGTAATGACGTGAAAATTGGCAAAATTTCCATATTATCTCAGGAAAACAGCAACCAGGTGAAACATATATGGATAAAACAGCGTCCTGTTGGAAGTAACTCATACTCGCTCTTCGCAACAAGTGCAAAATGTTAGTTTTTACTAAGTTCTACTCGTATAAGTCTATACTTAAGTATACAAAGATAAATTGGCGTTGTGTGTTTCTCAAAATTAAGTTTACAAAACTTAAACCGATGCAGACATTCAGGCAAATGCCCCAAATGCCATGATTTTGATGCATTTAGTGATTGAAAGTAAAAACAGAAATGCCAAAATTCCTAGCTAACTTGCATAAAGTTAGTGAATAAAGACGTAATAACAATGTGAACGTTGAGATGTCTCTATGAAGGTGACAGACTCATGGGTAACTGCCAGGTATTAATTTAAGTGCGATAAATGGGGGTTGTGATGCAAACTTTAAAACAGGGTTTCGAGGAGCGCAATCTCGCTATGGCAACGGAAGCAGAAAAACTGGCGCAAGATTGGCACAAGCGGCTAGCTGCTGAATGTCCAGAACAAAGTTTGGCCAATAGGGAAAGTATTGTTCTTTGGCTTTTGGGACGTGATTTAAAACGGTTTGATCTGCTCAACCCCAAGGAACTTGATATCGCCAAGCAAGCGATGGAATATCGCTATCGAATTTTGCGTCAACGCTATTTGGGAATCGGTAGAGAACGTGCTTATCGCAACCTGATCACTAGGCTGGGGAGTTTAGTGACATTAAGGAATAAGATTCAGACTTGGGTTTCTCTAAGCCGCGATCGCCAGCGTAGTGTTGTAGATGTGTTGCAAGAAGTTATCCAAGAATTATTGCAAAACGATAACTACATGCAACAGCAGATGGCTTGCATCTCTGAAATTACGACTGATAGACGACTCCAAGATACTCTGCTGTTTGCCAGCATAGAAGAGTATGCTTTACGACCAGTACGTAATCAACCTTTGTTAGCCTATCGTTTTGTAAATTATTTAAGACGTACTCAACGTGGTGGTTTAACCCAAGTACCAACTAGTGACTTAGTGAGACTAGTTTCAGAAGAAATTCTTACAGATGATAATGATAATCGAGTAAACTTGGTGGATAATCAAGCGATCGCAGAATATCAAGAGGCACAACAAATAGAAGAACAACAGGCGCTGCGGCAGACAGTAGAAAAGGAATTTGCCAATTATTTACAAGAAAATCTTGGAAAAGAAGCAGTAGAATGGCTAGAACTATATCTACAAGGCAAGTCTCAAGATGAAATTGCCAAGAAATTAAATAAACCCATTAAAGAAATCTATCGTTTACGAGAAAAAATTAGTTATCACGCTGTACGTGTCTTCGCTCTGAAAGGGAAGCCAGAACTCGTAGATAATTGGCTTTCAATTTCCTTACAAGAAAATAATTTGGGACTCACACAAAGCCAATGGCAACAACTTGAGGAAAAATTAACTTCTATTGAGCAGCAGATTTTGAATTCACGAAAAGCAGGCAACTCCATAGAAGCAACAGCTCAAAAATTAGGATTGAAAACCCATCAGGTTATGGGTGAATGGACTAAGATTTATCTTGCAGCCCAAGCTTTAAGAACTCAAGACTAACTAGTGGTCTATCAACCCTTGCATCACCGGGTGGAAGCAGGGAGTGGGGAGTAGGGAGTAAGGAGTAGGGAAAGAGTTTTTGGTGTTTGTTACATTTCTTATCCCTGGTAAAGTTAGTGTGACAGAGTAATAGTAATCTGTCGCACTAACTTTGCGTGGTGTTGAGTTGGGGTGGCTGGGGGAGAAAGAGAGTTATTGTAAGCAAGGTTTTCACTCTCCCTGTTCCCCCTGTTTGCCTAAATGTATCAATTTTAAATTGAAACGGTATTAATAACCCGAAGGGCTTGGTCAGTGAAAGCGCTGATTTCGATCCCATGCATAATTGTTATGTTTAATGGAAGCCCAGACCTGTTTATACCAATTGGTAATTTGTAATTCGTAATCAATAGACGCGACCACAGCACCCTGACTCAGATTTCATTTGGGTTTCTAGGTTGGAATCTGTAGGGCGTAAAGCTTTATACTTGGTTTTTGCAAATTGGTATTACTTTTGAGGTTTTGTTTAATATGTAACAATTTGATGGTGTTATTTATACTAAGGTAAAGGTTTTATAAGTTAATACTACTCAAATTACTTTTCCGCTGTTGAACTGATTATATTATTTTGCAGATATTTCATGCAGACTGAGGTTTTTAGTGAATTCCCCTTACTGAGTACAGCCAACCCGCAGACTTTGGAATGGCTGCTCAATGTTGCAATTGAACATGAATACCCAGTTGGGCGAGCCGTATTGATGGAAGATGCCTGGGGTAATGCAGTTTACTTTATGGTTTCTGGCTGGGTTAAAGTCCGACGCACCTGTGGAGATGATGCTGTGACTTTGGCAATTTTGGGTCGAGGTGATTTCTTTGGAGAAATGGCGATTTTAGATGAATCTCCGCGTTCAACAGATGTTATTGCCCTTTCATCAGTCAAGTTGCTTAGCATCTCAAGGGAGCGTTTTATTCAAATTTTGTTTAAAGACCCGCAGTTACATCACCGGATGCTGCAACTAATGGTGCGGCGATTGCGACAAATTAATCAGCGCTTGCAAATCCGGTCTTCACCTCCAGCTGTCAAGCTTGCTCATACCCTAGTTAGTTTAGGCGAAAGTTATGGGCACGAATCAGACAAAGGTAAAGAAATTTTTAATATTCCTTTTAAGGATTTAGCAGATGTTACTGAAATTGGAGTTGAAGAAACGACTAAAATTATGGAAAAATTACATCAAAAAGGTTGGATCACCATTGACAACGCGAACAACATCATTTGCATCATCAACTTCAAACAGTTGATGAATTTAGCTGGCAAAGTCTAACCAGAGTGCTGAGTCACTGAAATTTGCCCGAACTAACACTGGCCCCTACCCCTGTACTCCACAGGAGAACCCGCAGGGTAGCACAAACGCGTTGCTGAGCGTTAAGTTGTGGAGTGTAGAGTACTTAGTCCCAAGCCCTAACTTCAAAGTTTTTTACTACTAACTATTGACTATTGACTATTAACAACTATTGACTATTAACTATTGACTCTGAACTTATCACTCCTAACTACAGATGACTGAAGCAACAGCACCTCGTCTCGAAATTGGCGTACAGGAAACAGTACCGACGATTTATTACCAAGTGGCAATGCCCCAACCAGAAACGCATCTGTTTGAGGTAACCTTGCAACTGGTTAACTATCCATCATCAATTCTTGACTTAAAAATGCCAGTATGGACACCAGGCTCATACTTAGTGCGGGAATACGCCAAGAATCTACAAGATTTTGAGGCATTTGCAGGGGATAAGCCTTTACCTTGGCGGAAAATTAGTAAAAATCACTGGCAAGTCAACAAAACTGGTGTTTCCAGATTAACTGTGCGTTACCGGATTTTTGCCAATGAATTGTCAGTACGCACAAACCACTTGGATAATACCCACGGCTATTTTAACGGTGCAGCACTGTTTTTTAGACTACCGGGTTGGGAACGGCTACCAATTCGCGTTACCATCGTACCACCATACCCACAATGGCAGGTGACTACTGCCTTACCACCTGTGGGTGAGCAAGCTAATACTTTCTATGCTGCTGATTTCGACACCTTGGTAGATAGTCCTTTTGAGATTGGTTCTCATGATTTGTATCACTTTGAAGTGTTGGGCAAATCTCATGAACTGGCAATCTGGGGACAGGGAAATTTGCAAGTGCAGCGGATGATTGCTGATATCCAAAAAATTGTTCAGGTGGAAGCACAGATGTTCGGCGGTTTGCCTTATGAAAGATATGTGTTTCTGCTGCATTTATTTGCCCAAGCTTATGGAGGTTTGGAACATAAAAATTCCTGCTCGTTGATTTACCAGCGTTTTGGGTTTCGTTCTCAGGATAAATACGAGCGCTTTGTGCAATTGGTGGCACATGAATTCTTTCACTTGTGGAATGTGAAACGGATTCGCCCAAAAGCTCTAGAGAGTTTTGACTACGATCGCGAAAACTATACACCATCTTTATGGTTCTGTGAAGGCACTACCAGTTACTACGACTTGCTGATTCCTTTGCGAGCAGGAATTTATGATGCTAAGTCGTATTTAAATAATTGGAGTAAGGAAATTACTAGGTATCTTACGACACCAGGTCGCAAAGTACAACCGCTTTCTGAGTCGAGTTTTGATGCCTGGATTAAACTTTACCGTCCTGATGCTAATAGCTCTAACTCCCAAATTTCCTACTATTTGAAGGGGGAAATGGTATCTTTGTTACTAGATTTGCTCATTCGAGTGCGCCATGGCAACCAGCGCTCTCTTGATGATGTGATGCGGCAAATGTGGGAGCAATTTGGGCAAGCAGAAATTGGCTATACCCCAGAACAATTACAGGAAGTAATTGAATCTGTGGCGGGAGTTGATTTAACTGATTTCTTTGAACGCTACATTGATGGCACTGAAGAATTACCCTTTAATAAATACCTCGAACCTTTTGGCTTGCATCTGGTGTCGGAACTAGAGGACGAACCTTACCTCGGTCTGAAGACAAAAACAGAGAATGGACGAGAAATAGTGAAGTTGGTAGAAACGGACTCGCCTGCACAACTGGCGGGAATTGATGCAGGTGATGAGTTACTAGCCATTGCAGGAATCAAAGTCACAGCAAATCAACTTAGCGATCGCCTCAAAGATTATCAGCCGAACGATACCATTGAGGTGACAGTTTTCCACCAAGATGAACTGCGTACTTACTCTGTCACTCTTGCTGCCCCAAGTCCTACTAAGTATCAAGTTATTACCGTACAAAATCCCGATCCCACACAAAAAGAAAATTTTGCTGGGTGGTTAGGTGTACCACTTGTCACTCTTCGTTGATGGTAAATAAAGCATGAGGAGTTAGGAGTTAGGAGTTAGGAGTTAGGAGTTAGGAGTTAAGAATTATCTCCCCATCCCCCCATTGCCCCCCAACCCCAGAGGGGGCCCCAAAGCCCCCCATCTCCCCCATCTCCCCTATCTCCCCCATCTTTCCATCCCCCATCTCCCCTTGCTCCCTTGCCTAAATGAGGACAACGCGATCGCGTCCTTTTCTTTTTGCTTGATAAAGTGCTTGCTCAGCAACATTTATTAGGGTATTTGGCTCATTTTGTGCATTGGGTATGATACTGGCAACACCTAAACTGACAGTTAAAACAGTAGCTGGAAGTCCGTCGATCCCAGGATATTCACAAGGAATTTCCAAAGCTTTCACTGAGGAACGAATGTGTTCGGCAATATACACAGCAGTAGTGGCATCTGTTTGGGTGAGAATGGCAAATTCTTCACCGCCATAGCGAGTTACCAACACTGAACTGAATTTCTTTTGGGAATTTCCAGTATGAGAAGTTTCAAAATTATGATCAGCTTGGTAAGTAAGGCTGTTTACAGATGAGAAGCTGTAATAACCAAACGGTTGCTTAACTGCATTAACGATAGTGTTTGCAATTTGTCGCAAACAATGATCTCCAGCGTGACTACCATGTATTTTGTTGTAAATTTTAAAATAATCGATGTCGCATAAAATCAATGATAGAGGAGTGCGATCATATATCAGTTCAAAGTGGCCTTTTTCAAGAAGTGACCTGTGGGTAGAATTCTTACAAGTTAATCTCTGCCACTCAACTTGTAGGTAGTTATGAAAGTAGCGATGATTAGCTAATTGAGTAAGTTCATCTAAGCTGTAGAGGTCACGTAACTGTTGATTTTCTTTTTCTAACTCTTCAAATCGAATATTTCTCGCATCTTTAATTGTATTGAGTTGATCCCGAAAATATAGACGATACAACTCACATGCAGGAGTACAACGAGTGCCCTCTAGATTAACTAGTCCCATTCTTTGTAATTTATAGGCTATCACTGGCTCTAACTCCACATAGTCTGTAGCCGTAATTACCTGATAAAAAGCATCTGCTAATTCTGGTTCCTCTCCAAGTGCTAATAGGTATTGACTTAAATATTCGTGATAAATTCCTGCTGTTGTTGCTGCTTGTTCTAGTAGCTGATTTAAATCCTGTTCTAAGCCGCCTTTACCCACAAGATGATACAAAGCTAGTCGCACCAAATAAGGATGTCCCCCTACCATAGCCATTAAACTCAAAGCTTCTGTACCATCTGTCCAATCAAGACCGTGACGTTGCGCTAACTCCTGTACTTGCTCTGTTGTAAACGGCGGTAACTTAATTGGCAAACCAATGTTAAACGGAGATTGAGTTAATTTTAGAGGAACAATAATTTCTGCGGAAAAAACGAGGACAAGGCGGAGTTTTTGCCAAATCTCCACTCTTCTTGCTTGTTCGTGCCAAAAGCGTACCAATGGCAGAAATTCCCCAGCTATTTCCGAATACTCAAACACCCAGTCCACTTCGTTGAATACTAAAACCAGAGGGTTTGTTAGAGCAGGCAGTAAATAACTCTGAAAATAGATAGAGCAGCTGACTTTGCTACCCATCTCCTCATCCCAATAATCATTAAGTTTTGGTTCTAGTTGTAACTCCCGACTGATATTGGCACACAACCAACGTAAAAATTTATCCAAGCTAGCAAAGACTGCTTTGTCTGCTTGCTGAAAGTCCAAATTGACGGTATGAAAGCCTTGATTAACAGCGTGTTCGAGAAGTCTAAGAATCAAAGAGCTTTTCCCCATCTTTTGAGCAGCTTTGATATAGATGACACTTCCTGGTTCATCTATTTGTGTATAGGCAAGTTCCTCAACTGGTGGGCGAGAAATGTAGAATCTGGAGTCAAGGGATACTGGGCCACTGGGAAATTCCAAGGATATAGCTGTGGCTGCTTTGTTAAATTCTTTAATTAACTGTTGATGTGTTTTACTTAGAGGGCGAGGTTCTAAAGAGGAACGAAAGTTGAATTTATTGATTGGTTCCCTCCAAAAATTGCTCAGCAATTGCCATAAATTGGAAGCTACTTTCCTCACACGTTCTTCACCGTAATGCGCTTCAACTGCTATGGTGGTATAAGTTTTTCCCTCCCACGAAGAGCGCAATACCGTCTCTTGGAGTGTCGTCAAACCATTTGCCTGGCTGGCTTTTAATAGCAATACGACTTCATCTATGCTCATTCGTTATTGGCTCAACTTCTGTGTGACATTTTATTAAAAAATTTTTGTGTGTCAAACTTTACTTGGTCATCAGCACGCTAAATGTAACTACTGTAGTTTGGATCAAAATGAGCCTAGCAAAAAGCTACAAATAAGCCTTGACAATTTATTTTAGTTATGAAATATTTTACCTGACTTAGGTTATGGGATTTTTACTGAATTTTTGAGCGTGAATTAAGCAAATCTTATGTAGTTTTATATACTTCCTTATATATTTAGGAATCCGTTTGATTTTTAAATAAAATTATGTATTTATAGGATGTCTTAGACGAAAGTATGGCACTCTTATTAACGCTTTAATGCCGTACTCTTGCTCATAATACAATGCCAGTTATTCACTTGGAGAAATGCCTAGACTGCACTGGATCTTGTACGTAACTATGAAAAAATCAAATATTAATTCCATATATCTGGACGATAGATAAACACAATGTAACTAAGTTTTTTTCAATTGAGCTTTAGATATGGCAACATAAACTGATCATTCACACCAGTACATACGTGCTATTACGATATATACTAGTTTCAATTGATTCGTAGAATGAGAAAATAAAAGGATGTGTAAAAAATAATAGATATAGCGCTTGTAAATTCGTTGCGATAGAAACTTTAGAAACTTTATATTTATGACTACCAATAATACACCTAAAACTCGTAAGTTACCAACTCAAGCAATAGGAGCTAAGATTTTTCATTCTTGTAATATTATTAGCTTATTTTTGATGCTCACTAGTGGATTACAAATATACAATGCCAACCCTGTTTTTGGTGGACGTGCAGGCTTACATATTCCTCCCATATTTACTTTGGGAGGTTGGCTAGCAGGAGGTAGACATTGGCATTTTGCAGCCATGTGGCTATTCTCGCTGAATCTCTTGTGGTATGGTATTTATATTTTAATTACCCGACGTTGGCAACATCGATTTGTGGGTAAAAATGATATTAAAGCATTACAAAAAAGTCAAAATTCCCAGCGTCTAATTTATGCTTGGCATCGCATTGTCTATACAGCCATTATCCCTATATTACTACTGGCCTTAGTTACAGGTATAGGAATGTATAAACCATCTCAATTTCCCTGGATTGTAGATATGTTTGGCAGCTGGCAAGCACTACGAATTGTTCACTTTGCCTCAGTACCAATGGTAGTTGTATTTGTAGTAATTCACTCTATATTAGGGCGTAAAGCTGGAGGTGAAAAACTCACAGAATCAATGTTTTGGTAAAGAAATTGGGAATTGGGTAACAAATAATGAAAACTCACTACTGACAAATTACATAAATATGGGTTTAATTCACTTACGCCGTCAGCAATTCACGCGCCGACAATTATTAAAAATTTCTGGATTGTCTAGCATAAGTTTTCTTTTAGGCGGCTGTGGTACGCCAGCATTTGAAGATTTGATCGGAAAACTTTCTGAACCGCTAAATCAAAAGTTTGAAAGCTTAATATTTAATTCGCAAAAACCTGTACCAGAATTTTCTTTCAGTGAAATTCAACCAGAAGCATTGATAGTTAATAGCTTTAGATACACTCCCATTATTGACATGGAAAAGTATCGTTTAATTGTCGATGGCGAGGTGAATAATCCTTTGAGCCTTAGTATGGCTGAAATTCAAGCTTTGCCCTTGACTTCTATGATTATACGCCATGTTTGTGTAGAAGGTTGGGCTGCGATCGTGCAATGGGGTGGGGTACGTCTACAAGAAATCGTTGCTCTTGCTCAACCTAAAAATAATGTTAAGTATGCTTATTTTAAATCAGCAGATGGCTACTACGGAAGTTGGGATATAGCTTCAGCTTTACATCCACAAACTCTATTAGCTTATGAAAAAAATAGTAAACCTTTGCCAGTTGATAATGGTGCGCCTTTACGTTTAGCTTCACCAATTAAACTTGGTTATAAGCAGAGTAAGTGGGTAACTAGAATTTCACTTGTGAGTTCTTTACCGCCTTTTAAAGGCTACTGGGAGGATCAAGGCTATGAATGGTTCGCAGGACTTTAAGGAGTTAGGAGTTGTTAAGTTTGAACTTTGCATAGGTGTGTTAATTAATTTTTTAGCAAGCAAATGAACTTTTTTGATAAATTACATAGTAATATATCGCAAAATCAAAGCTTACTTTTTGTAGGGCTTGATCCAAATCCAGAGATGATACCTGCTTTTTATCAATCTGAAGATGTCATTGCTGGTTTATGGAATTGGTTACAGTTTATTATTGCCGAAACTAGTGATTTTGTATGTGCTTATAAGCCAACCCTTGGGTTTTATGAAGCATTGGGTGTTCCAGGATTAGAATTATTGCACAAAATTTTAGCAGCTGTTCCAAAACATATACCGATTATTCTAGATGCTAAACACAGTGATTTAAACACAAGTACAATTTTTGCACGCACTGTTTTTACAGAATGGCAGATAGATGCAATTACACTCAGTCCTTATACAGGGCAAGATCATGTGGCACCGTTTTTAGTTTATCCTGATAAGACGGTGTTTATCTTGTGTTGTACTTCTAATTTAGGAGCAAAAACTTTACAGCACTACCCTACAGATGAATTTCCTCTTTATTTACAGGTAGTAAAAGAATCAAAAAATTGGGGAACTCCAGAACAATTATGTTTGGAAGTTGGTACTACAAATCCTGAGATTTTGGGCCTGATTCGTGCTACTGCTCCTGAACGAATTATTATGGTACGTAGCATTTGGGAAGAGGAGAATAATTTTAATCAAATTTTAAAAGTAGGTCTGAATAGTAATGGTGATGGTTTGCTGATCCCAGTTCCGCAAGATATGTTAGCAAGCCAAAAATTATCTGAGGAAATTCAATCTTTACGATCACAAGTTAACCATGTCAGAAATGAAGTTATTAGTCATGCTTCTACCTGTTCTGTGTGGCTACCTGATGTTTGTTTGTTAAATCAGCATCCTCAACATGATTTAATTTTACAACTTTATGATATTGGCTGCATTATGTTTGGTAACTTTGTCCAAGCATCAGGTGCGGTATTCCCTTATTACATAGACTTACGCAAAATTATTTCTAATCCCCAAGTTTTTAATCAAGTCCTGAGTGCTTATGAGGAAATTTTGAGAAATCTGCATTTTGATAGATTGGCAGGTATTCCTTATGGGTCTTTACCAACTGCTACTGGTTTAGCACTACGTCTTCATTGTCCTATGATTTTTCCTCGTAAAGAAGTAAAGGCACATGGAACTCGCAAGTTAATTGAGGGTAATTTCTGTCCTGGTGAAACGGTGGTAGTAATTGATGATATTCTCATTAGCGGTAAAAGTGTGATGGAAGGGGCAGAAAAATTAAAATCAGCGGGATTAAATGTTAATGATATTGTGGTGCTGATTGACCACGAACAAGGGGTACAAGACAGGTTAATAGAAAATGGTTACCAAGGTCATGCTGTTTTCACAATTTCGGAAATCACAAATACTCTTTATTTATCAGGACGAATTAATGAAGAGCAGTTTTTAGCTTTTTCAGAACGTTAGGTACTTCCAGAAAATAAATTATTCCGGTTGAAATTGCTGGCTCATGACTGATGACTGATGACTGTGAACAATGGAATATTTTTTTACTTGGAAGTCCCTTAGAAGATGTTTCTTAAGTTTTGACTAAGTATAATTCGCTGTTATACAAATAAAGTCTGCCTATGTTTTTACGAACCGCAGAGGCGCAGAGGAGCCAGTGCGTTGCGCGGGTTCCCCGCGTTGTAGCAACTGGCGTGACGCAGAGAGAAGAGAGAAATTCTTAACTGAACTGTATTGTAGTATAGTCGTGAATTCTAGCTGCTGAGCCGAGTCAGAAATAAGACTTAAGAGACATCCTTGTAGAAGAGAACATTTAGATCGCTTCAATACTTTACACTGGAAAAGTAAGCTACAGGAGCATCAAGACCTCGGTCGTCAGGAGGTAAGTGGCTGCTTTGTGCCTTTTTTTAGTCAGTATTTTGAAGATATTTTTTGTATTAGTTATGAATATTTCGTTCAAAGAATTACTTAAATGGTTAATTATAACATTAATATTTCCTTTGATTTTTCTTAATGGCTGGCTGGCGTTTCGCTTTTTTCACTACTTTCAACCATTGCTGACAATTTTTGTGTTAGCGATTTTATTGGCTTTTATATTAAACTACCCTGTTTCACTTCTGGAAAAACGGGGAGTGAAACGTAAATATGGAGTAGGGGTAGTTTTTATCTTAGCTGTGGTAATTTTAGTTGTTCTGGGTATTACATTACTACCCATTGTTTTAGAACAATTTAATGAAGCAGCTAAATTACTTCCTCAATGGATTGATTCTACTCAAGAAAAACTACAGATTTATAATAATTCTGTGATAAATCAACACCTAAGAATTAATTTAGGTCAAATATTTACACAAATAACTGACAAGATTCCTGAAGAATTAGAATATTTTTTTGATAAAATTCTGAGTATTATTAAAGATACTATTGATAGTCTTTCTGAAGCATTAATTACAGTAGTACTATCATTTTACTTTTTATTAGATGGGCCAAGACTTTGGGAAAGTATATTTAAGAGGTTGCCTTTGAGTTTTGCCCGACTGGTAAGCGAGTCTATTCAACAAAACTTTCAAAGTTACTTGATTGGTCAGGGAACTTTGGCTGTATTGATGGGAGTTTCACAAACATTAATGTTTTTGCTTTTCCAAGTTCAGTTTGGTTTACTGTTTGGTTTTACTATTGGAATTTTAAGTTTAATTCCCTTTGGTGATGTTGTCAGTTTAATTTCAATTACTTTAATCATAGCGTCACATGATTTTTGGTTAGCAGTGAAAGTTTTAGCGATCGCAGTTATTATAGACCAGTTAATTGACCAAGCGATCGCACCCCGTCTTTTAGGTAGTTTGACAGGACTTAGACCAATATGGGTACTAATTTCTTTATTAGTAGGAACTTATATCGGCGGGTTGTTGGGGTTACTAATTGCAGTACCTGTGGCTGGTTTTATAAAAGATGTAGTTGATGGCTTTTCTGAATTTAATTATTCTGACAAGAATTTTGAGGATAAAGAAGCGCCAGAGATATTAACGAATGAGTCAACGACTTAAAGTATGGGCGTACATCTACATCTGTACGCCCATAATTATTTTGATTCTTCACGTAACTTGTGAATATTTGCTTCCCAATTCGCCCCATCAAAAGGCACAATTTCAAAATTTGCTATTACATCCCCATCTAAACATCGCACATTCACGTCAATACAGTCTGGGTGACTGCGGGGAATATAAAAAGGATGCATTCCGCAAATGCTGCAAAATTTATGCTGTGCAACTCCTGTGTTAAATCTGTAGGTTGTCAATTTATCTTCACCTTGCAGCAAAGTGAACTTTTCCTGCGGCACAATTAAGTGTAAAAAACCTTTTTTCCTACAAATTGAACAGTTGCAATCATCCACTTTATGATTGTCAACTTCTACCCGAAAGCGTACAGCGCCACAGTGACATCCACCTTCGTAAGTTCCTTGTTGATTATGAATTGTCATATTTTGTAGAAAAGAGAGTAGGGAGTGGGGCTAAGGAAGAAGATTATGTTAAGTATTTGTATCGAAATCAGTAAAAAATAATAGCAATTAAATATAAGTTAACGTGACTCTAGCTTAAAGACGCGTTCTTCTAATTCCTTTACTTGTTGTTTTAATTCAATCACTAAAGTTGCTAAGCGGTCAAACATTCGATCACGTTCGGATTGTGCTAAGTTTCGTCTAGAACTTGATGATGGAGGAGTGAGTGTTGTTCTTGGAGATGAAGACTGACCATTTCTAAGTTGAGACTCTATTTGATTTAACCGCGATTCAACACGATTTAAATCTGCTTCTAAATTGTTGATGCGAGATTCTACCTGCTGTGGGGAAGCTTTGTTAGATAATAGCCCCATCCAGATCAACATTACCAAAATCCCAGCAAACAACATTCTCCGCCACATAATCATTTACTCCTTTTGGGAAATGAGGATACACTCCGAAATCCCCATTTCCATTGCCCCTAATCCCCAACGCCACATGCTCTACTTGGGGAAACCTCAAGACCCTTCGGGTTCGGCAGTCCCCCATCGACGGAAACCGCCAAGATGGGGGCTGCCTCACCGCAGTGGCTTCTCCCTCCGGCCGTGGGGGCCCCGAGTTCCCCATTCTCCATTCCCTAATCTTGTATTTATTTATCAGGTTGTAAGTTAGAAAATAGCTGATGCCAATCGATGGAATTAACACTATTTTCTGCCTGCTTAACTTCAAACGTGACATTACACGCTTTTCTTTGTTGTAATGCTTGCACGCAAAGTTCTGCAACATCCTCTCGGCTGATTTTTCCCCTAATATTATCACCTTGTTCTAATATCAATGAGTTACCCCCTGGTTCCTCTGTTAAAGCACAAGGTCTAATTATTGTGTAAGGAATTCCACTAGTTTTTAGGCTATCTTCTCCCTTCAATTTCCAGGTTAAAATTCCTCCCAATTGGTCATTTAATCTGACTGCGGGTGGTTCTTCTTCCAAATTAATACCTGGGCGACCAGGGCGTGTGACTCCTGCTGAACTGACGAGGACAAATTGTGGTAAAGTCTCTCCACCATAAACTTTAATTGATTCTAGTTGTAAAACAAAACCACCTGGTGAAAACTTAGGATTTAAAGCATTGTCATATTCAAATTTGCTCAACATCAATTGAAATGAGCTAATTTTACTAGAGTTAATTGGTGGACAATCTTTGACAGTTTTTGCTCTAAATACAGGAGTTAAATCTGCAAACGGGATGGTAACATCTATCCAAGTGTTGGCTATTGTATCGAAAGAGTAGCTGTACCCAATACCATCCCATTGCGTATCTGTCCGCAGGAAGAATTTATAACGCTGACCATCACCTTTAACACGCAGTTTTACACCTGTGTAACCAGATAAGTCGAAGGGTGGATCAAAATTTCTGGTTCTCACAGAAGCAAATCCTCCAGAGTTAGCAGTGGAGACATTACCAGCAAAGAAAGCGGCATTTTCCACTAATTGGATATTACTTTTACTCACACCACCCATGACTACATCATCGACTGCACCCCAGATATTTTTTAATTCTGCTGATGGGTTGGTGAAGTCAAAGATTAGTTTTTCATGTGCTTGGGGTAAATATTTAATCGCCGTTTCCACCAAGTTTTTCACACCTTGGTATTCTACATTTTCTGGTGTGTCGCCAACAATTTCAGGTTGGTAAAATTTGATGCCTTGATAGTATTTGGCTCTATCTGCTGTGTCTCCTTCTACTGGTTGTACACGCACTGCTGTACAACAAACAACAGCTTGGATATTAGCCATGACTACAGGAGTTAACGTTTCTGGTTTAGTGATATCACCAACTACTAAGTCAATATCATCATTAAGAATTGTTCTGGCTTTTTCGATATCTCGCACAAGTGCGCGAACTTTATAACCTCGTTCCAGCAGTCGCTGCACTACTCGTTTACCAAGACCACCAGTTGCACCTGCTACCAATATTACACCCACGTTCTTCCCTCCATTGGGTTTAGCTTGACTATCCGTGAAACGACCTTGAATTAATTGTTGTACCCAGTTAAGGAAAGGAATAACCTCGAAGTAGGTCAAAGTTTCGACAAATCTACCTAAGTCCCATTGAGAACGATTTTTGTCACTCACGATCGCATCCTGATTGATCAGTTACACCCATCTTTATTGTATTGGGGATGAGGGAAGTGGGGAGATGAGGGAAGTGGGGAGATGAGGGAGAAATAACAACTGACAACTGACAAACGTTACGATACTTAAGAATGAGCTATTAATCAAACAGTTATTGACTTATTATGAACCAACTCGAAAAAGCTCAAGCTGAGTACGAAAGTTTTCCACGAGAATTAGGCAGTGTAATTATTAGCACTATCAATCAAGAAGGAATACCAGATGCTAGCTACGCTCCTTTTGTGATGGATGATTCTAAGAATATCTACATTTATGTCAGTGGACTTTCGACCCACACCCAAAATATTCAAGGTAATCCTCGTGTTAGTGTTTTGTTGATTGAAGATGAAGCTAAGACTGACCAAATCTTTGCTCGTCGTCGTTTGAGTTTTGATTGTACAGCTACTCTCATAGAACGTGAAACTGCAACTTGGAATCAAGTTGTTGAACAATTTCAAGAACGTTTTGGTGAAATTATTGAGGTTTTACGCGGCTTACCTGACTTTAGAATTTTTCAGCTAACTCCTAGCGCAGGTCGTTTTGTCATTGGTTTTGGAGCAGCTTATCACATCAGCGGCGATAACCTAGATCAACTCGTTCAAATCACAGGAGACAGGAAAGGATAAAAAGGGGATGAGGGAGATGAGGGAGATGAGGGAGAAAATAACTAAAGCAATTCCCCATTCCCAGTTCCCCATTCCCCATTCCCCATTTCCTATTCCCCATTCCCAATTCCCCATTCCCAATTCCCCATTCCCAATTCCCCAGTCCCTAGTCCCCAGTCCCCAATTAATTATGCTTCAGTTTCAACCTTCTGGCTTTGGGCATAAAGTCATTAATACATCTCTGGGAAAAATGGTTTACTATACCCAGACTGATACACCTTGGTTAAATGCTGATACTGAAGGTTTACCGACACTACTGTTTCTCCACAACTTTGGTGGCGGGGCTTCAGCTTATGAATGGTCTAAGGTTTATCCGGCTTTTGCTTCTACGCACCGCATTTTAGCCCCAGATTTAATCGGTTGGGGAGAATCTGCCCATCCTGTGCGAGATTATACAATTAAAGACTATCTGAGTGCGATCGCAGAGTTTATCACTCAAACTTGTCGCGAACCTGTAACGGTGGTAGCTTCTTCGTTAACGGCTGCTTTGACTATCCGTCTAGCTATCACTCAACCTGAATTATTCCAAGAACTCTTTTTGGTTTGTCCTTCTGGGTTTGATGATTTTGGCCAAGGTGCTGGGCGCAGACTTCCACTATCGGTAATTAATACTCCTTTATTAGATAGTCTAATTTATGCTCTTGGTGCTGAAAATGAATTGGCAGTCAGAAACTTTTTACAAAGTTTTCTGTTTGCTAAACCAGAACGTGTTTCTCAAGAAATGGTAGAGGCTTATTTAACTTCTGCACAACAGCCAAATGCTAAGTTTGCCGCTTTGGCTTTTTTGCGAGGCGACCTTTATTTTGATTTAGCTTTGTACATTCAACAATTACAAATTCCTACTGTGATGTTTTGGGGAGAAAAAGCACAATTTACTAGTATCAAACTAGGGCGACGCTTGGCTAATTTAAATATCAGTGCAATTCGAGATTTTTATGCGATCGCAGATGCCGGGGTCTTGCCTCATCTGGAATTACCAGAAGTCATTATTGGTCTATTGCGACCGCATTTTTGATCAGTTGTTAGTTGTCAGTCGTTAGTTGTCAGTTGTTATTTATTTCTGATTCAGATAAACCCGTGATATTAGCTACTTGTTGTACAGTCATAACTGACTGAAGTAAGTTACGCGCTGTTTGTTTTAACTGCAATTCTGCTCTTTGTGCACGTTGACTTTCTTGTTCTGCGCGTTGACTTTCTTGCTTAGCAATTTCTTCAGCAGTTGGCAGTAATATTCCTTCCAAAGATGCCCAGCGTAACCAAGTTGTTTCAACACCTTTGTAATTACCTTGCCAACGTACCAATTCTGACATGGCGTTTTAAATGTTGAGTAGCCAGCGCTGATACTTAATATATTACTTGATTGGTAGGAAGAAGGGCGATCGCGCTGACTTTTGCAAATAATACTCAAAGCGATCGCTACTGCTTAAATTAGTTTACGCAGTTTTACTGTTTTCATCAGACATTTTTTCTACAGCTGCTTTTAAACGCCCGGTTCTGATTCTGCGGGCACGTTCACTTTTGCGAACTCCACCCGCCATTTCATATTCAACGCTGTCTTTGCCGTATTTAAAAGCAACTCCTAACAGCATCTTGTCTGTAAGGTCTGCTAAGTTTTTCTCTAATTTCTCTATCTCGGTTTTAGAAGAGTCGATCACAGATAAAGCAGTGTTATAAGCATCGATTCTTGTGCGTAACTGTTCAATTAGTTGTGTGAGATTTTGCAAATTGCGAGTATCCCCAAAATCCATGTTAGCGTCAACAGCTTTGAGACTAGAGGATCTTAATTCAGCTTTTTCTAAAATCCGGGATGTACGTTTTTGGCGTGGCATAAAATCATTCCTTAAAGAAATCTCTAGAACTAGTTTGTCCTACTCAAGCTTTGTTCTGTCTCAGGGAAAACCGCAAATTTTTGTATATTTTTTAACAAATTTGAAAGCAGTGGTAAACTCCATTTCCTTGTGGGTGGAAAAGGATAGCCGTACCGTGTACACACTTTGTCGTATTACCCCCCTTAATCCCACGCCACATGCTACAAGTCGGCGAAGCCGCCCAACGCAGTGGCTCCCCTTATAAAGGGGGGAAAAATTGAAGATCTAGTTCCCTCCCCTTTACAAGGGGAGGGTTAGGGTGGGGTATTTATGCACTTCATGAAGTTGAAATTTGCTGTATCAAAGGCGACGGAAGTAATATCAAGGGCGACGGAAGTAATATCAAGGGCGACGGAAGTAATATCAAAGGCGACGGAAATAATATCAAGGGCGACGGAAGTAATATCAAAGGCGACGGAAATAATATCAAGGGCGACGGAAATAATATCAAGGGCGACGGAAATAATATCAAGGGCGACGGAAATAATATCAAATGTCAGTAACAGTAAGGTTTTTACCTCCTGCCTGCTGCCTCCTGCCTCCTTCTTAAAAAACCCCCGTTTTCTTTTAAGGAACGGGGGTTTCAAATTTATTAAACTAAAATCTGACGAATTAGAATACTCATCACTTCGTCACCGTTGCCGGTTGATATTAGTTGACTCCAGTCTCCAACATTTGCATAGCCAATAATGTGCAAATAGTGGATTGTCCCAGTCACAGCTTTAGGAGAACCTATTAATAAATGCTTAATTGGTTCTCTGGTAGGCAATAGTTTTGCAAAAGATTGTCCAGGAGTGACTGTATCTGAGTCTTCCCTTGGTATAAAACCTTCAAAATCTCCTTTGGGGGAGTTTTGATCATCTTCAAACTGTTTTTCTTGTGTCATGATAATGTTGACTCCTATTTAGGGGTTTAAAGAAGGGCGATCGCAGTACCTTCCGACGGGGAGCGATCGCCTTTCTTGTACATTTGACTGTACATTTATAATATAAAGTATAAAATTATACTTTGCAATCCCTAATTGCAAAAATTTTTTAATTTTTTGTCAAAGTAATAAGCTAAGAGGTTGTTTGAAAAGTTTTTAGAAGTGCCTTTAAGCACTTGCCGATCCCCCCTAGCCCCCCTTCAAAAGGGGGGAATAACTGCTCAAAGTCCCCCTTCAAAAGGGGGATTTAGGGGGATCAAAAATATTTGGCTACTGATAACAGGACTTTTAAAACATCCTCTAAAACACATTCAATTTGCACAATTACTTCTATTGGTTGTTCTTTGTCCTTTATCCAAAGTCCTTTGTAAATATAGGAATCATGTTTGATTTCTGAAAAAAATCCGTACACTTAAGCTTCAAGTGTAGGGTGGGCAAAGCCCACCAAAACCCGGATATGGTGGGCAAAGCTACGTTTATTTCTGACAAATGACAAATGACAAATGACAAATGACAACTGACAACTGACAGTCTTTACGATTTCAAACTTGTGTCTACACCTTAACCTTGAATTTCTCTCAATTTAGCTGTAGCATCTTCTACAAAGCTTTCATAAGGTATCTCTCTAGCCAAGTCAATAGCGCGGTTAAGGGCATCTACTGCTTCTTGTTGCCGTCCCAGTTTTAAGAGAATATTAGATGTGAAGTAAATCAAATTACGACTTTGGCTATATTTAGTACCAATTTGCGTATAAAGTTCTAACGCCGCCTGACAATACTCTAAACCCAAAGTTAAATCTTCTTGCAACATACCCATAGCTTGTAATGTATTTGCTTCCTCCAAGCGAGAGCCTATGTCGCGGTACAATGCCAATGCTGCTTCGTAGTTTTCTAAGGCTTGGCTGCTACGTTTGAAGTATCTTCTACCCAAACATCACCTTTGGTAACTTTTGCTTTATTTCCCTTGCCTGTCATCCGTGTCTTTTTGACCACAGTTCTCGAATTTGAGTTAATTGGAGATTGCCCACGTATTTGGGCTAGCGATCGCTTTTTCCTCAACAACAAAACTGCGATCGCTAAACCTTTCCTCAAAGACAACGCCTAACAAACTTGATAACATGGAAAAAATAGTTCAACTTACCCACTAAAGTTATGAGTAACATTAATATTTTCTTGCCTGAGTCATTGAAAGCTTTTGTTGAGGAACAGGTGGCTCAAGGTAGCTACAATTCAGTTAGCGAATATCTACAAGAGTTAATTACTCAAGATCAAAAACGTAAGATGAAAGAACATATAGAAGAACTTTTAATTGCAGGTCTTGAAAGTGGAGAAGCAATAGAAGTTAATGATGAATGGTGGCAGCAAAAACGCACAAATTTGATTCACCACTTGCATTAAGAAAAATAATGACAAAGCGGATAGTCATTACACCCAAAGCTAGTTTTAGATATTGATGAGTATTTTGTTTACATTGCCCAACAAAACCCTGACACGGCTCTTGTATTTTTTGACTCTATAAGAGAAACTTTTGCACAGTTAGCAAGAATGCCTGGAATGGGTAGCCTTTATCCTCTGGATAATCTTCGTTTGCAAGGTTTACGTAAATGGACTATTAAGGGATTTAAAAAGTATCTAATTTTTTACTTTGAGCGAGATGAAAGCATTGAAGTTGTGCGGATTCTCTATGCAGGACAAGATATAGAAAGGATTTTAAAACAAGAATGACATTAATTAGCGATCGCTTTTTCCTCATCAACACAAATGCGATCGCTGAAAAATTAAGGGTGGGACTATGCCCACCCTCTCAATTAACCTTGCAACGCCTCAGCCGTCTTCTTCCGATCTAATTTCAGAATCAACACACCCAAAGGTGGTAAACACAAATCTAGGGAATAAGGACGATTATGCAGTGACCATTGGTCTGCCCACTTACCACCTAAGTTGCCCATATTACTACCACCATACTGGCGGGCATCGCTATTGAACAATTCGGTATAAAATCCTTGTTCAGGTACACCTATACGGTAGTGAGAATGGGGTTGTGGTGTAAAATTGCAAACCACAACTACAAAATCATCAGAATCCTTGTCGCGGCGAATAAACGAAACCACACTATGGCGATTATCGCTACAATCAATCCACTCAAAACCAGCTTGGGCAAAATCTTGAGTATATAAAGCTGGTTCGGAACGGTAAAGATGATTCAAATCTTGGAAAAACTTTTTCAACTGTTGATGAGGTTCATGTTGTAATAAATGCCACTCTAAGTCTGCCCAAGCATTCCACTCACTCCACTGACCAAATTCCATGCTCATAAACATGGTTTTCTTGCCTGGGTGAGCGAACATATAAGCAAACAAACAACGTGCATTAGCAAACTTCTGCCATCTATCCCCCGGCATTTTGCCGATAATATGGCTCTTACCATGTACCACTTCATCGTGAGACAGAGCCAGCATGAAGTTTTCACTGTGGTTATACCACATACTAAAGGTGACATTGTTTTGATGGAACTGGCGGAACCAAGGATCCATGCTGAAGTAGTCCAGCATATCGTGCATCCAGCCCATATTCCACTTCATGTTAAAGCCGAGTCCGCCTGTGTAGGTAGGCCAAGACACCATCGGCCAAGAAGTGGATTCTTCAGCAATTGAGACAACGCCAGGGAAATAGCTGAAAATTAAATGATTCGTCTGACGTAAGAAATCTGCTGCTTCTAAGTTTTCTCTACCACCGTACTGATTTGGCAGCCATTCTCCATTTTTGCGGCAATAATCAAGATAAAGCATAGAAGCAACCGCATCAACACGCATACCATCAATGTGGTACTTGTCAAACCAGAAAAGGGCATTTGCCGCTAAGAAATTGCGAACTTCATGGCGACTGTAGTTGAAGACCAAAGTACCCCATTCTTTGTGTTCACCTTTACGAGAATCAGCATGTTCGTAGAGGTGAGTACCATCAAAGAAAGCTAAACCATGACCATCTTTAGGGAAATGACCGGGAACCCAATCTACTATTACACCAATACCGTTGAGGTGACATTGGTCAACAAAATACATAAAATCTTGCGGGCCACCAAAACGTGAAGTTGGGGCATAATAGCCAGTGACTTGATAACCCCATGATCCATCATAAGGATGCTCTGCGATCGGCAGCAGTTCCACATGGGTATAACCCAATTCTTTGACGTAGGGAATGAGGCGATCTGCCAGTTCTCGGTAGGTGAGAAAACGCGCCCCTGGCTTCAGTTCGGAAACAACTACCACAGGTTCAGTTTCACCGTTGGGTAATTTTGCGGGTTCCCCACTAGCAGCATGTAGCCAAGAGCCTAAATGTACTTCATAGACTGAGATAGGTTGAGCCAAGGGGTCAGTGTGTCGCCGCTTTTCTAACCAGTCTTCGTCATTCCAAGAGTAAGTATCTAAATCAGCAACAATAGATGCTGTTTTAGGGCGGGGTTCTTGCTGAAAACCGTAGGGATCAGTTTTTTCGTAAATGTGTCCTTGATTATTTTTAATTTCGTATTTGTAATGGTCTCCCACCTTCAATTCAGGAATAAATAATTCCCAAACACCTGTTGGGCCTCTACGCATTTGGTGTTTACGTCCATCCCATTGGTTAAAATTTCCCAGCACTGAAACATTACGGGCATTGGGCGCCCAAACAGCAAAGTAAACGCCTGAAATACCGTCTATTTCTGTGGGGTGCGCTCCCAATTTTTCGTAAATTCGGTGGTGGTTTCCTTCGCTGAATAAATGTAAATCAAAGTCTGTCAGGCGAGGAGAACGAAAAGCATAAGGGTCATAAGTAACACGCTCATGTTCCCCTTCTTTAATCCGTAATTGATAATTTGTTAGTTCTGCCGCTTCAATCGTACATTCAAAAAAGTGAGGATGATGTACACTCTGCATGGGGTATTCCTGGCGTTGCTCAGGAAGGATTACCCAGGCTGCACTCGCATCCGGTAGGTAGGCTCGCACAGCCCAGACATTTTTGCCATTTTGCTCTATGGGATGAGAACCGAGTATTTCAAAGGGATCGGAATGTTGATTCCAAACGATGCAGTTTACTTGTTCAGGGGCGATTGTAGTCATGGACATGAAGCTACCTACGTGAAATATGATGATTGACTAAATGTGTTTTTCTAATATCTATATATATTCTTTACATTTATTTGCAATTTTGTCGCCTGTGTTATTCTAAATCGGAATTGGGAATGGGGCATTGGGCATGGGGCATGGGGCATGGGGCATTGGGAGAATAACTAATGACAACTGACCAGTGCCTACTGTGTCACAAATCTAAAAATGGAAAAAGCTGAAGCAAGGTCTTACGTATCCGTAGTAGAAAAACCTGTTCCCGGATTTTGCTATTCAGTGTCGGCCGTGGCGCTTGTTGCAGTTGCTCTTGTAATTCTAAATACTCAGCAGCGTTCAGAGGCTTGCCATCAATAGGCGATCGCGCGTCTACAATAATCTCTGTTCGCAATATTTCTTCGGGTGTATCCTCTGGTGGTGGTAATGCCGTTATCGGTGTTCCCCAGTGACTACTCAACCACACCCAAGTACCAGTACTGAAACTTAAAACTAAAAACAATATTCGTTTTCTCCTTCCCATTATCCCCATCTCCACAAATCATTAGTGAATGGTGAGTGCTGAGACACGGAGTTAGCAATTAGGAGTTATCCCCCTCACTCACCCTGCCTTCTAACTTTACACAGCAAATTTTCCAACAAAAATCTGGCAAAGCTAAGACATTTTACTAAGTCACTTTCCCCTATAAGGAAGAGACTACAGCCAATGGTTAAAAGCAGTTGCCAGTGAACATTATGTATTTTTTTGTCTTGCAAAACTCAATAGCTTAAGCAATTTCAAATATTCAAAGCGGGAAATCATTTACCTACAAGGGGTGAAATTTCCACAATCAACTGGTACTTCACAATACAAGCGCTGACAGGTTTAAGTCACTCAAAGGGATGCTTGTTCAAGGAGAAAGCATTAAAACCCTTTTCCTTTGCCCCTTGCTCTTTCCCCACCTGTCAAAAAGACTTTAGCGGACTATTAGTCAAGTGTTGAAACAAAGTTTTCTTAGTTTCTTACTGTAGTTGGACACTTGTTACGGATAAGACCGTCTTCACAAGTGTCCTCTACTTGTTGCTCTAATTCACGGATACTTTAGCAAGGTTAAGGCTTTTATCCACTGACAAGAGGATACTTTGCATTAGTGGGCAACTAATCAACCTCAGCTACATACTGATCAGCACTATCACTAACCTGTATTCAGTCTGATATGAGACCGATAATTTAAGGTGTTTTGGTAGGCTTAGCAGCCGGAGTAGCGGGGGTAGTAGTCGCGGTAGTAGGGGCGGTAGTGGCTGGAGCCCCAGCATCAGTCGGTTCACCAGCAGCCGGAGTAGTGGGGGTAGTAGTACTAGGCCCAGTGGAACTACTTTCACAGGCTCCGAGAGCGCCAGCCAGACTTAAGATGAGCGCTAAACCAAAGATCTTTGTTCTCATAACTCCTCTTTCACCAAATTGTGGCAATAAAAATATTTCGCCTGTTGAATACGATAACCTATTTGTCGTGATTTTTTAAATGTCAACCGATTACATATTTAAAAACAATACTTGAGGTTGATTTTTTTTGGATTAGTTATTATGCGGTAGGATAATGATTTTCTGCAATTTCTGATTTCCGAGCAAAGTAACTTAATCAGCGAATGTAAGCTACCAGGTAGGGCGACAAATGTGGATATGATATCAAACATTGCCATATTTCCTTTGAAAATCGCCTTTGCAACTTCATGCCAAATGAGCGCAAAGAGCTACACCCATGCTCTTCAGGCTCCTGAAGTGGCTATCTCAAAAGCAGTGGCTCTTCCATTGCCCATCATCCCTTATTCTTTAGAGGGAAGCTTGAGTTGTCCATACCCAAAAATTTCAGGGGCGCAAATAGCGTGGAGTTTTTCATAGACTCTTGGCCCTTGACCTATGGCGTTGCCATACTGAGAGGCAATACCCAAATCAGCAAGCTGTCTAATTACTATCTACTCAATCGCAACCACTGCAATACCCAGATGATGCAAACAATGATGTAGCTAGCAGAACACTTGAACAAGTGTAGGGTATTATGTGTAGCGATCGCACAAAAGACAATTTTAACCTTAGCAAAAACAGACAATTAGTTTAAAATACAGTATTTTCCTACTTAAAAAATTTATGGCTGCTGCTCGTAAATCAGCTGTTTCTGTAACTAGTACCCGGTTTTGGCGAGATTCTACCACCCCGTCAAAGAAGCGCCGTTCCGGGCGTATAGGGTCAGCCGTGCAAAATAACACCACACTTGCTGCCCAAACCCCATCTATTCGCTCCCAAAAACAACGGCGTTCTGCAAAAGATTCATCGGTTGCACTGACCAATGGAGTGTCACACTTGGATAACCAACAAGTCTCTAACCTCCAAGGCAAGTCAAGTGCAATGCCGAAAATTTCCAAAGCTAACTCGGTGGGTCTACCTGCAATGCCTAGTTCTACAGCATCACCTCTGTGGTTACTGTGGTTGTATAAGTCACATCGTTATACCTCAGTTATAGCGTTTTTGTTGGTCGTAGCAACTTTGGTTGTTTATGGTTGGACAGTCTATTCCCGGCAACTTTGGAGTCAGGACTTACGCAGACTAGACAGCCTACGACTCAGTGAACGACAGCTGACAACAACTAATGCAACATTGACAAACAAAATGGCTGAGGAAGCACAAAAACCAACAGCAGGACTGGTATCACCAACTCCAGCCAGAACAATTTTTTTGCGTTTAACACCTGGGACTACTCAACCAACAACCCCCAGCACAACACCCAATCCTCAAATGCAGCAGCCAACTCCCTCGCCACGAGGATATTAAAGTCAAGAGTCAGTGGTCAGTGGTCAGTGGTCAGTAGTAAAAACAACTAAATACCAATTTTAGATTTTGGATTTTAAATTTTAGATTATCAGGCTGTTACAAGAATCTCAAAGAATAAACTTGCGTCAATTTGGTATAATAAATGACTTTTATTTGACCCAACGAGAGAGCCAGTTACATAACGCGACTTGCTCCCCAACAAAAGCAAGCCGTGTAGAAACTCCCTCTCTCGCACTGGCTCACAACTGACAACTGACAACTGACCCTTTGGGTGACGCTCGCAGGCTCGCCAACGCTGCGAAGATCGCCAGTTACTCATGGGGGAAACCCCAAAACCGTACTGGCTCACAACTGACAAAGGACAAACCCAATGCAGAAGTCACCAAGTAGATTAAGATTCAGAAGATTGCAAAATCCAGCATTCACAAGACGGCAAAAGCCATCAAGGCAAAAGTTGATGGAGACAACAGCCTCTAATAATCAAGATCCGATCGCGATCGCCAGATCTCGATTATTCATAGTATGGGGCGTATTAATTACTGCTGGTATGGGGCTGGCTATTAATTTATACCAGTTACAAATAGTACAGGGACAGAAGCTAACGCAAAAGGCGCGAAATCAGCAAATGGTGAGTTTGCGACCTTTTATGCCTCGTCGCCCGGTAATAGACCGTAATAGCAATGTATTAGCAGTTGACCGTCCAGTATATACCTTATTCGCTCATCCTAAGCTATTTGATAAGTCTAATGAAGCAATGGCAGAGCAGCTTGCCCCCTTATTAGATAAAAATGCTGCTGACTTAGTAAAAACTTTTACTAGCCAAAAAACTGGCATTACACTTGCTTCCACCCTCCCAGAAGCCACTGCCGATCGCATCACCAAATTACGCTTAAATGGTCTAGAGTTAATCCAGAAATACTCACGATTCTACCCGCCAGAGGATTTGGCTGCTGATGTAGTCGGCTATGTGAATCTTGACCGTCGCGGTCAGGCAGGCGTGGAATATAGTCAAGAGAAATTACTAGAACGTTCTGTGCAAACAGTCAAGCTCAGTCGGGCGGGTAACGGCACATTAATGCCAGATCATGCACCTGAAGGCTTTCTCCATTTTGATGACCTGCAACTGCAACTAACTATCGATAGTCGCCTACAACGCGCTGCCCGCAATGCTCTCAAAGAGCAGATGGAGAAATTTCGAGCCAAACGCGGGGCAGTAATTGTCATGGATGCCCTAGATGGTTCTCTACTGGCTTTGGTTTCTCAGCCTACTTATAACCCCAATGAATATTCCAAAGCCGATATCTCACTGTTCAAAAACTGGACAGTAGCCGATCTCTATGAACCAGGATCGACTTTTAAGCCTGTGAATGTAGCGATCGCCCTGGAAAATGGGGTCATCAAACCAGATGATGTATTTAATGACCCTGGTGCTATTCGTGTTGCGGATTATACCATCAGAAATGCTCAGCACAACGGCTATGGGCGAATCAACATTGCTCAGATTCTGCAAAATTCTAGCAACATTGGTATGGTGCAAATCATTCAAAGATTACGCCCTTCAGTCTACTACAACTGGCTAGAACGCTTAGGTCTAGGACAAACCGTTGATACAGATTTACCCTTTGAAGTTCGTGGTCGGCTCAAAAGTCAAGAAGAATTTATTGCATCTCCCATTGAGCCAGCCACAACTTCCTTTGGTCAAGGTTTTTCCTTAACACCATTACAACTGGTGCAAATGCACGGAGCTTTAGCCAACGGTGGTAAATTGGTTACACCCCATGTAGTGCGGGGGCTAATTGACAGCAAAGGACAGATGCACTACACACCCACTTACCCGACACCACGCCAAATTTTTTCAACTACCACAACTCAAAAGGTAGTAGAAATGATGGAAACCGTGGTTAATGAAGGAACTGGCAAAGTTTCCCAAATTCCTGGATATCGCATTGCTGGGAAAACTGGTACAGCCCAAAAAGCCAGCCCCAACGGCGGCTACATTCCTGGTGCTAGAATTACAAGCTTCGTGGCTATTTTGCCAGTGGAATCACCCCGCTATGTAGTATTTGCATTAGTTGACGAGCCAAAAGGAGAGAATGCTTACGGTTCCACTGTAGCAGCACCAATTGTTAAATCTGTAATGGAAACACTAATTCCCATTGAACAGATTCCCCCAAGTAAGGCAATCCAAGAGCCGGAAGAAGGGCAGTAGGGGAGCAGGGGGAGCAGGGGAGCAGGGTAAGAAATAACTAATGCCCAATGCCCCATGCCCCATGCCCTATGCCCTATGCCCACTCACCTCAAGACAAGCTTTTACAAAGTCTTGAACTACATGATTAGAAGAGTCTCGTCGCCAAGCCACAGCAAGTACGCTGGGGCTGACATCCTTAACTGGGCGGAAAGTCTGGCCGGACAAGGTGTAAACCCGTGTGCTAGTTTCTGAAACTAGAGCTACTCCTTGACCATTAATCACCGCTTCCATAGCTTCATTGGTATTATTGACTTCTGCACCAATAATCACTGGATACCCTTGACGCTCATTTATTGCTAGCCAATGATCTCGCCATATACCAGTTTCAGCTGGCACTGTAATAAACGGTTCATTAACCAAATCTGCCATCTGCAAAACTTCGTGCTGCGCTAGGGGATGGTCACAGGATAAAGCTAGCCATCTTGGTTCAATCAATAAAATTTCAGTAAATAGTTTTTCTTGCTTAGGAACTGGCAAACGTAATAAAGCAACATCGGAATTTCCAGAAAGTAGTCCAGCAGTTGGGTCTGACAACTCAAAAAAACGTATCGTTACCTTCCAACCTGGCTGTGAAGCTTGAAACCTTGCCAGGATGGATTTTGTAAATTCGCCGCCAATACTAGAGATAAAACCAACGCGTAATTTCTGCGCCTGACTTGCCGCTACTTCTCGCACCGTTACTAAGGTGAACTGCCAATCTTGAAGAAGTTGCTGGGCTAAAGGCAAAAGTGCTTCTCCAGCAGCAGTGAGTTGGACATCACGACTACTACGCCGCAGCAATTCAATACCTATTTCCCGCTCTAATTGGCGAATTTGCTTAGATAATGCTGGTTGAGATATATATAATCGTTCGGCAGCACGGGTGAAGTTTAACTCTTCAGCCACGGCAACAAAATAACGAAGCAAGCGCAAGTTACCATCCATGCCGTTTAGTTATCTGAATCTATTCCATCTGGTTATAGTAGTATATCTTGGACTTTTAAAATAACCTGCGATACAAACTGGATGTAAGTAATCTAATCATTAGTCAGTTGTCAGTTGTTATTTGTCAACAAGTCAAAGGCAGAAGTATAGCAGTCGAATCATAGATTAGGACATTTTAAAATCGTCAATGACAGTAACAGTAAGGTTTTTACCTCCTGCCTCCTGCCTCCTGCCTCCTGCCTCCTGCTATAGAGGCTAAAAGTTAAATTCTTAATCTATTCCCCATTCCCCATTCCCCATTCCCCATTCCCCATTCCCTAATTTATGTTTGTCAATATCTTCATCAAACGTCCTGTTTTGACGACCGTTTGTACATTCATTATTTTGCTGTTGGGAAGCATTTGTATTCCGATTCTTCCTATTTCTCAGCTACCAGACTTGGCCCCAGTTCAAATCACTGTTAGCTCTAATAATATTGGTGCAGATGCTCAAACCACAGAAAACACTGTCACCAACATTATTGAACGGCAAATTAATGGTGTTAAAGACGTGTCTTACATATCTTCTAACACTAGTAATGATGGTGGCAGTAATATAACTGTCTCCTTTCCCACTAATGTTAATAGTGATATTGCCCAAGTCAATGTTCAAAATAAAGAGGCTCTGGCTGCACCTCAGTTACCAGACACTATTCAAAGAACAGGCGTAACTGTAGAAACCGCATCGAGCAGTCTGCTTTTAGTTTATGGATTTTTCTCCGAAAATAATGAGTATGACAACATTTTTATCAGTAACTATGTTGACCTTTATATTCTTGACCAAATAAAACGAATTCCTGGCGTAGGAAAAGCCACTATTTTTGGAGAGCGCAAATATGCTATGCGTCTGTGGCTTGATCCCAATAAACTTGCTGAATATCAACTGACTCCTCAAGATGTGACAGCTGCCCTTCAAGAGCAGAATATCCAAGTAGGTGCAGGTGCAATTGGTAGGGAACCAGCACCGGATAATCAAAGCTTTGAATTTGCTTTACGGGCTAGCAGTCGATTCAAAGATGTATCTGAATTTGAGAACATGGTGCTAAAGGTCGGTGAAGCTGGCAGTGGCACTTTAGTTAAGGTTAGAGATGTGGGGCGAGTGGAACTAGGAGCAGAAAGTTATTTGGCTGATGCTAGGTTCACCATACCAGGGAATAATCCCAAGCCAGCCGTGGGTTTGGGAATATATCAGCTTCCTGGAAGTAATGCCTTACAAGTTGCCCATGCTGTAGAAGAACAGGTAAGTGCGCTAGCCAAGAGGTTCCCACCTGGACTAAAAGCAAAGTTGGCATTTGACACTACTCCCTTTGTGGAAATTTCCCTCGAAGAGGTACTGCACACCCTGGTTGAGGCTATTATCCTAGTAGTCTTAGTCATTTTTGTGTTTTTGCAAGACTGGCGCACTACGCTCATTCCGACAGTTGCTATCCCCGTTTCTCTTGTTGGTGCATGTGCGGCTCTATTCGTTTTAGGATTTCAAATTAATACACTGACTCTGTTTGGCTTCGTGCTGGCAATTGGGATCGTCGTTGATGATGCCATTATTGTGGTGGAAGCAGTTGCAGTCAAGCTGGAGCAAGGCACGAAGCCTTTGCAGGCAGCTATAGAAGCCATGAAAGAGTTGTCTGGGGCAATCATTGCCACTTCACTTGTACTCATGGCTGTGTTCATTCCAGTGGCATTCATTCCGGGTACTACTGGTATTGTCTATAAACAATTTGCGTTAACTGTTGCAGTCTCCATAGGTATTTCAACCTTCAATGCCTTAACTTTTTCTCCGAGTATGGCAGCCATTCTCATGCGCCCCCCTGGAACTTTACGGGGCCCTTTAGGCTGGTTCTTTACGCTGTTTAATCGAGGATTTGCTTGGTTCACACGCCGATATGTCGGGTTTGTCAGCTTCCTCACTCATGTCAAGCCGATGGTGGTTGGGGTTTTTATCGCTGGTTTAGCTGCAACGGTTTTGATGTACAAAGCAGTGCCTACGGGATTTATTCCAGAGGAAGATCAAGGTTACTTCTTTGTCATTGTCCAGGCTCCAGACGGGGTTTCTCTGAAGTACACCGAATCTGTGATGCAGCAGGTTGCTCTGGATGTGACGGCGATTCCAGAAGTCAGAGCTAGTTTTATGATTAGTGGCTTTGGTTTCGATGGTAATGCTTCTAATTTAGGGATTGCATTTGTCAACCTCAAACCTTGGAAAGAAAGACCTGAGCAATCTCAGTCTGTGTATGGAATACTTCAGCAGCTCAACAAAAAGCTTGCCACAATTACAGAAGCTAGAGCGATCGCTGCCAATGCTCCTCCGGTGAGAGGATTAAGTACTACAGGCGGTTTTGAGTTTATCCTTCAAGACAGAACTGGTAACGCCCCCATTGAAACTTTGGTTGAGACTGCTCAAAAGTTAATTGCGGCGGCAAATAAAAAGCCTGTTTTACAACGAGTTTTCACTCAGTTCACCGCCAACACTCCCCAATTTGAAATTCAGGTGAACCGCAATCAAGCTAAAGCTCTGAACGTAGATATCAACAATGTGTTTGGGACGTTGCAAACTTACTTGGGGTCGCAGTATGTAAACAACTTTGTTCAGGGACAGCGACAGTATCGAGTATATGTGCAGGCAGATGGTGTGTTCCGTTCTAATCCTGATGATATCGGCAAACTGTATGTCCGCTCTAGAAGTGGGGCGATGATTCCTTTGAGCAATTTGGTGGAAATTACTCCCTTTGTCGGGCCGAAAACCATTTCGCATTACAACTTGTATAGATCAATCAAGATTCAAGGTTCTCCTGCTCCTGGTGCTAGTTCTGGACAGGCAATTCAAGCAATGGAGCAAGTAGCAGCAGAGGTTTTGCCCCAAGGATTTGGTTACGAGTGGACAGGAACTTATCTCCAAGAAAAGACTTCTGGGGGAGCTACAACCTTGATTTTTGCTTTAGCGATCGTTATTGTCTTTCTTGTGTTGGCAGCTCAGTATGAAAGCTATGTTGACCCAATTATTATTTTGCTGACGGTTCCCTTAGCAATTTTGGGAGCGATGGTTGCGATTTGGCTACGCTCGAATGTTTTCATGGTAGGTAGCCTTTTCCCCAAGGTGGTAAATGATATTTATTGCCAAGTGGGTTTGGTGACATTAATTGGTCTGTCAGCAAAGAACGCGATTTTAGTCGTAGAATTTGCCAATCAACTGCATGAGCAGGGTATGAGTTACACGCGGGCGGCGGTGAAAGCAGGGGAAGAACGGTTACGACCAATTCTCATGACTGCCTTTGCTGCATTGTTAGGCTTTTTGCCCTTAGTTATTTCTGAGGGTGCTGGAGCTAGCAGCCGCTGGTCTTTGGGGACAGCACTGTTTGGTGGGCTATTGCTAGCGACGTTTTTAAGTCTGTTCTTAGTGCCGATTCTGTACATTCTGGTTAAAACTTTGGCTGCTTCTATATTTTATAAGAAGCGTCCCGGACGCTCAAATCCTTCACAACCACCAGATTCTCCTAACAAAGCAGGAGGTAGACATAAAGCTTTGCCTGCTAGCTCAAACCAGTCAGAGTCATAGTATGGTGAGCGATCGCACACCTTTTCATAGCAAAGTGCTGAGTAATGTAGGGTAGGTAAAGCCCGCCCTACATCTATTTCAAAAAACAAATAAAAGTCCTATATGTGATTACAGCTAGAAATTGCTGACTAATAGTCGCTAGGGTCAGTGTTAAATTAGACTTAAGAGACATCCTCTAAGAATAATCAGGGAGTCAGGTTTTAGATTTTATTTCCCCTGCACCCCTGCACCCCTGCACCCCTGCTCCCCTAGTCCCTAGTCCTAAACTTTTAAACTTGGTAAGTTTGCCTTAATGCTCCTTCTATAGAACCCACTCGCTGAAATACTTCTATTAGTTCATGGGATTTTGTTTTTCGCTTTGCTAGCATTACTTTCAATGGTGTTAATAATTTAATGTCTGGGTCATTCCCAAGGGCAACCTCAGATGCTTGCAAAACTTTTTTAGCGTTGGCAATAATATCTTCGTTTTCAAAGCCTTCTTTAGCTGATATTTGGTGCAGATATGCATCGGGTATAGTTGCTCTACCTGGAAGAGTTTCATCTATAATCAAACCTTTTAACAATGCTAGCAATGCTGCATAGATAGAAAAATCATCACAACTATCGAAAGCTTTAAATTCTATACGACCTACTTCAGCAGGAATACGTGCTATTTTTGTCAATGAAGGTACACTATTAATCAGTTGTTTCTGTTCCTGAACAAAAACCAGAGCTGCTGATCTTTTGCCTGTTCTAATATAAGTTCGTACTGACAGACCATCCCATAAATCTCCTTGATAAAAAGGAGAACTATAACTGAAAGGAACGATGTATGGACTGTAATAAGTTAACTTTCTCCCAACATCAATGACACGCTCAATAGAGAAATCTGCCACAGAAATGTTTAAATCTGGGCCGTATGTCACCATATAAATATTGGCAGTTTGTTCATCAGGATATGCCTGTAGCTGTCTAATTTCATAATCATTTAACGGAGGTTGAGGTTCAAAGATTTTATTGTAAGGATTAAAACTAGTTAAAACAGGCGAAAAGCCAAAATCAGCAGCTACCTCGCATAGTAAGCAAAAACTTTCTGATAATTCGCTAATAGCAGCTTCAATATTAGTATGTATGGTTGTTCTAATTTCGATGCCTTTAGGTAGACAATCAATTGGCTTGTCAGAATCAGCAAACCTTTCAAATCCTTCTATATACCACCTCTTTTTTTTAATACCAGCATCACCCACACGCAACTGAAGATAATCATTGGGGTATGTGGGTAGCCTTTCAACAATTTGCTGGAAGTCAGCAAATTTTGTGTGAGAAAAATCTGCAAACTTGCCTTCCTTGTTTAGAAAAGCGACTTCATGTTCAATGCCAAAAAAAAATTTCATATATCCCTTAATTACTTGTATTAACCTAATCTAACTAATGCCAAACGATGGGAATCATGCAAAGCAGGAAGTAACATGAGTAAACGATTGATTAGAGAAAAACGTTGACGATATTTAGCTGGTAGGTTCGCATACTTACAGACTTCCATAACTTTGTAGCGAGAATCCCACTCTTTAATATCGTAAATATTGGAAATGCCCCAATCAAATTTTGCCGAGGTGTATTTAAGTGAGTCATGCCACTGTTGATTCTTCACCATTAGCGGTGATAAAGAATCAAAAGCAAACCAAGAACCAGGAAAATATTGCAAAAGATTAGCAAACAATTGCTTTACCTGCTGTTCAGTGAGATATTGCAATACACCTTCTGCAACAAACATATTAACTTTTGTCGCAGTAGTTTTGACACTTTCAATCCAATCAATATCTAATGCGGAAGCTGTGATTAACTTACGCCGTTCTGTTTCTTTAAAAAACTGCTTCCGCAATGCCATGACATCAGGCAAGTCTAAATCAAACCAGCGCACCTCACCGTTATCTACTCGCTCAAAACGGGTATTCAGTCCTGCACCAATTTCGATAACAGAACCTTGGGGATACTGCTTAAGGTAAGTGTGTACCCAGTTATCGAGGATCATTCCTCGCAAACAAGCTCCTATCTGAGAGGATCTTGCAGTAGCAAGTTTATCAAAATCATAATCAATTGCAGCCAAAATTTCAGCTGATTTGGGGTCTACTATAATTGGGTCTGCTGCCTGAAGCTCAAAAGCTCTAGACCAAAGGGTAATTAGTAGCGTTTCTTGAACGACACCGAGGTTAACTTTGGTTTTATTCATCAATGCCTGGACTACATAAATTAACTTTACCTTATTTTAACTACAAAAATTCTCAATAGTAATCTCAAGCTCATTTTACCTAAAGACGGACTGTTGCAGATTGTAAAATTTTTTTGGTTAAATCTGCTTAGGAATTAAGGGTATGTTGTTGCTTTGCTATTACGCACTGTCACCTAACATGGTGTGTAATAGGGTTTTGCTCATATTTTTGGTTACAAATCATATCAAAATATGCGCTTAACACAACTTATATCAAGTTCGCTTAATTACTTATAAAAAGCGAAGAACCCCACCAAAGCTACGCTTACCCCCCTCTGTCCCCCCTTGGTAAAGGGGGATGAAAGTCTGACAGGTGTAGGTTTTTTACACGAAGCCTAAAACCCTGATAATTACGCGGTCAACATGTAGGATTATGAATCTCATTTTTCTCGGTTGTGTATGAATCCATAATTTTTCACCGAGTTGTGAAACGATGACTCAAGTGTTCCAGCAATTGGACAATTGAAGAATGAAGTTTTGAGTGGGTTCAAAAGGCTGATAAGCAAGTATGGACTCATACCCACGTAAAAAACCTACACTTGTGAGGGGATGAAAGTGGGGTGCAATGACTGTGGAAATTATAACTATTTATCCGAACTTGATATTACTGGTGTGGTATTAAAGCCGATTTTTGATTCAAAATCTATTTTGTAAGTTAAAATCGGACATTAATTTACGACTGCATTTATATTGAGTTAGTATGCCTAATAAAGTTCAGTTACTCAAGTTAATTATCAATATAGTAGTCTTGGGGGCATTATTATTTATATCTCAGCAAGCTGGAGCAGAAGATTGGTATCCCGTGCGTGGTGGTATCACTTTTGGTATCAGTGGTATAACTCTTTTAGAACAGCAAAAAAGTTTTCAAGATTTTCTCATTGTCCATGACAACAAGAAAAACCAAGGTCGTCTAGCAATCATTAGTATTAAAGATAAAAATAAAGTTGAATATTTCCCTTTGAGTTGGCAAAGTAACACAGAACTACCTATTGATTTGGAGGCTATAACATCTGTTCCAGGAAAAACAAACTCCAATTTTATAGCTTTAAGTAGTTCTGGGAAAGCTTATTACATTAAATTAAAACGTTCAAATCAGACTATCTCAGTTTTGAGTGAATTTAATCTACCAGGAATCGTTCAAGGAAGTAATTTTGAAGCATTTGGTTTACAATATCTAGATGGTAAATTAGTTGCTATTTGGGCACATCGAGGTGAAGGAGAACAACCAGCCAGAGTTTACTGGGGAGTGCTTGACCTAGTTAAATCTCAAGTCAAGCTGATAGGTTCTGCCAATCTGAAAGTACCATTTCCATCTGGTAATGTCCGCCATGTTTCAGATATTAAGGTAGACCCTGTTGGAATTGTATACATTAGCTCAGCAAATGATCCCGGTGATGATGGGCCATTTCAATCAGCAGTATATGTGGCTGGTTATTTAGGATTATATGGTAACAAAATAGTGTGGCAACAAAACCCTCAATTTGTTCCTCTCTACCGCTCTGAATCTCACAAAATTGAAGGAATAGAACTGATTCCTGGTAATCAAGGTGGTGTAATTGTAGGTACGGATGATGAAAATTTTGGTGCGTATGTGTATATTTTAGGTGGGAGATGAATTAAAAATTAAAAATTAAGACATTTTAATTTTTAATTTTTAATTTTTCATCTTTTACTAAACGTTAAACCTGAATAACATCACATCTCCTTCCTGCACAATATACTCTTTTCCTTCACTACGAACTAACCCTTTTTCTTTCGCAGCATTCAATGAACCAGTCGCTACCAAATCTTTATAAGCAACGGTTTCGGCACGAATAAATCCTCGTTCAAAATCACTGTGAATTACGCCTGCGGCTTGAGGTGCAGACATTCCAGCGTGAATAGTCCAAGCGCGGGTTTCTTTAGGGCCACTTGTAAAATATGTCCGCAAACCTAAAAGGGTATAGGTAGCACGAATCAAAGATTTTAATCCGCCTTCTTCTACACCTAAAGATGCCAAAAAATCTGCTTTGTCTTCTTCGGGTAATTCTACTAATTCTGCTTCAACTTGGGCAGAAACTATGACAACTTGAGCATTTTCTTGTGATGCAATTTGCCGGACTTGTTCGACAAATGCATTACCCGTTGCTAAATCATCTTCAGATACATTGGCAGCATAGATAATGGGTTTATTAGTAAGCAGTCCCAATCCTTTAATAATCTCTGCTTCTTCTTCATTCAAATTGACTTGACGCACCGATTTTCCTTCATTTAAAGCAGCAGTTAATCTTTCTAATACTGATACTTCAAATTGTGCATCTTTGCTGGTGCGAGCTTGTTTACGAGTGCGATCAATTCGCCGTTCAATTTGTGCTAAATCTGCTAAACCTAGCTCTAAATTAATGATTTCGATATCTCGCGCTGGATCAACAGAGCCGGCAACGTGAATAATATCGTCATTCTCAAAACAACGCACTACATGAACAATTGCATCAACTTCGCGGATGTGGGACAGAAATTGATTTCCTAATCCTTCACCTTGACTTGCACCTTTAACTAAACCGGCGATATCTACAAACTCGACACGCGCTGGAATAATTTGTGCTGAACTGGAAATTTTTGAAAGCACGTTTAACCGTTCATCCGGTACTGCGACAACGCCGACATTCGGTTCAATCGTGCAAAATGGAAAGTTAGCCGCTTCTGCTTTGGCGTTAGCGACTAGGGCATTGAATAAAGTAGATTTTCCGACGTTGGGAAGTCCGACAATTCCGGCTCTTAGCATTTTGGATTTTAGATTTGGGATTTTGGATTAGACTACAAAGATAATTTAAACAGGTTCAGGTATTGTTTGAGGAATTGGGCTTGGAACTGGTTGGGGAATTGGCCCGGGAACTGGTTGAGGAATTGGTGTTGGAACTGTTTCCGGTACAGGCCCCGGTAGCGGTTGGGGAATGGCTGGCCCTGGTACGGGTTCGGGAGTTGGTAGTGGGTTTGGTTGAGGATTGGGTATTTGTGGTTCGGGTATGGAAATAGCGGTGGGATTATTCATGATCAGTCTAAATTAAATTATTCGACTTTCCCAACCTAGATGACAACCTGAATTACTGACATCTCTCTAATTGGCTAATTTATGGTGATGGGGAGATGGGGGGCTTTGGGGCCCCTAGAGGGGTTGGCGACCAATGGGGGGATGGGGGAATAAGTAATGACAACTTAGGTACTTCCAAATAAAAGATATCGCACTGTTCACAGTCATCAGTTATCAGTCAACAATTTCAACCAAGATAATTTATTTCTTGCAATTCCTCAAAAATGCTCAATCAAAACCAAACTCCTTTATTAGATGCCTTAAAAGCCTGTGTGGCAAGTCCCCATGCTCCTTTTTACACTCCAGGACACAAGGGAGGAAAGGGAATTTCTCATCTTTTGGCTGATTTACTTGGCAAGGCTGTTTTTTGTGCTGATTTAACGGAATTAGCAGGGTTAGATAATTTATTTGCTCCCCAAGGTGTTATTTACGAAGCGCAAGAATTGGCGGCTGAGGCGTTTGGCGCTTTAAAAACATGGTTTCTTGTGAATGGTTCTACTTGTGGAGTAGAGGCAGCAATTCTCGCTACTTGTGGGGAGGGGGATAAAATTATTCTGCCTCGAAATGTGCATTCTTCTGCGATCGCTGGTTTAATTGTCTCTGGTGCAATACCAATTTTCGTTAATCCTGAATATGACGCAGTTTTAGATATTGCCCACAGTATCACGCCCACAGCTTTAGAATCTGCGCTGCAACAGCATCCAGATGCTAAAGCTGTGTTGACAGTTTACCCAACCTATTATGGTGTTTGTGGAGATTTACAGGCGATCGCTAAAATTACTCATCAATACAATATTCCTTTACTTGTGGATGAAGCCCACGGGCCGCATTTTGCTTTTCATCCTCAACTACCCACACCAGCTTTAGCCGCAGGTGCAGATTTAACTGTGCAATCTATTCATAAGGTACTCGGTGCCATGACACAAGCATCAATGTTGCATGTCCAAGGTCACAGGATCAATATTGACCGAGTAAGTAAAGCTTTGCAACTTGTGCAGTCTACTAGTCCTAGCTATTTACTTTTAGCTTCCCTTGATGCTGCACGTCAACAAATGGCGGTAGATGGAAAATATCTGATGTCCCGCACTTTGGAACTGGCGGATAACGCGAGAACAAGAATTAGTCAAATTCCTGGATTATCAATTTTAGAGATACCTCCAAAAGAAGGTTTTTCGCCAGGCTTTATAGCTTTGGACAGAACGCGACTAACTGTTAATGTTTCTGGCTTAGGTTCAACTGGATTTGCAGCAGATGATATTTTGGATGAGCAACTAGGCGTTACTGCTGAATTTTCATCGTTGCAACATCTGACATTTATTATTAGTTTGGGCAATACTCAAGCAGATATTGAGCAATTAGTCCAAGGTTTTGAGACAATAGCTTTACTAAAAAAGTCACTGCTACGCAAACAAAGCTTGTCTACGCAGGTTCAGAAAAATTATGAATCTCAGCTTTCTCCCCGCGAAGCTTTTTTTGCTGTGAGTGAAACTTTACCATTGGAATACGCAAGCGATCGCATTTGTGCTGAAATAGTTTGTCCCTACCCACCAGGAATTCCGATTTTAATGCCAGGAGAAGTAATTACCAAAGCAGCTTTAGAATATTTGCAACAAATTCAAGCAATGGGCGGTTTTATTAGTGGTTGTGCAGATACCAGTCTCAAAACTTTAAAAGTTGTTAGTTGTTAGTTGTTAGTTGTCAGTTGTCAGTTGTCAGTTGTTATTCTCCCCATCTCCCCATCTCCCCATCTCCCCCATCCCCCCTGCTCCCTTTCTCCCCTGCTCCCCTGCTCCCCTACTCTCTATCTCCCAAATTTGGCGAGAAACACACCTAACTGAACACAAATTATCCCCAATATGGCGCTACCAGCCCAATAAGTAATTGCTGATAACCAAGTGCCACTACGTATTAATCCAATGGTATCTAAACCGTAAGTGGAGAAAGTTGTGTATGCTCCTAAAAATCCTGTGGCTACCATCAATCGGATTTCTGGAGAAATAATTGACACTTTCTCTACTGCGAATGTAGCGAAGAATCCCATAGCTAAACAACCGCTGAGATTAATAAAAAAAGTGCCATAGGGAAAATTAGTACCGAAGCGTTGGGCAAACCATAATGTTAGATAATAGCGGCTTAAAGCGCCTGCGATCGCGCCCAAACTTATGGCAATAGGAATACGTATATTGGAATCTTGCAACATGTTTATTAATTTAATTAAAAGTTTCAGATTCCACAAATAAATCTAGGAGTTTGAATAATGTTGCTTTGCCTTTTTATTCAAAAATTCATTTATCTGCTATTTTGATTTTGTTTTTCTCATGTTTCTAAATATCAGATAAATTTGCCTCATTATCAGATTTTGTCATATATAATTGCAAAATTTGAGTTGTGAGTTCCAAAAAATTTATTCCTAAATTCTGAAGAATTTTCACGGCAGTATAATTGGTATAATTTGTTAGTTGTACTATTGTTTCTTGCTTTCCAAGAATTGCTAGTAGTATAGATTCAGATCCAATAAATTGATCCATTTGTTTATTGATATCTCTGTAAAACACCAAGGTTTTTTCTATAACTTCTTTAGCGTTTGGGGTAAAAGAACTTTCAAAGTTTCTATGATTTGCATTGAGATTTCTAATGTTTTCAAGCTCAGCCAAAGTTTTTTCCAGAGTGACACCCACAGATTTCAATGCTTGGGCAGCAATGCTTGTCTCTTGTAAAATCAATCCTAGGAGCAGATGTTCAGTTCCGACTACATTATGCCCCAGGCGATCGCTCATCTTAGCAGCAAGGGCAATAACTTCCTGATAATCGGGTTTCAGCCAGGAAATTAGAGCATCTTCACCGGGAAATTTAATACAGATTTGACTTTTAACCATAAAACTTTATTCCCAAAGTTCATTGCCTATTTTAGCTTAAATGACGACTCCAAAATCAGCTAAATTGATTGAGCAAGAAGAATAAATTTGGAACCAGTTACTTAGCAATTTAGATTTATCTATTGAGTCTATAAGTTTTAATTTTTAATTTCCTGTAATGATTGATTGTCGCCTGTAAAACAACGTCAAGTCAATAATTTTTCCAAAATTTTTCTAACAAAATGTTTATTTATTCATCTTTTCTCATAAAGTAATCAAAAATACAATTTTTAATTAGATTAATTGTAGTTTTTTATACAAAATAAAAATGTGTTGTGCCAGATGTAAAGTTAAAAGTGATTACAAGTAAATCTTTGAGAATCTATCTTGGAAAGTTCTGGGGTTGGAAACGTCCGCTTAGACTTTCTGCAAAATCTAAAATCTAAAATCTAAAATGGTATTAGCTTTGATAATTGTGAACTTAGTTGGATTTTTGCCACTTTAGTAGGAAAACCGTACTGAATTAGGGCGCAATTTCTACCTGAAAAATATGTGTTTGGGTGGATACAATCAAAGGGTAGCTTAAGTAATGCTAGTGTCTAGACGGCTTGAAAAAATCAATACAGCATTAGCAGGAGAGCAAAAATATGGGAAATCAATTAAAAACAGCTGCTTTGCTGGCTGCGTTGAGTGGATTATTGATTGCAATTAGTTACTGGATAATTGGTGGTACTGGTGGCTTAATTATAGGAATAGGCCTAGCAGCAGTAACAAATCTATTTTCCTGGTATCAATCAGATAAAATTGCTTTAGCAGTATACCGCGCTCAGCCTGTAAGTGAAGCCGAAGCGCCAGGACTTTATAGGATAGTGCAAAGATTGGCAAAACGCGCCAATATTCCTATGCCAGGAGTTTATATTGTTCCTAGTCAAACTGCTAACGCTTTTGCAACGGGACGCGATCCTGAACATTCTGCTGTTGCTGTCACTGAAGGTATTTTAAATATCTTGCCAGAAGATGAACTTGAAGGAGTTATTGCTCACGAACTGACTCATATTATTAATCGTGACACTCTCACTCAAGCCGTAGCTGCAACAGTTGCTGGTGCAATTTCATTTCTGGCGCAAATGGTTAGCTACAGTCTGTGGTTTGGTGGTGTAGGATCACGAGATGAAAATAGAGGTGCAAATCCTTTAGGTGTATTATTAACAGTGCTACTTGCACCCTTAGCTGCAACAATTATTCAGCTAGCAATCTCACGCACGCGAGAATTTTCTGCTGATGCTGGTTCTGCTAAGTTGACAGGAAATCCTCGTGCTTTAGCGCGTGCGCTGCAAAGGTTAGAAGCTACAGCAAGGCAATTACCTTTGAATACTAATCCAGCTTTTGAGCCGTTATTAATTATCAATCCGATTTCTGGACAATTCCTCGGAAATTTGTTCTCTAGTCACCCTTCTACAGAAGCACGAGTTGAACAATTGTTGAAATTAGAGCAACAATTTCCGGCTAGGGTTTACTAGTTGTCATTAGTCATTAGTCATTAGTCATTAGTTAGTTGTCCGTTATCAAATTATCAAGATTAGTGGCTAGCCAATATAGGGTGCAGTGCTTAATCGATAAAAAGTAGCAATTAAGGATTTTTCAACTATGACTGCTAACAACATTGATCCCATCGAAACTAGAGTAATTGAATCTGTTGAATCTACCATAATTGTAGAAATTAGTCCTCAAACTGATGCAGTTGTGGAAGCTGAAATGGTTGGTGAAACTGATGAAGTGAAGCGCGAGACTAAAGCACTGATTGAAGCGATAAGAAGACGCGCTCAAGCTGAGGCAAATTCAGCAGGTAGTCTCACTCGTGAAACCTATTTAAATGCTGTGCGTCGAGCAAGACAAGCTGTAGAAGGAGAAAGATTTATTGCAAGCGATCGCTTAGAATACACTTGGGCCGTTTTTCAGGATGAAGCTGAGAAAAATTGGCACTTGTTGATGAAAGAAGTAACAGATTTTAGTGGGCGTATTCAAAAAGCTGCCAAAGCTGCTTGGGAAGCTTTTAATGACCCGCACTATCAAGTTAAGTAGGGAAACGATAAAACATAGAGTTAGGGGCGCAAGATCTTGCGCCCTTTATGTTTTGAACGTATATTAAATTTTTATACAAAAGCGATCGCTTGACCAACACGCCGTAAAATTTGCAATACTTCATATATTTCTCTAGCAGATGTAAAAAAGGCAAACACTCGCGACAAATCGTATCGGGGAGTACCTGCTTTGGTCAATTTGATAAATAAAATATCGTCCCCATTTGTCACCATGCCAAACACGGGTTTATCAGTGTTAGGGTTAGCCATCAGATAAGCTAGTGCTTGGGGTAAAGCTGACCAAACCGAAAGTGTGGTTTTTTTCGACTCTAACACCACCACCCAAAATTGATTTTGCAGCACCAAAACGTCAATGCGTCCACGGAGTATTTCCTCTCCATCATTCAAAACCAATTCCACCGATGACTCTGCGGCAATTTTAAAAGGAGGATCATAAAATCCTGCCAACGCCAGCAAGGGAGACACCACCAACAACATCACTGTCCCCTCTAACAAATCGCCTTCGCCACGATGATATAGATATCTGCGCCGCAGTACATCCAGAGAATTTTTTTCAGCTTCAGTAATTTGTGGTAATTGTTCATACCACTCTGTAAAAAACTGCTCATCCTCACTTCGGACTAAACCAAATCTGGTGTGGGCATCCCTCAAACTGGTAATTGCTTCGGTAATTACTGTTGTCTGCGTCATAAATTTTCAATTGCTGTTTTACCTGTTGATATGACCCATAATTAGCATGAGTTCTTTTGGCGATCGCAGCTACCTGCTCAAAAATCGCGTGATAAGTCCAGATTATCTAGCTTCATCTCAAAAATTGATTATCAAAGTTATACCACCCCAAAGTGTCTGTATTGCCTCTTCTGAAAACTCCACAACATAGAGTTATTGTAATTTTGAGATATTTTGTGTGGGGCTAAACTTTTCGCTGCTTTACCTTTTTGGTATAAAATGTTATTGTCAAAAATAACATTATCTAGTTAAAAGCGAAAATAAAATGTTTCAAGATAAAAATACAAACAGTCAGCAGTCCCAACAAGTACTTACTGTATCCAACTATGATGTAAATCAATTGGAATTGACAGACGAGGAATTACTTCACGTTGTGGGAGGTGCGACCCTTCCAGAACTTGAAGTTTTACCATTACCAGAAGTAGGAGCTTTACGCCAAAGATTGTTAGAATTGGGTATTGATGTAGAGGAAATAGAGCAATTCGTAAGGGATTTATTCGGCTGGTAAGGGATTTATTCGGCTGAAATTAGAGTAAAGTATGATACTCAACCCTTGACATCTGCAAAACACAACAAATGCTCTATTAGCAAGGAAATTAAATGTCAAAAATGCGTGGAATCAACACCAAACAGTCAAATCAAATCGACAAATTAGACGAACTGTCCGAAAGTGAACTAAGCGAAATAGTTGGTGGAACATTACAGGACGACCTGAATGAATTTTTAGCTTTAATACCAGTTGTCGATATTGAAATTCTGTTTTTAGATTATTTATCTCAACCTGATTAAGTTTTCGGCGTTGCTGAAATTTTAATAACCATTAGACCAGTTAGTAGCCAACTTTCTCAACTTGGCTTGCTAGGTGGTTTAAATTTTTGACTGTACCTTTTACTGTAGGCTTGAAATCACAAGGTCTACAGTCGAGTGATGAAAAGCAACAGGCACGATCGCGCTAAAATCTTGACACAGGAAGAGATACAATTAGTTTTTGCTCAAGGATTTAATTCAGAGTGCGATCAATCTGTGTTTGGCATGTGCTTGTTTAGTGCGTGTCGTATCCGTGAAGCTTGCACTCTGTTGACTGAGGACATCTACACCCCACACCCTGTTTTCGGTCATGAGTTCCCTACTATATATAGGGTGAAATTATTCTATTTTTTCTGGAACCAAAACTACTACAATTACTATTGATGCTAGATAATGGGAAAGCTTTGACATTTACTAGCTAATCTAGCCCAGGAAAAAAGAATTAACAGCTATGCGAACTCACTATTGCGGCGAACTCCGAACAGAAAATATTGGAGAAACAGTTACCTTGTACGGATGGGTAGACCGTCGCCGCGATCATGGGGGCGTGATATTCTTAGATTTACGCGATCGCTCTGGCATTGTCCAAATTGTCAGCGATCCGCAACGCACCCCTGATTCCTACGAACAGGCAAACGCCCTCCGCAATGAATACGTGGTGGAAATCACTGGTAGGGTGACGCAACGCCCAGACGAATCTCTCAATCCCCGCATCCCCACGGGTGAAGTCGAAATCTACGCTGATCAAATTCAATTGCTGAATGCCGTTCGTAAGCAGTTACCCTTCCAAGTTTCCACCGCTGACACCGAAAACGTGCGGGAAGACTTACGGCTGAGGTATCGTTATTTGGATTTGCGACGAGAACGCATGGCGCAAAATTTACAACTGCGTCATCAAGTCGTGAAAGCTGTGCGCCGCTACTTGGAAGACTTGGAAAATTTTATCGAAGTTGAAACCCCAGTTCTTACCCGTTCCACTCCCGAAGGTGCCAGAGATTATATTTTACCCAGTCGTGTTAATCCTGGTGAATGGTTTGCCTTACCACAATCACCGCAATTATTCAAACAATTGTTGATGGTATCAGGGTGCGATCGCTATTATCAAGTTGCCCGTTGCTTCCGCGATGAAGACTTACGCGCCGACAGACAACCAGAATTCACTCAGTTGGACATGGAAATGAGTTTCATGTCCCAAGAGGAAATTATCGAACTCAACGAAAAGCTAGTATCGCATATCTTCAAAACCGTTAAAGGCATCGAGTTACATTATCCCTTCCCCCGTCTCACCTACGCCGAAGCCATGGAACGCTACGGAAGCGATAAACCAGATACCCGCTATGGTTTGGAATTGGTGAATGTTTCAGACATCTTGAAAGATTCTGGTTTCAAAGTATTTCGCGACGCAGTTGCTAATGGTGGTATAGTTAAAATCCTCCCCATTCCCAACGGGAATGATGTAATTTCCAACGTCAGGATTAAACCAGGCGGCGACATCTTCAAAGAAGCTAGTGAAGCTGGTGCCAAAGGTTTAGCTTACATCCGCGTCCGGGATGACGGTGAAATTGATACCATCGGTGCAATTAAAGACAACCTCAGCGAAGCACAAAAGCAGGAAATATTGCGTCGCACAGGTGCAAAAGCCGGTCATTTGTTGCTATTTGGGGCTGGTGATGCAGCTACCGTTAATAAAACTTTAGACAGACTGCGGCAATTTATTGCTAGAGAGTTTAAATTAATTGATCCAGAAAAAATTAACTTGCTTTGGATCACAGATTTTCCCATGTTCGAGTGGAACGCCGACGAGAAGCGCCTGGAAGCACTGCATCACCCGTTTACAGCACCACATCCTGACGACTTAAGCGATTTAAAAACAGCCCGCGCCCAAGCTTATGACTTGGTATTCAACGGCTTTGAAGTTGGCGGTGGTAGTCTACGGATCTATCAGCGAGAAATTCAAGAACAAGTGTTTGAAGCGATCGGTTTATCTCCTGAAGAAGCACAAAATAAATTTGGCTTTCTTTTAGAAGCATTTGAATATGGTACACCACCCCATGGTGGCATCGCCTACGGTTTAGATCGTTTAGTAATGTTGCTAGCTGGTGAAGAATCAATTCGGGATGTCATAGCCTTTCCGAAGACACAACAAGCACGTTGTTTATTGACAGATGCACCTTCTAGTGTAGATGTCAAGCAACTGAAAGAATTACACGTTGCATCGACATACAAACCAAAGTCTTAATCATCAGCTAACCGCAAATTGAAGCCAGTAGGGTGTGTTATCGCGTAGCGTAACACACCTTTATGATATTAGGTACTTTGCTTACAGATGATTTGTAGCGAAAAATTATGATCAAAATGGTTAATGCATCATCTTGCATAGCGGTGCGTTAGGCTAAAGCCATAACGCACCCTACCTTTACTTATAGATAAACACAATCCAAAATCCAAAATCTAAAATCCAAAATGGTATAAGGTTTTTATGCATGAACCCATAACCTTAACAGAAGAATTGTCACCAGATGTGAGTCATCTGGTGACAGAAGATGATGAACCAGTGGATAATCTACCGTCAGAAAAACAACAGCGCTTACTCACAGAAACACTTTATAGTTCTTGGAAAGGCCCTAGTAATGCTCAAGAATTTTTAGTGGCTGCCAATGTAGGATTATTTTATAGCAGCAAGCACCCGTCCATTGTCCCAGATGTATTTTTGAGCCTAGATGTACAGATAGCTGATGACTGGTGGGAAAAAAGACATCGCTGTTATTTCTTTTGGGAGTTTGGCAAACCGCCAGAGGTAGTCATTGAAATTGTCTCTAATCGAAAAGGCAATGAAACAGGCAGTAAAATGCTAGATTATGCCCGGATGCGGATCATGTATTACGTTATCTTTGATCCAACTCAGCAGCTTGGCGGTGAAGTTCTACAGATTTACGAGTTACGCGGACGGCAATATGTACCTATCAATAGTCAATGGTTGGCAGAAGTTGAATTAGGTTTATGTTTGTGGGAAGGTGTATATGAAGGTAAGCGAGATGTTTGGCTGCGGTGGTGTGACGCAGAAGGTAATGTAATTCTTACTGGTGCCGAACGAGCTGAACAAGAACGCACACGAGCCGAACAAGAACGCACACGAGCCGAACAAGAGCGAGAAGCCAAAGAAACTGCCCTGCAACGGGCTGAACGCTTGGCTGCACAGCTACGGGCGTTGGGTGTTGAGCCTGAAGAGTGAGAAAATAAGTAATCAGCACGAAAATCTAAGGGGTTGTTTGTAAAGTTACTTACTTGGGCGATTATAAATCGCGTCTACACGAGACCTTACCCGCCTAGGCGGGTTTAAAATCCTGGCTTTTGTCTGAGTCTGCACAGGCAAAAGCAATGTGTAGTAGCGAATTATATTCGCCCAATACTGGCTCTTTCGCCTGAGAAAACAACGCACATAACAACATAATATTTAGTAAGGGTTTAATTTCACCTGCTGCTGATGTAGGGCCATTTGAGGAACCGACGTGTTTAGTATTGCAAAATAACTCAGTTCCAAATTCGATATGTAAACAGATATCACCAGATGATCCAGTCTTCAACTCAGTGATTTATTCTATTGATGTCTTCTTGCCAATTGTTGATTTTCATCAAGAAAGTCATTGGCTAACCAATAGCAAACAAGGAAGTGATTTAAATTTCTTCAAAATCAGTTTAGATAATAAAGTGTTGCGCTATTATTTCTGGCTGCACATTGTCTGTGGATGGGTGTTAACTTCTTTGTGGGTTGCTGGATTTACAGGACTGGTTCGGAGTCAAAATTAATAGTTATACTGATTCGTAATTCGTAATTAAAAGGCATTAGTGATCAGCTAGCCTAAAATACTGCCAGTCTTGTATCGAACATGTTAATTAGAGCATATTACGGCTTTGATATCACAAACTGCCTACCCCGCCCTACAAGAAAATTTATAAGTTTGGGATTGGGTGTTTTTACTCAAGAAATATTTGATTAAAATCTTTATATTACTATCATTATCTTAAAGCTATCTATTCCCAACTTTGCTGTCTTTAATACTTAAATATGCATCTACTGTAAGTATTAATTTAAGAAAAAATTAAATTCAATCGCTAGAAAGAGGGCGTTGTTTAACAGACTTTTAGCATAGAAACTGTAGAGATTATGGTAAAAATAACATGGCTCTTTATAAGCTAGAAGATTTTGCTGCCGACTATAAAGATACTGATGTTGATAACTATGACATCAAGAACTTTGATGTCTATTCTGATGTCGACAATGACAAAGTTGGCACTGTCAAAGATATTTTAGTGGATGATTCTGGTCGCATTCGCTATTTAGTTGTAGATACGGGCTTCTGGGTTTTTGGTAAGAAAGTGTTGTTACCAGTTGGGCGTTCTCGCATTAGCTATACTGATAGACACGTCTACGCTACAGGCCTTACCAAAGAGCAAGTAGAAAATTTACCTGATTTCAATGATCTGGAAAGAATTGACTACGACTATGAAGAACGAGTGCGTGGAGTTTATCGCACTCCGACAACACAGGCACCTTTAGAAACACCAACCGCCGTAGATACTTCACGAGACTATACCGAACGTGGGACAGGTGTCACTACGCCTACACCAAGGCCTATTTATGACCGTGATACCTATAGCTACGATCGCGAACCTGATTTATACTCAACCCGTGAGCCAGATCACCAAACTCTTAAACTGTACGAAGAACGGTTAATTGCCAATAAATCCCGCGTTAAGACAGGAGAGGTGGCGGTTGGCAAACATGTTGAAACTGAGACAGCACATGTTGCAGTACCCGTTGAAAAAGAGCGAGTAGTTATTGAACGCACTACTCCACCGGATGCAGGTAGAACGGCTTCTCCTGGTGATGCTGACTTTCGTGAAGGCGAAGTTGCGCGTGTAGAAATTTACGAGGAAACTCCTGAAATTCGCAAAGAAGCGGTTTTGCGTGAGGAAGTCAAAGTCAAGAAGGTTGTAGAACAAGATACAGTTGAGGCTCAAGAAACTCTTCGTCGTGAAGAATTAGATATTAACAACCAAAAAATTAGGGAATAGGGAATAGGGAATGGGGAATGGGGAGTTAGGAGTTAGGAGTTAGGAGTTAGGAGTTAGGAGTGGGAAAGAAATTACTTCCTCATCTCCCTCATCTTTTTCGTCTCCCTCATCCTCCTCATCCCCCATTCCTTGTTTTCATATACGGCTATTTACTTTCAGGTGTAGGTTTGACTAAATTTAGGTCATAAGGACGCTCAGTATCATCCTCACCCAAATATTCGCCATTTTGAATTTCCAGGATTACTAGCGGGATATGTCCTGGATTTTCTACTTTATGCAATGTTGCTGCGGGTACATAAGTTGACTCGTTGCGATTGAGTAATATTTCCTCATTTCCACAAGTCACCTTTGCTACACCTGAGACTACAACCCAGTGTTCATTACGGTGATAATGAATTTGCGGTTTAATACCGTGCCTAGGCTTGATTTCAACACGGCTAATTCTATAAGTCTCTCCTTCTTCTATCACCTCCACGTTACCCCAGTATCGTGCCCCTGAATGTGATGAAGATTCATTGCTATTTAACTGATCATTACTTTCATTTTCAGTCATAAATAAATCTCAACCAAATTTCTCAACTAGATGACTATTACTCTATTACTATTGATCAGCAATGTTATTGTAAATCAGATAAGCTAGGGTGAAATCAAAGAGGAATTTAGGAGTTGTTTGTTGTTTATCTCCCCATTGCCTATGCCCTATGCCCCATTGCCTGTATACTGAATGCGATAAATCCGATTATTGGCTTCCTCTGTTAATAATAGACTGCCATCGGGAAGAACAAGTAAACCTACAGGTCGCCCCCAAGTAGTTGGAATAGAGGGATTAACTAGAAATCCAGTGAGAAAGTCTTCGTAGTAGCCTTGCGATCGCCCTTGATTATCGAAGGGTACAAATACAATTTTATAACCAGTACCGCGATCGCGATTCCAAGAACCACGAAAAGCTACAAAAGCACCATTGCGGTATTTTTCAGGAAAGGTCTTACCATCGTAAAATTGTAAACCTAATGCTGCTGAGTGTGCCTGAAACAATACTTCTGGGGTACGGGTACGTGCTACCAAGTCTGGGCGTTTACTTTTCTCGTTCACCTTTTGACGCGGATCAAGGTTGTTTGGTGACAAGTAAGCATAAGGCCAACCGTAAAATTCTCCCTGCTGGATGCGTGTCAGGTAATCAGGAACTAAATCATCGCCAATGCCATCGCGTTCATTGACAGTAGTGTAAAGTTCTTTGGTGATGGGGTGAAAATCTAAACCAACTGGGTTACGCAAGCCAAAAGCGAAAGTCTGACGCTGGGAACCATCCAAATTCATCACCTGTACTGAAGCCCGTGGTAAGGGTTCTTCATCTACGTTAGTTCCCGAACCAATTGAAACATATAATTTATTGCGATCGGGTGATACAACAACATTACGTGTCCAGTGATTGTTGTAACCTTGAGCAGGTAAATCAGCAATTTTTTCTCCTTTACCTGTTATCTGGTTTTGACCTTGCTTGTAAGGAAAACGCACTACTGCATCTGTGTTACCCAAAAAGAAAAAATTACCCACAAAAGCCATACCAAAAGGTCTATTGAGTCCATTTGCCCTACTAGCAAAGATCTTTTGACTTTCGGCTACACCATCACCATTGCTATCATGCAATAGACGAATACGGTTTTGTCTGGTTTCTGTGACTAGCACATCACCACTAGGAGTTAAAGCTAGCCAGCGCGGTGCATCTAGTCCTTCAGCAAATACGTTAACTGTAAAACCTGCTGGTACACGCAACACCGGATTTTCCGGAATTTCTATGACATCAGGTGCTTTGGAAGCACTTTCCGTAGCAAAGGGTGCGGGTAAATTCTTCAGGTTGATGCGGATGGGTGTGGGTGAAAGTGGTTCAGTTGGGATGATATTTTTCGGCTGTATTGGACTCTGCGCCAGTTTGGTCACAGGTGTAGATGCTTGCGATGTAGGACTATCTAGAGAAGCGCGAGTCTGGTTACATGCTGCTGTGGTCAATAGCAAAACAAGCAGCAAGAAACGCGCAGAAACTTTCATGGCGGTATAATTTATATACAATCACCTTACTTTAGACTAAAAATTCAATAATTGTCGCCATCCTAAAGTCCGATTTTTATTCAAAATTAGATTTAAATCGAAACTAAAAATAAATTATTCTCTATCCAATCCCGCATTTTTACAGTGACATTGTTAGCTCTATTGAGGCAATCTAAGAGTAATTTGTTAGCATCCCAGTAATACTGTAATTGCTGCAAATCTTGTTGGTTGAACTGCCAGTTATAGCCAATTTGGCGATTGGTAAGCATCAAAGTTTGCAATTCTTTAGTCCAAGTTTTGCCATTAGCTTCCCACCATGCTTTGAGAATATCTCTGCCTTGACTAGGCAAGGGTAACTGGTTTCTCAAGTTTTGTAGAGATTTTTGTAAAGATGGTTGAGCTGCAAGCAGATGTCTCAGATCAAGAGCTAAACTCAAGCTAGAGAAACGTTGCGGAAAAATATCACTAGTTATTGTTAGACTGACAGCAAGTGCATGAGTCAAAGCTAAATCCAATCCTAAATCAGCAGCAAGATTACCAGCAAGCCTATGATCCAAAGATATAGCTAAAGCTTGATTGCAATTTAAAGGATGTTCTAAGGGGAGGGCAATGCTAAAGTAAAAAGCACGTACACCAGCTGGATGATAAGATGTACTAACTGTAGAGGATTTTTGCTTTAGCCAACTGAGTAATTCATATAATTGTGCATTTTGGATTGCTAATTTATCAATATTTTGTTTCATTAATTGCAGCAAATTATCTGCGCTATTTAGCATCTCTGCACTTAGTAAAAATACATTATACCAACTTTTAGCTTTTAAATAATTAACAAATGTTTGCGAAGTTTGGTTAGTAGTATTTGTCATAAATTCCCTAGCAGCAAAATACTCATGAAAAACTAAATGTGAAAAAGAATAAATTCCTCGCCCTCTTTCAATTAATATTCCATGTTCCACTGCGATCGCTTTTAATACCGCTGCACTTTCTAATTCCAAAGCATCTGTATCAGTTGTAGCATTGGAAAGAGAACGCAAATATTCGGCGATAGTTTGCCGTATTTTAGTTTCAGGCTGAAAGTAATTTCCTTGAGTCAAGGAGACTGCTGCTATATGACTCAATAATTTAATTTTATTGAGTAATGAAAAGTCAGGATAGACTTGATCTCGTTTAATACCTCTAGCTTCATCCCAGTTTATTAATAAGAGATCCAATGCTTGTTTATAAAGTTCACAGCGTTTAATGGGAAAATCTTCTAGTAATTTAAAAAATAAACAGATGAGATTCAGCAAAAGTGGTGTACTAGCTAACTCTAAAATTTGTTGATTTTCTGCTAATTCCAACTTCTGCATAAACTTATGTGCTAAAGTTTGTGCTTTAACTGGAGAATAATTAACAACCGATAAAAACCATTTCTCTACAAAGTCAGCAATTTGTGGTTTTGTAAAATCAGCAATTTCTACTTCCGTAAATCCTGGAAATTTATAAAGCTGATAGGCAAGACGACAAGTAATGATTATCTTGTTTTTATAAAATTTTTCCGAAAAATTGCTAATTATATTGTGAATTGTTGTAGACTGCTCTTGAGTAACTTCATCTAAACCATCTAATAAAATTAAAGCTCTACCATGAAATAATAATGTCAATAACTCTTGTTCAGAAAATCCATAATTTGTTAAAAAATCATGCAAATATTTAAATAAAGTAATTTGATTACGTCCTTGAATGTCTTCACAAAAGTGTTTCAAGCTGATAAAAATTGGTAGATAATCAGGTAAGAAAACACCTTGATTACAACTAATAGCGATTGATTGTAAAAATGTAGTTTTACCAGAACCTGGTTTTCCCAGTACGATTAACTTAGAATATTTTGTCAGTACCTCTAGTCCTGAAACCCTTTCCTGAGATAATTGATTTAGACCAAAGTGATTAAATTCATCGGTATCTAACCTTGGTAAGACAGTAATTTCTAGCCACCTGTTACTAGTGAGTTCTTCAAAGATATTGACATCAATATAAAGGTCGTTTATGTTAATGGGTCTGGCAAGATCCAAAAGGTGTAAAGTGCCGCACTGTGCTTGAATTTTCTCATACTGGGCAGACCGCATTTTTAGCACTATGGCATCAATATCGAGGGTAATATCAGCAGGGGCATATAAAGTTGTAGATTCACTCACTGTCGGCTGTTGTACAATTTCTAAGGGGTCTAGGTCAAGGACAAAGCAAATATCGTTGAAAACATGGCGGTCAATGGGCTTACCAGTAAAGAATTTCCAAATAGGCTGGCGAGTTTCTAAACTGACTTCAGCAGCTAGGTGTTCTTGCGTCCAACCTTTACGCTTAAAAGCTTGCTTGGCCTTTCTAATCCCTTCTACTGATGCTTGCAGCGATCGCTTTGCCATTGACATCCACCAAAAAATTATATACTGATTTGTCTGTTTGCATACAACTCATACAAGTTATACGCTAACTACAACCAAAACCCCAACATGATCGCAAACATCGACTGTAGATAATAGTATTTGAGTCAGCCAAATCTACATACCCAACTAGCTTATGGCATTGCTAAAACCAGCTATTGCATTTTTAGCAATGCCCAAGCTTTTATTCAACTTCATTGCTGGGTGTGTTATAGTTTGTCAAGAGTTTGAAATTAGCAGTTAGAAATTTTATCTTTTCTGTACTTCTCCACTCCTTTTCTGTAATACACGAAATTCTTACTGTCACATTAAATCTTACTTATACAGGTAACCTAGGTAAGCGTTTATTATTCCACAAAAAATTTTCAAATTCTGCTGCAGGTAATGGCAGACTGAATAAAAACCCTTGCATGGCATCACAGTTGTTTTCGCGTAAGAAAAATAATTCTGCTTCTGTTTCTACACCTTCAGCAACTACTTGCATGTTAAGATTGTGAGCCATTTCAATCAATGCCTTAGTAATCGCAGATTTTTGAGAATCATGAGCAACATTGTGGATGAAATAGCGGTCAATTTTAAGTGTATTAACTGGTAAATTCTTTAAATATATCAAAGAAGAATAGCCAGTACCAAAGTCGTCAATAGCTATACTGACACCGAGGGATTGTAATTCATTCATCGTTGCGATCGCACTATTCACATCTTGCATAATCATGCTCTCAGTCAGTTCTATTTCCAGGTATTGTGGTTCTAGATGATTGATATTGATAAATTCAACTATTTTCTTGATAAAATCTGGTTGATTAAACTCCATTACTGATAAATTTACAGTAACTGTCAAGTAAGGAATTCCTGCATCATGCCAGCTTTTAATTTGCTTACAAACATTTTGTACTACCCATCTATCAACAGGAACAATTAAACCTGTAGACTCTGCTAAAGGAATAAATTCTGTTGGCAAAACTAACCCTAATTCAGGACTTTGCCAACGTAACAAACTTTCAGCAGCAATTATCTGTCCAGACTTAATATCTACTATAGGTTGATAATAAACTTCAAATTCTTCTAAAAAAGTTTGGTTTCTAACAACTCTGTATAAACTAATTTCTAATAACTGCCTTTTAGGAGATAAAGTTTTATTTATATTTGGATTAGATAAATACTTTTTTAAAGTAGCTTGCCTTTCCAAGCGGTTCATAATTGCACTTAATAATTCAGCGCGGGTAAATGGTTTAGTGAGATAGTCATCCGCACCCATATCCATACCTTGGCGAAAATCAGCTTTGGCAGATTTTGCAGTTAAAAATATGAAAGGGATTGTTGCCGTTAATGGTTCTTGGCGTAATGCTAATAACACTCCGTAACCATCAATTTCCGGCATCATCATATCGCACAAAATTAAATCAGGAATTTCTGATACAGCCAAATTTATACCGATTCTGCCATTGGCTGCTGCAATAATTTCAAAATTTTCAGCTTCTAACAAATCTATCAGGTTTTCACGTACTGCTTCTTCATCTTCGATCACTAAAATTTTGATCATCATTTACCTCTATTTATATTTGGTTATTTAGTTGCAAAATCACAGTAAACAACGTAGCTAATACGAATGTATTGGTGAAAATTATTTCAGTTTTATGTATGTCAACACGCTTTTTATCAATTACCAAAACTCATCTATTTTCTAGAAAATTAGCAACATTCCTGGCATAGTAAAATGATTTAAATAGGCATGGTAGTTCTGATGATAGAATACCAATTCTCTAATCTTAAATTTCAAATACAGCTTGTCCATGCTGGCAATTGAGACTAAATTTAATAGTGCTATGAACTGGCAAATGTTTAATCGCATTTGGGAGTAATTTACTGAGAATGTGTGTTATTAACTTATCATCCATGCTACATGGTATTGGATGATATTCACTGATATTTACCATTTAAGCAACTAACCAGCTTATTGCTGAAATTTAGCTATGTTTTTTCACTAAATGACGGCTGTATGCGATTAAATTATGAGATTTTGGTCTAAATTCTAGTTTTCCCGCTTTTACTTTGCCTCTTAGCAAAATATCATTTAACATCTGTGTCATCCGTTTGACAGTATCTTGAAAATGTGACGGATCAGAAAACCCGTTTCCATTCCTCTCCCCTGCAAGGTGGAACCACTGCGCGATCGCACTTGGCCGTTAGATAAAGCGCAAGTGGCCTCATACCATTTCACTTTGAGGTTGATATATTGAGCCAAACAGGGGAGGTAGAGAAAGCAGGGGGAGTGGACTGTATCAGGATTTTAGCGACTTCCATTCTAAAAAACATACAATTTTCTTGTGGGGTGGACATCTTGTCCGCCCCAAGCAAAGGGCTTTCTGGCCCACCCCACAAGTAGTAGTAATTTATTTGCTGGTAATTCCTTGGTGAAATAAGCTGATGTGCGTCTAAATTGCATCTTTGGTTGTTTAGGTCATCAAGGGTCAACAGTCCAGAGTCAAGGTTGAACTTGGACTTTTGACTCTTGACTCTGGACAACCCTCATGAGTAACTACGCAACTTAAATGCGTAACAGCTTAGTATCAGCTTTGAGAACGCGACAGTATGCGTCGTTCGCCATAACGCAATAACCTTTCTATAGTAGCAAGGCGATTTTCCCAGACTTTAGCTTGATAAGAATTATCCATAGCCTGTTGGCGCATCCACATGCGAAATTGAAACTGGAACCGAGTGAGGGTGGCTCTTGCTGCTAATAAGTTACTAGCAGAAGGTGACGCTGCAAGCTGATCTAAAGCACTTTGTACCACTTGTGCTTGGTTATTCAAATCTGAGATCGTCTTAGCAGGCACTTGTTGTTGCTGTTTTTGCAAAACAAACTTCCACTCCTGTTGTAGTGCTGTGTAACGAACAGCAGCAGTTTTAAAAGGCTGACGGTGGGGAATGGGTTCATTTCCTGCGGGTTGAACTTTTCCTTGGGTGCTACTAAAAATATTTTGTAGTTCGTTGTTTAAATTCTCAGCAGCAAACAGTGCATAACCACTAACTGGCAAGTCTCTTACGAGTTGGAGTTGGTCGAATGCCCCTATTGATGGTAAGGAAAGCAAGCGAATTCCTGGTACTAACAAGGTAGAACCCAATTGTGTGGAGGCTATCCAAGGCTGTGCTAATCGTTGGAAGCGAGGAGTATCTTGGGCATAAGTCATAGGAACAATTAAATCTATATCCCCTCGCCTAGCCCAAACTTCCCAATGCTGTTGCAGCTTTTGAATACGTTCTTGTTCTGGTAAAGGAAATACAGCAACCGACAAAATTAAGTTTGATCGCTTTTGTCGTAACTGCTGTGAAACTTCGGCAACAAAGCTATCAACTTGCTGGGTACGAAATTCCGTCCACTTTTGCCACAAGTCTTTTTGGCTGGGAGAAATGTTGATTGGATCTACGCCAGTCAATTTTTGAAACTGCGCTCTTGCAGCTTGACCATAGCCGTAAGTCCGACCTGCAATAGGATCTTGGAAAGGGTAGCGAATGTAATCTAGTTGTAGACCATCCACATCATAACGGGTGACAATTTCCTCATACAGCTTGAGTAGGTACTGCCGTAGTTGTGGGTTTGCTGGGTCAAAAAATGGCTTGGTTTGACCGATGGGAATTGTTTTGCCAAGGTTATCATAGTTTGCCCAATCAGGATGAGCAGCAAGTACTGGGCCTGGGTAATTAGGATTGATATTGAGAATTTCATTGTGGCGCTGGTTTCCAGCTGCAAAAGTCCAAACCCAGGCATGTAATTCCATTTGCCGTTGATGGGCTAATTTCACCGCCGCCGCTAGTGGATCCCAACCACGAGTTAATGGGTTTTGCTGCGGCGCGACTTGGCTGGGATAAATGGTGTAACTGGCGTTAACAGTTTCAAAAAAGACTGTATTGATTCCCGCTTGTGCCAGCCGATCAAAAATCTGAGCTAGTCCTTGTTCGCTACCAGCACGGACAATTGTTCCCCGGTCTAACCACACTGCCCGAATTTCTGCTTGAGCTAATCGGCGATCAACAGGAAACTGCTTCCACAGATTTGTCTTTGTCACTTGCCACTGTTGACGAGCTAGAGCATAGTTTTTTTGCGCGATTAAATTGGGTAAGTTTTTAGCAACTATTCTTGCTTGTGCTAAAACTTCCTCTCTGTTGAGAATTGGTACTTCAAGTTTAGTTGAGGCTAACTGTACCTGTTCTACTTTGGAAGACTCGGATTTATCAGCATTCGCAGCATCAACTGACGCAGCCAAATAAGCGCTTTCCACCCTACCGATGAGGTTTTCTAGCTCTTGTTGGAGAGCGATCGCTTCATTACGATCAATTGGTGCATTGGAGTTAGGCGTAACATCCAAACGCACTGTTTGTTCGAGTTGGTCTATGGGTTCAACAGAAGTTGGTGGTGTAACTCCAGCAAGTGGTCTAGGTTGAGGTGCTGTAGCGATCGCAGCAAAATTTTTCTCTTCTCCCTCTTTGCTTGGCCCAGTCGCCACTGATGTAGAGCAATTTGGCGAACCTCCTGCTACTTTGTTGCTGCGGTTTCCTGGTGATGTCAGATGACGAGTCACGGCGGCTTTTAACCAGGCACTATCTAATTCTGCTGTAGAAGCTACATCTGTTCCCCAGCGCCATCCCAACAATGTGGAATGTTCAGTTGTCACCACTGCGGCGGGATTATCTTGAGAATTCCACACAGCAACAGCTTGACTATTAGCAGCATCAGGAATTACAACACCGCCATGTATCTGACCAAAAAGTTCGTTTTGCTTTGCCCATTCTTGTATGCTGCTTTTTTTGGGTTTTATCTGTTGTGTCTCATTCAGTCCAAACGCCCAGTAACTCCCCATTAGCGATCGCAATAAATGGCGTACTCCTGGTGTTGATAGACTGCCTAAAGGCCCTGTAGCAATTAAGTTTCCACCCTTACTCATCCATTCTTCTAGGGCGATGGCTTGGGCTGGCGTTAATGTTTCTACGTTTGGCAAAAATAATACCGTGCGATCGCCCCAATCTGCTGCACTCTTCACGTCAGCTAATCCAATTACACAATACTTTGCCCCTATTGATTGTAAGCGCTTTGTTATTTCTGCCCATTGCTGCGTGTTTTCTTGACTCTGCACTACGCTCAATATAGGTTCTTCAGTTGCTGCTGTTACTGGTGAAATACTAAAATAATTCCAGATGAAAAATTTAAAAATCAAAATGAAGAATCCGGTTTTTCTGATTTTTTTATTGTTTTTATCCTGATTCTTCACTACTCTCTCCTCATTTAATCCATTCTTAAACTTACTGATTCTTTATCATTCAGCATAACAATAAATTACCTCCGAAAAACAACTGATTTTTTGATAAAAATCATTCATATTAACGTGAGTTCGACGGAACTAAAAAACCCCGCTTCCATTCCTCTCCCCTGCAAGGAGAGAGGCTTTTAAAGCTTGATTTTTCGTTCATCATCAAGTATGTTAAAGCCCCTCTGTGCGTCGGAGAGGGGTTGGGGAGAGGTTCATCGAACTCACGCCATGTTATTTATTTTTAAATAGACAGTTATCAAACTGACCAAAAAATACACGCTATGCAGGTCAATTCAGGAATTGCCCAAAAGCCAATCAAGTGCGAGCTTGTGTCAGCTGGTATTATACTAAACTACATATTGTAACCAGCGTTCATGAATTGCCACTACATGGAAATAAGGGTTTTGGCTGTTATTTGCGTAAGTACTATAATTGTTGATTTCCCAAAACAAGAGTGGTATTTTTGTACATCTGACAAAAAACAATAGGGGATTACCAAGAAATAAATTACTACTACTTGTGGGGTGGACATCTTGTCCGCCCAAAGCTAGGGGTGGGCTTTCTGGCCTACCCCACAAGAAAAATTGTATGTTTTTTAGAATGGAACTCCCTAGATTTCAGAGCAAAAAGCAATTATTTTATACCTTACACCATTGTTTGTATTTCAACTCTATATAAACTCACTAAAAGGTTTTTATATTAAATTGATACCAACATCCAAGTGCTGCATATATTTTGTATTTTTGCTTGCCTACTGTTTTTTAATTTGTAATTTTTCCCTATGTTTATTACTGAGTTGCCAAGTTGCCTTAGTAGTCAGCAAGACAAGTATTTATCAGTTCTTCAACTCCTGAAACTGGGAGAATTTTTGTATTCAAACGCTGACTTAATTCTTCAATACTCATGTCATCTAAAAATACTAATTCTCCATGTTTGAGCATAACACTTGGTAGCAATATACCATCACCTAAATCTCGCCCTTGTAAATTTAAAAGTAAATCATGACCAGTTAATAATCCTGTTACACTAATACTTTGCCCCCAATAATCACTATTTAAAGCACACATGTTTACTTCTAAACCATCAACAGCATTCAAACGATTTAGGATTGGTTGAAATGCTTTTTCTACTGCATTGCCTACTACCCAGGTTAATTGACGTTTGGGAGATGTTTTTGGTGGTAGTAATTGTGCGGCTATTTCAAATTGCTTGAGAAATAAACGAATGGAACCAACGCCGTTATCAATTTGGGGATATTCTTCATACTCAGATTCACTTGGTAATTCCTCACCAGCAATCAAAAACCATTCATCAGCTAACCAAGCAACGTTAGAACCGAATTTTTGGCGAAATTGCCGCGCAAGCGATCGCACTTGGGCAATTACTTCCCTAGCTTTTTCTGGAGTTACAGGTATGAGTTCGTCTTGCTGGGGACGAAATCGCGTTAAACCCACAGGTACTACAGCCACTGATGCCACCGCAGGCAATTCACCAGTATAAAAAGACGCTAAATCTTGTAGGGTTTGTTCCAAATGTTTGCCATCATTTATACCAGGGCAAACAACTACTTGGGCATGGATTTGTAATCGCCTTTCCTGAAACCATTTGAGTTGTTGTAATATTTGTCCTGCACGGGGATTTTTCAAAAGTCTAATTCTGACATCGGGTTCTGTAGCATGAACAGACACAAATAATGGAGACAAGCGCATCTGTTCAATCCGCTGCCATTCTCTTTCTGGTAAATTAGTCAGGGTGAGGTAAGAACCATATAAAAAGCTGAGACGATAATCATCGTCTTTTAAATACAAGCTAGAACGCTTACCTGGCGGTTGTTGGTCAATAAAGCAAAACGGACAGCGATTATTGCACTGAATTAAACCATCAAATAGAGCAGTTTCAAATTCTAACCCCAGGTCGTCATCATAGTCTTTTTCGATTTCTATGTGATGGGTTTTGCCAGCAGCATCTAAAACTTCTAGTTCTAGAACTTCATCAGCACATAAAAATTGATAATCAATTAAATCGCGGGGAGGCGTACCATTGATGGCAACGATCGCATCCCCCGGTTCAAAGCCAATCTCAGCGGCTATGGAATCAGGTAATACTTTGGTAATACGCGCTGGTTTAATGGTAGACATGGGCATAGGGCATAGGGCATGTGGCATAGGGCATAGGGCATAGGGCATTGGACTAATGACCAATGACCAATGACTGTGACTATTATCTAATTATGCTTGCCAACCTGCTGCGATCGCTAACAAAATAACACTGCCGAATGCTAATCTATACCAAACAAAAATTAAAGTATTTTTAGTTGCTAAGTATTTAATTAAGAATGCAATTGATAGATAGGAAAAAATAAACGTAGAAATAATCCCTACAATTAACAGTGCAACAATATTATCTGGTAACTGTTGAGCTTGAAATAATTTGAAGATTTTTAGACTTTTATATAAGGTCGCAATAGTCAGAGTTGGAAAGCCTAATAAAAATGAAAATTTTGCTGCTGTAGCGCGTTCTAATCCTAAAAATAATGCAGTTGTCAATGTCGAGCCAGAACGAGAAACGCCAGGAATCAAAGCAAGTGTTTGTCCTAATCCTACCAAAATACCATCCCGAATCTGCAATGACTCAAAACCTCGCTTGCGAGTACCGAATTTTTCTGCCAAACCTAATAAAACTCCCATGATAATTGACATGATGGCAATAATTAAGGCACTCTCAGGGATAACATCTTTCAAAATAAAGCCGCCAATTAAAGCAGGTAGCGTTCCGACTGCAATACCTACAATAATTTTCCATTCTTCGCGTTCCCAATCTTTTTGTTTTAAGGCTTCAATTCCACCTTTGAAGACGCTAGAAATCAGCGACCAAAAGTATCCCAAAATCGCGATAACACTGCCAAATTGAATGGCATCGACAAAATCTTTAGAACCTAGTTCTTTCCAACCAAATACCTTTGTCACAATCAGCAGATGTGCAGTGCTGCTGATTGGTAAAAATTCTGTAATACCTTGAACTATACCTAAAATAAAAGCTTGAATAAACTCCATAATGCCTTTTTCCTATTCTAGAGAAGAGAATGAACGCTGTTTAAGTAATGATGTTACTTGATATACTTTTAGCTGCACCCAATCTGGGAAATAATTCAATTTTAGCGATCGCTAACATCATCTAAGACGCTGACCATGTTCTTACACCCATCTCAATAAGTCAACGCAATTTTGGCAATTCATCAAACTTTAATATTGAGCAGACCAGAAGACGACAAGGAAAAGGGGAAAAATTACGGACAAGGAGAGACCCAAAAAAAGTCTTGTCTGTTTATCCTTTGCCATGATGCCAGCTTTTGACAAAATTTGCGTATAATAAAAATGCCCCAGGGGGGGATTTAAGGATGTGATATCTTAAGTAACATAAAGTTTAGTAACAAATATTAAAAACTTTGATTAATAATACATTGTCGTCTTACAACAGCACTACCACCTCTATTGATACTCAGTTAGATGCAAACGAGACTGGGCAAGAAAGTATCATTAAATTAGAAACTGCACTTTCCTCATCGGCCTCTTTGTCGTTGTCGATACCTTGGCGACAAACTTGGTTAGTATTTGCGGCAGCGGTATTTTTGGTATCAGTGCCAGTGTTTGTAGAAGCGCCATTAGTGCGATCGCTACCGAGTCTGAGTTTAGCGATGACTGGATTTTGGGTATGGCTGAGTTTTGCTTTCATGTCGCGTAGTGCAACTTATTTATGGGGAGATTTGCTCTTAGGCTTTAGCTGGAGTTGGCTAGCAGGGGCAATTTATTGGGGCTGGCTGCGTTGGGAACCTTTATGGCATTTGCCAGTAGAGTCTATAGGGCTACCATTCGCTTGTTGGTGTCTGGTGCGGAATTGGGCTAAAGTTGGCAGTTGGTTTTATTTAGGTTCTTTATTCGGTACAGTCTTGACAGACCTGTATTTCTACTTAGTAGACTTAATGCCCTATTGGCGGCAAATCATGCAGGTTGAACCTACTGGTGTGTCATTAATTTTGCAAAATGCCATGGCACAAGTACAAACGGCTTGGGGACAAGGCTGGGCAGTGATTTTAGCCCTAGTCTTGTTTATATGCGGAGTTTTACCTTTACGTCTAGAGCAACGACACTGGTATGCCTTTGGTGGTGCTGTCTTAAGCACAATTTTGGTAGATAGCCTGTTTTTAATCGCTGCTAGCGCTGCTTGAGGTGATGAGGTGATAGGGGGATAAGGACAATAATTCTTCACTGCTAACTCCTAACTTTGTGCCCCCTCATCTTGCCTCCCCCAGAAAAATTAGAGTCAGAGCAATGTAGTACCAAATATTGTGGATATTAATAAGCTGTATATTAGTTTCTGATGGCTGCTGTGTGTTGATTAAGCTATCAGCTAGTCAATAGGAGCCAGTGCGTTGGGAGGCAGCGCGTTGGACGGGTTTCCCGGCAGCCGCGCGACTGCCGTCGGCTTTGCCGACAGCCGCGCAACTGGCGTTCAAGAGTCTATAGTTGGAACTATGGACTCTTGAACTGAATGACGCTTGTTAGCTAAAAGCCGTTTTTTTCAGTTTTGATGGAAAGAGGTAGAAAAATCGTGAAAGGATTGGCGCGTTTATTAACAGTGTTTAGTTTGTTGCTTGGTTGCTGGGGATTGCTAGGAACAACTCAGACAGCACAGGCTGCTGGTTTTTATAGCTTTGCTCTTCCTCAAGTCCCAGTTCTGGCAATTGAGCGTCAGAATAGCGCAGACAGGAAGCTAGCAACAGATTTTGGGAAAAAAATTGATTTGAACAATACCAACGTGCGAGCTTTTCAGCAATATCCAGGGCTATATCCTACTCTTGCTAAGAAAATCATCCAAAATGCTCCTTATAAAAGCATAGAAGATGTGCTGAATATTGAAGGATTGAGCGATCGCCAAAAACAAACTCTGCAAGCTAACTTCGATAACTTCACCGTGACAGAATTAGAACCTGCGTTCAATGAGGGAGATGATCGCTTTAACAATGGTATCTACAGATAACAGCAATTGCGGTTAATGTAGCATAAAGCCCACTCCCAATCCCAAGGAGTGGGAATTTTATATTAGAGTGGGGATAAATAGATAAACACAATCAAAATATATCTCCCTGCTCCCTTCTTACCCCTTATCCCATAGGGGCCCTGAGTTCCCTAGAGGGGGCTTTGAGTCCCCCTTCTCCCCCTTCCCTCCCCCATTACCTTGCCTCAAATAGATATTCCTAGCCAATTTGATGTTTTAGTAGTCGGTGCCGGTGCCGCTGGACTATACACAGCGCTTTGTCTACCAGAGAACTTGCAAGTCGGCTTGATTACCAAAGAAACAGTTTCTCTGTCCGCCAGTGATTGGGCACAAGGTGGAATTGCGGCTGCTGTCGCCCCGGAAGATTCTCCCACACTGCATATTGAAGATACGATGCAAGCTGGTGCTGGTTTGTGTGATGCATTAGCTGTAGAATTTCTTGCTCAACAAGCCCCTAAATGTATTCAATCCTTGGTGAATTTGGGGGTTGCTTTTGACCGACACGGCAAAGCTTTAGCTTTAACTTTGGAAGCGGCTCATTCTCGACACCGTGTTCTCCACGCCGCGGACACTACAGGTAGAGAAGTCACTACCACCCTTACTGCCCAAGTATTGCGCCGCCAGAACATTCAAGTTATCCAGCAAGCTTTGGCATTAAGTCTGTGGCTGGAACCCCAAAGCGGTAAATGCAAAGGAATTAGCCTGTTTTATCAAGGTGAAATCAGATGGATCAAGGCTGGTGCTGTGGTACTAGCAACTGGTGGCGGAGGTCAAGTATTTGCCCAAACTACTAACCCGGCCGTGAGTACAGGTGATGGAGTTGCGATCGCTTGGCGGGCGGGGGCTATCCTCCGTGACTTAGAATTTGTTCAATTTCACCCTACTGCCCTTACTAAACCCGGTGCAGATCGCTTTTTGATTAGCGAAGCTGTACGTGGTGAAGGGGCACACCTCGTTGATAATGAAGGGCGACGTTTTGCTTTTGATTATCACCCGGCTGGGGAATTAGCACCTAGAGATATAGTCAGTAGAGCGATTTTCAGCCATCTGCAACGTACTGCTGTCGATCCCGCTACTGCCCATGTGTGGCTGGATATGCGCCCTATACCTGCTGACAAAATTCGTCAGCGTTTTCCCAATATTATTAAAGTTTGTCAACGTTGGGGTATTGATGTTTTTAATGAACCAATTCCTGTAGCCCCCGCAGCCCATTACTGGATGGGTGGTATTGTTGCAGATCTGAAGAATCGTACGAACATTCCTGGTTTGTACGCGGTGGGAGAAACAGCTAGTACCGGAGTGCATGGGGCAAATCGTCTGGCAAGTAATTCGTTGCTGGAATGTATTGTATTTGGAGCGCAGATGGCTGATCTCAAGGATGAAGTCACAAGTCTAAAGGATAATGTCAAAGAATCTGAATTCATCTTTGCTCCTTCTAAGTTCATCCTTTCTGATGCTGAGTGGCATAGCCAGCAAGTGCAGCTTGAAGCACTCAGAGACAAGTTACCGCGCTTGGTGTGGCAAAGTGCAGGTATCTGCCGAGAACAGTCTGGTTTATCTTTTGCGATCTCAACTATTGAATCTTGGCAGCAAGATTTTGCAGCTTTGCCTTTAAGTCAATTTTTGCTTTCTTTACGTCCAAATGAACCAGTTCAGTTCGACAGACTAGACTGTGAGAAGCAATTGCGACTTTGGGCAGAAACTCGTAATTTACTAGATGTAGCTTATTTGATTCTCAAAAGTGCTGCTTTTAGAACTGAAAGTCGGGGAGGTCACTACCGATTAGATTACCCTCTACCTGACCCTGATTGGCAAGTCCACACGCTTGTACAAAAATATCGATGGTGGAAATCTGAGATTTTAAACAACTAGCCTAATTCTGGCTAAGCTTTATTTCTTATCTTGGCTGTCTTGAAAGTATTGAGTTAGTTGCCAGGTGTTATTTTTCTACAGCTACTCTCTACTAGCCATTGGTATAGTATCAGCGAGTACCACTTCCATGCTGACTATCAGGGCCACCATAATTCGGTGCAATGTATATGTCTTTTGAATCTTGAGAAGTAACACTTGAATTAGTGGAGCGATCGCTGGCTGTAATGCCCAATATATCAGCAGTTAAAGTGCCAACAGAGCCTCTAGAATGGGCGATTTTGGGAGCTATTAAGTAAAAACTGATACAAATTATCACAGCACTAGTGATTTTCAAGTTCGTGTCCATAAGTCTTTGTATATTCCCTGCATTCTTACTTCATCCAGTCTTTTTTCTTATCCACAGTAGGTTGAGCTATTTTGCCAAAAAATAAAATCTTAATTAAATATTTACTGTGAATAAATAATTAATTCATCGAAAAATAATTGTTAGTAGCTTGCATCTCAGCAATGAACTAATGGTCTAAAACAAGCCCGACTCTTAAGAAATATAATTAATAAGCGGGTTTTGGCATCAGTCTAAAGTTAGAGGTAGCTATCTACCTAATTAAAGGGGTTCATTAAATTCACATAGCTGGATTAACTGCACTATCAAGTTTTAACAAAAAATTAATAATATTGCGTACAAGTACTAGCTGTGATTACAAACTTACTTTGACAAAAGTACCGTAATCACTTATAATTTTGGATTTATCTCAAAGAGAATAAGTAAACTTACGGCAGTAAAATTGCTATCATGATAATTTTTCATTAATTTTTAGTCTAAAAACTTAATATTAATATAATTTAATTTACGTTTATTTACATAAATAAATATAATCCATCTTAAAAGCTGAAATTTTTTCAGAGAACAGATTACTTTAAGACAGTGGTTGTGATCAGAAATGAAACAGGGATACTCAAAATAAAATGTGATCACTGGCAATAAAATCGTGCTTTCACCAAGATTGGGCAATGATGCCAAATAATCTTGGGACTGCTTACAGTAATCGCCTCAGTTATACAAAGCTAAAAATGAATGTGGTTGTATGGTTTTGTACATTCAGAATCTGGTGAAACCTATTGGTGGATTCTGCCCTAATGTCATGCTCGAAAAGCTGAGGAGTTGGTGAAGCTGGGAGACTGAGGAGAAAAGAGTAATTAAAGTAGCTTTTCTAACAAAGTTCTGAGTGCGCTCGTGCTGAGTAGAAGCGCAGTTGCTTCAAGGCTTTGAGCAATGACTATTGTCCTAACACATATGGCTACGGCTATACCCTCTTCTGTTACTTTCCAAAAGCGTGATCGCGCTCAAGCTTCATGAGGCAATCAATACAAGCTATGCTTTTAGAAAAAAATGGGTCTTGTATTTGTTATTAGATTTGAATCGCGCGATCGCTTGCTATATAAAAGCTCTAGAATTCAGAAATGGCTAATGTTTTCGGAGGGTGACAGAATAAGGATACTACTTAAGTAGTTCGGAATATATCTATAATTTTGTCTTCCCAAGCTCCCCCAGCTGACCTCAACTAGGGTTCTGCCTTACGTAAACACACTAGTATTTAATCGTGTCTTGGCTGAATTTTGCAAGGAAACATGGTCTTGGAAGTGGCAAACGAGTACTTTTAACTATTGACCTTTGCGGGTTGGCATACAGCTAATAATTCAAATTTACAAGAGGTTATCGATTTAACATATTTAGCTGCCTACTTACCTGAACTCCAACGCGCAGAAAGCTTGTGGCCTTTACTGATGTGACAGTATACTAACTTTGTTATGAGGTTATGAGCCACCTTATATTAGTATCTTCATACTCAAATCTAACCATTTTGACTGAGTAATCGGTGCACTAGTTGAAATATAGTCAACACCTGTCTCTGCCACAGCACGAATAGTCTCTAAAGTTACATTCCCGGAAGCCTCAATTTTCACACGGCTATCTTGTTGACGAATCAACAGCACTGCCTGACGCATGATATCCAAAGGCATATTGTCCAACATAATGATGTCGATGTTGGCTTTATATTTTAAAGCTTCTTTCACCTGCTCTAGAGTTTCCGTCTCTACTTCGATTGTTAAGGGATAAGGAATTTGATAGCGAATCCGAGTAATCGCTTCTCCAATTCCTCCAGCTGCTGCAATATGATTGTCCTTAATCATCACCGCATCGTCTAACCCCATACGGTGATTAATCGCCCCTCCCACACTCGTGGCGTACTTTTCCAAGATTCTTAACCCAGGTGTAGTTTTGCGTGTATCCACCAACTTAGGAGATAAATCAGCAATTTGCTCTACATATTTATTAGTTAGTGTGGCAATCCCACTTAAACGCATAGCCAAGTTGAGTGCTACTCGTTCCCCAATTAGTAGTGCATCTAGCGATCCATTAATTTCTGCGACTACTTGTCCTAGCTCACACTTTGCACCTTCAGGCACGACAGCTACAAAGCTAACTTTTTCATTCAAAAGCTGAAATACCCTAGCTGCCACTGGTAAGCCAGCAATTATCCCTGATGCCTTAGCAATCCATTTAGCTGATCCTGGCGTGACATCTTGGTGTAACAGACTATTTGTGGTGCGATCGCCGCGACCAAGATCTTCAAGCAACCAGTCACGTAAAATTGGATCCAAGACCAACCAGGGTGGCAAAACAACAGACTTACTCACAACTTCGTAGCATCCTCAATCATATCCAGGAATACTATAAGGGGAAAAGCTGGGTGAGTAGTAGTTCAGGAGACTAAAAAAAAGTCAAAAATATTTTGTCAAAAGAGTTGACACTCTGGAGTAGGTTAGTTATATTGGATAAGTGCCGAACAGAGAGCGCACGAGAGCGCAATCCGAGAGGCACCCGAACCATGAAAATATTATAGTTTGAAAGCCATAATACCACAAGTAGCCTGCGTCAAGTAAATGAGAACACCAGGCTGAGGTGGGTAAAGAATCAGCCAAAAAAGAGCTGTAGAGCTTTCCAGAACAAAATGGAGAGTTTGATCCTGGCTCAGGATGAACGCTGGCGGTATGCTTAACACATGCAAGTCGAACGGTGTTTTAGGACACAGTGGCGGACGGGTGAGTAACGCGTGAGAATCTGGCTCTAGGTCGGGGACAACCACTGGAAACGGTGGCTAATACCGGATGTGCCGAGAGGTGAAAGATTTATTGCCTAGAGATGAGCTCGCGTCTGATTAGCTAGTAGGTGGGGTAAGAGCCTACCTAGGCGACGATCAGTAGCTGGTCTGAGAGGATGATCAGCCACACTGGGACTGAGACACGGCCCAGACTCCTACGGGAGGCAGCAGTGGGGAATTTTCCGCAATGGGCGAAAGCCTGACGGAGCAATACCGCGTGAGGGAGGAAGGCTCTTGGGTTGTAAACCTCTTTTCTCAGGGAAGAACACAATGACGGTACCTGAGGAATCAGCATCGGCTAACTCCGTGCCAGCAGCCGCGGTAATACGGAGGATGCAAGCGTTATCCGGAATGATTGGGCGTAAAGCGTCCGCAGGTGGCGATGTAAGTCTGCTGTTAAAGAGTGAGGCTCAACCTCATAAGAGCAGTGGAAACTACATAGCTAGAGTGCGTTCGGGGCAGAGGGAATTCCTGGTGTAGCGGTGAAATGCGTAGATATCAGGAAGAACACCGGTGGCGAAAGCGCTCTGCTAGGCCGCAACTGACACTGAGGGACGAAAGCTAGGGGAGCGAATGGGATTAGATACCCCAGTAGTCCTAGCCGTAAACGATGGATACTAGGCGTGGCTTGTATCGACCCGAGCCGTGCCGTAGCTAACGCGTTAAGTATCCCGCCTGGGGAGTACGCACGCAAGTGTGAAACTCAAAGGAATTGACGGGGGCCCGCACAAGCGGTGGAGTATGTGGTTTAATTCGATGCAACGCGAAGAACCTTACCAAGACTTGACATGTCGCGAATCTGAGTGAAAGCTTAGAGTGCCTTCGGGAGCGCGAACACAGGTGGTGCATGGCTGTCGTCAGCTCGTGTCGTGAGATGTTGGGTTAAGTCCCGCAACGAGCGCAACCCTCGTTTTTAGTTGCCAGCATTAAGTTGGGCACTCTAGAGAGACTGCCGGTGACAAACCGGAGGAAGGTGGGGATGACGTCAAGTCAGCATGCCCCTTACGTCTTGGGCTACACACGTACTACAATGCTACGGACAGAGGGCAGCAAGCCGGCAACGGCAAGCAAATCCCGAAAACCGTAGCTCAGT
>NZ_AP018288.1:5121901-5126901 GCF_002368335.1 Nostoc sp. NIES-4103 | reverse complement strand
CAATCCATCGGTACAAATGCATCACCCATTGCATAAAAGGGTTGCCATCGTAACCACCATCAACCCAGATAGTAGAAAGACGTGAAACTGTATCTGCCATCTGTCTGACCTTGTTGAGTACTTGTTTAGCGCCTGAGCGTTCGTCTACACTAGCTGCTGTCATTAAAACTCGCAGTACTAAACCTAATGTATCCACGGTTAAAAACCGCTTGTGTCCTTTGACCTTTTTTCCCGCATCGTAGCCTACGTCTTGGCTTACCATCGCCGCACTTTTAACACTAGGACTATCAATTATCGCTTCTGATGGGCTAACAAATCGCTCATTTTCTACCCGCACCCAACCTCTGAGTCGGTCATGGATGTTGAGCCATGTTCCGTCAGTACGCCAATTGCGAAAGTAGGTATACACCGTTTGCTAATTGGGAAAGTCCCCCGGTAGGTTTGGCGCTTGTTCATCCTTGTGTCAATACATAAAAAATGGCGTTGAGTACCTCCCAAACGTCAACAACTCTGGGACAACCACCTTTTTTGGCTACTGGAATTAACGGTTCTAGTAATTCCCATTGGTCTTTGGTCAAGTTACTGGAGTATGCTTTACTCATTGCTCTCAATGGTGCTGTATGTACGTATTTACAGCTTATGCCCTGAGAGCTGTTTTTACTTAACTTACAACTTTTCAAACATCCTCTCACAGATGCCACTGATGACGTGTTTGCTGCTTACAAAGCTAGTTTGGGCTATATTTGGGCTTGATTTTTGTCTAAGTCCCGCTAAAGCCAATGTGAGTGATGACAATCAGTAGACCGAAAACTTTTGCGATCGCTGCGTGATGAATAGCTGTGCAAGTAAATTTCTGTTGAAAATTAGTAATTTTCGATGTCCGTATTGAATGACTGAGTTTGCTCTGTGATATAAATAAAGTTAATGAATCAGCTAAGTGTAAGAGCAAATCTCACACCAGAATATGGTCATACTGTAATTGCCTTGAGAGTTGAGCGATTGTATTTAGATAGGGAGTTCTTTTGTGTCCCAGTTATTCGCTGGTTACAGGCTTTGGATATGCCATTTGAAATGCCAGCTATTATCCGAGGTAAACATGGTGGAACTAAACAATTAATTAGAGGTAGGCGGAGTTATAAGACTAGTTATACTTTAAACAGCGATAAGTATGGCTCAGTCACTTTTACTGTGTGGATAGTTTGCACATATAAAAATGGTCACAAAATTGCCGCAAAAAATTGGGCAGGCTTCGTACCCCATAGATCAATCACGGGGCTTAACGACTATCCCAAAAAGCCTGCCCAATTTTTCAGGATTAGGCTCCGTAAAAGTCGAGAGCATGGGCGAGAAATTTTTGTTTACGCTGTCTATAAAGTTAAGTTAACTTTGCAGCTTATACATGATGACTATCGTCTACGTTTTGGGATTGAAAGTAGCTACGAATGAAAAATCAATGCCGAATCAAAACTACTATTAAAAATCCCATCATTCGGCTTTTATTTGTAGCTTTGGCATTCTTAATTATTAATGTTTGGATTGATCTATTATGGCATTATATCAGCTGTTTAAACAGAAGTCATAGACAAGTTTTTTCTCACCTATTTGCTCTTAAACAGATGCTTGAATTTTTACGCCAAGCAGTAAACCGCAACTATGAGGTAGCCTGCGAAGTTTATTTACCGCCCGGCTGATTTTGCTTGATTTTTAAGGCTTATTCATAAGCTAGACTTATTATTTGTCCCAGGCAATCAGCTTTTTTACGTTCTCGACAAAACTGTATCATACACTACTATTTTTTAGCGATCGCAAAAGTTTTCGGTCTACTGAACAATGGCTTAATTGAACTATTGAGCCAGAACTTGGATTATTTTCGTGCCAAGCCTGTGAACATCCCCAAGATTACAATTTTGCTTGACCACGGCTACCATCCAGACAAGATTACAGCCGCTTTGCAAATGCTATACCAAGAGATTATGACCAAGATCCGATTCCAATTGTCACCCAAACCCACGAGTACCGAAAAAGCAGCCCTTGGTAAAACGGGGTTTATCCCGGTTGCAACTCATTGGGTAATTGAACGCTTCAATGCTCCGATGGAATGATGTAAAAGTTTAGTTAAAAACTTTGAGCGAACTCTCACTCATGCGACTGCCAAGCTTAATCTATGTCTTATCCAACTCATCCTTAAGCGGTTAGCTCAGATAATAGATATCAAATGGGTTCTATAGTGCTGACAAATCATTGACTGAGCATAATCACGCTTGCTCCTTGTATTTTGAGGAAAGTGCCTAGACCATTGTTGCTCACAAGCGGGGACTGTGGGGAGTTTTAGCGTCTGGGGAAAAAAGTCAAAAGTATTTTGTCAAAAGAGTTGACACTCTGGAGTAGGTTAGTTATATTGGATAAGTGCCGAACAGAGAGCGCACGAGAGCGCAATCCGAGAGGCACCCGAACCATGAAAATATTATAGTTTGAAAGCCATAATACCACAAGTAGCCTGCGTCAAGTAAATGAGAACACCAGGCTGAGGTGGGTAAAGAATCAGCCAAAAAAGAGCTGTAGAGCTTTCCAGAACAAAATGGAGAGTTTGATCCTGGCTCAGGATGAACGCTGGCGGTATGCTTAACACATGCAAGTCGAACGGTGTTTTAGGACACAGTGGCGGACGGGTGAGTAACGCGTGAGAATCTGGCTCTAGGTCGGGGACAACCACTGGAAACGGTGGCTAATACCGGATGTGCCGAGAGGTGAAAGATTTATTGCCTAGAGATGAGCTCGCGTCTGATTAGCTAGTAGGTGGGGTAAGAGCCTACCTAGGCGACGATCAGTAGCTGGTCTGAGAGGATGATCAGCCACACTGGGACTGAGACACGGCCCAGACTCCTACGGGAGGCAGCAGTGGGGAATTTTCCGCAATGGGCGAAAGCCTGACGGAGCAATACCGCGTGAGGGAGGAAGGCTCTTGGGTTGTAAACCTCTTTTCTCAGGGAAGAACACAATGACGGTACCTGAGGAATCAGCATCGGCTAACTCCGTGCCAGCAGCCGCGGTAATACGGAGGATGCAAGCGTTATCCGGAATGATTGGGCGTAAAGCGTCCGCAGGTGGCGATGTAAGTCTGCTGTTAAAGAGTGAGGCTCAACCTCATAAGAGCAGTGGAAACTACATAGCTAGAGTGCGTTCGGGGCAGAGGGAATTCCTGGTGTAGCGGTGAAATGCGTAGATATCAGGAAGAACACCGGTGGCGAAAGCGCTCTGCTAGGCCGCAACTGACACTGAGGGACGAAAGCTAGGGGAGCGAATGGGATTAGATACCCCAGTAGTCCTAGCCGTAAACGATGGATACTAGGCGTGGCTTGTATCGACCCGAGCCGTGCCGTAGCTAACGCGTTAAGTATCCCGCCTGGGGAGTACGCACGCAAGTGTGAAACTCAAAGGAATTGACGGGGGCCCGCACAAGCGGTGGAGTATGTGGTTTAATTCGATGCAACGCGAAGAACCTTACCAAGACTTGACATGTCGCGAATCTGAGTGAAAGCTTAGAGTGCCTTCGGGAGCGCGAACACAGGTGGTGCATGGCTGTCGTCAGCTCGTGTCGTGAGATGTTGGGTTAAGTCCCGCAACGAGCGCAACCCTCGTTTTTAGTTGCCAGCATTAAGTTGGGCACTCTAGAGAGACTGCCGGTGACAAACCGGAGGAAGGTGGGGATGACGTCAAGTCAGCATGCCCCTTACGTCTTGGGCTACACACGTACTACAATGCTACGGACAGAGGGCAGCAAGCCGGCAACGGCAAGCAAATCCCGAAAACCGTAGCTCAGTTCAGATCGCAGGCTGCAACTCGCCTGCGTGAAGGAGGAATCGCTAGTAATTGCAGGTCAGCATACTGCAGTGAATTCGTTCCCGGGCCTTGTACACACCGCCCGTCACACCATGGAAGCTGGCAACGCCCGAAGTCATTACTCCAACGATTCGTCGGGGAGGATGCCTAAGGCAGTGCTGGTGACTGGGGTGAAGTCGTAACAAGGTAGCCGTACCGGAAGGTGTGGCTGGATCACCTCCTTTATAGGGAGACCGAATCCACTCAGATATCGAAAGCGAGCGTGCAAATAGATAATGAGATGGTCATTCCTAGGTCGGTCGCAGATATTTGTGAATAGCTTTCAAACTATGATTTGGTTCGATTTGGGCTATTAGCTCAGGTGGTTAGAGCGCACCCCTGATAAGGGTGAGGTCCCTGGTTCGAGTCCAGGATGGCCCACCTGAAGAGAGTTAAGAGTTTGAAGTTAAGAGTTAAGAGTCAAAAAACTGATAACTCATCACTAAAAACTCATAACTTTTTGTCTGGGGGTTTAGCTCAGTTGGTAGAGCGCCTGCTTTGCAAGCAGGATGTCAGCGGTTCGAGTCCGCTAACCTCCACCTGTAAAAAGCCAACAAAACAAGGGATAAGATTCAGCAACATGACATGTAGGTGTCAGACTGCTGAGTGAATCTCAGCCAGAACCTTGAAAACTGCATAGTAACGCGAACATTAGCAGGCAGACACAGACATTCAAGTAATGAATTGTGTTTGCAATGGTGAACACCAATTGTAAGTGGTCAAGCTAATAAGGGCTGACGGTGGATACCTAGGCACACAGAGGCGAAGAAGGACGTGGTTACCGACGAAATGCTCCGGGGAGTTGGAAGCAAACATTGAGCCGGAGATATCCGAATGGGGCAACCCTATGTACAGCCTGTTGAATATATAGACAGGTATGAGCCAACCTGGCGAACTGAAACATCTTAGTAGCCAGAGGAAAAGAAATCAAGCAGAGATTCCCTAAGTAGTGGTGAGCGAACGGGGAAGAGCCTAAACCAATTGGTTTACTGATTGGGGTAGTGGGACAGCAATATCGAATCTAGAGGTTAGACGAAGCAGCTAAATACTGCACCAAAGAAGGTGAAAGTCCTGTAGTTGAAAACTGACTAGATAGTAGCTGAATCCCGAGTAGCATGGGG
>NZ_AP018288.1:5041901-5116901 GCF_002368335.1 Nostoc sp. NIES-4103 | reverse complement strand
TAGCGTGTGGGGAAGTTATCAGTACCATCCACAACGATATCGTAAGGCTTAATGATATCCAGCGCATTTTCAGAACTCAAGCGAGTTTCGTAGAGATCAACCTGACAATAGGGGTTAATCTCATGAATACGGTTTTTTGCTGATTCAATCTTGGGTTTACCTACCCAGGATGTACCATGAATAACTTGGCGTTGCAGGTTAGAAGTATCGACAACATCGAAATCAACAATACCGATACGTCCAATACCCGCTGCCGCAAGATATAAAAGTAGTGGCGAACCCAGTCCACCTGTACCGATACACAGTACACTGGCAGCCTTGAGGCGTTTTTGTCCTTCCAGTCCAACTTCTGGCAATATGAGGTGGCGGGAATAGCGTTCGTAATCGTCTTTTGTCAGCTGGATTTCATCCAGATTGGGATTGAGCGACATTTTATGTACCAACAGTGTCAAGGTTTAATCTAGTGATTCTAGAATTTAAGATAGTAATTTCAAATTAGAGAGCATTTTAGTATACTTCTTTCGGCTGCTTTTGGCTAGTAATATTTTAGTTTACTACTAGACCTCAGTTCGGGTTAAGAAGATTTTATCGAACCGCCCTTCGGGTGACGCTCGCAAGCTCGCTAACGCTACGCTAACGCCAGTTCCCCATCTGGCAACAAGCCCTTCGGGTTCGGCAGTCCCCCAGACGCTCGTTCGCCTTTGGCGTCTCCCCTTGGGAGAAGACTCGCGCTTCGCTGCGCTAACGCCGGGAACCGCTCCTGTCGGGGGCTGCCTCACCAAGACGGGGACTGGACTCACAGAGGCACAGAGATCACAGAGTTATGAGAGTTTGAGAGATGTTTTGCGTAAGTTTTAGGAGTTTCAGCCAACGATAGAATCATGGTTTGGGCTTATCCAGAACTCAGGTTACTAGGTCTGTGTACTCTGAGTGATGCAGAGGGTAAAAAAATCCCCTATTGGAGGGGATAAAGTAAATATGTGATGGGATGATCAACTGTTCAAAAAGGTTATCGCCTGTTCTAGGGAGAGTTTAGCCTTGTAGATATTCAAGAATCTCTCTTGCTCATATCTATCAGGTATCTTCATCTTCCTACCCTCCAGGGAAATTCTCACCAGCGCTATTTGTTCATCACTCAGAGAATTCATCTCATCTAAGGCTGCACCCATATTCTGCAAGCTTTGAAATGATGGTCGCCTTATCCCCCTACCATCTTGAAACTGCTGCAAGGCTAGTATTGGAAACGCCATCAAGGTAGTGATGTAACTGACTTTGTATCCTGGGTTCCCTGTTGGGGGTAAACCGTAGCGTTGACACAATGCACGTAACTCTTGAAGTGTCAGGACTTCAAGTTCAGAACGAGAAAACATACAATAGAGTTGTCCATTGTTAAGGTGGATGCGGTGGGTAATACTTTCTCAGGGTAGATACCCACCAAATAGATATTAAACATTTGCGCGCAAATGTTTAAGTTATTATTAATATTTCTATACAATGCCAAATCCTAAAGGTAATCCAGAAAGTTTAAAGCCAATACAACCAAAAGGTGAAGAACCGTTAACAGCTAATCTCAGTTTTCGTGTCACTGAAACCATGAAGCAAGAGGTAAAGGCAAAAGATGATCCTGCTGAATACTGTCGTCAGGCTATCCAGCAAGCACTAGATAAGGACAAGGGTAAGAGTAATCAATAGTTTTTAAAGTGATACTTGGAAAACTAGAGATGTAAATACCCTACAAGGTAAACCAAGGTGCTCAAATATGAATAGCGAAAATATATACATTAGTGAATTTGGCAAAAAATTTTTATATTTAGTTGGTGAAAAAAGTTCTGAGTAGCAAGTTTAAAAGTAGAGTGACTATTCTTAGAGAAGCTGATACCCAATTATATGGAACTTCTTGATGGAAAATCACAATTAGGTATCGGAGCTACTTTAGGGAATTTTTTAATGGAACATAGAAGCAATAATTGCTGCTTGCTGATTCATCCGATACCCTGAGTCATTAAAAAGGCCTGGTGAGTAGCCGAGTTGTACGTATACACCTAGCAGAAAATCGGGATCGATAATTGATGACTTATTGTGATGAGCGTAGCTATTTCTTGTAACCATCAATACTGGCTGACCTTGGTAAGTGATAATAGGGGGATTATTGCAGTAAGGATTGTAAGGGCTATACATACCATGTTCACCGCCATACAATCCATGTGGATTACGGATGCTGTAGATTCCATGATAACTGCCGTGGTTTCCCTGAAAATTACTGATTGAGTTGGGGTCATATCGGTCAGTCGATAGCAATCCTAAAAATTGCCCGTCAGCAGCCCATATCTGAGCTACACCATTAATTTGGGTGAGAAGCTGTAGAATTGACATATTTTGTGTTAACGAATATCTAGTACGTCAGTTCGTATCTGTGCGTACTAGATGTGTATTTCCAGCATCACCGACGATAACAGCCAACCGCCTCAGCAGCAACAACGATATTTATCTCAAAAGATTGTGAAGAAATAGATGTGATACGGTGTTTCAGCAGGTGAAGAGATAACTTTTTGTTTTGGTTAGATGTTAAATTATGTCTTTAATTGTCTCTGGTTGAAACTGATGATTATTATCAAGACTCCAGCTTTTGAGTTCACCAGCTTTACCATTTTGAACGGAGACTATTATATACGAGTATTCTGGCCAAGCGTATAAGCGATCGCATTCCGAAGGTACAGCTGGATGATCGGGATGAGAGTGATAGATACCGATGATGTTCAGCGAGGAATCACGTGCTTTTCTTTGTCCTTGTAACATGTCTTGGGGCGCGATCGCATATCGCCGTCTTTCATCATCTAGTTTGTGATCATTTGTGAAATTAGCAGCCTCTGTATTCCAAGCATTTGCTGTTGGTATAATTTCTACCACTGTTTTACCAACACTTGCCAGATAACCCAAAATTATACCGCAGCATTCATCTGGGTATGTGCTTTCTGCATGAGTGCGGATAGTTTGTAAGTGTTCTGGAAGGAGTTTGATAACTGCATTATTCATCAAAAGTTAATTTTCCAAAGTTTGCTATTAGTTAAAAATACCAATATTGATATGCAGCACTTACTGCTGTTTTCAAGGCAATTGTAATTACTATAATTAATATTTAATTATAGTAATTTATTGCTTAGTTTCTTAACAAACGCAGGACTTACGCACAGGTAACGGAAAATCGAACCACAGAGGCGCAGAGGACACGGAGAAATAAGAGTTTGAGAGGTTTTTTGCGTAAGTCATAAAAGGGAAATTGTTTGCACAAACTCTCTGACCTCTTCGGGTTTGTGGAGAATAATCACTTGTTGGTTTGGTGGAAGTTGGCTAAGTTTATTGAGAATGTTAGGACGACGAGTAATGGGGTATGTCCAAACAAATTTGAGAAATTCCCAGGTTAATCTTTCTGGACAACCTGAAGCCATATCAGGTCTGGACTGTCCTGCATATTGCCAACTTCGCTTAATTACTCGCCACAGACACAACATGCGAGGGAAATCTAAAAAAATCACTGTATCTGCGATCGCTAAACGAATATCTAGCGTACCACTGTAGTTGCCATCCATAATCCACGATTCCCGCAGAGTTAAATCTTGAATGATGCTTTGCCATTCAAGTTTTGGAGTCTCAACCCAGCCAGGATGCCAATACAAGGTGTCTAAATGAATTACTTCTAAACCTAAGATGCTTCCCAGTTCACGGGCTAGGGTAGATTTACCAGCACCCCCAGAACCAATAATCATGATTTTTTTCACTTCAACTTTGTACCTCCTTGGTTAAACTTTAGCCTGATTAGCTAATTGGTTTAGTCGCGCTGATTTAGGTTAAAAAGTAATACAAAAACTTTCTGATATCAAAAGTTATGGATAGAAGCGATCGCTATTTTTAGCGTTATTGAAAAAATTATCTATCAATACAAGCGAGTAAACACTGATCAACCTAGAAACTGTTCATTACCCAATGAAAGCGGGAATCTTAAATTAGGTCAAAATGGTACAATTTTATGAGTGGTAGTATTTACTTAATTCAAGATAATAGTCAACTAGTTGAAATGACAGCAGAACCTTATGAATCTGAAGCGTTACTGCAAAAGCTATTAGCTGACTATCCGAGTTTGTTAGCAGGAGAACAGATAGATATTGCTGCGCCAAGACGCTGGCTTCTAGTCTCCAGAGAGATATCAATACCAGATGGTGAAGATAGTGCTGGGCGTTGGGCGCTAGATCTTTTGTTTGTTGACCAAGATGGAATTCCAACCATAGTAGAAGTTAAGCGTAGCTGTAATACCCAGATCCGGCGAGAGGTGGTCGGTCAAATGCTTGATTATGCAGCTAATGCAGTGGTTTACTGGTCAGTTGAGAAAATCCGCGCTCAGTTTGAAGCTAAACTCAATGCTGAACAACAACTAATAGAATTTCTAGGTACAGAAGAGGTTGATGTAGAAAAGTTTTGGCAAAAAGTCAAAACGAATTTACAAGCAGGTAAAGTTCGTCTTGTATTTGTCGCAGATCATATTCCTGCTGAACTTCAGCGTATAGTTGAGTTTTTGAATCAGCAAATGAATCCAGCGCAAGTATTAGCAGTTGAAATTAAACAATATGTGGGTCAAGGTTTAAAGACTTTAGTTCCCAGAGTCATTGGTCAAACAATTAAAATTTCTACGACATATCCCATAGAGAAAAGACAATGGGATGCATCATCTTTTATCAAAGAAGTCGAAATCAAATACGGTACTGAAGCGGCTGCGGTCGCCAGCTTGATTTTAGAATGGTCAATTGCTCAACAGATGCAAATTCAATGGGGTACAGGTAAAAGCTACGGATCTTTTGTGCCTAAATTCAATTATCAGGGGAAAAATCGCACTTTTTTCCGAGTTTGGACTAATGCGACTATAGAAATTTTAGCCTATGAGTCACCGTTCAATTTAGAAGATAAAAAAGCAGAACTTCTCAATCGCTTTAAATCTGCTGTAGGCTCATCAATTTCTCTTAATCCTTATTGTTGGTATATTCCCTTTTCTGCTCTCAATGATGAGATAGCTCTTAGGCATTTTTTAGAAGTGATGGGTTGGGCTATTCAGGAAATTAAATCTTGATTAACTCAGAGGTTATTTGAAAAGTTTTTAGAGGTGACTTTAAGCACTTGGCGATCCCCCCTAGCCCACGCCAGTCGCGCGGCTGTCGGGAAACCCTTTCGGCAGTTCCTCCTGGGGGACTCGGGGCCCCCACTCCCGAAGGGAGTGGGGATTGGGGGAGAACCCCCAAGATCGGACTGCCGACGCTCGAAGACTCGCTAGCGCTGCGCTAACACCACGGCGCTGGCTCCCCTTAAAAAGGAGGGAATAACTGCTCAAATTCCCCCTTTTGAAGGGGGGTTTAGGGGGATCTAAAATATTTGGCTACTAATAACAGGACTTTTAAAACATCCTCTCAGAGTATTAAGTTTATCCCTCATGACTTTTCAAATACTATCTTGAGCCAGTTGATAGAAGTAATTAAATAGTAGTGGCAACTTGAAAAAGTGTAGTTAAAGAGACTTTTAAATATGGCCACTGCAATTATCCCGTACCTGACTCAGATGAAAACCGCCGTCATAAAGGTTTTGGTCATAGTCCACTAGTTCACCCGATTGGGTGAATGCGATCGCAGCGTCAAGAACTACTCTGAAAAGAGACACAGTTTTTATGTTGTGAGCGATTCTGCCCGCATAACAAAAACTGTCAAAATGGCTACGCTTGCTTTTATGATTATGCCAGTTCCTTGTGTGTCAAAGGTTCCTAGAGTGGATGAAACTGTAAAATCACTGCATCAACTAGGTTTTCAACAAGAAACTATCACAGTGTTGGAAAGAATTGCTGCCAATTTGCCGGGGATGATTTTTCAAGTTTTGCAGCAACAAGATGGTTCCCAGTTTGTTGTATATGTTAGTTCTGGCTGTCGAGATTTGTATGAATTAGAACCAGAAGTTGTACAAGCAGACCCGGAGGTACTACACAAACTGATTCATCCCCAGGATAGTACAGCGTTTGCAGAATCTATTGCTGTTGCTAGTGCCACTCTTACACCTTGGCGTTGGGAAGGTCGCATCATTACGCCTAGTGGTCTCAAGTGGATTCAAGCTACTTCGCAACTAGCACCACAAGCTAACGGTGATATACTTTGGGATGGTTTAGTGATAGATATTACAGACCGCAAACAAACAGAAGTACAATTGCGAGAAAGTGAAGCACGCTATCAAGCAATTTTGCGGGCTATCCCTGATTTGATGTTTCGGATTAGCCGTGATGGCGAGTATCTAGATTTGAAAGAGGAGGGGGCAAATGTCACTCTCAACAGAGAAGAAATAGTTGGTAGAAACATGTGGGATCTTTTGCCCAATGATGTTGCTGCTATTAGCACTGAAGCGATCGCTAAAACTTTAGATTCTGGAACTTTGCAAACTTGTGAATATCAACTACCAACGCCTTTGGGAATACGAGATTATGAAGCGCGGTTGGTAGCCAGTGCTACTGATGAAGTGTTAGCTATTGTCCGCGATATCACAGAGCGTAAACAAGCAGAAGTCTCTTTGCGAAATCTGGCTCAAAAATATTCTAAAGCTTTTAGTTGCAGTCCTGATCCAATTACCATCAGCACACTTGCAGAAGGACGTTTCCTAGAAGTTAACGAGAGTTTTGTGAAACTCTCAGGTTATCAGCCAGATGAAGCAATTGGTCGTACAGCTTTTGAGTTAAATATTTGGATAAATGAACGCGATCGCACTCTTTTGTTAGAGGAGTTCCAGACAAAAAAAGTTGTTCGGAATTTCGAGATTGAATATCGCAGGAAGTGTGGCAAGATATTGACAACACTGCTTTCAGGTGAAGTTATTGATTTAGATGGTATCCCGTGCATCTTAGCAGTCCATCATGACATTACACAGCATAAGGAAACAGAAGCACAATTACGCCTGTCAGCACAACGCGATCGCTTGTTGACAAAAACATTGGTACAAATTCGCTCTTCGCTCAACTTAGAACAAATTCTCCGAACCACCGTCACAGAAGTCCGGGAACTTTTGCAAGTAGACCGGGTTTTTATTGGTCTTAAAGATCCCCAACTCAAAGCTAAAACTGTTGTTGAATCAGTAGATGCCAATTATCCATCAGTGGCTAATTGGCAGGTCGATGATCAAACTTGTCTGCAAGAATTAAAAAATATACTAACGACTAATCGAGTGCGTGTAATTGAAGATATCTCGCAAATAGAAGTATCTCCTGCATTGCTAGCACACTATCAACAATTCCACACACAAGCAACCTTAGCTGTACCAATTATGCTAGGCGACCAATTGTTTGGTGCTTTGATTGCCAACCAATGTTCTGGCCCTCGTCATTGGCAGTCAATAGAAATTGATTTGCTACAGCAGATGTCTGAGCAACTGGCTATAGCTATTCAACAAGTGCAACTATACCAAGAACTGGCACAACTCAACAGTAGTTTAGAACGCCAAGTAGAAGAACGTACCACTCAGTTACAGCAGAAAATGCAGGAACTAGCAGAAACCCAACGAGTTAAAGACGTAGTTTTGCACACAGTTGCTCACGATTTACGGACTTGCGTTATGGGTAACTTGATGGTACTACAGAATTTACTCAAAAGCCAGGGACTAGGAGCAGGGGAGCAGGGGAGCAGGGGAGCAGGGGAAGTCATATCAGCATCCTCCTTATCTCCCCATTCCCCATCCCCCATTCCCCATTCCCTAATTCAGGTATCTTCCTCTATTATTGAGCGCATGATTCAAGGCAACGATCGCCAGCTGGGAATGATTGACTCATTACTAGAAATTCATTCCTGCAAAGAGCAAGGAGTTGTTCTCAATCGGGATTTGGTGAGATTTAGCAGGCTGTTACAGCCAATTATCCAAGACTTGCAGCCAATACTGAGCCGAAATCAAGCTAATTTGACAAACTTGGTTCCAGAAGATTTACCTTTAGTGCTGGCAGATACAACTCGCTTGCAGAGAGTTTTAGTCAATTTGTTTACTTATAGCTTGCAACACAATCCACCAGGATTAAATTTTACCTTGAAAGCCACAGTTGAAAGTGGAATGATTCGTACTTGTATTCAAGATAATGGCGTAGTACTCAGTAAGCAAGAGTGCGATCGCCTGTTTGATTTACATGTACGCCATCCCCAAACACCATGTTCTACAGACATCGGTTTAAAAATGTATCTTTGTCGGCAAATTATCCAAGCTCATGGTGGTGAAATTGGTGTTATTAGTAACCGCAAGTGTGGCTTAACGTTTTGGTTTACTTTGCCCTTAGCAACTCAACATAATTACTAATTCGTAATTCGTAATTTGTAATTCGTAATTATAGGGTTTGGATCCCTGGCTAAAATTTCAATTTAGCGGTCTTGAATTAGTTGGGGATTCAAAACCCAACTAATATCAAGTTCGGATAAATAGTTATAATTTCCACAGTCATTGCACCCCCCTCTGTCCCCCCTTACCAAGGGGGGACAGAGGGGGGTAAGCGTAGCTTTGGTGGGGTTCTTCGCTTTTTATAAGTAATTAAGCGAACTTGATATAATTCAATTACGAATTAAGAGTTATCAATTACGAATTATTTCAAGGCTTACTATCGCTCTTCCATTATTCAGGAAAAAAGCAACGGATAGAACAAGAAAATTCTGGTAAAAGTGGTGATGTTATTTCATCATCGCCTACCAGAGTAGCCACTAAAACCAATTGTGCTTTTTCTCGCCGATAAATTTCGACTTGTTGAGTGAAGCGATTAACAATCCAATACTCACGTGCACCATGAATTGAATAAAGTTTCAGTTTCGCTTCTCGATCTCGAAGTTCGTTTTGTTTACCAGGTGATAAGACTTCTATTACTAACTCTGGCGCACCTGTCAAGTGTCCCGCTTCATCTTCAATTTGAGCTAATCTTTCTCGGCTGATCCAAACTACATCTGGTATGACGCTATCTGATTCCGAAAAAAGCACCCCAGGAGACACAATTGTTTCCCCTAAACCACTTAAGTCTGACCAAACATCAAGTTGTCGAGCAATCTTAACACAAACTTGTTGATGAAGGCGGTGAGGAGTGCGAGTCACAAACAGTTCTCCATTGATAATTTCATAGCGCGTCCACTCATTTTCGGGTAAAACCTCTAAATCGTGAATTGTCCAGCGTACTCCCTCAGCAGCTTGGCTCATGATTGTCACCGCTTGACTTGTTGTTTTTGTTTGATTTTATCAAATTTAAAAGTTTATAATATCAATTCATCTTTTGTAAATATTTTTATGAAAAAGTAATGTTATGTCAGGCATTTGGAAAAAATCCTGACAACACAAAATATACATGATAATTTGAGAAGCGATCACTATTTTTTGATAAGCTTACATGCATTCAAGTTGCATAGTTAAAATTGCATTTTTTAATTTTTACTTTTTACTTTTTAATTGCTGACCAATCGAAAAGCGATCGCTACAAATTTTACAACTTTTGTCCTGCATAAATTGAGCGCACTTCACCGTTACGGCGAACTACAGCTTCACCGTTGCTAACATCTACTAGTGTCCAACCACTTGAGCCAATGCTTTCTCCGATGTTAACGCGACGAGTCACGCCGTCAACTTGAAATAAAGCCACAGATTTTTTGCCTGACTCTAGTAATCCTTCTAAGGTATGGCTAGGAATAGCTGTGGTGGAAGTGGGTAAATATGCCTGTTGCTGGTTAGCTGGTGAGGGAGTGGGCGCTGTGGGGGCAGATAAATTTGGTACTGCTGTACCAAATGGCACAACTGGTAAGGCAGGCAGAGGATTAGGTTGTTGCCGCACAGTGATTGGTGCAGTCCGCACAGGTACAGGTTTCAGTTCTGGACGTACAGCATTAGTCACGGTGTTAACACTTACAGGTTTGGCTGCTTGCTTTACTTGATTCAAAGCAGTTTTGACGACAGGCAGTTGAGGCAGCTGGGAATTAGTTGCTAATGGCGATATGATTCTAGGAGCGCCAGGAATGGGTGGCGGCGCGTAGCGCATTGGCGACGGCGCTTGATAAACAGGGATATAAATCCGCTCAACGACGCTTGCAGAACGGTTGGGAGTGAGTGGTGTATTGTTGGCAGCTAGGGGAGACGGCAAGTTACCAACAGGTTGAGTGTTAGCAAAAGCAATGGTGTTTGGGTTAGAGACTATCCTATTACTGAATCCTGGACGGGCAGATTGCTGATTATTGGTTGCACCTTGCTGATCTATAATTGTCAGCGCTCCCAGCATGTAGTCAATTAACTCAGCCTCAACTTCAGGTTTGTTATACAACTGTGACTGCGAGTGTGGCACATAAATTTGCTGGGTCAATCTGGAACCCAGAAGCATTAGCACTCCAGAGTGTACTAGGTAGAGCGTACCAGCGATCGCAACACCAATGGTTGTTCCCAAAATCAGCAGTTTGCCTAAACCACGCTTGGTTAGCTGAGGCCTTTGACTAACTGCTGTGACACTTGGAGTGCTTACCACAACGGTACTCAAGTGATTTTTCCTGACTTGAGTAACGGTTTGTCCAGTCCTCTTGAGTGTACTTGGCAAGACAATTTGTGGTACATTAACTGTCTGCGGTTGCTGATCTTCTGGAGTTACTGGTTCAGAAGGGTTAGCCGACTTGTAAAACCATTCGCGTGGGTTAATTTCTTCCCTAGAACGACGTGTTGCACGATTGCCATTTCTCACAGTTTGGGAAGGCAGATTTCCACTAAAATCTAAAATTTCGTCGATATCCGCAAAGAGTTCATCCATTAAGCCATCAGCATAGATATCTATCGACCAAGGCTCGTTGGCGAGCAAGTCCTCTGATGGTTCTGGAATAATAAGATGGGTGCTGGCTGCTTGTAACATAGGCATTTTGGGTTATGGCTGCTAGTATGGGGCACGCCGCCCCTACTGCCTGAGAATCAGGATTTTTGAAGAAATATCCAATCGCTCGTCTAAATCTAGACGAGTTGATTGCTTGGTAATATTAAGTTCAAGTTGAATCCGGAGACTGCTGATGATGCCAGTACCTAATTCATGTCATCTATCATACTAATCTCCTCTTTATCTACTATACTCACCCTTCATGAAGTTTAAGTTAAGTTAATGCTGTAAACACTGACTGGGACTTGGTTTTACGCAATTCTAAATATATTAACAAAGCGTTAATATCGGCTGGATTCACCCCACCAATACGTGCTGCTTGACCAATTGTCAGGGGTTTTACCTTACTTAGCTTTTCTCGCGCTTCTTTGGAAAGGGTATCAATTGTTGTGTAATCCAAATCCGCAGGCAACTGGCGATGTGCTTGACGGGCAATCTGTTCAATCTGATTTTGTTGTCTGGCAAGATAACCAGAATACTTGATGTCAATTTCTGCGCCTTGTTTCTCAAAAGAGTTAAGTTCAGGGTTCCCCAGTCCGTAATTTTCGAGGTCAACGTAATGAAATCCCGGACGACGCAGTAAGTCAGCTAGGGTGATGGAACCTTTGATTGCTTGCCCACAAGCAGTTGCGATCGCAATTCCGATTTCATCATGTTCTTTGACTCTGGTGGCGTATAGCCGTTCTTTTTCACTGGCTATCTGTGCCTGTTTGTGGATAAACATTTGCCAACGGCGGTCATCAATCAAGCCAATTTCCCGTCCCAGAGGTGTCAGGCGTTGGTCAGCATTATCAGAACGCAGTAGTAACCGATATTCAGACCTACTGGTCAGCATCCGATAAGGTTCCCGTAAGTCCTTTGTACACAAATCATCAACCAGCGTCCCAATATAACTTTGCTCACGCGGGAAAATAATCATTTCCTGACCGCGAACAAATCGGGCGGCGTTAATTCCTGCCACAATACCTTGGGCTGCGGCTTCTTCATAACCTGTAGTGCCGTTAATTTGTCCAGCACAAAACAACCCGGCAATTTTCTTTGTCATCAGTGTGGGATAACACTGTGTAGCTGGTAAATAGTCATATTCCACAGCATAAGCCGGACGCAACATGAAGCAGTTTTCTAAACCAGGAAGACTACGTAACAGTTGTAGTTGTAAATTTTCGGGCAACCCTGTAGAAAACCCTTGGATATATAGTTCTGGTATGTCCCGTCCTTCTGGTTCAATGAAGATTTGGTGACTTTCCTTATCGGCAAAGCGCACAATCTTATCTTCAATACTGGGGCAATAACGAGGCCCTTTTGCCTCCACCCAACCACCATAAACAGGCGATAGGTGTAAATTATCCTGAATTAAGCGATGAGTTTCCGGGGTGGTGCGAGTGATATAGCAAGGCATCTGTTCCCTTTCTACCCACACCTCTGGGTCAAAGCTAAACCAGCCTACTTCTTCATCACCTGGCTGGATTGCCATTTTACTGTAATCAACCGATCGCTTATCTACCCGCGCTGGTGTACCAGTCTTCAGCCGTCCAGTTTCAAATCCTAGGCGATTGAGAGTTTGTGTCAATCCCTCAGCCGCAAATTCCCCAGCGCGTCCCGCTGGCATGGATTTGTTACCAACCCAAATCTTACCTCCCAAGAAGGTGCCGGTTGTCAAGATTACTGCTTTGCACTCAAACGCCACGCCGAAGTAAGTTTCAACCCCAATCACTTCATCGTTAGCACCTAGCACCAAGTCTGTAGCCATACCTTCGCGGATGGTCAAATTTTCTTGGTTCTCAACAATATTTTTCATCACCGCTGCGTATTCCCGCTTGTCAGTCTGGGCGCGTAATGCCCAAACCGCAGGCCCTCGTGAAGAGTTGAGGATACGCTTTTGCAGATAGGTACGGTCTGCCATTTTACCAATTTCCCCGCCCAGTGCATCCACCTCATGGGTCAACTGAGATTTAGCAGGGCCACCCACCGCTGGGTTACACGGTTGCCAAGCGATTTTATCCAAGTTGAGTGTCAGTAGCAGAGTCCTACAGCCGAGGCGGGCAGCGGCGAGTGCTGCTTCGCAACCGGAGTGACCTGCACCGACGACAATCACATCAAAAGCGTCTTGGAATTCAACGGAATTGTGCATGGTCATACTTACAGATTCAGCAAACTTAAGAGTTATTGACAATTTTAACTGATCCAGTGCTTTCCTGGAGGTATTTATCTCATAAGCAAGCTATCAAAATAACTAGTAAACTCCAACCAATCTCAATAATTTATTAACCTTACTATTTCTCTTACCTTTGCGTCCTTGGCGTTCTTGGCCGTTCGTTTAAAAAGATATTCTGTACGCAGGAAATGATCAATATCTTATAACTATAAATAATTGGATCAGTTAATTATAAATGTTTTATTTTATTGTTAAAATACAGTAAAATATAATTATTTGTTATTTAATGTATTGATTAAGAATAAAAATAGTTTATTGATGTTAAGGAAAACTAATATATTCATATTTTCTAAATCAAATCTGACATTATCAAATTTTATATTTTGTATGAAACAAATTCTGAGAAAAACAAAATTTATTACTATTGTTATATTTATTATTTTTACAGTAGTTGCTAGTAATGGAATAAATCCCCATAAACTGCTTACCAAGGCTCAGGCAGCAAATGGATGCTTAATTAATAGTTCATTACCTTGCACTAATAAAAATCCACTATTGCCTACACCCATACCTAATCTAAAATTGAGCAACCAAGAGCGCTTTTTAGCTGCGATCGCTAATAAATTACCAACAATTCCTCAGCCTGGTACTTTTGAATATATTTTGCTTAATGCATATGGTGCTGCATTTGTAAACCAAGAAGAAACAATTAAACTACCATCAAAAGTTATCTTTGCCAACGAGCAAGAAACCAAAGATTTTCAAAGTACCCTGACTATGGCGAAAGTCAACAGTACTAACAACTGTTATTTACAAAAGCCAGCGGCAGAAGCTTTAAACAAAGCGCGATCGCTGCAAAATATTCCTCTGAAATCAGGTTATGGTGAAGGTGATTGTACTCGCAGTTTTGCCACTAATTTAAGATTTTGGCGAAAATATGCTAACAACACAACTTTAGAAAAAGTCAGACAGGGTAAAGAAACAGCCATTCTAAGTGTAGTAGCACCACCCGGAGCATCGCAACATCTCTGGGGGTTAGCAATTGATTTACGTGTATATAATGAAAAGCAGAGAGAAGCCCTCAATCAAAATCGCTGGTTTCAAACTGTAGAAAATGATGTCCCGCACTGGACATATATAGGTTTGTCTAAAGAAGATTTACCTTTATTTGGTTTTCAAAATAAAGTTAACAGGGGAATTACCTATTGGGTAACGCCTCTTTAAATGTTTAGATGTAACCGCAGGTTGAGAAAAGTTATATATTAAGACTGGCGATCGCAGCAGTATCCACACTACCCACAGCAGGATACTGTGATAACTTTCTTTCCCTTTGCGATAATTGACTACAATAAAGTAGTTATACACCTGTCCTCTGGAGTTCTGGCAGTGGGCTTATTTGATGATTTGAGTCGGTTTCTGGAAAACCGTTTAGAAGAATTCTTGCGTAATAATCCACATTTGGAGTTAGAGGCGCTGTTAGAACAGCTGCGGCAGCAAGAGGAAGATACTTTAAGGTTGATTGCAGATTTACAATTACAAGAGAAGCGATCGCAAGAAGAAATTTTGTCCACCGCGCAAGAAATTCAGCGTTGGCATATCCGCGTGCAAAAGGCACAGAATGCTGGTAGACAGGATTTAGCAGCAGCAGCCCAACAGAGAGAAGCAGCGCTGTTGCGTGAAGGAAATCAGCGCTGGGGACATATGCAAGGGTTGAAAGAACGTATAAACCAATCTCAAGAACTATTGCGGAAAATTCAAGTGCGGCGACAAGAAGTCCAAGCCAAAGCTGCTGAAGCCCAGACAGCCCGCGCTAAAGCTCAAACCCAGCAGCGTTTAGAAACCAATGGCTGGTCGAATCCAACTAGCAGTTATTCTACTGGATTCGATGACTTAGAAGAAAAGTTTCGCCGCTGGGAAACCGAAGACGAATTAGAACAAATGAAGCGTAATCTGGGTAAATAAACTGTTTTTAATTACGACTTATGCATTTTGACGAAAAAATGTCATTGCAAGCGACAGTAAATATTAAGTACTGGCGTGTCAAGGCTAAATTTATGCATTAGCTTTCCTCTTGTGGGGCGGGTATCTTACCCGCCATTAGGACGGGCGAGATGCCCATCCCACAAGAGTTTATTAATGCACTATTTTAGCTGTGTCACGCCACTACAATTTAAGGTTTACTTTATAAATCATCTCTTAATGGTATTGTGTCAATTTCTAGGCTAGAAGCATCTCAAAATTGAATTATTGAAAATTTATTTATTTTTTTCATTAAGCTGTAGTTATCTGATAAATTTAATTTAAGTCGATTTTCATAGTTTGTCTATTCGGTATTTTTTGTTATTGCCGCAGTATTCCCTAGACGTTCCAAATGAGAACTGAGGCATGGAACCCAGTATATTTTTAGATGTTTTAGCAAGTCTACAAAAATTGTTTGTAGCTTACATACCAGCTGCTGTTTTGGGTAGTTTTATCGGATATTTAATAGGCATAAATGGCACAGTCTATCAGGTATTAAGACGGTTATTTGAAATACCACATAGTATACCACCTATAGCCCTACTACCCATTACACTCATACTATTTACAGAGAGCGAACCTGCAACCATAGTCATAATTTTTATTGGCACTCTTTGGTCAATAATTATTAATACTGCGATAGGTATGCAACATTTTCGCAGGCAGAACAATAATTTCCGAGCGGCTATTTTTCATACATTTCATGCTCTGAAAGTTGGTATTTGGGTAGCTTGGTTTACAGTTATTGCCACAGAAATGTTAATTGGGCCAAGAGGACTTGGGTTTATCCTCTGGGATGCTTATAAAGCAAGCAACATCAATTACATCGTTCAGGTGATACTCTACATTGCTATCATTGGCAGTTTACTAGAGCAGTTGTTAGATTTTGCAGGAAACCTTCTCTCACAGATTATCTCTGATAGTAAAAAATCCTCTTAAGCTTTTGATAGCAATTATCTACGTTTACGAATTGCACCTTGCCAGCTAATAGTTTGCTTTGTGGAACGTTCCCCCAAAGAGCGATTAGCTACTACTTCAATATCAACATTGACACCAGACCGTAGAGCATCACTAGGAATTTTCAACTTACCTAAAGCGAGGATAAAACGGTTATAATCACGGGTTACAAGTTCAGCGGGAATATCCCCTTCATATTCAGTTTTGTAATTAGAGCTACCAAAATCATCTCGCACTCGAAATTTCACCCGAAACTGAGTTTGAATTACATCAGAATGGGCAGCCAAATCAACTATTTTCAAGTTGAGATTTTCCCCAGCATCAGCAAATTCTGCCACTGCTAACCGTGTCACATCTTTCTTAGGAATCGCATGGTTAACAGTAAATGTTGTCAAGTTAGCCTCACTTTTACTGCTACCATCAATCCACAATTCATCAGGAAAGTTAACTTCTACTTGCTTGCTGTCGTTTAAACTTACTGTTACAGTTTCATTGCCAAAGCTAGCAACGGGTTGTCTCTCCTGCCAAATCAGTTGAAAACTTTCTTCCAAACGCTGTTCAAATTCTCGGTATTCATCGGCAATTATAGAACCAGGAGCAAGTAGAGAAGTTGCTCCTTGACGAAGATTCCACTTATTCTTAGAGAGGTTGAACTGCTTACCCGTCAGTTCAGGAACTGTTAGCTTCAGGGTTGGTGTATCAGCTGCTAAGGATTCTTTGCTGTTAACAATACTCAAAATTCCTAAGCGCCCTTGTTTACCATCGCTACCGTAGCTACCAGCTTGCCCATAGCTACCGTCATTACACTGATAACGCTTCTTAGTACATTTATAGTCAGGGCTACCAGGAGTTCCTTTGCAGGTTTCCACTTCCCAACTGCGCCTGCGACACTTACAACCTACTGTACCGTTACCACCCCGACCACCTCGTCCACCTTCTCCTGGGGTAGCACGGACAAAAATGTTGCGTAAGTCTGCCAAATTGGTGTAGTAGACAGTGAGGGAACCACCATTTCCCCCATCTCCTCCTCTGCCACCATTGCCGCCGTTACCGCCACTTGGTAGGTTGATATCATGGTTGGGCTTACCACGATCGCGATCGCGATCGCAGTTTGGTCGATAACCATCCTCACCATCTTCACCGTCTTCACCATCTTCACCAGACAAGTCAAGATTTACTGGTGAACCATTGGCAAAAATATTTTGGTTTTCACCATCACGACCATTTCTACCAGACCGTCCATAAGTACCTTGGCTACCATCTGTACCTGCTATATCGTATCTGTCATAGGCAACTGCTGGGCATAAAACTGAGCCAGAGGCAGGCAAAAAGCTAGTAGATAAGCACAATAACAACAACAGTGGCAGTTTACTCCCTAAACGTTTGTTCATCAGGGTAAATTTAGATTGTTTTTATCACTGCTGACGGTGAGTTACAACAATTTGCTCCCTGCTGTCAAGTGGTTAATGATACTTAAATTTTGTATAGCCATTTTCAGATGAATCTTATTTTTACCTCACGCAAAGGCGCAAAGGCGCAAAAGTGGTTTTTATGCTGTAACTAATTATCTTAGCCTCTTTTTATTGGCTACAGATGCGATCGCAAATGAATTCTCTTGGTAATAGCTAAAGTTTGCGAATAGCTGACTGAGTAAAGTTTTAGTCCACAAAGCGTGGAGTTTAGCTATTAGCCAATAAATTTATTTCTTGGCGGGAAATTAGGTAGGTGCAAGATATTAGTTAACTAATACCAATGATAATGCTATTAATACAGGGCAGAGGGTAGAAAGACCCCTGCTGGTTCGTTATACAGACCGAGGCTCATCAACGTTGCGGTCTGGGTGACACGCAGTCCATGGTTTAAACACCAACGGAACAGGTCGGCATTACGCATCGGAACATAAAAGCCCAACTCAGCAGACGCTGGAGCCGCCCCAATAAGCGCCTTTAAGTCCTCATTATTCTCGCCAACAGCGTGCCCGAAGAAGCCAACTTCGCTGGCGTAGCCCGATATGCGCCCATCACACTCGACAAGCATTGCCGTTCCTCGTTCGATAGCTTCCTTTAGTTCGCCCGCCCGGTCGTGACCATGAATGCGATAGCAGAGTTGATTACACGCAGCAAGGTCGGTCTCAGTTGCCGGACGAACGATGCGGCCGGGTATCGTCAAGCCGAGCGGCTGTCCTTCAAGGTTCGCTAGCGGCTCGCGCACATCGAAGCCGAGTTTCGTATACAGGGAAAGTGAGCGGCTGTTATGGGCGGCCTGAACGAGCCGCACACCAGCGTAACGTTTTTCATGCGCCCGCTGTAAAACATGTTCCATCAGGCGGCGACCAACCGACTTGTTTTGCGCGGCAAGGTCTACCGTAGTGGGGCCGATCCCGGCGATAGTGTCGCCTTCCCATAAAAAGTTGCTGCCGATGACGCTTCCATCAGGAGCTTCGGCCACGACTGAATAAACCGTCGGGTGCGCTAAAATTTCGGTTAACATACCCGCCGCAAACTCCGCAGAAGGAAAGTCGGGTACGAAGCCGTGGTGTTCGGCAATGGCACGGAACCCTTGATACAGAATGGTGCCACAGGGGAGTGCGTCGTCGGGTCGCCCCGCACGCAGCACCACCGAAGATATTTCTTCAAATACTTTGTCCACAATGAAAAACCTTTCAAGATACTGAAAAAAAAGTGGTTCTGCACACAACAGAACCACTAGCTCTTTTGCACAAATTTTACAACCTAGCGAGCCGTACCTTGAGCGGGAACAGCATCAATTGGTTTCATCAAGTACAGCCGCAGCAATTGCCAGCCATGCGATACGTAAATAGGAAGCTTCTGGAAGAATTGCAGGAATTTGGGAGTGTTAGAGTTGGATATCGCTGTCAATTTTTCGTTATTTTTGACACAGACATCTAAACGCTGATAAAACTCTGGGTTTTCTACATCCAGCATCAAGGGGAATACTCTACCTGCGGTTTCGTTGGTCTTCTTAATTACATAGATGTCGTATTCACGCGCATCTAGCCCAATGGCAGCATAAAAGTCTTTGCGCTGGATGTCATTGAGATACATCGTTGCAAATACTGACAACAAGAAGAAGCGACTCCACAGTCTAGCCCTCCAGTCATTCAACATCTGAGGCTGGGATTTCATCACTGCATCAAAGAAATCCCCATGACGGTTTTCATCCTGACACCAGTTCTCAAAGAACCGGAAAATTGGATAAACTCTGTCTTCTGGATGTGCTTCTAGGTGACGATAAATGGTGATATACCGCCAATAACCAATTTTTTCGGAAAGATAAGTAGCGTAGAAGATAAATTTCGGCTTAAAGAAGGTATAAGCGCGGCTCTTGGTCAAAAACCCTAAATCCAGCGACATATTGAAGTCTGAAAGCGCTTTATTCAAAAAGCCAGCATGACGCGCTTCATCCCGTGACATCAGGTTGAAGCACTCTGCTAGGACGGGGCTTTTGTCCTTCAAACGACGGCCGAGTTCTTTGTACAGCAAAAACCCAGAAAACTCTGCTGTACAAGAACGTTCTAGAAATTCCACGAACAATCGGCGAGTTTCTCCGTCAATATGATCCCAGGATTGTTCAAACTCGGCATCCCGAACGAAGTGATGGCGGTTGTAGTCAACACGAAACTCTTCGAGAATGGCTCTTAACTCGTCTTCATTGACGGAGATGTCCATCCGTGCCATCTCATCAAAATCGGTAGTATAAAACCGGGGTGTTAATAGGGTTTCTTTTGCCGGGACTTTAATCCCTGGCCGCATTTCTTCAAAGCCTGGTTTTTTAAGGGAATCTACCATGTCTTGATTGCTCTTTTTTCTTTATTATCTTGATAGCACGAGAAAGCTAATGGTTATGCTCTCACAAGGCGCACCAGACGACAATAATTCATTTGTATAAAGTTCAGTCTACCAAGGCAAAGGCTGCAAACTGTTACCAAAAACGTTAAGAGTTGCAACAATACATCAATATTTGCGGAATCGAGCATCCAGAATTGGTAGTCAACTCACAATATAAGTAGATAATCCTACTTCTGTTTACTCCATTTGCTGGCTATGCTGATATGAAACAAAACAGCATGGGAAAACCATCTAAGACAACAAGAGCAAATCCTAGGGGATGAAAGCAAGATGAATCCTGAAAACAATCAGCATAACGAACGTCTTCTTGTCTCTTATATCTTGAGTGCAGCGTTGTTTTTCGGCTTAGGAGGACTGCATCGCTTATACAATGGCAGGATAGGGACAGGTTTGCTGTGGCTGTTGACTGGTGGTGTGTTTGGTATTGGACAATTTGTAGATCTGTTCCTGATACCAAATATTGTTGACGAATACGAACAGAATTTTAGACTCAAAGCAGGTCTATCTCCTTTGGGTGTACCCTTGAATCAACCAGTGGTGGCTTCCCAAGTCCACCGCCCAACTGGTAACGAACTCATGGTTAAACTAATTGACGCAGCGGAAAGTAAAGGTGGTAGCCTGACTGTGACTCAAGGTGTGAAAGCAACTGGAGCCAGTTTTGCTGAAGTAGAAGCTACTCTCAAGGAAATGCTGAAATCAGGTTATGTGAAAATAGATAACGACCCCATTACTGGAGCCGTTACTTACCACTTTCATGAACTTTGAAGTAACTGTTAGGTGTCAGTGGTCAGTTGTCAGTTGTCAGTTGTCAGTTACCAATGACTAATGACTAATGACTAATAACCAATAACTAATTTAAACCTAGCCACTTTTGACCATCTAGGCGCTGCACTAAACCAAATACCAGCAAGTCTAGTGTAATTTTGCGCTCATCGATGAGGAATGACTCAAGAGTACTAGGTTTTTTGCCTTCATTACAGGAAAATCCTTTTTTACCTTGAATATCTTCATCGGGGAAATACAGATTAAACTGGCGCAGACCATTTTGCCAACTGCCAACCACTTGCCAGCATTCTTCTGCTGATTGAAAGCCGACAAGAGGAAGCTTCTGCTTGGCAAAAGACAATTTTAAATCTTTTACTCCTTGCTGTGCGATCGCCTTTTGGACAGCTGGCAAGTAATCTTGCTCGATAAACTCGACAAATGGCTTATCTTCTACAGCTGGGGCTTTCTCCTTTTTTGCAGCAGCTTTGGCGGCAGGTTTTTCTTCTGTTGCGTCTTTAGCTGCGGGTTTTTCTCCCTTGGGGGATGCAGCCGCAACTTTGGCTGCATTGGGGTTAGTTTCTGGGTTTACTGCTTTGGGGTCTGGCGCGTTGGCAGTAGGAATGTCTGTAGCTTGGGGTGAGTTTGTACTAGGAGCATTTTCTTCGGCGACACTGGGAGCCTGTTTGTCAACAGTGCTAGGAGCCACTTCGCCAGCTTCATTATGATTTTGTTCTTCTGCCATTGCTCAGGTCAATCCTTAATTTAGCTTTCAGAGCGATCGCTCACCGTTAAGTGTAAGTTAACTTCATTTTGACATTAATCAATGGTCATCAGTCAACCGTCATCAATCATCATCCATTAACTCTTGACTAGGACGCGATCGCATCCTTAATATCTCTTAGCAATTCATCCATTTTTGATTGGGTTGTACTCCAAGAACACATCAAGCGCACTCCTCCCACACCAATAAATGTATAAAATTGCCAATTCTTATTTTTTAAGCTTTGAATAACCTGCTGTGGTAGTTTGACAAAAACAGCGTTTGCTTCTCGCGGAAACATCATCTCTACGCCTTGTATCTTTAATAGCTGATTTTCTAAATATTCAGCGCATTGATTGGCATGTAGTGCATTTTTTAACCACGCACCAGTTTCTAACAAACCTAACCAAGGAGCAGAAATAAATCGCATTTTTGATGCTAACTGACCTGCTTGCTTACATCGATAGTCAAAATCTTCAGCTAAGGCTTTGTTAAAAAAAAGAATAGCTTCACCTAATGCCATGCCATTTTTTGTACCACAAAAACATAAAACATCTACACCACTTTTCCATGTCATTTCGGCAGGGCTTTTATTCATTGCCGCTACTGCATTGGCAAAGCGCGCGCCATCCATGTGAATCTTTAAGTTATACTTTTGAGCAATTTCTTTAATCCCTAAGAGTTCTTCAATAGTATATAAAGTACCTAATTCAGTTGCTTGGGTAATGCTAATAACTTTCGGTTTGGGATAATGAATATCAGCACGCCTAGTCACGATTGCATCGATATCCTGGGCTGTTAACTTGCCATTTTCCCCTTTAGCAAGTAATAGTTTAGAACCATTGGAAGCAAATTCTGGTGCGCCACATTCATCTGTTTCTATGTGGGCTGTTTCATGACAAATTACACTATGATATGATTGGCAAAGTGCAGCTAATGATAAAGAATTAGCCGCTGTACCATTAAAGGCAAAAAATACTTCGCAATCAATTTCAAAGAGTTCCCGAAAATAATCTGTTGCTTTTTGAGTCCATTCGTCATTGCCGTAAGCTGGGGCACTTCCTTGGTTAGCTTGAATCATGTACTCCAGTGCTTCCGGACAAATACCAGAGTAATTATCACTGGCAAACTGTTCTGAGTGGCTACTCATAATTTTTGCTTTCATTGAATTTACAAAATATTAGCTAATTAAGTTGGCAGCAGTACCAACTTAAAGGTAACACCGATGATGAGACTGACTTTTCACGTCATGTGGAAAAGCTAACGCAAAACCTAACCCCCCAGCCCCTTGTAGGGAAGGGGGAGAATTCAAAGCCTCTCTCCTCGCACGAGAGAGGAATGGAAGCGAGGTTTTCCAGATTCCGTGAAAAGTCAGATGATGAGAAGGTGTTTTTAGGGAAAACTAGAAAGAAAGTACTGATGACTGTTAGCTGTCAACCGTTATTAGTCAGTAATAAACTATTACAATAAGATATTTTTATTGAGCAGTGATTTACTCAGATAGTTGCTAGATACTTCTTCAAGCTAAATCAATAAAACAATATAGGGACACGACAAGGACGTGCCCCTAATGGCAAGCTTTAAGAATTGATCTACTGAATATTATATTTAAGTATGTTCTAACTCAGCCACCAGCGACAGCAGGGACAATACTTACTTCATCGCCATCTTTTAGAGTTGTTTTTATCCCTTCTAGAAAGCGGATATCTTCGCTGTTGACGTACAAATTCAGAAAACGGCGCAGTTCTCCCTTTTCCTGATCATACAGACGTGCTTTAATACCAGGACAGCTTTTTTCTAAAGATTCTAAAAGTTCAGCAATGTTATTACCACTACATTCTAGAGTCGCTTGGTCATTAGTGAATTTCTGAAGGGCAGTAGGAACTAAAACTGTTACAGCCATAGGAGAAAAAAGTTGATAGTGAAGAGTGAAAAGTTAGTAATAAAGTTAAGAGGAGCCAGTTGCATACAGGGATTCCCAGGTTCAGCAAACTGGCGTTGAGGAGTTAGAAATAAAAAAACTCACAACTCACAACTCCTAACTAAACGAGGACTTGCTGCCATTCCAAGCGATCTAATGTACGCGATCGCTCTAAGGCTCGCTCAAAGCTATCTAGTTTAGCATCAATAGTCAAGGGTTCACCAATGTAGCCTTGTACTGCTTCTTGGGTTTTCAGCCCATTGCCAGTGATGTAAACCACGGTAGTTTCATCTGGATCAATTTTGCCAGCTTCTACCAATTTTTTCAGCACTGCAATAGTAGTACCGCCAGCTGTTTCTGTAAAGATGCCTTCGGTTTCTGCCAGCAGCTTGATGCCTTCGATAATTTCTGCGTCGTTGACTGATTCAATATTACCGCCAGTTTTCTTAGCGATTTCAACTGCGTAAATTCCATCTGCTGGGTTGCCGATCGCAATCGATTTAGCAATTGTATTCGGTTTCACTGGCTTAATGAAGTCGCGGTCTTGCTTAAATGCTTCGGCGATGGGGGAACAACCTTCAGCTTGCGCGCCGCTGAAACGGACATCTTTGCCTTCCACCAAACCGACTTCGACAAATTCTTGAAATCCTTTGTAAATTTTTGTAAAGAGTGAACCTGAAGCCAGAGGAGCAACGATATGGTCTGGTAGTTGCCAACCGAGTTGTTCAGCTACTTCAAAGCCCAGAGTCTTGGAACCTTCAGAGTAGTAAGGACGCAGATTAATATTGACAAAACCCCAGCCATGTGTATTGGCTACTTCTGAACATAGGCGATTTACCTGATCGTAATTTCCCTTAACTGCCATGAGGGTGGGGCTGTAGATGAGGCTGCCTAAAACTTTGCCTGCTTCCAAGTCTGCGGGGATGAATACACAACAATCTAAACCGGCGTGGGCTGCGATCGCTGCTGTAGAATTAGCCAAGTTGCCTGTGCTAGCGCAGGAAACAGTGGTAAAACCTAATTCCCGCGCACGGGTGAGAGCAACTGACACCACCCGATCTTTAAAGCTAAGGGTGGGCATGTTGACGGCATCATTTTTAATATAAAGCTTGTTTAAACCCAGGCGACGTGCAAGGCGGTGGGAACGAACCAGGGGAGTCATACCAGTTCCCACATCTATAACATTGTCAGTTGCGACAGGCAAAAAGGGACGGTAGCGCCAAATGGAATTCGGCCCAGCTTGAATTTTTTCACGAGTGACAGTCAACCGCAGAGCGCTGTAGTCATACTTGACTTCTAAAGGGCCAAAACATAACTCACAAACATTGCTGGCATTGAGTTCATATTCTGCACCACATTCCTTACACTTCAAGGCTTTAAAGGTGGCAGTGCTAAAGAGCGGATGAGTGGTTGTTGCCTGAGTCATAAATCTACTTTCCCTGTTTGTCCGTCAACTGTCGCTCGAAATAGTAACACGAGCAAAAATACTAGTCAAACATACCCGATAAATTTAGTCGGGTATATTTCAGGCAGCTAGTAATAGACAAAAACCCATTCTCGACCCATGAGCGAGCCTCAGTATTACTGAATTCAAGTGCAAAATGAGTTTGAAGAAGGCAGAAGTCAGGAGATTTTGTATCCTACGGGAAGCAAGCTACAGAAGAGGATTCTGACCCCTCGTGAATAAAAGCCACTGAACAATAGTTCCGTGAAGTGTTTCACCTTGTTCTAGTAGTGCAAGCAGAAGTTAGGGGAAACCATTGGTGTCAAATTGAGCAATGGCGAATAGAATTTGCGCGCCACTTGCTTCAAGTCGGGGAACCCGCCCAACGCAGTGGCTTGGCTACACAGGCGAAGTCCGCCTCCACGGACTAAGGGAAATTAAGGGTTTGAAACCCACGTACTGCTTCGCAGAACCCGAAGGGTAGGTGGGTTTTGTTTGTGTAGACGCGGTTAAAAACCGCCCACTTACCGTTAAATTGACACTAATGAGGGGAAACTGACCCCTAACTCCTGCCTCCAAAATATAAATAATTCAATAACTACGAATAATTATCTATGTATTAAAACGTAGTGGCTAAGATATTCAGGTTTTGAATATTAGTATTTAAACTGTTTTTGGATCAGAAGAGATGATCTAATGTTGTAGTTGTTACGATCTCACTTTGTGCCAATTTATCAACTCTATATTTTGTAAATCAAGCTGATTAAACTAAAAACTGCTAACAGCTAACGTAGTACACAAAAAGTCTATGCTAAAGCTGGGCTGGAGATTTAAGTAGCTCAACCTAATTAAACGTCAAATGTCATTACGTAGGCGGAACGCCTTCCCATAGGGTAAGCAACGCAGTGTAGCGAAGTAATCGCAAGGATTTGACGATTTTACTTTTTAAGTTTACCTACTTTTCAGTAATTTTTATTGCTTTGAATTCAATTAATTAAGAGAAAAAATAACTGCAACATACAGCATATTAGTCCCGATGAAAAAACATTCATCATCATGAATAAAACAGGGACTGGAAGACTAGAATTCTTACTTAGTATGCTGGTTTGCTAACAGCAGTTTTCAGACAGCTATTCACAAGAAAATCTCACAACCAAACATGAAAATGTATTTCCTTCCCTCCCAACTCTCTTTTTCAATACAGAGTGTATCTTACCTTTATTTTTTGATTGCAAATAACAACTCAGCTAAATCTTATCCAGCATCTACACTAAATGAAATCTTGTCATCGCATTAATAAGACTAAGAAGTTGAAACTTGACCGTGCTTTAGTAACAACAGCACTCTTAGCTAACGGTATTTTTATACTTGTCTCCCCTGTTTTAGCTCAAACTGGGCCCACAGCCGCAGGTACAGCGCTGGACAACCAAGCAACAGCCACTTACGAAGATCCCAATAATCCCAATGTGCCAATCAATAGCACTTCCAACACAGTAACTGTTACTGTAGCAGAAGTAGCCGGTATCTTAGTGCAAGCTGGCACGGTTAACGACCTGACTCCCAACGGCACAGTTCAAGCTGGTGACACTTTAGAATACAACTTCACTATCACGAACATAGGTAACGACCCCACAAAATTCCGTATTCCTGGTGCAGTCACCGTCTCAGGGAAAGGAACAGTAGTTAATGGCAGCTTGGAATATTTTGATAGTGTTGCTAATAGTTGGAAACCAGTTCCCAATGGTGGAGTAATTACAGACAATTCTGTACCAGTAAATGGTACTGTTCCTGTGCGAGTGCGAGTAACAGTAAATCCTGATGCAGTAGCTGCTGATAACATCACAGTTACTCTTGGTCAAACCACTTCTCCTAATCAAGCATCAAATGTGCCAAGGGTTGGTGGAGAGGTTAATGATATCCTCGATGTTTACACTACAGACAACCCTGATGGTAGTACACCCGGAGAAGTGCCAGGTGTACCAGCTAACGGTGTAGTAGAAGGTAGTGCATCAGCCTCCATAACTGTTCAGCCAAAGTATTATTCCTTAGCCACCATACTTAAAACTCGTGGTACTTATAGCAATAACAACACATCAATCGATATCACAGACGATACCATCACCTATAACTTGAGTTTGCAAGTCAGGTCTACTGATAACACAGGACAGAACATCACTCCCTCAGCTTTAGCGGGTTCTGTTATACCTGGTCTTACTGGCACAAATATCTTGGTGTCTGATGCTATTCCTTTTGGCACAGAATTAGCAACAACCCCCACTGCTCCCACTGGTTGGACTGTAGCTTACTCTACTACTCCTCCCACCACATCTGCAAATGCAGCTACTTGGACAACCACAGCACCAGCAACTTTATCTAGTGTCACTCGTATTGGTTTTGTTAAAGCCACTATAGATGGTGATACGAGTACATACTTACCTGCTGCGGATGCACAATTAACCCAATTCTCTATTCAGTTAAAAGTTAAAACTGGACAGACTGCACCTCTAACCATAGCCAACATCGCGCAAGTATTTGGTAAAACACCAGAAACAAACGCACCTGTGCTGGATGAGTCTGGTGATCCAAATCCTAGTAACTTTGATGGGCCCCCGGGTAACATGACACCCCCACCAACGACAGACATTAACGGGGATGGTGTACCAGATAAGTTACCAGATACCGTACCTGATGGTTTTATCACTGACCCGAAAACCGACCCAAGTGACCTAAACACAACTGGGACGGACACTGGTGGTAACAATGGTGGTGATACTAACAACCCTGGTGCAAACCCTGGCGGTGAAGCCAACGTCTTTTCAATCAGCTTTGGTGCAGTTCTTAACGGGCCAAATGGTTTCCCTGCGGCGGTTGGGCCTAATAACAATAATGACGACTTTACCAATAAATCTTCCAATGTTCCGGCCAATACTACTCCGGGGACAACATTTGATCCAAATGTAGTGAATTTCACTAACACCATTAGAAATGATAGTTCTCAAACAGACAATATCTCTTTACTACCTACACCACCGACTAATGCAGGTGATTTGCCTAACGGCACAGTTGTGACTATATCGAATGGTGCTACAACTGCTACTTATACTTATAATGGCACGAGTTTTACATTCACCAATGGTACTGGTGTAGTGGGTGGCAACCCAGTTAGTGCTACTAACCCAGTACGAATTGATGGAGTAGCCACGGGTACCACAGCTAACTATACTGTGACTGTTGACCTACCGGCTGGTACTCCACTTTCAACGGATACTAATTTCCAACGCGGTTTCCCTGTACCCATCACCGCATTTATTGACGCCAATGCTAATGGTTCGGCTGACGACGCAGCGACAAACATCACTATTGATCGGGTGTACACTGGCTTCTTACAACTCCTCAAGCAGTCACGGATTTTACAAGGAACTGGCCCAGCCGTTCAAGGTACTGACGGTACTTTGAGTACAACACCGAAAACTCCTGCACCTGGAAATATTATTGAGTACGTGATTCAGTACAAGAATATTTCTGAACCAGCTTCAGGCACAAATAATGTGATTTTAAATGCTGGTAATGTGGTGATTACGGAAGATGGTACTACATTACCTAATAACTGGGCGAAAGATAATGCACCCACCAATGGCGTAATTGATACCAGTCACGTTCTTGGTTCGGCTCAAGGTGCTGGAGGAACAATCACGTTCTTTAGTGGCGATCCTGCTACTAATCTTCTTGGTGGTGAACAAAGTGGTACTACTGCGGCTAATGATGTAACCAAGTATATAAATACTATAACTAACCAAGTTGCACCAGGTACAACAGGAACATTTATCTTCCAACGCAAGGTGAACTAGGATGAAGATACAACATTTATTGATTGCTGGGATAGGAACAAGTCTACTGCTAGCTACAGCCTCATTAACCACTCATGTACCAGGGGTAGTTAGTTGGTTACAATCTAACAGTGCAGTTGCACAAAGTCCCCAACAGCAAAAGGCTTTACAGTTGCTTCTAGAAGCAGAAAAGCAGGTTTTGACTAAGGATGAGCAAGGTAAGCAAAAAGTTACTTGGCAACCCTTGAAAGGACAAGCAGTAGTCCAATCAGGGGATGTGTTGCGCTATACCTTGAAAGCGGAAAATACAAGCGATCGCCCAGTGAAAAATCTGATTCTCAATCAACCCATTCCCAAAGGAATGGTGTATGTGCTGAAATCTACCACTGTGACTAACAATGCCAAGATTTCTTACAGTATCGATGGCGGACGCAGTTTTGTAGAAAATCCTACTGTTAAAGTCACTCTCCCCAACGGCAAAGTAGAAATTCAACCAGCACCAGCAAGTGTTTACACTAACATTCGCTTACAGCTGCCATTGGTGGCGGTGAAGACGACAGTCAAAGCGACTTATCAAACTCAAGTGCGCTAATTTACACCTTTTATAGCGGTTTTCAGTTGGATTAAATAGCAAAGATAACATAATCCACCCTTCCCTATTAACAAAGGGGAAGGCAATTCAATCTCTATGTATTTTTACTGTTTATAAAAATGCTTTTTTTGACAAATGAAATGCAATCCAGAGGAGATGATTTCAGTGATTCGTCCTCAAAAACGAAAGAATATAACTAGTAGTAGCTTACACTTACGGTTAACTGTAGCTGTTCTTTTAGGGAGTTTATTGCCAGCTAATATACATATACCAGCACAAGCGCAACAAAGTCAAGCTACATTAAGCATTACGAATCAAGCTACCTATACTTATACAGATTCTGCTACTAATACTCAATATCAAGGAACTTCTAGCCAACTTAACCTGAATCCTACCCCATTAGTTGACCCACTAGGACGAATTTTAGGCTGTGGGGGAACAATTTTACCTGACTACACAGGTTTTTCAGTTGGGGTATACGAACCTAACCCTGGCGACCCCACAGGAACAGAACTAGGACAATTGGTTTCTCTAACTCGCACAGAGTTACCTGATATTCCTAATAACAATATTCCTGGTGGCAGATCGCCAAATATTGAAAATAGTAATCCCTACTTTATTACAAATAATCCGGCTGGTGTCTATAACTTTTTACTCGACCCAAATAAGGGTCAAACTGATCCAGGTAAGAGATATATTTTTGTAGTTAATCCACCAGCAAACTCCATCTACCAACAACGGCGGATCAAGATTGAAATTATTAGCAATACTGGCACGAGTGATAACAATGTTGTTCAATATGTTGCTTCTTCCTTAGATGGCCAACCTATCAATCTCCAAGGTGAAACCAGGGTGGAAGGCACAGTTGTTTTAGTTCCTAATGCGGAATTAGTGGGACTGGACTTAGTAGCCTTTGAATTGACTACAAATATGTGTCAAACAAATCAAGTGCAACTCGTCAAAACAGGCGATCGCGCTACTGCTGAACCTGGTGATACAGTCATCTACCGCCTATCAGTGAGAAATTTGGCTGATACTGATTTGAACAATGTTGTTGTCACCGACAACTTACCTTTAGGATTCAACTTCTTAGCTAAATCTGTGCGAGGAGAGATAGACGGTCAACAAGTAGCTATTACCACAGAACGTAGTGGAAATACAGTTACATTCCGCACGAATATAAATATTCCCACCGAGAAAGTACTGAACATTGCCTATGCTGCCCAGTTAACCAACGATTCCCAACGCGGTACAGGTCGTAATAGTGCGATCGTTAATGCACTTCGAGTTGACAATCGTTTTAGCATCAAAGACGGCCCAGCAATCCACCAGTTAAAAATTAGACCAGGTATTGTTTCTGACTGCGGCACTATCATCGGGCGCGTGTTTGTAGATAAAAACTTCGATGGCGAACAGCAGCCTGGTGAACGTGGAGTTGCGAATGCAGTAATTTTTCTGGAGGACGGCAACCGTATTACCACAGATCCCAATGGTTTGTTCTCTGTAGCTAATGTCTTACCAGGAAGCCACACAGGTGTATTAGACCTTACTAGTGTCCCTGGCTACACCCTAGCTCCCAACCGCAAATTCCGCGAACGCAATAGCCAATCTCGCCTGGTGCGTTTAGAGCCTGGTGGCTTAGTACGTATGAACTTTGGAGTCACCCCCACTTCGTCGGAGCAAGTCAAGAAATGAAACCCAGGATGCACCGTGCAACTACTTTTAACTTGAAGTTGATGGGAGCTATGGCAGGAGCCATCAGCTTTGTTTTGTATCCTGTCATAGCCGATGCTGAAGTCAAAGATAACCCACAGACTCAGATAACTCAAGCTGAGACTAACGCCATTCATACTCAAAAGACAGTGGAATCTCAACAAGCCGCTGATAGGAAAATGCAGAGCAAGAAGTCTGTACCAGATGCGCCTAAGCAAATAAAACCGTTTCAACCAGCAATTGATACCCAGTTACCCAGAGGTTTAAGAAAAATAGCTGATATAGCTTCCTCAACTAAAATACAACCATTTCAACCAGAAACTTCTGCCGAGTTGCCCAGAGGCTTACGCAAAATAGCGGCAAAACAGAGCAAGGGTGATGAGGCTAAAGAAAATACGGCGGCTTCCCCAACTTCAACAGCAATCAAAATCCTGACACCAACACCTGACAGCGTGATAGACGTACCAGCTACCACGGTGATAGTACAATTTCCGGCTGGTAGCCAGGTAGAACTGCGGGTAAATAATGTTTTGGTAGACTCTTCTTTAATTGGACGCACAGAAAGTGATGCCAGTAATAACTTAATAACGCAGACATGGTACGGTGTCTCTTTAGTTGAAGGTGAAAACATCATTTCTGCACAACTACAGGGAGGAACAGAACCTCCTGTAACGATGCGGGTAGTAGTCCGGGGAAGATTGCAGCAAATAACAATAGAAACGGTTGAGGCTCGTATCCCTGCTGATGGACGTTCTACAGCTACAATTAAGGGTCAACTGATCGATCGCAATGGTAATCGTTCTAACCAAGATGCTGTCGTCACTTTAACACCTACTGCTGGAGACTTTGTTGAACCAGACTTTAAACCTGATCAACCAGGATACCAAGTAGAAGCCCGTAACGGACAATTCACAGCTACATTGCGTTCTGATTTGAAGGCGCAAACTGTGCGAATTCGGGCAGTTGTTAATGATTTAGAAGCCTTTACCCAACTGCAATTTGAAACAGCGTTGCGTCCGAGTTTGGTGACTGGGGTAGTAGATTTACGTTTGGGCGCTAGAGGTACAGATTATTACGGTAGTTTCCGTGATTTTCTACGTCCTGACAAAGACACCAGAACACAATTAGATTTTCATTCAGCGGTATTTGCTACGGGTACTCTTGGAGAGTGGTTGTTTACTGGTGCATACAACAGTTCTCGCAACCTGAACGAAGATTGTAATTGCGATAATCGCCTATTTAGAACTCAGCAATTTAGCGATCGCAATTATCCTGTCTACGGCGATAGTTCTAGAGTTGATGTTGTCACGCCTTCCATTGACAGTGTATTTGCACGTTTTGAACGTTCTACTAACATCCCTGGAGCTGCACCTGATTATGTCATGTGGGGTGATTATAACACTGAGGAGTTTGCCCGCTCTTCACAGCAATTTACTTCTATTACTCGTCAACTCCACGGTTTTAAAGCTAACTATAACCTGGGTAACTTACAATTTACAGGTTTCTATGGCGACCATCTAGAAGGTTTCCAACGCGATACTATTGCTCCTGATGGCACCAGTGGCTACTACTTTCTCTCTCGTCGGTTACTGGTTGGAGGTAGTGAAAATGTCTATCTGGAGTTGGAAGAATTGAATCGCCCTGGTACTGTGCTGGAACGTAAAGAGTTAAGTCGGGGTTCAGACTACGAAATTGATTATGATCGCGGTACTTTAATATTCCGTGAACCTATCCTCCGTACTGATATAGACGAAGCCGGACAAGTCTTGGTACGCCGGATTGTAGTTAGCTATCAATACGATAGTGAAAACTCTGACAGTAATATCTTTGCTGGTCGTTTGCAATATAATTTTTCTCGCACTCTCAACTATGAAAGCTGGTTAGCAGCTACTTTTGTGCAAGAAAATCAAGGGGTACGTGACTTTCAACTCTACGGTGCAGATGCACTGATAGCTTTGGGTAACAACGGTAAGTTCATTGCAGAATATGCCCATTCTACTAATGATTCCGACGTAATGGGAAAAGTCAGTGGTGATGCTTACCGCTTGGAAGCCGAGGGTAAAATTGCCAATAGGATTCTAGGTCGTGCCTATTACCGTTATGCCGATACAGGTTTTGCAAATAATGCCACTATCAGCTTTGTACCAGGACAAACTCGTTATGGAGCGCAGCTTACAGGTAAACTGACCTCAACTACGAATCTGCGGGTGCAATATGACCATGAAGACAATTTTGGTATTGCACCACAACCGTTAGATACTTTTGAAGAACTGTTTGCACCACGTTCTGAGGCGATACCTGGGAGCAAAGTTGATAATTCGCTGACCACGATTTCTGCGGGGATTCAACAACGCTTAGGTAAAGCTACTGTTGATGTTGATTTGATTCATCGTGAACGCGAAGACCGTATCCCTACCAACGCCCTCAATAGTAGTTCTGATCAACTGCGATCGCGTTTTTCTCTTCCCATCGCCAAAAATTTAACTTTCCAAGCCCAAAATGAATTAACTTTATCTTCCAAGAACGATACTGTCTACCCAGACCGTACCATCTTAGGCTTGAATTGGGCAGCAATACCTGGTGTAAATATCAGTCTTGCCCAACAATTTTATACTAGCGGTCAGTATGACGGTAACTCCATCACCAGCTTGAGTGTCAACGGCGAACACAAACTGGGGCGCGATACTACCTTAACTGGTCGTTACACAATTTTAGGAGGTGCAAATCAACTGACTACGCAAGGAGCAATTGGTTTGAATAATCGTTGGACTATTGCTCCTGGCTTGCGGTTGAATTTGGCTTATGAACATGTTTTTGGCAGCTTCTTCGGAAGGACAGCAACAGGTCAACAATACGCCCAACCCTTCGCCGCTGGTCAATCTGCTTCGGCGATCGGTTTTGATGGTGGCGATAGCTACAGCGTTGGACTGGAATATAGTGATAACCCGGAGTTTCAAGCTAGCGCTCGTTATGAACATCGTACTTCTTCCGGTGGTTCTAATACCGTGATTTCCGCAGCTGCTACTGGTAAAATTTCTCCTGCTTTAACTGGCTTGGTGCGTTATCAACAGGCAAACTCTTCTAACCAAAGGCTCACAGGGCTGGGAGATACAGTTAACCTCAAAGTGGGTTTAGCCTACCGCGACCCCAACGACGATAAATTTAATGCTTTGTTGCGTTATGAATATCGCCAAAATCCGGCGGTGATTCCTGACACTATTTTGTTAGGTAGTGGTACGGGGTCTGAAGACCATACCTTTGCCTTTGAAGGTATTTACGCTCCTAACTGGCAATGGGAATTTTACGGAAAGTATGCGTTGCGTAATAGTACTTCTTACTTGGCTAACGATTTAGCAGGTACAAGTACAGTGAATTTAGCACAATTGCGGGCTACTTATCGCTTAGGATACAGCATGGATTTGGTGGGTGAAGCTCGTTGGATTGGTCAATCTAACTACACTGAAACAGGTTTTGTTGTGGAAACAGGTTATTACCTCAGTCCAAATTTGCGCCTTGCTGCTGGATATGTGTTTGGTAATGTTGATGACCGGGATTTTTCTGGAACACGTTCTGCGGGCGGCCCTTATTTGGGTTTAACCCTGAAACTCAATGAGTTATTTGATGGCTTTGGACAGCAAAAAATTCCGCCACCGCAGCAAAGTGAATCTACGGTACAGGCAGTTGTTGAGGGTGTGGGGAAGTAGGAAGTTAAGAATATGATGCTAGATTTTACCTGACTTTGGGCAAACTCAATAGCATATGTCGTATTCACAACAGCTGATGAAATCTTTGAATGTCCTGATTAGATAAATATTTTGGCGTTGCACTCTGTATAGTATGAAAAGCTCACGCAAAGGCGCAAAGGCGCAAAGAAGACTGCAAAAAAGGACTCTAGGTAGCTTGGCTTTTGTTCTGTGTGTGTTGGGACAAGGTATACAACCTAGTTGGGCTGAGGGAAGCAAAGAGTTAGTTGCTGATGGTGGATATCGACCTTACTTAGAATGGATACCGGATACAGCATTAACTTCACCAAATGCAAAGACTGCTGGTATTCTCAGGAGAACAACGCTCAAGGTATTCGTCAATAAAGACGAAATTGTTAATCTTGGCTCTAGTGTGGCAAACATTGCCAACAACGCTAAAGAAATTACTTACTCCAGTCCCTTCGGTGGACAAAATGGCTCTTGCGATGTGGATGCTACTACTAAACAAGGTTTTATTGATACCGTTGCCAAAGAAACAGCGGGCCCTTTACCCAATAGTGGTGGCTACCAACCATGTACATTCACGGCTACAGAAACTGGAATTTACGAAGTTAAATTTCATTCTCATGGTAGTGGCGATCCGCCACCAAGAGCTGCAAATGTTCAGTTTCCTATTGACAATAGCCAAAAACAAGGTGTTGCAGCTTGGGATATTACAGTCCGTAATAGTAGTGAAACCCCTCAAAAAGGAAGGGTGTTTACCAACTACATCGCCATGAATATGGGGGGAAATGCTGGTGGTAGCAATCCTATTGCACTCAATTCTAAGCTTTATATTCAAACTAAAGATGGGTATCGGTATGAAACCGATATGAATGGAGTCGACCCCTACGGCTTTATCTTTTTTGCTAATAACCGGGGATATCTTAATAGTGATGGTTCCACACTTTATCGCTCTGCTAACTCTCCTAACAATAACCTCATCTTCAATGGGGGTGTGACAGTTCAAGATCCGACTGTTCTTGATACTGCAACAAACATTACGCACCTAGTTTTTTTCAACCGACCTGATAATGCAACGCTCAATTATTTGGGGATTTCCCCATTAGCAACTATTCCGGCACTACCTACTAATTTTAAATTTACTGGAGCAAATGGAGCGAGTGGAAACCAAACTTACGTCGGGGTAGGTGGCTATTTTAGCTTTAATTCTGGCTCTAGCGGCAGCTATCAAATTATTATTGACACTAATAATGATGGTGTTTTTGACCCCAGTAGCGATCGCGTCCTACAAAACACACTATCTTCTAGTTCTACTGTAGTGTTCTGGGATGGCAAGGATGCTAATGGGGTAAATCTACAACCCCTACCAAGTAATGCACCTTACAATGCCCAAATCACAACTAGGGCGGGCGAATATCATTTTCCAATGTTGGATGCTGAGAATAATCCTCAAGGGTTCAAAATTACGATGGAAAACCCCCCTAGTGCATTTCCTAACACTGCGGATCAAAATGGGCAACCAATTGGCACAACGACAGTTTATTACAATGACAGCAATTACACCACCGCTAATACAGCAGCGATTAATTTAGATGGTACGGGAGCAACTAATCCCCGTAATGCTTCTAGAGGGGTAAATAGTGCCACAGGAGAACATGAGTTTAATAGCAACTATGGTGATTTTAAGGGGATAGATACCTGGACGTATTTCCCCAGTCAAGCCATACTAACTCCCTTGGTGATTACCCAAGACAAGCAGGCAAATGTCAAAGGAACTAAGTCTGTTCGCTTTCTGGCTGATAATGATGGTAGCGGCACTGTAACTGCGGGTGATACCGTCGAATACACTATTACTTATTCCAACTTAAATCCAGGTAATAGCGATGCAATTAATTTTGTTATTTACGATTCTTTGCCTTCACAGTTAACCTATGGAAGTGCAACAATTACAAGTGCTACTACTGGGAATAACATCACTCTCAATCCTAATTACAACGGTTCTGGTGCTGTCACCAATTCTGGTACTTTGCGTGTAGGCGATACCATCATTATTAAAATTACTGCCACAATTAACGATGCGAATGGTGGTAATCCAATTAGTAACCAAGCAAGCGCACAGTTCAATACTCCAGATAACCCTACAGGAACAGTTGGTACGGTATTCACAGATGCAGACTCTGCTGGTGGTACTAACTCTCCCACCCCAGGCAATAATGTCTTACAAACAACTGATGATCAGGTGAACTTAGGAAATGATCCTAATAAAACTGACGATGATGACCCAACGTTGTTTAAAGCATTAAATGCCCTCAATTATCAGGTTTCACCATTAGCAGGCAAAGTCATCATTAACGAAGTTCTATATAACGAAACAGATACTACTATTTCTGCTGACACCAATGATGAGTTTATTGAACTCTACAATGCTTCTTCATCTGCTGTAGATTTGAGTGGTGTGAAACTCACAGATGGCAATCTCATCGCTAATAGTACTGATGGTGCCGGTGGATTTAGTTACACATTTCCCAATGGTACAACTTTACAACCAGGTCAGTATGCTGTGATTTGGATTGGAAATAATAAACCCAACCAGCAAGCAACAGCAGCAGCTTTTCAAACTTGGTTAGGACAGACTCCTAAACTCAATAACTCTGGTGATGATGTTTGGTTGTACGATAACCAAAATACAATTATCGACTATGTTGCCTATGGCAGTGGTAGTGCAGTTAATACGCCTCCCCCAAGTTCTCTGAATCTCTGGGATAACACTTATCAATCCTCTTTAGCTGGAGCTAGCAATGGTCGGTCTATCAGTTTGACCCCAAATGGTCAGGATAGTAATAGTAGTGCTTGCTGGGAAGCTAGTACCAGTAGGGATGCTAGCGCACGGTGTCCAAACTACTTGCCAACTAGAGATACTGATACTGTCGGTAGTCGTATTACCAGCGTCGGTGAAAACAATAACGGCGCTGGTGCTAGTAATGCAAAGCTTTTGTTGATTAAACGTATCACCCGCATTAATAATCAAGATTTCACAGACATTGTAGATGGTCGTAGCGATGTTCCTAGCAATGCTGCAAACTATGTACCAGAATCTTATGCTTCTGAAGATAACGACGACAAATGGCCTATTGGCTACTTACGAGGATTGATTAATGCTGGTGCTGTGAAGCCAGGGGATGAGGTGGAATACACTATCTATTTCCTTTCTAAGGGCCCGAATAATGCTACTAATGTCAAATTCTGCGATTTGGTTCCTAGCAATACTACTTTTATTAGCACTGCTTTTAATGGTCAAAGTCCTAGTGATGGTGGTTTAGCAGGAGCTGATCAAGGTATTGGTTTAGCTGTTGGTTCTAATACACCTACGGTTTATCTTAGCAATGTAGAAGATACTAGCGATCGCGGCCGTTTTTATCCTGCTAACGACCCAGCTACACCTTCATACTGTGGTGCTAACATTAATGGCGCTGTGGCTGTCAATATCACCAGAAGTCCAGATTTACCCAATCTTCCCCCAGCAACTAATTCTGGCACACCAGCTAGTTCTTATGGTTTTGTTCGCTTCCGCACCAAGGTGAAATAAGGGAAAGTTAGAAGTTAGGAGTGAGGAGTTTGAAGTTAAGAGTTAAGAGTTTGGAGTTTGGAGTTAGTTATTTCTCCCTCATCCCCCCTGCACCCCTGCACCCCTGCACCCCTGCACCCCTGCACCCATCTCCCCAGTCCCCAGTCCCCAGTCCCTAATTCAATACTTTTTGACTAGCCACCGCTGACGGGGGGAATTAATACTACTTCATCACCATCTTGCAAGAGGGTATCTGGTTCTACAAATATCAAATTAATTCCAAAGCGGGTAAGTTCACGCCATTTGGTTAGTTCTGGGTGTTCGACAATGAGGCGATCGCACACCGCTTGGACTGGCGTACCATGAGGAACTTCTAGTACTAGTTCCGGAACTCCATAGGCTTCTTGATAAGCAGCAAACAATTTGACTGTAACTGTAATTGCAGACTCAGACATACAACATGCTCTGATTACACCAGTAACCAGTTTAATAATTGAAGAATACCTTATATCTGTTGAAATTGATCATAGATTTATATTACTTTCCTAACTGAGTATTTTTACCAAATCAGGGGAAGAGTAAAGAAATAGTACTGATATAGTTCCTTGTTGCTTTCTTTTTACTTTTGCATATTTGCCTAACCAAAGATACTTGTTATCAGTTGGAACTACAAAAAAACATTTGCCGTCAAATGAGTTTATAGTCAATCTCAGGCAGAGTAATGTTAAAGCCTGTTTTTATTTTTACAGCATCTATATCTTTTGAAAAATTTGACATCTTATCTGAAATATGGTTCTTTCAGGTTGTACTTAATTATGTCCATGCCAAATTGAAAAGCTGCTATCAGGCTAATACATGTTTAAATTTGCATCGTTTTGGTTATCAGTTCGCGTATTCATTTGTTAATAGCCAAACAATTGACTACTGATTAGTTCTTAGCATTAGCGATTTAACTAAACGCATATTAGCAGCTTTCTGACACTAGATTTATCGGTTCATAAGAGGAGTAAAAAGTGATCAGGATTTTAGTAGATACTGATTTAATATTAGAAGCTTTGATGAATCGCCATGAATTTGGAGAAGATGTCAGAAAATTATTGGATATAGTACATCCATCCATTCAGATGCACTTAACAGATGTGGGGTGGGAAAAAATTGATGCCTATACCAGTCGTTTCAATAATAGTAATATTGCTGAGATAGTAGTAAATTGGTTACAAGAGAAAATCCAAATCTGTGTTGTTGATCAGACTATCTTGCAAAAAGCGCGATCGCTAAGAGTGAGAGATTTTGAATCTGCTGTAGAGTTAATCTGTGTTAGCGATCGCCAACTGGATGCGATCGTTACCCATAAACAAGAAGATTTTGTGGAACCTCCAAATAAGTTCTGGGTTTGGTCGGTAGCAGATTTGTGGTTGCGTGCAAATCTCGAAAGTCAATTACAAGCAACAATATCTAATTGTGTTGACTAATGATTGATGACAGTCATGGTTCAATAGCCTTCTGCTGGCGCAGACGCTATGCGTAGCTTGCTTCGACTTAGAAGTACACGAGTAATTATGCAATAAACATGTGGTTTAGCTTTCCTGAAAAAGGAAGCAGGAGGTTAAAAGTTAAATTATTTACCCATTCCCGATTCCCAATTCCCAATTCCCCTCACTCCTGTGATGGGTTTTTTAATTCAACACTCAAATTTGGCAGTCCTTCTAGTTTTTCCGCAGGCTCAGTTTCTTCTACTGATGGCACAAAAATCCTTAAGCCTGCTGGTACACACTCAACTTCAATGGGTGTTGTGCCAATCATCTCACCATCTAAGACAACCTTTTGCGGTGGATCTGTGGTAATTTTGACTTTTTTGGCTCGTAAGTAGCCGATGTCATCTCTTTCTGCGGCCGTGCCTGAAGAAGCTGTTTGAAACAGGTGATATGTAGCAGCGATCGCTCCGGCTTTACTAGCTGGAGCTACTATTGTTAAATCTAATAATCCATCATCATAGACGATACCTGCTGGGCCTTGAGCTAATACTGAAGTGGGAGGAGCTGCGTTTGCCACTGTCACTGCTGAGGCAGTAGTTTTAATTATCTTATCCTCGGTTTCAATCTCTACATCAAAACTCTCTAATTCGCGGAGTTGCTGGATTCCTGCTAAGATGTACGCCATGATACCGAAGCGCTTTTTTGCTTCTCGGTCTGCTTTTTCTACAGTTTCAGCCTCAAAACCGACACCAGCCAGCAGTACCATAGGTAGACCATTGCAATAAGCTACATCCACATTCTTGGTGAATCCTTGCAATATTGTCTGACAAGCCGCTTCGATTGTATCTGGAATCCTTAAAGCTGTGGCGAAAGCGTTAGCTGTACCGCGAGAAATAATACCAAACGGAATATCAGTGGCTACCACTGCTGCTGCTGCTGCTGAGAGAGTACCATCACCCCCAGAAGCTATAATTGCATCTACACCTCGTTCTACTGCTGCTTGCGCCAGTTCGTCAGCGCCGACTTCTTCTGTTGTTAAATAAATATCTAAGTCAATTTCCGACTCTAACAAAGTCCTAATCTGGAGTAGTTCCTGTTCTGGGTCACCTTGACCCGCAACCGGATTAAATATCAGGCAGGCAGAGCGATTCATATATATGTAAACTTCAGCTTTTAACAATAAAATAGCAAATTATTCTCAGCATATTTGCGCTCTTGACCAGAGGTTGTTTGAAACCCACAACATATGAAACAAACACTTCCTTGCCCCTTTCCTGTTCACTGTGTTGCTCGAAACTAACCCACTGGCGACGCACCGCCTGTTATAAAGCAAATAAACACTTTCTTTTCCCACTCCCCACTTCCTATATTTCTTGAAAGTGAATAGCACTCAAAAAGCAACTTTAACTATTTATGTTTGGCATTGGACAACATCTTAAACAAGTAGGTAGAACGAACACCATCAAGCAGATGCATATTGAGTGGTAACTTGATAGTAAAGGTACTGCCTTTACCTAATTCACTTTGCACATCTATGCTGCCGTGATGTGCTTGAGTAATAGCGTGAACAATAGCTAATCCTAAGCCAGAACCACCACCGCTACGAGAGCGATCGCTACTTACCCGATAAAAACGATCAAAAATTCGAGTCAGTTCGTGTTTTGGGATACCAATACCTGTATCTTGCACTTTAATTACAGCATAATAGTCATTGAAGTCTAATACAACCGTTACTTCTCCTCCTCTGGGTGTGTATTGTATTGCATTGACAATTAAATTAGAAACCAATCGGTAAAGCTGGTCACAATTTCCTGTAATATTCACATTTTGATTCACTTGTATTGAAGATGTCAACTTTATTCCTGCGGCAGTTGCCATTGCTTCAAACTCCTCAATTAAATCGCTAACAATATCATTTAGACAACAAACTTCACGCTGTAATTTTTGGGCTTGTCTATCTAAACGCGCTAACATCAATAAATCAACGACTAAAGTTGTTAGTCTTTGATTTTGACGTTGTATAGTTTGCAATATATCCCGTGTTTCTTCTGGGTCGATTTGTGACATTAAAAGTGCTGATTCTACCGTTGCACCTGTTGCAGCTAAAGGCGTTCGTAACTCATGTGCAGCATCTGCTGTAAACTGTTGAATTTGTCGATAGGATTGATAAATTGGCTGCATAGCTAATCCAGATAACCACCAACTAGCACCAGCAATCATAGCCATCGCCATTGGCAATCCTAATACCAAAATTAGTTTGACACTATCCAAGTAATGATTAAATTCTTCTAGACTTCGCCCTACTTGCATATATCCCCAATCTTGATTATTTTGGGTATGCAGCGATAGCGTAATTTGATGGTATTCTTGACCTTTATTATCTCTGTAAAATTGCCAAGTTTTTTGATTAAAAATATCAGGTAATCCTTCCGGATAATAACCAGCGTTAGCAATTAATTTTCCTGAAGTATTAAAAAAACGTATATAGTAGCTAGTTTTAGTAACAATACCAAGCAGATGGCGTTGAGGATGCGGCTGTTGTTGAATACAATTAGTAGCTTGAATTCCACAGTTATCTATATTTGGAAATAGCTTAACTGCTAAAGGTTCTAAACGTCCGGGTGACTGTAGTTTGAGTTCAAGACTATCGTGCAGTGTTCCCGCTACAGACTCGATTTCGCTGTCTAAAGCCACCACATGAGCATGAAACACAGCTCTGTAAAAACCAAAGGCACATAGGCTTAAAATCAAACCCATAACAATGGCGTAAGACAAAGCTAAACGAATGCGAGTGAGCCGAAACAGTTTATTTTGATTCATTAGTGAACTTAAGACGATATCCCATACCGTGCAAAGTTTCAATTAGGTTAGGACAGTTGCTATTGGTGAGTTTGCGGCGTAACAAACGTATTTGTGCCGCCACTACGTTGCTACTAGATTCGGCATTAACTTCCCATATTTGATTGCGAATTTGTTCAGTAGAAACAATCTGGTTGGGGTGCTTCATCAAATATTCTAATAGTTGGAATTCTTTATTAGTTAAAAGAATTGTTTGCTGCTCACCTGTTATATTTTGTCTTATGACTGTACTGTTGCCATAATCTAGAGTTAAATGACCAACAGTCAATTGTTGAGGTTGGAAATGGGGAGAACGGCGCTGTAAAGCCCGCAATCGTGCTAGCAATTCTATCATCCCAAAAGGCTTCACCAAGTAGTCATCAGCACCCGCATCCAAGCCAGTAACTTTATCTTCCATCCTATCTTTAGCTGTTAACATCAAGATAGGAAGAGGATTTCCTTCATAACGCAGTCTTTGACACAATTCTAAACCAGTAATGCCTGGAAGCATCCAATCGAGAATCGCTACTGTATATTGTGCCGAGCTATTTTCTAAGTAAATCCATGCTTCATTACCATCCATCACCCAATCAACTAAATACTTTTGTTGATTTAAAGTTCGTTTAATAGCAGACCCTAAATCTGGCTCATCTTCAACTAACAGTATCCTCATATTTACAGAATTATTGCATCATCTATCTGTAATTGATAGTTAACATGTTTACTATAATTTTATTGAGCAAAAGTAAATCTACCATTTACTTTTTCGCCTCCAATGTCAGCAATAACTTTTACCTGATATTGACCAGTTGCTTTTTCAGTTAACTTTGCTGTGTAATGTTTTCCATCGGTATCATAGGATAAGGGAATTGTCTTTTGTTGTCCATTAGGTAGCTGAACTTGAGCCGTTACTTTTGCATTAGGTACTGTTTGGTGATTTTCACCTTTTAGCAGGTATAAATCTATGTGAGTTGCGCTTGCTTCCTTCTCTTGCACAAATTCTAGATGATAGCTACCTGTCTCTACAACTTGTCCTCCATGAGATGCACCATGTTCACTATCTGTTTTAGTAGCAGATGAAGGGGGAACAGATGGAGTTTTAGTAGTTGAAGTAGAAGTAGCTGAACTATTTTCTATATTAGCTACTTGATTAGTATTACTACAAGATCCTAATAATAGCCCGAAACTTCCAAGAATAATTAAGCTAGTTTTTAATGTTTTCATTGGTTTATTTCCGTAACAAAGTGCTGAGTAGAAACCTAGTTGCTTTATGCTTAACTAAAACAAATCGAATCCTTTGCCATTCTCTACAACTGGCGTAATACGCTGAGGTAGCAATAATTTCCCAAATTTGGCATATAAAGCTGGTAATATCATTAAAGTTAATGCCGTAGAAGTAAACAAGCCGCCTAATACAACTATCGAAAGTGGTTGTAAAATTTCTTTTCCAGGGCCACTTTCAATTACTAAAGGTGCTAATCCTAAAGCAGAGGTAAAAGCTGTCATCAAAATGGCGTTTAAGCGTTCCATTGAGCCTTTAATTAAAACTTCTTTAAGTGGTATACCTTCACCAAATTTAGTATTGTAATTATCCACAAGTAACAAACCATTGCGGGTAGCAACACCGAATAAGGTGACAAAACCTACTAGAGAAGCGATAGATAAAACTTTACCTGTCAAAGCTACGGAAAATACTCCTCCTACTAATGCTAATGGCAAGTTAATCATAATCATGGCGGTAGAAGGAATAGATTTGACTGAAAGATACATGATGACTGTAATTGCTACAAAAGCGATCGCACTCGAAATTAAAATATTTTGAGTTGCTCTTTCTTCTGCCTCAAATTGTCCTGCATATTGAATATAATAACCAGCAGGTATCTGTACTTTTTGCTTAACTTTAGTTTGAATTTCATTGACAATAGAACGTAAATCTCTACCACTAGCATTAGCAGAAACTACAATCAATCGAGATACATTTTCTCTATTGATAGTGTTCGCACCGGTACCGCTTTCAATTGCAGCAACCTGTGCGAGAGGAATTGGTTGCCCATTGGGTGTATCAACTAATAAGTTGCCAATACTATCCAAGTTTTGCCGTACATCTGGCTTTAACCAGACAACTAAATCGAAAGTTTGTTGTTTTTCTAGAATTTGAGAAACTACTCGTCCCTTGAGAGCAGTTTCAATAATTTCCGACAATTTTCCTATAGTTAAACCATATCGTGATGCAGCAGCACGATTAAACTTAATTTGTATTTGTTCAATTGGGATTTGGGGTTCTAGTTGTAAATCTACAACTCCATTCACGGTTTTCATCACATCATCAACTTGTTTCCCAATGGTGCGGAGTTGTTCTAAATCAGCACCGAAAATTTTAACTGCGATCGCACTCCTAACTCCAGATAACACTTCATCCATGCGATGGGAGATAAAACCGCCAATGTTTGGTGCTACTCCTGGTAATTTAGCAAATTCCTTTCGTAGCTTCTCTATCGTTCCCTTCCTGTCTTTCATCCCTGCTTCGCTTAACTCAATGTCCAAATGTGCTAAATTTACTCCCGCCGCATCAGAGTCGCCTGGCGCACGTCCAGAACGCAACTGCACATAAGGAAATCTAGAGTCTTCCTTAAGTGCGTTCTGAAGTGCTTCACCGGCTGCATTAGTAGCTTCCAGAGAAACCCCCGGATAAAGAGTTAGGGTATTTACTAAAGTTTGCTCTTGAAACTCTGGTAAAAATATTCTGCCAAAGGTAGGGACAATCAAAGCAGCAGCTACCACACTAGCGATCGCTAAACTTAAAACAATTCCTGAACGTTTGAGAGAAAATGTTAATAAAGGATAGTAAAGTCGCTTAAAAAATCTCGCTACCCAAGGTTCTGTTTCTGGCAAGCGACCATAAGGCAGTAAAATAGCACATAAAGCCGGAGTCACCGTCAATGCTGTGATACTTGAGGCGATTACTGCTACCATATAACCTAATCCCATAGGGATAAAAATGCTACCTTCAACACCAGTCAAAGCAAAAACTGGCGAGAACACAACTATCGTAATTATGGTAGCTCCAAATACTGAATCGCGTACTTCTTGACAGCCATCAAATACAACATCTAAAACCGGGCGCGGGTGAGGAGAATATTTATTTTCTCGCAAGTTACGGTAAACATTCTCAGCATCAACAATTGCATCATCAACGGCTGAACCAATTGCTACTGCTAACCCTCCCAAAGTCATAGTATTTAAACCTTGTCCCAACCAATTGAGTAATAATACTCCTATTAACAAAGATAAAGGTAGGGCAGTTAAACAAATAGCTAAGTTGCGCCAATTCATTAAAAAAGGAATGAGAATTAAAGCAACAATCATGCTACCTTCAACTAAAGCTTCTCGAACATTTTCTATAGAAGCATCAATATAGTTTTCTTGACGAAAAGTTGGGAAAAATTTGATATCTTTCGGTAATCCTGTTTGAATCTCTGACATTGCGGCTTCTATGGCACGGGTGACAGTAGGAGTATCAACTTGAGGCTGTTTATTAATCATTACAATAACTGCCTTTTCACCATTAAAACTGCCATCACCTCGTTTAATAGCTGCACCAATTTGCACATCAGCTACATCAGAAATTTTCACAGGTGTACCATTGCGAGCAGTAATTACTGATTGCTTTAATTCTTCAATAGATTCTATTCGTCCAATTCCTCGAATTAACTTTTCTCGGTCAGGAGTAATTAAATAGCCACCAGGAGCATTAATATTGGCAGCTTTGGCAGCTTGTTCTACATCTTCTAAAGTGACATTAAAGGCTCTTAATTTTGCTGGATCAACTAATACTTGATATTGGCGGACATCGCCACCATACGCCACAACTTGACTAACACCAGGCACAGCTAACAGGCGATTTGTCACTTGCCAATCAACAAGCCGCCGCACTTCCATCAAAGGAGTATTTTGGGAAGTAAAAGCATATTGTAAGACAGTGCCAATAGGAGAACTTGTAGGGGAAATTTGCGGTGTTTCTACCCCTGAAGGCAGCTTACTATAACTTTGTTGTAATCGCTCTGTTACTAATTGCCGAGCTTGATAGATATCAGTACCCCAGTTAAAGATAACTTTGACAACGGATATTCCCGCAGCTGAAGATGAGCGTACTGCTGTGACTCCCGGAGTACCATTAATTGCACTTTCAATTGATAAAGTGACCAAAGATTCGATTTCTTCTGGTGCAAGTCCTGGTGCTTCTGTTTGAATTTCAACTTGCGGTGGTGCAAAGCTAGGAAATACATCCAAGGGCATTTGGATAATTGTCCGAAATATCCAAATAGTCAGGATAATTGTACCAAGGATGACTAACCAACGGCGAGCGATCGCCCATTTGATAATCGCACTCAGCATTTTTATAGTTGAGTATTTTTATTGATAATGGTGAATTTTGGTTCAGAATCAGATGCGTGATGGTTATTATCTGGGTTTGCAGAACTATTAGAAGAATCTGGTAATGTGTTCTGCGTAGGCTCCACCATCGCAGATAATAATTGAGGCTTGTTACGTCGGTTTGACCAGAAAACACCACCCATAAAAGCGATAGTAGCTATTGCAACTCCAACCCCAACTCCAGCCAACCAGGGAAGCGACGAATTAGAACTGACTTGTTTCTCTTCTGCTCCCTCCCTCCCCTGCTCCTCAACTTCCCCCCCACCCCGCAATGATTGGGCATAAAGTTGTGGTGCGCGTTGAGTGACAATCATATCCCCCTCAAACAAACCACTTTTAACCTCAACCATATCTCCAGAAGTTTGCCCTAGAGTCACTTCAACAGCTTGGAAAGCATTACCATTTTCCAAATAGACAACTTTTTTATTGTTGGCATCAACTACTGCTGAGGTAGGAATAACTAAAATAGCTGGTGATGTTTGGTTTGTTAAAATTTCCAGTTCTGCAAACATTCCAGATTTGAGTTGCCCAAGAGAGTTATTCACTTGTGCTTGTACTGGTACAATTCTTGTGTCTCCTTCTACCACGGTACCAATGCGGGAAATTTGACCTGAAAAAGTGCGATCGCTCAGACTAGCAACTTTTAAAATAATTCTTTGACCAGTTCTAACCTTGCTTAAATCTTTTTCATAAATGTTCGCTGTTGCAAAAAGTTGACTATCATTAATAATCGTCATCAGTTTGCCACCAGCATCATTAAAAGTTTGCCCAATCGTGACTTCTCTATCAGCAACCTTACCAGAGATAGGAGCAGTTATTGTCACTAATCCTTGAGAATTAGCAATAGTTCCTAGTTGAGAAAGTCGGGTTTGATAGATATTACTGCTACGAATGATATTTGATTTTGCTAGCTGGACTGCTGCTTGAGCGCGTTTAAGTTGATTTTCTGCCGAAATCACATCCCGCTGACTAGATGCTTTGGTAAGGTCAGCTTTTGCTTGTGCTAACTGAGTTTGAGATTCTAAAGCATTACGCCGAGGTAAAGCGCCAGTATCAGCTAATTGTTTATCTTTACTATACTTTTCTTGGGCAAAATCAACTTGACTCTGTGCTTGGGCAATTTCAGATGTAGCTATTTGTTGATAGCGATCGTAGTTTTGTTGAGCTAATTTTAAGTCAGCTTGGGCTTGTTGTAAATCAGCTTGTGCTTGTACTAATTTTTCTTGAGATTCTACACGCAATGTCACTAAATCTGGGCTGGTTACAACGGCTACAGGCTGACCTTGCTTTACTAACGCACCAGGTTCTACCAACAATTTAACTACTTTCGCTCCCTGAATTGGAGTAGTTAATTCTACTTTTTGGCTGGGAAGAGTTTCGATTTGCCCAGTAGTTTTAATACCTACGGCTAACCTTTGACGCTGGACTGGCTCGATTTTAATTCCTAAACGTTTGGCTGTGTCAGCATCAACCCGAATAGAAGTATTATTATGAGTGGCTTCAGTTTCAGTATGAAATTCATTTCCATGTCCGCCATGAGCCATAATAACTGTAGGACTTGCTAATAACAGCAGACTCAGGAATGTGCTAGAAACACAACCAATAGCTTTCGGTGTGTGGAAACGCAAAGACTTATACATCGCTATCAAAAGTCCTTAAGTATGGGACGGAAGGAATGGCGATCGCTCAAAAGTGCTTTTAACTTGTAAAAATGCACTCTTTTACTAGTCTTTCATCTAAAAATGAAATTAAGATGAAATCAAGCTTGAACAATTCCTGATATCATATGCGTCATTTCATACTTTTGTTTGTCAGTATGGCAAGTTTTAGCAGTTTGAATATTTATACTGCGATCGCAGCAAGTAAAATGCAATTAGCTCAACAACTCAACTGCAATCATGCTCAAACTCAATTAGAAATTAATAGATGTGCCCAGTTGTCTTATCAAAATGCTGATCAAAAATTAAATAAAGTTTATCAACAATTGTTACCAAAGTTGTCAAGGTCTAGAAAACAGAAATTGATTGCTGCACAGTCAGCGTGGATTAAGTTTCGAGATACTAGTTGTGAGTTTGAGAAAAGTGAATATGAAGGAGGAAGTGTTGCTCCTACTATTTATTTCGGCTGTCTGGAAAAAAATACAAAACAGCGCACCCAAGAATTACAAGAATATCTCCAAGGCGACCTTTAACAGTAGTGTTGAGTAAGGAGCCAAGAGTGATGGAGGTAGCAGTTGAGAAATTGAAACAATGTAAATAAATGTAAAGGGAAGTAAAAATAAATTTTAGGTTAATTAAGCGATCGCAATCCGGTAAGGCACCCACTGCGGTAGTCTAGATGAAAGTGAAATTATCGCCTGGTTTGACATATTGTTTTATGACTTCAGTTATTTCTAGTGCCACCCGCACTATCCGTATTGGTTCTCGCAAAAGCCAACTTGCTCTGGTTCAGACCTATTGGGTACAAGAGCAACTCAAGAAAAGCTATCCAGATATTACTTTTGAAGTCCATACCATGTCTACCCAAGGCGACAAAATCTTGGATGTAGCATTAGCCAAGATTGGCGATAAAGGACTGTTTACCAAAGAACTGGAAGTGGGAATGCTCAACCGAGAGATTGACTTTGCAGTTCATTCCCTCAAGGATTTGCCGACTCATTTACCAGAAGGGTTAACCTTAGCAGCGATTACAGAACGGGAAAATCCAGCAGATGCTTTGGTGGTGCATGACAAGTATAAAGACAAACAAATTGACACTTTGCCAGCAGGTGCAGTCATCGGTACATCTTCGCTGCGGCGACTAGCACAGTTACGCCACCAATTTCCTCACTTTACATTTAAAGATGTGCGGGGCAACTTGAATACACGCTTGGCAAAACTGGATGCAGGCGAGTACGATGCTTTGATTTTAGCAGCAGCAGGGTTAGAAAGATTGGGAATGAGCGATCGCATCCATCAAGTTCTACCTAAAGAAGTTTCCCTCCACGCCGTTGGACAAGGAGCGTTAGGGATAGAATGCCGTGCTGACGATAGTGAATTAATCTCCCTACTCAAAGCTATCGAACATCCCCCAACACGCGATCGTTGTCTTGCCGAAAGAGCATTCCTACGGGATCTAGAAGGCGGCTGTCAAGTACCTATTGGTGTAAATACAGAAATCGAAGGTGATAATTTAACATTAACAGGTATAGTCGCTAGTGTGGATGGTCAAAAGTTGGTAAAAGACAGTATCACAGGCAAAGCCAGCAACGCCGAAGCCATTGGTACAGAACTAGCACACTTGCTGCGGCAACAGGGAGCGCAAGAAATTCTCTCAGAAATCTTTGCTGAAATTCAGCGCGGTTCTTAAATTATTGAGCAAGCGATGTGATTAGATAAGTAATCAGTGGTGAGCCAGTGCGGCCAAGAGGGGGTTTCCCCCATGAGCAACTGGCGAACCCGAAGGGTCAGTAGTCAGTGGTCAGTGGTCAGTAGTCAGTAGTCAGTGGTTAGTGGTCAAGAACAACCAACAACTGACTACTGACAATTAACAAATGACAACTGACAACTATCAACTAACTACCGATCAACTGTCTAACCAAAACAGGGGAAAATAAAATTACCATGCGAATTCTATTCGTTGCAGCAGAGGCAGCTCCCGTTGCGAAAGTAGGAGGAATGGGTGATGTTGTGGGAGCATTGCCCAAAATCTTAAAACAAATGGGGCATGATGTGCGGATATTCATGCCTTACTATGGCTTCCTACCAGACAAAATGGAGATTCCCAAAGACCCTATTTGGTGGGGTTATGCCATGTTCCAGGACTTTGCCGTTTACGAAAGCGTTTTGCCTGGTACTGATGTTCCCTTGTACTTATTTGGACATCCTGCCTTCACGCCCCGCCGGATTTATGATGGGGAAGATGAACACTGGCGGTTTACCTTATTTGCTAATGGTGCAGCTGAATTTTGCTGGAATTACTGGAAACCACAAATCGTCCATTGCCACGATTGGCACACAGGTATGATTCCTGTGTGGTTGCACCAAGATCCAGATATAACCACTGTTTTTACCATTCATAACTTGGCTTATCAAGGGCCGTGGCGTTGGTATTTGGAGAAAATTACTTGGTGTCCCTGGTATATGCAAGGACACAACACAATGGCAGCGGCTGTGCAATATGCTGATAGGGTAAATACAGTTTCTCCGACATATGCTGAACAAATCAAAACAGCGACTTATGGTGAAACATTAGAAGGTTTGCTGTCTTTTATTAGTGGTAAATTATCTGGGATTGTTAATGGTATTGATACCGAGGTTTATAACCCAGCAAATGATAAGTACATTGCTCAAACTTTTACAGCCGATACACTAGAGAAACGCAAAGCTAACAAAGTTTCTCTGCAAGAAGAAGTAGGATTAGAAGTTAATTCTAATGCCTTCTTAATTGGCATGGTGACAAGGTTAGTAGAACAAAAAGGGCTAGATTTAGTAATACAAATTCTAGATCGTTTTTTGGCGTATACAGATGCCCAGTTTGTACTTTTGGGGACAGGCGATCGCTACTATGAAACTCAAATGTGGCAGCTAGCATCCCGCTATCCTGGACGCATGGCAACTTATCTACTTTATAATGATGCTCTGTCACGCCGCATCTATGCTGGTACTGATGCCTTCTTGATGCCCAGCCGTTTTGAACCTTGCGGTATCAGCCAAATGATGGCTTTACGTTACGGTTCTGTGCCCATTGTTCGCCGTACAGGGGGATTAGTTGATACAGTATCGCACTATGACCCGATGAATGCAGCTGGTACTGGTTATTGCTTTGACCGTTATGAACCCCTAGACTTGTTCACCAGCATGATTAGGGCTTGGGAAGGCTTCCGTTTCAAACCCCAATGGCAAGAACTCCAGAAACGTGGCATGAGTCAAGATTTCAGTTGGTATCAATCTGCCAAGCAATATGTGAAGTTATACAGGTCAATTTACGGTTTGCCAGAAGAAGAAGAGGAACAAACACCGCAGCCAGAACCAGTAGTTGACGAACCAGAAAAAGAACTCCAAGAAATAAATCATCCCGCTTGAAGTTGTTGAACGCCAGTCGCAAAGGCTGTCGGGAAATCATGCGCGACAATCGCTCATAGGGGGGGAACCCCCAAGCATAGGTGTCAACTAAATAAATTCCGCACACAGAGCCAATTGTTCTAGCAGGAGACCATACAGCTTGGCCAAGACTGGAAGCTTTCACACTCTAAAGAATGTACCTATGAACATCAAGCGCAACCAATGTGCGGTTCAAAGCCAGTAACCTTGGGACAAGGCTATAGTACTATAGTTTGGATTCCCCAAGTAAGAGGAAGTTGGGCATTACCCCTATTACATGAACGCATTACAGCAGTTTGCAAGTAAATGAGGTACAAAACGTAGAACTAATTCATCAGATATAAAGATATGGAGAGTTTCTGCCTCCTGCCTCCTGCCTCAAAACCCGTAACTTTTGTACCTCATGCAAACAAAAAAAGACGAGAAACATAGTTTTAGTGGTAAAATAATCGACAAGGTGTGGTACAAATCTAAGAGTGGATTGCTGATCCATGCAGATATAAATGCCAGCCTGAATTTGATTATAAAGATAGTCTCTGCTGATATAAAGTTTCATCACTGTTCAAATAAATTTGAATATATTAGAGGTTGCTTAAAATGCAGAATCAAAAAATTAAAGTACTGTATATAGCAGGTTTTGAACGCAGCGGTAGTACAATTCTCAACAGGTTATTGGGGCAAATAGATGGTTTTGTTACTGTTGGAGAAATAAAGTTTATTTGGCAAGATGGTTTAATAAAAGATAACCCATGTGCATGTGGTGCTTTATTTAAGGAATGTGGATATTGGCAAAATATACTAAATCAAGCTTTTGGTGGTATTGAAAAAATTGATTATCATAAAATAGCTAGATTACAACAAGAAACACGAACTTTATTTATTAAATCTTTGGGAAATTTGACAGAATCTTCATTAAAAGACAGTGCTGGAGAATATATCACAAGTCTAGAAAAGCTTTATCAAGCAATTCAATCTTGCACTGGTGCTAAGGTAATTGTTGATTCTTCAAAACTTATTTGGTATGGTAGTACTTTAACAAAGCTTGATAATATTGATTTATATGTTGTTCATTTAGTGCGTGAGTCTTACGCTGTTTGTTACTCTTTGCAACAACATAAAGCCAAGAATGAACCATTAAGCCAGTGGTATAATCCTGTACATGGTGCTTTATCTTGGACTTTGAAAAATTCAGCAGTAGAGATGTTCTTAAAACGGTCTCCTGAACGTTACATGAGAATAAACTATGAAGATTTTATTCAAAACCCAAAAACAGGTTTGCAAGCATTACTAAACTTCTTGCAAGAAGAAGAAGCAAATATTAATTTTATAGAAGATAATCAAGCCAAATTGTCTGTTAATCACATATTTGGGGGAAGCCCAAGTAGCACTACTAAAAAAGGTTTAGTGGATTTACGGTTAGATGATAGATGGAAAAAAGGAATGAAACCTATAGATAAAGCTATTGTTAGTAGCTTAACTTGGCCTTTGCTGAGAAAATACGGCTATTTCCAATCATCCAAAGTTTAAAAGTAGAATTATGATAGGTCAAAAACTAGAAAAGCTTAGGGAGCAACGCGCAAAGAGCGTGAGATCATCGTGAAATGAGCGCTTGGGAGCGGGGGTAGCTGGGGTAGCTGGGGGAGAAAAGAGAAAATATAGTCCTTTTTGCTACTTAAAATATGAAAAATACACTTAATTTATTCCTCTTCCCCAGCCTCCCCAGCCTCCCCAGCTCCCCCAGCTCTGCCATCTCACTCTCCGAAGCGTTGCTCCCAAAAGCTTATCCTCATCTCATTTGTAAGCGTAAAATTTGTGAACTTTATTACAATAGTAACCAAGTTTTAAAGCATACTCTCATACTATGTTTTCAAGTGATACAACAGATAGCAGATAAGTAAGTTACACTAGGTTTATACCGTTCCTGCTGATACGTTTGATTCGATTAATCCCACACTTTTAAAAAACAGGTTTGCGTACTTTTACTACTGTACCTTATAAACCTGAAATACGCTGTATGTCAGAAAATTTAGCTATACTTATCACTTGTCATAATAGACGTAACATTACTTTAGCTTGCCTTGAATTTCTTTATCAACAAAATGCAAATTTTGATGTTTATCTTGTTGATGATGGAAGTTCTGATGGTACTTCCGAAGCTGTCAGTCATAGCTATCCAAAAGTGAACATTATTCAGGGAAATGGAGATTTATTCTGGGCTGGGGGAATGCGTTTAGCATTTTCTCATGCGCTCAAACAAGGTTATGATTACTATGTTTGGCTGAATGATGACACTTTACTTGAACCTAATGGACTATCTCATTTGCTGAGTACACACCAAGACTTGGCAAAGCATGGTTATCCAGATTCTATAATTGTTGGTTCTGTAAAAGATCCGATTACAGGGAAGCATACCTATGGAGGAAGGATACGCTCAAAACGTATGTTTTCCCATACATTTAATCCTGTGGAACCGGGAAATGAACCAAAAGAGTGTGACACAATGCAGGGCAATATCGTACTCATTCCTCATAGTGTTGTGGAAAAGGTAGGTAATATAGATTCTATTTTTATCCACACAATGGCAGATATAGATTATGGACTAAGAGCTCGTAAATTAGGTTGCAAAATATGGATAGCTTCAGGATATGTTGGTCTATGTTCGAGGAACTCTGTTCGAGGTAGTTGGGTAGACACAAACCTTCCCATACGAGAACGTTTGCACAGGGCATTCCAAGTTAAAGCCTTTCCTCCCAAAATTTGGGCGGCATTTCTCAAACGACATTCTGGTCAATTTTGGTTTATCTACTGGTTTTTTCCTTACATTCGTGCAATTATTGGCTACAAAGATTTAGATAAATATTCGTCATTCCGTAATGATATTAAAAAAGACACAGTAATCTGATTTGATTCGGGAAATGACTTGGGTACAGAGGGAACTCTTAACAATGCGTTGATTTGATGCTAAAGCATATTATAATAGTTCTAAATCATTCGTGAAATTCTCTCTTTCTTTCCTTGGCGTTCTTGGCGCTTTAGCAATTCGATAATTTTTACAACTCAAATAGGATTGCTATATACTCAGATAGATGGTATCCCTTTGGTGTTTCTTGGTCGAATGTTTAACCATCTAATACAGCACAAGGGAAATAAGCATACCACTAAATAGCCAAAGCTTTACCTTTATCAAACAGAATTCAGGAGTCAGGAGTCAGAATTCAGTTGGGTATTCTGTACGAGTGGCGGATGAAAAGGGCGCGTTTTTGCACCCCCACTAAATCTTCGCTCTTGCGTGGTCTTCAATTAGTGGTGGGTCTGAATCCCCCACGCTCTTGTTCTGACTCCTGAATTCTGACTTCTGAATTCTTCTTCAAAAGTCTACTAAAAAGGCTTAGCCATTGTTCGATTAAAGTGGTAGTTGCGATAAAAATATGCCAGGGGCAATGCTAGCGATCGCTCGCATGAATATCCCTGGTATCTTCGTCTACGGTGGCACAATTAAACCCGGTAACTACAATCTTTCCTGGGGAACGCTACGCGAACGCGGACTAACACAAAATCAGCAATTTCAAACCCACGGAGGTGGGTAAAGTCTCGTGTAGACGAGATTTCTAATCGCCCAGGTAAGTAACTTTACTCTTGAGTCAAGTCGTCAGAAAAACGCTGATGTCTTGGAATTTTGCGATACCGATGTGGTTGATAATTATTAATTGGCTGTTTCTGTAGAATATGAATATTTGGCAAACCTAAATCTTTAAGGATTCTCTTGGCTGCAACTTCACCTGTTTGACAGCCGCCTTCCATATAACCTTGATAAGATTGGGAGCAGTGTTCACCAGCAAAAAATAAATTGCCTACACGTTTTTGTTCAGACCCAGCTATTGTTGTCCACTGTCCTAGCAAATAACAACTATAGGAGCCTTGTGTGTACTGTTCACCAGGCCAATAGGCGCGGATGGCTTGGCCTTGGCGCTGCTTTGTAATTTTGGGGAAAATCTGCTCTAATTGTGGCAGCAATATTTGGGCTTGAGATTCTGCTGAACCTTTGCCCAAAGATAAACCATTTTGACCACCAGTAAACTGAGTAATCACACCTTTGGGGCTGAGTTGATAACGGCTGGCTTCCCAAGTGTTTTGGTAACCTGTATCAATAAACGTTGCTGCTGTTGAATTATAGCGAGTCCGCCACAACTTTTGTTGATAACCTGTAATTAATTTCGCATTTGTACCATATCCTAATTCAGCGATCGCTTTTTGTTTGACTCGTGGTAGATTGACATTCAGCGCCACTAAGCGTAAAGTGCTAAAAGGTAATGCCAGTAAAATTTTTTCGTAGGTACGATTAAAAGTTCTATAGCCAGACCGTAAACTAACTCGATAGCGACCATCTGGACGAATACTAATAGCTTCTAATTCTGTATCTATTTCGATACTATTTGCTAAAAAATTTGCTAACAGACGGGGTACTTGTTGGTTACCACCACGAATGGTGTAGCGTTCATCGCTCTCTCCATAAACGGAAAATTCATCAGTATTAGTACCAATCAAAAACAGCAGATTTAAACAAGATTGTTCTGCGGCTTCTCGCCCATATTCAGCAGTATAAGCAACATCCAGCATTTCTTGCAGGATTGGATTAATCCTTGCTTGTTCTAAGTACTGTGTAATTGATGTATGATCTAAAGCGATCGCTGCTTGATTGTGAGAACGATAATTTACAGATTCATCACCAATAGCAGCTAAATCTTGTTCAATTTTCTGTGCTAAAGGAATGAAGTAAGTAATAATTTCTAATTCCGAAATTTGACGTCCTTGAAAATACCATGTTTCTTTGACTAATCCTTCATCAGCAGCAATTAAATCAGCTATTGTCAAACCTAGTTCTGTGGCTAATTTTTGCAAACTTGTATGATCTGTATCAATAAATTCTCCACCCAATTCTACTGTAACGCCAGTATTTGCTGCGTTCGATAAACTACGTATCCGACCCCCGACACGGTTTCTAGCCTCAATGATGTCTACAGGAACTCCAGCTTGTCGCAAGCGGTAAGCAGCAGTCAATCCAGCAATTCCCGCACCCACCACCAGTACTTTAGGAATGATGGCAAAAGCGGTAGAATCACGTCCACCATGCCAGGTAGCCGCAGCTAATGCACTTGCTAATCCTAAACCTCCGTAAAGTATTCGCCGACGATTAGTTTTTTGTTTTAAAATATCAACTAATTCATCCGTAGGAATACCCATTTTGATCGATGCTCTCGCAATTTTATAAGCGCGTCGCAAAGATACCAGCATTGCAGACTTAGCCATTGAGGACACCTCTATTGTTGATAACTTTCAAATATTATTAATTCATCTTAAACTGAATTCTATTATGTCCGCTTGATTGCTTATTAAAACCAAAGAACCCCACCCCACCAAAGCTACGCTTACCCCCCTCTGTCCCCTCCTTGGTAAGGCATGACAGGTGTAGGTTTTTTACACGAAGGCTAAAACCCTGATGATTACGTGGTCAACATGTAGGATTATGAATCTCATTTTTCTCGGTTGTGTATGAATCCATAATTTTTCACCGAGTTGTGAAACGATGACTCAAGTGTTCCAGCAATTAGAAAATTGAATCTTGAAGTTTTGAGTGGGTTCAAAAGGCTGATAAGCAAGTATGGACTCATACCCATGTAAAAAACCTACACTTGTGAGGGATGAAAGGGGGGTGGAAGTGGTTAGGAGTGGGGTGCAATGATTGTGGGAACTATAACTAATTAACCGAACTTGATATTATTTTTTGTGACAAACTAATTCAATTAACATATGAACAAAAAGCAATTACCACCAGGAAATTTTGGTCTACCTGTTTTAGGTGAGACACTTGGCTTTATTACTGAGCCTTACGACTTTGTTAACAAGCGCTATCAGCAATATGGGCCCATCTCCAAAACCAATCTTTTTGGCAGACCAACTGTAGTGATAGCAGGGCCAGAAGCCGTTGAATTTGTGCTTGCTAAGCATATGGAGTATTTTTCTTGGCGTGAGGGATGGCCGAAGAATTTCAAAACCTTGTTAGGTGAATCTCTGTTTCTGCAAGATGGAGAGGAACACCGTAAAAACCGTCGCCTAATGATGCCAGCGCTACATGGGCCAGTATTGGCAAATTATGTAAGCAAAATGGAGGATATCACACTTAGTTATTTAAAAAAATGGGAGGAGAAACAAGAATTTACCTGGATGGACGAATTTAAACAACTAACATTTGATATTGCTAGTCAGTTATTGATAGGTACTAATGCTGGCTCTGAGAATCAGCGATTTAGTCAGTTATTTAAACAATTAACAAATGGTTTTTTTGCGATTAATCCACTACCTTTACCATTTACTACACTGGGTAAAGCTATAGCAGCTCGCAATCAGATTCTAGAATATATTGCCAAAGTTGTTAGAGAACGTCAGCAACATCCTACCCAAGATGCTCTGAGTTTGTTAATACAAGCTAAAGATGAAGATGGTAACAGCTTCACTGAGAAAGAACTGATTGCCCAAGCATTACTGTTAGTCTTTGCAGGACATGAAACTACAACTTCCATGCTGACTTGGATATGTGTAGAATTGGCTAGGAATCCAGAAATTTTGCAACGTGCTAGACAAGAACAACTACAACTTGCTAGTAAAGGTAGTTTAGACTTAGAACAATTAAGTCAAATGCCTTATTTAGACCAAATTTTCTCGGAAGTTGAGAGACTTCATCCGCCTGTTAATGGGGGGTTCCGTGGTGTTGTCAAAGAGTTTGAATATAATGGTTTTTATGTTCCAGCTGGTTGGCAATTGCTTTATTCAATAACCGTAACTCACCACCTAGAGGAAATTTACCCTCAACCAGAACGTTTTGATCCAGACCGTTTCAGCCCCCAGCGTCAAGAAAACAAACAATATCCTTTTAGTTTAATTGGTTTTGGCGGTGGCCCACGCATCTGTATAGGCATAGCCTTTGCCAAAATGGAAATGAAGATTGTTCTTGCCCATCTTCTACGTGGCTATCATTGGGACATATTGCCTAATCAAAGTTTAGATGTAGCGCGACTGCCCATGAATCACCCTAAAGATGGGTTGCGAGTTCGATTTCAGCCTCGGTGAAATATTCTATGGCATCTCAAGTAGACATACATTTGCCTGAAGGAGTTTTGCAAAGCTTGCAAAACTTCAAAAATTTTGTTGGTGAAGGCGTTAACTCTTTTAGCAACTCAGCACAGCAAGTTGGAGAGTCTTTAAAGACAAACGCTACGCAAACGACTAATCAAGCAATTGATACAGTTACGACTTCTCTTGAGCAAGCTAAAGGTTCTCTAGAACAAAGTTGGCAAACAGCCGAACAAGTCAAGAATACAACATCGACAGCAGTTCAAGATGCGATCGCTCTTGGTGTTGGCAAAGTCATCACTGACTCTGTGAATGATTGGCTAATACAACATCCCACATTGTTGCGACTGATTCAAATACTAAATTGGGCAGTTAATCATCCAATTATTAGTTTAATAATTTTGCTTTTTGGTATAGCTCTAATCTGGAGTATCATTAAAGCAATTATTCGCTTGATTGAAACAGCAAGTTGGTCAATATTACAATTACCGTTCAAAATAATTTCCAGTTTGATCAAAATTAGCTTTTTATCCTTGACCAAAGTTAGCAGTTTAGTGATTCAAAAAATAACAGTTGCTAAACAAACTGATGATACACCACTTTTTCTACCTACAGACTCTCAAACACTTTCTCAAAATAAGCAGCAAAGATTAGCAGAAATTTCTAGTCGTTTAGCAGACATTCAACAGGAACAAAAAGAGCTTTTACAAGAAGCAGCAGACTTAATTACTTCAGATACAATCGATATAAATTTCTCAGAAATTAAATTCAGCAGGTAGCTAATTTATAGCGGTTCTCAAACTAGTGAGGTACAATTTTGACCTCTCTCCAAACCTCTCTCCTAAAAGGAGAGAGGCTTTGAATTGTTCCCCCTTCCCGCTTCGGGAAGGGGGTTAGGGGGTTAGGTCTATTTGCATACCTGTACCTCACCGGATTGAAAATGGCTATATACCAATTTAAAAAATGTTTGCAACAGATACTTCACAAAATCTAGACACAGAAGGCGATTGACAATCCAAAGTCGAAAATAGTATTAAGTTCCATAAGTTGCTTGTAACCGTTGTAAAAGATATTCTTTTGCAAGGATGGGTGGATAAATAGACTGGTCTTTTTGAGAATCCAAACAAGCAATTTCTGTATCATCATTAGGATGACAGAAAAAAGCAATAGAATATCGGGACTGTTTCACCCTGTTGTCATTGGGAATAATCACTCGATGTTTAGTTGAGCAAAAGATATGATTTGTCCAGCGTTGCATTAAATCGCCAGTGTTGACCACTACTGTATCAGGAATTGAAGGGGCTGCAATCCACTCTCCTGAAGTTGTTTGCACTTCCAAACCTCCGATTTGATCTTGGAAAAGTAAAGTAATACTCCCATAATCAGAATGTTCACCTGCACGCACTTGTTCGGGTTTAGCTGGTATCTTTAATGGTGGATAGTGGAGCAATCGCAAGGTATGCTGTTGTTGATTATGTCGTATAGTAAAAAAATCTTCTGGCAATTCCAACGCCAAAGCAAATGCTTGCAAAACTGTGTTAGCAATTTCTGTGCAACCTTCATAGAAAGCTATAATTGCAGGGTCTTTGGCTGGAGAAATGGAAGATACCTGGCGAGAAACTAATTCGGCTTTGCCTAAATTAAATGCTTCTTTTAAGTCGCCTGGTTTGTTGGGGTCTAGACGTTCTCTTTCAATACCAACATAACCTGTGTTGTTGAATTCATTACTCCAAGCAAGTTGCTGTTTAACTGCTAAAGGTAAATTAAAGAAAGATTTACTTTGGGTGAATACTTGCTGAACCAAGTCTCTTGAGATTCCTGGATTTTGCAAGTACATGAAGCCAATTTCATGACAAGCTTGATAAATTTGTTTGACTATAGTTTGCCGAGTTCTTTGATCACCATTAGTGAAGCCGACTAAATCAATTACTGGAATTGTAAACATCAAATTAACTGTTCGATATAGTTCTTACTACTGTCAAATTCAATTTGAATTTTGGATTGAAAATATTTTTTAAGGAATGGTAGAGTAATTTATCTTGGCTCAAACCTAGTCTGATAAAGTGTTTACACACTTTATTATATTATTTTCTCATGAGGAAATTTTTGACTGTAGCGATCGCAACTTGCATCCTGCTTACACTTGTTAACATTGGCAGTTTCCGAGGTATGTCTGCACAATCTCAAGCAATTGACACATCCTCGCTTGTTTCTGCAATCCCTCCTGCTCAAGGTGTTGACCTTGGGCGCTCATTTAAAGAACTAGGTATAGAAGGTTCAATTCTAGTTTACGACCAAAACAACAAAAAGTTCTACGAACACAACGCTGCTCGCAACTTGCAAGCATTCTTTCCCGCTTCAACTTTCAAAATTTTTAACTCTCTGGTAGCCTTAGAGACTGGCGTAATTCCAAATGACGTAGCTGTATTGACTTGGGACGGTATTCAACGCCAAATACCTGCTTGGAACCAAGACACGAATATTCGCCAAGCTTTCAAAAATTCCACAGTATGGTTTTATCAAGTATTGGCGAGAAAAATTGGTCATGAACGGATGCAGAAATTCATCAATCAAGTCGGCTATGGAAACCGTCAAATTGGTACACCTGAACAGATTGATCGATTTTGGTTAGAAGGGCCGCTGCGAATTACACCCAGACAACAAATTGAGTTTCTGCAACGTCTCTATCGCCAAGATTTACCTTTTTCCCAACATACTTTTGATTTAGTTAAAGATATTATGGTCTTTGAAAGTACCCCAAACTATGTACTGCGAGGAAAAACAGGTTGGGCAAATAGTGTTAATCCTAACATTGGTTGGTTTGTGGGATATTTAGAACAAAAAAATAATGTATATTTCTTCGCTACAAATATTGATTTGCGTAATGCTGATGATGCTCCTGCTCGAATTGAAATTACTCGCCGCAGTTTCAAAGCTTTAGGATTGCTGTAAAATAACGTGAGTTCGACAGATTTAAAAGACCCCTCTGGTAAACCTCTCCCCTAAAAGGAGGAGCCACTGCGTTGCGGGGGTTCCCCCCGTTGTAGCAAGTGGCGTCAGAGGCTTAAAAACCTTAGTTTTTCGTTCTTTATCAAGGATTTCAAAGCCCCTCTCCGCGTCGGAGCGAAAAGTCTGAGCGGAGGCTTCCGACCATCAGAACTTTTCAAGACAGAGGGGTTGGGGAGAGGTTCATCGAACTCACGTTAAAATAAGGGACTGCAAGGGAACTCTAAGAAATAAGTTATTGCGGTTGAAATTGTTGAAAGATGATCGATGAATGATGACTGTTGACAGCAATGCAGCTACAAAAGGAAAAGAACATGCCGTTAATGGAATTGAGCCTTGATACAACACATGAAGCGGTTGATTGGGTTTGTACGCTGCTTGCGGAAAACATCGATATGAATGATGTTCACATCACAGAATATGACGAACAGCACCCAAGCGACCAAACCGAACCAGATGCAGTAGACTCTCATTGGTCGTTTACCATTCGTTTGTATTTACCTTACGATGTCCATTCAAGGGTACGTAGGGAAAAAATTGTCAATTTGCTTTCCCCACTGCACCGTACAGGAATTGCAACAGCCGTTGAAACAGCTGTAGTTGAGGAAAAATTCACAGGCGTAGACAAGCCTAAACCTCTTGTGCATCGCATTGGGAAAAAATTTATTGTAGTTCCTCCTGATGGAGGTGATGAATCTGAAACAACAGACGAAATAATATTGAAACTAAAGACTACCCTCGCCTTTGGTAGTGGTCTGCATCCTGCAACTATTCTCGCCCTAAAACTACTTGAGCGGTACATCGTTCCTCAGATGCATGTCCTTGATTTGGGTTCGGGTTCAGGTATTTTGAGCGTTGCAATGGCAAAACTTGGTGCAACAGTTTTAGCATTAGACAACGACATCATTGCCGTACAAGCCACTCAAGATGCTATACATTGTAACGACGTTGAACAGCAGGTGACAGTTATACAAGGAAGCCTAGGATCTGGTAGCGATATGGGACATTGGATGGGTGGAGAAACAATCAACAATGTATCCAAAATCGAGCCACAACAGACATTTGACCTAATAGTTGCCAATATCCTAGCACGGGTACATATTGCCCTTGCTGGAGATTATCAGCGATCGCTTCGTCAAACTCACGCAAATCCTAGACTACTAATTACAGCTGGTTTTACCACAGATCACGAGGAAGATGTTGTGACAGCCTTAACAGCAGCAGGTTTTGAGGTCATCGATTCTGAAAGATTAAACGAATGGGTCGCACTTGCTTATCGGCTTGGGAGTTAGTTGTTAGTTGTCAGTTGTCAGTTGTCATTTGTCATTTGTCATTTGTCATTTGTCATTTGTCAGTTGTCATTTGTCATTTGTCATTTGTCATTTGTCATTTGTCATTTGTCAGGAGTTCTCCCCATCACCCCTGCTCCCCATCGCCCCATCACCCCTGCTCCCTTACTCAGCACTCAGCACTTTCAAATGAGATAAATCCATCAAATTCGCCAGTTTGTAAACGATACGCGCACCTACATTACCATCCCACTCACTATCACCGACTTCGCAAAGGTCAAAGCCAATAATTTTTCTACCACTATTCACCACTTCTCGGAACAAACAAAAAGTTTGCTCTAATTCCAGTCCGCCGGGAACAGGAGTACCTGTACTCGGACAAAGTTTTGGATCGAGTCCATCCACATCAAAGCTAATATGAACGTATTCAGGTAAATGATTAATAATTTCTCGGCATAAATCAAGCCAAGTTGTTCCGGAATAAAGCTTTTGTTTAATAGCTGTATCGTAATAAGCGACAATGCGATTATTAGATTCGTTAATCATTTGTACTTCGTAGTGAGAGATATCACGCAAACCCACTTGTACTAACTTAGAAATTTGCGGTATTTTCATTGCATTGAACATAATAGACGCATGAGAAAATTCAAATCCTTCATAGGCGTCGCGTAAATCAGCATGTGCGTCAATGTGCAAAATGCCGTAATTGGAATATTTAGCTGCTAATGCTTGAAAATAACCCAACGGTGAACTGTGATCTCCACCGATGACTGCGACTCGCTTACCTTTGTTAATTGCTTCCTGACACTGTACAAACAGCCATTGATTCACCTGTTGACAAACCTGATTAATTTCTGTGAGGACAGGTGTTAAATCTGGCGTTTCTGTAAGTGGTTTGCCTTGCGCTAATCGTTCAATAATTTTTGCTGCCAAGGTGCGGTAGTATGTGTTTTTCTCTAAAATATCTTGGGGAATTTCCTGTAGAAAAATTCCTTGTTTCCATCCATCAGGGTGATCAAAATCGAATAAATCTAGTTGAGTTGAAGCATCGAGAATCCTCTGTGGGCCGTTGGCTGTACCTGCGCCGTAGGAAACGGTGACTTCCCACGGTACGGCAAAAACAATCAAGTTTGCAGACTCGTAATCAAACGGTAAACCCAAGAGGTTACCATTAATTTCACCTACGTCGCTGGGATTATAGTTTTCGAGTTGATTAATCATTATGATGACTGATGATTGATGACTGATGGCTGATGACTGATGAGTGATAGCTGACAACTAACAACTCACTAATGGACACTTGTATTGTAGTTGAGTAAATATGAAGATATCTCAAATTATCTTGTGGGGTAGGCCAGAAAGCCCGCCCTGAATAGTGGGACGGGTGAGGACACCCATCCCACAAGATAATAATTTATTTATTAAAAATCCCTTACTTTGTGTTCTTTGTGTGCTTTGTGGTTTGTTTTTTCAGAATTTTGCGTCAGCCCTGTTTTAAATGGTAGGGTGTGTTATGGACTTTCGTCCTAACGCACCGAAAATCACTTGTGGTGCGGCGCTTGGCGACAACACACCCTATCGATGCTAAGACGGTACTTCTCAAAGTGTATTGGTACAACAGAATTTTGAAACTTGCTAGAGTGCGATCGCTTTCCTAAAATATCCTAGCTACTAGTATGAGCGGCTGATCCTCAACTATCGCCTTTATAACTCGAAAATTCCTGTTCCCAGGTGCAACTGTCGTGTACAAGAATATTAATTATTCCACTGTCAATCATTGTTATTTTGCACATACACATCCCGAACAGGAAAAGGAATTGAAATTCCGGCTTGCTGATAGCGTTTATGCAATTTTTTCACAAATAAATGTTTGCCAATACGCTGGTCAAAGTATTCATTTACCCGCATATAAAGAGTAAAATCTATACTAAAATCACCAAAAGTATGAAACCTGATATATGGCTCGTTTGCTATTAATTCAGGTGCGATTTCTTGCATAACCTCTTTGGCAACTTCTACAGTGATACGTTCAACTTGTTCCAAATCACTATCGTAACTTACACCCACATTCATGGTTAAAGTTATTTCTTTGACTGGTAAATGATAATTAGTAAAAATTGCTGAAGCTAGTTTAGAGTTAGGTACAATAATGACGTTATTAGAAAACTCTTTAATAGTTGTATTCCGCCAAGTAATATCCGTTATATATCCTTCATGTCCACTATCTAATTTAACATAATCGCCAGTTTTTACTTGTTTAGAAATAATTAGGTAAAAACCAGAAAATAAATTTGCTAACGTATCTTGCAATGCCAAACCGACTGCTATACCACCAATTCCTAAAGTTGTAACTATGGGTGTAATTTGAATACCTACAGTTTGCAACAAAATTAAAGTGCCCAAAACTAAAACGGCAGTTTTAGCAACGTTAGAAATTAGTGATGCTGTAACCCCCTCTGTCCTGTGAGTGTATAGAATCACAAAACCAGCAGTTAGCCTTGCTAAAACTAACGTAACTGAAAACAAAAAAGCAACCGTAATGATTTTTTGCAATAAATTAATGATATCTGGCTTTAGAGGTGCGCTAATAATTGCCCCCAAAAACCCAGCAAGTACAAACCATATAAATGGCATACGTTGCAGAGATTTAAAGATGATTTCGCTGCCAGGAATGTTTTTCTTGGTAGCTAATAATTTCAGTCTTTGGAAAATAAATTTTTCACCAATTAGACCAAAAAACAAGCCAAATATAATCAAAGCCAGAGGTAAAATCCAGTCAATCATATAAATTTGGAATTGGGAATCAAAAACTTCATGTATCCACAGATGTGGTGTCATTCTTGCCAAATTTTACCTTGTTAGTGCCTCAAGCAATGTTGGAAAATTCATTTTGAAGGCTCAATTCTTTGCTAGAAGGGAGTGGAGAGTAGTATCAAGATTATGGTTAAAAATTATAAATAACTATGGATTTGCCAATTATTTATCATCCAGATTATGTTGCACCACTGCCTGAAGGTCATCGTTTTCCGATGTCCAAGTTCCGAAAACTCTATGAATTACTTTTAGCTGACGGCGTGGCCCAAACAGAACAATTTCACACGCCAAAGCGTCCGCCTCAAGAGTTAATCGAGACAATTCATACCCCAGATTACGTCACAGCTTACTGCGAGGGTACGCTAGAACCCAAAGCACAACGCCGCATCGGTTTGCCTTGGAGTCCAGCATTGGTTAATCGTACCTGTGTAGCGGTTGGTGGTACAATACTGACTGCTAAATTGGCACTAAATCAGGGTTTAGCTTGCAATACTGCTGGTGGTACCCATCATGCCTTTCCCAGTTATGGGTCTGGTTTTTGTATTTTCAATGATTTGGCGATCGCCTCTCGCGTTCTGCAAAAACTTGGACTTGTCCAAAAAATCCTCATTGTAGATTTAGATGTCCATCAAGGCGATGGCACTGCCTTTATATTTCAAGGCGACGAGACAGTTTTTACCTTCTCGATGCACTGTGATGTTAATTTTCCCAACAAAAAGCAAAAAAGCGATCTGGATGTTCCCCTATCAGTAGGAATGGAAGATGATGCCTATTTACAAACTTTGGCGAATTTTTTACCAGATTTATTATCGGATGTCAAGCCTGATTTAGTATTTTACGATGCAGGCGTTGACCCCCACATAGGCGATCGCTTGGGTAAGTTAGCCTTGACCGATGCTGGCATTTTTCGCAGGGAAATGCAGGTTTTAAGTACCTGTGTCAGTAGTGGTTATCCTGTCGCCTGCGTCATTGGCGGCGGCTATGCTGACGATATGAAGTCTCTTGTCTGGCGTCACTCTCTCTTGCATCGTGCCGCTAGTGAAGTTTATCACCAATTTCGACTCTAGAGATAGGGGGATAGGGGGATGGGGTGATGAGGGAGATGAGGGGGATGAGGGGATGGGAAGAACTCCTGACAACTGACAACTGACAACTAACTCCTAACTCTTAACTCCTAACTCCTAACTCAGCACTATTGACTCCATGCAGTAATTCGTCTAATTCGATACAATTGATAGGCTGGGAGAGCCGAGGAGAACTAACAAGTGGTCTTATCAAAAGGCTTTGAGATTGAGATGTATACCGGGACGCCTCAAGGTGAAATCGTCGGTCTCTCTGACAAAATTGTCAGGGCTTTGGATGGTTTTGTGCGCGAGCCAGATAGTCGCAATGTAGAATACATAACCAAACCATTCAGTAATTATGAAAAGCTTTTGTGCGCCTTGCTGCGTCCCCGACGAGATTTACGAAACTACCTGCAAAGCTTGGGAGACTATACCCTAATTCCGGGCAGTACTCTGTCTTTAAGTGGGGGCGATCGCTTTTTCCGTTCCGATCCTACTAACCCATATCACGACTATATTGAAAATACCTACGGCACAAAAGTAGTTACTGCCAGCGTTCACATCAACATTGGCATCAGCGATCCAGAACTACTGATGCGGGCTTGTCGCCTGATCCGCACAGAAGCACCTTTGTTTCTTGCCCTCAGCGCCTCATCTCCCTTCCTCAATGGTAAAACCACTGGCTATCACTCTACTCGGTGGGGAATCTTTCCACAAACACCAAGCCATGTGCCGTTATTTGAAAGTCACGCCCATCATATTGAATGGGTAGAAAATCAATTGGCTGCTGGCACAATGCAAAATGTGCGACATTTATGGGCATCAGTGCGACCAAATGGCGATCGCCGTCCCTATGACCTCAATCGTCTAGAACTGCGAATTTGTGATTTAGTTACAGATCCGATCGCTTTACTAGCAATTACTGCTTTGCTAGAAGCACGGTTATTGCAGCTCATAGATAACCCCAACCTTGACCCGTTAACTCAAAGCAGTTTGTCTCCTGAAGAACTGATCAGCCTCACCGCTAGCAACGAAGCGGCGGCTGCTACTGCTAGCCTCGATGCTCAATTGCACCATTGGCAAGACGGCAGAGTTATTCTAGCCAGAGATTGGATTGCCGAAATGTACACTGAAGTTTGGGCGATCGCCAAACAACAAGGCTTTAGCTGTTTCCTTTCTCCTCTACAGAAAATCTTGCGCGAAGGCAATGAAGCCCAACAATGGTTACAACTACATACAGTCGGTTTTGACACTCAACGCGTCATCACTCAAGCTATTGTTGCTACGCTAGAACGCGAAATGGAATTGGAAAATAAATTGTGTTTGTCCTTGGCTGCTTAACACCGCGTCTGGTGTCTTCATACAAATGGTAGAGTTTCCTGGAGACAGCACAACTCCAGGAAATTACTGTGAGTCTATTGTCTAGAAAAAACAATATCGTTCGAGTATCAAGCAAAAATTCTCTTAAATCCTGCCTTGGGAGAATCTATTTTTTGTTTTAAAAATCTAATCGATAGTAACTATTTGACTTTTATTAATAAAACCTATAGATGACCTCTACCTTATGGTAGATATTATTTTGATATTATATCATTTTATACACGTGACAATTCATACGGACAATGCCCCAGGTAGTTTTAGTAAATCCGCAAATTCCCCCCAATACAGGCAATATCGCACGCACATGTGCTGCTACAGGTACAGAGTTACATTTGGTGGGGCCTTTGGGGTTTGAAATTAGCGATCGCTATCTCAAAAGAGCTGGTTTAGATTACTGGCCTTACGTCAAGCTGCACTATCACGAATCGCTAGAAGCCTTTAAAAATATACATCAAGCGCGTGGAGGCAGATGGCTTGGCTTCACTGTCAGGGGCAGCTTTAATTACGTCAGTTTTGAGTTTCAAGCTGATGATTGGTTACTTTTTGGCAGTGAAACCACTGGCTTAGCACCAGAAATTTTGTCAATTTGTGATGCGACTCTTTGTATTCCTATGGCACAACCTGGGGTTCGTAGTTTGAATCTTTCAGTCAGTGTGGCGGTCGGTTTGTTTGAAGCCCGCCGTCAATTGGGTTATTTAGTATAATGATTATCGATAAAATTTACTGTATTTTTACTGAGAAAAATCGAACAATTCATTCTGAAAAGATTCTTAATTAAAGGAAACAAATCTTTTGTAATATAGATAACTAAGTTCGAGAATATACTGAAACACAGTAGAAAATCGTGTTAATAGTGAAAAATACTCACTATTAAAACTGTATTGATATAAGAAATTTGTATAGTATATTCCAGGGTATAACTAAATTGAATGATAGATTTTCATGAATTGGAATTATCCTAGTTTGAGGAACAAAACCTGGTAAACCTAGTCTTATGAGGCATTTGGGCTTTTTTGCATTAATCGGTATTTCTCAGGAGGACAAAAGTAGCTAGAAGTTTGTACGGTTGTTTTCTAGGGAATAATCAACGTAAAGTCTCGTGTTGGGAAGACTGATCAAGTAGAAAAACCTTGAAGATATCTACAGCAGGGGGCATCGCTTTTCCAGAAGCTGTAGCACCTGAATTGCAGACAGCGATCATCAACCAGATCAATTTATCTTCTGGTCATCGCTAGTGAAGCAACAACAGGTGCAAAGAACTGCCAAAAGCAACATTTTCTAGGGTGTTGAGGAGTGGAGCGGACAAGTAAGCACAGCAATTTTTAAGTTTTGCTAACATCTGTGAACTTGTCTAAATCAGAGAAGCAGGTTAATCTTGCGTAAGTATCTCTGGTGGATGTGATCTTGAACCGTAGTTCGGTGTGATCAAAATAACCGGATAATGTCGGACTGAAAAATCGAGATCAGTTAAGCGCTAGTGATCATAGGAGGTCGTCTTTGAAACGAGCATTGAAAAAAAGAGTAAAGGCTGTGCTGAAAAATACCCCCAGCAACGATGATGCCCCGCTAGAGCCACTAAATGTAGTTCATCCAACGGTTAAACGTCGGGTGCAGACAAGAGCTGCCATGATTGGCTTGGCAATCTCAATGGGAGCAACCAGCCTCTTAGTGACTCGCCAAAGCGATCAAGCCCAAGCAGCAGCGCCTGTAGGCAGCGAAAAGGCAGCCTCAGCAATTCCAGCTGCTCCTGACACTGAGGTGAAATTTGCTCCCACAAAGCTGAAGACTCAAGTAGTCTCGTCAGCAAGTGTGCCAGAAAACCCTGTCATAGTGGAACCGACAGCAATTTCACAGTTGCCTGGGCTTGAAGCGAAATTGCAAGTTGCGGCAAGTGGAATGCCCATACAAGTTCCCACATCAGAAACTTTTTCTAAAACAGCAGTTGATAAAAATTCCGACAATCAGCAACCCCAATTGTTACAGGGAGTGCAAACAGCTAAGCATCCAGAACAGACAGAACAAAAACTGTCTAATACTGATAGTGTTGCTGATGGGAAAACTGCATTCTTAAAAGCCCAACCACAAACACAGGCACAACAAAGCACAGTCGCCAGCAGTGAAGTTAATGCTCAACTCAAGGCACAGCAAGAATTTGCCCTGAATAGCTTACAAGAAAAATCGAACCGTTTAAGAAAAAGCCTAGCAAAGTCGCGGTCTGCGGAGTCGAAAAATTTACCAAAATCTGCCACTGAGTTGGCACAAGCAACGACAACACAAGATGAGAAATTACCGCCAATAACTGCAAGTAGCACGGTAATAGAACAATCGCCAGTGGAGAGCGACGCTAACAAAGCAACAGCACAAGTAACGAGTGAGCCGATACAGCAACTAGCAACAACACCTGCACCAGCTAAACCAAAAGTTGCTGCTTCATCGGAGAATATAGCCTACGAAGTCAAGCCTGGAGATACACTAGCGGCGATCGCTAGCAGATACAATACTTCAGTTGCACAACTAGTCAAGGCAAATAATCTCACTGACCCCAATCAACTGAAAATTAGTCAAAGACTAATTATTCCTGCTGCTGTTGCTAAACCCAAGACTGTACCACAGTCAGTAGCAGTGGTTAACCCCACCAGGATGCAGTCCAGCAATGATTCGGTGGTAGCCACTTTCCCTGTAAACACCCCTAGTGTTAGCCCGAATCTATCGGTGCCTTCACAATCAGTTTTGGCCGACAACAGCAGTATTGCTGTTCCGAAACCAGAAGCTGCGGACAAGCAGATAGATACAAATACTGCCTTGTCTGACGAGAAGCCACCTAGTGTCTACACTACAAATCAAGCCCCTGCCAACATCAACACCAACGGTGTAGGCGGTGACACACCAGTACCAAGAGCCATTGCCGAAATACAGCGGCCTAAAAAGCCTGGGCAGAAAGTTGCACTGGCTAAGGATGAACGTCTCCGCAGCTTACAAGCGGAAATCCAGAGATTACAGCAGAAATACCGCGCCCAGCAATCTGGGAATGTAGTTGTGCCAGCAGCTACTGATACTGAAAGCAATAGTGCTGCCGTGCCGATTCCCGTTGCTAGTCCAAATAATTTGGCGGTATCTAGACCTGTTTTTGGAAGTAAGGATTTTGCAGTACCAATTCCCGTTCCTAGCCCGCTAACGGCTAGCTCTAGCAATCAACCGAAGACTCAATTCCGTGCTATTCGCCCCATCGACGAGCCAGTAAATCCAGAGTTCTTGCCTAATCAAGGTCAGTTACGGCAGACTCCTCGCAATACATCCGGCACTAAAATCGCAACACCTTCTTTAGGCGTCAATGCCTATGATTCTCTAGGAAGGATGCGGGGAACCACCGTTAGTCCAAGAGTGTCGCTACCGCCTTTGGCAGCAGTAGATCGATATCTGCCCAAACCGATTGACGAGACTATACTGCCTCCTTCAACATCTGACGTTAGCTATGTTTGGCCCGCCAAGGGTGTACTCACCTCCGGCTATGGTTGGCGTTGGGGAAGAATGCATAGAGGAATTGATGTTGCTAATGCTACTGGCACGCCCATTTATGCATCAGCTGACGGGATAGTAGAAAAAGCTGGCTGGAATTCGGGCGGCTATGGCAAACTTGTGGATATCCGCCATCCCGATGGCAGTATGACTCGCTATGCCCATAACAGCAAGATTATGGTCAAACCGGGTCAGCAGGTGCGCCAAGGAGAGACAATTGCTTTAATGGGTAGTACTGGTTTCAGTACTGGGCCACATACCCACTTTGAAATTCATGCAGAAGGCAAGGGAGCAGTTAACCCAATAGCTATGCTACCGCGCCTATAATTTCTGCTTGACTTTAACTAAAAACAATTACCTTATTTGTAAGAGGGGGCTTAAGCTCCCTCTTTTTCTTTCAATTTGATTAATTTTGGATTTCGGATTTTATACCATTTCACGAAATATAGCTAGGGACTAGGGACTGGGGACTGGTGACTGGGTGAAAAGTCTTTGTCTTGAAAAGTTCAGATCGGCGGAAGCCGCCGCTCCGACTTTTCGCTTTGTGTCTAGGTTTTATTATCTGTTGATGTCCTAACACTACTGGCGACTGCTATACCTGATACAGATACATGAGTAAAGGCATACAACTGTACGCTCCAAAGAGCCGATTCATGTGTTGCAAATATTTTTGGAAATGGTATTAACCTTCGGGTAAAACTGCTGCATGTAAAAAGTCTATTTTTGAGCTAAGTAACTTTAAGTAAATGAAATGTCATAATAACTAAATATTTTTATCTATCATAAGTAAAATTTAACAGATACTTGCTTAACTCAGCTCGCACAAAAGTAAGTTATAGTGGAGCAAAATAAAACAATGAATAAAATTATTCAGTATAATCACTTAATAAAAATTAGTTTATGGATTAAAAGAAGTTGCTAAAATGATTCCTATAGAATAAACGCTTAAAATTGTATTCTGAGTTTTAATGGGGTAAAAAATATACTAGTAAATTAGACATTCAAGATGGCGGGCTAAACAATGCAATTCTCAAAAGCCACGGAATGCCAAAAAGCAATATCTCAGGATAAACCGCCCTGTATCTACTTAGCGGATATTCCCCAGACCATAGAAGATGTGAATCAAGCCTCCCTGCAAGAAGAAGACAGTTTTAGGGGAAGCTTGTTAGATATCACCGCTGAAGAACGACAAGTAAGTGAGCAGGGAAATGATTGCCATCCAGCAATTATGATTTTAAGTGGAGAACAACACACAAATTTGGCACATAAATCAAATTCCTCCCATATGTTTAAGCAAATGGGATTACTTCAGCGGCTAACAAACCTCATCAACCAGCAATTAATTTATTTACCTCAATTATTAAACAAGATATTACAGGAAATTTGTGATGCCCTTGATAGTGCTGAATTTTGTTTTATGGCATTATATAATTCCCAAACAAAACAATTAGAATTAAATGCCAAAGCTGGAATAGAAGTAGACAAACTCTTATTACTCAATTTGAGCAGCAAAGTAAAGTCAGGTTCAATGTCTTTTCCTGTGCCTGCTCATATCAACTTAGCTTTAATATATCAAGTTTTTGCCACAGGTATTTCACACTTATTCCAGGGTAGTGGGGAACTTAGAGAAAATTTTGTTATAGCCTGTCCCCTCTTCTCCCATCCCTATTTTTCCATGTTCTCTTATGTCACCCCTGCTTCCATGTATGGTGTAGCCATAGAGTCAGCACAAGCGGGACGGTTAGGAGTACTAGTAATTGGTAACTGGGAAGATTCTTGTGCTTTTGATGTGACTTCGCAAAAAGTTTTGGAAGCAGTTGTTGAAGTAGTAGCGATCGCTCTCAATCATGTCAGAATAAATCAAGCTTTGCAAGAGCAAGAAGAACATTTAGCTAAACAAACAGCAATTTTATTACAGCAAACTCAGGAACTCGAAAAAAAACAACAGCAAATTCAGCTACAAAATTTACAACTGTTAGAAGCAGCTAAGCTAAAATCAGAATTTTTATCTACCACCTCTCACGAACTTCGCACTCCCTTAAATGTTATTTTAGGTTTATCACAAGTGTTGTTGCGTCAACGCCATTCAACCTTGTCTGAGCAACAAACTGAGATGGTACAACGCATTCTTAGTAATGGTAATCACCTGCTAGAAATGATTGACGATATGCTGTACTGTGCTACAGTCGAAGCTGGTTGTATATCATTACAAATAGAAGAATTTAATTTAGCTACTTTAGTATTGACAACTGTAGCTGAACACCACTCATTAGCAGAAGATAAAATCTTAAACTTGCAAGTAGATATCAATATTAATTATCCTTTTGTGGTAAACGATCGCACCCGTTTAAAGCAAGTTTTGCTCAAGCTATTGTTAAACGCCATTAAGTTTACGGAAACAGGCGGCATAGCAGTAAAATTATGGGAAACTTCTAATGGACAAATAGCGATCGCAGTTCAAGATAGCGGTGTTGGCATTGCTGAGTCTGACCTCGAATCTATTTTTGAGCAATTCCGCCAAGTTGATCAAACTACCACACGTAAATATAGCGGTATCGGATTGGGGCTAGCAATTACCAAATCCTTAGTTGAAATGATGCAAGGCACAATCAGCGTTACCAGTAAACTAGGAGAAGGTTCCACCTTTTACATAGAATTGCCTAGAAAAATTGAAGTCAGGAGTTAAAAGTTAGGAGTTAGGAGTTAGGAGTTAAGAGGCGCGAAGGTGCAAAGTTAATTATTTCTCCCCCATCT
>NZ_AP018288.1:4929139-5041345 GCF_002368335.1 Nostoc sp. NIES-4103 | reverse complement strand
CATCACCCAATCTCCTTTACTCTTCCCTCCTCTGCGCTATCCTCAGCTTAGCAGAACGCGATCGCGGGTTATTTGCAATTTCCTCTTCCCCAGCAGTAATCGGTTTTTTTGTCAAGACATGCAACAAAGGTGAATTGCGTAAACCATGTTTAACTAGGCGGTCTTCCAAGCTGTGAAAACTGATAATTGCAATTCTGCCGCCTGGAACTAAAGCCTTTGGTGCTTGTTCTAAGAAGGTTTCTAAAGACTTTAACTCATCATTGACGACAATTCGCAGGGCTTGGAAAACACGTGTAGCAGGATGAATCCTACCATAACGGTATTTCGGAGGAACACAAGTAGCGATCGCTTCGGCTAATTCTGTAGTCGTGTGCAACGGGCGTTTTTCGACGATGCGTCTAGCAATGCGTCTTGATAACCTTTCTTCACCATATTTAAAGAAAATGTCTGCTAATTCCGCTTCATCCCATTCATTAATCACATCAGCTGCGGTTAGCGGTTGTCGCTTATCCATTCGCATATCCAAACTGGCTGTGTGGCGAAAGCTAAAACCCCGTTCTGGCTGGTCTAGATGGTAAGAACTTACCCCTAAATCGGCGAGGATACCGTCGAAAGTGTTAGGAGTAAACTTGTAAGCAGCAAAATTGCTGAGGATAAATTGTATGCGATCGCCAGACTCAACTAAGTTTTTCTGCGCCGCCGCTAAAGCATCCTCATCTTGGTCAACCGCTGTTAGTCGCACATCCGCAGCAGCTTCTAATATGAGGCGACTGTGACCACCACCGCCTACCGTCGCATCCAAATAATGACCGCCAGGACGTACCGCTAGACCTTCAATCACCTCTCGACTCAAGACAGGAATATGGGAAAAGGTCACGGTTTCTAAATCTAACGGTGTTTGTGAATCTGGTGTCATCCGTAAAAGGGAATAGGGAATAGGGAATAGGGGATTGGGACAGCTTGGGAGACTAGGCGTAAATGAAAAAATTCCTACGCCTCAATTCCTTGCATATCGAGCTTCCATATAATAATTGAAGAAGTGAAACAAAATGCAACATCAAATCCCTTCGCTGCCACCCCATCTCCAACCTAATCCTGTATGGGCAATACATATAGACACCTTTAGGGGGCTTCTATAAATATATTGCTCTTACACCTTTAATTTTGGCAGACACGATAAATCGGGTCTGGTTGGCATCTACGCTGTTCAAGTCGAAATTTTCATAGGAGAACACGGAATTTATGGCAAGAATAGAAACCCGCACTGAACCTATGGTGCTGAATATGGGGCCTCACCATCCCTCCATGCACGGGGTTCTGCGGCTAATTGTTACTTTGGATGGCGAAGATGTCATTGATTGTGAACCGGTAATTGGCTATTTGCACCGAGGAATGGAAAAAATAGCCGAGAACCGTACTAATGTCATGTACGTCCCCTACGTCAGTCGGTGGGACTATGCGGCGGGAATGTTCAACGAAGCCGTCACTGTCAACGCGCCAGAAAAATTGGCAGGTGTCGCTGTCCCCAAACGCGCCAGCTACATTCGCGTCATCATGCTGGAATTGAACCGCATTGCTAACCACTTGCTGTGGTTCGGCCCATTCCTCGCTGACGTAGGTGCCCAAACTCCCTTCTTCTACCAGTTCCGAGAACGGGAGATGATTTACGATTTGTGGGAAGCCGCTACAGGTTACCGCATGGTGAACAACAACTACTTCCGGGTTGGTGGCGTTGCGGCTGATTTGCCCTATGGTTGGGTAGATAAGTGCTTGGAATTCTGCGACTACTTATTGCCTAAAATTGACGAATACGAACGCTTGGTTACCAATAACCCCATTTTCCGCCGTCGTGTTGAAGGTATTGGCACTATTACCCGTGAAGAAGCGCTGAACTGGGGGCTGTCTGGCCCGATGTTACGTGCTTCTGGCGTGAAGTGGGATTTACGGAAAGTTGATCATTACGAGTGCTACGACGATTTCGACTGGGAAGTGCAATGGGAAACCGCCGGTGATTGCTTTGCCCGTTACGTTGTACGGATGCGGGAAATGCGCGAATCTGTGAAGATTATTCGCCAAGCTATCAAAGGACTACCCGGAGGCCCCTACGAAAACCTGGAAGCTAAGCGCTTAGCCGCTGGGAAAAAATCAGAGTGGGATGCTTTTGATTATCAGTACATTGGTAAGAAGGTTTCCCCCACCTTTAAGATTCCCAAAGGTGAAATTTATTCCCGTGTGGAAAGCGGTAAAGGTGAACTAGGAATTTATCTGGTTGGTGATGATAACGTCTTCCCTTGGCGGTGGAAGATTCGCCCAGCAGATTTTAACAACCTCCAGATTCTCCCTACTTTATTGCGGGGCATGAAAGTTGCAGATATTGTCGTGATTCTCGGCAGTATCGACGTGATTATGGGATCTGTAGACAGATAGTCAACTGAAGGATGAAGGATAAAGGATAAAGTGACTGTAATTTTTTATCTTTGGGCTTATCCTAGCCTACCGGGGCTACGAAAAGGCTTGGCAGCGAATAGACACAGTTTCTCAGAACATCCTTTATCCTTCATACTCTCTTTAGAACTAAAAAATTAAAACAAATGTTAATTTTTAATTTTTTATGATGAATTCTGCATACAAACTAGAGTTTGCAACTGAAAATTTGGCATTTTAAATTCAGTAGGTAAAGGTAAATAAATCAAAGTTTGTAGTAAAGCTTTTACTCTTGTACTGGTGGCTTAACGCTCCCGGACGAAACATGACTATACTTTATACTTAATTGCACTCAGCTACTGGCTTGAGGATTTCAATCAAAATTTTATTCTATGGTAATCTTAGTTACTGTCTCTCATATAACAAGATTTTTGATGGTAAGTCTGATAAATTACTAGATAAATCTGACGGTGTTTACTTAGCCATAATTGTAGAACTGTGCAAATTCATTCTCAATCGGAGTCTGACCCAAGTCCAAATGAGCATACTGAACAGGGTTTGCAAAGAGTGCTTAACCGCCTTGTGAGAACAACGCATCGAAATGCATTAATCCAACAAACGACGGATCAACTTAGAGAATCACTTCAGGTCGATCGCGTGGTTTTGTATTACTTCTATTGGCAGTGGCACGGGCAAGTAACTTTTGAATCCTTAATTAATAATAAATTTTCCATATTAGGTTCAATAGGAGCAGATAATTGTTTTAATGACCATTATGCTGCTATGTATTTAGCTGGGCGAGTCAGAGCGATCGCTGATATTGAATCAGAACCAATCCAGTCTTGCCACCGAGATTTTCTTTGCAGCATCCAAGTCCGCGCCAACTTGGTAGCACCAATTTTGGTGCCTAGAGGATTGTGGGGATTGTTAGCAGCTCATCAATGTCAACAACCTCGCTCTTGGTCGCCATTAGATATAGAACTAATACAAACAGCAGCAAAAACTCTAGCAACAGACAGTAACATCCGAGAGAGTTAGTTAAGGGTAAATAGACTACCCAAAAGCTCATCTAACTATTTGACACTCCCAAATTTCATACCATTTGCAAACATCATAATTGTTGCTATAGAATTTACATCCTAATAGTAAATAACTCAAAACGCTCTATATAAATCCACACCCCAGCGATCGCTTCATAAATACAGTCCGGTTAAGCCAGGAGTTAAATAGATTGATAACTTATAATTCATAACTCCTAACTCTTCACTTCTAACTCCTAACTTTCTTATGGACTCTAATCCAGCGCTGTGTACAGCCATAGCCCATCGTATTGCTGCTAGTCCCAAGGCGCGAATTACTTTTGCCGAATATATGGACATGGTGTTATATCACCCAGAACATGGTTATTATTCCAGCAATGCAGTCAAAATTGGATTTAAAGACAGTGATTTTTTCACCTCTTCCAATCTCGGTGCTGACTTCGGCGAATTACTGGCAGAACAATTTGTCCAGATGTGGGACATTTTAGGGCAACCTAGCTATTTTTCTCTAGTAGAAATGGGAGCAGGCCAAGGACTATTAGCACTGCATATCCTCAACTATCATCAGCAGCACCACCCAGATTTTTTTGCCGCGCTGGAATATGTGATTGTGGAAAAATCCCCAGCATTAAAACAAGAACAGCAGCAACGCTTGCAGGACTTTCCTGTGCGCTGGTGTAGTCTAGAGGAGATTCCCAGCAACGAAATTACAGGTTGCTTTTTTTCCAATGAATTAGTTGATGCCTTACCAGTGCATCAGTTCGTATTAGAGAGAGGGGAACTGCGAGAAATTTATGTGACAACGAGGGGAGATAAGGGAGATGAGGGGGATGAGGGGGATGAGGGAGTAATTTCTTTGCCTGCTTCTGCTAATTCCCCTTTCTCTCCACTGTTTGTAGAATTAATAGGGGAACCTTCCACGCCACAACTGGTAGAATATTTCAATATAGTCGAAATTGATTTGACTCAAAGTGCTTATGCAGATGGTTATCGCAGCGAAATTAATTTAGCTGCTGTTGACTGGTTGAGTATAGTAGCAGACCGCTTGCAGCGGGGGTATGTGTTAACAATTGATTATGGCTACCCTGCCAACCGTTATTATAATCCCAGGCGATCGCAAGGAACGCTACAGTGCTACTATCAACATCGCTACCACGACAACCCTTATATCAATATCGGGTATCAAGATATCACAGCCCATGTTGACTTTACTGCTTTGGAACAATGGGGTAAGCGTTGTGGTTTAGACAAAGTTGGTTTTACGCAGCAAGGTGTATTTCTGATGGCATTGGGTTTGGGAAGTCGCATTGCTGCCCTTTCTCATCAAGAAATACCCATCTCACAACTGCTGCAACGGCGCTCAGCACTACACCAGCTGTTAGACCCTACAGGACTAGGCGGCTTTGGAGTCTTAATTCAAAGTAAAGGACTCAACGAGAAAGAAAAATCTCAATCGCTCAAAGGATTAACTGTAGGAGAGTAAAGGGAAATCTCAAAAGTTAAAACTCTCTTTAAGAATCCTGTATCGGTCTGATATGGACTAGCATTACATTGATTACTATCAAGACAAAAATAGTACGAAGGTAATAATTATGAATGCTCATGAGCTATTTTTACTAGTGACATTACTTACTCCTGGTATCTTACTTTCAGTTCTAATTATGGTGACTTTTGCCGCAGGTGGCTGAACTGTAGAGTTAGGGAGTAGGAACTAGAAAGTAGGGAGTAGGGACGTTGAGATTTAATCTTAAATAACTGCTCCCTAGCAACTGACAATTAAACGATAAAAACGCGATCGCGCTTACTAAAGGAACGTGAACAATGAAGGTGGCATTTCTGGGAACTGGACTGATGGGACTACCAATGGCTCAAAGATTATTAGCAGCAAATATAGAGGTAGTTGCCTATAATCGTACCCCAGAAAAATTAGCACCCCTACAAGCAGCTGGCGCCCAAATCGTCACACATCCCCGCTATGCAATTCGTGAGGCTGAGTGCATTATTCTCATGCTCACAAATGCCGCGGCCATTTATCATGTGTTGCTTTCAGACACTTCTTGGCGAACTCTAGAAGGACGCACCATAATTCAGATGGGGACAATTACCCCCACAGAAAGCCAAGAGATTAGAGATTCAGTGGTTGGGGGTGGGGGTCAATATTTAGAAGCGCCCGTGCTGGGTAGCATTCCAGAAGCAAAAAATGGCAAGCTGATTGTGATGGTGGGTGCTGAACCAAAGCAATATCAAAACCATTTACAGTTACTACAAAATTTCGGCCCAGAACCTTTGCTTGTAGGGCCTGTGGGGGCTGCGGCGGCGCTGAAGTTGGCACTAAATCAACTAATTGCTTCCCTAACAACTAGCTTTGCCCTGAGTCTAGCTTTTATCGAGCGTCAGGGGGTAGATGTGGATTTATTTATGCAAATCTTGCGTGAAAGTTCATTGTACGCACCTACCTTTGACAAAAAGCTGCAACGGATGTTGGATGGCAATTATGCTAATCCTAATTTCCCCACAAAACACTTGCTAAAAGATACAGATTTGTTTATCTCTGAAGCGAAATCTTTGGGTTTGGATCTCAGCAGTATTGAAGCTGTGCGCCAAATTTTGCACTCAGCCATGAAAATGTCATTTGCTAATGATGATTACTCATCCCTATTTTCTGTAATTAAAGAATGGGGAGAGTAGTGTTAGTTGAGTGCAGTTGCGAGATGCCATCGCAACTGTTTCAATGCTCTTTCTTTACGAAGCCGCAGAATAGATATGCCCGCCATAGTAGCGGGCAATTATACTAAATTGAGTATCGACGATCAGGGTCTTTGTAGAGTGTCATGATTTCCAGAGTAGGTATGTTTTCAATTACATGAAACAACTGAAACTTACTATTGCCAAAAGTAAACAAGATAGTTTGGGTTTTTGGGTATTTTTGTAAGATCGCAGTTGCTACATTAATTACAGAAGCAAGTGGGCTATAAGGAAATTCGACGACAACTCTGTTGCCTTTTTTAAGTTTAATAGTCATAGTTATTGTATTGACTAAATTTGACATACACATATACTATCCAGTCCAAGAAGCCAAACAAAAATAGAACTTAGGCAAAAAAGTTCTCAAACCTTTATTACTCCGTGTCCTCTGTGTCTCTGTGGTTCGTTATTCCGTAACCCATACGTAAGTCCTGAGTTTGTGACGAGCAGTTTGTTCGAGTCGGCAAAGCCTTTCGGCAGTTCCTCAATTTTGGTATATGCATTTCATAACGACTACTTACAATTTTGGCAGAATTTCTGGTAACAACTGACCTGGTACTTTGGATAAAGCCAGATTTTGTCCTTGTATGCCTAATTCACTGTGGAAAGCCCGAATAGTTTTCACTATGTAAGTGAAAGTTGTTTGGTAAGCCTCTGGTTGTTGACTAAATCCTTTTAAGGCTTGCAAATGGTTATCTAGTGCTGCTTCGAGATGTTGCGATCGCATGACTTGATCGCCACTAAAAGAATTATCTGTTACTAGCTGATAATGGGCTAGCCCCAAGTTATTATGAGTAGCAAATAAATCAAAACTTAAAACTTTACTGCTCAGAGAATGAGCCAAAGCAATGGCTTCTTCATAAGCAGCAATGCACAATTCTAGCAACTTTTGCCGCACATCTTTTGTTGTTTGGGATAAGTTAGCTAAATGCCAGTAAGCTGTACCAAGATTATTTTGTGTAGCGGCGCAAGCATTGGGAACAGTGGCTGGGGTGCGATATTTGAGGGCTTCGCGGTAGACTTCAATAGCTAGCCGCAGGTTTTGCACTGGTTGTTCGTATTGGGCAAGATTCCAGTAGGCAGTGCCGATATTATTTTGAATCATGCCATACTTGAGCGGTTCTTGTTGGGGGTTGTAGTGAACTAGGGCTTCATTGTAAGATGCGATCGCTTGCTTTAAATGCACAATCGGTTGATCGTATTGTGCTAAATGCCAATAAGCAGTACCTAAATTATTCTGACAAGCAGCATACTTTAAAGCGTCCATTTCAACTGTACGATAGCGCAATGCTTCACTGTAAGCTAAAACTGCTTGCTGCCAATTCTCTGCTGGATTAGAAAAACGAGCTAAATCACCATAAGCTGTTCCCAGATTATTTTGTATTCTTGCATAAGTTTCTGCGTGGGTCTGTGGTGAAATTGACTTTAAAGCCAGCTGATAAAATTCAATTCCCTGTTCTATATAAGTTTGTCCTGATTCTGAATCCTGTGGTGTACGGTATAACATCCAGTAGAGTGTACCTAAATCATTTAAAATATCTGGTAATTGTGGTGAGGCTTCATCGTAAGCGATCGCTTCTTGGTAAGCAAGAATTGCCACCATCAGATTTTCTAAAGTTGACTGTCCTTGCTCAATGCGAAGGCGATATAAATTTCCCAACTGATGATAAGCTGCTGACAAGGCTGACGCTGAGACTTGCCGTGAATGCAATTCCTCAATTTCCCACAAAACTTGTTGCGGTTGCCAGTCATCATCTGGTTCTTCAGCAATCTTAGTATTAATTGTTGCTATTACTAGCTCTGTTAACTCCTTACTAACATGCGACAACGGTGGCCATGGGTTGTTACTAGCACTTGATCTACTACCAGCATATTCCTGCTGTTGTAACCCAGTCTGCAATAATTCTGAGGTAGTTGGTATAGTTTCTTGTGCTTTAGCTGTTTGATTTGCTGGTATTTCTACTGGCAAATTGAACTCATCCTCAAACTCTAGTTTTGTGGTAGCTGCATCTTTAAGTTCTGCTTCACTGACTGACTCCTCTAAAATAGATTGCTCAAGACTCCCTAAATCCAAACTTCTAGAACTAGAAAAACGTTCTGGATAATCTCCATTTTGTGCTGTTGGTGTGGGTTCTCCGGCAAACACAAACACACCAGTACGCCAACGCCAAAACTGTGGGGCTGATTGCTGGATGGCAGATAACCAAGGACGGGATACCCACAAAAGTATGCTAGATTCTAGGAATCGGTTGGATTCTGGGCTAGAGAAATACTGCTCGCTTAAGCGTAAATGGTGTAAAAAAGAACGCTGCACTGCTACTGGTTGTTTGGTTAGCTGTTCTACACCTACAATCTGAAATGCTGGTATTGGCAATGGTCGCCCAGGACTATCTTTTGATGCCCCAACAATTGGTGGTGGATAATTTGCTAACCATTGACTGATCTGAACTATAGGATTAGGCTCGCTTAAATTCAACCGTAAAGTCACCAATCGCGGATAGGCTGGAGTGCTAGTTGCCTGTCCATCTGATGGTTGATACAGTACTTGTCCAACTGGATAAGCCAAAGTAGAATGCAAACGAGCCGCTACTTGATTCCTTAAGTGTAAATCATCACATACCGCCAAAAATATCTGTCGTCGTAAGTCGAGACTGAGGGCAAGTTTCAGACGGTGATATACTTGCCGATTCCAAGCGAAATTATTGGAGTGTGCAGTATCATTCACGCTCATGGCGGCTAAATAGCCAAAACATAGTTTACATCCCCTGATATTAATTTTGGATTTGAGATTTTGGATTAAAAGTCTTGATTACAAGGCTGTTCCAGAAATCTTCAACAACACTAAGCTGTTATATATTTAACTTGCATATGTAATGGTCATCACTGTTGACTCTCATCACTCATTGGTAATCGACCCTCTGTAGACAGAGACGCTACGCGTAGCTTGCTTAAGCGTAGGAGTACACAAGTGACTATACAACTTAGATATGTTCTAGCTTTTCTACATCAATTTGGGATTACAGGGCGCATCTAAACATAACAATCTCACTATGATTATCATCAGATGGATGTTACCCTACTCAGGATATATTGAGCTTTTCAGGTTAGGCAGAGATAAAGTATATAATATTACTCTAATATTGTCATTTTAACAAAAAATGAAAAACCAGGTTCCCAGCAAAATGGAAACCTGAAACACTAAAAAATTAAATTTTATTAAAAAATTTTATCAAGAGCCAAGATTGGAAACCGAGAAGGCGACAAAAATTAAACCACCAACCAAAGCTGTAGCAGCAACTCCTAGAAAAATATAGTTACGCTTTTCACCCTCTGTGGGAGGTTCTGCTCTATAAATCTTTGGTTCCTTGGCAAAATTGTTTAGAAGACCGCCTTCTTCGTTTGTATAGGGCATGAAGCAATTCCTTATTTTTTATCTTTATTTATTGTTACACAAGCTTATATATCATGCTCTCATACTATGGAACGAAATCGTTACATTTGTGGGAATTGGGAATTGAGAATAGGGGATTGGGAATTGGGAATTGAGAATAGGGGATTGGGAATTGGGGATTGGGAATTGGGAATTGGGGATTGGATTTTACTATTACCCATTACCCATTACCCATTACCCATTCCCTATGCCCCATGCCCCATTCCCCATTCCCTAACTAGTAATAGTTCCAGTGAGTGGTGAACTAGCACTGGCATAGTCTTTGATAGGCATTCTGCCGGCAAGGTATGCTAAACGCCCAGCAACTGTTGCTAAATTCATAGCATGAGCCATGATTGACGGATTTTGAGCAAGTGCGATCGCGCTATTAATTAATAAGGCATCTGCCCCTAATTCCATCGCCTGTGCTGCTTCTGAGGGCGAACCAATGCCAGCATCTACCACCACTGGTATACTGGCATTTTCAATAATAATCTTGATATTAGCAGTAGTTTGCAGCCCTTGCCCTGAACCAATAGGAGATGCTAAAGGCATCACCGTCGCACAGCCTACATCTTCTAAGCGCTTAGCTAACATTGGGTCAGCGTTGATGTAGGGCAATACTGCAAAACCTTCTTTTACGAGTTGTTCTGCGGCTTGCAATGTGCCAATGGGATCGGGGAGTAAATATTTAGGATCTGGTATGACTTCTAGCTTGATGAAGTTGTTATCTTCTTGTCCTAATAATTTCGCCATTTCTCTTCCCAAACGGGCAACCCGAATCGCTTCTTCTGCTGTTTGACAACCTGCTGTATTGGGTAGCATCCAGATTTTTGTCCAATCAAGGGCTTCAGCTAAACCTTCGTGTCCGGCTGCTTTGGTTTGTACCCGCCGCACTGCTACCGTCACAATCTGGCAACCACTAGCCACTACACTTTGCTGCATTTCCTCAATGCTGCGATATTTGCCTGTTCCCGTCATCAAGCGAGATTGAAAAGTTTTGCCAGCAATTATCAGTGGGGAGTCGGGAGTGGGGAGTTGGGAGTGGGGAGTTAGGAGTGGGGAAGTCTCTAAGGATAAAGCAGGGTGATGCCCCTTGGAGAAATTAGCAGAATGAGTCAGCATGGAGGTGGAGGCAGATGGCTGGGTGTGAAAGCGGGAATAGTGGAAGGCAGAAAGTAAAGGATCGGATTTTTGTTCCCAAATCAAATCGGCAATCAAGGCTGCGGTTACAGGTGCAAGCAATATGCCATTGCGGTAATGACCTGTAGCTAAGGTTAAATTTTCACAGTGACTAGTACCAAGGATAGGTAATTCATCAGGAGTAGCTGGGCGAAATCCCCACCAAAATTTCTGGATGGGATAATGCTCTAATGAGGGGTATAGGCGAATGGCTTGTTGGAGTAAGGTTTGAATGCCTGCGGGGGTGTTGTGGGGTGTAAAATTAACATCTTCGCTAGTAGCCCCAATGATAATTTCACCATTTTGTCTAGGAACAATATAAATATTCTGCCCATACAAAATCCGCATTAAAGGCAATTCCGGCAAAGATTCCGGTACTCGCACGCTTAACATTTGCCCTTTTCGAGGGCGCACGGGTAAAGGTAGTAATTCATTTGACCAAGCACCTGCGGCTAATACATAGTGACCAGCGCGAATTACTCCGGCATTGGTTTGCACACCGACTACTTTTCCCTGCTGCTGCAAAAAAGCTTGTACTCGAATGCCGTCTTTGAGTTCAACACCAACAGACTCAGCCGCTGTCCAAAGTAAATTTGCTAATGCTTGATTGTCAACTTGTGCATCTTCTGGATACCACCAGCCACCAGCCACTGTTTCCCCCAATCCTGGCTGATATTGGTGAATTGCGGTTCTATCTAACCAATAAGCAGGGGACTCGTGGGGGGATGAGGAAGATGAGGGAGATGAGGGAGATGAGGGAGATGTTATTTTCCTGCCTCCCCCAGCTTCCCCAGCTTCCCCAGCTTCCCCAGCTCCCCTGCTTTCTTCATCAATGGGTGCTAAAATCCCACAGGGCCAGTAACCACTATTCAAACCTGTCAAATCTTCTAATTTGCGCGTCCAGTCTGGATATAAAGAACGCGATCGCCAACACAACGCACGCATTGCGCCATCTAGAATTTTCTCCGCATCTGGTGCTAACATGCCAGCAGCAGCATGAGTGGCAGCAGCCTGAAAATCACGGCAAAGCACGGTGACATTTGCCCCGCGCAGTTTTAGTTCAACGGCGATCGCTAAACCAATAACGCCGCCACCAATAATTAAAATTTCATTAGTCATTAGTTATTAGGAGCCACTGCGTTACTTTGTTTACCAAAGTTGTAGCAAGTGGCGTTCATTAACGATTTATTGTTAGCACATAACTAATAAATCATAACCAATAACTTATTACTAACGACTAGCAACTATTACCACAAAGCTCGAATCGGTTCATTGCCTTCATTTGTCTGGGGTGATGTGTCTGTTGATTGCACATCCGTAGTATTGGAATCTGGTGTATTTTCAGGAGATGACGATGAATCATCGCCAGTGTTATTTTGAGCAACACTGGTTCTATTCTCAGTGGATCTGCTATTATCCTCAGTAGCGTTAGTTCCGTCCTCATTAGCGCTAGTTCTGTCTTCATTAGCGCTAGTTCTGTTTTCATTGCTGGTGTTGAGATTATCTTGAGCAATGCTAGTTCTGCCTTCGCTTGCAGTATTATTACTCCTAGTCCTGCTGCCAGCAGAGCTATTAACATTGATATTAGCTGGGAGAACTTGTGATTTTCTGCCGTTGGGAGTGTTACTAGCACTTTGTTGTCCTCCCATGGGAAAATTGATGCCTAACAACGTACCCAGCAAAATCGCTAAGCCTCCAGCCATTAAAATTAACGGTGTCCATCTACCCATTTTGTTTTGCTCCTTTGTAACCTAACCTTTTGGCTTCTATACTGTTTGAGAACCTTGACCCCAAAATCCGTCGAATTTTGTCACGATCACATCGCCTAAAACCTGAGTTTGGCAGGCTAAACGCAGGTTTCTTGTAGGAGAATGGGGAGGAAGCGATCGCCGCGTTTTGTCACGCCAATTCGCCGCAGAGACTTCACCTTCTACTTGGACAGCACAAGTACCACAACTGCCAATTCCTCGACAGTTTATTACCTTAGCACCGCCATTGTAGAGGTCAATACCATTTTGCAGCAAAATTTTTCGTAAATTGGCTCCGCGATCGCACTCAATTGTTTTACCTTGAGCTAGTATCTTGGGCATTTTTAGATTACCAAACTGGCTTGTTGTATCTTGGCACATTGCCTTAAAAATTGTCTCGAAAGTCCCTGTCTTATGACCACAAATCCCACACCTCAAATTTGGCTCTATGACACCACGTTACGGGATGGCACTCAGCGCGAAGGGTTATCAGTTTCTATAGAAGACAAGTTACGTATCGCTCGCAGACTTGATCAACTAGGAATTCCCTTCATTGAGGGTGGTTGGCCTGGTGCCAACCCTAAGGATGTTCAGTTTTTCTGGCAACTGCAAGAAGATCCGCTAAAACTTGCAGAAATTGTGACTTTTTGTTCAACTCGACGCCCTAATACCACTGCCGCCGACGAACCGATGCTACAAGCAATCCTCGCTGCGGGCACTCGCTGGGTAACAATTTTTGGCAAATCTTGGGATTTACATGTCACCACAGGTCTCAAAACGACTTTAGAAGAAAATTTGGCAATGATCCGCGATACTGTCGAGTTTTTTTGCTCCCAAGGGCGTCGCGTGATTTACGATGCAGAACACTGGTTTGATGGTTACAAGCACAATCAAGATTATGCTTTGCAGACACTAGAGGCAGCACTCAAAGCTGGTGCTGAATGGTTAGTCCTTTGTGATACAAATGGCGGCACATTACCCCACGAAGTTAGCCAAATCGTACAACATGTGGTAAGGGTGACTGGGGACTGGGTATCGGGGACTGGGGAATGGGCAGAGGAGCAGAGGAGTAGAGGAGCAGGGGAGATAAAGGAAAAAATTCTTCCCAGTCCCCAGTCCCTAGTACCTAATCCCCAGTCACCAATTCCTCAAATCGGAATCCACACTCATAACGATTCAGATACTGCAATAGCCAATGCCCTAGCTGCTGTGATGGCAGGGGCAAGGATGGTACAAGGTACAATCAATGGTTATGGTGAACGTTGTGGTAATGCTAACCTTTGCTCATTGATTCCCAATCTACAACTGAAGCTGGGTTATAGTTGTATCGGAGAACACCAGCTAAATCAACTTACAGAAGTTAGTCGCTTCGTGAGTGAGGTGGTAAACCTCGCTCCTGACGAACATGCCCCTTTTGTGGGACGTTCCGCGTTTGCTCATAAAGGCGGTATTCATGTCTCAGCAGTGGAACGTAATCCCCTGACTTATGAACACATCAAACCAGAACAAGTGGGTAATCGTCGCCGCATCGTTATTTCTGAACAGTCTGGACTCAGTAATGTTTTAGCGAAAGCCCGTACTTTTGGCATTGAACTGGATAAGGAAACGCCAGAAGCCCGGCAAATTCTCCAGCGCCTCAAAGATTTGGAGAGTGAAGGATATCAATTTGAAGCAGCAGAGGCGAGTTTTGCCTTATTGATGCATGAAGCTTTGGGCGGGCGTCAAGAATTCTTTGAAATCAAAGGCTTTCAAGTTCACTGTGACTTGGTTGAGGGCAAAGAAACTAACAACGCCCTAGCTACAGTTAAAGTAGCTGTCAGTGGTAAGAATATTTTGGAAGCAGCGGAAGGTAACGGCCCAGTTGCAGCTTTGGATGCAGCGTTACGCAAGGCTTTAGTGAATTTTTATCCGCAAATCGCCACTTTTGAATTGACAGATTACAAAGTGCGGATTTTAGACGGTCATACGGGCACAGCAGCAAAAACCCGTGTGTTGGCAGAATCAGGCAATGGTTATCAACGCTGGACAACCGTAGGAGTTTCTACCAACATTCTGGCGGCTTCCTATCAAGCAGTGGTCGAAGGTTTGGAATATGGTTTATTGTTACATTGCCAAGCGGAAGTAGCAGTAAAAGGGATTGGGGATTAGGGATTGGGGATTGAGAATTGGGAATTGGGAATTGGGAAGAATTTTTCCCCCGATCTCCCCTGCTCCCCTGCTCTATTGCCCAGTCCCCAGTCCCTTTTACTTGAGAGAGCGAATGGGTTTAGCAGTCGCCTGGGTCAGGTTAACTCTATCAAGAGCGCTGCTTCACGGCTTAGCTCACGCAATTTCAGCCAAAATTTACGATAGCTAGTACAGATGTTCAGTAAAAATAACTAGATACGTAAGTAACGTTTTTATTGCGCCTCTTTTTATGGAAAACTTTCCCACGCCTGGGCGACCAATTGACTTAGCCAGCGTCTTTGTTGTCGATCTAGTAATGTATCATCTGCCAGTACTTGAGCAGTTAATTCCTCTAAAGATTGTCCCTGAGAACGGACAATTTTAATAACTCCAGCGATCGCTGAGGCAACTAATTCTTCATCAATTGGCTGTTGTTGTAGGTCAAAAATTTCTTGGGGACTGCCTGGGATGGGATAATTCATGGCGTGGGTTTACAGAAATTCAAAATGAACAATAAATTTGAGAAACTCTTAAAAATTCTTTACTGAATCTTTACTCAACTAATAGGGCGGAGTTTACCGTAATTTCTCCCTTTTTAAAATCTGTCTTTGTGAGTAGATTGCTTGGAGATATCAGCAAAACATGAAAGAAATACTATATTTAGAAGTTCCAATTCCAGATATTTCGGCTGTACGCATCTGGCTACAAGCAGATTTTGAACCAGGAAATGGTCAAAAAATACTGACACCAGATGGCTTTCGTCTGAGAGTATCTACTGAGGCTACAACTGCTGACGCGGCTATTTCCGAAAATTTACCGACAGAACTTTCTGTCTTTGTCTGGTCAGTGCAGCGCACCACTTATCTAAAAGTGTTCCGTTGGGGAAATCAACCCTTTCCTGGAGAAGGACAAATCCTACAACGCCTGACTAAGGAAATTAGAAAACGCTTTGGGCATAATTACCCAGAACCACCACAGATTGATTCTAGTCAATCGATTTTTGAGGCTCTAGCGCCCTATTACCCGCTAACCGTTAAATATTTTCAAAAAATGCCTAACGGTGAATATGACCTCAAACGCGCCTATTGGTGGGAACAAAGATGGCGCGAAGGAGTGCGTAATCCTCGGCAGCCTCGGCAGGTTGTGTTTTCTGGTAAAGGGGACTGGGGACTGGCGACTGGGGACTGGGACAAAGAAAATCCCAATCCCCAATCCCTAATCCCTAATACCCAGTACGACCTGATCTACATCGGCGGTGCATTAGGTGCGATCCATGCGGCAGTGATGGCTAAACTAGGATACAAAGTGCTATTGGTAGAGCGCTTGCCGTTTGGGCGAATGAATCGGGAATGGAATATTTCTCGTGATGAAATTCAAAGCTTAGTCAATTTAGGTTTGGTGACAACTGCTGAGTTGGAAACTGTGATTGGCAGAGAGTATAAAGATGGATTTAATAAGTTTTTTGATGGCAATAATCCACCTAAATTGCGATCGCCTATCTTGCACACACCCACAGTGTTGAATTTAGCCTTAGAATCTGACAAATGGCTGCAACTGTGTGGGCAAAAGTTGCGAGCAGCAGGTGGTGAAATCTGGGATGAAACAGAATTTATTCGTGCCGATATCAATAAATCACAGGTTGTCGTTACTGTCAAGCATTTAAAGAGTGGAAATGAGCAACAAGTAACTGGGCGACTATTAGTAGATGCCATGGGAACTGCTTCCCCAATTGCTTGGCAATTAAATGGTGGTCGTGCTTTTGATAGTGTATGTCCGACGGTGGGGGCGGTAATTGAAGGGGGATTTGAGCCAGGAGTTTGGGACTCCCAGTATGGAGACGTGCTTTACAGTCACGGTGATATTTCACGAGGAAGGCAGTTGATTTGGGAATTGTTTCCGGGAGTGGGTGAAGAACTGACAATTTATCTATTTCACTACCATCAAGTCAATGCTCAAAATCCTGGTTCCTTGCTGGAGATGTATGAAGACTTTTTCACAATTTTGCCAGAGTATCGCCGCTGCGATGTAGATAAGCTGGTGTGGAAAAAGCCGACATTTGGATATATTCCGGGCCATTTTAGTGTCAGCAGTAGCGATCGCACCGTTGCCTTTGATAGATTGATTGCGATCGGTGATGCTGCATCTCTTCAATCTCCCCTCGTGTTCACAGGCTTTGGTTCCTTGGTTCGCAACTTAGAACGCTTAACAACACTATTAAATATTGCCCTCAAGCATGACTTGCTGAGTTTTAGAAACTTGAACCGCATTCGCGCTTACCAAAGCAATGTTGCGGTAACTTGGCTATTTTCCAAAGGCATGATGGTACCGACTGGGAAATTTTTACCACCCCAACGGATTAATTCTATGCTCAATACCTTCTTTGGGCTGTTGGCAGATGAACCACCAGAGGTAGCAGATAACTTTATCAAAGATAGGTGTGATTGGTTAACTTTTAACCGTCTAGCACTCAAAGCAGCTCGCAAAAACCCTGCCTTACTTTTATGGATTTGGCAACTCGCCGGTTTCAAAGATTTGCTCAGGTGGCTAGGTAATTATTTTAACTTTGGTCGCCATGCCCTAGTTAGTGCCTTGCTAAGTGGATGGTTCCCGCATTTTTTGATAAAGATAGGCCCAGTGTTAGAACCTCGCTATCCGGCATTATGGTTGCGATTGCTGGCTATTCGCTACGCTATCACAACAGGTAAGCCGCGATCGCCAAATCAACTCACAACAGTCAACTCAGAAGCAATGATTCAAGAGTCAAGAGTCACTAGTCATTAGTCATTTGTCATTAGTCATTTGTCAGTGGTCAGTGGAAAATCACAAACAGCTGACAACTGACCCTTACGGGTGACGCTCCTGCGTCGCTACCGCTTGCGCTAACGGCAGTTACTCCACTTGGGGAAACCCCAAGACCGTACTGCCTCACAACTAACAACTAACAACTAACAACTAACAACTAACTATTGACTATTAGGACGGAAATTCGGCAGTTCCACCGATGCTAAGGATGTGCGTTTCTTGGGTGGTCGCTCCGGATAAACTACTGGTGAAGGCGATTGAGTCTCGTAGGTAGAATTATCAAATATCTCTTGTGACACATCAGTTTCTGATAATTCTGCTTGATTCAATGGAGGAATTTCTGATAAATCATTCTCTGGTTCTTCAGCAGTAGTCTTGGTTAAAGGTAAAGTGAAGGATACGGGTGAGTAATTAACTTGTAAAGGTGTGAAATCTTCTGGCAATGAATTAGAAATAGTTGTAGATAGCTCGACTTCTGCTTGAGATGATTGTAATTGCAATTCTTTTGAAGTTTCTGTTGGTTCGTCATCTTCAAGGGTTGTTGCCCAAGTTTCCCAGACAGGGACATCAGGTTGATTGCTGTTTACATGTGTTTCCCCAGCAGTTGGTGATGGTGATGCAGATACAGGTTGGGAAGTGAAAAACATTTGAATGAGACTATCTATCTGCTCATCTAGTTTTGATGAACCCACAGAGGAAGTAGTTTCTGGTGGCGTAGGAGAATTATCAATTTCAGGTGAGGCTTCTGGTTGAGAGTTAGGGGGTGTATCTTCTCGAATTGACCAGTTCCAAGGAGATGATGTAGGAGCAGAGTAATTACTTCTGTATGGAGGTGCTGACGATTTACCCCAAGGATAATCGATATTATTATTTATGGATTCTGGTTCTGCTGACCAAGGTCTGATGGGTTGCACGTTGGGAAACAAAGACCGAGCTTTTTTAGAAAATCTTGTTTGGTCGCTGGGTGTGTGAGAGGTACTACTTGCTGTTTCGTCCAAAGAGTCATAGCTAGGGACGGTTGTATCTAGACATTTTTCCAAAGCCGCCTTAAATTGCAGCGTTTGACGCTGTTGTCGCATCAGTCTAGTACGTAACTCTCGACAAGCGTTTTCTGATTGCAATACCTGCTGAGACTGCTCATTATAATTAGTTTGCAGTAGCGCACATTCCCGTTCTAACTGGGCAAGGCGCTGTTGGCTAATTTGTAACTGTGCTTTATAAGTTTCGATAAATATTTCTTGGCGTTGAACCGTTTGTACCGCTGTTTCTAACTGTTGAAATAGAGATTGGATTTGTTCGGTAGCTGCGGCTAGTTCTTGAGTTTGTTGGTTGAGCATAGATTCGGTAACGCTGGAGCGTCTTTTTTGCCACTCCAAAGCCTTTGTTGACTCAGCTAGATCATCATGAAGATGCTCGATTTGCTGATACAAGTCATCGTTAGCAGCACGCAATTCCTCATTCAATGCCAACAGCTTTTGAAATTCAGCATCAATAAGTGCTTGTTTTTCCTTGTCAGGCTCAGCAACCCAGTCCTCTTTAGTAGGTTCTGTTGGGGATATGGGAGTTGGCGTTTGGTACTGTTCATCTTGTGCCGGTTTGAGTAGTGGCAATTTGCTAATTACCATATTTTCAGAAGGCACGACAGAGTAAAATGGGCAGCTTGCCTGCTCTGGTTGTAGCGAATTAGCAGAATTTAGGGATTCCATCACAGCCCTGTTGTTTGAGGTGTCAGCTTCATTCATCACTCTTGACCCACCCACTTAAAAATTTCTAGCAGTGCTAGCTTGAGTATTGTTGATGTGTCCGATCAGGGTTTACTCTAGAAGCCAAGTTGGACTCTCCCTAAACATGAGTAATCAGTCAGTGTTCCCCATTTTGCATCTAGACCTGATGACGTTATAACATTATGATGTTATCCCCCGTCAACCTGATGAATGGCGGGGGTTTTTAGTTCAAATGCTACCAAGGTGCAGGCTTTAGTACATATGCCAAGCAAAAGTTTTATCCAGCTTTGCTTTGGTAAACATTTATTTGGTAGTGGCTTCCTGATTCTAACTTCACGCGCTAGAGAAATATTAGCACCGTATAGGATTTAACAAACACTTTGCTCTAAAAAACAACTAATTTTGGGAATTGGGCATGGGGCATTGGGAATTGGGAATTGGGCATGGGGCATTGGGAATTGGGAATTGGGCATGGGGCATTGGGGAGAGTCTTAACAAATGACAAATGACAAATGACAACTAACTCCTAACTCTTTTAAGGCAACCAACGGGGATGGAATCCTACTAGAGGCAGCTTTTCTGGTTTAATTGTGTTGATGGCAGTGTCAGAAATGGGCAACACAGGCATTAACCAGAGGCTACTGCTAGCGATCGCTTCTCCGTCATCGGTTGTTAAAGGGTTTGCAGATGATGCAGTATCATTTGTTTGTGCCATTATTTGGTCAAATAATAAGCCCAAACCATCAGGCGATAAGCTCATTTGCACATTCCGCTGGTCGATGGGTAGCACTAGTAGAGGTTTCTGTTCTCCAGTTTTGAGGTTAATTGCCACTAAATAGGGTTGTTCTACGTATTCTGTCTGGGACACTAGTTGTGTCAGCAAGCAGTAGAGGGTAGGTAAGGCGGGATCAAATTGGCAGTCGATAATGGAGCCTGTTGTTTTTAATAGTTGCTTTTGGATGCCTTGGTTGGTCACTAAAAACAAATCTCTTGTGTAATCTGTATTAAACTTGACCATTGCCGCTTGGGAGCCGTCTTTGGAGAAAGCTTGCACTAGGCCAAACTGCGGCAGAAAATCTAGGGGTTTATTGGCATCGCCTTGTAGTGGAAGTATTGCTGCTCCTTGCCCTTGGGCAACTGCTACAGCCTTACTATCGGGAGTAATCATGAAATCTCCCCCTGGTTGACTTTGCAGGCGTTGAAGAGCGGTTTTTTGCCCTGATTTGTCGTTGGTTGCTGGCATAAACCACAAGCCAAAGTCACCGGGATTAGCTTTGTTTCCCCGTTGGATCACAATAGTTTCTCCATCTGGGGACAAGTCAAATTTCAGGTTTTGATAGTCTTTATTATCTAAAATCAAATCTATTTTACCTGCTGATTCTGGCTGTGTTCCAGATTGAGTAGGAACGCCTGTTGTGACTGTGTACAACTGGGCTGAAAGTAAGTCTTGGGTGTTGGAGTTGCGAGCAGAAAATAAGATTTTATCCCCTTTGGGAAATGGCTTAAAATCCATAACAATTAGGTCTTTGGGGGTAAGTACTCTTTTTTGTTCTTTGGTCAAGTTGTAGAGTACTAACTTTCCTTTGTTTTCTTGATCAGCTCCTATATAGGTAATGATGCGATCACGGGTACTGAAATTACCTGTAAAAGGTTGTATTACCCTATTTTTACCTTCTTGTTGAGAAAACTTATCTTTTGCTCCCTGTAACTGTACTTTATAATTCGTGCCGTAGGGTGCTGGTGTGATGAGGGTATAAACCATGCGTCGCCCTGCCCAACTGACTTTACCTGCTAGAGGCGGTTCAATTTTCAAATTCTCCTCTACGCTTTTTGTGTCCATTGGGCGGCTAAAGGTGAGGGTGAAGGCAGTATCTTCTGCGCCAATTTGTTGATTTTGCCAAGTAAAATCGCGGACAGATGCCTTGACGACATCACCTTGCAATATAATCAACCCAATCAACAGACTCAGCAGCAACATCAGTGCGATCGCTACACGATCTAGTGGTTGAATAAATGTTTTAGATTTAGTCATTGATCAAGAGTCAAGAGTCAATAGTCAACAGTCAATAGTCAACAGTCAACAGTCAATAGTGATTTTTGTATGGACTATGGACTACTGACTAATAACTATAAGGATTCTGCGGTTGAGGAATCTTTTTTAGGGAGGTGGCTGCAATGGTAAGTTGGCGTTTACCTGCTAAATTTTCTGTTGTCATTTGTCCTTCGACTTCCAGCCAAGTGTCAGCAGGGTACTGCTGTTGATTATTTGGTAGTTTAACTGGCAATCCTACGGGGTATGCGTCTGCTGCACAGCAAGATAGGACAAATCTGGCTAAAAATAAATATTCCTTTGCTAAATCTGGTGGGTGAAGGACAAATCCCTGAACTTTGACTTTTTGTCCTGTATATGAGTCTGGTTCTGGATAGACGCTGAGTGTACGTACCCAGTCTACAAGCGATCGCTCTTCTGGCCGCACAGAAGCCCGAAATGCTTGGGGTTTAATGCGTGTGTTTGCCACTAAGTCACTTACATCTTGTTTGAGTGCTTTATCACTGGCAAAAACTTGCGGTGTGATGATAAAACCTAAAATTGCTGCGGTTAACAGCAAGGCACTACCCCAACCAGGAGCAAATAAACTAATATGCTGGGTATTGGGCACAATATCACGCCGCCGCCGCGAAATTTCTTGCGCTTTCAACAAACCAACAAATATTAAACTAATTCCAGTAATTTGCACTAACCAAAAGTAATTTGGGTGAATCAACAGATTCAACTTGCCCGTCAGCCAATATCTCAACAGCAAAATTCCCCAGGCTGTAATTGCTAAGACATCTAGCCAAGGCAAAAGATTTGGGATTTTAGATTTAGAATTTTTAGGAGTCATTGGTCAATGGTCAATGGTCAATAGTCAAGAGTCAAGAGTTTTAGACTATTGACTCTTGATTTTGGACTGATTCATCAAAATACATGTAAGTTCAGGAAAAGAGTAAACAAAAATGTCAGTTGTCCTGCTAATGCAAATAAGTAAAATATCGTCCTGGGTTTAAAAATAGATAACATCAATCCTACGCTTTTGATGTCAACCATTGGCCCAAACACGAGAAATGCTAACAATGAACCACTGCTGAAACTGGAAGCAAAAGATAGGGCAAAGAAAGAATCGACTGTGGAACAGATTGATACTACTACTGCTAATATCAACATGACCACAATGGAGGTAATGGGGCCAGCACCGAGACTGAGAATTAATTCACGGGGAGCTAGTACTTGAATAGCAGCAGCGATGGCACTTCCTAAAACCATTACTGCCCCCAATTCGCGTAATTCTTGGATAATATTATCCATCAACAGAGGCAGTTTAGCTGCTAGAGGTTTACCGTAGTTGGTGGTAACAGTATTTTCCTGTAATAAATTATTGTCCATCTTTGTCGGTAAACCTGCTTTTCCTCCTAGGATATAAGTCCCGGATTGCAATAAACTTGGTGCAGTCGTTTCCTGTTGGACTTGGGAATGTTTACCACGGCGTTTTTTTTGCAGCAAGGCTGGGGGATTAAACTTAAAATATCGAGCGATCGCAGGTTGAACGATGGGAATTAAATCTTTTTGAAAACTGAAAACAAAACCAACAATTGTGGCAATTGATAGTGAAAATACCACTCGCAGAACTACTATTTCTGGCTGATCTCGAAATGCCGTCCAAGTTGCCCAAATCACAATTGGGTTTATCGTTGGTGCTGCTAGCAAAAAACCAATTGCTACAGGTGTGGGTACCCCCTGAATCAGCAACCGCCGCGCTACCGGCACATTGCCACACTCACACACCGGAAACAAAAAGCCGATCATACTGCCCACTAAAGCACCTAATAGCGGATTTTTGGGCATTCTGTCTACTAGTGTGCGCTCATCGATAAACAACAGTAGCACGCTGGAGAATAGAACCCCCAGAAGCAAAAACGGCATCGCCTCGACTAGCAGACTCAGAAATATAGTGAAACCATTGTTCAGTTGATTCATGGGCCTCGCAGTCAAAAGCGTTTTAGAGTTTTTTGTATATGCCTAGTTATTCTATCGAAATGGGGATCAAAAGCATGTATGGATACTTCAGCTTTATTGAAACAGCAAATTCTTACTCGGTTTCTAGTCATGCTTAGACCTTAATCAGCGCTAGCTAGTCATGGATTGCTATTTTACCTAAGTGCATCTACAGATGATAACTATTTTGCAGATTGTTTGATTGCCATAATAGTTCCAAATTATCGGTATAACCATATAGTTGCATGACTTGTAATTAAATAATATTTATACCTGCTGTAAATAGGCAGACTAGTGTGTTATCTTCGATATATTTTTACAAACAGTTCATAGTTTTTAAACATCCTGGGATCACTATTGGTTGCTAACATTCATGATTTTAGCTATTTCTGCCAAATTGAATATGAGCTTTGGTTGTTTTTTACTACAAAAACATTGAAACTGCAAGCCCAAAGCAAAATAAATATCGTCAGTTGTCAGTTGTCAGTTGTGATTTCTCCCTCATCCCCCTTATCCCCCCATCTCCCTCATCCCCTTTACCTCTCTTGCATACAAGCTGGCAGAGGCTAAAATATTAAGTTACTGTTTCTTCGTTTTTTTATACATTAGGGTCTACAGTGCCACAAAAATTTAGTTCTTCAATATTACCGCCGGTTTTGTCTTTTGGTAGCGATCGCGATCTCGGTTTGGAATCAACCCTCCAAGAACTGCCAATGTACGATTTTCATGTGGATATTAGTCGTACTGGTGCGGAAGTTGCCAGTTATTTTGAAAAATACCCACTGCTACCGGGCGCAATCTTGATGGAAGATGGAAAATTTATAGGCATGATTTCACGGCGGCGACTGTTGGAATTTCTGATTCGCCCCCATGGACAAGAGTTATTTAACCAAGAAAATTTGGGTGTTCTCTACAACTATGGGCGGACAGCTATTTTGCTGCTTGCTGATACAACGTCGATTTTGGCAGCGATGCAACATACACTCAGGCGATCGCCGGAATTGCTGGCAGAACCAATTGTAGTGCAAACAGTTGCTAATACCTACAAATTATTAGATATGCATGACTTGAATCTTGCTTCTTGGCAAATTCAAGGAATAGAAACTCAGGTGAGGTATGAACGCAGTCAAGCTCAAATGATTCAAAATGATAAGATGGCGAATTTGGGGCGCTTAGTGGATGGAGTAGCCCATGAAATTTTAGACCCAGTGGGGTTTATTTGGGGTAACTTAACTTATGTATCTAACTACAGCCAAGACTTACTCAAGTTAATAGCAGCTTATGAACAAGGCTTACCTCATACTTCAGAAGCAATCAATCAACTGAAAGAAGAAATTGAATTTGATTTTTTAGAACAAGATTTATCAAAGGCACTTACCAGTATCCGCACTGGTGCAGAAAGGTTAAAGAAACTTGTGAGTAGTTTACAGAATTTCTGTCATATCGATGAAATTTATCCTAAACCAGTAGATTTACATGCTTGCTTAGATAACATTATTCTCTTGATTAAGAGCCGTTTGACAGGAGAAATTGAGATTATTAAAAATTATGGTAAATTGCCACCAGTTTGTTGTTTTATGGGGCAGTTAAACCAGGTATTCATGAATATTTTGATTCAAGCTACTGATGCTTTACTCGATGAAGCCGCACGCCAGCAACTTCACCCAGAATCTACTAAAACAGCTGATAAACCTAGAATTAAAATTACGACATTAGTTATTTCTCAAGAAGCAACCAGACCAAATGCACCAGATTCTCGCTGGGTTTCCATTTGTATTGCTGATAATAGTTCAGGGATGTCTCATGCATCTCAACAGAAGACTCTAGAATCTTTCTCTGTGGAAAAACGGGCAGATAAAGAAACTAGTTTGGCAGTCAGTTATAGAATTATAACTGCAAGGCATGGTGGTAAATTAAATTTTAATTCACAACTTGGTGTAGGTACTGAATTTGAAATCCTATTGCCTTTGGTATAATTTAGTATAAACATCAATTTCAGATATTTAATATTAGCTAATTTTCAAAAAAATATATATTTTGAATTTTTACAAGGTGAAATATACTGATAATTTAATATCTCCTCTGCTAGGAAAATTTTCTGGACTTAAAGGAGTTTTATAAAGTTAATTTAAAGTTCATTTTTTTCAGATAATTAGCTTATTATAAATAGTTAAGATGTGCAAGATTTGCTAGACAGTACTAAGGTAATAAATAATGTCTGCTATGCAAGAGGTTTCAGGTAATAATTTTAAACCAGTTTCAGATATAGAAAATCAAAGAGATGTTGAATGTTTAGCACAGCAATGGGCTAAAAAATATTTACAGAATCTCCAGGTTGATACTAGCGATAAAGAGAGTTATGACACGCTGAATTTGTCAGAGATAGTATCAAAACAAGGACGAGAGAGAACTGCTCAAAAAATCATGGGATCTTTACGGAGTGTTAGCGCCATAGCTTGGAACAAAACAGAGGCGCTGCTATCGGCTGAACTCAAGCGACATCGCATAGACCCTAGTATGATTGATCCGTGGGAAATTGCGGCAGATTCTTTTAAGATTTACCAAAAAGCTTTGGATGTATACACCCAGCAAGCAGCATTGCGTCCCTTGTCTTTTGTAATGAAGCTAGCTAATAAAGATAATTTACTTGATGAAAAAGCATTAGAAGTTTACACCGAACAGGCGGCTCCTAACCAATTGGTAAGGGTAATTGGTGCAGATATAGGAGCAATGAGAAAAAAATACACAAATGTTGACCCTAGAGTCATTGGCTTTGTGAATATGCAGTTTCATTATACTAGCCAGCTGCTCACACAACCACTTGAGTCTGTGGAGCGATCGCTGGTTGGTGCATATTTTAAAGTTATTGATGACCATCTATATATGCCGTTGCAACGTGCTTATGATGCAGCGGCTAACCATGATTATAATTCAACAGTTTTATCAGCAGTACGACAGCTATTGTTAGTTAGTACAGAAATTGCTAAGAACATTTGTCAAAGTGTAATTGAACATTATCCAAATTATCATTCTATATCTGGTAATTTGAGTGATTCAGTAGTGAAAATCTCTAGCATCCGGGATGTAGAGATGTTTCAAGTATATTTGTGGGTATGTGCTTTAGAAGGAAACATTTTTGCTGTGCAACAAGAGTTATTTCCCTTATGTGTAATGCTTTATCCCCCATTAAAAGTGCAATGGGAACTAATTCGCCATATGCTCAATTTGCTAGGACAAGAAATAAACACTCGTCTAACTCCTCTACAAGCTAACACTTTAATGCCATATTTCCAGTCATTATGCCAAATGTTTTCTCCAGAGGTATTTGGTGAACTTGGTTTGTAGAGATAAAATACAGGAATTAAAGGAGATTTTTGAGTTGAAATTCGCTGGTAATATTTCAAGCGATATTCATAAATTTAACGGTAGGGGCGTACAGCTGTACATTGGTGTCAACTTAAGTCAAAAAGCTTATTTCACAGTCGTTTCACCCCACCCCCAGCCCCTCCCCTTACTAAGCAGGGCTGTTTCATTCCCTAAAAGTCCATAATTTACAAGCGTATCAATCAAAAAAATCAGGTAGTTCAACAACTTGATTTTCTGATGAACCAGGCGATGCCTTCGGCAACCCCTTCGGTGTACGCACTTAAATTTACTCATTGAAATAGTAATTTTTCGATTGCCTACTCCCTAAAATTTCTAGCTGATACTCTTGACAAAATCGCTATCTGAACGGATGAAACAGCCCTGCCTTACTAAGGGGAGGGGAGGTTTTGCGCCAGCAAAGCCGGGGTGGGGTGCCGCGAAGCATAATAGTAAGTTAGTAAATTCAAAATCTCGTTTTTACAAGGGTTTCACGTTAAGTTGACACCAATGACAGCTGTACGCCCCTACAAGGTGTCTGTTGCATTCTTGTTTCAAATTGGTATAAGGAATTTATATCATGTCCGCTTGATTACTTAATAAAACCTAAGAACCCCACCCCGCCAAAGCTACGCTTTTGTTCCCCTCCCCGTCAACGGGGAGGGGTTGGGGGTGGGGTGCAATAGCTGTGGGAATCATAACTCATTAACCGGACATAATATTACAGCAATTTTGCGCCACGTTGGTAAATTTCTCGTGCATAGTCAGTCCAAGTGCCTTGTCCCCAATAACGAAAGCAGCTTGTTTGCAGCAAAAGGTTATGCAATAGTAAATTGCGGTATTCAGATGCATTATTTGGCAGGAAATTATCAACTTTTTGATGAAATAAACTACTGAATTGATTCATTGGGGATAAAACATTTTCATATCCTTTTACCCAATTAATATGATTCGTCCATGAAGCTCCATCCATGTGAAAATTGGGATTCATTTGCTTTAATTCTTGAATAGCTTTCTCTACAGCTTCAGGTTGAGAATCTTCAGGTAAAACTCGCTGCCAAATTTGATGTTGCCCTACTGGCTGGCAAGTTGGATAGTCTTCTGGTTTACAACCAGCAGCTTCTATTAATTCCAAATATTCTGTACCACACATCCCGACAACGCCAGTTTTACCTCCTCCATGATGCACCATATCCCACCAAGCTTGTTTGAAAGCTTGAGGAAATTCATTCATCATTACGCCACCATTTTCACCATCTCCAATTTGGCTGACTATTGGTGGAATAAATACACTACCCAATTGTTGCTTAGATAGAGTTTTAGCTTCATAATAAGGCTGCATTTGACCAACTAATTTAGTATCTGAACCTTGAGTTTTAATCAAGGCTGTGATGCTAATTGTTTCACCTTGGGAATTATGAGCAATTAAACGGTGTGGTAAATGTTTGTGAGTGAGAGATTCACCGTTAATTGTTTCTACAGAATGTTCTTGCACGAGTAGCCAGCGATATCCACATTCTTTTAACGCTTTGACAAATTCAAATAAAGTATCAGGGTGATTTGGTAAATGCATTTCTGGTGGAGAAAATCCTTTAACTCGCGCCAATGCTGACCAACCAAAAATAGTTGCAAAGTGTTGTTGCCATGCCATGATATGCAATTTAATATCTGGTATGGGGGTGGAAGGGACAACTGCATGACTCCACATTGTACCTAGCCACTCTACATAAGGTTGATAAGTAGAATCGCAAGTGATACGTTTAAGGTTATCTATGATGTCGTTGCGTCCCATTTGCCTGAGTCCCCACAAAAGATTGCCAGAATAATCCAACATCACACGGGGGTTGCAGCCTTGATTTACGAGTTCGGGAATGAAGTCCCCCATGCGGCTGTAACAATAAGCAAATGGCCCTGCGTTGTGGTTATCTCCTTCGTGGGGATGTTCAAACATGTATTGCAGATTGCTGATGAATGAACCATCATGTCCAGCAGGTATGGTTGGCTGATGCATGTGCAAAGCGATCGCAAATACTGCTTTCACATCCTCTAACTTAATATTGGTGGAGGGTAAGAATACAGGTTCATCATGGTTAACGACAGCAAGAACTTCTTTCTCGTATCCTGAAATATTTGGCAAGCCATCAATAATTTCTGGCAAATCTATGGTATATAAGGACAGCATGAAGGATAAAAGCTAAAATTTTATGTTTACACTTTATCCATTTATCTTGAGTGTTGATGTGAATTCTAATTAAGGAGATTTGATAGAAAAAGACCAGCGATAGAATTCCTTTGTACCATTTGTAGTCTGAAAACGCAGTTCAGCATGATGAGTACCTGGTTCCAGAGAATTTGGAGTATAACGTATGACGTACTTGCTTGGTGGCCAGTCACGAGTACCGCCAATCTGAGATTGTTTTGTAACATCTACTTCATTAACAAGCAATTGCACTGAAGTAGGCCCAGCATTTTCTCCTAGCCGAAAATTCAATGCAGCACCTATATACTCTACAGAATTTTGTGTAGATTCCTTCGCAGGAAACACTGCCAAAAGTTGGGGAGGTTTAGGCGCTGACGAGGCCATTAAGAAAAAACTTAATACAGTTGCAGAAAGTTGCTTCATTGGTAAGTAATCTTGATGATAAACCTCGCAATGCTTACTAGACGCAAACAAACTGCAAATTGTTGCTTAATTTCATGCGATCGCCTGTATGGTGTCAAGCTGGCGATCGCATGACAATGTTTTTCAGGATTTACGTGCAGACATCAACGAAACTGAGTTTTTTGGTAGTAAAACATCACTGACACGAGAGATTCTGCTGAATAAACTTGGTTTTTCTGCCATCTGCTGCTTTTTGGATGCTGGTGGTGTTGCTATTTCTAAAATTAACTCTAGCAACCAAGGGGCGAGGCGTTGACACCATACAGCTAAATGACTTTGCCATCCTACTAATATTTCTGGTGCATCTGTTTGCAGTCCGGCCAGGAGTGCTTTAGCGACTTGTTGGGGAGTCATGGGGATCACCCAACGAAATAATTTTAAGTCGCGCACCATGTCTGTGTCGGTGAGGGAAGGCAATAACGCTACTACTCGGATGTTATGTTCAGCTAGTTCCCGGCGCAAAGCTTGGGTAAATCCTAAGATGGCAAACTTTGTGGCGGAATAAGTCGCCATGGTTGGTGCAGCTACTTTCCCCATCAAGCTGGATACATTGACGATTGTCCCTTGTCTTTGGCTAGCCATGCGTTTAGCGATGAGGCTGGTAAGGGTGTACATCCCCAGTAAATTCACAGAAAGTTCTTCTTGCACTTGCAATAGTTTCGATTGCAGAAATGAATTTTGGTATGCTACGCCTGCACAATTGACTAACAGATGAATGGGGCCATAGTTGCGCCAAACTTGAGCAACTGCAACGTTTACCTCTATTGGTTTACTTAAATCCAATGCAAGGATCGCAACTTCACAACCCATGGCCTCGATTTCACTGGCTACCTCGGCTAACTTCTGGCGATCGCGTGCTATCAGTATCAATCGCTTCATCCCATTTTGCGCTAACAAAAGCGCGATCGCTCGTCCAATACCACGGGAAGCCCCAGTAATTAGGGCAACTTTACCTTGAATATTCATCGGTTTTTACCTCCAAAATCTCAGTCTTACCGTACTCTTGGTGATTACAGACACAGAGTTACTTGCATCCTTGTCAGGGTAAGACACATCAGTTGTCTTTGAAATCAGAATGAAAATAAGCCTTTGGCAACGATATATTCCTGGGTTAATCTGCATTGCTCATACAAATCAGATTAACCTCGCTTCCCAGATTGAAAATTAACGCTTCACGACGCAATTGGCTGAATGGATATAGCTCATAGGTTTTACCTCTCCTAGATTTAGAGCGCTCACCAGTATCGCTGCCATACACACGCTAACAATTAATTCAAGATGTTGCAATATTTTTTAATAAGTTTTTCTTAACACTTATTTACAAACCTTATTATATATAATAAACAGTTTGAGAAATAAGTTTTTATAAATCCTGCTAGACAAATATCGGAATTTCTTGACAATCAGGAAAAAGAACTGTCAAAGTTAGGAAATTGTTACACCCATGCCATAGTTTTGACATCAAAAAGACACATAATGTTGGAAACCTAACAGTCTTGATTGTCGTCAGTAGATTTACCATACTTACATAATGAATACTCCTAGCCATGCCATTCTCAATCTGTTTATTCTCAATCAACAAATGCGGATTCAGGCAAGCCGGGCAGTTTTTATTGGCGCTATCTTGCCTGATGTGCCGATATTTTTGTTCTACTTTTTGATGAAATTTGGGTATCGTCTGCCATCAAACCAGATTTGGTCAACAGTATACTATCAGCCCTTTTGGCAAGCTATTTTTAGTACCTTTCACTCTATTCCTTTGGCACTCATTGGGATAGGAATTGCCCATTTTTATAATTGGAAAGTACTGGAAGTATTGTTAATCAGTGTTTTGCTACACTGTTTTTTAGACTTACCTGTTCACAATAACGACGCCCACCGACACTTTTTTCCCTTTAGTGATTACCGCTTCATTAGTCCTATTTCTTATTGGGATCCCAAACATTACGGCAATATCGTCGCGTTCGTAGAAATTTCGCTGGTATTGATGGCAAGTATTTCTCTTTTTATGTCCATGGGATCGCCTTTCAGTAAAGGTCTACTTTTGTTAGTTAATCTGTTTTACTGGATCGCGTATTTCCGATTTTACTAGAGAGGTAGTTAATTCCAAATTGGTTGTGATAACAGTTCTCTGTAATAATGAGCTTAATATAATTGGATTCACCTTTGCGTCTTTGCGCCTTTGCGTGAGTTATATAAAAAAGTATTAAGCTCAACATCATAGAGAAATGGTATGAGCGATCGCCGCGCAGCTGATAATCTGAAATTATGATAATAGGCAGTCTAAATCATTTCAACTTTTTTTCTGATTACCTTGTTGCTAGTGTGCGTCTAGCTGTACCTTTAGCATTTGCGGCTTTGGGGGGATTGTACTCTGAACGGTCGGGAGTGCTAAATATTGCTCTAGAAGGGATGTTGCTTACTGGTGCTTTTACTAGTGCTGTTGCCACTTTTTACACGGGAAATGTTTGGCTTGGTGTCCTAGCGGCTTTGATTGCTGGGGGATTAGTCGGTTTACTCCATGCTTTTTTGTGCGTCAGTTTGCGTGTAGACCAGTTAGTATCAGGATTAGCTATTAATCTTGTGGCTGCTGGGTTCACATCATTTTTGGCGCGGCTGGTATTTAATGGTGGTAGCGCACAGCGATTGCCGGGAATTGAGGCTATTATATTTCCTGGTCTTGCTAATATTCCCCTAATTGGTGCGTTGTTGTTTCAGCAAGATATTCTCGTATATCTATTATTATTTTTAATTGCTTTTACTACATATATTTTATTTCGTACTAGTTTTGGTTTGACTTTACGCGCTGTGGGAGAATATCCCCAGGCTGCCGTCACGGCTGGGGTATCTGTGCAAACAGTGCGATACTGGGCTGTGGTGACAAGTGGCTGTTTTGCCAGTTTAGGAGGCGCTTATCTGACTTTGGTGCAAATCCAATTCTTTACAGAACAGATGAGTGCTGGTAAAGGATTTATTGCGATCGCAGCATTAATTTTTGGTAGGTGGCATCCTATAGGTAGTGCTTTAGCTTGTTTATTATTTGGTGCTACAGAAGCTTTGCAATTACGAATTCAGGCATTGGGGGCAAATATTCCCTATCAATTTTTGACCATGTTACCCTATGCGATCGCTATTTTGGCATTGGTGGGATTAGCTGGCAAATCTACTCCTCCAAAAGCTTTAGGCGTTGCTTTTTTCCCAGAGAATCGCCGTTAAAAGTTCCCTTTTAACGGATAACTCTTTTAAGAAATAAATTTAGTTGTTCTGTATCCAATTTCAGGGCTAATTTCCCCCTTATTGTTCAGAGTTCCTGTCTTGTTTGCACAGCGTTACTGTACCCCTACGCTAAAAGCTTGCTACGCGGCGCGCATCTTTGAAACAGAAGGGTAAGGGCTTGGTCAGATTAATTATTTAATATTATATTAAATATAAATATTTTCTATAATTAGCACTACTGCTTGACGTAATCTACATTTATGAGATGATAAGTAGAAGGCTAAAAAGAAAAGCCTGTCACTGAGCAATTTCTGTGATTGGCATTTTATATGTAATTATGTCTACCTGACTTGAAGAAGGCAAGATAGGCAAAGATCAAAGCTAAATTCTTTACCTATTCCCTATTCCTATTCCCTATTTAATCTGTTACTTGTGTACGCAGTTCATGACAGCTAACCATAAATATTTACTGAATTAGACATCAACAAATTGTCAATCAAAAATGTCTGATTGTAATTATTTTTTACTAGCTGCTCACAATTCAAAGTTAACAACTTCAACCAGGATAATTCATTTATTGAAGTTACCCTAGCTTGTTCGTGTCTACCCTATGTCAGCGTAGACAATCAACTTAGGAAATTTTATACGAGTTAGTCCATTTCAAGCCGCACTTTGCCGCATGAAGGAATCCTCGTACATCCGTGAAAACGCTTTCCAGGAAAAGTAACCTTGGTATCAACGAGGTTATGTTTCGGCTGCATAGTAGAGTTTGGGTGTATAGCCTTTCATTAGAGGTAACTAATTGCTTATGGATGGACGACCCTTAATATTAGTTGTAGAAAAAAATCTACATGATTTAGAATTACTGCATTCTCACCTCAAAACACTCAATTTATCTTGTATTTGTACTAAACAAGGAGCAAGGGCAGTAATTTTGGCACAAACACATAAACCAGATCTCATCTTATTAGATATGATGTTGTCTGATTTAAGTTGTAGCCAAATAATTGAATGCTTAAAGCAAGACCCAGAAACTACAACTGTTCCTATTATTGCATCAATACCTTCCACATTAATACAAAACAACAATTTATCCATTTTGTCAGGTACTGATGATTACATTACCAAACCCTATGATTTTCTGAATTTAGAAATTGTGATTAGCCGCCATCTCAATCAGCTAAGTTCTTCAAATTAGCTTTAGGGATAGATTCAGGATTACGAACATCAGGCACTTGTTTTAAAACAATAATAATTCCAGTACGACCTGTGACTAAATTAGTGTTAAGCATCAGGTCAACAATAGGACTACCAATAATTTGTTCAATTAAGCTTTGGAGTTGTGGCTTAATAATTTTATATAAAGATGAGCGTACTTGCTCTGCCAAATTTTCATAACCTTCATACATTAAAATGCGTTCAGTTTGGGTTACAGAATTTTCTAAAGAAATGACTAATTCTGTATCAAAAAAATGACAAATAATTTGATTAGGTCGCTGCCCTAATATTTCATTATATAGAGAACTAAGCCGTTGTGTAATTTCTCTTTCAAGTTGTCCGATAGTGGGATGTGACATCAGTTCATCAGTGCAATTGAAATTTTCTTTTGTAAGTTTACCAATGATGAGTCATTAAATCTACTTTCAGGTAAATAAATCATATTTTTGTTTCACGCCTAGATATGAAGCGGTTACTCTTACAAGAGTACTTAAAGGCGCACCTACAAGGTAGGCACAATTAAGAACGTATAAGTGTATTTTAAATAAATCAAAACTGCTGTAATATCAATTTGATATGAGGTTGTACTGAATTTTTATAGAGCAATACCCTGTGGTAAAATGTTTTGCATCAGAAATATTCAGTATCATGCTCTCTACATATCCCTAATAATCCAGCGAAAGCCAATAGGAAAAATAGCACAGTAAATATATTTTTCCTTGTTAATTTACCTCTGACTCTGACTTTCTTTTTCTATCTTAGTATTACTTTATTTTGTGCCAAACAAGCGATCGCCTGCATCGCCCAGTCCGGGAATAATATAGCCATGTTCATCCAAATAATCATCAATAGCAGCAGCATAAATAGGCACATCAGGGTGTGTCTCACAAAAATTCTGAATACCTTCTGGTGCTGCTAGTAAGCAGACAAATTTCATTGATAAAGGATTAGTTGATTTCAGCCTTTCTACGGCTGCTACAGCAGAATTACCAGTTGCTAGCATCGGATCAACTACAATCATATCTCGCTGCTCAACATCATGGGGAACCTTAAAATAATACTCAACAGGGATTAAGGTTTTCGGGTCACGGTATAAACCAATATGACCAACCCTAGCTGATGGTATCAACTCCAACATTCCATCTAAAATTCCCTGACCTGCCCGCATGATAGAAACTAACACCAACTTCTTCTCAGGGGCAAGCACTGGTGCATTCATCGCCGCCAGTGGTGTTTTTATCTGTTCAGATTTCAGCGGTAAATCTCGCGTTACTTCATAAGCTAACAACAAACTAATTTCTTTCAGGAGGTTGCGAAATTTTGTTGTACTAGTTTCAGCTTTACGCATAAGCGTCAGTTTATGCTGAATTAATGGATGCTCAATAATTGTAACTTGATTTTGCATGGGTTAGTCAATAGTCATTAGTCAATGGTCAATGGTCAATGGTCAATGGTCAATGGTCAATAGCTAAAAACTCTTGGGCTTTTGACTCTTGAATTTTGACTCTTGACAATTAAAATACTGTACCATCACTGACAATTTGTAAGGGGGGTTTACCACCTGTTCTAAGTTCAGCAGCAATTTTGCGTCCTGCTGTCCAAGTTCCCCCTTGCAGGATTTTCACTAATGGTAATTCTTCAGCATTCATGCTCAATTTTTCGCGGATTGCAGCAGCAATTTTATCTAAAAGAATTACAGTTAAAGCACGCCACTCAACTATAACTTCTGATGCCACAGAATGAGATAATCTGAAAATATCTTGGTTTTTAACATTGATCAGTCCTAAGTCGAGACATAATCCCCCATTACGATATTCTGGTAATCCCGTGAGGGCATCTAGACCAGTAATTTCTAAACCAAGTTCCTGTAATGGTTCTAATAAAGAGTATGTTAACCACTGAGAAAGTTTATGAAATGGTACGAATGCAGGATGAAGTGATTGTGCTGTTTCTAAACATGGATGTTGCCAAACATCACCCAGATTAACTCCAGCAATTTCTAATCTTCCTGGCCAAATATCGCTGAGTCCTTCTAGAACAGCATTAAATACAGTGGAAGCTGCTAACTGTTCATTTTCAGATTTGCTCAACAGATAATTTACCAAATTCCCTGGACGGGGATTTTCCTCACCAAATAAATGAGGTAAAGAAACTAGAACTTCACCTAATTTCTGTAATAATTTCCACCGTCCATCAATTCCCACGAGGGGATTTTCTGCATTTACTTGAAACCCAGTCGCCAGTTCTGCTTCAGTCAATGCTTGCAATTTGAAAGCATCGACTTGCAACAAATTATTGCTAGAAAAAGCCCCTTGACAAAACATTTGAAAACTAGCGATCGCCAATCCTTCAGAACGGCTCAAATTCAGCTGAGTTTCCTGTTCATAATACCGCCAACTTGACCCAGCACCAGCATCCAACAACACACTGACAATTGCCAAATCAAACTTAGCAGCAGCTTTGAAAAGAGGCGTTAATTCTGCTAACCGACTTTCCAATTGAGTTAATCGTGGTACATTCCCTACTTCAAAATGTCGCCAACGACTATGAAACGGAATTTGCAAATCTGGGTATTCGCTGCGGATCACCGAAATTACATAATCCGCCACCCCCTCCAACTGCGTCAAATCACAAGCAAAATACCGCGAATGCCCATCATTTACCCATGCGAATATTTGCTCACAACGCTCCCGAATAGCCCTTGGAGAACGAAAATATGCGATCGCCTCCTTCTCCTGTTTTCTCTGCGTCCTCTGCGCCTCTGCGGTTTGTATTTCCACACCTTCACTCCTCGTAATATAGGGAGTAGGGTAAATTTTCACTACTCCCCACCCCACACTCCCTTTTTTTACTATTCCAAACCTCGCCCCTTCACCTCAGCCAAACCATCAGCATCCAAAACATCACCTGTGGTATAATAACCAGCAGCTTTCTTTGCCTCAATTTCTACCCGTGCATCTTGGGGAATTAAATCCTCTGGGATTGGTATCCGTTCTACAATTTCAATGCCCGCCTCAGTAATAGCGTTGTACTTCATATTACTCATAGACACCATGCGGTCAATGCGGGTAATGCCCAACCAATGCAACACATCCGGCATGAGTTCTTGAAAGCGCATATCTTGCACACCTGCGACGCATTCTGTACGCGCAAAGTAGGCATCAGCGCGATCACCTCCTTGTTGTCGTTTGCGAGCATTGTAAACTAAGAATTTCGTCACCTCTCCCAAGGCCCGCCCTTCTTTGCGAGAATACACAATGATCCCCACACCACCTTCAAGGGCTGTTTGTACACAGACTTCAATACCGTGTACTAAGTAGGGCCGACAGGTACAAATATCACTTCCAAATACATCAGAACCGTTACATTCATCATGTACGCGCACGGCTACAGGTTTATCGGGATCGGCGATCGCTGCCATATCCCCGACAATGTACACCGTCAAGCCGCCAATTGGCGGTAAAAACACTTCTAAATCTGAACGTGTTACCAGTTCCGGGAACATCCCCCCAGTTTGTTCAAATAAAGCCCGACGCAAATCTCCTTCTTTGATACCAAAACGCTTGGCAACTCCCGGTAAATACCATACAGGCTCAATGGCGGCTTTTGTCACCACCAAATCACCGTTTGCTTTCATTATCTCGCCATCCACCTGCAAGCGCCCTTTTTCTACAGCGTCTTGCAGTTCTGGCATGTTAATGTGCGCTTTGGTGATGGCGATGGTGGGGCGTATATCATAGCCCTGTTCGTAATATGATGTAAATACCTCAGATGCGATCGCCCCAAATGGATCGAGAGAAACAATCTTTTCAGGGTCAGCCCAACTAGGATGCGGGCCAATATATTCTACTGGGGATGTATTCGTTAAATCTGCTCGATGATCTGACTGTAAAGCACCGCTAGCAACTGCTAAAGCGCGATAAATTGCATAACTGCCAGAATGAGTACCAATCACGTTGCGATGTGCCTGCTTAGTCAGAGTTGCAATTACCGGCCCCCGTTGCATCGGATCAGCTGCTCCCCATTGAATGGGGATCGGCTTGGGGCCAAAGCGACTAGGATGGGATGTGAGAACAATATGCCCGGAAACGCTTTTTGGCTTTGGCATAATCATTGATTTTTTTGTAATGTTTTTATGAACTATTTGTCACTACGTATGTGTCAACTACCAATAGTCAGTTCTTGTTTTCTCCAGTTTGGTATCCTAATGTTTGATCCCTGATAGCTCTATATCTCTAGGTTCGTATCAATAGTATTGGTTAATACCACAAATAACACACCAATTGCCTAACTCGCAATTATTATGAGAGAATTTTAAAGAGGACTTTAAAAAAGACATAGTATATTTTGTACGAAAGTTGATACCTTGATACAAAGATACAATCACTAACCTCAAATTCATGGATTCTTTATCAATTAATTCTTTACTTGAAGCCTTGAAAAACCCGGATGCCACAGTCCGGGAGCAAGCAACCAAGAAACTCTGGCGGATCTGGTTTCAGCAAAAGGGAATTTACGGACTCGAAAGAATCGACCAAAGTCAAAAATTACTCGATGCTGGGGAAATGGCTGAAGCAGAACAGATGTTGACAGAACTGATCAAAGAACAACCAGATTTTGCTGAAGCGTGGAATCGGCGGGCTTTTCTCTACTACAGTATGGGTGATTATAAACAATCTCTGGCAGATTGTCAGATGGTCATCCAGATTAATCCAGTACATTTCGGGGCACTTCACGGTATGGGGCTGTGTTACGCCGCACTGGGACAGTATAGTCAAGCCATCAAAGCTTTTAAACGCGCTTTGGAAATTCAACCCTATTCCTTAGTCAACCAAAAGTTAATTCTAGAATGTACATTCAGACTCAGCTAAAGGTTGAAGTATGAACTATTGAATTAATCAACCCTAAAAACGTAATTTTTTCCGCTACTTGTCAGCCATGCATGTACCGATAAGTCTCCACTTCAACCTTTATCCTTGAGACTTCTTTCATGAATCTGTTACTACCCTCATCAACAGCAATTCATTGGTTTAGTCGTCGTCAGTTTATCCAGTATGGTGCCCTTTGTCTGGGCAGTAGCATCGTTACTGCTTGTAGTAAAAGCAATCAATCGCCAACCGCTGGTTCTCAATTAGATAAAGTCACTTTCGGGACAAACTGGTTTGCCGAAGCAGAACATGGTGGTTTTTACCAGGCCATTGCTACTGGTATCTATAAAGACTACGGTCTTGATGTCAGTATCAGAATGGGCGGGCCCCAAGTTCCTAGCGGTACTCAATTGTTGATGGGGGGTGCAGTAGATTTTTTTATGGGTCATGGTGTCGAAGCCGTGAACGCCATAACACAAGGAATTCCCAAAATTACGGTGGCGGCAATCTTTCAAAAAGACCCGCAATGTCTCATCGCCCATCCCAACACAGCAACTAAAACCTTGGCTAACCTCAAAGGCAAGCCTATTTATGTGTCTGCTTCTGCCAATGTCACTTATTGGCCTGTTCTCAAAGCTAAGTATGGTTTTACCGACGACCAAAAGCGCCCTTATAACTTTAATCCTGCTCCTTTTTTGACTGACAAAAACTCAGCCCAGCAAGGTTATATTACATCTGAACCTTTTGCTATTGAACAGCAGGGTGGGTTTAAGCCATTAGTATTTTTATTAGCAGATTATGGGTATCAACCATATTCGACTACTATTGAAACCAAAAAAGAACTAGTAGAAAAAAATCCCAATTTAGTGCAGCGATTTGTGGATGCGTCTATCAAAGGTTGGTATAGCTATTTAAAGAATCCCCAACCAGGCAATGAATTAATTAAAAAAGCTAATCCAGATATGACGGATGAGCAAATTGCCTACGGGATTCAGAAGTTGCAAGAATATGGAATTATTGTTTCTGGTACAGCGGAACAACAAGGTATTGGAGCAATGAGTGAGGAACGATGGCGATCGTTCTTTGACAGTATGGTGAATGCAGGAATTTACAAACCTAATGTTAACTATAAAGATGCATTTACCTTGCAATTTGTCAATAAAGGGACAGCATTTTATCAAAGTTAGGAGTGCTGAGCGTTGTTGCTCCCAAACATCAATTTATTGACCTAAAATTTCAAGATCAGCAATATATAACTCATTTAAAGAACTTTTAAAATGAAATGGAATATGTTGAGAACAGGTTTACAATTGCGCGTTTTTCTGCTTGCATATACAATTTTTTACTGATTATTCTAATCGGGCTGCTTTAATTTTTCGATGTTCTTCAATTTTCTGGTTTATTCTATGTATGATTGGTGTATATAACTTGTTTAGTTCAGCCAAAAAGATTGAAATATTTAAATTTATAGGAGTATTGGTAATTTTCGTTATTTGGGTTGTTTTAGGCTTACTTATAATTCTTCAAATACATTATTCTAATCCAGAATATCCAGCATTTGAAACTGAAATTAAGAATTTGCAGGAAGGGAAAAACCATCTGAGTCATTTCAAACAATCACACGGATAGCTTTACCTTACCACTGAGATGAATATTCTGGGAGAATTACAACTGTACCATTATGAGTAATGGTCTGAAATTCAACCGGGATAATTTATTTTTTGGAGTTCCCTAATGAGTAACTGTGCTGTAATTACACTCAGTCAGATTAGCAAGGTCTACACCAATGGCAAAGTTGCCTTGCAAGACCTGAATTTAGTAATTCAAGAATCTCAATTTGTGAGTTTAGTTGGTGCTTCAGGGTGTGGTAAAAGTACAGTATTACGGCTAATTGCGGGGCTAGGACAGATCAGTTCTGGTAATATTGACTGGGGTGTAACTCAGCAAGCACGAAAACTAGCTTTTGTTTTCCAAGATGCTGCACTTATGCCTTGGGCGAATGTCGAAGAAAATGTACGGCTACCGCTAAAATTGGCAGGAATTTCCCAAAAAGATAGCCAAAATTTAGTGCAGCAGGCACTAGCACTAGTAAGATTAGCAGGTTTTGAACATAGCTATCCCCGCGAGTTATCGGGTGGCATGAAAATGCGGGTATCAATTGCTAGGGCATTAGTTACTCAGCCGAATGTGTTATTGATGGATGAACCATTTGGGGCATTGGATGAAATTACTCGCAGCAAACTCAACAGTGACTTACTTGATTTGTGGCGTCAACATCGCTGGACAGTGGTTTTTGTGACGCACAATATTTACGAAGCAGTGTATTTGTCAAATAGAGTGCTGGTGATGGGAACAAGTCCTGGAAGGATAGTAGCAGATGTAGAAATTGCTGCTCCCTATCCCCGTGGCGAAGACTTTCGTACATCATCGTTGTATAACAAATATTGCCGCGAAGTTTCTAATCATCTAGCCCAAGCGATGACCTTTGCCTTGTGAACTGGAAATTTCTAAAAATGCTATTTATCCGTCGTTACAAATTACAAGGAATACCTAAAAAAATCATTTATGCTGATATTTTTGCACCTATAGCAATTGGAATATTAGCATTAGTCTTATGGGATGTTTTGGTGCGATTAACCCATTTACCTCCTTATATTCTTCCCGGCCCTATATTAGTATTTAAAACTTTAATTAGTGATTGGAATGATCTTTTCCCATCACTATTAATTACACTGCAAATCACAGTTATTTCTTTTATAGCTGCTGTAATTTCTGGGTTGTTAATTGCAATTTTATTCACTCAAAGCAAATGGATTGAAAGAAGTTTATATCCTTATGCGGTAATTTTACAAACAACTCCCATAGTAGCGATCGCACCCCTAATTATCCTCTGGTTAAAAAATAATACCTTTGCCGCTTTAGTCGTTTGTGCCTGGATTGTCGCTTTTTTCCCCATCGTCTCCAACACCACATTAGGACTCAACAGCGTTGACCGCAACTTGCTAAATTTATTCCAACTGTATAAAGCCTCTCGTTGGCAAACACTACTATATCTCCGCTTACCTAGTGCCATGCCTTATTTTTTGGGTGGTTTAAAAATCAGCGGTGGGTTAGCATTAATCGGGGCAGTAGTAGCCGAATTTGTTGCTGGTACTGGTGGGGCAAACTCAGGCATCGCTTATCGGATTTTAATATCCAGTTACAACTTACAAATTCCCCGGATGTTTGCGGCGTTATTTTTGACCACTGGGTTAGGTGTATTGATATTTGTAAGTTTGAGTACTTTATCTGACTTAATATTAAGAAAATGGCATGAAAGCGCTATGAAAGATGAAAAATAAGGTTTTATACTAATTAGTAATGAAGATAAACAGCGCTAAATTCAAACGATTTTGGATTTTGGATTGACTCTATACCTGAAATCATTGACTCAAGGATTTTGGATTTACGATTCGCTTTTATATTTTGTAATCGTATAATACAGGATGAGAAAAAATGGATAACAATCTAACCTTAGAAACCAAAACACCAGATACCGCACCAAGAACTTCTACCTGGGCGATACCTGAAGAAACACAACAATTTAATTGGAGGCAATGTTGGTATCCTGTTTGCTTTTTGCAAGACTTACCTGCAAAGCGTCCCTATAGTTTTTCGTTGTATGACGAACCTTTGGTATTGTTTAGAGATCAGCAAGGACAGCTAGTTTGTTTAAGCGATCGCTGTCCTCACCGTGCTGCTAAACTTTCAGATGGACAGTTAATAGACGGCAAAATCGAATGTTTGTATCACGGCTGGCAATTTGGTAGTGATGGTCAATGTCTGCACATTCCCCAGTTACCCGCAGATGCCAAAATTCCGGCAAATGCTTGCGTGCAATCATTTAAGGTTGTGGAACGCCAAGGTTTAATTTGGATGTGGGCCGGGGAAGCTGAGGCTGCTGTGGAAGAGAAAATTCCCATCATACCGGAGTTGGATGAGCCAAAGTTTGTCACCGTTCAAACCATGCGTGACTTACCTTTCGATCAAAGCTATTTTATCGAAAATGTCATTGATCCAGCACACGCTAACATTAGTCACGATGGCACCCGCAATGGTGGTAAACGCGAAAACGCCCAACCTCTAGAGATGGAAGTACTAGAACATTCCGTTGACGGGATTCGCGGTAGGCTGCGGGGAATGGGAAAATCTGATGCAAACTGGACGAGGCTTGATTTCGTCGCCCCCAATTTAATCATTTATAGAATTAACATTCCACAACGAAATTGGTCTGGGGGGTTAGCTTTTTATTCTATACCTCTCGGTAAAGGTCGATGTCGGATTTTCGGGATCAATTTTCGTAACTTTTTGACTTGGACAAATTATCTGCGTCCTCGCTGGTTGGAACATTGGAATCGTAATCAATTATTAGAAGAAGATTTGGCTTTGATTGCGGGACAACAAACACAAGTTGAACAGTTAGGAATAAGTCTAAAAGATTTGTATTTGCCCTTGAAAACATCTGATGTGATGGTAATTGAGTATCGCAAGTGGCTGGATAAATTTGGGTCATCTTTACCCTATTACCAAGGTTATTTAACCTCTAAAAATGCAGATAGTGAGTGTTTGCATCCAAACTTGAATGCACTTGATAGACTTTCACAACATACACTAATTTGTGGTTCCTGTAGTCGAGCTTATGAAGTCACAAAACAGGTAAAACAAACTAGTGTGGGAGTAGCGATCGCATTTGCAGCTTTGGCTATTATCACAGATAATTTTGGCATCAGAATAGCAGAAGTGTCAGCTTCTATTGCAGCGGTTCTGGCGGCATTTATCGCTGAGAAAGTCAAAATCAACTTTGAACGCGCTTACACTCGTCACTAAGAAATGATTTCTCAAGTAAACCTGAAAAAGCTTTGAGCAATCAACACTGTCCTAGTTCATATCTTGCACTTGTTCAATCTCCCGCCAATAAATTTATTTATTGGCTAAAAACTGAAGTAAGCTAAAGCTTACTAAAAATAAATTGTAGTCCGTTAAAACGGACTTTAGCTATAAGCCTTGAACTTAAGTTCAATTACCCGTGAAGATGCACTTAATCTGAGAAAACGAACCGCCCTCCGGGTTCAGCAGTTTGCAATCGACGCAAAGCGCCAAGACTGCAACTGCTTCACCAAGAACGCCAAGAACGCCAAGGAAGCGAGAGATAAATAGAAGAGTGCAAGTTTACTCCTAAGAAACACTCTTATACCGTTTCTTGATGAAGCTGCAATATATTTTTACCCCCGGCTAACGCCGTCCCCCCTTACCAAGGGGGGACTACAGGGGGGTTCATAAGGCGCATCTTCATGCAGAATTGGTATTAGTGGGGAGTAGGGAGTAGGGAGTGGGGGAAGAAAGTGTTTCTTTTATAGAGATTTGGTATTACTTTAGAAGGATAATACAATCTTCTACCTATATGTAGTTTTTTTCATAAATTAAATCAGATTGCTATAGCTGATTAAGTATTAAGAAAAAATAAGCACCAGAACAAGAAAGCAGAGGAGAATTTTCTACAAGTCTTTCCTCTGCTTCCATTTGTTCAGTAAAATCACTGCTGTGGTAGTTTTGGGTGTGTCGCCGAGTACTTTGCCACTATGTTAGAAATCTCTGGGTTGTAAAGTCTGAGATAATTCCAATAGTTACCAAAGACTTGCCGTACATAATTTCTGGTTTCGTCAAAGGGAATTTCTTCAACAAATTCATCTGGATCTTGTGTTGGTCTGGTTTGTAGCCATTTAGAAACGTTACCTGGCCCTGCATTATAACTAGCGATCGCTAGCAATGAATTTCCAGCATACTGTTGATGGGTATGATCCAAATACCAGGTACCCAACATAATATTGTCGTTGGGATTTTCCAAATTAATTGTTTTGCTATCTACCTTAATTTGGGGGGCTATCCATTTAGCTGTATCTGGCATGACCTGCATTAAACCAGTTGCACCAGCAACAGATTTAATTTTAGGTTGAAACCGCGATTCTTGACGAATCAAGGCAGTGACTAACAAAGGATTAATTTGACGTTCTTTAGACCACTTTTCAATCTCTTGCAGATAGGGAAATGGATAGCGGGCTTGCCAATAAGTTATCTGTTTGCTCAAAGCTTGATATTGGCTTTTTTCTTCAGGAATTTCCCGGTCTTCCAACTTAGAAATAATGTCAATTCCTGATTGATTTTCTCCTCTGGCTAGCTGCATCAATCCTTCAGTAAATTGTTCTGCTACAGTGGGTTGGTCTTTATTGAGAAATTCTGTTTCCCATTGCAACCAAGCATCGCGGTCTTGACCTAATAAATACAATTCTTTGAAGGTTTCCGAACCAGCGGTGGGTATAGGACGCTTTGATGCAACCACCTCTGGATTCATTTGTCGCAAGTTGTTAAAGTTGCCGACATCCAGACCCAGAATAATCGCCGATCGCCATGCATAATAAGAGTAGGGAAATTGACCTAAGACATACTCAAAAGCTGATTGAGCTTCTTGTTGCTTGCCTAAAGTATTTGCCCATTTGCCTACCCAAAAGCCGGCTCTTGGAGCCAAAATGCTGTTAGGGTTGTTGGTGGTAATTGGTTGTGCCCATTCCCAAGCTGCTGCGTAATCTCCAGCTTTGGCTTTTTGTTGGGCAATTTTCCAACGATACTCTGCCGCCTCATCAGAATTACCATACTTGGATAGAAGTAAGTCCCAAGCTGCTTTGGCTGACTTTTGGTCGTTGAGTCCAGTGAGAATTTTGGCTTTTGCTGCTACAGCTTGACTTGCTTGGTTGGGGAATTTATTAATTACCAGATCAAGATTAGGTATGGCATCTTTAGGCGTTTTTGCCATTTCTGCCAGACGTAGCAAGGCTGTCCCTGTTTCTTCAGCTTGAGGAAATTGCTGTACTAATTGATTATAGGTAGCGATCGCTTTTTGGCGGTCTTTATTGGCTACCTGCAATCCCCTACCTAGACGGTAAAGATTGCGGGGTGTTTTAGTTGCTTTAGCATAAGCATCCGCAGCTTTGGCAAATTGATTGTTTTCCCAATAGGCTGTGCCGATAATGTCCCAATCTTCGGGTTTGAGAGATGGTTGCTTGACTAACTGATCTAAAACCCCTACTATGCCCGCTTGGTTATAGGCATATTTTGCCAAGATTAACTGTAATTGTGGCTGATTGGGGTTCTCCTGCAACTGCTTGCGGATAATTTCCCAGGTGAGAGGATTAGAAGGAAATTGAGCGATCGCTTGCTGCTGTTGCTGCGGTTGGGCGATGAGATACATCGCTTTGACTGCGGCTGGTTCTTTAGGATACACTTTCAGCACCTTCTGCCGCAGATCCGAGGCTTTACCTTTCTCCCCTACGATATCCTGTGCCTGTGCCTGTTTCAGCAAAATATAAGGTGCTAAGACAGGATAGTCTTTCTCTAGTCCTTCGAGTAAAGTTAGGGCTTTGTTGGCTTGTGTTCTTTCAATGTAATCACTTGCCAACAGATATTTCGCCCGTTCCCGGTCTGGCGAAGGGGCATTTTGGGCCAGTTCTGCTAGTTTTTGCGCCCTTTCCACTGGGGATAGAGATATGAGTGAGAACACAGCCGAGTTGGCTTTGTTGGCCTCAGATGTTTGTTCTGTTGGATTGTTACCTAGTTTGAGCCATTGACTCAAGGATTTTCCCATCTGCGGTGCCGCCACCATTGCCCCGGCTGAAAAGGCCAATAGTGCTGCACCAGCGATTAGAGGAATTTGCTTTTTTTGTATTTTCTTCAGCATGAATACTCGCTGAAAAGTTCCGATGAATTTCTTGAAACTTTAACATTCCTGGCCGGAAGTGTAATCTGTTTTTGCATTTATATTTTTAATTTTTCGCAAAATAAACCAAGTTAGCCACTCCCTTGTTACCAGTACTGACGCTTTTAACCTACCTTTGATCCCAGTTGCATCTATCTGAGGTAGACCTTATACTCGTATGATTACCCTCAACAACGGTTAGTAGTGGTGATTATGCGATTGATTAGATATTTCTATGGCATTTTTTGGCGTTGCTGAGTGAAAGTATGATTTTGTCTCACGCAGAGGCGCTAAGACGCAGAGAGTAAGAGTTTGAGAGATGAAACTTTTGACATTCATACCTCAATTCAGCAACGCCCATTTTTTACTACTAGCTAGGATACAGCTCAATATTTTAGAACTTCCAAATTAAGCTTTTGCTTAATTTTTTGTTTCACTGTGTAGCATTCCAGCATGGGCAAGACGACGTTCAGCAGGGCGTGCCAGTCCAATATAAGCAATGAGCGAAGCGATCGCAAACATTGCCATTAAGCTGCACATGGCGATGGCAGTACGTCCATCATAAAGGAAGGCAACTAGCCCACTGGCCAACGCACCACACAACATTTGCATAAATCCCACTTAAGAGAAAGTGTGCGTCCACCGAAAGCCTTCAAATCATGATTTATACTTGTTTTACGCAACCTGACTTTCCACTGTGAGGACAATGTGGTTTGAGTAAATATTGTTATGCTTTTTTGTCGAAAGCACACAAATCACTTGGTGTAGTTAATTATTTGGATTATAACCACCTATTAATCTCACATTGGTAATATAGCAGTAGCCAGTAGTGTTAGGACATCAACAGATAATAAAACCTAGACACAAAAAGACTTTCCACCCAGTCACCAGTCCCCAGTCCCTAGTCCCTAGCTATAGTAGTCAGCTACTTTCCTTTTAATAAGGCATTTATCGCCATTTATCGCCTGTCTCTAAAGAAATGTAAAAGACTAGAATGGCACGCTTTCTCAAGGCGGCTACAGCAGGGTATCGATAGCAGAGGTGCGATCGCTCTTGGTAAAGTGATACTCAACTTTCTACTTTAAGCCCTTGGATAGTTTACAAAGATTGCATTTTTAATGGCAGTTACTCAGTCATAAATGTAGAAATATTGACATTTACAAAGGCAAGTAAAATAACAACTTGATATAGGTTAGGCTTGATTTAGCAGTTTCAAAAATCGTTTGATTACATTTTTATTTGATAGCAAATAAATAGTAGTTTGCGGTTATGAGCCGCCATGAGGATTCTATTAGTTGAAGATGATGAGGTTATTGTTCAAATACTTAGCCAATCCTTGCTCAAGCAGCATTATGCTTTTGATGTTGCCAAGGATGGACAAGAAGGTTGGGATTTAGCAGAGTTATTTACCTATGACTTGATTTTGCTAGATGTTTTACTACCCAAGCTCGATGGAATTAGTTTTTGTAAACGGTTGCGAGCGAAAGGCAATCAAACACCCGTTATTTTATTAACAGCTCAAAATACCAGCACTAATAAGGTGATAGGCTTAGATGCTGGTGCTGATGACTATGTTGCCAAACCTTTTGATTCTCAGGAATTGCTGGCCCGGATTCGTGCTTTATTACGTCGGGGTAGTTCAACTTTGCCGCCTTTGTTGGAGTGGAAAAACCTACAACTAGACCCCAGCACTTGTGAGGTTACCTGCCATGGGAAACTTCTACATTTAACTCCTAAAGAATATGGTCTGCTTGAGTTGTTTCTTCGCAACAGTCAACGGATATTTAGCTGTAGCGCGTTAATAGACCATCTGTGGTCTTTTGAAGAACCACCTACAGACTATACAGTCAGATCTCACATGAAAGGGTTGAGACAAAAACTGAAAGCGGTGGGAGTTGCAGACGATCCCATTGAGACGGTTTATGGTATCGGATATAAACTTAAGCCAGCACAAACAGAAGAAGTACACAAGGGAAACTCAGAGTCTGCAATTAGTAGGGATAATGGGCGGCGAGGACGCAAACAACCCCAGTCTCAAGTTACGTCCCAAAATCATGCCAATGGTGACAATGGCAGCAAGTCTCTCAAGACAGTAACGATTGTACAAGACTTTTCTCGGCAAGGCAGTAACAGCAAAATCTCCAATCAGGTAGTAACAGGAGTGGCTCAAGTCTGGGAAAAGGCAGCACCGCAATTGGAAGAGCGAATTGCTGTGATTGAGCAAGCCTGTGCCATGTTGTTAGAGGGTAAACTCACTCAGGAAATGCACTCAAAAGCCAAGTCACAGGCGCATAAACTGGTTGGTTCTTTGGGGATGTTTGGATCTGATGAAGGTTCTCATCTAGCTCAAGAAATAGAAACTCTTTTGGCAGGTGACACGCAGCTAAAGCCAGCTAAAAGCCAGTATGTCTCCCAATTGGTTGCAAAATTGCGCCAAGAACTGCAACTTTTGAACTCTGAGTATCAGCCAGAACTGCTATCAAATCATCAATTGGTGGATGAGCGTCCTTTACTGTTAATTGTTAACCAGGATCAGGAATTAGCCGAAACTTTGGCGAAACAGACAACTAGTTGGGGGCTACGAGTGCGTGCAGCACACACTGGGCGATCGCCTGCCTCAGATAAAATCACAGCTAGAGAGTTGATCGCTCAAGATTCTCCTGATGTTGTGCTGCTTGACTTTGGTGCCAGCGATACCCAAGAAGACACCCTGGCTTTACTAGCAGAACTGAACGCCCGTAAGTTACCTATACCTGTTATAGTTCTCACCGACAAAGACAGTTTACTCGACCGGGTAAAAGTCGCGCGTTTGGGTGCAAGCGGTTTCTTACAAAAACCTGTGTCCCTCAACCAAGTGTTAGAAACAGTGAATCAAATTCTACAGCGTACTCGTTCTACTGAAGCAACAGTCATGATTGTAGATGATGATCCGCAGATATTGGCTGCTCTGCAAATTTTACTTGTACCTTGGGGACTGAAAGTTTACACACTAGAGAACCCCCTCCTGTTTTTGGAAGCTATGGTAGCAACTAAGCCAGATTTGCTGATTTTAGATGTAGAAATGCCAGAAGTAACTGGTATAGAATTATGCCAAGTTGCTCGGAATGATCCACGATGGAGCGGAGTGCCTATCTTATTTCTTACCGCTCACAGCGATACTGCAACCAGGCAGCAGGTATTTATAGCAGGTGCTGACGACTACATTAGCAAACCGATCGTCGAACCAGAACTGATTACCCGCATATTCAATCGCTTAGAGCGATCGCGCTGGTTACGAAATTTAACAGAAATCGACGCTCTAACATTGGTTGCCAATCGCCGCAAGTCCACCCAAGAGATCAATCGATACCTCCAGTGGAGTGATCAGCACCAACAGCCTTTCTGCTTCGCTATTTTGGAACTAGACCAACTCAAAGAAATTAACCATAAATACGGTCATGAAGTTGGCGATCGCGTCCTGTCCCGACTGGGGGAACTGTTACGCCAGAGATTCCACAGTCAGGATATCGTCGGACGCTGGGGAGGCACAGAATTTGTTGTGGGAATGGCGGGAATGACAAAAACTGATGGAGTGCGACGACTGGCAGAAATTCTCGAAAGTTGGCAACAAATTGAGTTTACATCTGCCAATGGTAAGAATTTTTACGCTAACGCTAGTTTCAGTACAGCAGTAGTTGCATATCCTGAAGATGGAGCTAATCTCCAAGCACTTTATCAAGCTGCTGATGCAATTCTTGAACAACGTGAGTTCGACAAGCGCTCTTTTGACCTCTCCCCCCTATGAGGAGAGGGGAGTAAAACCGTGATTTTTTCGCTTCTCCTCCCTCAGTTAAAAGCCTACGGTGTACACACAAGTCGTATTACCCCCCTTAATCCCACGCCACTTGCTACAAGTCGGCAAAGCCGCCCAACGCAGTGGCTCCCCTTATCAAGGGGGGAAATCAAAAAATCTAGTTCCCTCCCCTTTCTAAGGGGAGGGTTAGGGTGGGGTAAAACCCAGATTCCTAAACAAATTCAGACAAAGTGTGTACACGGTAGCGCCTAAAAGCAGAGAAAGGCCAAACATAGGGGTTCATCCAACTCACGTTGAACAGATGAAAGGAAACAGCAAATAGAGGCTAAATGTCAGAATTATTACATTTATTATTCGCTACCAGTTCCTTTATTCCCTACGGGCATTGCTATCTCTGGAATCCTGGTTTGGTATGGTTACATTTGTTGTCTGATGCTCTAATTAGCCTGTCATATTATTCGATTCCTGTAACATTGCTCTATTTCGTCCACAAGCGCCAAGATGTTCCTTTCAAAAGTCTGTTTCTCTTGTTTGGAGCTTTTATAGTTGCTTGTGCTACAACTCATGTCATGGCAATTTGGACACTTTGGTATCCAACGTATTGGTTATCTGGTGTCATCAAAGCTTTGACGGCAATAGTATCAGTTTACACAGCAATTGTATTAATTCAATTATTGCCTAAAGCAATAGAAATTCCTAGTACAGTCGAGTTAGAAACAGCCAACCAAAAACTGCAACAGGAAATCATTGAACGCCAAAGGGTGGAAGACGCACTGCGCGACAGCGAAAGGCGATTTCGAGCTATCTTTGACCAGACTTTCCAGTTTATGGGGCTGCTGCATCCAGATGGCACACTCTTAGAAGCCAATCAAACTGCTCTCAAATTTGGGGGACTGATGTATGCAGATGTGATTAATCGCCCATTTTGGGAAACAGAATGGTGGACAATTGGGGAAGCCAACCAAAATCGCTTAAAAGCTGCGATCGCTCAAGCCGCATCTGGTCAATTTTTCCGTGGCGAATTTGATATCCAGGGTGCGGGAAATACGCAAACAACGGTAGACTTTTCTCTGAAACCTGTATTTGATGACACAGAAGAAGTAGTGCTACTGATTGCTGAAAGTCGTGACATTGGCGATCGCAAACGAACAGAGGCAGCATTGCGCCGAACGCATGATGAGTTAGAAATCCGAGTTCAACAACGAACGGCAGAGTTATTAGAAGTAAATCAAGCATTACAGCTTGAAGTTGCCGAACGCCAACGGGTAGAGGCAAAACTCAGAAATACAACCACACTGCAACGTGCAATTTTAGATAGTGCCAACTACACGATTATTTCCACCACACCAGACGGTATTATCCTGACTTTTAATACAGCGGCATCAAGATGGCTGGGATATGCTGTTACTGAGGTAGTTGGAAAAGTAACTCCGGCAATCATCCATGATTGGGATGAAATTGTGAAAGTGGCGCAAGAACTTTCCGAAGAACTGGGTGTGACAATTGAGCCTGGGTTTGAGGTATTTGTGGCTAAGGCGCGACGTGGGCAGATAGACGAGCGTGAATGGTCTTACATCCGCAAAGACGGTTCGCGCTTCCCGGTGCTGCTATCGGTAACGGCTCTACGTGATACGGAAAACAATATTACAGGTTTTCTCGGTATTGGCAGCGATATCAGCAAACGCAAAGCAACTGAGTCAGCTTTACGCCGCAGCGAACATCGGTATGCTTCTTTAGTACAAGCCGCACCAGTGGGGATTTTCCGTAGTAATGCCTCTGGACGCTGCATCTTTATCAACGAGCAAGCCTGCGAGATTATCGGCTCTAGTAGAGAAGAGATACTTGGTGAAGGGTGGATACAATTTTTGCATCCTGAAGACCGTCAGCGCGTTCTTGTGGAATGGTATCAAACTGTACAACAAAACTTACCTTTTAAATCGGAGTATCGTTTTTGCCGTCCCGATGGCAGAATCACCTGGGTAATATCTCAAGCAGTAGCGGAGATAGAAAGTACAGAAGAAGTTACAGGCTACATTGGTACAATTACTGATATTAGCGATCGCAAACGAGCTGAGGAAGAACTACAGAAACAAGCATTTCTTCTTGACCTGACTCACGATACCATCATGGTTCTTGGCCCAAACGGTAGGATTGAATTTTGGAATCGCGGTGCAGAGGAGATGTATGGTTGGACGAAAGCAGAAGCCATCGGTCAAATTTCTCATACACTTTTGCAAACTCAATTTCCCCAGCCACTGGCAGAAATCAAAGCGGAACTTTTGCAACATGGGCGGTGGGAAGGTGAACTGATACACACTAAACGTGATGGTACACCCGTTGTAGCTGCTAGCCGTTGGGCATTACAGCGCGACCAGCAAGGCAGACCCCAGAGAACTCTAGAGATTAATAATGATATTACCAAGCGCAAGCAAGCTGAAGAAGAACTACGCCATCTGAGTAAAGCACTGGAAAGCGCAGTAGAAGGCATCTCGCAGTTAGATACGCAAGGACGTTATATCAAAGTCAATCCGGCTTATGCCAAGGCAGTGGGTTATCAGCCAGAAGAAATAATTGGTATGGATTGGCAGGTAACAGTTTATCCAGAAGACTTAGAAAGACTCAAAACAGCCTACCAACAAATGCTTATTCATGGCAAAGTGGAAGCAGAAGGTAGGGCAGTACGAAAAGACAAATCAATTTTTGATAAGCAAATAGTCATGGTCAAAGCCTATGACCAACAACAGCAATTCATTGGTCATTATTGCTTCATGAAGGATATTAGCGATCGCCGCGAAGTCGAACGTCTCAAGGATGAATTTGTCTCGGTAGTCAGTCATGAATTGCGAACACCCTTAACTTCCATTGCAGGTGCTTTAGATTTGCTGGCTAGTGGAGTTTTGCAAACTGCGCCTGAAGATGCTCAACGGATGTTAAATATTGCTGCTAGTAATACAGATCGACTAGTGCGTTTAATCAACGACATCTTAGATATCGAACGCATCGCATCGGGCAAAGTAGAAATGAACCAACAAACCTGCAATGTTGCCGACTTGATGATTGATTCAGCAGAAGTCATGGAGGAAATGGCAACCCAAGCAGGAGTGAAATTAGCGGTTTCTCCTCTGTCAGCACAAATTTGGGCTGACTCAGATCGCATCATCCAAGTGTTCACCAACTTACTCAGCAATGCGATTAAATTTTCGCCTCCAGATTCTACAGTTTGGTTGAGTGCTGAGTTAGTAACTGGGGAAGAGAATCAAAAAGCAATATCTCCTACTGTGCAAGCAGCTGAGGCTAAATTTCCCTACATTCTGTTCCAAGTTAAAGACCAAGGTCGGGGTATTCCAACTGAAAAACTAGAATCAATCTTTGAGCGTTTTGGACAAGTTGATGCTTCGGACTCGCGCCAAAAAGGAGGAACAGGTTTAGGTTTAGCTATTTGTCGCACAATCTTGCAGCATCATGGTGGATACATCTGGGTGGAAAGTAGTTTAGGAGAAGGTAGCACTTTCTTTTTTACTTTGCCAATCATCAAAGAAGCAGACACAGGGATATCTTCACTTTCCCCATCCTCCACGGAAGCTGACGCTACATCTTTCCCTCTCCCCATCCTCCCATCCTCCCATCCCCCTGTCGTACTAGCGTGCGACGATGACCCTAGTATTCGGATTGTCTTACAAACTATGCTAGAACGCCAAGGCTACCGAGTCATGGCAGTAGCATCAGGACAAGAAGCAGTAGAACAAGCAACGTTACACCACCCTGATGCAATTATCCTCAATCTCATGATGCCTGGTATGGATGGTTGGGAAACCCTTGCTGTTCTAAAACAGCAGCCACAAACCCAGAATATTCCAGTTATTATATTGAGTGGATTGTTACCTGATGCCCATAAAGGTTTTCCGGATCAAATTAGTGACTGGATTGTCAAACCGCCAAATTTTCAGTTATTGTGCCAAGCGCTGGAAAAAGCTACTGCCAAACAAAATCAATCGATCAAGGTGCTAGTTATAGAAGACGATTTAGATTTGGCACAGGTACTGATTGCCATGTTTAATCGCTACGGCGTTACTAGCTTTTATGCCCAAACAGGACGGGAAGCTATACAAATCAGCCAGAAAGTCATCCCTGATTTGTTGGTACTGGATTTGGGATTGCCAGAATATGATGGTTTTGCGGTGGTGGATTGGCTGCGACAACATCAGCGTTTGTGCCAAGTGCCGTTAGTTGTATATACAGCGCGTGATTTAGATGAAAGCGATCGCCAACGGTTAAAGTTAGGACAAACACTATTCTTCACCAAAGGACGTATTACTGCACAGGAATTTGAAAAACGAGTACTTAACTTGCTCAATCGCATGATTTCCAGCAACGATCGGTGATTACGAGTTATGGCGATCGGCAATCAACTAGTACATCACGATTACATAAAATACAGATACCAAACAACTTTCAAGCCCATTCCCCATTCCCCATTCCCCATTGCCCCTAATCCCCACTTCCTGCGGTCGTGGGGGCCCCGAGTTCCCCATTCCCCATTCCCCATTCCCTATTCCCTATTTGTAGATATGACTCAGAAACGCATTCTCATCGTTGATGATGAATATGATATTCGAGCCGTGGCTGAACTCTCCTTGAAAGCAGTGGGTGCTTGGCAAGTCTCAACTGCGGCTTCAGGTAGTGAGGGAGTTGCTAAGGCGATCGCCGAACAACCAGATGTTATCCTTCTAGATGTCATGATGCCTGATATGGATGGAATCGCTACGTTTCAAGCTTTACAAGCGAATCCTGCCACAAAATCCATTCCCGTTATTTTACTGACCGCAAAGGCACAAGCCGCTGAACAACGGCGCTTTGCCGAACTGGGAGTGCAAGCAATTATCACCAAGCCTTTCAAAGCCATGAAATTACCAACACAAATTGCAGCAGCCCTAAATTGGTAGACTTCAAGAATTTTTCTAAATTTTTCTCATCTCCACAATTTCTGCATTTTTCAGTTTTACAGTTAAAAGCAACTAGGAAAATACCTAATCGATAAACACCTTTGCCTGGGGTAGAGTACAAACTCACCTCTACCCTACTTTCTTTCCATTCATCAAAAGGTAATTCGACTAGCTCATTTCTTAATCAAAAAGTTGAATAGTTGTTATTTAACGTCAGTGGTAAATATAAAATGGAAGATTTAGAACGATTTTATTCTGACCTCAAAAGATTTATATATATCCTCAGATTTCACGATATAAATGTTGCAGAATCTTGGATAAAACAGCTAAATACCCATCTGAAACCAGAATATATAGAATCTTGTTTGACAGCAGCTATATTTGAGTTATCTGTTACAGATGTCGATACATTTCATTGGGCTTTAGATAATTTATCTCATTGGGAGACATACACTAATCTCCTCCAAGAAGTGACTAAATTCGTTGTCCAAAAACTGATTAAAGAAGGATTTATTCCTGGTCAAGATTTTAGTGCTACTTCTGAAGGGAAAATCCTGATTCATGAAAAGGCAAGAAACATAATCATGTCAGATATTTCTAAATCTGACAATCTGTTAATTAAAAAAATTTTGCTAATCTCTCCTGAAATTCATTTCCTCACAACATCATGACTACCAATACATTACCTTTCATCTCTTTGGTCAATATTTTACTACAGCCTATCCGTCAATGGCTGGAATCTTTGAAAATCGAAAATTACCGCTTAGCGCGATGGCTATGCACGATTATTCCAGCAAGTTGTCCTTTTGAACGAGAAATTAAATTCTGCCATCGAACTATTATTTACATTCCACCTCTGTGTAAGCTCAATCCTTTTTATGAACAGTTAGTTGAACTACGTTTCAAAGCTTTAACTTATTTAGCAGATCAGTGTAATGAAGATGTGACTATTTATTGCTAAGGGACTGTATAGTTGAAAAATAACGCTCATACTCATAGTATCAAATAGTGGTTGTATTGAGGCTAAATATTATTAGCAGCCTGACACTGTGAGTCTTCCAGCGTTTTGAATAGTTGCACCTGATTGGAAAATCAACATATTTAGTTGTAACAAAAAACTAGCTGCTTTATGGGGTTAGTAATTTCCAAAACCAAGGTGGGTAGATTAGCGCTAGCTTGTTTTTTCCTTGTTTTTCATATGCAGATTGTAATTCATGCCCAGAATCATATAAAAAGATATCACTGTAACTATTAGGAATAATGGGTATGTTTGGTGGAACTACCAATTGCAATCGCACTTTTGAATTTAGCAGGTAACTTAAAGCTAGTGCATTACCAGGTTTAGTGATTAAAAGTGGGTAGGCAGCTTGATTCACAATAGAAGCCACCGCGACGTTATCGTAGCTGTGATACTTAGTCCACCAAACTGCTGCTTGAGAACTAATTATGCCGGAAAGGATGCCAGCCGAGATTAAAGTTACCATAACAAGCTGCCATAACTGCCGTTGCCGAATACCAATAAAAGAAGAAGTTATTTGAGTAAATAACAAGTAAGCAACTGCTAGTTGAATAGCTAAATAACAAGGAATTAAAAATCGACTAATACCTGAACGTTGTCCCCCAAAAATTAAATCTGGTACTACTAAGGGAAGTGCTGTAGCTGCAATCATTGCCAAAATAAATAACCAAATGCGTTTTGGTGCATGACGACAAAGAATATAAATTGCATATCCGACTAGGATGGCAATTAAGTAGGGAAATATATTTTTAAAACTATGGGAAAAGTTCAAATCAACAAAAACAGTGCAAAGATTGAACAGCCACTTTTGCACTACATACCATCGTTCAGCATGACTTAGCCAGTCAGTTGTCAACTGAATATGGGAGAAGTTGGTAATCATAACCCACAGCCAGGGTATGAAAGCAATAAACCCTATTAATGAGGCAAGCAAAAAAGTAGCTACGGTCTTCGTCAAACGCCATCCTTCCATTGCTAAGACATAAATTCCATGCCCCATGATTACAAATGCAGAAAAGCTGAAGGTATAAAGCCCCAAAACTACTGTTGCTGCATACATTCCCCAACTGAACTTTGTTTGAATTCGCACTGCTTGTAGTAACACAGCGCTCGATAGTACGATTGTCAATGTCCACAAACTATACTCCCGCGCTTCTTGTGCATACAGAACATGCAACGGCGAGACAGCAATTAAAGCTAGTGCTACCCATCCCACTGACACCGAAGTAAATAATTCCCAACATAGCCAATACAAGCTAGGGAACACCAGCAAGCTACTGAACACAGACAAACTTCGCCTTGCAGCTATAGAATCACCAACCCACTGCAACCAAAACCGCATGAGTATGTAATACAGTGGCGGGTGTTGGGCATCTTCTAATGCTAAAGAATTAACTGTATCAACTAAGCTTTTTTCCTGATTAGGATGCTGATACTTCTGTAAATCCTCAATACTAATAGTTTGTTTATCAGTTGCTTCTTGAAGTAATTCTGCTTCTTTGTAACCAGATACACGTAGCGACGTAAAAGATTCATCGTACCAATAAATTTTTTGCTCTAAATTGATGAATCGAAAAAATATACCAATTATTAATACTACGATTACAAAAAATCGTAACCAAGTTGGAGGAAACACCAATCTATGCGTTACCTTGTTGCTCATATCTTAGCTTATTAGTATGGCATCATCCTAAAAATGTTCATGGTGGCTTTATCACTATAGAAAGAGATATATTTTCTCCTTAATTAGCTAAAGTTGATCGAAGAAAGGTAGAGGGCAGGATGAAAGAATTTGTTTTACCTCTGTGAAAAGAGTACAGAACAATTAAATTTTCTACCAACTTAGTTATTTTGGCGTTGTATTTGCAATTTTGTTATACTGTTCACGGGCTATAACTAAGTAATTTTTCTTGGCTGAGTTTTCCTGTGGTGGGCACTATCAATAACCTAAAAATCAAGCTTTGGGTGAAAAGTAACCAGTACCCACCCGACAAAAAGGTCGATAAAGCTGTATTAAATAAAACTACTGACTTCAGCTGACTTCTAATAGAAAGTGCGATCGCGCTTTCTGGTCAAATGAACGGGTCAAATGAAACTTGATAAGATTGTTGTTAAAGTTCCCCTTCAGCATTATGAGCGAAATACAAACACAACTACCAACGGATACCTGGGTAGCAGTTACTTGGGATGAATATATCCAAGTAATTGAAAATCCTGCATATGAAAAAGCTAAGGGCTACTACCACAATAAACAGATGAGGATTGAAATGCCACCAGTAGGAAATGACCACGCCAGTGACCATACAGTTATTCTCTTTGCTGTTAACTTGTTTGCTAGTATTAAAGGTATTGCTCTTAATGGTAAGGATAACTGTACATACCGCAAGGCAAGAGTTCGAGAAGCTCAACCTGATGTGTCTTACTACATTGGCGAAAATGCTGATGTCATTCCTTATGGAACTTCTATTATTAATTTAGATATCTATCCACCACCAAGCTTAGTAATTGAAATTGCTAATAGTTCACTTGCTGATGATAAAGGTGAAAAGCGACTTTTGTATGAAGATTTAGGTGTGGCTGAATATTGGATTGTTGATGTTCAAAATGTGCAAGTTATCGCTTTTGCTGTAGAAAATGGTGGTAGTCGCAGGATTAATCAATCTCAGGTGTTGTCTGGATTAGTGATTTCTCTACTCAATGAAGCTTTGCGGCAAAGTCGTCAAATGAATCAAAGCCAAGTTGGGAGTTGGTTGTTAAGTGAATTTCAAAAGTAAGTAGGTCGAGGTAAATAAAGCTAACTAGTGAGGGCCGTCATTTGTCATTTGTCCTTTGTTATTAGTAAGGGAATAAGAGCCTATTTACGTTTTGTAACATAGTTTGGTTTATTTTCACTGCCTTACTTAGGCTTTGCTGGATGTATAATTAAAAGCTTGCGCCAAAACACAAAGGCACAAAGGATTAGTTAAAGATTATTTGAAGATTATATCTAAGCGTTTTTGGGCGGTTGTAAGGGCTTCTGTTGGGGAATTTTTACCTAATAAGACAGATTCTACTGCTCTACCTAAACTGTCTGATATGCGATTATAGCCGGGAAAGATGGGACGCGATCGCCCATATTTTGCTTGGTCTAAAAAGACTTTGACTTGTGGTAGTTTTTGCACAAATTCTTGATATTTTGCACTTTGACGAGATTTTAAGTTGATGGGTAAATAGCCAGTAGAGATTGCTAATTCTGTTTGAAATTCTTCACTCATGGCATACTCGGCAAATTTGAAAGCAGCTTGTTGGCGTTTTGGTGTGGTTTTGAATAAAAAGAGATTTTCACCACCAATAACTGTAGCCGGACGTTTGTTAATAGGAATTGGAAAAACACCAAAATCTACGCCAGTGGCTTGCAATTCTCCTAATGTCCAAGGGCCGTTGAGTTGCATCGCTACTCTACCATTGATAAATGCTTCTGTTTCATAACCCCGTTCTGGGCCGGATAACATAGCAGAACCATCCTGAACTAAGTTATACCAATATTGCAAAGCTGCGATCGCTCCTTGGTTATCTTTGAGGATTACTCCAGCTGGATTTTGCGAATCTCCACTAATTAATTCGCCGCCACTACTCCACATAAATGGCAACCAAGTAAACACAGTAAATTCTCCCTTCCCCAAAGGCAGAAACATACCATATTGATCTATTTGTTTATCGTTATTACTATCTTTAGTTAATTTCTTCGCAACTTCTTGGAACTCTTGCCAAGTCCTGGGTAATTCAGTAATTCCAGCTGCTTTGAACAAACTCGGACGGTAAAAAATACCGACGTTATTTGTCGCAAAAGGTACTGACCAAATCTTGCCTTTGTATTCCATTGATGCATACAAAGTAGGGTCAATTTCGGCTTTGACTGGAGAATTTTCCAGCATTTCATCTAAAGTAATCAAAGCATCAAGTTCTACCAATTGCCCTGTGATCGTTGGGTTATACCACAATATATCCGGCGGTGCATCTCCTACCACTGCTGCCAAAATTTTGGGCATTTGCTGATCTTGTTGTCCAACATAGAGGGACTCTACCTCAATATCTGGGTGGGTGCGATTAAATTTATCCACCAGTTTTTGCAACGCATCCCGGTTTGGTGGCGGATTTACTCCTTGCCATAGAGTTAGATGAATCACCGCACTTTTATCTACTTTAGATTGATTAGCATTACATCCAGCGAAAGTTAATATGCCCAGCAGCATTAACAGTAAGCAACCGCTAAAGTAGTGTTTTACTTTCTTTCTTGTTCTTCTTTTATTGTGGGGCGCGAAAAAAAGCCGCACAAAACAGCGATGAATAAAATTAATCAATTTGCGAATGGGGCATGTGGCATCATGGGGCATGGGGAAAAGAGAATGGTGAATATTGTATTTTATGTTTGATTATGCCTACTATCTGACGACGGTATTTAGTTTATCAAATTAATTCTTCCCCAATTCCCAATTCCCAATGCCCAATGCCCAATGCCCTTATTCCCAATCTTACCGAGAGCATGTCACCAACAGCTATGTATATCCTAATCTGGGAATAGAGCGTTAAGAATGTGAGATTATGGCAGGACATAGTAAATGGGCAAATATTAAGCGCCAGAAAGCGGTAGTAGATGCAAAAAAAAGTAAAACCTTTACTCAGTTGTCGCGGGCGATTATCGTTGCTGCTAGAAGTGGTATACCAGATCCAGCAGGTAATTTTCAACTGCGTACCGCAATTGATAAAGCCAAGGCTGCGGGTATCCCCAATGATAATATTGAACGAGCGATCGCTAAGGGTGCAGGCACTTTTAGTGATAGTGCCAATTTTGAAGCCATTCGCTACGAAGGTTATGGCCCCGGTGGTGTAGCCATTTTAATTGAAGCCCTCACAGATAATCGCAATCGCACTGCTGCTGACTTGCGTGTAGCATTTAGTAAGAATGGTGGTAATCTCGGTGAAACAGGTTGCGTTAGCTGGATGTTTGCACAAAAGGGTGTGTGTGTTGTCGAGGGTGTGGTTGATGAAGAACAAATTTTAGAAGCGTCTTTAGAAGGTGGCGCTGAGTCTTATGAAATGACTGAAGATGAGATGGCTGAGGTGTTTACTGACGTAGCAAATTTAGAAAACCTCAACCAAACCCTCAAAGATAAAGGCTTGCAAGTAACTGATGCAGAATTGCGCTGGATTCCTAGTAATAGTGTAGAAGTTACAGATCCAGAACAGGCGCGATCGCTGTTTAAATTAATTGATACTCTAGAAGGCTTAGATGATGTGCAAAATGTCACATCTAACTTTGAAATGGCAGAAAATCTGATGGCTTTGAGTATTGTTTAACTGATTGCTGATAGCATTTTCAAAAATATTTGTAACACATGAATCAGCAGTAGGGGCGTACAGCTGTACGCCCCTACTCTGGAACTCCTTTTTCTGCGGCTTGTCGTACCTCATCAATTTCTAATTTCAAAGCCTTGGCGATTTGTTCTACACTCAACCCTAACTTTAACAAGCGAGGAACTGTTTCAAGCTTATCTTGTTTAATAGCTTCTAACTTAGCTTGCAACCTACCTTCTTCAAAAGCTTCTTGATAAACTTTTGTGTGTCTGATGAGGTGTACCCAAGACATAGCTTCCACGTCCTCCTGGCTGAATTTAGAAAATTTGCAAATTCCTGTTTTAAGAAGAGAGTTTTTCTGCGGCTTGTCGTACTACATCAATTTCTAATTTCAAAGCCTTAGCGATTTGTTCCAGACTCAACCCCAACTTTAAAAACTCAGGAATCGCTTCGAGTTTACCTTCAAGCTTACCTTCTTCTCGACCTTCTGCTCGACCTTCTGCTCGACCTTGTTCTCTACCTTGTTCTCTACCTTGTTCACTACCTTCTTCAAAAGCTTCTTGAAAAACCTTTGTATTTCTGATGGCATCCAAACCTAACATAGCTTCTACTTCCTCGCGGCTAAGTCTAGGAAATTTGTAAATCACTACAGTCTCTATAAATTCTATAATTTCTTGCTGAGTTAGTGCATCTGTAAACTGTTGCTTGGCTTGCTCAATTAGCTGTCTAGCTTTTATGGATGCTGTATTTTCGCTTTCCACAATTAGCTGCACAATCCCAACACCTATGGAAGTCTCTGCAACTTCCGCTAATTCATTTAAATATACACGTTGTACTAGAGGACTGTTGAGTAACAAACGATACGGTCTAGGTTCATTTGGTTCCAAACTCCGCCTGGGAAATATCACAACTGCACGCCAGTCGTTTATCGGTTGATATTGAAATAAATAAAGAAATATTTCTGCAAAGACGCGTTGATAGAAAGCTTCGTCTTTCTGAAACTGCACTTCAAGAAAGTAGATTGATTGGTTGGGCTTGTCGGTTAACGGTAAAAATACCCCATCGAGGCGAAACGCTTGTTGTTTCAGTTCAATAGAGGTGAATTGATAACTGTTAGCATCAGTTTCAGGTTGACCAATTAATTCAAAAAAAATGTTAGGGAAAGTTTGGAAAAGGCTATAAAAAAGGGTGTCAGTTTTCACAATTTACATTTACCCTCAGTTGCTTCAAGTAAATTTTAATACACAATGGAGCAGGTAAGATGAGGAGGATGAGGGAGATGGTGGGATGAGGGGGAGAATAAGTAAACCAATTACCAATTCCCAATTCCCAATTCCCCCATCAAGACTTGCTCAAAAAGGAGCGATCGCGTAAAAATAAGAATTAAGATGCTGTAACTTATCTTAACAATGTCCGTAACCCAGCTTTATCAAACTTTTTCCCCTCAACAGACGCCCCAAGACTTACGGGGATATGAATATGATTTGGTAATTGTAGGCGGTGGAATTATTGGGTTAACCCTAGCCTCTGCTTTAAAAGATTCTGGACTCAGTATCCTACTAATTGAAGCGAAAGTAGCATCGGCGGCGGTGGCTAAAGGACAAGCTTATGCAATTCATATGCTTTCGGCGCTGATTTACCAAGGTATTGGAGTTTGGGACAAAATTCTGCCACAAATTGCTAAATATTGCCGAGTTCGCCTTTCTGATGCCGATTATCCTGATGTGGTGGAGTTTCAAACAGCCGATTTAGGCACACCAGAGTTGGGTTATGTGGCAGAACACCAAGCATTATTGCACCCGTTGCAGGAGTTTGTGCAAAGTTGTCCGAATGTGACTTATCTGTGTCCGGCTGAAGTAGTCAATACTCAGTATCAGCAAGACATTGTAGCAATAGATATTAAAATTGCCGAGCAGATACATACAGTACGCAGTAAATTAGTGGTAGCCGCAGACGGATCGCGATCGCCCATTCGTCAAGCTGCTGGTATCAAAACCCACGGCTGGAAATATTGGCAATCATGCATTGTCGCTTTTGTCAAGCCTGAAAAACCCCACAACGACACCGCCTACGAAAAATTCTGGACTAGCGGCCCGTTCGCAATTTTACCTTTACCTGGCAACCGTTGCCGCATTGTGTGGACAGCCCCCCACGAAGAAGCAAAAGCTTTATGTGCCTTAGATGATGAGCAATTTTTAGCAGAATTAACTCGTCGCTATGGCAACCAGATGGGTAAATTGGAATTATTAGGCGATCGCTTTGTTTTTCAAGTGCAACTGATGCAAAGCGATCGCTATGTCCTTCCTCGCTTAGCATTAATTGGTGATGCAGCACACAATTGTCATCCCGTTGGTGGACAAGGTTTAAATCTCGGTATTCGGGATGCAGCTGCTTTGGCCCAAGTCCTGCAAACAGCACACAAAGCGGGTGAAGATATTGGCAAAATTCAAATCCTCAAACGCTATGAACGTTGGCGCAAAAATGAAAACCTGACAATTTTAGGTTTCACCGATATGTTAGATAGAATGTTTTCTAACAACCTTTTCCCATTGGTGTTAGTTCGTCGCCTTGGTTTATGGTTTTTGCAGCGAGTACCTCTGCTAAAAGTGTTTATGCTCAAATTAATGATCGGTTTGAAAGGGCGTACTCCCGAATTAGCAAAACGTTAAATTCAGGGAACTTCAAGAGCATTTACTCAATCAAAGTGAAGCTAAAACACAATTACAGCAGTTTGCAAGTAAATTCTGAACTTTTCAAGACAAAGACTTTTCACCCAGTCCCCAGCTATACAAGTGGAGGTTTCCTTTACTTAGGGAATAGGACATTGGTAACTTCTTACCCATTCCCTGTTCCCTATTCCCCATGCCCAAAAACTCCATCTACAACGGGATGGAGTTTTTTATTTCACTTTTTCAAAACCACTTGAAAAGAATTTAAATATCCGGTAATGGTTTTAGCCAATGTCTGATGCTGCTTTTTAGTAGTTATAGCCATTACTTGATACAAGCGTCCCTCAGCAACATACATCCTATTTTTAGTGATTTTTCCTCCAGAATTTATATATTCAATTTCTTTACCAGGATGACCATTGGTACTACGAATGTTTCGCTGACGAATTAAATTACTTTTCGTAGTCTTTAAAGCCATATCCCGTGCATTGTTAAGTATTGTTTGGGGATTAGTTAGTTCACCATAACTGTAAGGAAAGTCATTATAAGTAACTATATAAGCTACTTCCTGCTTTGGTGGTTGAACGATGAATGTTTCTAAGTTGATTTCCCCCATGTAGGTTTTTTGAGATTGAGTATTCCTATCGGGCTTTCCTGGCAACAAAATAGTAAAACGCCCATCTGGGGCGGTGAATAACTTCCATCGTGGCTGTGCTAGTTTAGCAGCAGTTATTTTGTGCCCAGAAACGTTTGGTTTAGGTTGGCGTGCTTCAACTAGGATAGAACCACCACAAAGCAATGTGGCGGCGATGAACGGCAACAATCGGCTAATTGTCATATTTTTGCCTTTTTGGATGCAGCAATTACTGATGATGCTAGTTGTTATAACCTAGCAGCACACAAAGCTGCACCAATTAACCCTACTTGAGGATTGAGAATAATATACACAGGTATTTCTTCAAGCAGGGGACGCATCCGGCCTTTTTGGGTGAAATTGAGTAAGAAATTGCTGTTTTCAATTAAGGGAAGTATTTTAGGTGCAATGCCACCAGCAATATACAAGCCACCGTAAGGTAGGAGTTTGAGGGCAAGATTACCAGCTTCTGCACCGTAAGCTTCTATAAATAATTGCAAGGTTTGTTCGCAGAGGCGATCGCTTTTTTGGAGTGCAGCTTTACCAATGACAGCACCAGGATCAACACTTTTTTCTTGCTGTCCGGTTTCTTGTTCCCAAGTTCTGACAATTTGAGCGATTTCTGGTGATTCGGCGGCTATTTTGCGATCGCGCAAAAATTGGTAAATTGCGACAATCCCCTGTCCAGAAACTACTCGTTCTACAGAAACACGTTGGATATGATGTTTATCCAATAGGTATTTTAATAGCTGAAATTCTAACTCGTTGCGGGGGGCAAAGTCTGTGTGTCCACCTTCTGAGGGAAAGACTTGATAATGATTTCCTTGCTTAATTAAAAATCCTTGTCCTAAACCTGTACCAGCACCAATGATGGCAACGGGTGCTTCCAGTTTAAGTTTACCAGCTTGCAAAGTCAGCAAATCTTGTGGTTCTAAACCGAAAATGCCGTAGCCAATGGCGGCAAAGTCATTAATTAGGGTGACAGAACCAATATTTAATTCTTGTTGTAGGCGATCGCTATCTAGGAACCAGACTAAATTAGTCAGCTTGGCAGTATTGTTGACAACCGGGCCTGCGATCGCAAAACAAGCTTTTTGTGGAGTTGGTGTGTTAGCTTTAACCAAAAATTGCTGCACCATCGGTACTAAATCTGGGAAATCTCCACTGTGGTAAGTTTCCTCAAAAATAGTATGTAACTTTGATGAATCTGATATTTCAACCAATCGCAAAATAGTTTTTGTGCCGCCGATATCACCTGCAAGTAACAATGTCATAATATTTATCGCTAATTATTTTTTTTGGGCAATATATCCAGCCTGGGGAAAGCAATGATTTAAGCAAATCGAATTACTTCTTCAACCTGGCTTAAATGGGAAGTGTCTCCCTTGAGTTCTAGTAACCATTCTGGGCCCTGAAGCACCACTTTTACTAGGGAACATAGAGAAGCTTTTACTTCCAGTTTTGCAGTTTCTCCTACTAGCCCTATTGTCCCACCAAGCACGGATGCTCCATGCCCTACCAACAAGATATTTTCGGGAAAGAATTCAGCGGCTAGACATCTGGCTGTTTGTCCAGAACGTTCCTGCATTTTTTCCCTAGTTTCAGGATATTTGGCGGCAATGCGCGGTGTGTAGCTGTTGTCAATTCTAGGGAATAATTCTGCTAATGCTGGTATTGACAGCCTTTCTGGTTCTTCTGTCATCCAGTCTGGATTTAACCATTCGCTTAAGCCTGTCTCTAGTTTAATGGGCAAGTCTAGCACTTGGGCAACTGCGTATGCTGTTTGTACAGTTCGCAAAAAGGGGGAAGCAAAAATATGAGCAATATTTTCTTTTGCCAAGCGTTTAGCTAACTGCTGCGCCTGCACCATGCCATCGTCAGATAATGGTGGATCATAGCGTCGTTCTGCGGTAAGAAACCAATCAGGGTTTACAAAGTCGAGGCGGTTGGCGTGTCTTGCCATCCAGACTATTTGACTCATGGGTTTAGATATTTAAGCGAATTGAATCCGCATTTACACATAGATAGACACCCAAAAAGTGGGTTGCAAATATAAATATATAATAATTTTTGTAATATTTTTTAATAATCTCAGCAAATTAGATGCATTTAGAAGGTGCATCAACATTATTTCGTTTAAAGCTTTTTTAACTCAGTTTCTCAAGTTATATCGACTTATAGCTATAGACAACTAGTTTTGCTCATGATATTTTTACTACTATTGATTCAGTATCTTCATTTCTCGTTGATTTATATATTAAACCTAGCTATACATGCAAAATCAATATTTGCTAGACTTAATTAACTTTTCTATCGGTGCAAGTGTAGCATCAGCAATATTTTTATTTTTTAAAATAAATAAGGGGATAAATTATGATTATGATTTGGATAACAACTTTATTGTAAGTTTGTTAACATTTTTATTTGTTATGGTTCTTACTATAGCATCAAGTTTTACAGTTTTGCTTTTTATACATCCAATAATTAATTTATTTAAACAATCATTTTTAGACTTTCAGTTCTATCGGCAAGAATTAATTACAGGAATTCTAGTACTAAGAATTAACAGCATTTTATTTGGTTATAAAGCTTTAATACTTATTACAAAATTTGACAAAGATACAGATGATTTTTTAGCTAATTTTTCTACTTATTCTGATTTAGAACAAATCTCAGATGTTATTAATATTGATACTATTCGTGGTATTTTATTAACGCAAAGTGTAATTTATACTTCAATTACTTTTTTCCTTTGGTATTTAATATTATTTTTTCAAGCTTCATTAGAAACTCGTTTAGTATCATGGGGATTATTTTTTATTGCAGATGATTGGAATATCATTGCTGATAATTTTGTGGCTTTAAAAGGAAGGATATTTGAATTACATAAGTGGAGAATTATTATTTTTAATATTTTTTTAGTATTTACAATATTAATTGCGTGCTTTAAAAATTTACCAATAGTTGTTACGGGTATTAGTGTTTTATATTTTGGTTTTTTAGTTTTCGTAAATTCTATCTCTTGGTTTATTAAAGATTAGGTTTAACTTTGGGTTATTTTGTACATAATTATGTATTTTTTAATTCTTAAAAAGAGTACAATAGTTCAAATTGCCTACAACTTCAACCATTCAAATAGTTGCCCTACAGTCAATTGTAGACCGCTAACTAAAGCGGGAACTGGTAATATTTCCTGTGACTCTTGAAAAAGTTCTGGTTGCTGCTTTGGTGGATAAACTAAAACAGAACGCTCATCAGGATCAATTAACCAACCTAAGCGACTACCATGTTTGAGACAGTGCAAGATATTTCCGGTTACTTTAGTTTGGCTTTGTTCGGGCGAAAGAATTTCAATTGTCCAGTCTGGATGTGTTTTAAAAACATTTGCCACCTCTTGTCGTTCATCTAGGGGAATTCGTTCCCAAGCAAATACGGTGACATCTGGTACTATTGAACGTCCGCCAAAGGTACACCGCAATTCTGGAAAGGCAAGGGCAATTTTTTGAGGTTTGACTACAGCATTGATACCACTGACCAACTCACCCTGAAGTATGCTATGTTTTCCTTGAGGCATTGGTTTTTGAATAATTTGACCGTTGATATATTCACTTGCTGGCTTGGTTTCTGGCAGTTTTAAAAACTCTTCTAGAGTTAGAGGTTTAGTTGGTGAATTTAGCATATTTTTGCACCTTTATACTAATACTATGTCTGCGCTGATGAAAGCACCCCACCCCCAACCCCTCCCCTTAGCAAGGGGAGGGGAGCAAAAGCGTAGCTTTGGCGGGGTGGGGTAGTACGGACATAATATAAAATTAACAAATTCTGGGAGTTTAAGTCCTCCGCTTCTAAAAGTGGCAAATTTTGTGGCGGAGTTGCTCATCCTAGTTGCAAAACTTAATTACGAATTACGAATTACGAATTACGAATTATCCTAAATAAGCTTTTTTCACTCGTTCATCACTAATTAATTCCGATGCTGCACCTGTTAAAGTAATAGCACCAGCTTCTAGAACATATCCTCTATCGGCAATTTGTAGGGCTAAATTTGCATTCTGTTCAACTAGTAAGATGGTGACACCTGTAGCACGGAGATTTTCAATAATAGAGAAGATTTCTCTCACGATCGCAGGTGCTAAACCTAAGCTAGGCTCGTCTAAGAGTAGTAGTTGTGGTTTACTCATTAAAGCACGAGCGATCGCTAACATTTGTTGTTCACCACCGCTGAGGGTTCCTGCTAGTTGATTACGTCTTTGCGCTAACCTGGGAAATAGCTCAAATTGGCGTTTAATATCTGCTTTTATCTCTGCTTGATTCGAGCGAATATAAGCACCCAATAGTAAATTATCATATACTGTTTGTCGCGCTAATACTCTCCGTCCTTCAGGACAATGGGCAATACCAAGTTTGACAAGTTCATGAGTTTGGCGGCGAGTAATGTTACGTCCGCTGTAGATAATATCACCACTTAGAGGATTAACTATTTTAGATATAGCGCGGAGTGTGGTAGTTTTACCAGCGCCATTAGCACCAATTAAAGTCACTACCTCACCTTTATCAATCTTTAAGTTGATATTTTTGAGAGCTTGAATACCACCATAATTAACATCTAACTCTCGAATTTCTAATAGTGTAAAATTTAGTTGTTTATGAGCATTCATTGTAATTCGGAATTCGTAATTTAGTAAATGTAGGGTGCATTGCTAAAAGAGGCGATTCAGTAAGTCTTCACGCTCTAAATCAAAGTGATTAGCAATATCTTGAAGAATAGCATTGAGTGTTCCTCTTTTAATTGGATCGTGTGCAGGAATTGTCAGGTAGTGTTCTCCATTTTCCTGAGTTTTTAGGCGAACATGGCTATACTGAATATCAACACTCTACAAAATTTTGTACATTCCCGGAGCGGGAATAGTGTACGCGCCCGGAAGCAGCGAAGGAGCCGATTTAGTAATTGTGGACGCTATTCAAAGTTACGGTGTCTCAGCCTTGTACCCCAACGTTACAGATGAAAAACGTTGGGTAGATGGTGTATTAGCAAGAAAGAAAGGTCTTGGATTTTAATTAAGTGGAGAAACCTATGACCAGAGTAAATCTAGACTTACCCGAAGAAATATTCTCAGCCCGTGGTCTTCCCCCAGATGACTTTGTGCGTGATATGCGGCTGGCTGCTGCTATCTACTGGTATCAAAAAGGTGAAGTCTCCCAAGAAAAAGCTGCCCAAATTGCAGGTTTAAACCGCCGCGATTTTCTTGCAGCCCTTGCCCGTGAGCAAGTAGATGTGTTTACTGTAAACTTTGATGACTTGCAACAAGAGTTAAACCGTGGCTGAACGTCCTGCAATCAACACCTCTCCACTGATTTTTTTGACCAAGGGTGGCTTTCTCGATCTATTGCAGATAGTCAGTCCAGAAATTATTGTCCCCCAGGCTGTAGCCAGTGAAATTCAAGCATACGGGCAGACGGATGTAACTGCAATGGCTTTAGCAACTACTTCTTGGCTGGTAGAGGTTGCTACACCATCTGTTCCCGCAATTATTCAAAGTTGGGATTTAGGTGCTGGTGAATCTGCTGTGTTAACTTGGGCTTATGTAAATACTGGCACAGAAGTAATACTGGATGATTTAGCAGCCCGTCATTGTGCAGTAGCTTTGGGAATCCCAGTTAGGGGAACTCTAGGCATAGTTCTTACTGCTAAACAACGGGGGGTAATTCCAGCAGCGCGTCCGGTTGTTGAACAGCTGCGTCTGTGTGGAATGTATCTGTCTGACCGAGTGATAAATCAAGCATTGGCATTAGTAGGGGAGTAAACAATAGATTGAAGAGACGTAAGGATTCAGGTCTAGGGTTGTGGAATCAAATAAGGGGCAAATTGAGAGAGGCTTTAAGCTCCTTGCTTAGTTAGGACTTACGCACACCTACGAACTCTTGGCGCTCTTGGCGTCTTGGCGGTTCGATAAATTAAGCTTTTTGGCAATTTTTGCGTAAGTCCTGTTAGTAACGAAAAATCAAGCTTTTGAAGCCTCTCTCCTTACAGGGGAGAGGTTTGGAGAGGAGTTTTAAAAATCTGATGACACCACAATACTGATTCCCTAAGATGCGTTCTAGCTCGGCACGGGAACTTCCAAGTAAAAATATACCCCTCTGTTCATAGTCATCAGTCAATAACTTACATTGCTTATTCATTACCTAAATAAGCTTCAATTACAGCCGGATTATTTTTGACAACAGCTGGTTCGCCTAAAGCAATCAATTGGCCAAAATCTAAAACTGCAATGCGATCGCACAATCCCATGACCAATGGTACATGATGTTCAATTAGTATAATAGTCAAGTTGAAGCGATCGCGGAGACTACGGATAAATTCGCTCAGTTGTTGTTTTTCGCTGGGGTTCATCCCCGCAGCCGGTTCATCGAGAAGTAAAACTTGTGGTTCTAAAGCCAAGGCGCGGGCAATTTCTAAGCGACGTTGATCGCCATAAGCGAAATTTTTCGCTTTCTCTTCAGTACGTTTTCTCAAACCCATCAAATCCAATAATTCTAAAGCTTTCCGCCTGTTTTTGTCTTCTTCTGTTGAGGCTGGCGGTAATCCTAAAACTCCTTTAATAATGCTACTTTTAATGTGCAAATGTCGAGCAACGATGACATTTTCTAAAGCGGATAGTTCTCCAAATAAGCGAATATTTTGAAAGGTACGGGCAATGCCTAAAGCTGCAATTTGATGGGGACGTAGCCGAGATATTTCTGTACCTTGATAAATTAATTCTCCACTAGAAGGTGGAATCAATCCTGTAATTAAATTAAAAAGTGTTGTCTTACCAGCACCGTTAGGCCCAATCAGCCCAAAAATTTCATTTTTATTAATTGCAAAAGATACATCATTTACTGCCACTAACCCCCCAAATCGGCGAGTCAGGGATTTTGTTTCTAAAACAATATCGTTGTTAATTTGTGGGTTAATATAAGACATTTTCCACTATTGATTTTTTCTATTTTTCATTTTGCCTATTTTAAAAACATCTGGAGTTACTAAACCTTGAGGGAAAAAAATTGTTCCTACAACTATTAGTAAGCCAAAAACAATTAATCGACCATCACGTAAAAATTGTGCTAGCCAAGTGGGTAAACCGCCTGTGTCTGCTAGCCCTCGTAAAACTTCTGGTAAGGCTGTAAATACCATACCACCTATAACAGAACCTAAAAAAGTTCTCGAACCACCAATCAACACAAAAGTTAAATAGATAATACTCGCGTCAAAAGTTCCTTGACGAGCATTCCAAGTATTGAGGAAGTGAGCGCTAATTGCACCTACAACTCCGGCAAGAATTGCCCCTAGAGTGAATGCTAATACTTTATAGTATGTAGGGTCAATTCCCATTGCTCCCGCAGCTAATTCATCTTCACGGATCGCTGTAAATGCCCTTCCTACACGAATACGTTCTAAACGGAAAATTAACACCATAGTAACTATCAGTAATGGCAAGGCAATCCATAAGTATTCTATTTGTGTTTGGAAGGGTTGAGGAATACCAAAAATTCCCACAGCACCGCCTGTAATTTCCAGGTTCAAGGAGAGGACTCGTAAAACTTCTACAAAAGCAATAGTAGCGATCGCTAAATAAATTCCTCTTAATCTTAATGCTGGAATTCCTACGGCTACACCTAATAAACCAGAAATTGCACCAGCAATGATTATTTCTGCTAACAAGTATTGAAACGGAAATAAATCGGTGCTTGATGTAAAAACTTGTGTTGATAAAATCGCGGCAATATAACCACCTAAAGCATAAAATCCAGGGCTAGCCAAAGATAGCTGTCCTGTCATCAATGGTAAATAAAGTGATAGTCCTAGTAATGCACCTAAGACCATCGAGACAATTAGCGAACCATAAGTAGAGAAAAATTCAGCCATTTTCAAAGATTTTGTTTCAGCTTGATCCAGCTAATAATTAATTATATTATTTATTAAGCTGTTAATATTTGCTCGGCTGTCAATGCTAGCTCAGGAAAAGTTGGCGACACAATCAGTTCTGAACCTCTAAACTGTGTACGCTGGTATTTTCCATTAGTATCTAAGAGAAAAACAAACACAGAGGGTACTTTGGGATTACCTAAATAATCTCTCAGTCCAATTGCTAAGTAATCTACAATCCAATACTCTGTAATACCTAAGCGTTGATATTCATCTAATTTATCAATGTAGTCATCTTCCCAATTAGTTGATGTCACTTCTACAGCTAACTGGATAGGTTCTTCAAGTGCAGAGTATGCAGAACGATTTGAGCGCCATACATCTTTATCTATGACACTCACATCAGGCTTGCGGCCTTGTTCTATTCCTTTGGCAGTTTTAGTTCTAAATACTGCTGTATTTTTTACTACATAATTCAGATCAAGACGTTTAATTTCATCTTTGAAAGAGTCAGCTATAAAGTCAGCGACATCATCATGATTTCTTGTTGCACGCACTTCTACAATTTCTCCATTGACAAGTTCATAGAAACCTTCTTCTGGACATTGTTCCAAGAACTGTTTAAAGGTTAATTTTGGTTTTGTAGTTATTGTCATATGCTGTACCGATATCGTTTTTAAACTTTCTGAATAAATCGACGCCCTAGCAAACCTTGGGGTCTAACTAATAGCATGATAAACAATATTCCAAAGGCTACAGCGTCTTTGTAACCAGAGTATTCAGCAGGGACAAAGGCTTCAACTAATCCAATTAGCAAACCTCCCAATACTGCACCGGGAATACTACCTAAACCGCCTAAGACAATTACTGCTAAACCCCGCAAACCAAAGGTAATACCAAAATATGGCCCAGCAATACTAACACTAGAGGCTACTAAAGTACCCGCTAATCCTGCTAAAAAACTGCTGATGAAGAAAGTCAACACAATGAAGCGATCGCTGTTAATTCCTAATAAACTGGCTGTAGTGGGGTCTTCTGCGATCGCCTGCATGGCTTTACCATATTTAGTACGATTAATAAAGTAGGTAATTATTGCCACAAATACCAAAGATACGATAAAAATTACTATTTGTACTGTACGAATGGGAATTTGTTTTTCTTCACTACCAAAGTTAATCGAAGGCGGTAAATTTCCGTAAGTTCCTGCGGGAAATGTATAACTTTCTGCACCTACTAAATACTGGATCAAATTCACAATTACTACTGCTACACCCAAGCTGGAAACAACTGTTAGCAAGGGGTCTGATCCTTGACGGCGTAAAGGTTGAAAAGCAATGCGTTCTATTGCTATACCCACTAAACCTGCTAAACTACTTCCGAAAATTAAAGCTATAGCAAATGGTAATTGTATGGGCAATGTTAAATTAGCCAACAAACCGTTAAATCCAAAAGTACCACCCATAAGTGCATAAGTGAAATATGCACCTAGGGTGAAAATTGCACCATGGGCTAAATTAATGATGCCCAAAATAGAATAAACCAAGGTATAACCCAAAGCAAATATTGCATAGACGCTACCGATAGATAGACCGTTCAGCAATTGTTGCAAAAAAAGACTAATATCCATTTAGCAGCTATTTGATAAAAGCGAATTTGCCCTGACTTCCGTCTTTTTCCATTTTAATTTGGGCTACGTAAAACTCTTTTTGTACAACCTCACCAACTGGTGTAAAACCAATTTCACCTAGAGGTGTATTGTATTTACCAGTTAGTAGCTGTTTGTTTAATTCAGTTCGTAATTGTGGCAATTGTAATTTGCTGACTTTGCTCTTTTTATCTAACGCTTGCAAAGCTTCCACATATACTTGCACTGCTGCAAAAGCTTGAGCGCTAAATTGAGGTGGTTCTTTCTTATATTGGTCGGTATAAGCTTTGCGAAATGCGGCGTTAATTTCACCTGGTTGTTCTGGACTATAAGCTTGAGCAATTAACACACCGTCACACAATGCCTTACAAACAGGAAATATGTTGGATGTATTTAAACCATTACCACCAACAATTAAACCCTTATAACCTAGTTCCCGCAGTTGACGCACTAAGTTTCCTCCATCAGCAGCCAACCCAGAAATAATTACTAAATCAGGTTTAAGATTAATCGCATTAGTAGCTTGGCTTTGAAAATCTGTATCACTGGTTTGAAACTTTTGTACTGTGACTAACTCTAAACCTTGATCCTTGACTGTTTTCTGAAAAATCTCCGTTTCGGACTTACTAAAAGCATCATTTTGAGCATAGAAAACAGCAACTTTTTTAATATTAGGATTCTGTTTCAATGCAGCTTTCACCGAGTTAGGCGCAACTATGGAAACTGGTGCAGATACACGAGCAATATAATCACCTATTTCAGGTATTTTGTTTGCTGTATTTGATGGACCAATAACTGGTACTTTGGAACGTTCAGCCACAGGATTAGCACTAAAAGCTTGTTGTGACAAAGTTGGGCCGACAATTCCGACTACTTTATCCTTATTAATTAAAGTTTGATAAGCGTTAATTGTTCCAGCTTCATCACCGGCAGTATCTTGAAATACTAATTTAATTGGAGTACCGTTGATGCCACCTTTATCATTGAAATACTTCTCGGCAATTTTAACTCCAGCAACTTGTTCTTGTCCAAGTAAAGCCACATTGCTAGTTTGTGCAACAGCAATACCAATGGGAATAGCACCCAATGTCCCTGTCGTTGCTGTGGTATTAGTTGCTGTGTTAGTTGTATTATTGGAGCTGTTATTGGCATTTGTGTTGGTATTAGAGCCTCCACCGCAGGCTGTTAACAGTAAAGCGCAAGTAGATAATAATGCTGTGGTACGAGTAAAAGCGTTTTTCATCGGTCAATAATCATGTAGTTACGAAATATTTTACAAAAATTAATTGCGTTAGTCACAATCTCTGAAACAAAGGAGGCTGTATACACTTTCGCAAGAATTTTATTAAATCATTTTTATTTGAACATGTGATAGTAAAAATTCAAAGTGTTGAGCAATACAAATTATTGCTGTCGTTGACGATTTTATCATTGCTAACTATAACTCAATACGGTTCAGTTGAGGCTAAAAGTCTTTGTGAAAGTCAATTTATTTAACCTAGACGCGTTGGCGTTAGCGACGTAGGAACGTCAGCTTTCTCATACTCCTTCCAATAACCCCTCTCCTTAAAGAGGTTTTCCCCAAGGTACTGGACTGTTTCAGCTAAAATAGTGTATTAGCAACTCTTGTGGGATGGGCGTCTCGCCCGTCCGTTATTGGCGGATAAGATACCCGCCCCACAAGAAAATCTATTGCAACATTTTAGCCTTGTCACTAGTGGTCTGTCCCATTAATTCTGATGACCGCGAGATCCCCGACTTCTTCAAGAAGTCGGGGATCTAACCACCCTAACTTATCAAAATTAATGCGATGAATCACTAGGCGCAAAGGAGGACACTTATGTGCGGGGTTCCCCCCCTGTTGAGCAAAGTGTCCGTTCCACAGAGATACTGACTGTAGTTAAATTTAAACAACTGAATAGTTTGACTTGATAATCACCCAAAATCCATAAAAATTTACTTGTCAAAGTAATAATTTTTGAATCCATCGAACAAACAGCTTGTTTATCACTGAGAGTTTTGTAATTTTTCTCTTGTAATAAATTCATTGAATTACTTTTTCATTTTACTGAATACTTGCTTGGGAAAAATTATAAATATCTACTTAATACCTTGTATTTTTCACTTTTTAATATAATTTAATATACTTATTAAACTGTTATCCAACGCATAATATAGCCAATAACCAAAGAAAAGACGACTGTTCAAGACTGATAATCATTTTTTTGGGAGTTCTCTGAGGATATTTTTGACAATTTTAGAAAATAATTTTATAATCTCTTGGAAAGAGATATATTTTAATACTCTGTCCAAATTTTAATTACTAGTATTTTTTTATTAATATTCAATATTTTTCAAATTTTCTAAGAAAAATTACGTAAAGATATAGTTGGGTTTTATATTCTTATACGTAAATAAATATAAATTATAATTTTTATGTCAGACAAAATTTTACATAACATCACTAAAATCTCTGCTGATTTATTTTGTAAACTGTTAGGACAGCCTAGCGTTAGTGATTTAAAAACTCAATTGTATGAGAAAAACGTTCAAATTCAGCAACTCGAAGACCAAGAAAGGGCCCTTTATAGAGTTATTAGCAAAATCCGGGCTTCTCTAGAGTTAGAAACAGTTTTCCGTACAGCCACTAAGGAAACTTGCAAATTACTTCGCGTCGAGCGGATTGCTGTTTATCGTTTCTATAAAAACTGGGGTGGAGAATTTGTCAACGACTTTGAATTTGCAGAGCCTGGATGGGATGATGTAGAGAAATTAGGAAAAAATACAGTTTGGAATGACTCTTATTTACAAGAGCATCAAGGTGGACGTTATCGTAATAATGAAACTTTAGTGGTTTCAGATGTCTATTCAACAGGCTTGTCTCAATGCCATTTAGAAATTTTAGAACAGTTCCATATTCGAGCTTATGCAACTGCACCAATTTTTGTGGGGAAAAAATTGTGGGGAGTACTTGCTGCTTATCAGCACTCACAACCACATGAATGGAAAAAATTAGAAATACAGTTTCTGTCTCAGATTGCAACACAGTTAGGGTTTGCAGTTAAACAAGCAGAATTGTTAGCTCAAGCAGAACAAAAAGCAGCAGAACTGCATAAAGCGAATCAGCAGCAGGAGATTTTGTTTAATTTAGTTGCTGAAATTCGTGAATTTCTTAATTTAGACACTTTGTTTAAGACAACTGTACGAGAAGTTCGTAAAGCTCTCCGTGCAGATCGCGTCGGGATCTTTCGATTTGACCCTGAATCGAACTATACCTCTGGTGAATTTGTCTCTGAGAATGTATTGCCTGATTACGATTCGGTGATTGCCATAAAAGTGAAGGATCATTGTTTTGGTGAAAAATATGCAGTTGCATATCACCAAGGGCGTATACAGGTATTATCAAATGTTTATCAAGCTGGGCTAAAGGATTGTCACCTTCTAGTGTTAGAGCAATTTCAAATCAAGGCGCAAATTATTGTACCTATAATGAAAGGAACAAGTTTATGGGGATTACTATGTGTTCATCATTGCCGTTGTTCACGGGACTGGAAAACGTCAGAAATTAAATTTATCCGACAATTAGCAGCTCAGTTTAATGTGGCTTTAGAACATTCAGAATTATTAGAGCAATCCCACTTTCAAGCTAATCAGTTGGCTAAAGCGAATCAAGCTTTAGAACTAGCAAATTCTCAACTAGAAAAGCTTAGTAAGCTAGATGGACTAACCAAAATAGCTAACCGTCGTTGTTTTGATGAATTTTTAGAGCGAGAATGGAATCAACTAAAACGAACTGGGAATTATTTATCTTTAGTTTTATTTGATATTGACTATTTCAAAGATTTTAACGATTATTATGGGCACTTAGCAGGGGATGAATGCTTAATACAAGTTGCTCGTGCAGCACAAACTGTATTAAAGCGTCCTACGGATCTACTAGCTCGTTATGGTGGTGAAGAATTTATTGTCCTTTTGCCCAATACGAATGAATCAGGTGCTATTAAAGTAACTAAGTTGATTCAGAAATCTATTGAAGAATTAAATATTTCTCATACTAAAAAGAATAGCTCTCAAGATTTTATTACCGTCAGTTTAGGTGTGGCAACTCAAATACCAACAGCTAAAAGTTCTGCTCAAGAGTTAGTTAATGCAGCCGATAAAGCTTTGTATAAAGCTAAAGAACAAGGACGTAATAGGTGGGTTTGTGCTGCAAAAGTCTGAGAGGGTTGTCATTTGTCATTTGTCATTTGTCATTGGTGAGGGTTTCAAGTACATTTACAAAAAGCGGCTTTGGTAATGGGTAATAGGTAATGGGTAATGGGCCAATTACCTATTACCTATTACCAAATTCCTCGCCCACAAGGGGACGAGGTATTTTAATTAGTCTTTATCAATCAAAGTAATTGGTTGTGTTATCACTGGCGGCGTGATGCGACCAATTACACAACTATACTGATACCCCAAAGCTTGGAGTGCAGCTAAACAGGGAGTAGCTTGTGCTTCTGGGATGGAAGCTAAAAGACCGCCAGCGGTTTGTGGGTCGAATAATAAAGGATAATTGGGGTGAGATTCAACTTGCAAGCGATTTTGAATTTTTAGTGATGCTTGTAAATTTTCTGGTTGAAGTGAGCTAAAAATCCCTTTTTGTGCTGTTTCGGTTGCCCCTGGTAATATGGGGATGGCTGCAAGTTGTAACTCAACTGCAACGTGAGAAGCTTGCACCATTTCTATTAAGTGTCCTAGCAACCCAAAACCCGTAACATCTGTGCAAGCAGTCGCCCCATGTTGCAATAAACATGTTGCCGCAGCTTGATTTGATAACAACATTGATTCTACAGCATGATCAATCCAATGACCTTTGGCTAAACCACGCATTTGGGCAGCAAATAAAATTCCAGTTCCCAGTGCTTTAGTTAAAATTAGTACTTGGCCTGGTTGCATTCCACTTTTACGTAATAGCTTGTCGGGATAAGCTAAACCGTTGCAAGTCAAGCCAAATGCTAGTTCTGTGCCTTCAGTTGTGTGTCCACCAATTAACGGTGCTTGTGCTTGGTTGAGGACTTTGACAGCACCAGATAATAATTGATAGAGAGTTTCTTCAACTTTGGCGGGCGCTGCGTAGGGAATGGTAGCGATCGCTAGTACACTAGTAGGAGTTGCCCCCATGGCAAAAATATCGCTTAAGCAATGATTAGCGCTAATTTGCCCAAATATATACGGGTCGTTAATTAAAGTGCGAAAATAATCAATTGTTTGCACTAACAGTTGACCTTTCGGTATCTCTACCACCGCTGCATCATCTAGCGCATCCAAGCCAATAATGATATCTTCTCTATCTTTGGCGATTGGTTGTTCTTGCTGAATGCGAGATAGCACTCTTTCTAAAATTGTACCACCCACTTTAGAACCACAGCCAGCGCAATGGAATTGGGAATTGGGAATTGGGAATTGGGAATTGGGAAAACTCTTTTCTATTCCCCAGTCCCCAGTCGCCAGTCCCCAGTCGCCAGTCCCCAGTTTTTCCATGAAGCGGCGGTCAATCCAATCTTTCCAACGCCACAATAATTGGTGGGGTGGTAGGGTGAAAGAACCGCGTGTGGCGATCGCTTTTTTGTCTCCTGTACCAATTAAACTTAAATATTGTTGCTGTGGTCTGTATGGTTTGAGCGATTTACCTAATAAAAAGCGTTGCAAGTTTTCAAATAAGGGTTTACCTTGTCGCACAGCAAACACGCCAGCTTTGGGACGAGGATGATTTACCATTGTGGCTACGTCACCGGCTGCAAATATTTCTGGATGACTTTGAGATTGCAAGGTGTCCTCTACTAAAATAAAGCCTTGTTCATCTGTTGCCAATCCTGCTGTTTTCAACCACTGCGGTGCAGATGCTTGGGTCACCCAAAAAATTTTTTGACACTCTATCATCAAGCCAGATTCACATTTAATTTCCAATCTTTCTTGATGCTTGGGTGCAATTTCACACACCGTTTCTCCCAGATGTAAATCTATACCATGCTTCGTTAAAATTTCTTTAATTAAACGCTGTACTGACTGATGATAACGAGGCAACAGTTTCTGATCACGTTGGAATAAATGAATTGCCAAATTTTGAGTTGATTGTTGATTTTGGCACAAAATCTCATGTAAATGAGTTTGCATCGAGAGTGCCAATTCTACACCACCAGCGCCACCACCCACAATTCCAATGCTCAGCGGTTCTTGGGTAGTGGTAGCTACACTTTCCAGGAGTTGATACCAATGTTTTAATAGTTGCGGTACTGGCTTAGCTGCGATCGCATATTCTGCTGCACCTGGTATAGATATGGTGGCGGGAGTACTACCAATATCAACAGATAGTACATCAAAATGCACGTTAGGACGATTAGCACAAAATATTTTGTGATTTTTTAAATCCAAACCAACTACTTCGTCAATATATAATTGTGCTTGAGCAAAATTCGCTAATTTTCGCAAATCAATGTGGCATTCCTCGTGGCTGTAAAATCCTGCAATGTGTCCTGGTAGCATCCCAGAGTATGGTGTATCTGAAGTTGGAGTAATTAGAGTTAACCGTACTCCAGGTAAAGGTTGCATCCCAAACATTCTGAGTACAATTGCATGGCTGTGGCCGCCACCAATTAGTACTACATCTTTCACTATTGGCTGAGAGTATTGCTGCATTTATCAACCTGGCTGTTCATGTTAGATAGAAAAAAGTGTAAAAGAAAACAATTGAAAATTAAAAATACAAAAAATAAATTTGCCATTATTTGGTATTATTTCCAAGCTTGTACTGAATACTGTTGGTTATATTCAGCATTTATTATAGTTATTTTTTATTGAAACTATAGTAATATTTCATTGTTTGTGAGACTTAAATAATCCTTAAAATTACTAATGGCAAAGTATGTAAAACCATAGAAAATAGCATACACCAGTAAATCGTCAAAAATCTTGTTAGTTATGTTGTCAGTAATTATTAATGCTTACTACTCAGCGAAAAAGCAATTAACATTAAATCAAGCGCCATTTATCAATATCATACCTGGGATAGTTTTTCAGCAAAAAAAATTGCAAACTTCTTCATATAAAGCACTTAAAGAATGCTTAAGAATAGCAGTAGAACATTTGAATAACCCAAAAATTGAGCATCGGCTGGCGGCAATCTATGAATTAGAACAATTTGCTCATAATTATCCACAACATCATTGGAAGATCATGGAAATACTTGCTAATTTTGTGCGGAATAATACTCCTGACATGAGTCAAGAGGAGTACAAAAGCCAGCCATCACTCACAATTTGTACAGATATTCAATTAGCCCTTACCGTTATTGGTAGAAGAGATGCTCAGAAAGACTCAGAAAATGAACAATTAGATTTGAGCCATACTAATTTAAGGGGGGCAAATTTGCATGAGGCTAACTTAGAACTGTCAAACCTTTACCAAGTTAATCTTTCTGGGGCTAACCTTGCAGAGGCAAACTTTTCAGGGGCAATTCTCAGTGCAGCCAACCTCAGCGGCGCTAACCTTGCTGGAGCAAACTTTTCAGGGGCAATTCTCAGTGCAGCCAACCTCAGCGGTGCTAACCTTGCTGGTGCTAAGCTCTGTAGAGCAAACTTATATTTAGCTAATCTAAGTGGGGCAAATCTTCATGATGCCATACTAGAGGGCGCAAATTTGCGTGAAGCTAAATTATCTACTTTGTAATTCGTAATTCGTAATTCGTAATTCGTAATTCGTAATTGTAGAGACGATTCGGCGAATCGTCTGTACTCAGATTTGATCTGGCTTTTGACACATGGCTACTTGCAAACAGGGTGTGGCTTTACCATGAGCGATCGCATCACTACATGATTTAATTAGCACATAATCTTATTAATTACTATATCATTTGATACCATTTACTCACAAAATGGCAGATTAACTAATGCTGAGGAGACATATTCAAATTTGTAACAAAGTGCTATACTTATGTTTCCAAACCTATAAGTAATAATTCTGTGTAGTGAGGAATATTACTGCTATGTCTGCTAATAAGACAGACAAATTCCCACGTTCGTTAATAGTTATAACAGTTATATTTGCTGTCGTACTGACTCTGATTGTTTTCGCATCATCCAACACCAAAGGATTATCAATTACGCAACAGATGCAGTATAAAAATCAAGCATTTATAGCTAGTGCCATAGTTTTTTTAGGATTGGCAGTAATGGCGAATGCTTACTATGCAGCAAAGCGTACCGAAGCTATGCAGAAAAATGCCTTAGCTGAGATTCTCCATTGGCGGCTAGCTGCCGAAAAAAAAATTGAAATGAGTCTGGAAAATGCCAAACTCAATCAAGACAGGCTGGTCACAGAACGCTTGATGGCAGCAATCACTCAATTGGGACATGAGAGAATCGAAATCCGTACAAGCGCAATTTATGTTTTAGAAAAAATTGCCCAGGATTTTCCCCAAGAACACTGGACAATCATGGAAATTCTCACAGCTTTTGTGCGAGAAAATGCTCCTGTTCGTGAACAAACACAACACAGGGAAGAAGATTTATTACCAAAATATTTGAATAAACAAAGAAGCAAAGAGCGACTGACGCAACTGCCAGAAATTAACATACATGAACCATCCCCAAAAATTCGCAGGGATATTCAAGCAGCTTTGACTGCGATCGGACGGCGGAATACTCTGATAGAACAGGAAAATCAGAAACTCGATTTACGTAATACAGATATGATGCGAGCAGACTTGTTGGGAGCCAACTTCCAACGGGTAGACTTGCGTGGTTGTGATCTCAGCGGTGCAGATTTGCGTAGTTCAGACCTCAGTGGTGCAGACTTTGAAGGTGCTAGACTCATTGGGACGATTCTTTATGAAGCCAAATTGGTAAAAGCAAATTTGCGAGGAACCAAACTTTGTTGGGCAAATTTGAATCGAGCCAACTTGAGTTGGGCAACTTTGCGGGGTGCTAACTTGTTTGCAGCAAGTCTGCGTGGTGCCAACTTGCAAGGGGCAAACCTTTATAAAGCTAACTTGCAACAAGCGACTTTGAAAGTTGCTAACTTGTCTGGAGCAAAGCTATTTTTAGCCAACTTGCAAGGAGCGAAACTAGCTAAAGCCAACTTACATTTTTCTGGTTTAATTGGTGCAAACCTGACTGGGGCAAATTTGAATGCTGCTGATTTGACTGGGGCAAATTTGAATGCTGCCAAACTACATCATACAGAAGTGTTTTTTGCTAACTTGACAGAAGCCAGCTTCACCGAAGCAGATTTGCATAAAGCAAATTTGATGGGAGCCAATTTGCATCGGGCAGTTTTCTATGATGCTGATCTTTCCAAGGCTAACTTGATAGGAGCAAACTTTAGTGATGCCAATCTCCGCGATGTCAAACTTGAAGGTGCAGTGTTGACAGGAGCGAAAAACCTAGAATTACAACAGGTTAAAATGGCACTTGGCGATCGCACTACTCGCCTTCCTGATTATATCGAAGCACCCACACATTGGCGTCAGTCTAGTTAAGTGACGGCAGCATCTATCAGAATAGACCTCTCCCCCAACCCCTCTCCGACGCGGAGAGGGGAGCCGGATTTCTCCCCCTTCCCTACGAGGGAAGGGGGTCGGGGGGTTAGGTCTGTGTACAATATGGGAGCGATCGCAGCACTATTGCAAATACAATTTTTAGTCTGTTGGAACACTTCGAGTTAAAATTTTCATCACTTTGCCTGGTTCAGAAGCAGGTAAAAGTGGACTCCACTCGCTAATCTCAGCAAAACCCATTTTATAGAGCGTTTGAATGGTATTGGTGACTGTTTGACGCGAACCGATGACGAGGAAACTAACGGGTTCTCTATCTGGATCTGTTTGCACCGAAGGTAAAGAACTTTTGTTCATTAGAGTTGACCTAAATTTTCACTAAAAATTATGTTCGTTATTACGAACATAATTGACTCTATCATATCGTTCGTAATTACAAACATTTACTTGGGTATAAGCCTCTGACAAAATCGGAGGCATGACACAAGCAGGAAAAGCCCTCAAACGAGTACTAAAAATTTATGGCATCACTCAAAATCGATTGGCTGTAGTTATGGGAGTCAATCGTTCCAGTGTTTTTGGCTGGGTGAATGAAATTGCAGATCCGCCAGGTGATACGGTGGTAAAAATTCGCAAGGCGCTTCAAGAAATTGAGCCTGCTGCGGCTGTTGAGTTTGTCAGGCTGTTCTGGGGAGATTTAGAAGATGAGGAATAATTTGTTATATGAGTGTGAGGGTGCGATCGCTCATAACCGTATAGTAAAATATGTACTTCAAGGAAAGATTCTGTAAATGTCTTTGCGGTGAGCAACCCGTTGGCAGACTAAGGTTTTTGTTTCTTGAACGATAGTGATACCAATACGATAGTCACCGACGCGAATCTTATATTTATCACTGTAGCCTTTGAGTTTTTCAAGATATCCTAATTCAAAAGGATTTTCTGATTCCAGTTCTTGAAACACGATAGGTTCTACACGGCTTTGAATCTCCAATGGTAAAGCAGCAAGTTCTTTTAAGAATCGCTTTGTATATTCAACTTGCCACATTTTTATTTTTTAATGATTGATAATATTTAAGTGCTTCATCTTTGGATAGTAGTTCTTCATCCTCTACTTCTTCCATAAGTTTTGCTAAACCGTAATTTTCAAGAATCTCTTCAATTTTCTCAAATTCAGCGATAGGAATTTGTACGGCTATAGTCCGCTGATTCTCATCAAGAACGTAGTTTTTGTGAATTTCAAACATTTTTTTCAATCCTATAATGCTTATCTACAGTAATTGATCACTAACCAAAATTAACTACTTCTACAGGACGTTCAACAGCCAAACTTTTACGGTTAAGTTTAATTTGCTCCATTTCGTGAAGCGTTTCTGCTGTCAGGTAGCTTTCGCCGCAATGAGAACAAGTTAGCATAGGAATTTTTTCTACTACTAGCAGGTCTTTACCTTTACCATAGGTTCTAGTAATCCGGCGAATTCGTACACCTTCGTTTCCACAAATATCACACAGCATTTGCTGTTTTCCTAGTATTAGCGGATATATACACTAAAGCCCTTGTTGTTCATACTCTTCTTGAATCATTTCAAAAACATAGACAAGTTCAGTACGGGCTTCATCTGGCGTTTGTCCCCAAGCATGACAACCAGGAATAGCTGGAACATAAGCAACAAAAGTACCATTGTCATCAGGGCGAATAACCGTGGTGTAGTCTTGTAAGGACTTCATGGGGTTGGGACTATAGGTTTTATCTATTAATTTAGCGCGATCGCAGTTTTTGAGAATGCGATCGTATGAATTGATCTCTCTTCCCTTGTAGGGTCGGGGGGTTAGGTCTGTGTGGAAGATAGGAGCGATCGCAGTTTACTACCTTTACTTACGCCAAACTAAAAACATTATAAGTATTTGGTATAAATGTAATATACATTCATATTTGATTTTTGAGCAGTATATCAAATAAAACCTTTACAATATTTACTTTTATCGCTTAATCTGGTTAAAAGAATTATATTTTGTACGAATTATCACTTAAATTAATATGCCAAAAGAAAACGTAGCATTACGTAAAACCGATCAAGGCTGGAAGTTTATTGATGAGTCTGAATTAGAAACTTTTGTTTGGGATAATTTAGAAGAAATATTTGAACTCAACCCTTTATCACGCCAATTATCTAGCAAAGGAGAAATTTGTGACATCCTAGCAATAGGAGAAAATAATCAATTAGCTATTATTGAACTCAAAAATACAGAGGATAGATATGTTATTAATCAACTCACACGTTATTATGACAATTTATTAGAAGAACAACCTTTAAAAACTAATATTAATTATAATGAAGATATTAGCTTGTTTGCTATATGTCCGAGTTTCCACCGTCATAATTTAATTGATGTAAAGCACAGTAAATTAAAATTTAATTTATTTACTTTTTATATTCAGGCTGAAAATCAGGAGTTTTATTTTCATTTATCCCCACTTCATAATCAATCACAAAGCAAAAGTATAAAAATTAATTATCAAGAAGTTAATCTTCAAAATCAAGAAAATGATAAAATTTCTGATCCACCAAGATTGTTATTAGATTGGCTAGGGACTTTAACAAACACAGAAATAGAGAATGTAACGGAAATTAGGCATCTTATATTAAGTTTTGACCATAGGCTAGAAGAAATTATAGTCAATAAAAGTATTATATATGCAAGTAAGTATGGTAAAAATAAAATGAGACAATGTGCAGAATTGGCTTTTGATAGAAAATCTAAAAAGATACTATTATTTTTATGGCTAATTATTCCCAATCGTCAAAATAAAACTATTGCCAGAATGCAAATTGATACAACAGAAGAATATCTTACATATTGGCGATATGCTCCTGTGAAAGAAGGAAGTATATGTTGGGAAAAATTCTTCAATCGCATGTTTTATACTCTTCCAGAAAATAAAGGCAGTTTTTTTAAAGAAGAAATATTTGTTGATGATATCAAATCTTTAGTTGATAAAGCATTAAAAATATGGCTAGAAAGAGTTAATTAAAATAAATTCACTTGTAAAATCGAACGTAGTAAAAACTAAAATTATTTACCTTAACAATCTTTCAATATCCTCATCAGTAAAACCAAACTGCCGAAAAATACGCAAAACATAGGAAGGAGACATTTCCCCTGCACCTATATCTATGGGAACTACTCTTCGTTGACTTTCTACTTCACGAGTATACAAACGATGGTCGCCTTTTCCCTCTCGATAAAATGTACACCCTCCTTTTTCCAAAAGCCTGATTAGTTCTTTTGGTTTCAGAGAAGGAATATTTTTAGGCATAAATTTTCCTTAATTCATATATTTCTGAATCTTGCTGTTTTTCTTCTAAGAGCAAAAATTCATGTAATTCTTCAATAGAAATTGGAGATTTATAAATATTAGTTTCAGATTGATAAACAACTTCAAAAGACTCAATAGCTTCCTTTAGTTTACTAATAGCATCTTCTTGAAGAGTACCTTGTCCTACAATTCCATTTTCTAAACACAAAGCGACCCAATAACCAGCGCTTTGCTTGAGTACTACTGTGTAAAAATTCATTTATGTTTACCTTTTGAAATTGTGGTATCAGTTGTGCGTTATCTACCCTAATTTAAATAATTATATTGATTAACGAACCACAGAGGCGCAGAGGACGCAGAGAGAAGAGAAAAAGAGAGGGCAAAAGCCCTACTCTGAGATTAATAGTATTTCAGCCCATTTAACTCTTTGCTGCTGTTGGCATACCCAAAATATCCTCAATTCTGGGCATTTGTTCCAACGGAATCACGCGCCCTTCATCCTCAAAACCGACGATTTGATCAAAGTTCAAATACCGATACAAATCATCAGCAAAAGGATCAATCTTCTTCGCCACAATATCTAAATATTCTTGCACTGTGGGAATGCGCCCCAACAATGCACAAACTGCGGCTAATTCTGCTGAACCAAGATACACTCGCGCACCTTTACCCATGCGGTTGTTGAAGTTGCGAGTTGAGGTAGAAAATACTGTCGTGTTATCAGCAACTCGCGCCTGATTTCCCATGCATAAACTGCATCCTGGCATTTCTGTTCTAGCACCCGCAGCGCCAAAAATGGCATATACACCTTCTTCTTTTAATTGGTGTTCATCCATACGGGTTGGTGGTGCTATCCACAGACGAGTTTTCACTTCACCGGCACCTTCCAAAACTTTGCCTGTGGCCCGATAATGACCGATATTCGTCATACAAGAACCAACGAATACTTCTTGCACCGGATCGTTAGCAACTTCCGATAATAATTTCACATTATCGGGGTCATTGGGAGCCGCTACAATTGGTTCTTTGATTTCGTTCAAATCAATTTCAATGATTTCTGCATACTCCGCATCTGCATCTGCTTCTAGTAACACGGGGTTTGCTAACCATTCTTCCATCTTGGCGATCCGCCGTAAGATAGTGCGGGCATCACTATAACCCCGTGCTATCATGTTTTTCAACAGCGCTACATTAGAACGCAGATATTCAGAAATTGTCTCTACACTCAGTTTAATGGTAGAACCTGCACAAGAACGTTCGGCTGTAGCATCGGCAAGTTCAAAGGCTTGTTCCACTTTTAAATCTGGCAAACCTTCAATTTCTAGAATTCGTCCAGAGAAGACATTTTTCTTGTTCTGCTTTTCTACCGTCAGCAAACCTTTTTGAATGGCGACGTAGGGAATGGCGTTGACGATATCGCGTAGAGTTACACCTGGTTGCAATTCTCCTTTGAAGCGTACCAAAACTGATTCTGGCATATCCAAAGGCATCACACCCAAAGCCGCCGCAAACGCCACTAACCCAGAACCGGCGGGGAAGGAAATTCCCAAGGGGAAGCGGGTGTGAGAGTCGCCGCCTGTTCCTACGGTGTCTGGTAACAGCATTCTGTTTAACCAAGAGTGGATGATACCATCACCAGGACGCAGGGCAACACCACCACGTTGGGCAAAAAAGTCCGGTAGTTCGTGATGGGTTTTGATGTCCACAGGTTTGGGATATGCGGCGGTGTGACAGAAACTCTGCATCACTAAGTCTGCACTGAAACCAAGACAAGCAAGTTCTTTTAACTCGTCGCGGGTCATGGGGCCTGTGGTATCCTGGGAACCAACGGTGGTCATGATAGGTTCGCAAGATGTGCCAGGACGGACACCAGGTAAACCACAAGCTTTACCAACCATTTTCTGTGCTAAGGTGTAGCCTTTGCCTGTATCGTTTGGTTGTTGGGGACGGATGAAAACAGTGCTTGGTGGTAAACCGAGTGCTTGACGGGTTTTGTCGGTGAGGGTACGTCCAATTAATAAAGGGATGCGTCCACCTGCGCGGACTTCATCGAGGATGGTATCAGGTTTGAGGGTGAAGGTAGAAATAACTTCGCCAGCTTCGTTGGTGATTGTACCTTTGTAAGGATAGATGGTGATCACCATACCAGTTTCTAGCTTGGTGACATCACATTGAATAGGCAAAGCACCCGCATCTTCAGCTGTGTTGAAAAAGATGGGAGCGAGCGCACCACCTAAAATATACCCCCCAGCGCGTTTGTTGGGTACAAAGGGTATATCATTTCCCATGTGCCACAACACTGAGTTAATGGCAGATTTCCGGGAAGAACCAGTGCCAACTACATCCCCTACGTAAGCTACAGGATGTCCTTTTTTCTTCAACTGGGCAATAACTTCCAAGCTTCCCGGTTGTCTTGTCTCTAGCATCGCTAAGGCGTGCAGAGGTATATCCGGGCGAGTGGTAGCCTGGGTAGCAGGGGATAAGTCATCGGTGTTGGTTTCCCCAGGAACTTTAAAAACAGTGACGTTGATAAATTCTGGTAGTTGCGGACGAGTTGTAAACCATTCTGCCTCTGCCCAAGAGTCTATCACTTGCTTGGCGAAGGGATTGGTTTTCGATAACTCCAAGACATCGTGAAAGGCATCATACACCAACAATATTTTACTTAAAGCGGTGGCTGCGTGTGCTGCTATTGGTTCTTTTCCTTGTCCACCCATTACCAAAGGTGTTGCGGAAGAGTCGGAAACTGATACGGTGGGCAATTGTAGCAAGTCGATTAAAGCTTGCACGTTGTAGCCACCCACCATTGTCCCCAGCAATTCTACCGCGTCTATGGGGGAAATTAAAGGACTAGTAACTTCCCCTTTAGCAATGGCAGAAAGAAAACCCGCTTTCACATAAGCTGCTGCATCTACACCAGGGGGCACGCGATCGCGCAATAAATGCAATAATGTAGTTTCCTCACCCGCTGGCGGATTTTTCAGTAGTTCACACAGTTCTGATGTTTGCTTCGCATCTAATGGTAAGGGTGGTATTCCTAATGCTGCCCTTTCGGCAACATGTTGACGATATTGTTCTAGCATTTTTATGTTTTCCATTAGGCTGTTCTACCTTTAATTATGATCTAATTTAAGGCCAGCTTTGGCTATAAAGGTTTACCGTATTTTTATTGCTGAAAGCGTTAATGATCAATTGTAGGAAGTAATACTCTCAAAGCTCAACAATGTTTCAGCTTAAATTATTTGTAGTATAATCTTCATTATACAATCTAATATTAATAATTTTTACCGTTACTTATGACTAACATTGAAATATCAGCTTTTAAACTGGTACAACAAGATGTAACAATGCTTGTATTTATTACCACTGCCGACGTAATTTATAACCGTTTTGATGTTTCTCGAAGAGTTACTGATAAAAATTTAGGCTATCAACGCTCGTTTGTAAATGCTAGAATCAAAAAAATTAAGAACTATATTAACCAAGGTCAAGGTATTATTCCTAATTCTATTTTAGTAAATCTTGAAGAGGGTAAATTTTCTTATTCTGAAGCAGATAAAATACTCACTTTGCATGATGTAGAATCTTTAGGGCTGATCATAGATGGACAGCATAGAGTTAAAGGTTCTTATGAAGCCAATCCTGAATTTCCATTAATGGTGGTGGCAACTCTGGGCCTATCCATGATAGAGCAGGCTAAACTTTTCGTCACAATTAATGAAACTCAAAAAGGTGTTCCTGCATCTCTTTATTTAGATTTGATGAATTTAATTGAAGGAGATATTGAAGATTTCGATGAAGAAGGAGTGACAGCAGAGAGACGAGCAACAGAAATTGCAATTAGACTAAATGAAACAGATGAAAGTCCTTTATATGAATTAATTAGAAGAACAGGTGATGCAGGATTTGGTATATCTTTAAGTGAATTTGTTAGACAAATTCAAGATTATGTAGAACCTAGAACAGGAAAACTTGCTAGTTTTGGTTTTGAACAACAATATAAAATTTTTGAAATTTATTTTCGCTCTATAAAAGCTGTTTTTTTAGAACAATGGGAAGACAAAAATTCATACATACTGAAAACAGTGGGTTTTGGTGGTATTATGAAAGCATTTTATGAAATCTTTAATCTAGTTATACAAAAATATCAAAAATTTGATACTGAAAATACAATCAAGATTCTTGAATTAATTCAAGATTTTAAATTTGACAAACAAAATTTACCAAGTGGCGGAGGTTATAAAGCGCAAGAAAAAGCTGGTGAAATGATAGTTAGTCGCTTAAAAAACGCAATTAGAGACTCCCAAGAATTTATGGTGATGATTGGAGATTAAAAAGCGTGTCATTAACTTTGGAAGAAATTGCCATTGCTTTTAGAAAATGCAATGGTGATGCTAGGCTATCTTTTAAAGAATATTTGACTAGTTTATATAAAACAAAAGATGATTATGAAAATGGGTTTACTATTTTTAATGCACATAACTATATATTAACTGACATAGAAAAGCTTTTATCTAAAGCTGTTTTAAATATTTGTTCTACTGACCATTTGATTAAAAAAGGATATTTTAGTTGGGGTTTTGTTACCTCATATTATGCTAATTTTTTTCTGATACAAGGCTTAAATAGAACACAGCTTAGTTTTACCACTTGGGTGCATAGTTCTGTAGATTGCCAAAGACAGAATTATAGAGATGAAACGATTTCTATAAAAGGTATTGTTAGATCTACAGATGAACATCAAAGACAGTTTCAACGTTTTTTTGAGAATTTTAAATATTTTAGAAATCGTCAAGGAATTGATAGATATTGGAATATTGGAATTCAACCTTTTGACTTAGGAAGCGAACCGGAAATAAGAAATAAAATCAATTATGAAATTTCTACAGATGCTTTTTATGAGTTAGATTTGGATATTAAAGAATTTAACAAAATCATTCAAGAAAATGTATATTCTCCATTTCAGCAAGATAAAGAAAAATCAAAAATAACAAATTATTCTCGCCAAAATTTAAGATTAGCTATAGCAAGGTTGAGAATGTTAACTTTTATTTTAAATATCATTGCTATCAGAAATATAGAATATCAGAGTTATTATAAAAGAAATATGAAAAATAGATTAAAAGCCATTCAAGAAAAGTATCCTGATGTAAGTGAATGGATTAAAAGCCTCTTTGAGGAATGGTTAAATTTTGATGCAGAGCTTGTAGAAAAAGATTAATTATAAGAAAATAATAAAAATAAGAAACTAGAACATCAATAATAAAATACAGTATAATTAACTTAATATTTTCGTTTGAGTTGGTCAACAGAAATTACCTTGCCTGATTCAACATGATTTTTGGCCTTAGCAAACGCTTCTTGAAAACCCGGAATATTTAATAATTCTTCAGTTGCATCATTATCTTCACGTTCTGCTAAATACGCCAAAAAATCAGCAGCCACTAATAATCGTTCTGGTGACAGTTGATCAACATATTCTTGAATTCGTTGACGAATTTCTCCTGTATTCATAATAAAGTTTATGAGGTTTTGTTAAGATTGTAGCGTAAATTGCTTGTGAACGGACGGGCGATCGCTCTCTAGTGTAGGATAAAATGCGGCAGCTTTTCGGTTATCATGATGGCTTTCCAAGCAAACATGAGGAAATTTGCAGTTCTATCCTTGGCAATACCCGTTAATAAATCCATGCTGAATTTGGTTATCTGCCTATTTATAAGATAAGATAATTCATTTGACCGTTGCAACACATCTCTTTTGTATATGCCCCAAACTTACACCGTAGAAATTAACTACCAAGGCGAAACTCATACTTTGCAAGTTCCGGAAAACGAAACCATCTTATCAGTAGCCGAAGCGAACGGTATAGTTTTGCCGGCTTCTTGTCATGCAGGTGTTTGTACAACTTGCGCCGGTCAAATTCTTGAAGGAACTGTAGATCAAAGTGATGGTATGGGCGTGAGTCCAGATTTGCAAAAACAAGGTTATGTATTGCTTTGTGTCGCCTATCCTCGTTCAGATTTGAAAATTGATACCGAAAAGGAAGAAATCGTTTATCAGTTGCAATTTGGTAAAGACAAGTGAAATCATCAAGGGTGAAGGAGCAAAACTTCAAGTGTCTAGTTGATAATTGATACTTTATACTTCATCCTGATTTAGGTATTGTAGAAACTACTAATCTCAAGGAATTACCGCCATGACTACCCATTTTATTAGTGCTGAAATTGACCTCCAAGAAACTCCCACAGAGTTAGAAAAAGCAATTGCAGCAGAGTTAAAAAAGCAAGGCGAACCCCTGCGTTGGGCAATTACCTCTGTGGATACTGAACAGCAAAAAGCTGTTGTGGAAGCAGTTGTGACTAAAGTTGAGAGTTAGGAGTTAGGAGTTAGGAGTTAGGAGTTAGGAGTTAGGAGTTAGAAAACTTTCAATTTTTAATTTTTAACTCTTCACTCCTAACTTAATATTCAAAGTGCAGTGACTTGTGAATCAACGGCCATATACTACTATTTTAATTGTTCCTACCGGAGTTGGGGCGGCCATTGGCGGATATGCTGGTGATGCAATTCCAGTCGCGAAAGTTTTGGCACAGGTTTGCGATCGCCTGATTACTCACCCCAATGTCCTCAATGGGGCAAATTTATACTGGAATATCCCCAATGCTTTCTATGTTGAAGGTTACGGGCTTGACAAATTCGCTTCAGGATGCTGGGGTCTGCGTCCGGTTCGTAACAACAAAATAGGTTTACTTTTAGACCAAGGTATTGAACCAGAATTGCAGCTGCGACATTTGCAAGCAGCCGACGCAGCCAGAGCAACTCTGGGCTTGACCATCACAGATTATGTGATTACTGATGCACCTTTAAATGTAGAATTACGCACTGCCCCATCAGGCGCGAGTTGGGGAACAATAGGCAACCCTGATAGTTTGCTCAGGGCTGCTGAGATATTAATTAAAAAAGCGGGGGTAGAAGCGATCGCAGTTGTAGCTCGTTTCCCCGATGATATGGATGAAGAGGCAGTACAAAACTACCGTCAAGGTAAAGGTGTAGATCCCCTGGCGGGTGCAGAAGCGGTAATTAGTCATTTAATCGTCAGAACCTTTCAAATTCCTTGCGCCCATTCGCCCGCCCTTGCGCCTGCACCCCCAGAACCAAATTTATCTCCCCGTTCCGCCGCTGAAGAATTAGGCTATACTTTTTTGCCGTGCGTACTGGTAGGCTTAAGTCGTGCCCCACAATTTATATTAGAGAAAGAGACAATTAGCTCTTTACAGGATGATATTTGGGCAAATCAAGTAGATAGTGTGATTGTACCTGCAACCGCTTGTGGCAGTAATGCCTTACTCAGTTTAAGCCAAAGGCAATGCCAAATAATTACGGTGGGAGAAAATAAAACTTTAATACAAGTTCCTCCCGAACCTTTAGGGATCAAATCCATACAGGTAAACTCATATTTAGAAGCAGTGGGTGTAATAGCAGCATATAAAGCAGGTATTAATCCATCTGCTCTTCGCCCTCAATTATCGTCAATAGTCAATGGTCATTAGTCAATGGTCATTTGTCATTTGTTATTAGTGAGGAGTTAGGAGACAGAAGGCAAAAAGCAGAAATTATTCTTTTAGTTCCCCCATCTCCCTCATCTCCCCCATCTCCCCTACTCCCCACTCCCTACTCCCCATTCCCTAAAAAAACCGTGGTTGAACAACAAAAACACGATCCAGAAATTCCATACCTAACGCGTACCCAAGTACTAGTAGCAATGGGAGCGACGGCAATCATTTTATGGTTAATTGCCAAACTGTGGTTGTACTTTGGTAACGTTTCCCTATTTAGGTGGCACTGGTATGAAAAAGATTTACTCTTGGGGCTAGCGTTGGGGTTAATTATCACCGTTTTGAGTGGCTTAGCTTATCGCTTGTGCCATCCCTACCGTCAAAGTGCAGATTATTACCTACAACTAGTTTTGAGTCCTTTAGCTTTGCCAGACTTAATTTGGCTGGGGTTGCTACCAGGATTAAGTGAAGAATTGTTATTTCGTGGTGTAATGCTGCCAGCTTTGGGTTTAGATAATGTGGCTGTAATTGTATCGAGTCTTTGCTTTGGCGTTTTGCACCTCAGCGGTTCCCAACAATGGCCTTATGTGATTTGGGCAACCATTATTGGGCTAATACTGGGGTACAGTGCCATCATCAGCGGCAACTTGTTAGTACCAATAGTCGCTCACATCACGACAAATTGGATTTCTAGCTATTTGTGGAAAATGTCGCAGTTATCGAAAATGAAAAGTTAGGGGAGTCAGTTGTCAGTTGTCAGTTGTCATTTGTTATTCTCCCTCATCCCCCTCATCTCCCTCATCTCCCTCATCCCCCCATCCCCCCTGCCCAGCTGCTGCTAGAGCGATCGCCTGTGGTAAAATTCGGTGTTCTTCAATTTGAATTCTGGCGTGGAGTGTTTCTACTGTATCGTCTGGCAGCACTGGCACAGCAGCTTGAATCAATATTGGGCCGCTGTCTACTTCTAAAGAAACTAGATGTACTGTACAGCCTGCAATTTTTACTCCAGCTTGCAAAGCTTGTTCTACAGCATTGATTCCTTTAAAACTTGGCAACAAACTCGGATGGATATTGATGATTTTGTCAGCAAAAGCATCAATTAATACTGGTGTTAGCACTCGCATCCAGCCTGCCAGAATCACCCACTCGACATTGTACTGCTGCAAAGTTTGCACAATTTTTGTGTCAAATGCTTGACGACTTTTGTAGTCGCGATGCTTCAACAAAACAGCTTCTACACCCCTATTTGCTGCCCTGGCTGCTGCTTTGGCTGAAGGGTTATTATAAATCAAAACTTGAATTTGGGCGTTGATTTGCCCATCTGCAATAGCTTGGGCAATTGCCTCAAAGTTGCTGCCATTGCCAGAAGCCATAATTCCCAGTTTTAAAGGAGAGCTTTGTGTAAGTTCTTGACTGGAAATGTTAGGAGAAATCAAACTAGCAGTGGCAGTATTGATTGGGAAAGATTCACTCATAGGGAATCTATCTTATAACAAATGTGAACCTCTTGGACATTCAACTGCTTGAGATTCTTTCACAGGTATTTTTGGTGTAACTGGTGGTATGGTTGAAGGTTTATCAGTTTCACAAATAGCTGTCTGTGTCAACAACTCACCTTGAACTTTTTTAGTAAAAACAACACCTGTATAGCTTTTGAGTTCCGGTTTTTTGGCAGTAGCGGTGCTGACTGTCATTTTACTTTGGTTTTGTCTGCCTTGGTTGAGAATGCGAAAGCGGTAGTTCTCAGTCTCTGGTTTAATCCCAATCTGAAGTTGCCCAATTGTTGGGCTAAATTTTCCGTACTCTAGATAATAAGCCTGTTGTGCGCGGTTTATACTGCCAATATATACTTTGCCATCAGATGTTGCTTGATTGCTTTCTACTTCGCTGCTGTTGAAATTGTCAAGCTTAACATTGTTAGGCAATGTCGTAGAATCGGAAACTTTTTGAAACACGGAAACTTCAGAAGAAAAAGCTGTGGGTCTGGGTTGTCCAGGATTAGTACCTTCTAATTGCAATCGCAACTTACCATCAGCAGTCAATTCAAAAATTGTCAACACTGATTTTGGATTGTTGGGAATTGTAACATCTAGATGCATGGGTTTTGGTATCGTGTTAATGCGATACTTCAATTCAGCAGCACCAGAATTACCGGAATTAAGAATATAAATAAATAATTTGCCTTCTGGAGCAAAGAGAAAGTTGAGTGAACTTGAGGATGTTGGGTCTTTAACTTGCCATTGTCCCAATAATTGCTGAGCAACAGAGTTTTTCTGTTGATTTGGTTGAGATTGAGCTGGTATTGGTGCTGTTGATGGTTGAGCCAGTACAGTTGCGTCGAGAGTCACCAGTAATGCTACAAATACGCTAGAGGTAAGCAATTTGCTGGCAATGGGAAGTTTCGCAAAGGGGAGTAAAATTTTAGACATTTACTTAAAAGTAACTAGATTGACAGGATCTTAGCAGACCTCTGTATAAAATAACCCTAAGTCAAAATCGCTATGAAAACATCACGCTTCTCTCAGATGCAGTTCCTAGATAATGATACATTTGCCGCTTGGACTTTTTTGACACCCGCATTGATATTACTAGGTGTGTTTGTCATTTGGCCGATCGCTTATGTGTTTTATCTGAGTTTTACTGCTGGTAGTTTCACTTCAACAGGTATTTATTGGATAGGTTTAAAAAACTATTGGCGTTTGTTACTCACTCCAGATTTTGGGCAAGTTGTTGGGAACACTCTTTACTTTACCGTTGCTACTCTCATTCCTAGTATAGTGATTCCCTTGGGACTGGCAGTGCTATTAAACCGCTCCCTTGCTTTACGAGGTATACTGCGGAGTGCCTATTTTCTACCTTCAATTATCTCTCTTGTGGCGGCTGGTTTAGGATTTCGCTGGCTATTTCAAAATACTGGGCCTGTAAACGCGCTGTTAAATTTATTTGGCATTGCACCAATTGCTTGGCTAGGAGATACATTTTGGGCAATGCCAGTAGTAATTCTCATGACTGTTTGGAAACAACTAGGTTTTAATATGGTGGTGTTTTTGGCAGGGTTGCAGGCAATTCCCTCTAGTCGCTATGAAGCAGCCGAACTTGATGGAGCTAATGCTTGGCAACAATTTTGGCATGTCACCCTACCAGGATTGCGACCTACTTTAATATTTGTTGCAGTCACCACTGCTATTTTTACATTACGGAGTTTTGAGCAAGTTTTTGTGATGACAGGTGGCGGCCCTTTAAATTCTACTAACTTGCTGGTTTACTACATTTACCAAGAAGCTTTTGCTCAATTTGATTTTGGTTATGCAGCAGCAGCAGCAACATTGTTGTTAGCAGTGACATTGGTACTAGTGTATTTGCAGTTGCGTACTACCAGGGAAGAGTAGGGGTGCTTTCTTCGATGCAGGGGGATGGGGAGATGGGAAATAACTAATGACTAATGACTAATGACTAATGACTAATGACTAATGACTTATTTAAAACTCCCGTTTGGAGAAAATGTAAATAGCGATCGCTAACAGCATGACACTGTAAAATAAGCCATACACTACATTAGTAATGAGTGCTGTTAAATCAGGCAGTGCTTGCAAACCATAAACTGCTTCGTTTTTTAAATCTAGTCGAGATAAATCTGGTATAATCAGATATAAAATTTGAGCAAAAAATTCTATAACTCCGTTACGTGTTAAGCGACCAAATTTTACTAAATCTTGAGTGATGTTCCCCATTAAGTAGACTGCAAAGGTTAAAGTTATTGCTAGTAGAGAACTGGTAAAAACACCAAAGGTAATAGCAAAAGCGGCGATTAAAGACAACTGTAAAAATAAAAAAACTGCGGCAATTAAAATACTCGCTGTTTGATGGGGAATATTACCAAGTTGTAAAAATAATAAATAAATCGTTGTCATCGTGGCAACGAGTACAGCCAGGACTGCTAACAAACCCAAGAATTTACCTGAAATAATTTCACCACGACTTACAGGTTTAGCAATTAACACTAAAACAGTGCGTTTTTCAATTTCTTTGTTAACCAGTCCTGTACCAACAAATATGGCAATAACCAGAGTTATTGCACTCATTGCCACCATACCAAAGTCTAAAAACATTTTGTTTTCAGTACTGGCTGAAAATTCCGGTAGTACGCGGATAGCAATAGCAAGTATAACAGCATAAAAACCGATAATATACAAGATGCGATCGCGTACCACTTCCTGAAATACATTTTTCGCAATTACAAAAATTTTGGTGATAGTCATTTGTCATTTGTCATTTGTCATTTGTCATTTGTCATTTGTCATTTGTCATTTGTCATTTGTCATTTGTCATTTGTCATTTGTCATTTGTCATTTGTCATTTGTCATTTGTCATTTGTCATTTGTCACTAGTTATTTTTCCTCATCCCCCTCATCTCCCTCATCTCCCCCATCTCCCCCATCTCCCCATAGCATCACTGCTGCGGTGGTGGCGCCCCAGTAATTAATTTATTCAGGCGATCGCATTCAACTTCTGCTACTGTGTTTCTATCATCTGATTGGCTGGTGCGTGTGTTAACGTTTCTTGGAGATGCTGCAACCGGCTCAATTCGACAAGATTTCTTCAAATAATATCCCCGTGGGTTGGAACTGGGCCCTAACCAGATACTTAGCAAATCTAATATGTATCCTGATTTAGTGTTGACTACACGCGGTTCAACAAGCCATAATTCTTTTTCTTCATATTGTCCCAGGTATTTATTTATTACTTGCTTACCCAAATTCCCCACTCGCTTGTTCGCATCTAGTAACCATCTCTCGACTTCTGACCAAGGTCTTTCAGCTATTTCTTGTTCTACTCTTGGTTGTAATTTATCTAAAATCACAAGTCCATTTCTGGGAACTGCTTTCCCATCTTGAGTGATGCCAACAAAAGTATTACTTACTGGCTCTTCAATGCTGTATACAAAAGTACTACGCTTAAAATTATCTGCTTGCAAACTAGGATATTCTTGTAACCAATTATCCATGACAAAGTAAAACTGAAGCCAACAACTTAGCACCATGCAACTGGATACTAAAATTACATGTCTTTGGCGAACTTCTGGTTTAGGAATCTGAGCTTTAGAATCAGTACCAGTACCTTCAAAAAAATCTGGAATAATTGTAATTAGTGCCGAAATTGTTGGCCAAAGAACGATTGTTCTTGATGTAATTGCATCTTCTTGATTACCAAAAGCAAAAACACTGACTAATAATCCAGTTATCACTGCACCTACTGGCATAAAAGTACCAGGAACTTTTAAAGGATCTTCAGTGGTATACCAAGCTGTACCAGTAATTAAGAATAACCAACCAAAGAAGGCGATGATATCTTGTATATAACCTATAGCAAAATACGAAAGAACCCAAGAATATACGCTCAGATAAATAAATGTCTGCCAAGAATATATTTGTTTGGGAATTAATAGCTCTCTCAGTCTTTTATAGACAGCATCAACAAGTCCAAATAAACCAAATATATCTTTCAACAATGAACCCATAAATGTACCTCTGAATTTATGAAATTATCACTATTCATCTCGTCATCAGTCCAGTTCAATTATTTTTATCTATTACGAATCAGCAAAATTAAGGTAATAGCACTGTAGCTAAGAGCATTGGCAATGAGTGTAGTAGTAACTAAATTTGTACTTTGAAATCTCACCTTGCTGGGAACTCGCCAGCGCCGACGTTGAGGTTTTTGTTGAGTTACTGGTACTTCTTCCTTCTTCTTGAACACATCTTCTTTTAAGAAAAATACGAAAATTTGTAGAAGAAAGAATTTCATGATCACTGTTGTGAAGAAAATGATCACAGTGGTTAAAATTAAAACACTTTGTGTATTAGAAGATTTAAAAGTATTAAAAAAAACGTAATTAATTAATTCTGATTTCAAGTAAATTGGTAATACTGGCTCTAACAAAAAAAATATAGTCCAGCCAAGAGCGCTAGAAAAATGGTTTACAGCAATCGCATAAAAAATACTGGTTTTTTTATCAAAATTGAGCCTTTTATTAAAAACATAGGCTTCTAGGGGAATGGCAACCAGTAAAAATACAAAATTAAACAAAATCGCACCAAGGGGCAAAATTCTGGGAATAGTCAAGTCTTCAAACATAAAGGGTCAATGGTAGAGGTTAAGTTTAAAGAGGAAGGGTAAAGTAGCCAATGTCAGGGGTTAACTTTAGAGAGTATAGCTGTGATAATGAGTGTGATGGGGGCATTTATCTCATTTTTTTGTCGTATACCATCTTGGTATGCCAGTATACCCCTATTTATCCTATTAATAGATCTCGTAGATTGTATTGAATTGGGAGATGGGGGAGATGAGGGAGATGAGGGGGATAGGGGAGAAATAACTCCTAACTCCTAACTCCTAACTCCTAATTCCTGACAACTGACAACTGACTTAGCACTCCTAACTGGTGGTACAACAGGTTAGGTAAGATTGAGAACTGCCACGTTATAGCATTTCGAGAGATGACAAGGAACGGCATCGGTATTCGCACGGCACAAGTGCGTTCTGAAAGGCTCACTGGCCAAATTCACGTTTACGATGGTGCGGGGAAAGGCAAGTCCCAGGCGGCTTTGGGAGTAGTTTTACGCTCGATAGGCTTGGGGATTAATACTCCTAGCAATTCCAACCGCGTGTTACTGTTACGATTCTTAAAAGGGCCAGAACGTGATTATGACGAAGATGGAGCAATTGCTGCGTTACAGCGCGGTTTTCCTCATTTAATTGATCAGGTTCGTACTGGAAGAGCAGAATTTTTTGGCCCAGAGGAAATTACTGCTTTCGACCGAGAAGAAGCAGCGCGGGGTTGGGATGTAGCCAAAGGTGCGATCGCCTCTGGTTTGTATTCAGTAGTCGTCTTGGATGAAATTAACCCTGTCCTAGACTTGGGTTTGCTACCAGTAGATGAGGTGGTGCGGACATTAAAATCTAAACCCCATGAGTTGGAAATTATTGCCACAGGACGCGCTGCACCGCAAAAGTTACTCGATATTGCGGATTTGCACTCAGAAATGAAACCCCAGCACCACCCAACAGCCAAGGAACTGTTGATTAATGGTATAGAAATTTATACTGGTGCTGGCAAAGGCAAGTCTACCAGTGCTTTGGGTAAGGCTTTGCAAGCCATTGGTAGGGGAATAAATCATCCTGGTTCTACCCGCGTATTAATTATGCAGTGGCTGAAAGGCGGTAGTGGCTACACTGAAGATGCAGCGATCGCAGCTTTACAGCAATCATATCCAGAGGTGGTGGATCATCAACGCTGCGGCAGAGATGCGATCGTCTGGCGCAATTCCCGCCAAGAATTAGACTACGTAGAAGCCGAACGCGGTTGGGAAATTGCCAAAACTGCGATCGCTTCTGGACTGTACAAAACTATTATTCTCGATGAACTCAATCCCACCGTTGACTTGGAATTACTTCCGGTAGAACCCATTGTCCAAGCTTTACTTCGCAAACCCCGCGACACGGAAGTTATTATTACTGGTCGCTGTCAAAATCAACCGGCTTACTTTGATTTAGCTAGCGTTCACTCTGAGGTTTACTGTCATAAACACTATGCTAATCAAGGCGTAGAACTGAAAAGAGGAGTGGATTTTTAAATTTTGTCATTTGTCATTTGTCATTTGTCATTTGTCATTTGTCATTTGTCAGTGGCAAATGACAAATGATAACTGACTACTGATATTGTCTTTGCTTGATTAGTTCAAGACTTACACCAATACCATTTCTTTGTGAGGCTGCGCCAAATTTTTTTCTTTCTTTGTGACGGCAGTCGCTCATGGGGGAAACCCCCAAGACCGCGCTGCCTCTCCTTTGCGCCCTTTGCGGTTCGTTCTTCATATAGTTTGGCGCATCTTCATACAGAATTGGTATTAGTAGTGAAATCGAGCTTGGAGAAAATCAATCCGGTCATCACTTACTAGGTAAACAATACGATGTTCCTGAGTAAGTCGCCGTGACCATGCATCTGAATCAAAGTATTTTAGTGGTTCAGGTTTACCAATCCCTGTAAAAGGATCTCGCATAATCGATTCAATCAAGTCAAAAGCGCGAAGTGCTGTTTTGCGGTTTGTCTTAACCCAATAGGCGAGGTCTTCCCGAAATTCTGGATGAAACACAGCATCTCTAACTTTGTTCTCATTAGGTTGGGGTTCATCCTTCTTCTTTGTCAACACCCAACTCCTGACGTAGTTCGTAGATACTTTCAGGTTTTAAAGTTCTTGCTTTTGCTCTTTCTAACGCAGTTAACAGACGAATTGTATTTTTAGATGAGCGAAGTAAATGTGCTGTTTCTAATAAACTATTTAATTCATCAGCAGCAATTAGGGCAACGCTTTCGCCTTCTTGTCGAGTAATAATTACCACATCTCTATCTGCAACTACTTGATTACAGAGTTCGGTTAAGTTGTTACTAGCATCAGTCAAGTTTGTTTGGTTGGACATGGTGTGATCTTTTTCTAATGCTGTAGGCTTTCAGGTAAATAATAGCTTGAGTGGTTAGAGGTGCGATCGCTAACTATATTTGTATGAGGAGTCTTTTGAAAGTTATACGAAGTTATTGTTTATTTCATAAACTATCAAATTTTAGTAGTGGTGCATTACACTGCGTTAACCTACTGGCGTGTCAAGACTAAATTTGTGCATTAACGTAGACGCGTAAGCGGTGAGCCAGCGCGGTCTTGGGGGTTTCCCCCATGAGCGACTGGCGAACCCGTAGGGCTTGCCGCAGGCTACCGCAGAGGCGCAGAGAACACAGAGATATTAGAGGAAATCTATTGCATCATTTTAGCCTTGACACGCCACTAGCTTCTAATTCATTAGGATGAGTTAGAACCTTGCCTAATGTTTCACTGAAATAAACAACCTGATAATTAGGTGCAAGTTCTGTTTGTAGTTGCTTCCACAACTTAATTCCTTCTTCTTCAAAAGCCTCTTCAGCTTCTGCACTCAAGTCTGAAGAGTTTGCTGGATCTTGCCAATTTAATGTTGCATTGTAATCAGCGGCCCATTTTCTCAAGCGGTTTATGCTTTCTTGGCTGAGGGGCAATCTTGCTGGATCGATGTTGCCAATTTTATCAGCATCTGCCCACCATAGAGGGTCGCACCCATAATCAGCCATTAGTTTTATCTTTATTGCCATAGCTAGTCAGCTAGAATCATGGTAATGAGGCAGGGTTAGCTCCAACTATATAACCATTATCACCCACAGTCACTGCTATATACTGTAATTCTCCTTTTAAACTTACTTCATAGATTTTCCGACGGGGTTCTACCGTTCCTTGATAACCAAGAAATGTTCCTCTAGTTACAGCAGCGATGACAGCATCCGCTATTTCGTCTTCCGAAATTCCCCGTCTGGCAAAATCATCTCTATGTCGCTCTATTATGTGTGCTAATCCATTGCCTTTTTTACCAGCTTTGCCCTCTTCTAAAAAAACGATTTTACCATCAGGTTGCTTTGCAATCCTAACTATTTTTTCAGAATTATGCTTGATACCAAGTTGTGCTAACTGGGCAATTAATTCATTCATAAAATATTCGTATATTGCTTACTTTTGTAGAGTAGCCAATATACTTAAGTATTGCCATCGGGGCTAACACGGTTCAAAATAAAAAAGGTTCATGAGCAGGTTGCCCATAAACCTTTTTGTATGAGTTACAAACTTTAGACTAAGCGCCTACAGCTTCCTTCGCAGCGTATAGCACTTCAGTTGAAATATCTTTGATGCCACGATCGCGGGCAAACTTCTCAGTATTTCGCTTTACTTTTCCACGCACAAATCCAGGAATTTTATTCAATTCTGCTAAACCATCTTTTGTCCAGTTGAGGTCAGATTCAGCAGAGATTCCTTTAGTAATTACTTCCTTAGTATCGTGACCACCAAATATTTCTAATAAGTGGTCTTCCATTCCCAAAGTGAAGGAATTATAGATCAAATCTGTGATTTGATTTGTACCTTCGTAACCCAAGAATGGTTTGTAACCAATGGGGAAGTTTTGCACGTGGATAGGTGCAGCAATCACACCGCAAGGAATATCTAAACGCTTACCAACGTGGCGTTCCATTTGGGTGCCGAAAATGGCGGAGGGTTCCACGCGGGCGATCGCATCCCCAATTTCGCCGTGATCGTCGCTAATCAACACTTCATCGCAATACTCGCTTACCTGTTCACGGAACCAATCTGCATCATATTTGCAATAAGTACCAGCCCAAACAACATGAATCCCCATTTCCCGTGAGAGAATCTTGGTAAGTGCAGCAGCGTGGGTATTATCGCCAAACACTACAGCTTTTTTACCAGTCAAGTTCTGACAGTCAATGGAACGAGAAAACCAAGCCGCTTGAGATACATACAAAGTTTGCTCGTTAATGAATTCTTCGTAATCAACATCAGCACCTTGGGCGTTAATTACCTGCTGAATCTTGCGGATGCATCTGGCAGTTTCCACTACACCCATGGGTGTAATATCTACGTAGGGTGTACCAAATTGTGCTTCTAAGTAACGGGCTGTAGTTAAACCAAGTTCACGGTAAGGTACTAAATTAAACCAAGCTTGTGGCATCTTCTGCAAATCTTTCACACAAGCGCCTTCAGGAATTACGGTATTTACCTCAATTCCCAAGTCAGCCATCAGCCGCTTCAATTCGGTGCAGTCGTGTTGGTTGTGAAAACCAAGGGTAGAAATACCGATGATGTTGACAGAGGGCTTTTCGGTTTTGCCTTGTGGGAGTTCGCCTTTTTTGCGGGCTTTCTCAATGTAGAATTGCACAATTTGATGCAGAGTGCGATCGGCAGCTTGCAGTTCGTTGAAACGGTAATGGTTCACATCTGCCAGCATTACGTCTCCTTTTGCCTCCAACTGTGCCCTTTCCACAAAGTTGTGCAAGTCTTCTTGGAGAATGCTAGAGGTGCAGGTGGGAGTTAACACAATCAAGTCCGGGTGTTCTTCGGCATCTTTGCGGGTGATGTTGTCTACTACCTTCTCTTGGGAACCGCGTGCTAAAACGTTGCGGTCAACAACACTTGCTGTCACCGGTGTGAAGTTCCTTTCCCGCGCTAGCATAGACCGCATGACATTAAAGTAGTCATCGCCGAGTGGGGCGTGCATGATCGCATGAACGTTTTTAAAGGAACTGGCGATCCGCAGAGTGCCAATGTGGGCTGGGCCGGCATACATCCAGTAAGCCAATTTCATGTTGTGTTCTCCCTTGTCAACTCAAATAACACGGACTATGAGTGCATGATTATTAATTAAATCGCTTCTGATTGTCGCAAAACTTGTAACCCCCAAGAAGTTGGCAAACTAGCAAATTTTATCTAGGTTGCGATCGCCCAAATGCCCTTATTGATTGGGATGTAGCTCCTGATTTTAACAGTATTTGTGTTGTTGAAGTTAAATAAAACTTAATTTATTCGGCAAATTTGTTATCAAACTTAATGTGCTGAATTAACTATTTTTTTACCTTCATTTTAGTTTACATTTTCATAAAGCAAAGCCTCGTAAGAATAATTTATAACTAAGTGGCGCTTTTTTGAGCGTAAACATGAGGAATTAGGTCAATGGCTCACTTTTAACAACAATTATTCTATTTTTTTGATACTTTTAATACTCGCACCGGACGGGCGAGACGCCCATCCCACAAGAAAGCCATAATTTCTTCTAATATCTCTGTGTTCTCTGCGTCTCTGTGGTTCGTTAATGCACAAAATTAGTCCGGTCGTGCTACTACTTACACACAAATCTTTTAAGGGCTTCCATTCTAAAAAATATCCCAAACAGGACTTACGCACAAGTCACGGAATATCGAACCACAGAGGACGCAGAGGACACGGAGGAATGAGAGTTTGAGAGGTTTTGTGCGTAAGTCCTACCAAATTTTCTTGTGGGATGGGTGTCCTCACCCGTCCTTTGTATTCACGGTGAAATTGACGTTAACTTACCTGTTGCTAGATTTTCTCACACCTACTGACTCAGGCAAATTAATAGCTGGGTTGCGACTAAAGAATCCTCTAGGCACTAGTTTAAACCCAACTCGGTGAACTGGCATTACAGGCCAATCTTCTGGTCGTGGCACATGAGTAACGCCCATTGTGTACCACAGTACGATATCTTGATTAGTTAAAGACTCGTCATCAGAGATATATTTCGGTAAACCTTGTCCAGGCTGAGTTTGGTTAGGATAATCACCACCAGCGTAGAGTTCGTTAGGTTTATATTTCGTTACCCAAACATGATGAGTGGCAAATTCAGCCTTTTGTCTGATTTCTGCACCTTCCACAGGGAAAAATATGGAATTGCCTCCTGGCATCAGCATATACCCAGGTGCAGCCCCCAAAGCATTTTTATTTTCTGCATTCACAATCATCCATTCCCGGCTGTGTTTCATGTCAATATCACGCACAGCATTTGTTTCTTTTGTTAATGGTGTTTCTTGTATTGCGATCGCATTTCCTAAAGGATTTTTTTCATCTATTGCCAGACCTTTGACATTCATTTCCATGACAGAATTAGCCTGACCATCTACATCCATATCTAAGCGGTAGTTGAAAAAGTGCTGATGATTCACCCCGACGGTATTTTTTGCAATTAACCTACCATAGGAATGATCATCAGACTGCTTTTCGGCAGCTGTTCCCTGCACTAGTACAATACCGTTTAATTCGTTTTGTAACTCCAAAGTTCCATCTTGGTGAAAAATCCAATTGATGCTGTAATCATAGTTGTCAACAGCTGCATTTATGGTAATTACTAATTCGCGATCGCGCCGGACATCATTACGTTGGGTGTTATACTCATAATGCTTCCAGAGTATGCCATTATCTTTTTCATAAATACCGATAACTCCTGGCATTACATAAGGTTCTCCCTGTTCATTGGCAAACACAGCATCCAGCAATAACCCATTTTCAGGAATATCTTTACCCAACTCCATTGTGTTTGCTAGCAAACCAAAGTTGTATTCACCAACATCAAAAGCATTTCTAAATGACCAAGTGGGGTCAGGGTCGCCGTAAGGCACTACCATTTCTGATAAACTAGCGCGGTATAACACTGGGCGGATATTTTCACCATCTTTGTATGTCACTTGATACAACACCAAGCCACTGCGGGGATGCATGAGATAGTGAAACTTCCAACCTTGCCAAGTAATTTCATTACCATTGACGCGGAAACTCGTACCTTGCGGTTGCAGAATCCTCAAGAGTTTAGGAGGTGTAAGTAGTTTACCCAAAGTCTGCAAATCGTAATTCCAGTTTTCCTTAGAGAAAGGAACAATTCCTGTATCTACGAAGCTAGCAATTTTGCCTGTATTTAAATTAACCGTTGCTACCACACCTTCAATAGGACTGCCGTAATAGTTCCAGCGATCGCCTTTATAGTAAGATAAACCCCGGCAAAGACGATTACCTGTGATTTCTTCCTGTTTAGTTAGGATTCCTGGTGCCCAGCAATTAATTTTAACTTGATCAAAATCTGTAATTCCCCGCTTTTGCATTGCTGCTTGCCATCGCGGATCAGCTTTGACTACCTGCGTTGCTAGTGGATATTCTAGATTGACAATGGCAGGTTGCACTGAGGGTATGTGTTTCCAAGAAATGAGGGTCTGGGTTTGCAGGTCAACCACACCCTCATAGGTTTGATTTTGCGTTGGGCAAAGCCCTTGCCGAAGGCATCGTTCATAAATCACCAAAAAAGCTTGGCGTTGAAATGGTTTCCCAGGTGTAAAATTAATCACTTCATTTTTATCGGGTTCTTGTAGAGAAATAATTGGAAATACTGCCATTTCGCTTACAGATTTTGCTTTTTTGACGACTGAAACGGCTGTGCTAATTTCTACTTCTGTTAAGGGAGTTAGAGGATGATAAATAAAAGGCTGTTGAGCAGACAATCTCCCCATCAATGTTAGAGATAAGGAAATAAAAATAATAATGGTAATAATTAAACCAAAAAACCTGAGCCTCTGAATCATCATTTACATGCTGAAAATAATGTATAGTTAACTATTTCCAAGCACGAGCCAGAAAACCGATAGATTTAGAGGCTAATTTAAGATTTATTTGTTCTTGATGAGCAACTTAGTTTATTTGTATTAGTTACTTAAGTAACTTCTATTTTCAAAAATATTCCAAATTTTCTTGTGGGGTGGGCATCTTGCCCGCCCTAAATACAAAGGACGGGTGAGGACACCCATCCCACAAGATATTTTAGTTTTTGAAAACCCTTTAACTTTGTATGATAGAGATTTATGTAACTTGTCATACTTTCGCAAATGAAATATTCCAAGTACCATGCTCTCGGAAACGACTATTTAGTTATCGCTCCTGAAGACTTAGCTTTTGAATTAACTCCAGAAAAAATTCAGCGGATTTGTCACCGGAATTTTGGAATTGGTTCTGATGGAATTTTGTTCGGGCCACTACCATCTGAAAATGCAAAATTTGGCTTACGTATTTTTAATCCTGATGGTAGCGAGGCAGAAAAAAGTGGTAATGGATTGAGAATCTTTTCTCGTTACTTGTGGGATAGAAAACTTGTTGGAGATGAAGAGTTTGATATTGAGACAGTCGGCGGGAAAGTGAAAGCGTGTGTCGCTAATTCAGGTCACACCGTGCAAGTTGAAATGGGTTATGTTAGCTTTCACAGTGATAAAATTCCTGTTACAGGACATGCCAGAGAAGTTTTGCAAGAAAGCATCACAATTGAGGATAAAACTTTTACTTTCTGTGCAGCGACAATTGGTAATCCTCATTGTGTTATACAAATGCCTGAAGTCACACCGGAAATTGTTAAAAAGTATGGTTCTCAAATAGAAGTTCACCCTTACTTTCCAAACCGTACCAATGTTCAGTTCATGAAAGTTATTGACCGGGGAAATATCCAAATAGAGATTTGGGAAAGGGGAGCAGGTTACACTCTAGCATCTGGTAGTAGTAGCAGTGCAGCGGCGGCTGTGGCTTATCGCTTGGGTTTTTGTGATTCATCAATTGCAGTTCATATGCCTGGGGGACGAATTGCAATAGAGATTAACAATAATTTCTTAGTAACAATGACTGGTGCTGTTACTAAAGTAGCTGAAGGGCTGATTTCGATGGAGATTTTTGAATAGTTGACTGATTAATAATGACTGTTGACTGATGATTGTGAACAGTCAACAGTCAACAATCGTAACAACTCAATAATTATGCAGAAACCAAGCGCCGCAAAGATTCAGCACGGCGTTTGGCAGTGGCGTTTTTAGGAGCGAATTTGAGTGCTTCTTCGTAACTTTGTAACGCCTGAGCATTTAATTTTTTGCGTTCGTAGGCGTGACCGAGATTATTTAAAGCTGTGACATAATCTGGTTTAGATTTCAGAGCTTCTTTATACTGACGAATTGCTAAGTCATATTGCTCTTGGGCAAAGTAAGCATAACCTAGACCATTGTAAATAGGAGCAATACTTTCTTCTCCTTCTTCTTCAGCAGCTTTGAGAGCTTTTTGAAACAATGCTATGGCTTGGGAATACACTTTTTTTTCCGAATAAATACTGGCTAACTCGTAATATTCTTGAGCCGTACCTTTGTCTTTACTCAACTTGTTTCGCAATCTCGACAGAGAACTTTCACGTCTGCGAGTTTTGAAAATCTGGCGAAAAACACTCACAACTGTAAATGTGAGTAAGCCGACCAAAATCGAGAGATACACAAGCGCTAGATTGTTATCCATTGCCGTTAATTATGAATATTAAAAGTTGCTTCTATATCTATTATTAGACGATTGGGGGCAGGGGAGCAGGGGAGCAGGGGAGATGAGGGGGATGAGGGGGATGAGGGAGATGAGGGAGATAACTCTTAACTCCTAACTCCTAACTTTGCGCCTCAGCACTCATTTAGGGTAAGCCCCAATATTTTACACGTTCTTGGAGCCACCCTTGGGCTATGTAACGAGCGATCGCTTCATTTACCTGTCGTCTTAACTCATCGTACTGCAATCCTTTGGGCATGACGACTGATAAGGGTTCAGTTGATAGCTTGGTTGGCAGTAGTCGATATTGGGGATATTGTTGCACCCAACCGCTGAGAACGCTAGCATCTGCGGCAAAAGCTGTTACAGCATTACTTTCTATTTGCTCTCGCGCTTCTTGATAAGAACTCACTCCTACTAACTCTGCATTGGGCACATAGTAACGCACTTGGGCAATGGTATCAGAATGCTTAATTACAGCAATTTTGCGTTTTGCCAAATCTCTTAACTGCTGAATATTAGTATCTTTTATGACTATAAAAGTGCCATCAAAGTAGTAAGGAACACTGAGACTTACCAAGCGGGCGCGTGAATTGGTTGCTGTCACCCTGGCGATCGCCAAATCAACTTTGTTGTCTAAGACTACAGACAGGCGATCGCGATTGATTACTGGTTGCAACTTGACAGCATCTGCTTTACCCAGCAAATCAGCTGCCAAGCGCTTTGCTAAGTCAATTTCTAAACCTTGCAAATTCCCGTTAGCATCTCTAAAACCCAAAGGACGCAAGTTATCTTTGACAGCAATATTTAAATAGCCCCGCCGTTGAATTTCTGGCCATTGGGCGGCAGATGCGCTAAATTCTGTCCCCAAAATAGAAAAGCAGAAAATAATCAAAATGGCAGCGGATAATACCAGATGTAACGGATTAATAGCTAGCCATCTGTTACATCGGTTATTCATCCGTTACCACCTTTATCCTTTTGCTTGACTTGCTAATTCAGCGACTTTGCCAAAGGTAGCAGGGTCGAGAACTGCCAATTGTGCTAGCATTTTGCGATTTAATTGGATATCAGCTTTTTTGAGATTGCCGATCAACTGGCTGTAACTCAAACCATGTTGTCTTGCAGCAGCGTTGATACGGGTGATCCACAGGCGACGGAAATCGCGCTTTTTCTTTTTGCGATCGCGGTAAGCACTGCGGAGTGCCTTCATTACTTGTTGGTTAGCGGTTCTAAACAAAGTTGAGTGGGAACCGCGAAAACCTTTAGCTAGTTTGAGAATTTTATTGCGGCGTTTACGAGCTACGTTACCGCGTTTTACCCGGGTCATAATTTAATTCCTAAAGGACTTACAAATATGGAAGCATCAAGCGTACATTATCTTCGTCGCGTTCGTGTACAAGTGCTGTCTTGGACAATTTACGCTTTTTGTTACCACTCTTGTGTTCTAGAAGGTGGTTTTTGAAAGCTTTTCGGCGTACGATTTTACCACTGCCAGTGGCACGGAATCGCTTGGCCGCAGCTTTACGGGTCTTGAGTTTAGGCATGGGTTGGCTTTAATTCGACACGATCCATCATTATATACTAATAAACCTGGTTTCTAATGCCCATAGCACAGAGCCGGAAATTTCAGTTAGTAGTCAGTGGTCAGTGGTCAGTTGTCATTTTCTTTATCTCCCCCATCCCCCCATC
>NZ_AP018288.1:4907337-4928722 GCF_002368335.1 Nostoc sp. NIES-4103 | reverse complement strand
TCCCCTGCCCCCCTGCCCCCATCTCCGGTACTATGTAATATGATCACTACCTAATGCAGCTCCCTGCACCTATGTCAGAGCATATTACTCTTCCAACAACCAAGCCTCGCGTTCCTCATTTCTCTTCCGGCCCTTGTGCAAAACGCCCTGGCTGGTCTGTTTCTCATCTGCAAAATGCCTGTGTAGGTCGTTCCCACCGTTCTGTATATGGCAAAGCCAAGCTAGCAGAAGTTATAGAACGTTCTAAGAAAATCCTAGGCGTTCCTGCTGATTATCGTTTGGGTATCGTTCCTGCTTCTGACACTGGTGCAGTAGAGATGGCATTGTGGTCATTACTAGGACAACGCCCCCTCGATATTTTGGCATGGGAAAGTTTTGGGCAAGAATGGGTCAAAGATGTCACAGATGAATTGAAGTTACCTGATGTTCGTTTGCTCAAAGCGCCTTACGGCAGTTTACCTGATTTAAGCCAAGTTGATTTTAGTCATGATGTGGTGTTTTTGTGGAATGGTACAACTTCAGGTGTCAGAGTAGCAAATGGTGATTGGATTCCCGATGACCGTCAGGGAATTACCATCTGTGATGCTACATCTGCGGTTTTTGCCATGGATGTACCTTGGGAAAAGCTGGATGTGGTGACTTACTCTTGGCAAAAAGTCTTGGGTGGAGAAGCACAACATGGTGTGATTGTACTTTCACCCCGCGCTGTGGAACGACTCGAAAGTTATCAACCAGCTTGGCCGATACCTAAACTGTTTCGCCTGACACAAAAAGGCAAACTGATTGAAGGCATTTTTAAAGGTGATACTATCAATACGCCCTCGATGTTGTGCGTAGAAGATGCCATTGATGGGTTGACCTGGGCAGAAAGTATTGGCGGACTTCCTGGTTTAATTAATCGTAGCGAAGCCAATTTAGCAGCGATCGCTAAATGGGTAGAACAAAGCAGTTGGGCAGACTTTTTGGCACAGCAACCAGAAAATCGCTCTTGTACCTCAATTTGCTTGAAGATTGTGGATTCTTGGTTTACTAGCCTCACTCCAGAAGAACAAGCAAAGTGTGCTAATAAAATAGCCAAAATTCTCGAAAAGCAAGAAGTGGCTTACGATATCGCACCCTATCGCGCTGCACCACCCGGATTACGCATTTGGGGAGGAGCAACAGTAGAAACCGCAGACATAGAAGCCTTACTTCCCTGGTTGGACTGGGCATACGCTACAGTTAAAGCTGAGTTGGCTGCTGTGGCTTAATTTTAGAAAGAGAATGAGAAACAGCAAATAATCTTTAAGCCTCTCCCCGTTGCGGGGAGAGGAATGGAAGCGGGGTTCTTCAAAATCTGTCGAACTCACGTATTGTTAATGTTTTTATAATTACGAATTACGAATTACGAATTACGAATTACGAATTACGAATTACTTTGCGTAACTTCTAAATAAATATGCTCTAACCGTATGGGCTGACGTGCAATAGAATCAATTGCTATTCCCTCAAAGCGTGCAATAATTTCTTTTAATTCCAGATGTTCTGATAACCAAAAAGCTAGTTCGTTACCATAACGCCTGTGGATGAAACCGTATTCTTGAGCGCGAGCGATCGCTTGTTCTTCTTGGGTAGTCTGTATTGCTACAATTTCTTTAGCTGGAATCAAAGTACGTAACTTTGGTAAACTACCTTCAGCTAAAATTCGCCCATTTTTCAAAATCCCAATTTGATCACAAAGACGCTCAGCTTCATCTAATAAATGAGTCGTCAGCAATATAGTAACTCCCTGATTTTTGAGTTGGCGAATTAATTCCCAAATTTCGTATCTCGCCTCAATATCTAACCCCGTAGTCGGTTCATCTAAAATTACTAACTTCGGCTGATGTACCAAAGCAACTGCAATATTCAACCGCCGCTGCATTCCACCGCTAAGAGTCTCTACCGGACTTTTGGCTCTATCTAATAAGTTTACAGCCCTGAGAGTTTGTTTTATCTGTCTTTGGCGAATTTCCCGGTCTAAACCGTAAATATCAGCAAAAAACTTGAGATTTTCCTCACAAGTTAGAGTTTTATAAAGTAAATTTTCTTGAGGTGCGATGCCAATTATTTTTTTTGTTGCCTCAGAAATAGGTTGATTATTGATTGTGATGTTACCACTATCAGCTTTAAGTAAATTGCAAATAATATTAATTGTCGTCGTCTTTCCGGCTCCATTTGCTCCTAGTAAGCCGTAAATTTCTCCTGAATCAATATGTAAATCCAAATTTTGTAGAACTTTTCTTTGTTTATAGGACTTACATAAATTTTCAATTTTCAACATAATTTAAATAATTTGATTTGCATCTCGGCATTGGTCTTTATTATAAGTGTTTACTCCTTTCCCGCTGTAAAATGACCGATGCCATTTTTTCTCCCTTGCTCCCCTGCTGCCTACTCCTATCCCAGTGTAAAAATACCTAATTTTTTTTAACGAACCACAGAGGCGCAGAGAACACAGAGACAAAGAGGATATAGGTAATGTTTTGCCGGGAAGGGAGTAACCAAAGATGGTATAACCCCAGCACTAAAAGGTTCGGAAGAGGAGTCTTCCAGCGCTGTGTATGATGTTACTAGCAGTTAGAGGATGGAAGCAATGACTACTTACAAAATCGAATTAAAAGACGGGATATTGCGGATTAATTTTGGCGAACCAGCGCAGAATGACCAAATTGTGAAGGATGCAGCGGCGCGGTTAGAGGAAATGGCAAATTTGGGAGAACTTGCAGGAGGGCCACTACTAAAGATTAATAGCCCAGTCTCTATACCTGTAGCATTTGTCCTAGCACATAAACTCGCACATATTTATGGTGCAGTTGCTTTTTACGATCCTAAGTTAGGTAAATACGTAATTTCTATCACTCATAATCCTGCGTATAAATTGGGAGACTTGATTGCTTAAATTAATCTTGTCAAGACGCATTAAATTGTGCCATAGTGCAGGCTACAACACTGTTATTAGTGGCTGTGAGTGGTGAGTAAAAATAGTTGAAGAATATTTACATTTGAAAACAAATAATATGGAAAATACACATTCTATGACTATAGCGATCGCTTGGTGTCTGGCTTGGGGTGATGAACGAGAACCTAAGCATAAAGAGGTTTTGGATAAAACGCGAGAGGCTTTAAAAGCTGGGAGAGAATTACCAGAAGAATTTCAGCCGTTTGTTAAGCAAGCTGAAGAATTAGATAACTTGAAATTTCCAGAAACTTTACAGGAATTAAAGCAGTATGCAGAGAAATATCCTCATTTTTGGAACTCTCAAATTGGTTTAGTTTACGGTGGTGCGACTAAAATTAAACAATATGTATTTGAAGCAACGAAACTTCCTGATATTCGAGGTGCTTCAGCTTTACTAGACCGAATTAATTTAATTGATTTGCCTGCTTTCTTTAGCTGCGAAAACCATTCAGATTATCAACAGTGCCAACGAGCTAAAGATTATTGTAAAAAAGTTAGAGAAGAATGGTTAGATAAACCTGATAATTTTCCTCAGCTTTCAAATGCACTGATTCCAGAGTTAATTATTTATTCTACTGGTGGAAATATTCTGGCATTTTGTCCTGCTGCCTTTATAGATGAATTAGCTGATGCAATTGAGAAACGCTATACTGAAGAAACATTAACTGCTAATTCTTGTGCAGTTGGTGCTAAATTTAAATTATTAGAAATAAATTATGGTTTGTTACCTAATATAATCAATCAAGATACATTTTGGTTAGACAAATATTATCAAAATAGAGAACATCCATTAGTAAAAGCTTACTTTGATCAACTTGATACATCTCCAGAAGAAGCTTTCCAAGAACGCAAGACATTTAATGAATTGGCTGGTAAGCTAGCATCTCTATTTAATCAACGGCGAAATGGCAATAGTTTAGCTAATAATAGATCGTTACGCCGTTATCCGCCAATGTTTGAAACGCACCCTTATTTGAAGAGAGATGAGGGTGAGCGCCGCTGTGCAATAATGCAAGCTAAAACTGATCCTAATGATCCAACTCAAGGACTTCCGGGTGATCCTTGGTTTTCAGAAGCTTCGGCTCGAAAAAGACTTGTTGGACAGATAGCGAAAAGAGACAATAGTTCTCAAAAATGGTATAAACAGCTAGGTTTGGATTGGCAACCTGGGAACGAAGCTATAATAAGTTGGGTTCAAAAATTTGAAGATTATTTAGATACAACTTTACATAAATATTACAGCAAGATACGCTCAGAAAATATTCATCGTAACAAAGTAAAAGAAGCTATTAACGTCAGAGAAATAGCTGATGCCAGTGTAGTTAATGGTTTTGTTGCATATATATATGCAGATGGGAATAATATGGGTGGATATATTCAGAAAAAAATTGAAAACCCAGAGGATTATCAAAATTTTAGTAGAGATATTTTTGATGCCACAGAAAAATCAGTCTATGCTGCTTTAACTAAACATCTTCAACCCCATACAATAAATGCAAACTTGCAAGCTGAACGTAAAAGTGATGAAGAAGTCTGGATTCATCCATTTGAAATATTAACGATTGGTGGGGATGATGTAATGCTGATTGTTCCAGCAGATAAAGCATTAGCTATTGCCAAAACTATCGGCGAAGAATTTGAAAAAATCCTTTTAAGTAAAGGTAAGCGCTACAAAAAAGACAAAGCTTATAACCCTAATTTAGTACATCGATATTATAACCAAAATGAAAAAGAGGAAAAATTAAATACAACTGAACAGTGTGAATTGAGTATGTCAACAGGGGTACTAATAACTGCTGAAGATACACCAATCTACTATGCTCAGAAGCTAACAGAACAGTTACTTAAATCTGCTAAAAAGCGGGCGAAGGATTTGAAAAAAGATGGTTACTATGGTGGGACAGTAGACTTTTTATTCATGAAGTCTGTAACTATGATTTCTTCTAATATTAATGAATTTCGCTCAAACGGATTAACCAAATTTGGCATTAAAAAGCAAAAATTGAAGCTGTATGCTGCACCTTACACACTGTACGAACTAGGGGGATTATTGGAAACTGCTAAGGCTTTGAAAGATGCAGAATTTCCGCGATCGCAACTTTATCAAATCCGCAGTTTACTAGAACGAGGAAAACAAACAGCTATACTCAATTATCGTTATTTTCGAGTACGGTTAAATGACAAAAAAGCTCAGGAATTACTAAAACGGCAGTTTGAGGAGGCATGGTGTAAACCAAAAAATCCTGATAATAATGGCAACCTTGCGCCTTGGATGTCTTTGAAAGATGAGAAAGAAGGAAAGGAGGAAAAAGTTACCTACGAAACTATCTGGCGAGATTTAGTAGATTTATACCCCTTTATCGAAAAATCCAATGATAACCCCTCTACTAAAAAATCAAAGCAACAAACACTGCAATCATGATTTACTTAGAGAATTTACCCACAAATCAAGTAAGAATAATTGAATTAACAGCAGTGATTGATACTGCTTTATGTATCGGCGCAGGTGGTTCTGATGGTTCTCTTGCAGATAAGCCTATTGTCCGCAATGCTAGAGGACAATTGTTAATTCCTGCTTCCCACATTAAAGGAAGACTGCGCCATGAATGCGAAAAACTAGCTAGAGGACTTGGATGGCAAATATTTGAATCGCCAAAAGCTGATACACTTTGTCCAAGCGAAGAACAAGTAAGTAGTGAATTTCGGTCTGATTACCATGTCGATGGCTATAGAGGTTATCATTGCTTAATTTCTAAAGTATTTGGTAATCCGATAGTTCCATCCAGAATTGTAGTTGATGACTTAATTTGTGAAATAGAACGGGAAGATTTACCCGAAGTGATACGTCCTGGTGTGACTATCAACCGCCGTCGCAATACAGCAGAAGAGAAAAAACTTTACTTTTTAGAAACTTCTCCAGTTAATAATGAATTGGAATTTACAGGCGCAATTCATTTGCTACCAAGTTGTCCAGAATATGCCAAGGCTTTAATTTTAGCAGGCTTGCGGCACATTCACGCCCTCGGTGGTAGTAAATCTGCTGGGTTGGGTTGGCTGAGTTGGAAAAACCTGGAAACACTGTCAAAAGACGATATAGCCTGGACGAAGCTAATACCAAAAGATAAGTTATGAAGCGAATTAAATTAGAGATTACAGCATTATCGTCATTAGCGATCGCTAGCAGAAAACCCGCTTCTGTGAGTGAAGCAGAAGACCACATTCCTGGTTCAGTGATTCGGGGTGCGATCGCATCTCAAATCTTACAATTATCTGGTAATAAAGAACAAAATTTATCATCAGGTGGCGGTGACTTTGAAGCATTATTTTTAAGTGATGAACCTGCTATTTTCCAGAATGCTTATCCAGCAGTAGCCAAGATACCAGATGAATCAAATCCTAATAAAAGTAAGGCTGACCTGATTTCACGAGTCGTGAATGATGAAGTCATGGTTTTACCAACTACGGCTGTAAGTTCTAAAACAGACCCAGGTTTTAAACCTAAAAACGGTGTTTTTGATACTTTAATTGACCGTTTTTGTGCAGATGCCTACAATTATCCTTACGATCCTAGCGATCCGAAATCTTTAGAAGAAAAGACAGATGCACGGGTTGAACCATTCAGTAGCTTTTATAGTTGTAAGAATGGTCAATATCGCAGTCATTCTAATAGTAATCGATTTCTCACCAGAGTAGGAATTAACCGCCAACGAGCCACGTCTCAGGATGATATACTCTACAGTATTGAAGTTTTAAATGAGTCATTTAAAACAACTCCCCAAGGACAACATTGGCAGCCTGTTGTTTATCGTAGTGCGATTTTAGTTAAGGATGTAGAATTAGCTGATAAACTTAATAATTTCATCAATCGAAATTCCCAAATTTTTCGCTTAGGTGGTTCAACTTCGCGGGGTTTGGGGAAAGTTAAAATTACAGCAACTCTTGAGGATGCTTTAACAGATGTTGAAGCTAGAACTGCTAAATTTAATGCAGAACTTAAAAAACGGTGGAAACTCTGGGAAGTTTTTGGACAACCAGAGAAGAATCTGTTAGAAGGTCGTATATATTTCACTTTAGACCTACAAGCAGATGCCATTTTCACAGAGAATTGGCGATGCACCACAGTAATTTCTCCAGAAATGTTATGTGAATTTGCTGGTTTATATGATGAATTTAGACAGTTGCAGGATAGAGAAGAAAAAGACAATTTTCTCAAATTAGAAGTAGCCTATAGCACCTACAACTATCGTTCTGGCTGGAATAGTGCATGGGGACTTATGAAAGATGTAGAATTAGTCACCAACAGAGGGGCAGTATATTTATTTAGTACAAATCAAGAAAACGAAAAATTATGGACTGAGAAACTAATTGAATTGGAACTGAAAGGAGTAGGCGATCGCACTTGTGAAGGATTCGGAAAGGTGCAAATTTGTAATGAATTTCATAATGTATTTCGGGAGAATGTTAAATGAGTGAAGAATTAGATCCACAGAAACAACTTAAAATCCAAAAGCGTATCCGTCAGTCTGAAGATAATTTAGTTATTTGGATTCAGGATGCTTTGGATAAAGCAAAATATGGCGAATTAGAAGAGTCTCAATTTAGTAATTTAGTGCGTGTCTCTGACACTAGCGAAAGCGTAGAAGCAATTAAAAACTTCATCCGCTATCAAGTTGGTAGGGATAAAAAATGGGGTAGAGGTAAAGATTCTTTAGCTGAAAAAATAATTGAAGATATTGATGGCAAGATTAAGAAAAATGCTCAAATAATTGCCGAATGTTGTGAAGCTGAATTAAAACCTATTTGGTTGGAATTGATTCGTCGCTATTTGGGCTATGGCGCACGCCATCTGAAATATATAAACGATGGTAAATAATAATTTGTCTCAGAACCAACTAATAAATAATTAACAGTACAGATTCTATATTGAGGTATTGGCAGATGTCCGAGAGAGTAATGCTAGTTTTAATTGGAGGTCGTAGTGCAGTTCCAGCAATTGCAGGAGTTCTTCAATTTTTAGATCATCTTGATAGAGTTAAGTTTTTGTTGTGCAATGGAGAACAATATTTGCAGTATCAAAAAAATGTATAAAAGGTTATTAAGCAAGAGTGTAAAGATTTAGTTTGTGATGAACAAACTGATGTAATTACTGTTGATCCCTTTAATTTTGATGAGGTATATCTAGCTATTGATAAGCTTTGTCAAGGTGTGAAACATTTAAAATATGTCAATTTAACTACTGTTCCTCAAACAATGGCTATTTCAGTTTATAGCTATGTTAAAGAGAAATATCCAGATGTATTATTGTTTACAGTTAATACCAACCAATCACAGATTATTCCATTAGCTTTTGGGAAGCCTCCTTTAGCTTTTAATAAGCAATTAACAGTAGAAAATTATATTGCAATGTATGGCTTTAATATTTTTCAAAAGAAAGGAGCTTATAAAAATAATTTAGAAGTCTTAGCACAATACTTTGTAGAGAGTATTGAAGTTTCACATAAAATTATTTCGGTAATTCGTAGTAATGCGGGTGGAGGAGACAGTATTAAAGCTCCACGGGGATTTAGAATCAATGAAAAAGATTTCACCAAATTAGGAATTTCAATAAATGAATTAGAGATAGTTTGGCAAAAATTAGAACATTTTTCGATAATTAGCAATTTTGATAAATCGAACCAAATCATTACCTTCCGTATTGAAACAAACGAGGATTACGCTTTCTTAGCTGGGGATTGGTTAGAGGTATTTGTGTACTCCTCAGCTAAACAGTGTAAATTTGATTCTGTAGAAATGGGAGTTCACATAGATAATTACAGAGGTGAGATAGATGTGTTTTGTTTAAACAGTGCTAATGCCATGATTTGTGAATGTAAAACAGGAGGAAAATTAAAATCGGAGGATTTGTCTACCCTTGGCTCAAAAGCAGAAAAATTGGGAGGTAATTACTGTGTTAAATTATTTATAACAAGTGAAAATCAAATTGGAGAAGAATTTTTAAATAAAGCACAATCTAATAGGATTGTAGTTGTGTCAGGTAAGGAATTGATTAATATGACTGAAATTTTAGCCCAACAAATGCAATCTCCAACTTATACAAGGCGCTAGATTGATACATTAAATTAACAGGTAAAATATGTTTGACACCTTCAAAAGTCGTCTGGAAATCACAGGTAAACTCACCACAATTACAGCATTAAGAATTAGTGCGGGTCGCTCTAGTGAACCTATTGGATCTGATTTACCCGTGATTAAAGATGCTTTAGGTAATCCTTTAATCCCAGGTTCTAGCTTTAAGGGTGCATTGCGATCGCGCCTAGAAAGTTTCCTCCGTGGTATTGATTCGAGTTTGGCTGCTAACCCAAGTGTAGAAGGAGAGTGGTCTATACCAGCACGAAGCATAAAAAATGAACGAGGCGAAGTGATTAAGGAAGGTATAGATCAGCTTAAAGAGGATGCTGATAAAAGGTTTGAAAACGATCCACAAAAAAGCAGCAAAAAGGATCAGTGGTTGACAGAAAAAATTATCGATAAGACTGACTTAGTTTCTCTTGTGTTTGGTTCTCCCTGGATTGCTAGCAAATTCCAAGTCCGTGATTTAACAGTAGTACCTGAAACTTGGTTTGGACAATATCAAGAAAGAGACGGCGTAGCAATTGACCGCGACACCGAAACAGCTGCAAATAGTAAACTTTATGATTTCCAAATAGTCCCAGCTAGTACACAGTTTGAATTTAAGGCTGTGGTAGAGAATGCTGAAATATGGGAACTTGGTTTATTGATGATTGGTTTACACCAATTCGAGACAGAACAAATACCTCTCGGTGGAGGGCGATCGCGTGGTTTAGGTGTGGTTAAACTAGATATTGAGAATATGACATGGATTGATGTCAAAAATAATCCAGAAAAGTTACTTAAATACTTGCAAACGTTGGTCAATGACGATACAACCGACAAATCAATCTATGAAGATGGCAAGGATTTCAAAGAAGATTGGACACAATCACTAATCGATCATTTAACACAAAAAATCCCACAACATGCCACTGAATCAATTTCTTCAGGAGGGTAATATGGATTTTAGTAATTACAAAACCATCGGTGAAGTTGTCAAAGCGTTTAAAGTTATCTACACAGAAGCTAATTTTATTGGTGAAGTAGAATTTCATATCTCTGATTACTTCCGAGAAGACTTAGAAACTATGATGCACGATGGTGTGGTTGATAACTCAGAATTTGCTATTTGTGAAAACTTGATTTACGCAGTTATAAAAGAAGTTTGGAAGATATATAAAAGTAAGTTTATCATCTGGAGCCATCAATCTCTCAATTATGACGAAAAACTCTCAGGGTTTCCTGAATATATTTTGGCTAGACGTTCACCTTTAGGTAAAGTTGTATTTGATAAGCCATACTTCATTTTAGTCGAAGCCAAGCAAGATAATTTTGAAACAGGTTGGGCGCAATGTTTAGCAGAAATGATTGCGGCACAAAAGCTAAATGGTGAAACTGAAATAATTATATTTGGGATTGTTTCTAATGGTGCAACATGGCAATTTGGCAAATTAGAAACAAATGTATTTACTAGGAATATACTTCCTTACAATATTTACGAACTCCAAAAATTATTTGCTGCTGTGAATTTTGTCTTTCAACAATGTGAATTACAGCTAAATACTTTAGTAGCTGCTTAACTTTCACAAACTTACTACATACTGAAGTCATGCACAAACGATTTGTTAATCACTGCACCATTGAATTAACTTTGATTCCTGATGGCCCAATTTTGATCAAATCTGGTAAAGAAGGAGCAGATCCAACTAAGCCTGATATGGAATTTGTGGAAACTTATCATGCTGGAGGACGTTCTATATATTTACCTGGAAGCAGTTTAAAAGGAGCAATTCGCGCTCATGCAGAAAGAATTGTGAGGACGCTAGGGAGTGAAGAACGCCCACCAGAAATTACTACAAAGCTTTGGGCTAATAATCCTTTGGTAAAGGATACATATCTAGAAAAGTTCAAGGAACAGAATCAGAATAAACCTGATATTGGAGCAAGTTTATACAAACTTTCTAGTTTTACAGACCAAATATTTGGTAATACTTCCATTGCTAGCCGATTCAGAATTGAAGATGCTTATCCAGATAAATCAAAGCCTTACAAAATTGAAGAACGTAATGGTGTAGCCATCGATAGAGTCTTCGGTTCTGTAGCTGTTGGGCCATTCAATTATCAAGTTTGCACTGCTGGGGAATTTAACACTAAAATTCATCTGAAAAATTTCACTTTGGCACAATTGGGTTTAATTGGTTTAGTATTGCGAGATTTAAATGATGGCTGGTTTGGTTTAGGTTTTGCAAAGTCTCGCGGTTTGGGTACTGTGCAAGTGAAATTAAACTCAGCCGTTGTGCAATATCCTGGTTGTGTTTTGTCAGAAGATAAACAACAAATTATTGCTCTTGGTAGTCAAAAACAATGGAATCATACTTACCTATTAGGTGCTGGAGAATTTTTAGAAACTGAAGAAGCAAAATCATATGGTTTCCCCAAACCAGACTATCAAGATACCCCTGTTGCTGCACAATCAATGGAGTTAGGTTTTGGGGTACAACTTACATGGCGAGATGGTACAGTTCAAGATTTGTTTGAACGAGGCGTTAGGTCTTGGAGTAAATTACTGGTGGGTGCAAAATGAAGCCTTTTGTTGGTTGCAAAAAAGAACCTGTATCAAAAGATGAACTACTAGAATTAATTGAAAAATTTGCAACTGAACCTAGTTATTATTTCTTGCGTTGGACTCACAAAGTTAGCGATAATTGGGAGAAAAAGCCTACGGAAAGTGATTTTCCCATGATTGAAGGACAGATGTTTAATCAAAATTGTGAACTGAGGTGGAAGCAAAAACGCAAGGATAGTTATGAAGTGCTGTTATTGAGTATCACTGGTAAACATCCAGATTTTGAAATAGTGGGTGAGTATGCAGAGGATAATAAAAATAAAGGTTGGCGAACTGAAGACAGAGATGCACATTTATATTCTTCTACTGAAACCCGTTTTCCTAAAGGTTTCCCCGCTAAGCAAGAACAATTGAATATAGGTCAACGCTATTTTATCGATAAACAGACTTCTACTGTACACTTTGTCGCTTTGACAATTCAAAAATAAATATGACAGGAAATCGCCCTCAAAGACCGCAACCACCAAGTAGACCTAACCGTCCTAGCGGTGGAAGTTCATCGCCGGAACTTCCACCAAAACCTTATGAATTTGTTTCTTTTCCTCAAGAAAAGCCTAACTTGCAGCGTCCCGTTGGACATCATAAATATCTAAGCGATCGCCTGCATGGCACTTTATATCTTACCCTAAAAGTGCAGACATCTCTCCATGTCTCCACAGGCATCAGTGTTATGGGTAGCGATATCGGTAACAACCGCATTCCTTTAATTAAAACAATGGTACAGGGTGTTGACCAAAAGCTATCAATTCAAGGTAGTTCTCTTAAAGGTTGCATTCGGTCTGTATATGAAGCAATTACCAACAGTACTTTAGGAGTCATTACTAATAAGAAAGAATATAAAGAAAAATATCATTCAGAACGTTTACCTTCTACTCAGACAAGAAATGAACTTTGTCCTGCTAGCCGAGTATTTGGTGCTTCAGGAAATAACTGGGGTTGGCAAGGGTTATTAGATTTCAACGACGCGAAGTGTGAAAATATCGGTTTCACTACAGGATTTATGCCTGCATTATATCCTCCTCGTCCAGATGAACGCAAGGCATATTTTCTTAGAGGCAAAGTTGCAGGACGTAAGTTTTATTATCACACGATTAGGGCAATTGATAAAGGTCAAAATTTTGGTATTCCTGTGCAACAAGCTGGAAGAGAATACACATTTAAAACTCAACTCACTTACAAGAATTTATTACCAGAAGAGTTAGGAACTTTATTAATTATCTTAGGACAAGATTCTAAACATCCCATTGCTTTAAAAGTAGGTGGTGGTAAACCTATTGGGATGGGAACTATGACAGTTAATATAGACAAAATTAAACAGCCGCAAAGTTTGCAAGAGCGTTATTCAAAATATGATGTAACTCAGGATGAAGATTTAGTTGGCGAAAAGTTACAACAATTTATCCAGAACAATATTCAAGCAGCACACACACGCCTGATTCAAAAACATCAACTAGAAGAACTTACAGCAGTGCTGCGTTATCCAAGCGATCGCGAACCTCCATCTGGAATGTATTAATTATGACTAAAGTTGAATCTTCTTCGGAAACCTTGACAGATGCACAATGGGAAATTGCCCATGCGATCGCTCAAACTCTAGTAAAAGAAAATACAGATGTTAACGAGTTAGGAAAAGTAGTTGCTTATCTCCGTGCTTTTGTTAAGCAAACAGATGCTACTTCCAGGTTTTTTAAATATCTGAAAACCTTAGTGAGTAATGGTAGACAAATTAGTCATAGCAGCAAAACTCCAGAATATTACCGCAGTATTGAAAAAGCCTGTAGTGATTATCTTAAAAGTGTTCAAGATGCCCATACAATACTACAAATATTAGGCTGGGTATCTCGCCTGATGCGTTACTACAGAGACGCAGACCCAATTGGCGAAATTCAACCTCCTTCTGTAGATTCAACGCGACAAGTTAAAATTGCCAAAGTGGTTACTGATTATACTTTTACAGTTGGTCAAATCCTAACAGCTACAGTTACCACTATTAAAGGAAATAAGGTAACTTATGAAATCTTAGAAAGCTTCCAAAAACTTACAGAGAGAGAACCAAAAAAATCACAAATACTCACTGTTGGGCAAAAGGTCAAGGTGGAAGTTTTAGAACTTAAAGAAGATGGTAGCATAAAGAAGATTAAATGTATTGATTGAAATAACTCTTTATTTACTAAAGGGAGATTGATCAAACAAGGGTTTGTTGCATTTTGGTTTCCCTATTTGCTGTATATAAAAGAAAATCAGGTGACAGGACAATTCATGAGTGAGCAAAGTAAAGGCAAAGTATACTTAGTAACTGGTGTTCGTGTGGCAATTGATGAAGAACATCGGATTTTAATAGCAGGAATCCTTTCAGAAAGCCCATTTACTGATGGTCAGCAAGAGTCAGTATCGCCAGCAAATCCAATATATAATTTTGCATTGACTCGGCAACATGCAGCCTTTCTCAGAGATCGTCTAGATGAATTTTTAAAGGAAGAGTGATGATTTTAAGCAGTAACTCAACAGAGAAGCATTCACTACAAATATTCAAGACAAACACCACTTGGAGTAATATTAGTACATTCTCTTCTTTAGATTTAATCAAGACAGATGAATTACCAAATGATAATTCAGTTCGTGAAATACAAGAATTGACACAAAAATTAGCTAAAGTAGCCAATGTCCAAAGAGTAAGGGCTATAGCTACAAGATTTCCAGATATACATAGGATTAATTTTGAGCTAGAGTTACAGCCAAACACTGAGTTATCAGATGAAGTCTGGGATTACGTGCAAGATTTAGTAATTGACTATGCATGGAAGTTATGGGACGATTCTGGAGAAGAATGGTACTTTCGCGCCCAAGTAACATTTAATCCTTCTCCACTTCGAGACGCTAATCAGGTAATTGTGGATTCTTATAACAGTCAACATCGAGAGTTGAGAACTTACTCAAGTCCTCCTCTGAAATTAGTTGTGCATTAATTACCTTTAACCCAGCTTATACAAACAAATGAGTTGTGACCCCTATATTGAGCAAGCTAAAAGCAATGAACAAGCAGCACGTAGTATTGTAACTGATTATCCAGATTGGGCAGTGACTATATGCTTTTATGCAGCATTGCATTGGATAGAATACTATGCTTGTGTTAAAGGGGATGATATAGGAAAACAACACCCAGGGCGATCGCCTCATGAGTCTCGATGGAACTATGTTTTCAAACTTGGGAAACAATTAGGTAATCGCAACTTAGTAAAAACTTACGAAAATTTAGAAAATGAGAGTAAAAAAGCCAGATATTTGCAAGATATAAACACAAATGCAAAAGTATATTACACTAAAGGAAAACACAAAGTTACACAATCCCTGCAAAATTTACAACAAATCAAACAACTTTTAGAAGAAGAGTTGAAAAAATCCCCGAAAGGGGACGGAAAAGGAGTACAATAATCAACAACTTTCCCATAGCATCCGGCGATGGCAAGAGTAGCCGCATCTACTAGACGTAAAGCTAAGGCCAAGTTAGAATCATCTAGCTCAATTCCCACATGGGCTGATGACACAGAATTAGTGGGGTTGGTGTTTGACCTTGAACCTACTACTTCCACTTCCCTCTACTCTCAATACACTATTGGACTCCATGCTTGGTTTCTTGACCAAGTACGGCAATTCAACCCAGAACTTTCTGCATATCTTCATGATGGAGAGTCAGAAAAGCCCTTCAATATTTCGGCGCTAGAAGGTCAACTTCTTCCCAGCGGGATACAACTGCAACTGCAAGCTAACCAAATTTATCGCTGGCAAATCAATGCTTTGTCTGGGCGAGTTGTGCAGTTTCTCAGTCAATGGTTAACCCAGCTACCACCAAGTCTAAGCCTCAGAGATGCTACTATTAAAATCAAGCAGGTAAGTATTGCCCAGTCACCGACTACCTACGCGCAATTGTTAGAGTCAGCAACAGAGAAACATCCTAACGTCAATCTTAGCTTTGTCTCGCCTACTAGCTTTCGCCGCAAAGGTCATCATTTTCCCCTCCCGGTTCCAGTTAATCTGTTTCACAGCTATCTGCGGCGTTGGAATGACTTTTCGGGAATACCTGTAGAACAAGAAGCTTTCCTCGACTGGATAGACGAGGGGGTAATTATTCATCAGCACCGCTTGGAGTCAGTGAAGGTAGCAGCTGGTAAGCGGGGTTCGGTGACTGGCTTTACAGGAGCAATTTCTTGTGGTTTGAGTAAAGCAGCTTTGGCTAATTCTGAGTTTACCCGCTTATTTTACGCTTTGGTGCAGCTTGCTCCTTACTGCGGTACCGGACACAAAACTACCTTTGGACTGGGACAAACTCGCTTAGACTGGGTGGAACAAGAAACTAGTGCATCTACTCAGTTGTTGACAAACATGTTGGGAGAACGCATTGACGAGTTGATAGCGTTATTTACTGCACAGCGAAAACGCACAGGAGGCGATCGCACTGATAAAATTGCTTCTACATGGGCTACAATCTTGGCACGGCGGGAAATGGGAGAATCATTGCAAGTCATAGCCGACGATTTGGAAATGCCTTATTCGACTGTGAAAACTTACGTGAAATTAGCCCGTCGCGCACTTAAGCAGGAGGAATGAAGGAGATGAGGAGGATGAGGAAGATGAGGGGGATGAGGAAGATGAGGGGGATGAGGAAGATGAGGGGGATGAGGAAGATGAGGGAGTAATGGTAATAGTTGCATTGAATTTTTTATTTTGATCACAGTCTTCTTTCAACTATCAACATCCGCTGATAAGATAGCCATCCGCCTATTACCATTACTAAAGCAAATACTAATAAAAACTGCAAGTGTGATATGATATTACTAATTTCTTCACTCCTGGCTGAAACAGCTACTAGCGCCACATTCATATGATAAATTGGGTTAAATTTGGCAATATTAAGTAATGTTTGGGGAAACAATGAAGTGGGCAAAAATGCCCCGCCGAGAATTAACAAAGGAACTCCAAAAGCTGCTACTAGCGCGTTGACATCTTCGATACGACGAGCCAATTGTGTACCTAAAATAAAGCCTAAACCAACATAAGCGACGATACTCATTAAAATAATTGCCAGACCTAACAAAATAGAACCTTTGAAACTAGCACCCCAAAATGCAGCAATAGTATAAATTAATAATGTTTGCCCAAATCCAATGCAAGTATGAGCCAGAAAAATTCCTAAAAAATAGGATGTGCCACTCAAAGGAGAGATAAAAAGGCGTTTGAGGGTTTGTTGTTCTCTTTCTGCAACTACAGTAGCAACACTACCACCCAAACAGCTAAAAAAGAGTGCCGCACCTACTAATGTTGAAGGTGCAGCATATTCAAAAGCAGCAGCTATTGGTAGTTTTGCTCGTTCTGTCAAAATAAAACCACTGAGAATTAATACTGAGATTGGGAAAATAGACCAAAAAATTAAGCTGCGTCTACGGCGCAAAAGTTCAATTAAAATGCGCTGAGTTACAGCTATAGTTTCACGCCAATATTTCATGAATTGGGAATTGGGCATGGGGCATGGGGCATGGGGCATTGGGCATTGGGCATGGGGCATTGGTATATCAAAAAAAATAACTCCTAACTCCTAACTCCTAACTCCTAACTCCTAACTCCTAACTCCTAACTCCTAACTCCTAACTCCTAACTACTAACTTCTAACTTTGATCAAAACCTTTGTCCAGTGGTAACTTCCAATCTTACTTCTCCTTGGTCGCTAATTCCTAAGTCACCCCGAATTAGTCCGAAGGGTGAATTTGCACGTACACCGACACCGTAACCAAAGCCACTCCCAGGTTTGTCTCTCTGTACACCTGGTTCTCCGAGAACTGTTTTCCCGGAACCAAAATCTGAGGCGAAGTCAGTAAAGAGGACTCCGCCTAGGGACTGGAAAATGGGAAAACGATATTCTATAGAAGCCAAGCCATAAGTACGACCACTGGCAACTTTACCAGAACCGTAACCTCTGACAGAATTTAATCCCCCGATTTCAAAGGCATCAGCTGGTGAAAAATCTCCTATGATTGTACCAAGTTGTAAATTCACAGCTAATATCTCTGGATTTTCATCTGACTCATTGTTACCCAGCCAGTTGACTGGTAGATACTGGATATAGTTTCCCCGCAGTCGGTTGCTGGAAATATTGCCTAGTCCAATGGGTATGGCTTGTTCTGTACTCAGGGTGAGAATTGAACCTTGAGTGGGGTTGTTACGCCGATCGCGATCGTCTTTGGACACCGCAAAGGATAATGTAAATAAGTCATCAATACCAGTACCACTGACAGACAGGGGATTACCTAATCTATCGACTTGTGCAACATTGAAATCGGCATCACGTAAACTTATCCTGGTGTAGTTCAAACCAACAGCTGTATCCCAGTCATCTAAAGCGCCTAAAAGCGCCACAGAACCACCAAACCTTCCTTCCCGCACTTTGTCGCCGTTAGCTAGTCGAATGTCTTCGTTGAAAGTTTGAGATATATCTCTAGTGCGAAAAGCTTTAATGCTGTAGCCTAAACGGTTCGGTTCTCCAGGACGATATGGACTAGTAAATTCAGTATTATATTGAATACCTTTACCGCCTAACTGAAAATTTGCATTGAGTTGATCGTTTAAACCACTGATATTTGCATCTTCATAACCAACTTCACCATAAAGTCCAATATCTTCACTACTGCCACCTCCGAAGTTAACAGCAGGGAAGCGACGCTCTTTAATTCTATAGATGATATTAACTCCAGTTGCATCTTCTTCAAACAATCCCTTAACTTCATCAAATGACTCTAATCTCCTGAGTCGTCGCAAATCTTTTTGAAGAGCATCTTCACTGAATACCTGACCAGGCTTGATTTTTAACAAACTAATGATAAAATCTCTTTGAGTACGTCCTTTAATCGGTTGACCTTTATCATCAACAGATTGGTCTTTTTCATTAACAAAAATAATTTGGATATTTTTAACAATTCGCTGGGAAAACTCAACAGTCTGGGTACTTTCGATAGTAGGTATTTCTACCGCATTGGGACTGATATAGTTACCATATTTAGCATAGCCCCATGTTACAACACCACCATCCCCATCTTGAGTAGAAGCTTGCATATCTGCAACCGCCTCTTGATGTTGCCCACCCACCAACATCGCCACTATCAAAATTACAGCTATTTGAATACGCATATTTAAAAACCGCTAGTGTTACTTATTTTACTCAAAGTTCAATGCAAACATCACTATCAGGAACTGCGATCGCGGCAATGTTCAATTGTACAGATATTTTGTAGTTATTCTTCACCCAGTTTGGTAGGAGATGGGGTGATGGGGAGATGGGGGGATAAGGGAGATGAGGGGGATGGGGGGGATGAGGGAGATGGGGGGGATGAGGGAGATGGGGGGATGGGTGATGGGTAATGGGTAATGGACCAGATGTGATGACTAATAGTAGAGTCCAATTCCCAATTCCCAATTCCCAATGCCCAATGCCCCATGCCCAATGCCCAATTCCCAATTCTTTAAGGAACAGTGAGATGAAAAAAATCTTCTAAGTAATTTGCTAGCTAACGGCTATCATTCTGTGTCAGGCATTGATCGTGAACAGTTAAGTTTGTAACCAATGAGTCAACTATTTAATTCACCGGAATCATCTACCATCTCCCGTCGTACCCTAATAAAAGTGTTTGGTATTGGTGCGATCGCAGGAGTAACAGGATACTCCCGGTTTAGCAAGCCAAAACCAACAGTGTTTCAAAAAGATACTCTCAGTCTGCCGTACAAGCTGAATCAAGAGAAAAGTGTTGTAGTCATTGGGGGTGGTTTAGCAGGTTTAGCTTGTGCTTACGAATTGAGTCAGCGGGGATTTGCAGTCACACTTTTAGAAAAATCTCCTCAACTAGGTGGCAAAATTGCTAGTTGGTCAATAGAAGCTGTTGGCGAAACCTTCATGATGGAACATGGTTTTCATGGTTTTTTTCCCCAGTACTATAACTTGAACAGTATAGTTGCAGAGTTGGGGATAAATGATCACTTTGAATCATTAAATTTTTATTCGGTTCTCTACCGCGATCGCCAATACAAACCAGAGATATTTCGCCCTAGTAGTTCTGCATTCCCTTGGAACATTGTAGATTTAGCGATCGCTTCTCCTAACCGCTTCAAATGGGGAATCAATCTCACAAAATTAAAGCATTTGCAAGTTTTTCAAGCGATTAGTGGTTTTCAAAGAGAAAAGAATTATCAGCGGTTTGATGGTATATCGGTTGCTGATTGGGTACAAACAGAGTTTCCCCAAGGTTTGTACGACTTATATTTTCTACCTTTTGCCAAATCTAGCTTGAATGCACCAGACACTATGAGTGTGGGAGAACTGATGCAATTCTTCCATTTTTATTTCTTTGGCAACCCTGAAGGCTTGGCTTTTAATGGTACTAAAGATGATATGGGCACAAGTTTAGTACAACCTATTGTCAGGGCAATTCTGAATAATGGTGGTGAAATTATTACTGGTGCAAATGTTAATGAAGTTACTGCTTTAGACGATAACATTGCTGGATTGAAATATTATCGTGGTGGCAGTCAAAATAATGTTGCTTTTTGGGTAAAACAAAACACTGATGTAGAGACAAATAATAGCACATCTCTACAATATTTTGGTGCGGCTGATGAAATGTTTGCTGTCACACCTGATAGTCAAGAAGCAATTTCTCTTACCTGTACTCACCAAGGTTGTACTGTGCAGATGGCAGACGATGGTAAATTTCATTGCCCTTGTCATGGAGCAGTTTTTGCTGCTGATGGTAAAGTTTTAAAAGGGCCTGCTCAAAGAGATTTATCTAAGTTTCAAGTAGTGCAACGACAAGCTGATGAGTTGCAACTTGTGGCAACAAATCAAGAATCACCATCACCAGAGATCATCAAAGCAGATTATTATGTCTTTGCTACCGATGTGCCAGGAGTACAACAACTGTTTAAACGAGTTAGTGGCGATGTAGATCAAAAACTGCGATCGCAAGTCGAAAAGTTGAGTATCGCCGATCCATTTGCTGTTTGTCGTTTCTGGTTTGACCGTGATTTTGCTTGGGAACAGAGTCATTTTACTTCTTTGTCTGGCTACCAACTAACTGACAGTATCACCCTTTATCATCGCATTCAACAACAATTCATCGACTGGGCACAACGCACTGGTGGTAGTGTTGTGGAGTTACATGCCTACTGCTATAAACAGCAAGAATTCCCAACTCAACAAGCGTTGTTAACAGCTTTTGAAAGGGAACTCTATGAGATTGTGCCTGAATTAAAACAAGCAAATCTACTGCATCAAGAATTAGTCAATCAACATAACTTTTCTGGATATCCCCCCAATAGTTATGCACAACGCCCAGAAACTAGCACCAGCATTTCTAACTTATTGTTTGCAGGAGATTGGGTAAAAATGCCTTTTCCTTGCGGCTTAATGGAACGGGCAGTTAGTAGTGGCTTATTAGCAGCCAATGAGATTTTATCTCGTGAGGCTTTGCAGAGGCGATCGCTTTTCTCTGTGAATCCAGAAGGATTGTTACAAATTTAGATGGGGCATGGGGCATTGGGCATGGGGCATTGGGCATTGGGCATTGGGCATTGGGCATTGGTTTAGTTCTTTTCCCTCATCCCCCTCATCCCCCTCATCCCCCTCATCC